>CAVWZR010000031.1:0-174404 GCA_963759515.1 uncultured Actinomycetota bacterium | reverse complement strand
GGGGCAACCCTGCGGACGCTTGCCCGGCGACGGCGCATGGCCGGGGATGCCGGCCAGGCTGCGACCTCCGGTCAACCGCGGATCGCGCCGACGAGCCGCCGCGTGTAGGGGTGGCCCGAGGACTCGAACAGCTTGTCGGCGGGGCCCAGCTCGACGATGCGGCCGGCGTACATCACCGCGACGCGTGTCGCGACCGCGGCCACGACGGCGAGGTCGTGGGTCACGTAGAGCGCGGCGACGTCATGGATCTGGGCGAGCTCGCGGACCGTGGCGAGCACGGTCGACTGGGTGGTGACGTCGAGGCCCGTGGTCGGCTCGTCGAGGACGATCAGCCGCGGACGGTTGGCGAACGCCATCGCCAGTCCGACGCGCTGCTGCTGGCCACCGGATAGCTGGTGCGGGTACCGCTTGAGGTACGCCGGGTCGTCGTCCAGCGCGACCTCGCGCATCATCTCCGCGATGCGCGCGGTGTTGGCCTTGGAGTTGGTCTGGCCGTGGGCCTCGAGCACCTCGCGCAGCTGGAGCCCGATCCGCAGGGCCGGGTTCAGTGAGGACGCGGGATCCTGCGGGACGTAGGACACCAGCGACCCGCGCAACCGCCGCAGCTCGGCGTCGCTCATCGCGCGGATGTCCTCGTCGCCGAGCAGGATCGTGCCGCCGCTGATCGTCAGGCCACGCCGCGCGTGGCCGAGCAGCGCCAGGCCGACGGTCGTCTTGCCGGAGCCGGACTCACCCACGACGCCGAGCACCTCGCCCGGCGCGATCTCGAAGGAGACGTCGTGGACGACCTCGGTGCCGTTCGTGGTCGAGATGCGGAGATCGCGGACCGTCACCGCAGCCCGGCCGTCGGTGCCGGCGGCCTGCTGGTCGGGCAGCTGGTCGGTCGTCACTCGTCTCCCCGTTCGCGGTCGATACCGGCGGCGGTGCGGGCGATGCCGTCACCGACCAGGCCGGTCCCCATCGTGAGCACGGCGATCGCGATGATCGGCAGCAACGTGCCCCAGGGTTGGGTGGCCAGTGCGAGCTGGTTCTGCTTGATCATCGTGCCCCAGTTCGGACCGTTCGGGTCGGGCGCGAGCCCGAGGAAGGCCAGGGCCGCGATGACCGCGATCGAGTAGGTCAGCCGCAGCGTGGCCTCGACCATCATCGGGCCGAGGATGTTCGGCAGCAGCTCACCCGACAGGATCCGCACCCGCGACAGACCCATGGCCTCGGTCGCGCCGATGAAGTCTCGCTCGACCACGGGTTGCGCCGCACCACGTGCGACCCGGGCCACGCGAGGTGCCGTCGTGATCGCGATGGTGGCGATGATCAGCCAGGTCTTCGCGCCGAGGAGGCTGACCGCTACCAGCGCCAGCATGATCTGCGGGAAGGCCATGATCACGTCCATGGCGCGCATCAGGATGTCGTCGAGCGCGTTGCGTGCGTACGCCGCGACCAGCCCGATCGCGACACCCAGGATCACGCCGATCGCGGTGGAGACGACGGCCATGAAGAGGATGCTGCGTCCGCCGTACAGGAACCGGCTCCACACGTCCTGCCCGAGGTAGTCGGTGCCGAAGAGCAGGCCGTTGCCGGGCGACGAGAAGACCTTGCCGACGAACTCGTCCGGCTCGTGTGGCGCGATCCACGGACCGATGATCGCGAGCACCACGAGGATCAGGACGAAGATCGCGCCGATCCTGGTGCGCCACAGCCGCAGGGACCGGCTCAGCAGGGTGGTCGAACGTACCGGCGGCGTCGGGGTGTCGACACCCTCCGCCAGGGCGGGTGCAGATTCGGTGTGGCTCATAGCCGAGTCCTCAGTCGGGGTGTGACCAGGATCGTGGCCACGTCGGCGAGCAGGTTCAGCACGACGTACACCGCGGCGATCAGCACGGCCAACGCCTGGACGACGGGGATGTCGTGGTTGAGGACGGCGTCCTGGAGGGCGAGCCCGATGCCGGGATAGTTGAAGACGTTCTCGATGACCACGACGCCACCGGCGAGGTAGGCGAGGTTGATCGCGATCACCTGGAACACCGGGCCGATCGCGTTCGGCAACGCGTGCCGGATGAGCACCGTGCGCTCCGGCAGCCCCTTGAGCCGCGCCATCTCGACGTAGTCGCTCTCGAGCACCTCGATCATCGACGCCCGCATGATCCGGGCGACGTACGGCACGACCGCGATCACCAGCGTCGCGACCGGGAGGACCAGCTCGTTGGGATAGTCCCAAGGATGAGTCCCGGCCGGGACCGGGCTGATCGCCGGTAGCGACTGCTTGAACACGGTCGTCGAGAACAAGATGACCAACAGCACCGCCACCACGAACTCCGGCAGGGCAGCCAGGATCAGCAGCAGGTTGGAGGTGACCGTGTCGAAGGTCTTCTCGCGGCGCAGCGCGGCGTACGAGCCGATCGCGATGGACAGCGGCACGGACACCACCGCCGCGATCACGACCAGCACCGCGGAGTTCGTGATGCGGGGGCTCAGATAGTGACCGACCGGCTGCTGGTTCGCCAGTGAGTTGCCCAGGTCCCAGTGCAGGACGCCGCCGAGCCAGTGGAAGTACTGCGCGACGACGTTCTGGTTCAGGTTCAGCTGGGCCTGCAGGGCGGCCAGACGATCCGGGGTCGCATCACGACCGAGGATGGCCCGGGCCGGGTCGCCGAGGGCCTGGGTGGCCACGAAGACGATGATGGAGACGACGAACATCACCACCACGCCGAGCAGCAGCCGGCGGATGATGAAGCCCGCGATCCCTCGTTTCAACCAGGTCATCGAGGGGTGCCCGGGTCAGGCGAACCACATGGTGCGGAAGCCGTGCCCGAACCCCGCGAGGTTCAGGGTGCCCTTGCTGGGTGAGAGTCCCTTCACGTTGCTGGCGTAGGCGTCGATGAGTGCGTTGAAGTACGGGATGATGTAGCCACCGTTGTCGTACTCCAGCTGCTGCATGTCGTGCAGGATCTGGATCCGCTTGGCCGAGTCGGTCTCCGCCAGCGCCTGCTTGTAGAGGTCGCCGAAGTCGGCCGCCTCTCCGTCGCTCGGCGGCCAGTGGGTCTCGTTGTACGGCGAGGTCGGCAAGGAGCCCTGCTGCACCTGGTTGAGGTAGCCGCGGGTGCCCCAGAAGTCCACCGAGAACGCCAGCTTGAGGTAGGCGTCGCCGTAGTAGTTGGGATCGTTCTTCACGTTGACCGTGACGCCGGCGTCCTTGGCCTGGGTGGCGAACACGCTGGCGAGCTCGACCATGCCCGAGGCGCCGTTGGTGGTGTGCAGGTCGACCGTGAGGCCCTCCTGGCCTGCCTCCTTGAGCAGCGACTTCGCCTTCTCGATGTCACGCACCCGCTGCGGCAGGTCGGAGTTGTACCCCTCGTCGAACGGTGCGTACAGGTCGTTGGCGATCTGGCCGAAGCCGTTGCCGATCTGGTCGAGGATCTGCTGCCGGTCGATGATCAGGCGGAAGGCCTGGCGCACGCGGACGTCGTCGAACGGCGGCATGTCGATCGCCATGCAGAGCGGGATCCAGCCACCGGTCTGGGAGTTCAGGACCTCGACGCCGCCGGCCTTGATCGCGTCGACCTGTCCGGGCGGGAGGTCGGTCATGGCGTCGATCTGGCCGCCCTTGAGCCCGTTGATCTGCGCCGTCGAGTCGGTGAAGTCGGTGATCGTCACCTGGTCGAACCACGCGTCGCGCCAGTAGTTGGGATTGCGCTCGTGCTGGCTCTCCTGCCCCGGCGTGAAGCTCTTCAGCTTGTAGGCACCGGTGCCGACCTGGGTGGACACGTCACCCTTGTACGCCTCGTACCCCTCGGGCACCATCCCGAAGGTGTAGCTGGCCAAGGTCTGCGGGATCGTCGAGTCGGCGCTGAGCAGGGGCAGCCGGACCGTCCGGTCGTCCATCTTCTTCAGGCCCTTGATGTCCATCGTCGCGGTGGCGGCGAATCCCGTCAGGCCGTTCTTCTGCGAGCCGATCCGCTGGAGCGAGTACACGACGTCGTCGGCGGAGAGGGTCTTGCCGTTCTGGAACTCGATGTCCTTCTGGATGCGAATCGTGTACTGCTTCGGGTTGTCCGCCTCGACGCTCTCGGCCAGGCCGGTGGTCTGGAGCTGGTAGTCGTCGTCGAACTCGAGCAGCGTCTCGAACGCCGACACGAGGCGCGCCTGGTCGGGCTTGGTGACGATGTTCTGCCCGTCCATCATGTCCTTGGAGCCGCCACCGGTGACCCCGAGCCGGAAGGTGCCGCCCTTCTTCGCAGAGCCGGCATCGACGCTGCCGCCGTCGCTCGGCGTCGAGGCGGTGTCGCTACCGCAGGCCGCGAACGTTGCCGCCATCGCCACGCCACCGGCGCCCATGACCATCCCACGTCTCGACGGTGACCACAGCCCGTCGGAGGGGCCTTCGGGCCTCTCGGTGACCTGCCAGCGCTGCTCTCCGGATTCGGTCATTGGGCCCCGCCCCTCCACTACGCCGGCGCTGCTTGCTGCCACCGTGTCGGTGAAGCCGCGCTCCGGGCGTTCACATGATGAATGCAGGGTTCACATGCATGTCAAGCATTCCGGGCCGAAATGAGCGCCTGGGATGATATTGCAACGTGCATTTCTGGGGTCCGTCCGCGAAAGGGTGCGTATTGAGCAACAACGTCCGAATTCCGGACCTCGACACGTTCCGCGAACCCCAGCGTTCGTTCCGTCATCGTGAGGTCCGGGCGACCGACCCACGGCCCTGGCCCACGGGTCTTCGTCCTCTTGACGCGACGGTCATCGGGGCCGGCCGGGAGATGGATGTCCCGGAGTTCCTCGAGCTCACATCCGCGACCTCACTGGTGGTCGTCGTCGACGGCGTCCTGGTCCACGAGTGGTACGCCGACGGGGTCACCGCGGACGACCGGTTGCTCGGGAACTCCGCGACGAAGTCCGCCCTCGCACTGCTCACCGGGGTCGCGGTCTCGGACGGTCGGCTCCCCGACCTCGACGCACGCGTACGCGACCACGTCCCCGAGCTCGCGGGCTCGGGCTATCACGACGTGACGGTTCGCCAGGTGCTCACCATGACGACGGGTGTCGGTTGGGTCGAGGACTACCACGACCCGGACAGCGCGGCGTCCCGGATGATCGGCCGGTGGCGGTCGGGCCTCGGTGGCATCCGCGAGCTGATCACCGAGATACCGACCGGTGACCCACCCGGCAGTCGCTACGCCTACTGCAGCCCCGACTCGATGGTGCTCGACTGGGTGCGTGAGCGAGCCACGGGACAGACCTTCGACGCAGCCTTGGCCGAGGTGTGGCAGCGGATCGGCGCCGAGCGCCCGGCGGTGATCGGCCTCGACGGTCCCGCTGAGGGCGGTGGCGTGGCCATGGCCGCGGCCGCCCTCGCGGTGACCGCCCGCGACTGGGCCAGGATCGGCTGGCTCCAGGTCGACGGACGCTGGGACGGCGAGCCGCTCGTCGACGCTGCGTGGGTTGACGCGAGCAGTCGGCCCGAGCGGTCGTTCCTCCGACCCGGTCGGCTCCCGAGCACGATCACGACCCATGCCGGCTTCGGATACCACTGGTGGCCGGTATCCGACGACGGGTCGCGGGTCGTGGCCGACGGCATGCGCGGACAGTTCGTGTACGTCGACCGACCGCGTCGTACCGTCGTCGTGAAGACGTCGGCCTGGCCCTACGACGACGCCTGGTGGGACCGACAGTGTCGTGACCTGTCCTACCTGGCCCTCCCCACCATCGCCCAGGCGGCAGCCTCCGGTCCGACCGGGCCAGGGGTCTGACCGATCGTTCAAGGTCCTCGTTCCGCAACGCTCGCACCCATGTCACCATGAGCGCGTGGTCACCGATCCGGTCGCAGGTGAGGACCTCGACGCCGGGCTTCCCGCCCGGGTCCAGTCCGTCGACCGCGCCCTGCGACTGCTCGAGGTGGTCGCCGCCACCGCGCCGCGCGGCGAGACCGTCACGGTGCTCGCCTCCCGATGCGACATCAACCGCGCCACGGCTTGG
Organism: uncultured Actinomycetota bacterium; assembly: GCA_963759515.1. Classification (GTDB taxonomy): domain Bacteria; phylum Actinomycetota; class Actinomycetes; order Propionibacteriales; family Nocardioidaceae; genus Nocardioides. The sequence continues at coordinate 168,431 of CAVWZR010000031.1, read as the reverse complement.
CGTTTGCTCGGCACCCTCGAGGCGCGTGGGCTCGTCGAGCGAGACCCCTCCACCAACCGCTACCGGATCGGTCTGGCGATGATTCGGATGTCGGCGTCGGCGGGGTACGACGGCCTGGTGCGCCGGACCCGCCACATCTTGGAGCGGGTCTCGGAGAAGACCGGCGAGACGGCGGATCTCGCGGTCGCCGGGCAGCACGGCGTGACCTATGTCGGCGAGGTGGCGCCGCCGTCGGTGATGGCCATCAACTGGGTCGCGCGCGAGGTGCCGCTGCACGCCACGTCGACGGGCAAGGCCTTCTTGGCCTGGCTCCCGGGTGAGGAGGTCCGGGGTCTCCTCGATCTGCCCCTGCGCCGCTACACCGACACCACCATCTCCGACCTCAAGTCGTTGATGTCGGAGCTCGCCGAGACCCGTGAACGCGGGTACGCCGAGTGCGCCGGGGAGCTCGAGCCCGCGCTGTACGGCGTCTCGGCGCCGATCCTCAACCTCGACGGGCGACCCCTCGGCATCTTCAGCATCTGGGGACCCGTGAGCCGCGTTCCGGTGTCCCGCTTCGACGAGCTCGGGCCGATGGCGGTCGAGGCGGCCGTCGAGGTGCGCGAGGCTCTGCTCGAGTGACGCCGCCCAGCGGGAAGCCTTCCTGACTGGCCGTTCAGTTTTACCCGCGTGGGCTCTTGACAACCGGGGTTCGCGAGGAGAACCGTTTCAGATGGTGCGACGCCCGTTCGCATCGTGGAACAAGCGGCGGCCGGCCGCAGGAACCAGGAGGCACCCTCATGGCGGCACGCAAGGTCATCATCACCTGCGCGGTGACCGGGTCGGCCCACACGCCGACCATGTCGCCGAACCTGCCCTACACCGTCGAGGACGTGGTGGATCAGTCGGTCGCCGCGGTCGAGGCCGGCGCCGCGATCATCCATCTCCATGCACGTGACCCGAAGGACGGCCGGCCGACGGCCGAGCCCGCGGTCTTCCTGGACTACCTCAAAGGGATCAAGGACTCCACGGACGCCGTGGTGTCCATCACCAGCGGTGGCGGCACCGGCATGAGCGTCGAGGACCGTCTGCGCGTCATCTACGAGACGCGTCCCGAGCTGTGCACCCTCAACCTCGGCACGTTCAACTACGGCAGCTTCCCGATGATCCCGAAGTACGCCGGCTCCTGGAAGTTCGACTGGGAGGAGCCCTACCTCGAGAGCACCCGCGTCGAGCCGTTCGTGAGCACCTTCGCCGACATCGAGACGATGCTGACCGACGTCCGCAAGCAGACCGGCTCGCGGTTCGAGTACGAGGCCTACGACATCGGTCACCTCTACACGCTGGCCTACTACCTCGAGGCCGGTCTCGTGGAGCCGCCGATCTTCCTGCAGACGATCATGGGCGTGATGGGCGGCATCGGCGCGACCGTCGAGCACCTGGCGCACATGAGGTCGACCGCCGACCGGCTGCTGGGCGACGCCTACGAGTGGTCCGTGCTCGGCGCCGGCCGTCACCAGTTCGAGATGATCACCGCCTCGGCCGTGATGGGCTCGCACGTCCGCGTGGGCCTCGAGGACGGCTTGTTCATCGGCCGCGGCCAGCTCGCCGAGTCGAACGCCGAGCAGGTCGCCAAGATCCGGCGCATCCTCTCCGAGCTGTCGATCGAGATCGCGACACCGGAGGAGGCTCGCCAGATCCTCGGGCTCAAGGGCCTCGACCAGGTCGGCTGGTGAGCCGCCGTACCCGACCGGACGCGGTCGGGACGGTCACCGTCGTCGGGACCGGTGTCATCGGGGGAGGCTGGGCCGCTCACTTCCTGCGGCGCGGCTACGACGTCGTCGCGTGGGACCCCGGCCCGGACGCCGAGACTCGCCTGTCGGGGCTCCTCGACACCGCGTGGCCGTCGCTGGAGAAGCTCGGACTGACGCCTGGCGCAAGCCGGGACCGGCTCCGTTGGGCCGACACCCTTGAAGAGGCCCTGACCGGCACCGACTTCGTGCAGGAGTCGTCGCCCGAGGTGCTGGACGCCAAGGTCGCGCTGCTCGCCGAGATCGACCGGCTCACCGACCCCACGGTCGTCATCGCGTCGAGCACGTCCGGCCTGCTGATGTCCGACATGGCCGTGGAGTGCACGCATCCCGAGCGGTTCCTGGTCGGCCACCCCTTCAACCCGCCGTACCTGATCCCCCTCGTCGAGGTCGTCGGCGGCCGCCAGACGGATCCCGAGGTCGTGTCGTGGGCGGAGGCCTTCTACACCGCCGCCGGCAAGACCTCGCTCACGATGGAGCAGGAGGTGCCGGGGTTCGTCGGCAACCGGCTGCAGGAGGCGCTCTGGCGTGAGGCGCTACACATGGTGAACTCGGGGCAGGCGACGGTGCAGCAGATCGACGACTCGATCGCGCACGGACCGGGACTGCGCTGGGCGATCATGGGACCGATCCTGACCTTCCACCTCGCCGGCGGACCCGGAGGGATGGGGCACATGCTCGACCACTTCGGGCCGGCCCTCCAGGAGCCGTGGACGCGTCTCGAGGCACCGGACCTCACCCCGGAGCTCCGCGACCGCGTGGTCGCGGGAGCGACCGAGGCGGCCGGGGGCCAGACGGTGGCCGAGCTCGCCCAACGGCGCGACGCGTTCCTCGTCGATCTCCTCCTGCTCCTCGAACGGCACCGCAACGGCCATGGCTGAGATCAGTGCCCAGGCGAGTCCCGGCCCGACACCCGACGGCGGTGCGCCGTTCACGGCGTACCGCGAGCAGGTGCGTCCGGAGTGGGTCGACTACAACGGTCACCTCAACGACGCCAGCTACGCCATCGTGCTCACGAGAGCGCACGAGCTGCTCCTGGAGCACGTGGGACTGAGTGCCGACTACCGCAGGACCCACGGGGCCTCCATGTACACCGTCGAGATGCACCTCCGCTTCGTTGCCGAGGTGACCGCCGGCCAGACCGTGACCTCCTCCACGCTCGTGGTCGAGGCCGACCAGAAGCGGCTGCGTCTGCGTAGCGAGCTGTACGCCGACGGAGTGCCGGCCGCCACGGGTGAGTGCCTGTACCTCCACGTCGACACCGTCGCCGGGCGCACCACTCCCCTTCCTCCGGACCGGCAGTCCGCTGTCGACGCACTGCTAGCCGAGCACGCGGGGCTCGAGGCATGAGCGAGTCGCCGGGGCGGATCACCACGCCGAACGAGGGACGCCGATCCGCGGTGTGGGACGACCGGGCCGCGATCGAGGCGCCGCTGCACCTCCACGACACCCCGGCGCTCGCGGAGTGGATGGACTACAACGGCCACATGAGCGAGTCCTGCTACCTGCTCGCCTTCGGTGACAGCGCCGACGCGTTCTTCCGCTACATCGGGATCGACGAGGCGTATCGAGCGGCGGGCCACTCGCTCTACACGTCGGAGACCCACCTGCATCACCGGGCGGAGGCGGCGGAGGGCGAACCGCTGGTCATGACCCTCCAGGTCCTGGACCTCGACCGGCGACGGCTGCACATCTTCCACGAGATGCGGCACGGCGACACCGGCACCCTTCTGGCCTCGGCCGAGCAGCTGCTCGTGCACGTGGACATGGCCGCCGGCCGGTCGTCGGACATGCCCGACGATCTGTACGACCGGATCACCGCGATCCGGCGGGCACACGCCGCACTGCCACGACCCGACGTCGTCGGACGCCCCATCGGCATCCGGCACCACCGGCAACCAACCAGCGACCAGACGTAGGAGCAGACATGGACTTCGGGCTCGACGACGAACAGCGCGCGATCGTGGACACGGTGCGCGCATTCGTCACCCGTGAGCTCATCCCCCACGAGGAGGAGGTGGAGCGGGCCAACGAGGTGACGCAGGAGCTGGCCGCCCAGATCCGGAAGCGGGCGATCGAGGCCGGCCTCCACGCCGCCAACATGCCGGAGGAGCTCGGCGGCGGCGGGCTGGACGCCGTGAGCATGACGTTGGCCGAACGCGAGCTGGGGCGGACGAGCTACGCCCTGCAGTGGCTGGTGGCCCGGCCGAGCAACATCCTGCAGGCGTGCGAGGGCGACCAGCGCGACCGCTACCTGATGCCGGCGATCCGGGGCGAGCGCTACGACTGCCTGGCGATGACCGAGCCCGGCGCCGGTTCCGACGTACGTTCCATGACCACGCGGGCGGTGCGCGACGGCGACGACTACGTCATCGACGGCACGAAGCACTTCATCAGCCACGCCGACAAGTCGGACTTCGTGATCCTCTTCGCCACCACCGGCACCGAGGAGGTGCGCGGCCGGAAGGCCAACCTGATCACCGGCTTCCTCGTCGACCTCGACACCCCGGGACTCACCGTCGTGCCGGGCCCGAAGAGCGTGTCGCACCGCGGCTACCACCACAGCGAGCTGGTCTTCGAGGGCTGCCGGGTCCCGGTCGCCAACCGTCTCGGCGAGGAGGGTCACGGCTTCGACCTGATGGGCGAGTGGCTCGGCGCGAGCCGGCTCACCGTGGCGGCGACGAGTGTCGGCCGCGCGCGCCGCGCGCTCGACATGACGGTGCAGTGGGCGGCGGACCGCAGGCAGTTCGGGCAGGCGATCGGGAAGTTCCAGGGCGTCAGCTTCCAGCTCGCCGACATGGCCACCGAGCTCGAGGCCGCGGAGCTGCTGACGCTCCGCGCGGCGTGGAAGCTCGACCAGGGCACGATGACCGACCAGGATGCCGCGATGGCCAAGGTGTTCGCCTCGGAGGCGCTCGGCCGGATCACCGACCAGGCCCTGCAGATCCACGGCGGCATGGGCCTGATGGAGGAGCTGCCGATCGAGCGGTTCTGGCGGGACGCTCGGGTCGAGCGGATCTGGGACGGCACCAGCGAGATCCAGCGCCACATCATCTCCCGGTCGCTGCTCCGCCCGCTCGGCGTCTGAGAAGGAGCCGACGATGGCCGACGCAGTACGCACGCGAGGTCGTGGACGGGGTCCTCGTGGTCACCCTCGACCGACCCACCGCCAACGCGATCGACGTACCCACGAGCCTGGCCCTGTACGACGCCTTCGCCCGGCTCGAGGACGACGCCGACCTGCGCGTCGGCATCGTGACCGGCGCCGGCGAGCGGTTCTTCTCGGCCGGATGGGACCTCAAGGCGGCGGCCGCGGGCGAGGCCGTCGACGCCGACCACGGCCCGGGAGGCTTCGCCGGGCTGACCGAGCTCTTCGGACGGCGCAAGCCGGTGATCGCCGCCGTCAACGGGCTCGCGCTCGGAGGCGGGCTCGAGCTGGCGCTGGCCGCCGACCTGATGGTCGTCGCCGAGCACGCCGAGCTGGCCCTGCCCGAGGTGCGGGTCGGCGTGGTGGCCGACTCCGGAGGGCTGCTGCGCCTCCCCCGGCGACTGCCCGACGCCGTGGCCCGCGAGCTGCTGCTGACCGGTCGCCGGATGACCGCCGACGAGGCCACCCGGTGGGGTCTGGCCAACCGGGTCGTCCCGGCCGCGTCCCTGATGGACTCGGCGCTCGAGCTGGCCGGTGAGATCACGGCCGGTGCTCCCCTGGCGATCGCCGCGATCCAGGAGGTGCTCGCCGCGACCGCCGCCCTCGACGTCCGCGAGGCATTCACCCGGATGCGGTCGGGTGACCTCACGGCGTACGCCGCGATGCTGGGGTCGGAGGACGCCGTCGAGGGGCCTCGCGCGTTCGCCGAGAAGCGGCCGCCGGAGTGGCGGGGTCGCTAGGCACCGAGTCGGCGCAAACAGGCGTCGAAATCACGCCGAGTCGGCGTATGACGACTCGGCGTTCAGCGGGAAGGTTCGCCGACCCGGACCACGACCACGCCGACGAGGAGCAGCACGCCGCCGAGCAGCTGGATCGTGCCGGGCAGCTCACCCAGCAGGGCCCACGCGAACACGACGCTGAACAGGACCTCCAGCAAGGCGACGAACGACGCGAGACGTGCGCCGAGTGCCCGGCTGGCCAGGATCCCCGAGAGGTAGGAGACGCCGGCCGTCACCACCCCCAGCGCGAGCACGGGCAGCCACCACGGGACGTCCACGCCGTTGTACGTCGCGTCCGCGGTGCCGGCCGACATCCCGACCAGACCCACCACTCCGGCCAGGCCGAGCCCGATGGAGCCGACCACGAGTCCGCCGGCGGCGAGGACGATGGGGGGCACGCCGTTGTCGTCGCCCGACGAGAGCACGAAGAAGACCGCGCAGCCGACCATGCCACCGAGCGCCCAGAGGACGCCGATGCCGTCGACGGAGCCGACCGAGAAGATGTCGAGCACGAGGAGCAGCCCGGCGATCGCCACGGCCGCGCCCGTGACGGTCAGGCGGGACGGGACCTGGCGGTGGCGCGCCCAGAGCCAGCCCACGACGGCGACCGGCGCGGCGTACTCGATCAGGATCGCGATCGCGACCGGCATCCGGTCCACGGCGTTGAAGTAGGCGAACTGCGCCCCGGCCCCGGCGACCAGGCCGAAGGCGAGCAGGAAACCGGCGTTGGCTCGCAGGAGGTACCAGCGACCCCGAAGAGCCACCAGGGCGGGTGCGCTCAGCGCGAGTGCCCCGATCGCGAGGCGCACCAGCACCAGCGCCGCCGGCGACCACCCTGCGTCCAGGAGGCCCGACGCCAGCGATCCCGACAGCCCGAAGGACGCCGCGGCGAGCACCGCGAACCCGAGACCGACCCGCGCTCGGCGAACGGCCACGACCTGGGTGTCATGAGCCATCGTCGCCATGACACATGACGCTACGCAGAACCGTGTAATCTGTCAACGTGGTTTTCACTCATGACACCGAGGCGTCGCTCCTGGCGGCCGTGGCCCTGGTGAACTCCGCCGAGTACCCCGACACCCTCACCACCGTCGGGGAGCTCCGGGGTTTCGTCGACGAGCACGCGTTCACCGGTACGCGCTCGGGTGATGTCGCCGAGCTGGATGCCGTCCGTGCACTCCGCCCTCGGCTGCGTCGGCTGATGACCGGTGACCGGGACACCGCGGCCGGACTCGTCAACGACCTGCTCGGTGAGGAGCACGCGCTCCCCCAGCTCGTGCGGCACGGCGAGCACGACTGGCACATCCACGCGGTCGCACCCGACGCCCCCTTGGCGACCCGGATGGCCGTCGAGGCTGCGATGGCGATGATCGACGTGATCCGTGCCGACGAGATGTCGCGGCTCGACGTCTGCGCCGACCCCGACTGCGAGGGGCTGGTGCTCGACCTGTCACGCAATCGCTCCCGTCGCTTCTGCAGCACCGCGTGCACCAACCGCGCCGCGGTCGCGGCCTATCGGGCTCGCCAGCGTTGACGCCATGACCGGGTCCAGGCGGATCGCGGTGGTCGGGGCCTCCGGCAAGACCGGACGAGCGGTCGCGGCAGCGCTCGAGGCCCGCGCGGCACGCGTGACGCGCGTCGGGCGCCGGCAGTGGGACCAGCTGGCCGATGCGCTCGCCGGCTGCGCAGCCGTCAGCGTGATCGCACCGAACTTCCACCCCGACGAGCCGGCGTACGTCGGTGAGGTGCTGGCGGCCGCGGAGACCGCCGGGGTCGGCCGCGTCGTCTACCACTCGGTGGCCGCGCCCTATGCGCCTGCGATGCCACACCACCTCGCGAAGGCGCGGGCCGAGGACGCCGTTCGACGGTCGGCACTCGACTGGTCCATCGTCCAGCCGTGCGCCTACGTGCAGAACCTGGTGCCCCTGCTCCGCTCGGGCGCCGACCTCCTCGAGGTGCCGTACGCCGTCGATCGCGGGTTCGGGCTCGTCGACCTCGCCGACGTGGCCGAGGCAACGGCGGGCGTCCTGCTCGACGACGGGCACGTCGGGGCGACGTACGAGCTGGGTGGGCCGGCCCTGGTCACGGTGGCGGACGTGGCCCGGGAGGCGGGGGTGCTGCTCGGCCGCACCTTCGACGCCGTTCGCGTGGACCCGGAGACCTGGGCGGCGGGTCCGGGATCTTCGCTGGACACACGCGAACGTGACGGGCTGCTCGCGATGTACCGCTACTACGACGAGCACGGGCTCCCCGCCGGAGGACGCGTGCTGAGAGACCTGCTGGGACGCGGGTCGACCACCCTGCGGGAGACCCTGAGGCGCGAGCTCGCACACTGACCGGCACACGGCTCGGACCTACCGGACGCGAGTCGTCCGGAAAGGTTCCTAGAGTGCCGGGCATGGCTATCGCACGCTTCCCGGTCGTCGTCCTCGACTGCTCCGACCCGAAGACCCTCGCCGAGTTCTACGGCGCGCTGCTCGACTGGAAGGTCCAGCAGAACGATCCCGGCTGGGCGAGCGTCCGCGCCGACTACGGGGACTCGATCGAGTTCCAGAAGGTGGAGGACTTCACACCACCGCAGTGGCCCGGCCAGCAGGTGCCTCAGCAGATGCACATCGACGTGGTCGTCGACGACCTCGACGCCGCGGAGACGGCCGTGCTCGAGCTCGGCGCGACCAAGCACGAGCACCAGCCGGGCACGACCTTCCGGGTCTTCCTCGACCCGGCCGGCCATCCGTTCTGCCTGTGCGACAACTGAGAACGGGGACCGTCGCCCCCATGTCGTCACGCACCTAGGACGAACATTCGTCCTACGCCGACGCGGCTCCCGGCGGTGCGGCGTCGAGGAAGTGCCGCAGCACCTCGACGAACACCTCCTGCTGCTCGCTGTGCACCCAGTGGCCGGCGTCCTTCACGGTCGTCAACCGGTTGCGGGGGAACCAGCGGTCCATGGCCGCTGCGTACGCCGGACCGATGTAGTCGGAGCGGGCACCGGCGATCCACAGCACCCGGCCGGGGTACGGCGAGACACCGGCCAGCTCGTCCTCGGGCCACCCGCCGATCACGGCGAGGTCGTCGCCGAGCACGTCGAGGTTCATCTGCCAGCGCCAGCCGGAGCCGTCCCGGCGGAGGTTCTGCAGCAGGAACGCGCGCACGGTGGCGTCGGGGACGGCCTCGCTCAGGCCGGCGTCGGCATCGTCGCGCCCCGCGACGGCGTCCAGGTCCAACCCACGCATGGCCGCGACGTACCCCTCGAACTGGGAGAGGTGGTCGTAGGCCACCGGTGCCACGTCGACCACGCACAGTCGCTCGACGAGCTCGGGGTGGCGGAGCGCCAGCACCATCGCGACCTTGCCGCCGAGCGAGTGACCCACGAGGGCGACGGGGTCGTCGGCGTCCAGCACGCCCGCGACCTGGTCGGCGACCCGCAGGTAGTCGAACTCGTCGTCCCAACCGGAGCGGCCGTGATGCGGCAGGTCGACCAGCAGCACCCGGTGACGATCCGGACGGTCCGCGTCACCGAGAGCCTTGCCGATCTGGGTCCAGTTGCGCCCCTGGCCGAAGAGGCCGTGCAGGAAGACGACCCGCGAGCCCGCGTCACCGATGGCCGTCGTGTGCAGCGCGAAGCCGTCGGTCAGCACCACCGGCGTACGCCGTGCTTGGTCAGGTCGACGTCACGGCGTACGACGGCGATCTGGTCGCTCCAGCTCTGACAGGCCCGGGCGAAGGACTTGTCGTGGTACTCGACCGCGAGCACGTGCCGGCCGTAGTGGTCCACGTAGCTCCCGCACTCGTGGTACTGCGCGCACTGCTCGGCGATCGCGAAGTCGAACCCGACCGTGGTGCCGTCCCAGCCCGCTCGGTTCTTCTGGGCGACGGCGAGGTCATGGTCATGTGCCCGGCCGACCAACAGCCGGGCGTACCGCTTGGTGTCCGTCCGGTCGATCAGCCCGTGGCTGCGGCCGAAGGAGTCGAGGTTGTCGTACTCGACGGCGTCGAAGCCGTCCTCGGCGCAGCCCCGGGTCCAGCGGCCCATGATCTTTGCCAGCGCCGTGCGCTTGGCCCCGGAACGGATGTCGAGCACCCACTCACCCCACACGGAGTCGACGACGGGCTTGCCGTGGTCCTTGAGCACCAGCGACCAGTGGTGGCGACGCCAGAACTGCTTCTCCTCCACCTGGGTCTGGAAGCCGTTGACGTAGCAGATGTTGTACTTCCCGGAGATCGGCGGCGCATGCCGGTCGCGCTCGACGATCCCGACGTGCTTGGGCACCGTTCGACTGCCTCCGAGCTGGTAGTCCCAGTCCGTGCCGGTGGGCGGCAGCGGCTGGCCCCCCGCGTAGACGGGAGCGAGCGCACCGAGGAGCACCAGCACGAGTGCCGGGACGGCGGCAGCGACAAGGCGGCGCACGTCAGAAGTCGAATCCGTCGAACACGTCACCGATGCCGTCGCCGATGCCGCTCGCCATGTCTCCGATGCCGCCGAACACGTCACCCATCCCCTCGCCGACGCCGGCCGCGAGATCGCCGAGCCCGTCACCCATCATGTTGAACGCGAAGCCCATGAACAGCCAGTCGAGCGGCCCGAACGCACCGAAGTAGCCCGCGGCGTACGGACGATAGGCGCGCCCACCCTGCCAGTAGGGCACCCGCTGCGTCCCCACCATCACCTGACGGGCGTCCGGCTCCGCGCCGGCCTTGACCCGCTCGGCGTCGAGCGCGCACGCGGGGACCTTGCGGTCCGCGCCGCCGACCGGCGCGTAGGTGACGTCCTCGACCGACAGGCCGTGGCGTGGGTCGAAGAAGCACGGCGGCCGGCGTTGCGGCAGGGGCTCACCCGCCACCCGCGCCCGCACGCACGCGATCGCGTAACGACCGTCGTCGAGGATCTTGGTGATGTCCTGCACCTGCTCGGGCTTCTCGATCCGGTCGGCCGCGGTCTTCGCCGCCTCGTAGGTGTCGAGCGCCCGCTGGTAGTCGGCGTTGGCGCCGGGGTCGAGCTGCCGCCCGACCAGGTCGGCGTCGAGCTCCTGGAGGTCCACGCCGAGCGCCGTCACGTCCTCGAAGGTCATCTTCCTGACCGGCTCGAGCTCCCGCACGGCATCGCTCGGCGGCCAGCCGCCGGTTGCGCCGGCGTACGAGGAAGAACGCCACGACGGCGGCCACCACCAGGACCAGGAAGATCTCGCCACCCATGGTGCGAGCGTACGCGGAGGTCAGGAGGCGCCGGCGGCCCGCAGCGCTCGACCACCCATCTCCGCCAGCGCCGTGCGGAGCTCGGCCGGCTCCTGCACGTCGAACTCCCAGCCCAGGAAGGAGAGGTGGAAGGCGAGACCGTAGAGGGTCTCGGCGCCCGCCTCGAGGAGCGTGGTCTCGTCGTCGATCGCGGACAGCACGACGGACCGCGCGCTCGTGCGGCCCTGCACCTCGGCGAGCGGCGCGTGGACGACGATCCGCGCCTGGAACCGGTACGCCGCGCTGGCCACCGAGCGCTGCACGTACGCCGCCGGATCGTCGTGGTCGCGCTCCACGAACCGCCAGGTCGTCGCCTTCACCGCGCGCATCCGGTCCATCCGGAACGTACGCCAGTCGTCGCGGTCGACGTCGTAGGCCATCAGGTACCACCGGCGACCGGTCGCGACGAGTCCGGCCGGCTCCACCGTTCGCGAGGTCGGCGTTCCGTCGCGTGACTCGTAGGCGAAGCGCACCCGCACCGTGTCGCGGACGGCTCGGGCGAGCACCAGCAGGGCATCACCGTCGACCGTGATCTGGCCGTACTCCAGGGTCTGGGTCGCCTCGTGGATCGCCCGCACCTCGCCCCGCAGCTTCGGTGGCATCACCTGGTCGAGCTTGGCGAGCGTCCGCAGCGCGGCCTCGCTGGCGCCCGACACCGTGCCACCCGCGGCCATCCGGAGGGAGACCGCCACGGCCACCGCCTCGGTGTCGTCGAGCAGCAGGGGTGGGAGGCCACGGCCGCGGCCGAGCTGGTACCCACCGCCGACGCCCTGCGCTGCGTTCACCGGATAGCCGAGGGCACGTAGCCGCTCGACGTCGCGCCGGATGCTCCGCGTCGTCACACCGAGTCGCTCGGCGAGCTCGGGGCCGGTCCAGACGGGCCGTTGCTGCAGCAGACCCAGCAGTCGCAGCACGCGCTCGGTGGTCTCGGCCATGTCGGAAAGTGTGTCACGGATAGCGGACAGCTCCTGTCCTGTTTGTCCTCGACACTGGGCTCACGGAACCGGCACCACTGCCCCGAAGGGAAGCCCCTCATGGCCCTCCACGTCCCACCCGTCGCGAACGAGACCGACGCGATCCACGCCTTCCTCGCCCAGGCTCAGGACGCCTTCCGCGCGCTCCTCCACGGGCTGACCCCGCGACAGGCCGCGATCGCGCCCAGCGCGTCGACGCTGTCACTGGGCGGGCTGGTCAAGCACGTCACCGCGGTCCAGCGGGGCTGGCTGGCCAGCGCCGAAGCGGCACCCGGGGTGGCTCCGCCGAACGACGACGTCGGCGACTACCTCGACGGCTTCACGTTCCGCGAGACCGACTCGCTTGACGGGCTGCTCGCCGCCTTCGACGAGGTGAGCGCGGCCGTGCTCGACGGCGTACGCCGGCTCGACCTGGACGCCCCGGTGCCGGTGCCGGACGCGCCATGGTTCCCGAAGGATGTCGAGGCCTGGTCGGTCCGCTGGGTGTGGTGGCACGGCGCGTCGGAGCACACGACCACGAGCTCGGGATCCTCGACCTGGAGGACGCCCCCCGTCGGTCTGGGGCGCACGGGCAGGGCGGATCGGTCACCTACTGGCAGGTCGACGACGCGGACGCCGCGCTCACGGGCCTGCTGGCCCGCGGCGCGACCGTGCACGAGGAGATCCGGGACTTCGGCGGTGGCTACCGTGGCGCGGGGGTGATCGACCCCTTCGGCAACGCGCTCGGGATCATGCAGCGTCCGGCGGTCCCGACCGCGGCTGCGCCGGAGACGAACGGAGAGGCAGCATGACCATCACGCTCACCCGCGGCTGGAACGAGACGCTGCGCGACCAGCTCGACTTCCACTACCGCTTCCACTTCCGGACGCGGCTGGAGGGACTCACCGACGAGGAGTACTTCTGGGAACCGGCCCCCGGCTCGTGGAGCGTGCGTCCCCGGTCCGAGGCGACCAGCAGCCATGCGGCCGGCGCAGGTGACCTCGTGATGGACTACGCCTGGCCGGAACCGGATCCACCGCCGGTCACCACGATCGCGTGGCGCCTGGCGCACGTGATCGTCGGGTGCTTCGCCGAGCGCACCGCGAACCACTTCGGTGGGGTGGACGCCGGCTACCAGAGCTGGACCTACGCACCGTCGGCCGACCGGGCCCTCGAGCAGCTCGACGCGGCGTACGACGCGTGGTCGGCGGGGGTCGCGACTCTCGGTGAGGACGGCCTCGCCCGCCCGGTGGGCCCCGCGGAGGGACCCTGGGCCGAGTCGCCGTACGCCGATCTCGTGCTGCACATCAACCGCGAGCTGATCCACCACGGGGCGGAGATCTGCCTGCTCCGCGACCTCTACCGAGCCACCCACACCCTGCCGACCACCCACCCCCCCGGAGTCCTCATGAGCCGCACCGTCCAGGTCACCTTCGACTGCCATGACCCGAACGCCCTCGCCGGCTTCTGGAACGAGGCGCTCGGCTATCGCTACGACTCCCCGCCCCCGGGCTTCGCCACCTGGGAGGAGGCGTTGGACCACTTCGGCGTCCCCGAGGAGGACCGCAACAGCGCCTCCGCCTCCGTCGATCCCGACGGCGTGGGCCCGCGGCTGTGGTTCCAGAAGGTGCCCGAGGGCAAGGTCGTCAAGAACCGGCTTCACCTCGACATCCGAGCCGCACCTGGTCTCCAGGGTGACGAGCGGATGGCCGCGCTCGAGTCGGAGTGCGACCGACTGGCCGCACTGGGGGCCACCCGGGTCCAGAGGTTCGAGCCCGAGCCGCCGATCGGCGGCGGTCACATCGTCATGCAGGACCCCGAAGGCAACGAGTTCTGCCTGGACTGAATGGAAAGTCGAGGACGGCGCTCTCCGTGGTCTCGAGACGCTCGCAAACCACCTTCTCAACCACCCAGATCCGGTGGTTGAGGAAGGGCTCTGCGCCTGTCTCGAAACCACCACCGAGGTGCGGTCAGTCGGCGAGGTCGCGGTGCTCGGCGAGGTAACGCTCGACGCGTTTGTCAGGGACCAGCCACCACAGGGCAACCGCGGCGTACGGCACCAAACCCAGCCACGGCTCGACAAAGGCGAGCGCGATGCCCAGGAGGTAGACGAACGGTGAGGCCTTGCCCTTGGCGTCGCGACCGACCACGTCTCGCAACCGGGGCCCGGTGACCGGCAGGCGCATCATGCGCTGCTGCAGGAGGTAGTAGGCGACGCCGGCAGCAAGCAGGTTCACGCCGTACACGACCGTCGGGGTGGTCGCGAGCCGCGACTCGTCCATCCACGCGGTGGTGAACGGGTACAGCGACAGCCAGAACAGCAGGTGGAGGTTGGCCCAGAGCACCGACCCGTCGATCCGGTCGGAGATCTGGAACATGTGGTGATGGTTGTTCCAGTAGATGCCGATGTAGACGAAGCTCAGGACGTAGGTGAGCAGCCCGATCCCGGTCGCGTGCCGTAAGCCCTCGAGCGTCGCCTCCTCCGGCACGTGGAGCTCCAGCACCATGATCGTGATGATGATCGCGAGCACACCGTCGCTGAACGCCTCGAGCCGGGACGTCGACATGCGCCGATCCTAGGGTCAGGACCGGCGCATGTCGGTGTGCGTGTCGGTGGCCGTCAGTAGCAGATGCCCGACTTGAGGTAGCTCGCGGTCAGCGGCTGGCCCTTGTCGGTGTGCCCGATCTGCATCCGGTGCCCCACGGACCAGAAGCCGCCCGAATAGCCACCCTCGTGGGCGATGTCCCGGAGCAGCGGCCACGACCGGCTGCCGTCGAACGCCTCGATCGCCGCCTGGCGATCCGCCACCGTTCCGCCGTCCCAGACGTCCACCCAGGCGCAACCGACAGAACCCGCGACCTGTGCGGCGGCGGCGTAGGCGTCGTTGAAGCCGGTCAGCGCGACGTCCGCGAGGCTGAACCCCGGTGGGGTGTCGACGCCGCGCAGGAGGTGGCGGATGGCCGGCTCACGGTTGAACGGCGTCACGACGCCTGCCGGCATCGAGGAAGCGAAGCCGTGCTCGTCGGTCTGCACGAGCTGACCGACGAGGTCGGTGTACGCCGCCTCGTCCATGCCGGACCCCGACGCCTCGAGGAAGCGACCACCCTCCGGCGTACGGATCGTGGTGTGCGAGTCGGGCAACGACTCCCAGCGCGTCGCGTCCTGACCCAGCAAGCTCGTGGCCGTGCCGTCGCCGTAGTCCGCGTGTCGGTCCATGACGTAGGTCTGGTAGTTGTCGGCCGGGTAGAGGTCGAGCTCCAGGGTCTGCCCGTCGCGGGTGTAGGTGATGCTCATCCCGTTGGCAGCCTCGTCGACGTAGGTGATCGTCCAGCCGGCTTCACCCAGCGCGAAATAGGCACCGCCCGGAACGGAGCGGACCTGAGCCTCCTGGGTCGAGGGGCGGGTGTCGTGCTTCGAGTGTGACGCCGTGCCCCCTTTCACCCCGTGACCGAGCGACGTTCCGTCCGGCGTGGAGGTCTGGTCCGGGATGCGCCACGCGGCGAGACCGCCGACGGTGGCCACCACGGCGGCCACGGCGGCCACGGTGGCGAGTGCGCGGCGCCCACGGCGTGGGGCGAGGTCGTCGAGCGGGTGCTCGGCGCGGTCGACGTGCTCGACAGGTGTGCTCATGATCTCCTCCAGCAGCTCGGCCCGCCCGCCGTGGATGGGCAGCGCGCCGACCTGCTGGTCGGTGATGGTGCGGTTCGTCATCTGCCCTCCTCGTGGACGAGCTCTGGTCTTCTGCTGGGGAGGTGTCCCTCAGGAGCCGGTTCGTGGCAGTCGGGCTCGTTGTCGTCGGCTCCGAGGAGGGCACGGAGCCGGTTTCGGGCCCGCGACAGGCGCGAGCGCGCGGCGACGGCCGAGACCCCGAGCACCTCGGCGATCTCCCTCGCCTCGAGTCCCTCCCAGGCGTGCAACAGGATCACCTCGCGGTCCCGCTCGGTCAGCTGTCCGAGCGCCTGGCCGTACCGAAGGCGCTCGGCGACGGCCGGCGCGTGGTCGGGCACCGAGACGGCGAGGTCAGCCGCCAGCCGCTCCCCCAAGGCGGTACGCCGTCGATCACCGCGCCGCTGGTTGGCGAGCACCCGCCGTGCCACGCCGTACAGCCAGAGTCGCGTGCGGGGCTCGTCCGGTACGTCGCCGAGCCGCCGCCACGCCACGAGGAAGGTCTCCGCCACGACGTCCGCGGCGTCCTCGGGCCGGGCGACCCGGCGCAGCGCGTAGCCGAGCACTCTGTCGACGTGCTCGGCGTACACGTGCCGGAAGCGTTCCTGGTGTGCCTGCGGCGCCACAGTCATCGATCACCCATACCGGGCTCATGTCCGGATCGGGATCGATCGTGACACGAGGTTACGAATAGTCGCGGAACCCGCGGCCGGTCTTGCGACCGAGGTAGCCGGCGGTGACCAGGTGCTCGAGCAGCGGAGCGGGCGCGAATCCGGGCTCGCGGAACTCGAGGTAGAGCTCGCGCTGGATGGCCAGCGAGACGTCGTTCCCGACCACGTCGAGCAGCTCGAACGGACCCATCGGCAGGGCGCAGCCGAGCTTCATGGCGGTGTCGATGTCGTCCGCGGTCGCGTAGTGCGCCTCGAGCATCTTCACCGCGTCGTTGAGGTAGGGGAACAGCAGCGAGTTGACGATGAAGCCGGCCCGGTCTCCGCACGACACCGGCACCTTGCCGACCTGGCCGCACAGCGCGAGCACGGTCTCGTGCACGTCGTCGGCGGTGGTGACGGTGGAGACGACCTCGACGAGGCCCATCACCGGCGCCGGGTTGAAGAAGTGCATCCCGATGACGTCCTGGGGACGTTTCGTGGCGGTGGCCAGCGAGATGACCGGCAGGCTGCTCGTGGTCGTCGCCAGGATCGCGCCCGGCCGGCAGATCTCGTCGAGGTTCTCGAAGAGCGTGGTCTTCACCTCGAGGTCCTCGGCGATCGCCTCGACCACGAGGTCCACCGAGGCCAGGTCGTCGAGGCTCGTCGTTCCGCTCAGGTGGCCCAGCGTCTCGCCCTTGACCGGCTCCTCGAGCTTGCCACGCTGGATGGCCTTGTCGAGCGAGCGCTCGACCGCCGTACGGACGGCGTCGACCTTCGCGGCCGAGCGACCGACGTACGTCACGTCGATGCCCGCCTTCGCGAAGACCTCGACGATCCCGGTCGCCATGGTCCCGGTGCCGACCACGCCGACCGTGCGCACCGGCCGCACCAGCCGCGGCTGGTGCTCGGCGTCCGGTGTGTGCGCGTCGGCCACGACGACGTGGCTGTCCGGGCCTTCGTAGGTGTAGAAGCCCCGGCCGGTCTTGCGGCCCAGGAAGCCGGCGGTCACCAGCTGCTTGAGGATCGGCGCCGGAGCGTGCAGTCGGTCGCGCCCCTGCTTGTACATCGTGTCGAGGATCTCGTACGCCGTGTCGAGACCGATCAGGTCGAGCAGCGCGAGCGGACCCATCGGGTAGCCACAGCCGTAGCGCATCGCCGCGTCGATGTCCTCGCGCGTCGCGAAGTGCGTCTCGTACATGGACGCCGCGTGGTTGAGGTAGCCGAACAGCAGCGTGTTGGCGATGAAGCCGGCGCGGTCACCACAGATCACCGGGCTCTTGCCGAGCCGGCGTACGACGGCCTCGACGTCCTCGAGCACCTCGGGCTCGGTCACGACGGTCCGGATGATCTCGACGAACGCCTGCACCGGGGCGGGGTTGAAGAAGTGGACGCCGATCACCCGGCCGGGGTGCAGGTTGGCCGTCGAGATCTCGGTGACGCTGAGACTCGAGGTGTTGGTCGCCAGGATGGCGTCGGGCTTCACGACTCCCTCGAGCTCACGGAAGATCGACTTCTTGATCTCGACCGACTCGACGACCGCCTCGACCACGAGGTCGGCATCGGCGAGGTCCTTCAGGCTCGTGGTGAAGCTGACCCGCCCGATCAGCTCGGCCTGGTCCTCCACGCTGAGCTTGCCGCGCTGGACGGCGCGGCCCGTGGAGTGCTCGAGGTGCTGGCGGCCGCGCTCGACGGCCTCGTCGTTGACCTCGACGCCGATCACCGAGAAGCCGTTGCGCGCGAAGACCTCGGCGATGCCGGCGCCCATGGTGCCGAGGCCGACCACACCGATCGTGGTGAAGTCGCGGGCGGGCTCCGTGGTACTGCTCGTCATGGAGCGATCCTCCCACGGGGCTCCGAGCGCCCACTCCGGGCCCGACGCCGGGATGGGTGACCGGACACGCCGCGAGCGGTCGTGACCGGATCGTGACAGGCGGTCATGAGTGGGTTCCCTACGATGACTTGCCTCAGCCCCGGCACACTCGGACCGCCGGGCATGATCTCGGAAGGGGTTACCCATGCGGGTCTCCTCAGCCGTGGCCCTCTCTGCGGCTACGGCCCTGATGCTCGGCGCCTGTGGCAGCGGCGGTTCCTCGTCGACCGGCACCAGCGACATCGACACCAACCAGCTCGGCAACACCGGCAGCGGCACCGACGTCTCGGCCACCGGCCCGGTGACGCTGGACGGCGCCCAGAGGGGCGGAACGATCACCGTGCTGACCAACACCGGCCTGACGACGACGATCGATCCGGCCGAGGCGTACTACCTCGACACGATGTCGGTCGACAGCCAGCTGCTGACCCGGTCGCTCACGCAGTACCGGTACGACCCGGCGAAGAAGCAGATGGTGCTGGTGCCCGACCTGGCCACCGACCTCGGGCAGCACAACGACGACTACACCAAGTGGACGTTCACGATCCGCGGTGGCGTGAAGTTCGAGGACGGCTCCACCGTCACCGCTCAGGACATCGCGTGGGGCATGCAGCGATGCATGGACGCGGCGACGTTCCCGACCGGCCCGTGCCAGTACTACTCGAACGTCTACTTCCGAGGCGGCTCGACGTACAAGGGCCCCTACACCGCTCCGCACCAGAAGTTCAACGCGATCAAGGTCGACGGCGACAAGCTGACGATCTTCATGGACAAGCCGTTCCCGGACATGCCCTACTGGGGCGCCTTCGCCGCCAACGGTCCGGTTCCGGCCGGCAAGGACTCCGACCCGGCGACGTACAAGAAGCACCCGTGGTCGACCGGGCCCTACAAGATCAAGTCGTTCAACCAGTCCAAGGAGCTGGTGCTGGTCAAGAACGCCTACTGGGACGCGAAGACCGACCCGGCCCGCACGCAGTACCCGGACGAGTACGACTTCAAGCTCCAGCAACCGTCGGAGAAGATCGACCAGATCCTCCTCGCCGACAGTGGCGACGGACAGACGACGATCACCTACGACAACCTGCTCGCGCCGGACTACCAGCAGATGAAGGAGAAGGCCCCGGAGCGGCTGACGCTGGGTGGCCAGCCGTGCACGTTCTACTGGGGCCCGGACAACCGCAAGATCACCGACCAGCGCATCCGTGAGGCGCTGTCGTGGGCGTACCCCTACAAGAACGCCATCCTGGCCGGAGGCGACATCCCCGGTGTGACGGCGGTCCCCGCCACCAACCTGATGCCGCCGGGCATTCCCGGCCGTACGGCGTACAACGTGACCGGCCGCGAGCCGTTCCAGACCGACCCGGCCAAGGCGAAGCAGCTGTTGAAGGAGGCTGACGCCACGGGGTACGAGATCAAGTTCCTGTTCCGGACCGACGACCCGATCAGTGTGAAGGTCAAGGACGCGATCGTGCGTGGTCTCGAGAGCGCGGGCTTCAAGGCCACGCCCGTGCCGACGACGATCGCGAACTACACGACAGACCGTGCCGACACCAGCTCCGACATCAACGTCCGGTCGGCGAGCTGGTGCTCGGACTGGCCGTCGGGGTCGACGTGGCTGCCCACCGTCTACGCGGACACCAAGCCGGACACCTCGCACTCCCTGGGTGCCAACTACTCGGCGTTCGCGAGCAAGGCGGTGCAGAAGAAGATCGACGAGATCCAGCTGTTGCCGCTGAACGAGCAGCCGAGCGCGTGGAACGACCTCGACAAGCAGGTGATGTCGCAGTACTTCCCGCTGTTCCCGACGTTCTACGGCGGTGCGGTGATGGCGCACGGCTCGCAGGTCAAGGGCATGTACGACGACAGCGCCCTGGGCATGCCGACCTGGGGGACCATGTCTGTCGGCGAGTGAAGGACTGAGGTCCGGGCCCGCCCGGTGGTCGAGGCGGCGCGCCAGCGCCGTCTCGACACCACCGGGACCGGTCAGGTGTTCGCGAGTTCGAGCACCTCGTCGGCGCAGCCCCACGACAGCGTCACGCCGGCACCACCGTGTCCGTAGCAGTGGATCACGTCGCCCACCCGCTCCAGCCGCACCTCGGGTCGGGCCGGGCGCAGGCCCACCTTGTGCCGCAGGACCCGCGCGCCGCCCAGGCCGGGCACGAGGGCCGTGGCACGGCGCAGGATGTCCTCGGCGACCTCGGGGGACGGCGTACGGCTCCAGTCGCCGTCGTCGTCCGTGCCGCCGAGGACGATGTCGTCGCTACGCGGGATGACGTACGTCGGCACCTCGCCGGCGGGCCCTTCCTCGGCCAGCCACCACTCCTCCAGGCCGACCTGCTCGACGACGACGACCTGACCGCGGACCGGGTGGACGGTGGTGTCGCTCGCCAGAGCGCGCGACCCGAGACCCGAGCAGTTCACGACCAGCGGTGCCTCGGGCAGCTGAGCCAGCGCCATCCGGGTGATGCTCCCGCCCGCGTCGGCGACCCGCTCGGACAGCCAGGCCAGGTAGCGCGGCATGTCGATGACGGGAGTCACGAACGACCAGGCGTCGGCGTACGGCGCGCGAGGTGCGACCCGCTCGAGTGCCGGCACGGCTCCGATCCACCAGGGATCGGACATCTCCCGGCGATGGAGCTCGGTGCCGTGGCGCATCGCGAGGCCGTCCGCACCCTGGTCGGCCAGCCGCGCGAACTCGGCGTACGCCGTCGTGCCCCAGGCCGTCACCTTGTCCTGCGGGAAGGCGAGGTAGGGATACCAGATCGCGGCGGCGACGCTGGAGGTCGTCTCCAGCGGAAGGTCACGCGCGAGGACGTCGACGCGGTGTCCGGCCTCGAGCAGGCGGAGCGCACAGCTGAGGCCGACGACCCCGGCGCCGACGACCAACACCCGCTCCGGCATGCGGCCGAGTCTGCCGCACCAGGTAGATTCCTCGCCCGTGAGGTTGGTCGTCGCCCGCTGCCAGGTCGACTACGCCGGACGGCTGACCGCTCACCTGCCGATGGCGACGCGCGTGCTGATGATCAAGGCCGACGGTTCGGTGCTGGTGCACTCCGACGGCGGCTCCTACAAACCGCTCAACTGGATGTCGCCGCCGTGCACGCTGCGTGAAGGAACGTCCGACGACGGCGGCATCCTCTGGACGGTCACCTCGCGTGCCTCGTCGAAGGGGCCCGAGGACACGCTGCAGATCCTGATCGACGAGGTCTTCAGCGACTCCTCCCACGACCTCGGCCTCGACCCCGGACTCCAGAAGGACGGCGTCGAGAAGCACCTGCAGGAGCTGCTCGCCGAGCACCCGTCGCACCTCGGCGAGGACCTGACCCTGGTCCGCCGGGAGTTCCCCACCGCGATCGGCCCGGTCGACCTGATGTGCCGCGACGCCGGCGGCGCCTCGGTCGCCGTCGAGATCAAGCGCCGTGGAGAGATCGACGGTGTCGAGCAGCTCACCCGCTACCTCGAGCTGCTCAACCGCGACCCGTTGCTCTCCCCCGTGCGCGGCATCTTCGCCGCCCAGGAGATCAAGCCCCAGGCTCGCGTCCTCGCCATCGACCGCGGCATCGCGTGCGCGCTGGTGGACTACGACGCCCTGCGCGGCCTCGACGACCCGTCGGATCGGCTCTTCTAGGCCGTTGGCCCCGCACGACCGAAGAGCTCGACGAGCAGGTGCGCGTAGCCCCGTGCGTCGTCGATGGCGCGATGGGTGTGCGCGACGTCCCCGAACCACTCCGACGGCAGGGTCGCGGGGGCGACATCGCGCACGTCGCGGCCGGTGACGGCTGCGCCGTACGAGCGCAGGCAGAGGCTGTCGTGGAACAGCGGGTCGGGGTGGTAGAGCCCGTCGAGCAGCTGGCGGTCGGTGAACAGCCGGAGGTAGTGGTCGATCCACGACCCGTCGAACGCAAGAGGGTGGGCGGTGAAGATCCGGCTCCCGGGCACGCCGCGGACGAAGGTCACGAAGTCGCGCATCACCTCCGCCGGGTCACGGGGGTCGGTCGTGGCGGCTGCCAGGGCCGCGGGCTCCTGCTCCTCGAACCACGTGCGGGTGCCGGGATCCCAGGTCGCGCCCGGCAGCTCGCCGAGCACCGCCTCGAACCGACCGCGCTCCTCGCCGGTGGCGGTGACCGCCACGGTGGCGAAGGAGATCATCGAGTGCCGGTCGAGGCGCATCCCCGAGCACTCGATGTCGGTCACGAAGTACGTCGCGTCGTCCCGGGAGCCGGTCATGGTCGGCCACCCTGCCAGAGGGCGGCCGACCACGAGCAGGTCAGGCCGCGACCGGCTCCGGCTCGTCCACCGGCACTTCCGACTCCGCCGGCAGACGGCCCGGGAGCAGGAACGCCGCGGCGACCGCGCCGGCCAGGCACAGCAGCCCGACCACGATGCAGGCGGTCGACATCGCGGACATGAACGAGTCGTGGAAGGCCGAGACCAGCTGGGGGTCGCCACCGGCCACCGCCTGCGCAACGCCGACCGAGTCCTGTGCCCGGGTGACGACCGAGCCGGGCAGTCCACCGAAGGATCCGGTAGCCAGGTGCGAGCCGAAGACCGAGGCGAAGATCGACCCGACGACCGCGACGCCCAGAGTCCCGCCCAGCTCTCGCGTGGCGTCGTTCACCGCGGATCCGACCCCGGCGCGCGCCGGCGGCAGGACCAGCAGGATCGACTCGGTGGCCGGCGTCGAGATCAACCCCATCCCCAGGCCCATCATCACCATCTGCGGCACGATCACGGTGGCGTACGGCGTGGCCACACCGGCCGTCGAGATCCACAGGAATGCCGCACCGAAGAGCACCATCCCCGTGGTCACGACGACCTTCGTCCCGATCCGCGGCGCCAGTGCCGCCCCGACCACCGAGGCGACCGCGATCGACAGCGCGACCGGCAGGATCCGGGCGCCGGTCGACAGCGCGCCGAACCCGCGGACGAACTGGAAGTACTGCGTCACCAGGAAGATGAAGCCGAACAGCGCGAAGAAGGTGACCGTCACCGCCCCGCTCGCCGCACTGAAGCGCCGGTCGCGGAACAGCGAGACGTCGAGCATCGGGTACGGCGTACGCCGCTCGCGCACGACGAAGGCCGCCAGCAGCGCGGCCGCACCGGCGAACCCACCGACCGTCGCAGCCGACGACCAACCGCGGGCCGGCGCCTCGATGATCGTGTAGGTCAGCGTCGCCAGCATCGCCACCGACAGCCCCAGACCGGGCAGGTCGAGCGGCGGCACGCCCGGGTCGCGTGACTCCGGCACCCAGAGGTACGCCGCGGCCGCGGTGACGACCGCGAGTGGGACCAGCGCCCAGAAGACACTGCCCCAGTAGAAGTGCTCGAGCAGCACGCCTCCGGTGATCGGGCCGGCAGCGACCCCGACACCGACGACGGCACCCCAGATCCCGAGCGCTGTCGCGCGCTCGCGCCGCTCACGGAAGGTGTTGCTGATGATCGACAAGGTCGTCGGGAAGATCAGGGCCGCGAAGGTCCCCATCGCGAAGCGAGCTGCGACCAACGCGCCGGCCGAGGTGACGAGCGCACCCGCAGCGCTGGCGAGCGCGAACCCCAGCAGGCCGGTGATCAGGGCGGGGCGCCGGCCGAACCGGTCCGACAGGCTTCCCGCGGCGAGCACGAGCCCCGCGAACGCGAGGTTGTAGCCGTCGACGATCCACTGCAGCTGACGGGTGCCGGCGGACAGCTCCCGCGACATCGACGGCAGCGCGACGTTGACGATCGTGGTGTCGAGATTGATGGCGAGAACGGCCGCGCACACCGTGGCCAGCACCCAGCCCTTGTGCCGGGTCCTCGTGAATGACTGGCTCATCCGGACTCCTCACGTCGAACGGCTCCAATGTGGACACCGACAACATAAAGTTACCTCCGGATGTATCCGGTGTCAACATCCCCTATCCTCGATCCGTGAGCACCCGGACCCAGCCGTACCACCACGGCAACCTGCGACCGGTCCTCGTCGACACCGCGGTCGAGCTCGCCCGCAGCACCGGCCCGGACGGGGTCGTGCTCCGCGAGGTCGCCCGCCGGGCCGGGGTGTCGCACAACGCGGCGTACCGGCACTTCGAGGATCGCGCCGCCCTGCTCGCCGAGGTCGCCGATCGCGCGATGGTGCAGCTGGAGGAGGCGATGCGGGCACGGGCCGACGCGGTCACGACCGACGACCCGGTCGAGCGTGCGGTCGAGCGTCTCGGTGAGACCGGCCGGGCGTACGTCGCGTTCGCGATCGCGGAGCCGGGGCTCTTCGCGGTGGCGTTCACCTCGCCCGAGAGCGTGGCCGAGCACGAGGAGCCCGACACGTCCACGGGGCCCTACGCGTTCCTCAACACCGTCCTCGACGACCTCGTCGCGGTCGGAGCACTACCTCCCGAGCACCGCGAGGGAGCCGACGCGGCCTGTTGGGCGATGGTGCACGGGTTCGCCGAGCTCCACGTGCACGGGCCCTTGCGTGAGGTGCCCGCCGAAGCGCGTGACCAGATGCTCGAGGCGGTGCTCGCGGTGATCCAGCGCGGACTCATCGGCTAACCGGTCGAGCGCCAGCCGTCGGCGTCGCGCTCGAAGACGTACGACGCGGCGTGGGGCACGTCGTCGTCGTCCTTCGGCGCGTACGGCGATCCGGGGGCGAGCAGCCCGAAGAGCGCCAGGATGACGCCCCCGTGCGTGACGACGAGCACGGTCTCGCCCCGGAACTGGTCGGCCACCTCGTCGAGCACCGGCAGCACACGATCGACGACCTGCCGACCCGTCTCGCCGCCCGGCACAGCCGGCTCGAGATCGCCGGCCAGCCACGCGCCGAGCACGGTGCGGAAGAGCACCGGGTCGTAGTCGCGGCCGAGGTGGTCGCCGACGAAGAGCTCCTGGAGCCGCTCGCGCACCCGGACCGGCAGGCCGAGCACGGCTGCGGCGATCTCCGCGGTCTGCACGGCGCGTGAGAGCTCGCTGCTGACGACGCCGGCGACGCGCTCGGAGCGCAGCCGCTCCCCCAGGGCTCTCGCATCGTCGCGACCCGCTGCCGTGAGACTGCCGCCCGAGACGCCCATCCCGGGCCGCTCGTACTCCGTTTCACCGTGTCGGGCCACGATGATCCGTGCCGGGCAGTGGACGTCGCTCACCACTCCAACCTAACGAGGCCATCGGGAGCTTCGTCCCGCGCACCAGGACACCACCACATCTCGTCGGGAGCCCAGGCCCTGCCCACGCGATACGCCGGCGGGCCACCGTGGACATGCCCGCGAGACCGCGGCACCCGACCCAGGAGACTCTCCATGATCGCGATCGTCACCATCCTCTCGGCGTTCCCCCTCGGTTTCTTCCTCCGGTCGCGCCTGGCGGCCAACACGGCGTACGCCGTGGCCTATCTCTGGGCGTTCGTCTTCCAGACGCTCTACCTGACCCTCGACGTGATCAACGAGGGCACCGACCCGGCGTTCGAGCCGCAGAAGTTCCCGTGGGCCTACGGGGTCGTCGCGTTGTCGATCTTCCTGGCCGGCTTCGGACTCGTCGCCCTGGGTCACTGGGTGCGCGAGCGGCGCCTCGCACGGGCGCCCCGACCGGCGGGTGTGCCGGCCTGACGCTGGCCCCGCGGGTCGGCCGGCGGCAAGATGCCCGCATGCGGATCTTCCACATCGCCACGCTGGCCGACTGGAAAGAGGCCGATGCGTCGGGCATCTACGCCGTGTCGACCCTCGGCCGCACGCTGGAGCAGGAGGGCTACATCCACGCCGCGCGACACGACCAGGTGCCCGCCGTGCGCGACCGCCACTACGCCGACGTGACCGAGCCGCTGGTCGTGCTCGAGATCGAGACCGACCTCCTCGACGCCGAGGTGCGCGACGAGAAGGTCGGAGACGAGGTCTATCCGCACGTCTACGGACCGATCCCGGCCTCGGCCGTCGTCGCCTGGCGCCCGGCCCGGCTGCCACCCATCGACCTCGGCAGCCTTCGGCGTACGTCGCGCCCCGCCGCGCCCCTGACCCGCGCCTTCCGCGGGGTGGCCGCCGTGCTGACCGCAGCCGCGCTCGCCCTGTTCGGTGCCGCGAGCGTGGCGCAGGGTCGGGTGGACGACGGTCGCCTCTCCGACGAGCTCGGGTTCCTGCTCTGGACGCTGACGGTCACGGTCAGCGTGGCGGCCGGCGCAGCCTTTGCCGTGTCGGCACTCGTCGAGCGGCGTACCTGACCGGATCGAACGCCGGATCACTCCGAGCTCAGGCCGACCTGGTCACCGGCTCCCAGCCGAGCGCGCTCAGTCGCTCGCGCCCGGCCGGGGTCGGGCGCAGGCCGCGGTGGTCGTCCGCCCGGCGTACGAACCACGGCTCCGGCCCGTCGATCAGGGCGGTGGCCAGCGCTGCGGCCAGCGAGCCCGCAAGGTGCTCACGACGCTCGGTCCAGTCCAGGCAGGGCCGCGCGAAGCGGCGTCGGGCAGCGCGCGCGGTCGTCAGGTCGACTCCCCAGCCCAGGAGCCCCTCGACTCCGGCTTCGGAGACGTCGTAGCCGCCTGGCTCGGGCACCAGCCAGCCCCGGGCGATCAGTCCGTCGTGAAGGGCGACGCCGCATCGGCCCGCCACATGGTCGTAGCAGGTGCGAGCCTCGGCCAACGACCGGGCGCGACCCGACTGCCGCAAGGTCGTCACCGGCTTCTCCGGCGCAATGTGCGAGAGCGACTCGAGAGCGG
Source organism: uncultured Actinomycetota bacterium (assembly GCA_963759515.1). Classification (GTDB taxonomy): domain Bacteria; phylum Actinomycetota; class Actinomycetes; order Propionibacteriales; family Nocardioidaceae; genus Nocardioides. Next base: position 141,668 of record CAVWZR010000031.1, on the reverse strand, counting down.
CGCCGACGTCTGCCGAGGCGAGCCGGTGGTACCGGTGCCGCCCCTGCGACACGACCTCGACCAGACCGCCCTCGCGCAGCTTGCCGAGATGCTCGCTGGCGGTCGGCGCACTGACGTCCGCGACCCGCGCCAGCTCGGTCGCGGTGAGCGCCCGGCCGGTCATCAGAGCATCGAGCATCGCGGCCCGGCTGGGGTTCCCGAGCAGCGCACCCACGGCGGCGAGGTCGACATCATGCATGTCGTCGAGCGTAGGACGAGCACGGTTCGGCGAGTGCCGAAGGATCGGCTCCCTAGCGTCCGACCATGACCTCTCCGGACAACCCGGGCGCGGCCGTCGAGGACGCCGTACGCCGATCTCTCACGCTCGTCGACACCTGGATCCACTGGGACGGCCGACCGCGGGTGAGCGAGGACGGCGACCGGATCTACACGCCCCACAAGGCCGTACGCCGGATCGCCGACCACCTGGTCGACCACCTCGCCGAGATCGAGGCCCAGCTCGCAGGCGTGGACACGCAGCCCGACGGCTGGCACGGCAGCCTGCTCACTTTCGAGTCCGACTGGGCGCGTTTCACCGAGGGCGACCGCGACGAAGCACACCAACGGCTGCCGCGCCTCGCCCGGACGTTCGCGCTCCGGCTCGGGGCCGCCGGACCCGACGAGTGGGATCGGCCGCGTGGCGAGAGCTGGACGCTGCGCGAGATCGCCGACCACCTCACCGGGGTGCTCTGGTACGCCGAGCAAGTCGGCGACCTCTCTCCTGACCGCTGAGTCGGCTCATGACGACTCGGCGTGTTTTCGGCGTCACTTTGCGCCGACTCGGCGTGTTTCCGGCGTCACTTCGCGCCGACTCGGCGGGCTAGCCGCCGGCGGCGCGGGGGGCCGAGGGGTCTGCCGTCTCGGTCCCGCCCTCGCGGGCGACGTACTCCTCGATGTTCTCGAGCATCTCGGCGTTCCGGCGTACGACGGCGAGCAGGTCGGTCATCGACGCGACCTCCTCGACCTGCTCCTTGATGAACCACTGCAGGAACTGCTCGGAGGCGAAGTCCGCCTCCTCCCGGGCGATCACGAGCAGCTCGTTGATCTGACCGGTGACCCGCTTCTCCTGCTCCAGGGCCAGCTCGACGGGGGCGATGACGTCCGCGAACGACGAGACCGGTGCCTCGACCGCCGGGATGGCGATGTCGGCGTCGGTGTCGAGGAGGTACTGCACCATCATCAGCGCGTGGCTGCGTTCCTCCAGCGCCTGCGCGTAGAAGTGCGCCGCCATCTGGGGCATCGTCATCGCGTCGTAGTGGATGGCGCAGGCGAGGTACTGCTGGTGGGCGGCCAGCTCGTGCCCGACCTGCTCGTTGAGACGCTCGACGAAACGGGATGCGGGCACGACGACTCCTCCGGGTTCGGCAGGGCTCAGGCGACTCAGGCGGCTCTGACCAGCTTGCGCTTCTTGACCGTATAGCCCTGCGGCAGCGTGCCCTCGCGGAGCATCCGGATCGGACAGCGCTTGCAGCGCTCGTCGCTCACGCAGCAGGTGGCCTTGGGCTTCTTCGCCTTCTTGGCCTTGCTCTTCTTGGACACGCCGGGAGCCTAGCGAATCAGGTGAGGCTTACCTAACTCTGGGTCTATCGCGGCAGCACCTTCACCGTACGAACGGGGTCCGCGAGGTCGAAGTGCGGCGCGCGGAACTTGAGCGACAGCGTGCGGGTGACACCGGCCTGCACCCTGGTCGGGACCGAGATCGTCCCGGACAGCTTGCGGGGGCGGATCTGGACGAAGAACCTGACCGGGCTCTTGTACAGCGGCATGGAGAGGTCCGCGTCCGTACCCAGGTAACGCTCCCGGAAGCGCTTCGTGAGGTCACCGACCCGCAGCTGCGGACCGTCGGTCGCCTTGACGGGCCGGGCGATGGCGAAGGCGAAGTAGTTGACGGGCTCGTCCAGGGCCACCGTCCAGGTCGCCTTGTCCCCCGCGGTGATGCGGTGGGCACCCGACAGGATGGACATGCCGGGCGTCGGGTCGTCGTCGATGATGCGCGCCCCACCGACGTACTCAGCCGTCTCGATGCCGCTGACGGCGTACGCCGTGAGGCCACGGAAGCGGATGCCGCGGTCGTCCAGGTCGTTCGGTCGGTAGGTGACCGGGAGGACGCCACTGGTCGTGTGAGCGGGAATCACGAGGTTCTCGGACGTTGCCGAGCCGTCGAAGCTGAACGGCGTGGAGTGCACGATCGTCACCGTCGCGGGCTGTTCGAGGTCTCCCGTGACGTGCCAGGGGACGTCGACGGTCACCTTGTCCGTGCCGTCACCCTCCGGCTGCTTGAGGGTGTCGATGCTGAACACCGGCAGCGGTGCCGTCGGGTCCGCCGAGACTCCGGAGACCGGGGTCGCCGAGATGTCGGCGACGTAGACCCGGCCCGACGCGTTCTGCGCGACCAGACTCACCCGGCTGACCTGGGTCAGGTCGATCCCACCGGCGTCGGCCAGCGACACCCGGAGGTCCTGTCCCCAGCGCTTCGACAACGAGTAGCTGCCGCTCGGAAGCGGGTAGAGGTTCCCGCCGCCGACGGGAGTCAGGACGGTGGAGTTCCCACCGACGTCGGTGAGCTGGACGCGGACCTGCACCGGGCCCCGACGCGGGTCGACCACGGTCCGCAGGTCCAGCCGGCTGTCCGCGCTCAGGTCCCAGGTCTGGTCGAGGTCGAGTCCGCCCTGCAGTCCGGCCGACGTCCAGCCGACCTCGAGGAACTGCCGATGGGGAACCCCTGCGAAGAACTGGCTCGGCCAGTGCGGTGCCCGCGCGGAGCTGACCTTCTTCTGGCAGGACGAGGCGTCCTCGGAGTCCGAGACCCCGTCGCACAGGCGTACGTCGGCCGTCGCGTCGCCACTCGGGGAACCGTCGATGCCCGGCCGCATCGTCACGAGCCCGCCACCGATGGCGTGGGTGCGTACCTCGGCGGTGCCGGCCGACGGCACGGAGACCGGGCTCCCGTCGAACATCGGCAGGACCGAGTCGTCGCCGCCCGCGAACAGGTGGACGGCGCCTGCCATGTAGGCCGCGCCGACCTTGCGCTGTTGCATCGCACTGAGACGGCTCGGGTTCCTCGAGCCACAGGTGGCGGTCGGGTTGCCACCCCAGTCGTCGAACGACGGGGCAGCCGAGAGGCCCGGCGTCCACTCGGAGTTGAAGAAGTTGTGGTCGGCGCCCATGACCAGCACCGAGCTGTGGAACGCGAGATCGGAGGTCGGGTTGACCGTGACGTCACGCCCGTCGTCGGTGAAGTTCTGACCTTGGAGGTCGCTCACGTCACCGTCGCAGTACGGCAGCAGGGTGACCGTGGGAGTGGAGGGAGCGGCCTGGAACGCGAAGTCCGTGGGGCCGATCAGCACCTGACCGGTGATCTGGTAGCCCTCGTCGCGCGGGAGGTCGAGCGAGGCGCGGTTGACGCCTTCGCCCCCGCGGCTGTGCCCCACCATGACCACGTTCGACAGGTCGGCCGGATGGGTCCCGTCGTCGACGAACTGGACCCACGCACGTAGGTGCTCGCGGATGAGTGCGGCCCGAGCGGCGGCCCCGCCGTCGACGGCCCTGAAGTCGAGCGCGTTGATGGCGTCGGCCGAGATCGAGACGGTGACGTAGCCCTGACTCGCGAGCAGGCGCTGCACGTAGTCGTAGCCGAGGTAGCTCGGGACCGGCTTCTGGCCCTCCGGGCAGGCCCAGACCTTGTCGTCCGCGGCCGCCGCGGAGCGGTGGCCGTGTGATCTCTTGGTCTCGTAGCAGGCCTCGTGGCGCCCGTGCAGGAACAGCACCAGCGGTGACTCGTCGGTCGCGTCCGCGGGCGCCACGACGTGTCCGACCATCTCGGAGAGCTGGCTGATCCCCGGCAGCTTGACCGGCGGCAGCCGGTAGTTCGTCGAGACGATGGCGTGGGTGCCGGGGTCGCCCGGGTCGCTCGCCAGCGCCTTGGTCGACGGCGCGCGATACGGCGTACGGTCCGAGCCGCCTGGTGCGGAGGGCTCGACGCGGCTGTCGAGGACCCGCGTGCCGAGCACGACGTCGTACGCCGACGGGTCGGGCGGCGTCGAGGACGAGACGACCACCGAGACGGTGCGCGAGTTCGCGCTCACACCGGCGATGACCGACGACCCGGCGTGGCGGACCTGGACCGGCGCGTCGGTGATCGGGATGCGGGTCGGTGAGTGCCAGGTCAGCCGGTAGCCACCCGCGCCTGCGGGCGCGATGCTCCAGCGTCCGACCTGCCGGCCGCCGTCCTGATGGGCGGCTGACGCACCGCGCGCACCTCCGGCTGATGCGGGGTCACCCGGAACGGCCACCACCGGGCCGGTCCCGACCAGGGCGAGCAGGACGGAGCCCGCCGCGACACCGACAGAACCCAGAATTGGCACGCGCATCGACATTCCCCCGTGGACTTCCCGTGAACGCACTGACATGCAATGTGACGCGCACCCTACCCGCAGAGTTGTCCCTGGCCCGGGCGGATCGCCCGGACCAGGGACAGCGTCAGATCGGACAGCTGCAGATCGCGGCTAGCGGTGCGGCCAGTGCTTCTGTGAACCGAAGCGCGCGTGCGGGCGCGCGGTCAGGCCGGCGGTCGGCTTGACCGCCTGCTGACGGTGCGGCCCCTTCGCCCAGGAGAGGGTGACATGGCCCTCGACCTTGGCCTGGCGGCACTCGAGGAGGCCGCACGCGAAGACCTGGGCCTTGGCCACGGCAGGTCCGCGGGCGTAGGTCCCGACGGGCGAGACCAGCTTCGCCGACCAGCGGTGACGCTGTCCGTCGCACAGGGTGCCGATGCCGCGATTCGCCTGGATCTTCAACCGCCCGACCCGCTGGATGATGTGCGTGTTCAGGCCGCTGAAGCTCTCGTCGTGCTTGCAGGAGTAGGTGCCGTGGATCTTGGCGGCGCCGGTGTGGAAAGCCACGCCGTGCTTGTCCAGCGTGACGTGCACCTTGGGTGTCGGTGCGTTCGTCACCGTGAGGACGAGGTCGCCACCGGTGAGCGCGTTGTCGTTGAACGCCATCACGTAGTAGGTCTTGCCGGCGTGTGCCTTGAGGCCCAAGCCGACCGGCCCGCACGCACGGAGAGAGTCCGGGGTCGGGGTGCCCTTGAAGATCATCAAGCCGGTCTCGTAGCTCGACTCACTCGTGTCGAACACGACCTTGGCATCCGCATCCGGCGTGAACGTGTACCAGACCGACGCACCGGTCTCGGGCGCACCGCAGTTCTCGTTGAACGCAGCGTCGTCGGCGTCGGTCGTGGCCTCGGTCGTGTCCTGCGTGGCCGTGTCACCCATGCTCACCGCGAGGGCTCCGCCGGGTACGTCGTTCGCTGGAGGCGCCGCCATGGCCGGACCGGCGGCGAATGGCACCAGAGCCATCGCCAACATCGCTGGAACGAGAATTCGTGGTGCTCTCATCTGCCAACCCCCTGAGTATTCGCTGGATGATCCTCGGGGAGCCTACTGCCGCAGGCCGATGCCGACGACCCCCTTTGATGCGCGTCCGGGACATGGCGGCGAGATCCGAGGTGAATCTCCCGGACGACACGCCGCTCAGGCGAGGTCGTGCGCCTCGCGGATGGCGTCCACGATCCCGCTCATGATCTCGGTCAGCCCGAAGTCCTTCGGCGTGTACACCGCGGCGACCCCGGCGTCGATCAGCTTGCGCGCGTCGGAGTCGGGGATGATGCCGCCCACGACCACAGGCACGTCGCCGATGCCGGCCTCCTCGAGCCCGACGAGCACGGCCGGGACGAGCTCCATGTGCGAGCCGCTCAGGATCGAGAGCCCGACGCAGTGGACGTCCTCGGCCACGGCGGCGGCCACGATCTCGTCGGGAGTCAGCCGGATGCCCTGGTACACGACCTCGAACCCGGCGTCGCGCGCACGTACGGCGACCTGCTCGGCGCCGTTGGAGTGTCCGTCGAGACCCGGTTTGCCGACCAGCAGCCGCAGCCGGCCGCCCGCGCCGCCGCTCAGCTCCTCGCCCGTCTCGCGCACCCGACGGCGTACCTCGGCCAGGTCCTCGCCCGCCTCCGCCACTCCGACCGCGCCACTGACCCCCGTCGGCGCGCGGAACTCACCGAACACCTCGCGCAGTGTCGCCGACCACTCCCCCGTCGTCGCGCCGGCACGCGCGGCGGCGAGCGTGGCGGGCATCAGGTTGGTCTCGGTCTTCGCGTCGGCGGCCAAGGCGGCGAGAGCGTCGGCCACCTCCGACTCGTCTCGCTCGGCCTTCCACGCGCGCACGCTCTCGACGGCCGCCTGCTCGGCCTGGGGGTCGGCCGCCTGGATCGCGGTCTCGAGGTCCGCGGTCAGCGGCGACGGCTCCGTGGTCTCGAACCTGTTCACGCCCACGACCACCTCGTCGCCGGACTCGATCCGCGCCCGGCGAGCCGCGTGCGAGGACACCAGCGCCTGCTTCATGTAGCCGCTCTCGACCGCGGCGACGGCGCCGCCCATCGCCAGGACGCGGTCCATCTCCTCCTTCGCACCGGCGACCAGCTCGGCGACCTTGGCCTCGACGACGTGGGAGCCGTCGAAGAGGTCGTCGTACTCCAGGAGGTCGGACTCGAAGGCGAGCACCTGCTGGAGCCGCAGGGACCACTGCTGGTCCCAGGGCCGCGGCAGGCCGAGCGCCTCGTTCCAGGCGGGCAGCTGGACGGCGCGAGCGCGCGCGTTCTTCGACAGCGTCACGCCGAGCATCTCGAGCACGATCCGCTGGACGTTGTTCTCCGGCTGCGCCTCGGTCAGACCGAGGCTGTTGACCTGGACGCCGTAGCGGAAGCGCCGCATCTTCGGGTCGTCCACGGCGTACCGCTCGCGGCAGATCTCGTCCCAGAGCTCGACGAAGGCCCGCATCTTGCACAGCTCCTCGACGAACCTGACGCCCGCGTTCACGAAGAACGAGATCCGTCCGACGACCTGCCCGAAGTCCTGCTCCGAGACCTGGCCGGAGGCCTTCACCGCGTCCAGCACCGAGATCGCCGTGCACAGCGAGTAGGCCAGCTCCTGCCGCGGCGTCGCGCCGGCCTCCTGGAGGTGGTAGCTGCAGATGTTGATCGGGTTCCAGCTGGGGATCTCGTGGACGGTGTAGGCGATGACGTCGGTGATCAGGCGCAGCGAGTGCTCCGGCGGGAACACGTAGGTGCCGCGGGAGAGGTACTCCTTGACGATGTCGTTCTGCGTGGTGCCGGCCAGTCGATGGGCGACCTCGGTGGGGTCGAGCTCGGGGTTCTGCTCCTCCGCGACGACCTGGTAGAGCGCCAGCAACCACATCGCCGTGGCGTTGATCGTCATCGAGGTGTTCATCTCGGTGAGCGGGATACCGTCGAAGAGCCGGCGCATCTCGCCGAGGTGCGGGATGGGGACGCCGACCTTGCCGACCTCCCCCTTGCTCAGCGCGTTCTCGGGGTCGTAGCCGGTCTGGGTCGGCAGGTCGAAGGCGACCGACAAGCCGGTCTGCCCCTTCGCCAGGTTGGTCCGGTAGAGCGCGTTCGAGGCAGCGGCGGTCGAGTGACCGGCGTACGTGCGCATGACCCAGGGGTGGTCCTTGGGGCGAGCAGCCATGCAGCGAGAGTAGAACCGGCCGGGATGCCCCGGCGCGCCCGTGTGGACTATGCCTCATGTGGGCTAATCCACAGACCGATCGGCCCGTTTCTTCGGATTCATGGCACTCGATCCGCAGATTGTGCGGATTCCCCCGCGAAGTCCGGCAAGAACGACTATTTTTCGTATATCTGTCGTCCGGGCTGGACGGCTCTCGCAACCGGATCCAGGGGGATTCCATGCACACCGAACGCCCCGTCGCGTCCACCCCGCGACGCATCGACCGACGCACCGTCGTGCGCACCGGCGCCTGGAGTGTTCCGGTCCTCTCCCTGGCCGTCGCGGCACCGGCCCTGGCGGCCTCCACCGCGAAGGGCAAGCTGAAGTTCGACACCTTCAACGTGTTCGGTGCCGACTACAACAACAAGGGCAAGCCCACCAGCGCGCAGTCCCAGATCCAGGTGCAGAACGTCTACACCGCCGGCGGCCCGACGCTCACCAGCGTCACCGTCCTGGTGACCTACTCCGGATCGCGGGTCGACGGTGCGGCTCCGCAAGCTGTCACCGGAACCGGCTGGTCGTTCGGCTCGGCGGTGCACAGCGGGAGCGACTGGGTCTACAGCTTCGTGTGGACCGGAAGCCTCACGTCGTCGCACTCGACGTCGACCTTGAGCTACAAGGTGCCGCTGAAGAACAACTCGAGCGGCAACATGGCGCTGACGGCTCTCGCCTCGGGCACGAACGTCGACCCGGCGACGGCCGCGGCGTCGACCAACCTCTGAGCGACGCTCAGGCGGTAGCAGCCGCGCGATCGACCTCGACGAACCGAGCGAGCCGCGAGACCTGGAGCATCCGGCGGACGGCAGGGCCGCAGCCGCGCAGGCGCAGGTGATGCCCCGAGCGACCCGCCTCGAGCGAGGCGTAGGCGAGGACGCGGGCAGCGGTCAGGTCGAGCGTGGTGACGCCGGTCAGGTCGACGACGAGATCCTGCTCGAAGCCGGCGAGATGCTCGTAGATGGCGCTGCGCACCTCCATGGTGCTGCGCACGTCGAAGTCGCCGGTCAGCACCAGCACCTGCCCGTCGTGAGCGATGTCCATCGATGGACCCCCGATCCCCGTGCCCCGCGTGGGGCGTGCCCTTTCCTTGGTCGTAACACCCCTATGACGCGCGAGCATCCCCGATCGGTTGCGTTCGGGCGACTGATTTTCTGCTCTCACGGCGCACTACGCTCGTAGACGTGGTCAATCTGACGCGGATCTACACCCGGACGGGCGACGCGGGTACGACGCGTCTCGGCGACATGAGCGAGACGTCCAAGAACGACCTGCGACTCCATGCCTATGCAGATGTCGACGAGGCGAACGCCCAGCTGGGGGTGGTGCTTGCTCACGACGTCGAGGAGTCGGTTCGGGCGATCCTGATACATGTCCAGAACGACCTCTTCGACGTCGGCGCCGACTTCTGCACTCCTGTCGTGGAGAACCCCGAGCACCCACCGCTCCGCATCACCGAGGAGTACGTCGATCGCCTCGAAGGCTGGTGCGACGAGTACAACGAGGATCTGCCGAAGCTCCGGTCGTTCATCCTCTCCGGCGGCACCCCGGCCGCGGCGCGACTGCACGTCGCGCGGACCGTCATCCGCCGGGCGGAGCGCTCCGCCTGGGCGGCGTACGAGGTGTACGGCGAGGCGATGAACCCGCTCGCGATCCGCTATCTCAACCGGCTCTCGGACCTGGTGTTCATCCTCGCCCGGCACGCGAACCGGGAGAACGGGGACGTGCTCTGGGTGCCGGGAGGACAGCGATGACCGACGCGAAGGCCACGAGCGGATCCGCTGAGCCGACGCCGGAGCCGGTGGACGACCTGGTCGTCACCGAGCACGTGCTCAGGACCAAGCGTGGCGAGCTCCGCTACCGGGCCCGATCGGGCCGGATCGTGCTGCGCGAGGAAGAGGTCAAGAAGGACGTCTTCCGCGGGTGGAAGGCCCGCGCCGAGATGTCGGTCACGGCGTACGAGGTGGAGCAGCCCGAGGGCGTCGACGCGACCTCGAGGCCGATCACCTTCGTCTTCAACGGTGGGCCCGGGTCGTCGTCGATCTGGCTGCACATGGGCCTGCTCGGACCACGGCGCGTCGACGTGGGAGACGTGACTGCTCCGCACCCGCCGCCGTACCGGCTCGTCGACAACGCCGAGACCCTGCTGGCGGTCTCCGACCTGGTCTTCATCGACCCGATGTCGACCGGCCACACCCGCGCCGTCGAGGGCAGGAAGGCGAAGGAGTACCACGGCTTCGGCAAGGACGTCGAGCAGGTCACCGAGCTGATCCGGCTCTGGTGCACTCGCGAGGACCGCTGGATGTCGCCGAAGTACATCGTCGGGGAGTCCTACGGCACCGTCCGCGCGGTGGCTGTCGCCGAGCGGTTGCAGCAGAAGCACGCCTTGATGCTGAACGGCATCGTGCTGGTCTCCAGCGTCCTCGACTTCGGCACACAGGACTTCGGCATGCACCGCTGGGACGAGTCGTGCCTCAACTTCCTGCCGACGTACACCGCGATCGCGCACTACCACGGCAAGGTCAAGGGACGACTGGCCAAGCTGCGGCAGGAGGCCGAGGCGTTCGCGGCAGGGCCGTACCGGGTGGCGCTGGCGGCCGGGCGACGCCTGCCGGCCAAGGAGCGCTCGAGCGTCGTCCGCACGCTCGCCCGCCTGACCGGCCTCTCCGAGGAGTACGTCGACCGCACCGACCTGCGGGTCGAGCACTGGCGCTTCTGCACCGAGCTCCTGCGCGACCGCGGCCTGACGGTGGGCCGCATCGACGGCCGCTTCACCGGACCCGCACGGTCACTGATCGCGGAGAACATGGATGCCGACCCGTCGATGGACGCGATGAACGGCCCGTTCGCGGCCGCGCTGCACCACTACCTGCGCTCCGAGCTCGGCAACCAGCGCGACCTGCCCTATGAGGTCTACGCGAGTGCGATCACGAAGTGGTCGTTCGAGGAGTTCGAGGGCAAGCCGATCTTCGTGGCCGACAGGCTGGAGCGGATCATGCGCGCCAACCCGCACCTGCGGGTGCGGATCGAGTACGGCTACTACGACCTGGCCACGCCGTACCACGCGGCGGAGGACATGGTGGCCCACCTGCGGTTGCCCGACGGGGCCTTCGACCGGATCGAGCACGAGTACTTCGAGACCGGGCACATGCCGTATCTCCACGAGGCCAGCCGCAAGCGCGAGCTCGCGTCGATCGCGGCGTTCGTCGAGCACGGTTGATGCCGCGCTGATGGTCAGGCGCCCTCGTCCGGAGCCGATGGTCGCTCCCCCCGAGGCGCTGTCGGTCTACACCGACGGCGCCTGCTCGGGGAACCCCGGCCCGGGCGGTTGGGCGTGGGCGGTGGACCAGCAGACCTACGCGTCGGGCGGCGACCGGGCCACCACCAACCAGCGGATGGAGGTGCGTGCGGTGCTCGAGGCCGTGACCGCGTTGCCCACACCCCTGCTCGTGGTCAGCGACTCGACGTACGTCGTGAACTGCTTCCGCGACCGTTGGTGGGAGAAATGGCTGCTCAACGGCTGGCTGACGTCGGCGAAGAAGCCGGTGATGAACCGTGATCTCTGGGAGCCCCTCGTCGCCGCCGTGGCCGACCACGACGACATCGCGTTCCACTGGGTGAAGGGTCACTCGGGCCACGAGATGAACGACTTCGTCGACGGGCTCGCGGTCGCGGCGGCGCTCGAGGCGCGGCCCTAGGATCCCGGGCATGGCCCGGAACCCCGACATCCCCGACGCGTTCGACGTGTTCACGTTCGTGATCCTGCGACGCCCCGACGACGCCCCCCAGATGTCGGACGAGGAGCTCGACGACCTCCAGGCCCGGCACCTCGCCTACCGCGCCGACCTCCGACGGCAGGGGCTGCTGGCCGTGAACGGGCCGTGCGCCGAGCAGAGCGACCCGTCCTACCGCGGCATGTCGATCTTCACCTGCGACCGTGCCGAAGCGGCCCGGCTCTCCGACGCAGACCCCTCGGTCGCGGCCGGGCGGCTCGCCTACGACGTGATGGAGTGGTGGGTCGGTGCCGGGTCGCTGGCGTTCCCGAACGCTGCCGGCCCCGTCGGCGACCGGCGCTCGATGCCCGAGGACTGAGGTCCGGACGTCTAGTGAGGCGGCTCGGATCCGCGGGCGGGCGTCTCGCGCATGACCGCCCAGGCGTCGGCGACGGGGCCGATGTGGTGGAGCTTGTCGGGGTTGATCACCGATCGGATCGTCTGGATCCGGCCACCGAGGACGTCGAGCGTGATCACGTTGATCACCCTGCCGGCCGGGTCCCGGAACACCGCTCCCGGCTGCCCGTTCACCTCGTGCCGCTCGACCTGGATGCCGGAGCCCGCGAACCGCTGACCCAGGCCGCCGAACATCCGTGCAGCCTTGTCGAGGCCGACGATCACGCGCATCCACTGCGGCGCCTTGCCGCCGCCGTCGCCGTACACCTCGACGTCCGCCGCCAGGAGGTCGCGCAGCTCGTCGACGTCGCCGACCGTGAGCGCGTCGAAGAACCGCGCGGCGAGCTCCTCCCGCTCGCGCTTGTCGACGTCGAACCGCGGCCGTCCCTCCTCCATCAGCCTCCTCGCCCGTGAGGCGAGCTGCCGGCTCGCCTCCTCCGACTTCCCGACGACCTGGGCGACCTCGGCGAACGGGAAGGCGAACACGTCGTGCAGCACGAAGACCGCCCGCTGCTCCGGCGTCAGCCGCTCGAGCAGGAGGAGCGCGGCCATCGACAGGGAGTCGGCGAGCTCGGCGGCGTGCTCCGGGTCCGGGTACGCCGTCGACGCGTCGTCGGTGAGCAGCGGCTCCGGCAGCCAGTGGCCGACGTACGTCTCGCGACGGACCCGCGCCGACCTCAGCACGTCGATCGAGACGCGGGTCACGACCGCCGCCAGGAAGGACTTCAGCGAGATCGGCACCGTGTCACTCGCGTGGTAGCGGAGCCAGGTCTCCTGGACCGCGTCCTCGGCCTCGCTCACGCTGCCGAGGATCCGATAGGCGATCGAGAACAGGAGCGGCCGCAGCTCCTCGAACTCCTCTGCCGCACCCACCGCTCATCCCTCCAGCTGTAGTCCGTCTTCGAAGCCCTGCCGCCACGACGGCCAGCGGAGCTCCCACCCGAGCTCGCGCTTCGCCCGGGCGTTGGACGAGCCGCGCGTGCGGGTCAGCATCGACACCGCCACCTCACCACCTGCCAGCCGAGCGATCCAGACCGGGAGCCGCATCGGCGGCTTCGCGCCAAGGCGCGTGGCGAGATAGGGCAGCCACTCGGCGGCCGGCGCCGGCTCGTCGTCGACGATGTTGAACACACCCCGAACCCCCTTCTCCAAGGCCAGGACGGTCGCGGTCGCCGCGTCGTCCAGGTGGACCCACGACATGTAGCCAGGACCGCCGCCGGCGAGCGGGAACTGCCTCTTCCGGATCACCGGGAGCATGGGGTCGGACGCGTCGCCGTAGAACCCGCCGTAGCGCAGCACCGTGCCGTCGACCTTCAGGGTCGCGTCCTCGAGGTAGCGGATGCCGGCCAGCGTCTCGCGCTGCGCCTTCGGCGGCTCCGGGTCGAGCGGGTCCTCCTCGTCCTTGACCCAGCTCCCGGACCGGATGTTGGGCCAGCCGGTGTAGCTCTGTGTCACGACGTGGGGCACCCCGGTGGCCTGCGCGGCCGCGATCAGGTGGTCCAACCCCTCGGTGCGGAGCCGGTTGGTCATGGCGAACGACCGGTCGAAGTGCTTCACGTCCAGCTTCTGGGACAGGGCCGTCAGCTGGTGGACGACGGCATCCGGCTCCGCCTTCGCCACCGACTCTCCCACCGCGGCGCTGTCGAGCGCGTCGACGACCGCCGCCTCGGCACCCAGGCCCTCGATCAGGTCGATCTTGCGGGGGTCCCTCGTCGTGGACGTCACCCGGTGTCCTCGCGCCACCAGCTGCGGGATCAGCCGCCTCCCGATCGCACCCGTTCCTCCTGCGATGTACACGTGCATCGCCGTTCACCTCATGTCTCGGTATGTCTTGTATGTCCCGATGGTCTGTCACCCCCGAGTCGAGACAGCGACCAGAAACGTGACAGCGCGATAGGTTCCCGACAACCGTTCAGCCGAGGCCCCTGGAGTTGTCGATGGACCAGCCGCTGCGGGTGCTCGTCAGTGCCGGCGCCGCCGGGATCGGGGCCTCCATCGCCGACCGCTTCCGTGCCGACGGCGCCCGGGTGAGCATCTGCGACCGGGACGAGGCAGCGGTCCACGCCGCCGTCCAGGACGATCCGAACCGCCACGGCGTGGTCGGCGACGTCTCCGACGTCGCGGACACCGAGCGCTGGGTGGGCGAGGTGGTCGAGCTGTGGGGCGGGGTCGACGTACTCGTCAACAACGCCGGAGTCGCCGGCCCCACGGCACTCGTCGAGGACGTCGATCCGGAGGCCTGGCGCGACTGCCTCGCCGTCGGTCTGGACAGCCACTTCTTGCTGGCGCGGCTCGTCGTCCCGCACCTGAAGCAGCAACGGTCGGGCGCGATCGTCACCATCTCCTCGACGGCCGGCCTGTACGGCTACGGCATGCGCACGCCGTACGCCGCCGCCAAGTGGGCGGTGATCGGGTTCACCAAGTCGCTCGCCGTCGAGCTCGGGCCGTACGGCGTCCGGGCCAACGTCGTGGCCCCCGGCTCCGTGGAGGGTCCCCGCATGGGTCGGGTCATCGAGGCCGAAGCCGCCCAGCGCGGGGTCTCCGCCGAGGCCGTCGAACGCGAGTACGTCGAGGGACAGTCCATCCCACGCTTCGCCAAGCCCACCGAGATCGCCGCCGTGTGCGCCTTCCTGGCCTCACCCCAGGCGTCGATGGTCACCGGACAGGTGATCGCCGTGGACGGCCACACCGAGACGTTCCACATCGGGACCCGCTGAAGCGCACAGGACCGCTCAGTCGAGGATCTCGTCCTCGCCCCGCTGCCTCAGGCCCGCAAGTCCGTCCAGCATCGCCTGCAGCTTCTCCGGCGAATGACCGACCCACTCGACGAGCTCCCCCGTCACGCGCAGCGGCTCCCTGCTGCGGAAGGACTGAGTCGGATTGCCCGGGAACCGCTTGTCGGTGACGTTGGGGTCGTCCTCGAACACGCCGGTCGGCTCCACGACGTAGATGCGGCCGCGGCCCTCACCGGCAGCGAGCTCGGCACCCCAGACCGCGGCGTCGAGGGTCGCGGTGAAGTAGATGTGGTTCATCACCCGGCCGTGCTCGAAGTTCGACTCGCGGCCTGGCACGAGCAGGTCGCCCACGGCGAGCTCGGACTTCGTCCCGTGGAGGTACACCCCGGGCTCGTAGATCTCGAAGGCGACGGGCTCACCTGTCGGGCTCATGGGGCCGACAGTAGCGGCGGCTACGGGTGAGGCCCGACGGTCACAGGTCGATCGCGAGCGGGTGGCGGGGCTCGTACATCCCCACCTCGCCACCGCCCGGCAACCGGAACCGGGTCAGCCGTCCCCAACGCTCGTCGGAAACCCCGTGGGTGAAATCGACGCCCTTGCTCTGCAGCTCGCTCATCGTGGCATCCAGGTCGTCGCACATGAAGTAGAACTCATGCCCGTCGGAGACGTCGGACGGATGCACCGCCAGCTCTGCAGGCGGCAGCTTGAAGATCAGCCAGCCACTACCGGCGTCGACACTCGGCTGTCCCAGCACATCGGCAAAGAACGCGCGGTCCGCTTCCGCGTCACTGCTGTACACGATGACGTGGCTGCCCATGATCATCTGCTGACTCTACGAGGCGACGTGACAGCGGTGTTTCGCGCGCGAGGCTCGGGGTACGGGCCAGGATCCGCTCTCGGGAGGTTCCCCCTTGTACTGGCGCACTCTTGTCGGGTCCACCGCGGTCGCTCTGGCGGCCGCCACTCTGGGACTGATCCCCTCGAGCCAGGCCGCTCCACCCACCGGTGCTGCGCCCGGCGGGCCCGGTGACCAGGCGACGTGGACCGAGGCGAACAAGACCGGCTTCGGGACCGCGCGGACGCGCGGCAGCAACGTGTGGTTCACGTTGCAGCAGGGGCGGACGAGCGAGGTGTTCTACCCCGACCTCTCGACACCCAGCGTCCGCAGCCTGGAGCTGGTCGTCACCGGAGACGGCTTCACCGATCGCGAGTCGACCGACATGCGCCACCGCACGATCCGGCCGGACGCGCGGAGCCTGACGTTCCGCCAGGTCGACACCGACCGTCAGGGCAGGTACCGGATCGTCGAGACGTTCGTGACGGACCCACGCCGCGACGCCCTCGACGTACGGATCCGGCTGGTGTCGCTCGACGGTGCGGCCTACCGGCTGTACGCGCTCTACGACCCGTCGCTCGCCAACACCGGGATGGACGACAGCGGGAGCACCGACGGCGGCGTGCTGACGGCGTCCGACGGGGGAACGCCGGTCGCCACGGCGCTGGAGTCGCTGCCGGCGTTCGACGAGACGTCGACGGGATACCTCGGCACCAGCGACGGCTGGACCGACCTGAAGAGCGATCAGACGCTCGACGCCACCTACGACTCCGCCGGCCCGGGGAACATCGTCCAGGTCGGTCGCATCGCGGGCGTCACCGGTCAGGGCGACCACCAGCGAGCGCGGTTGACCCTCGGCTTCGGCCAGGACGTCGGCGAGGCTCGCGCCACCGCCGACGGCTCGCTCGGTACGCCGTTCGGCTCGACCGCCCGGCGCTACGCGCACGGCTGGCACTCCTGGCTCCGGTCGATCAAGCACGTGCCGCCCGCGGCGGCCGGCGTACGCCGTCAGTACCTCGCCTCCGCCATGATCGTCGCTGCGGCCGAGGACAAGCTCAACCCCGGCGCGTTCGTCGCCTCGCCCTCGTCCCCCTGGGCGTGGGGCGACGAGCTGCCCGACCTCGCGTCGCCGTCCGGCGCCTACCACCTGGTGTGGTCGCGCGACGCCTACCAGTTCGGCACGGCTCTGTGGGCGATGGGCGACCGGGCGGCGGCACGCCGGATCGTGGACTGGCTGTTCACCGTCCAGCAGAAGGACGACGGCTCGTTCCCGCAGAACTCCGACGTCACGGGCACACCGGTGTGGACGAACCTCCAGCTCGACGAGGTCGCGCTGCCGATCGTCCTCGCGCACCTGGTCGGCCGCGACGACGCCGCGACGTACGCCCACGTGAAGAAGGCAGCGGACTTCATCGCCGACTATTCGTCACGACCCCGGGCCCGACGAAGCGAGAAGGCGCCCTTCTCACCCCAGGAGCGCTGGGAGAACCAGTCGGGCTACTCCCCCAACTCCATCGCCGCCCAGATCAACGGCCTGGTGTGCGCCGCACACATGGCCACGCGCAACGGCGACGTCGCGCTCCGCGAAGCGCTGGCTCACCCTGGCCGACCGGTGGCAGCGCCACGTGAAGAAGTGGACCGTGACCAGGAACGGGCCGCTCAGCGCGAAGCCCTACTTCCTGCGGCTGACCAAGGACGGCGACCCGAACGCCGGCACGACCTACGCCATCGGGGACGGCGGGCCGACCTCGATCGACCAGCGTCGCGTCGTCGATCCGAGCTTCCTCGACCTCGTGCGCTTCGGCATCCTCGGTCCGACCGACCACGCCATCCGCTCCTCGCTCCCGGTGATCGACCGCCAGCTCGGCGTGCCGACCCCGAACGGCCCGTTCTGGCGGCGCGCCAGCTTCGACGGGTACGGCGAGACGCGGACCGGCCAGGAGTGGACGACCACCGACTCCGGGACCTTCACCACGCTCGGCCGCGCGTGGCCGATCCTCACCGACGAGCGCGGTGAGTACGCCGTGACCGTGGATCACCCGGCAGAGGGCTACCTCCGGGCGATGGCGCACGCGTCCGGTCCCTCCGACATGCTCGCCGAGCAGGTCTGGGACGGTCGCGCGCCGACGGGCGGGCCGTGCTGCCGCCTCGGCGAGGGCACCCGCTCGGCGACGCCCCTGATCTGGTCGCATGCGGCGCTCGTGCGTCTGGCCTGGACGATCCAGCGGGGGACGCCGGTCGACCAGCAGCTGGTGGTGTCGCGCCGCTATCTCGGCTGACGGCGCTCAGGAGTCGAAGCCCAGCCCCAGCTTGTCGAGGGTGCGGAGCCAGACGTTCCGCCGGCCCTGGTGCCGGTCGGCCGCGGCGAGGGACCGGCGGGTGAGCTCGATGCCGGTCCATGCGAACGGCTCGGGCGGGAACGGCATCGGCTTGGTGCGCACCATCTCGAGCCGGCTCCGCTCGGAGTCGACGCCGTCGAGCAGGTCGAGCATCACGTCGGCGCCGAAGCGGGTGGCGCCGACGCCGAGGCCGGTGTAGCCGAGCGCGTACGCCGCTCGTCCGGCGTACGCCGTGCCGTAGAACGCGCAGAAGCGGGTGCAGGTGTCGATCGCGCCACCCCACCGATGCGAGAAGCGCAGTCCCTCGAGCTGCGGGAACGTGGTGAAGAACTGCCGCGCCAGGAGGTCGAAGGTCTCCGGCCGCTGGTCGTACGACGGTCGTACGTGGCGACCGAAGTGGTACACCGCGTCGTAGCCACCCCACAGGATCCGGTCGTCCCGCGTCATCCGGAAGTAGTGGAACTGGTTGGTCATGTCGTCCATGCCCTGCCGGCCGTGCCAGCCGATCGCGTCCAGCTGCTCGGCCGACAGCGGCTCGGTCATCAGCGCGTAGTCGTAGACCGGCACGGTGTGGAGCCGGACCCGTCGGACCAGCGACGGAAACGCGTTGGTGCCGAGTGCCACCTTGCCCGCCCGCACCACCGCGCCGGTGTTGGCGCGCACGTCGAGCCCCGCTCCCCCGCGCCCGATGCCCGTTACGTGGGTGTGCTCGTGGACGCGCACGCCGAGCGACTCGGCGGCGGCGGCCAGACCCCAGGCCAGCCGGGCGGGGTCGACCAGGGCCATCCCGTGCGGCTCGAGCACGCCCGCCAGGAAGGTCGGCGAGCTGACCTCGGCCCGCATCGCATCCCGGTCGAGGTACGTCGCCTCGGGGTCGGCCGCGACCATCTCGCGCAGCCACTCGAGCTGGTGGGACTCGGTCGCGACCGTGATCGCGCCGGGGCGCTCGAAGTCGCAGTCGACGGCGTACCGCTTCAACGCCTCCTCGATGGCGTCCAGGTTCTCCTCACCGAGCCGGTCCAGGGTCTCCATCTCGTCCGGCCAGCGCTCGACGCCGTTCGCGTGGCCGTGCGTCAGCGACGCCGCGCAGAAGCCACCGTTGCGTCCGGACGCCGCCCAACCGATGCGGTTGCCCTCGAGCAGCACCACGTCGCGGCCCGGGTCACGCTCCTTGGCCAGGATCGCGGTCCAGAGCCCCGAGAAGCCACCGCCGACCACGCACAGGTCGGCCGTCCCGTTCACGTCGTAAGGCGCGCGGGCCTCGGGACGCTCGGGCCGGTCGAGCCAGTACGGCGTGGTCGCGGCGTCGACGAGCGACGGATGGAGCTCCCCCTGCATGGCCGCATCGTCTCAGAGCGAGGACGTCTCCGCCTCGACCAGGGCACGAGCGTGGACGGGTCGCCGCAGCCGGATCACGGGTGGTCCGGACGCGGCGGTCTCCCACTCCCGCATCTCTTCGCGCTTGCGTCGGAACGAGGTGAAGTGCCACACGACCAGCGAGTCGCGGGCGAACACGGTGCGCCACGACTCGTGGTTGCCGTTGCAGATCTCGCGGCGGTCGAAGATCCGGGCTCGGGTCCGCCGGAGCAGCCGAGCCAGGCTCACGAGCCGCGGATAGTCGAGCGCGACGACCAGGTCGGCGCGTTCGTAGGCGAGGTCGCGCCACGGGCCGTACGCCGAGTCCAGGATCCAGGTGCCGGTCCGGGTCAGCGCGTCGAAATGGGCGATCTGGTCGTCCGGCGGCATCTGCACCCACCCGGGACTCCAGCAGATGTCGTCGACGCTGGTCACCGGGATGCCGGTCAGCTCACCGAGGGCTTCGGCCAGGGTCGACTTCCCCGACCCGGTGGCGCCGTACACCAGGATCCGTCGGGCATCGCCGACCCGGTCACATCCGAGGCACCCGGCGATGGTAGCGAGCGCGATCTGCGAACCGACGTGACCAGCAACGCTGCAGGGATCATCGCGATCGGGATCACCAGCAGCGAGTCGAGCGTCCCGACGTGGTTGCCGACGAAGCCGAGCAGGGGCGGGCCGCCGAGGAACGCGCCGTACCCGATCGTCGAGACGACGCTGACCCGGCGGGCGGCGCGGACCGGGTCGTCACCGGCGGCACTCATCCCGACCGGGAAGCCCAGGGCCGCGCCGAAGCCCCACAGCAGGATCCCGACGACGGCGAGCGCGGCGACGCCCGTCCAGACCACGAGGAGGACACCGACGGTGGCGGCGAGAGCGGAGCCGAGCATCGACCGGGCCCTGCCGAAGCGGTCGAGCACCACCGGTCCGCCGAGCCGGCCGAGCGTCATCGCCGCGACGAAGAGGGCGAACCCGAGGACGCCGACCCAGTGCGCGGCGTCGTACCCGTCGATCAGCGAGAGCGCGAGCCAGTCGTTGGCGGCGCCCTCCGCCAGCGTGAAGGCCAGCACCATGCAGCCGATCGCGAGGGTCCGCGGCTCGAGCCACGCCGACCTCGTGTCGGCGACCTCCTCCTGATCGTTCGGGTCGCCGGCCGGGAGCAGCCGTCGGCTCGCCACGAGGGCCAGGGTGATCGCCACGGCGGGGACGACCGCGTAGTGAGCGGCGAGCGGTACGCCGACCCCCGCCGCACGGCGCCCACTCCGGCGCCGGTGAACGTGCCCAGCGACCAGCACGCGTGGAACCGCGGCATGATGCTGCGCCCGAGCTCACGCTCGACGGCAGCGCCGTCGACGTTCATCGCGACGTCCCACGTGCCGGTCCCGAAGCCATAGGCGAGAAGCCCGAGGGCGGTGCCGGGCACGAAGCCGGCGGTCGCGCAGATGCCCGCCAGCACCAGCCCCCCGAGGTCCACCAGGGCTCCCAGGCGCACCACGGCGCCCGCTCCCCAGCGCTCGATCAGATGACCACTGGCCGGCATCCCCACCATGGAGCCGACGGCGATGCTCAGGAGCAGCGCACCCAGTGCGCCGTTGGAGAGGCCGAGCGACTCGCGCAGATCGGGCACGCGTGAGGCGAGGGTGGCGAAGCAGAAGCCGTTCAGCGCGAAGACCAACGCCACCGCGTTGCGTGCGGTGGTCGCGGACGCGCCCGGCTGGCCCGAGGTCACGATCGGAGCGGTCACAGGTGCTCGGCGCCCGGTGGTCCGGACTCGAGCCAGGACGTGAACCCGGTCAAGGACGAGGAACCCAGGGCGAGCTCCACGGCCCCTCCGGGGGTGTCGCAGCGGATCACGACATGACCGGGGTAGAGCGAGAGCTGCTCGACGCCCTCGGGCTCGCGCCGGCCGGAGTAGGTCATGCCCTGACGCGCCCAGACATGCTTGGGGCGGGGCGAGAGCGAGAAGATCCGGAACCACTCGAGCCGGTCACCGGCGTACCGACCGAGCCCGAGCAGCCAGCCGCGCCCGGAAGCGGTCTGCCGGGCGCGGTAGCTGAGCTCGAAGGTGCCGCCGTGACGCGAGAGCCAGCGTCGGCGTACGACCAGGGCGACGCCGAGGAGCAGCACGAGCAGGAGCACGGCGGCGGCCGACTCCAGCAGCCACTCCCAGATCGGCACCGCACGCTCCCCTGTCAGCCCCGGCTCGACGCTAGATCGACACAGGGGCGCGGATCAGTCCTCGCCCTCCAGCGCGGCCTTGCGCTCCTCCATCTGGCGCTTGGCTTCTTCGAAGTCGCTCTCGTGGGACAGCTCGGCGTACTCGCAGAGCAACCGGACGTGGTTGTCGGCGACCGAGATGAACCCGCCGTCGACCGCCGCGACCCAGTGACCGTCGTCCACCGTGCGTACGTCGACCTGGCCCGAGGCCAGCACGGACATCACCGGCGTGTGGTCGGCCATGATGCCGATCTCGCCGTCGAGCGTCCGGCAGTTGACCACGGTGGCCTCGCCGGACCAGACCTCACGGTCGGCCGCGACGAGGGACACCTGCATCGTCTTCGCCATTGCTATCTCTCCGTCACAGGCTCTTCTGGATCTCGTCCCACTTGCGCTCGACGTCGTCCAGCCCGCCGCACATGAAGAACGCCTGCTCGGCCACGTGGTCGTACTCACCGTCGGCGATCTTGTTGAACGCCTCCACGGTCTCCGCCACCGGGACCGTCGAGCCCTCGAGGCCGGTGAACTGCTTGGCGACGTAGGTGTTCTGCGACAGGAACCGCTGGATGCGGCGCGCCCGGCTGACGATGATCTTGTCCTCCTCGGACAGCTCGTCGACACCGAGGATCGCGATGATGTCCTGGAGCTCCTTGTTGCGCTGCAGGATCTGCTTGATCCGGATCGCGCAGTCGTAGTGCTCCTGCCCGATGTACTGCGCGTCGAGGATCCGCGAGGTCGAGGTCAGCGGGTCGACGGCCGGGTAGATGCCGAGCGAGGCGATCTCGCGCGACAGCTCCGTGGTGGCGTCGAGGTGGGCGAACGTCGTGGCCGGGGCCGGGTCGGTGTAGTCGTCGGCCGGCACATAGATCGCCTGCAGCGACGTGATCGAGTGGCCACGCGTCGAGGTGATCCGCTCCTGGAGCGTGCCCATCTCGTCGGCGAGGTTGGGCTGGTAGCCCACCGCGGACGGCATCCGGCCGAGCAGGGTCGACACCTCGGAACCGGCCTGGGTGAACCGGAAGATGTTGTCGATGAAGAGCAGCACGTCCTGGTTCTGCACGTCGCGGAAGTACTCCGCCATCGTCAGCGCGGACAGGGCGACCCGCAGGCGGGTGCCGGGCGGCTCGTCCATCTGGCCGAACACCAGGGCGGTCTGGCCGATGACGCCGGCCTCGGTCATCTCCTGGATCAGGTCGTTGCCCTCACGGGTGCGCTCGCCGACGCCGGCGAACACCGAGACACCGCCGTGGTCACGCGCGACGCGCGCGATCATCTCCTGGATCAACACCGTCTTGCCCACGCCGGCGCCGCCGAACAGGCCGATCTTGCCGCCCTGGACGTAAGGCGTCAGCAGGTCGATGACCTTGATGCCGGTCTCGAACATCTGCGTCTTCGACTCGAGCTGGTCGAACGCCGGCGCCTTGCGGTGGATGCCCCACCGCTCCTTGACGTCGAGGGTCTCGCCCTCCTCCAGGTTCAGCGGCTCGCCGAGCATGTTGAACACGTGGCCGAGGGTCACGTCACCGACCGGCACGCTGATCGGGCCGCCGGTGTCGGTCACCTGAGCTCCCCGCACCAGGCCGTCGGTCGGCTGCAGCGAGATCGCACGGACCATGCCGTCACCGATGTGCTGGGCGACCTCGAGCGAGAGCAGGTGCTTGTCGCCGCTGAGCTCGAACTCGCACTCGAGCTTGTTGTACATCTCGGGCATCGAGTCCACGGGGAACTCGATGTCGACGACGGGGCCGATGACGCGGGCGATCCGGCCACTGGCGCCTTCGGTGGCTCCGGTCTTCTTCTCTTCAACCGTGGCAGTCATGTCTCTCAACTCACTCTGTTGCGGGTCTGTGTTCTGGGCGTTCGGGCGGCTAGTCGCTCGCAGCGTTCGCGTCGGCCAGTGCGTTCACACCGCCGACGATCTCGCTGATCTCCTGGGTGATGCCCGCCTGCCGGGCCTGGTTGGCGATGCGGGTGTACTTCTTGATGAGCTCCTCGGCGTTGTCCGTCGCGGACTTCATCGCCTTCTGTCGCGCGGCCAGCTCCGAGGCCGAGGCCTGGAGCAGGGCGAAGAAGATGCGGCTCTGGACGTATTTGGGCAGCAGCGCGTCCAGGACCACCTCCGCGGACGGCTCGAACTCGTAGAGCGGAAGCACGTCGTCCTTCTCCGGATGCTCGTCGCTCTCGACGACCTCGAGCGGGAGCATGCGCACGTCGTGCGGCTCCTGCACCAACATCGACCGGAACTGGGTGTAGACGAGGTGCACCTCGTCGACGTGCTCGGACTCGCTCTCGTCGGCGGTGAAGGCCGCGATCAGTGCCTCGCCGATCTCCTTGGCGTTCTCGTAGCGCGGCTGGTCGGAGAAGCCCGCCCAGCTCTGGGCGACGTCGCGGCCACGGAACCGGTAGTAGGCCTGGCCCTTGCGTCCGGTGAGGTAGGTGACGACCTCCTTGCCCTCGCCGCGCAGCCGCTCGGCGAGACGCTCCCCCTCCTTGAGCACGCTCGAGGAGTAGGCACCGGCCAGGCCACGGTCACTGGTCACGATCAGAACCGCTGCGCGCTTGGGATCCTCGGGCTCGGTCGTGAGCGGGTGGTCGGTGTTGGAGTAGGTCACCAGCGCCGACACGGCACGGGTCAGCTCGCGCGCGTACGGCGCGGCCTGCTGTGCCCGCTGCTGCGCCTTGATGATCCGGGACGCAGCGATGAGCTCCATGGCGCGCGTGATCTTCTTGGTCGACTCGACCGAGCGGATCCGTGCGCGGTACTCACGCAGCGATACAGCCATGAGTGGTCACCTCCTCGCGTCGTCTGGTCTGGATCGGGGTCACACTCAGCCCCGCTTCTGCTTGACGATCTGCTCCTGCTCGAGCTCGTCGTCGGTCACCGGGTCGGCCTTGGCCTCGGTCCCCGGCTTGATCGACTCACCCTCCGAGGTCTCGAACTGGTCGAGGAAGTCGTCGTACGCCGACGTCACCTTCTCCTCGGCCGCCTCCTCGAACGTCCGCGACTCCTTGATCCCGTCCAGCACGTCCTTGTGCTGACGGCCCAGGAAGTCGAGGAACTCCTGCTCGAAGCGGAGCACGTCGTCGACCGGGACCCGGTCGAGCCGGCCGGTGGTGCCCAGCCACAGCGAGACGGTCATCTGCTCCAGCGGGTACGGCGAGTACTGCGGCTGCTTCAGCAGGGCCATCAGGCGCCCGCCGCGGTCGAGCTGCTGCCGGGACGCCGCGTCGAGGTCGGAGGCGAACATCGCGAACGCCTCCATCGCGCGGAACTGCGCGAGGTCGACCTTGAGCGAGCCGGTGACGGACTTCATCGCCTTGGTCATCGCGTTGCCACCCACCCGCGAGACCGACACGCCGACGTCGATCGCCGGACGCTGGTTGGAGGCGAACAGGTCGGACTGCAAGAAGATCTGGCCGTCGGTGATCGAGATGACGTTGGTCGGGATGTAGGCCGACACGTCGTTGGCCTTGGTCTCGATGATCGGCAGCCCGGTCATCGAGCCCGCCCCCAGCTCGTCGGACAGCTTCGCGCAGCGCTCGAGGAGGCGGCTGTGCAGGTAGAACACGTCGCCGGGGTACGCCTCGCGGCCGGGCGGGCGGCGCAGCAGGAGCGACACCGCGCGGTAGGCCTCGGCCTGCTTGGTCAGGTCGTCGAAGACGATCAGGACGTGCTTGCCGGCGTACATCCAGTGCTGGCCGATGGCCGAGCCGGTGTACGGCGCGAGGTACTTGAAGCCGGCGCTGTCGGACGCCGGGGACGCCACGATCGTGGTGTACTCCAGCGCGCCGGCCTCTTCCAGCGCTCCGCGCACGGCGGCGATGGTCGAGCCCTTCTGGCCGATGGCGACGTAGATGCAGCGCACCTGCTGCTTCTCGTCACCGGTGTCCCAGTACTGCTTCTGGTTGATGATCGTGTCGACCGCGATCGTCGTCTTCCCCGTCGAGCGGTCGCCGATGATCAGCTGGCGTTGGCCGCGGCCGATCGGGGTCATCGAGTCGATCGCCTTGATGCCGGTGGCGAGCGGCTCCTTGACCGGCTGGCGCGCCATGACACCGGGCGCCTGGAGCTCCAGGGCGCGGCGCTCGTCGCTCTCGATCTCGCCGAGTCCGTCGATGGGCGTGCCCAGGGGGTCGATCACGCGGCCCAGGAAGGCGTCGCCGACGGGCACCGAGAGGATCTCGCCGGTCCGGCGTACGGCCTGGCCCTCCTCGATCTTGTCGAAGTCACCGAGGACGACGACGCCGATCTCGCGGGTGTCGAGGTTCAGCGCCAGGCCGAGCGTGCCGTCCTCGAACTCGAGCAGCTCGTTGGCCATCGCGGACGGCAGGCCCGCGACGCGCGCGATGCCGTCGGCGCACTGGGCGACGGTGCCGACCTCCTCCTTGCTGGCTGCCTCGGGCTTGAAGTCCTCGACGTACTTGGTCAGCGCGTCGCGGATCTCCTCCGGACGGATCGTGAGCTCCGTCATCTCTTCCCTACTCTCTGACTCTCTGTGTCTGTTGACGTTCGGTTATCCGACGAGACGCCGTCGGGCGTCGTCGAGCCGGCTGATGATGGTGCCGTCGATGACCTCGTCGCCGATCTCGACGCGGACTCCGCCGAGGACGTCCGGGTCGACCACGACGTTGAGGTGGACGGTGGTGTCGTACTGGCCACCGAGGATCTCGGCCAGTCGCGACTGGTCGGCGTCGCTCAACGGCCGGGCGACGCGGACGGTCGCCACGACCTCGCCCTGGGTCTCGGCGGCGACCTCGCGGTACGCCGCGAGCGCGTTGGTCATGGTGCGGTAGGTGCCGGCCAGGGACTGCTTGGCCAGGGTGACCGTCGCAGGAAGTGCCTTGCCGTCCAGCAGGCTGTCGACCAGACCTGCCTTGTCGTCGACCGACCGGGCCGGGTCGGAGAGCGCCGAGCGCAGCGTCGGGTTGCCGTCGACGATCCCGGCGAGCTCGAACAGCTCGTCGGCGACCTTCCCGGCTCGAGCACCCGCGGACCGCACGACAGCGATCTCGCTCAGCCGCTCCAGCACGTCCGCCAGGTCGCGGGAGAGGGTCCATCGGCGGCCGACGGCGTCGGTGAGCAGGGTCAGGGTCGCGTCGCCGACGCGGCCGCCGAAGACCTTCTGGACCATGCCCTGCTTGGCCTCGACCGGCAGCGACCCGTCGGTGGCGAACCGGCGGAGGCCGGCCTCACCACGGATCAGCTGGCTGACCGTGAACAGCTCGTCGCCCAGCGTGGCCGCGGACTCGTTGGTCCCGATCGCGCCGTCGAGCTGCTCGCTCAGCACGGTCAGCGCTTCGCCGGAGCCTCCCCGCAGGTCCATCAGTGCGCCTCCTCCAGGTCGGCGAGGAAGCGCTCGACCACACGGCCCTGGCGCTCGTCGTCGTCCATGGACTCGCCCACGATGCGGCCCGCCAACGTCGTGGCCAGGCTGCCCACGTCACGCCGTAGCGAGGCGACGGCGGCCTTGCGGTCCGCCTCGATCTGGGTGTGGGCGTGCTCGATGATGCGGTCGGCCTCGGTCTGCGCCTTGTCGCGCGCCTCCTGCACGATCTGCGCGCCCTGCTCGCGAGCCTCCTCGCGGATGCGCGCGGCCTCGTGCTTGGCGTTGTTGAGCTGCTCCTTGTAGTCCGCCTCGGCCTTGCGGGCGTCCTCCTGGGCGTCCTCGAGGTCGGCGAACTCCTTGCGGATCGCCTCCTGGCGCTCGGTCATCGCCTTGTTGATCGGCGGGATCAGGTACTTCCCGAAGATCCAGACGAGGATCGCGAAGGCCAGCAGCGAGACCAGGAAGGTGCCGTTGGGCACGAGGAAGTTGCTCTCGAGCGGCAGCATCCCGGTGCTGGATGTAATGCCCATCAGTCAGTCCTGTCTTCCGGCCGGACGCCGTTCGTCGGTGCGGGCTCGGCTCACTTGCCGAGGACGAAGACGAACAGCGCCATGAAGGCCAGGTTGATGAAGTACATACCTTCGACCAGCGCGACCGTCAGGAAGAAGATCGTCTGGAGCCGGCCCTGGGCCTCGGGCTGGCGCGCCACGCCTTGGATGTACGACGAGCCGGCCAGACCGTCACCCACGCCGGCGCCGATCGCGCCACCGGCGAGGGCCAGGCCGCCGCCCACGAACGCACCTGCCGTCTTGACGGCCGATTCCATGGTGTCTGCTGCCACTGTGTCTCCTTGGTTCCGCGCCGCG
Source organism: uncultured Actinomycetota bacterium (assembly GCA_963759515.1). Lineage (GTDB taxonomy): Bacteria > Actinomycetota > Actinomycetes > Propionibacteriales > Nocardioidaceae > Nocardioides. Next base: position 114,205 of record CAVWZR010000031.1, on the reverse strand, counting down.
TACGGACGCAATGGGTGTAACTCTTCATGCGGTGAGCGAGGTCGCTCAGGCCGCGAGCTCTGGTTCTGCTTCCCGGGTGTTGGCGGCCGCGTCGTCGGCGTCCGCGTGCTCCTCGTGCTCGTCGTGCCCCGCGCCCGCCATCCCGAAGTAGAGAACGGTCAGCAGCGCGAAGATGAAGGCCTGGATCAGCCCGATCGCCATGTCGAAGAGCTTCCACAGGATCGCGAAGAGCACCGAGAGCACGCCGCCCACCGGGATCACCCCGACGGTCCAGGCGGTCAGCGAGGCGATCAGGGCGAGCAGGATCCCCCCGGCGAAGATGTTGCCGAAGAGCCGGAGCGCCAGCGAGATCGGCTTGGTGATCTCTTCGATGATGTTGAGCGGGAGCAGGAACGGGAAGGGCTGCAGGAAGTGGCTGAAGTAGCCCTTCGCGCCCTTCTGGCGAATGCCGTAGGTCCAGACGCCGATCATCACCATGACCGCCATCGCGTAGGTCAGGTTGGTGTCGGCCGTCGGCGACGGCAGGAAGTGGTAGTGCTCGTTGGGCTCGCTGGGGATCATCTCCATCCAGTTGGCCACGAGGATGAAGAAGAACTCGGCGACCGCGATCATCACGACGGTGCGGTTGACCTTGCCGAGGTTGTCCTCGACCTGGGTCTGCACCTGGTCGATGACGGCTTCCCACGCGATCTGCAGCTTGGTGGGGACGTGGTCGTCGGTACGTCGCGTCAGCTGGGCGCGAGCCCAGAACCCGAGCCCGAGCACGATCGCGCCGGCGATCAGAGTGGTCCAGATCGTGTCCATGTTGAACGTCATGCCGAGGAAGTGGCGCTCGACGTGCTCACCGATCTTGATGTCGGCCATCGGGAGGACTGCGGCGCTCATTGCTCCTTCAGCTCCTTCAGCAGGGGGATGGTGGTCATCACGAGTGCGATCAGCCGGAAGATGGCGAGGCCGAAGAAGAGTCCGATGCCCTCCGGCCAGTACAACGCGGCGATGCCGATCGCCACGACCGAGAGCACGACCAGCCTGAGCAGCGTGCTCATGGCCAGCTTGGTGCGAGTCGGCTGCTCACCGGAGATGATGATCCGCAGCAGCCAGTACTCGGTGGCGAGGTGGTTCAGCAGCGCGAGGCCGACACCGCCGGCGATGCAGCCGGCGAGCGTCCACTCCCCCAGCTGCCCGAGCACCCAGTACGCCGCGACGGCGAGCACGAAGGCCACCACGATGGTCTTGCGCTGGTCGCGGATCACGCGCCCGATGGTCGCGGGAGCCAGGTCGGGCGGGGTGGTGGCGCCGGAGCTGGTGTCAGGCTCAGCCATGGATGAGGTCCCACCGACGCGGCCGGTCATGACGCACGCTCATCGGAGGGCGCTCCGGACCCGTGCCCAGAACGCGAAGGCACCCGCCGCGATCCCCAGCGCGATCCCGACGAGGGTGAAGGCAGGCGACGTACCCGCGGCATGATCGAGGAGCAGACCGACGACCAGGCCGACGACGACGGCACCGGCGAGCATCCCACCGAGACCCACGAGGTCGCTGCCACGAAGGCCCGGTTGCGGGTGTTCGTCGGGCATCCACTCAGGTCGCTCTCATGGGTGTGTACGTCCAGAAAATCGATATCGCCGACGCACGCTCCACGGGGCCTCGACGACGCTCGGAAACTATCACAGCGGCACCGTCGGACGAACGTCGCGGTGAGGGTGCACGCCCCCGTGCACAGCACGGCCCCGGAGTTGGTCACGAGGAGGTCGGTCGTCATGTCTGGCGGCCTGATCTGGTCGGCAACGGGGTGCTTGTGAAAAGTAGCACAAGCGTTCGGTGGCCCGCCAGTCGGGTCGGGTCAGGGACTCGCGTGCTCGACCGTTCCCGGCCTGCGCAGCTTCGGGAGGAGGAACGTGAGCCCGACCGTCACGAACGCCGCCAGCCCGATCCCGGACCACATCAGCGGGCCGGTGTAGAGGCTGATCACCACGGTGCTCCCCGCGACGAGCGCGGCCCACATCCACATGATCAGCACCGCGCGCCGCTGGGAGTGCCCGATCTCCAGCAGTCGGTGGTGCAGGTGCTGCTTGTCGGGCGCCATCGGCGAGCGCCCCGCCCGGGTGCGCCGGATCACCGCGAGCACCAGATCGGCGATCGGGACGACGAGCAGCGTGATCGGCAGCGCCAGGGGCAGGAAGGTCGGCGCCAGGCTCGCGGGCGAGCCCATCGCCCCCCGGCTCAGGTCGGAGCCGGAGTACTGCCCGGTCAGCGTGATCGCGCTCGCCGACAGGACCAGGCCGATCAGCATCGAGCCGCTGTCTCCCATGAAGAGACGCGCGGGGTTGAAGTTGTGGGGCAGGAAACCGAGGCAGGCCCCGCCCAACATGGCGCTGAGCAGGGCCCCGGTGGAGGCCAGGGAGGCGTTGTTGAGGCTGGTGAGCTGGTAGCAGAACACGAAGAAGGCGATCGCGCCGATGGCGACGACGCCGGTGGCGAGGCCGTCGAGTCCGTCGACGAAGTTCACGGCGTTGATCGTCGCCACGATCACGAACGCCGTGAGCAGCGCGCCCTGGGCAGGATCGAGCAGGAACAGGCCCCCGCCGCTCTGCGGGAAGTACCAGTACTGGATCCCGTTCAGGATCAAGAAGCCGGCCGCGATCACCTGTCCACCCAGCTTGGTCAGGGCGTCCAGCTCGAACAGGTCGTCCAGGACGCCCACCGCGCAGATCATCGCGCCGGCGATGAGCACGTTCCGTGCGTCGTGGAAGACCACGGTGGGCGGTCCGTGCGTCGAGAGGAACGGCAGCTGGTGGGCGACGAGGTACGCCGCGGTCAGGCCGCCGAGCATCGCGAGTCCGCCGAAGTAGGGAACCGGCTCCGCGTGCACGTCGCGGTCGCGCACCGCCGCGACCGCGCCCGTGCGCAGGGCCACCTCGCGGGCGATGACCGTCAGCAGGTACGTCGCGCCGGCCGCGACCAGGAAGACGAGGAGGTACTCACGCATCGGCCGGCGCTAGTCCTCGCCGTGCTCGCGCTCGATGACCGTGGCGCCGAGCGGTTGGATCACGTCGTTCAGCTCCGAGACCGAGAGCGCGCCGAGGCGGAGCAGGCGCGGTTGCGACGCTCGCACGTCGAGGATCGTGGAGGCCTCGCCCTTGGGGGACGGACCGCCGTCGAGGACCACCTCGACGCTCTCACCGAGCATCCCCTCCGCGGCTCCGGCCTCGGTGGCGGCGGCCAGCCCGCTGAGGTTGGCCGAGCTGACCGCGAGCGGCCCGGTGCGCTCCAGCAGGGCCAGCGCGATCTCGTGGTCGGGCATCCGCACGGCAACGGTGCCGCGGGTCTCTCCGAGGTCCCAGGTGAGCGACGGCTGCTGCTCGCACACCAGCGTGAGCGGCCCCGGCCAGAACGCCTCGGTGAGCGCCTCGACGTACGACTGGACGTTCGTGGCCAGGGCAGCGAGCGTGGTCGCCGCGCTGATCAGGACCGGCGGCGGCATCTCGCGTCCGCGGCCCTTCGCGTCGAGCAGGGCCTGGACCGCCTCGTGGTCGAACGCGTCGGCCCCGATGCCGTAGACCGTGTCGGTCGGCAGCACGACGAGCCCGCCGCGTTGCACGGCCAACGCCGCCGCCTCGATCGCGGCCTCTCGTTCATCGGCCGTCGAGGTGGGGTACGTCGTGCTCATCGGGTCTCTCGCTCGTCCGGCGGCTGGGTGGGTGAACGCTGGATCAGGCTTATCGTGCCAGTCGGGCGGTCAGGAACCGCGCACGCCCGGTCAGGTCCTGGTGGTCGCGCACCTGGTCCCACCGTCCGGCCGCGGTGAAGACGGCCGGAGCGGACGTGCCTTGCAGGTCGGCGTGCTCGACGCCCACCACTCCCCCGGGGCGCAGGAGCAGAGCGGCGCGACGCTCGACCTCGCGGATCGTGTCGAGGCCGTCCCCGGTGGAGTAGAGCGCCAGCTCCGGGTCGTGGTCGCGCACCTCCGCCTCCACCGACTCCCAGGCCTCGTGCGGGATGTACGGCGGGTTGCTCACGACGACGTCGACGGCACCGGCCAGGTCGTCGAAGGCGTCGACGAGGTCGCCCTGCCGGAGCTCGACGCCGGTGTCGGCCAGGTTGCGGACCGCCCAGGCGTGCGCGCGCTCGTCGAGCTCGACGGCATGGACGCGCGCCGCAGGCACCTCGTGCGCGATCGCCTTGGCCATCGCCCCCGACCCGGTGCCGAGGTCGACCACGATCGCCGACTCGAGGTCGCTCGCCTCCTCGACGGCCCATCCGGCCAGGAGCTCGGTCTCGGGGCGTGGCACGAAGACACCGGGGCCGACCCGGAGCTCGACGTGCCGGAAGTAGGCGACCCCGGTCAGGTGCTGGAGGGGCACTCGAGTGGCCCGCCGACCGACCAGCCGGCCGAACTCCTCGGCCTGGGCGTGGGTGACGTCGTCGACCAAGGGCAGCCGGGACCGCGGGACGCCGAGGACGAACGCCAGGAGCTCGCGTGCGTCGTTCTCCGCGCTCGTCACGCCCGCCTCCCGCAGTCGCTCGACGGCGATCGCCAGCAGCACGCTCCGCGCCGGCTCGTCGGCCCGGATCACTTCTCGAGGGCTTCCATGCGCGACGCCAGGTCGGCCTCGAGGCACGAGTCGACGACCGGCTGCAGGTCACCATCGAGCACGTGGTCGAGGTTGTAGGCCTTGTAGCCGGTGCGATGGTCGGAGATGCGGTTCTCCGGGTAGTTGTAGGTGCGGATGCGTTCGGAGCGGTCGACGGTGCGCACCTGGCTGCGGCGCGCCTCACCGGCGGCCGCGTCGGCCTCCTCCTGGGCGGCCGCGAGCAGCCGGGCGCGCAGGATCCGCATGGCCTGCTCCTTGTTCTGGAGCTGGCTCTTCTCGTTCTGGCAGCTGACCACGATGCCGGTCGGCAGGTGGGTGATGCGGACCGCCGAGTCGGTCGTGTTGACGCTCTGCCCACCGGGGCCGCTGCTGCGGAAGACGTCGATGCGGAGGTCGTGCTCGTCGAGCTGGACGTCGATCTCCTCGGCCTCGGGCATCACGAGCACGCCCGCCGCGCTGGTGTGGATGCGTCCCTGTGACTCGGTCACGGGCACGCGCTGCACGCGGTGGACACCGCCCTCGAACTTGAGCAGCCCGTACGGCGCGTGGCCGGGCTCCACACGGTGACCGGTGCCGCGTGCCTTGACCGCGACCGTGACCGACTTGTAGCCGCCGAGGTCGGACTCCGTGGCGTCCAGCACCTCGGTCGACCAACCGACGCGCTCGGCGTACCGGGTGTACATGCGGAGCAGGTCGCCGGCGAACAGGGCCGACTCCTCGCCCCCCTCGCCCGACTTGATCTCGAGGATCGCGTCCTTGTCGTCGGTGGGGTCGCGCGGGACCAGCAGCCGCCGGAGGCGCTCCTCAGCGGTCTCGCGCTTCGCGGCCTGGGTGCGTACCTCGTCGGCGAACGTGTCGTCCTCGGCGGTGAGCTCCCTGGCCGCCGTGAGGTCGTCGCCGGCGTGCTGCCACTCCCGCCAGGTGGTGATGATCGCGGTCAGCTCGGCGTACCGCTGGTTGAGGGCCTTGGCGGTCCGGGCGTCCGCGTGCGTCTCGGGCAGGGACAGCTTGGCCTCGATGTCGGCGTGCTCGGCGAGCAGGCCTTCGATGGCTTCGAACATGGCTGCTCCTGCTCGATGGGTGCGGACAGACGAACGGCGCCGACCCGGAAACGGGTCGGCGCCGGACGTGGAGCTACTTGGCCTCGGCCTTCTCGTCAGCCGGCTCGTCGGCCTTCTCGTCCGCCTTCTTCTGCGACTTCGCGTAGCGAGCCTCGAAGCGAGCGACGCGGCCACCGGTGTCGAGGATCTTCTGCTTGCCGGTGTAGAACGGGTGGCAGTTCGAGCACACGTCGGCGTGGATGATGCCGTTGGCCGCGGTGCTGCGGGTCGTGAAGGTGTTCCCGCAGGTGCAGGTCACCTCGGTCACCCGGTAGTCCGGGTGGATGTCCTTCTTCATGGTCTTCCTTTCGGGCGCCGGGTCCCCGGCCGCGCATCGGCGCGACGTCAGCGGGGTGAACCGGAACCAAGGGGCGATTGTGCCACTCGGTGCAACGTCGCGGGTAATCCAGATATGCCCGTCAGTCGTCGGCGATGTCGCCCGGCGTCGTCTTCTGGACCTGCATCAGGAACTCGACGTTGGTCTGGCTCTTCTTGAGCCGCTCCAGGAGCAGCTCCAGGGCCTGTTGCCCGTCGAGGCCGGAGAGCACGCGGCGGAGCTTCCACACGATCTGGAGCTCCTCCTTGCTCATCAGCAGCTCCTCGCGCCGGGTGCCACTCTGGACGGCGTCGATCGCGGGGAACAGGCGCTTGTCGGCGAAGTCGCGGCGAAGCCGGATCTCCATGTTGCCGGTGCCCTTGAACTCCTCGAAGATCACCTCGTCCATCTTCGAGCCGCTCTCGATGAGAGCAGTGGCGAGGATGGTGAGCGAGCCGCCGTTCTCGATGTTGCGGGCGGCACCGAAGAACTTCTTCGGTGGGTACAGGGCCGCCGAGTCGACGCCACCGGACAGGATCCGGCCGGACGCCGGCGCCGCGAGGTTGTAGGCACGCCCGAGGCGGGTGATGCCGTCGAGCAGCACGACCACGTCATGGCCGAGCTCGACCAGCCGCTTGGCCCGCTCGATCGCGAGCTCGGCGACCATGGTGTGGTCGCCGGCGGGACGGTCGAACGTCGAGGAGATGACCTCGCCCTTGGTCGACCGCTCGAAGTCGGTGACCTCCTCCGGACGCTCGTCGACCAGGACGACCATCAGGTGGCACTCGGGGTTGTTGGTCGTGATCGACTTCGCGATCGACTGCATGATCATGGTCTTGCCCGCCTTGGAGGGCGAGACGATCAGGCCGCGCTGACCCTTGCCGATCGGGGCGGCGATGTCGATGACGCGGCCGATCAGGTTGGTCGACTCCGTCTCGAGACGCAGCCGCTCGGTCGGGTAGAGCGGCGTGAGCTTGCCGAACTCGACGCGGTTCTTCGCCGCCTCCGGGTCGGCGCCGTTGACCGAGTCGATGCGAACCATCGGGTTGAACTTCTCGCGACGCTCGCCGTCGCGGGGCTGGCGCACCTGGCCGACGATCGCGTCTCCGCGGCGGAGGCCGTACTTGCGGACCATCGACAGCGAGACGTAGACGTCGTCGGTGCCGGGCAGGTATCCGCTGGTGCGGACGAACGCGTAGTTGTCGAGCACGTCGAGGATGCCCGCGGCCGGGGTGAGCACGTCGTCATCGAGGATCGTGGTGTCCGGCTCGCCGCGCTGGCCGCCGGTCTGCGGGCGGTTGGCGCGGTCGCGACCGCGACGCCGACGGCTCCGTCGGCTCCCGCTCTCGTCGTCGGAGCGGCTCTGCTGGCTCTGCTGGGACTGCTGGCGGTTCTGCTGCTGACCACCCTGCTGACCACCCTGCTGGACGGTCCTGCTGGCCGCCTTGCTGGCGGTCCTGGGACGAGCGGTCGTCGTCGTGGGTCTCGCGGTCGCCGGCGTCGCGGTCCGGGCGGGACTGGTCCTGCTTGTCCGGCCGGCCCGGGTCGCCCTGCTCGCGGGACTCGTCGGCGCGCTCGGACTTCTCCGGGCGGGACTGCTTCCGGTTGCGCGCCGGAGCGCTCGGCCCGGAGCTGGACTCGGAGTTGGACTCGGAGCTGGTCTCGGTTCTGGAGGCAGCGCTCGACTTGCCGTTGCCGCCCGCCTGGGCCGCCTTGATGGCGTCGACCAGCTGCGCCTTCTTCATCGAGCCGGCACCGCGGATGCCGAGGCCGCCGGCCATGGCCTTCAGATCGGCCAGCAGCATGGCGTTGAGTCCACCCGACTTCTTCTTGCGAGCGGGCGCGGCATCGGCCTTGCCGGTCGACGTGTCGTCGGGCGCGCCCGGGGTGGATTCGATGGTGTCGGTCACGTGAGGTCCTTCCCACGTATCAGCGCCGTCCGGCACAGAACCGGAGGCGGCTTGGTTGCTGCTCCCTCAACCACGGCGTGCCGCGAGCGCTCGTGGGCGCACGGCTGCTGGAGAGGAAGGGGTGCGCGGGCTGTGGGGCAGCTCCTGAAACCGGGGCTGCGTCGCCGCCCGGACGCGTTGTCACGATAGCACCAGCGTCCGGCGGCCGCGGCATCGCGGGGATTCGCCGAAGAGTCGTCCTGGAATCGCCCTGAAGCAGACCGGTCTCAGCCGAGGCGGACGCCGTCCGCGGCGATCTCGAGGGACCGGCAGAGCCAGCCCTCGGGGGCGAACCTCTCGACGCGATCGAGGCCTGCTCCGTCGGTGAGGACCAGCACGGTGGGTCCGGCGCCCGAGACGACGGCACCGAAACCCGCCCCGCGGAGGTCGTCGACGAGATCGAGCGACTCGGGCATGGCCGATCGCCGGTACTCCTGGTGGAGCCAGTCGCGGGTCGCGTCATGGAGCTTCGCAGTCCAGCCGGTGGCGAGCGTGGCCACGAGCAGCGCGGCCCGCCCTGCCGCGGCGGCCGCGTCCGCGTGTGGGACGTTCGCCGGCAGCAGGCCGCGGGCGACCTCCGTCGACACCGGGGTGGGCGGGACGAAGACGACGGCCCCGATGCCGGGCGCTACCTGGGTCGGCGCGGCATGAAACACGCCGGCCTCCTGCCATGCCACCGTCAGACCACCGAAGCTGGCGGCGGCGACGTTGTCGGGATGCCCCTCGATCTCCGCGGCGAGCTGGAACGCTGCCGGGTCGTGGAGCCGGCTGCGACCACCCTCGAGGAGCGCGCGGGCGAGATGGACCCCTCCCACGATGGCCGCCGCGGACGAGCCCAGCCCGCGCGCGTGCGGGATCGCGTTCCGGCAGGTCAGCCGCAACCCCGCCGGCTGCTCGCCCATGGCATCGAACGCCGCCCGCATGGCCCGGACGACGAGGTGTCCTTCATCGGTCGCGACCTGGTCCGCGGCCTCCCCGGACACCTCGATCTGGAGGCCGTCCGGGACGACGACGGCCTCGAGCTCGTCGCGCAGGTCGAGCGCGAGTCCGAGAGAGTCGAAGCCCGATCCGAGGTTGGCACTGGTGGCGGGCACGGTCACCGTGACCGGTCCGGTCACGAACGTCATCGAAGCCCTGCCGCCGCGGCCGCCTGGTCGACGTCCGGGTCGATCACGGCGTCGACGAGGTCACCGGCGGACTCCAGTGCGGTCGCGGTGTCCTTCAGACCATGCCCGGTGACGGTGACGACGACGGTGAGCCCGGCGTACGACTCACCCGCTTCGAGGTCGGCGAGCAGCCCGGCGACACCGGCCGCCGACGCCGGCTCGACGAAGACCCCGTCGCGGCGTGCGAGCTCGGCCTGCGCCGCCAGGATCTGGGCGTCGCTCACCGCCCGGAAGCGGCCATCCGACTCGGTGGCGGCCGCCTCGGCCTGCTTCCACGACGCCGGGTTGCCGACGCGGATCGCGGTCGCCTTCGTCTCCGGGTCCGGGAACGGCTCCCCGGTCACCAGGGGGGCAGCACCCTCCGCCTGGAACCCGCGCATCCGCGGCTTCCGCGTGGTGCGCCCGAGGGCGGCGTACTGCTCGTAGCCGAGCCAGTACGCCGTGATGTTGCCGGCGTTGCCGACCGGGAGGAGATGGACGTCCGGAGCGTCACCGAGGAAGTCGACGATCTCGAACGCCGCCGTCTTCTGACCTTGGAGCCGGACCGGGTTGACGGAGTTCACCAGGGCGACCGGGTAGGTCCACGACAACGTGCGGGCGAGATCGAGACAGTGGTCGAAGTTGCCACGGACCATCACGATCAGCGCGCCGTGCACGATGGCCTGGGCCATCTTCCCGGCGGCGATCTTGCCCTCGGGCATCAGCACGATCGGGGTGAGCCCGGCTCGCGCGGCGTACGCCGACATCGACGCCGAGGTGTTGCCGGTGGAGGCACAGACGACGGCTCGGGCACCTTCGTGGCGGGCGACCGAGATCGCGACCGTCATCCCACGGTCCTTGAAGGAGCCGGTCGGGTTGTCGCCCTCGACCTTGAGCCAGACGGCGCACTCCCCCCGGTCGGACAGCCAGTCGGAGCGCACCAGCGGCGTGCCGCCCTCACGCAGCGTCACGGGTTCGAGGTCGTCGGGCACCAGGTCGAGGAACGGTCGGTACTCCTCGATCACCCCGCGCCACTGCCGAGCGCTGGGCTCGCTCATCAGTCGGCCATCCCCTCGACGCGCATCACCGACGAGACCTCGCGGACGGGCCCGAGACTGCGCAGCCGCTCGACGGTGCGCGAGAGCTGGGCATCGGTCGCGTCGTGGGTGACGATGACCAGCTGGGCGTCCTCGCCGCGGCCCTCCTGACGCAGGGTCTGGATCGACACGTCCTCCTCGGCGAAGGAGCTCGCGATCTCCGCGAGCACTCCGGCACGGTCGTCGACGTCGACGGCGAGGTGGTAGCGGGTGCGGGTCTCGCCCATGGGCAGCACCACCCGGTCGGCGTACGCCGACTCCCCCGCGCCGCGCGTCTCGCCGAGGCGGTTGCGCGCGACCGTGACCAGGTCGCCGAGGACCGCGCTGGCGGTGGGTGCCCCACCGGCACCGGGACCGTAGAACATCAGCTGCCCCGCGGCCTCGGACTCGACGAACACCGCGTTGAAAGCCTCGCGCACGCTGGCCAGGGGATGCGACCTCGGGATCATCGCGGGGTGCACCCGCACGGACACGCCCTCGGCGCCGTCGGCATCCACCAGCTCGGCGATCGCGAGCAGCTTCACCACACTGCCCATCTGGGCCGCGGAGGCGATGTCGGCCGCCGTGACGTCGGTGATGCCCTCGCGGTGGACGTCCGCGGCGGTCACCCGGGAGTGGAACGCCAGGCTGGCCAGGATCGCGGCCTTCGCGGCGGCGTCGAAGCCCTCGACGTCCGCGGTCGGGTCGGCCTCGGCGTACCCGAGCTCCTGGGCCTCCTCCAGCGCCTCCTCGAAGCCGGCGCCCGTGCTGTCCATCTTGTCGAGGATGAAGTTGGTGGTGCCGTTGACGATGCCGAGGACCCGGGTCACCCGATCGCCGGCGAGCGACTCGCGCAGCGGCCGGAGGATCGGGATGGCGCCGGCGACCGCGGCCTCGTAGTAGAGGTCGCGCCCCGCCTTCTCGGCGGCCTCGAACAGGGTCGGGCCGTCGTCGGCGAGGAGCGCCTTGTTCGCGGTGACCACGCTCGCGCCGTTCTCGAGCGCCGCCAGGATCAGCGATCGAGCGGGCTCGATGCCGCCGATCACCTCGACCACGACGTCGACGTCGGCTCTCGTGACCAGGCCCGCAGCGTCGGTGGTCAGCAAGCCCTCGGGTACGGCCACGTCACGCGGCGCGTCGATGCGGCGTACGCCGACGCCCACGAGCTGCACAGGTGCGCCGACCCGTGCGGCCAGGTCTCCCGACTGCTCCGTCAGGAGCCGCACCACTTGCGACCCGACCACACCGCAGCCCAGCACGGCGACGTTCAGCGGCTTCATCGGGCATCCGTTCCCAGGTCGGTGGCGAGCAGGTCGTCCACAGTCTCCCGGCGGACGATGGTCGACGCCACGCCGTCCCGCACCGCGACCACCGGTGGACGAAGCGCGTGGTTGTAGTTCGAGGCCATCGAGCGGCAGTACGCGCCGGTCGCCGGCACCGCGAGCAGGTCGCCCGGGCGGATGTCGGAGGGGAGGAACTCGTCCTTCACCACGATGTCGCCGGCCTCGCAGTGCTTGCCGACGACCCGCGCGAGCGCCGGCGGGGCGTCGGAGTCGCGGGACGCGATCGTGCACGAGTAGTCGGCGTCGTAGAGAGCGGTGCGGATGTTGTCGCTCATCCCCCCGTCGACGCTGACGTAGGTGCGCAAGGCGCCTCCGTCCAGCTCGACGCGCTTGACCGTGCCGACCGTGTAGACCGTGCACATCGCCGGTCCGACGATGGCCCGGCCGGGCTCGATCGACAACCGCGGGCGCTCGATGCCGAGTGCTGCGCACTCGTGCTCGACGATCTTGGTCAGCTCGACCGCCAGCTGCGCCGGGTCGGACGGGTCGTCCTGGGTCGTGTAGGCGATGCCGAAACCTCCGCCGAGGTCGAGCTCGGGCAGCGGGGCGCCGAGGTCCCTTCCGATCTGCGCGTGCAGAGCGAGCACGCGGCGTGCCGCCACCTCGAAGCCCGACGTGTCGAAGATCTGGCTGCCGATGTGGGAGTGCAGCCCCAGCAGCTCCAGCCCCGGGGCGGCGCCCACGCGGCGTACCGCCTCGAGGGCGTCGCCGCTGGTGATCGAGAAGCCGAACTTCTGGTCCTCGTGCGCGGTGGCGATGTACTCGTGCGTGTGCGCCTCCACGCCGGCCGTGACGCGCACCATCACCCGGGCGGTGCGACCGAGTGAAGCGGTGACCCGCGCGAGCCGGTCGATCTCGTCGAACGAGTCGACCACGATCCTCCCGACTCCCTCGGCCACCGCACGCATGAGCTCGACCTCGGTCTTGGTGTTGCCGTGGTAGCCGATCCGGGCCGGGTCGAAGCCGGCGCGCAGCGCCACCGTCAGCTCGCCGTCGGAGCAGACGTCGAGCGAGAGGCCCTCCTCGGCGATCCACCGCGCGACCGTCGTACACAGGAAGGCCTTGCCGGCGTAGTAGACGTCGTACCCGGCGAACGCGTCGCGGAAGGCCCGCGCCCGCGACCGCAGGTCGACCTCGTCGAGGACGTACGCCGGCGTGTTGACGTCCGCGACGAGCTCGGGGACCGAGACCCCGCCGACGACGAGGTCGCCGTCGACCTTGTGCGCGGTCGAGGACCACAGCGACGGCACGAGGACGTTCGTGTCGTCGGGCGGACGCAACCAGCTCGGCCCGCGCAGGGCACCCTCGACGTGCGCCCAGCCGGCCTCGTGGGTCGGGCTCACATCCGGTCCGGAGCCGACACCGCAAGCATGCCCAGACCGTTCGCGAGCACGATGCGGGTCGCCTCCACCAACCGCAGCCGAGCGCGGTGCAGGTCGGTCGGATCCTCGTCGCCCATCGGGAGGACCCGGCAGTTGTCGTAGAACCGGTGGTACGACGCGGCCGTGTCCTCGAGGTAGCGCGCGACGCGGTGCGGCTCACGCAGCGTCGTCGCCGCGGCGACGACACGCGGGAACTCCGCCAGGGCGCGCAGCAGCTCGCCCTCCCTCTCGTGGGTGAGCAGGTCGGGGTGGGACCCGGGCTCGAGCCCGAGCTCGGCCGCGTTGCGCAGGATCGAGGAGACCCGGGCGTGTGCGTACTGCACGTAGAACACGGGGTTGTCGCTGGTCGCCTTCTGCCACAGGTCGAGATCGATGTCGAGGTTGGTCTCGATGTGGTTGCGCACGAGGGCGTAGCGCGCGGCGTCGACGCCGATCGCGTCGACCAGGTCGAGCAGCGTGATGATGTTGCCGCTGCGCTTGCCCATGCGTACGACGGAGCCGTGGCTGAGCAGGTTGACCATCTGGCCGATGATGATCTCGAGGTTGACGCCGGGCTCGTCACCGAACGCCGCGCACAGCGCCATCATCCGGCCGACGTACCCGTGGTGGTCGGCCCCGAGCAGGATCAGACAGCGCTCGAAGCCGCGCTCCCGCTTGTCGAGGTAGTACGCCGCATCACCGGAGATGTAGGCACCGTGTCCGTCGGACTTGACGATCACGCGATCCTTGTCGTCGCCGTACTTCTCGGTGCGCAGCCAGACCGCACCGTCCTTGTCGTAGATGTTGCCGAGCTCGCGCAGCCGGGCGAGTGCGCGGTCGGTCGCTCCCGACTCGTAGAGGTCGTTCTCGTGGAAGTAGGTGTCGAACGGCACCCGGAAGTCGGCCAGCGTCTGCTTGATCTCGGCGAACATCACGTCGACGCCGTGCTCGCGGAAGGCCTCCAGAGCCTCGTCGTCGGGCAGGCCCGCGGCTTCCGGATGTTCCTTCGCGACGATGGCCGCCGTGTCGGCGATGTACTCCCCGGGATAGCCGTCCTCCGGCGTCGGCTCGTGACGTGCGCTGGCGAGGAGCGAGCGGCTGAACCGGTCGATCTGGGCGCCGTGGTCGTTGAAGTAGTACTCGCGGGAGACCTGGTAGCCACTCGCCTCGAGCAGTCGACACAGCGTGTCGCCCACAGCTGCCCAGCGGGCGCTCGCGAGCGTCACCGGCCCGGTCGGGTTCGCGGAGACGAACTCGACGTTGACCTTCTGCTTGCCGCCCTCCTCCGAACCGCCGTACGACGCACCGGCGGCGACGATGTCGTCGGCGACGGCGCCCTGGGCGCCGGCATCCACGGTGATGTTGAGGAAGCCGGGCCCGGCCACCTCCACCCCGGCGATGCCGTCCGCCGACCCGAGCCGGTCGGCCACGAGCGCGGCGAAGTCGCGCGGCGGTTGGCCGGCCTGCTTGGCCAGCTGGAGCGCGACGTTGGTCGCGTAGTCGCCGTGGCCCTTCTGCCGGGGTCGCTCCACCGTGACCGTCTCGGGCACGCCGGCGGGAAGCGTGATCGCGCCGCTGGCGGACAGGTCCGTCAGCGACGCGACGATCAGGTCGGAGAGCTGCTCGGGCGTCACCCGGCAAGGGTATCGACGCGGCGCTCGGGCACTCGACACACTTCCGGCCATCGGATCACCGCCGCCACCCGTCTACCGGATGCCAGGGCGCCGCAGGTGACGATCATCCACAGGGGCCCGACGACGCCCGGGAAGCCGGCGATCCCGATCCCGAGGCTGACCACGGTGACGGCGAGCACCGGGATGATCGAGACGAAACCGATCCACCGGGGCACCACGCGCTCGCGGAGGCCGAGCACGATCATGGCTCCCGCCGCGACCGTGACACCGAGCCAGCCGATGAACGGGCCGAAGTCGTTGAGCATGTAGTAGACGAACAACCCGTTCTTGTCGAAGAGCCCGGCGTCGGGTCCACCGTCGAGGTATCCACCCATCGCGACCTTCCAGCCGTAGCCGAGCGCCAGGGCGCCGGCGGACGCCGTGAGGCCGTCGGCCACGACCCGCGCCGCGATGCTGCTCGGCAGCGACCGGGCGACCCGGGCACGCCATGCGGCGGCGGTGACGAGGAGAGCAGCCACGCACAGGTAGCCGGCCGCTCCGCCGACGTGGTAGCTGACGGGGTCGAGTGCCGCGGCGCCGTCGGGCGTCG
The DNA here is from genome assembly GCA_963759515.1 of uncultured Actinomycetota bacterium. GTDB lineage: Bacteria > Actinomycetota > Actinomycetes > Propionibacteriales > Nocardioidaceae > Nocardioides. Next base: position 99,097 of record CAVWZR010000031.1, on the reverse strand, counting down.
GGTGGTCCGCGTTGCTCAGGGTGACGATCGTGCCGATGACACCGAGGACGCCGGCTGCGACACCCCACCACGCCCAGCGGCGCGGAGCGGTGGCTGCCTCGTCAGCGGGGACCGCACCCCGCTGGGTGTCGGTGAGGATGTCGGTGGTCATGGTGGTCCTTTCGATGTGGTGGTGCATGACGTTGACGATCAGGAGGTTGTCCGTCCCCGCGCCCCGCTCTCCAGGGACACCGGTCCCCACTTCCCGGGAAGGGCTGTTGCACACCCGGCGGGCACGGGTGAGGATCTGACCCATGACCGGGATCTGGGCCCTCGCGGCGCCGTTGCGGCGTCCCGCGACTCCCACGCTCCTGGCCGCGATCGCGGCCCTGTGCTCCATCGGTACGTCGGTCGCAGCGGTCGCGATGCACGACGGGTTGGACGCCGTGGCTCCGCAGCCGGCCGATCTGGTGGTCGCCACGGCGTTCCCCTTGGTCGCGGTCCTCGTCGTCGCTCATCAGCCGCGCAACGCGGTGGGATGGATGCTCCTGACCTGCGCGACGATGGGGCCCTACCTGCTCGCCGGCCAGTACGCCGTGCGCACGACGCCCGATCCGACCCTGCTGACGGACGTGGCGGCGTGGTACTCGGTCTGGGGGTTCGCCTCCTACTTCGTGCTCTGGGCCCTGGCACCGATCCACTTCCCGGACGGCACGCTGCCGTCTCCACGGTGGCGGCTCGTGCGTCGCTTCCTCGTCGCCCTTCTCGTCGTCCTGCTCGTCGCCCGCATGTTCTCTCCGGTTCCCAGCGACGTGTCCCCCGAGCTGGACAACCCACTCGGCATCGCCGGCGCCGACTTCCTGAAGTACGTGACCCTCGTGTCCGCGACCGGGCTCGCCGCTGCCGGCGGCGTCGCCGGGGTCGTAGCGGTGATCGTCCGCATGCGCCGCTCGACGGGCGTGGAGCGACAGCGCATGTGGTGGTTGCTGGTCGGGCTCGCCTGGCTGGCGGCCGCCAACCTGGTGCAGGTCGCGCTCCGGCCCTTCCAGGACGCCGGCGACCTGCTCTTCGTCATCGGGCTCATCGGCTTGGTCGTCGCCCTCGGGGTGGGTGTCATCCGCCACGAGCTCTTCGACGTGGGCGAGAGCCTCCGCCGGACGCTCGTGAGCGGCGTCCTGGTGGTCCTGATCGCGGTCGCCGCCGTCGCGGTACTCGGCGCCGCCGGAGCAGGCGACCAGCCGCAGCGCGTCGCCCTCGCCGCCCTCGCCGTGGTGGCTCTCCTGGCCGCCGCCGCCCACGACCAGCTCCAGCAGGTCGTCGACCGCGTGGTGGTCGGCCAGCGCCAGGACCCGCAAGGCGTCCTGACGTCTCTGCGCCGCCGTCTCGACCTGGCAACGGGGCCGCTCGACGCGCTCGGACAGCTCGCCCACGGCGTGTCCGACACCCTGCGCCTCCCCTATGTCCGCATCGAGAGCCAGGACGCGGGCTTCCCGCCCGTCACCTCCGGCTCCCCGACCGACGAGACCGTGGACTTCCCGGTGACCGAGGGCACCGACCGGCTCGGGACGCTGACGGTCGGACGACGCGCGTCCCGCTTCACGCGTCGCGAACGCCGCACGCTCGAGGCGGTGGCGACCCAGGTCGGCACCCTGCTCCGGCAGGCATCCCTCTCGGCCGAGGTCCAGGGCCAGCGCGAGCAGGTGGTCACCGCCCGCGAGGACGAACGCCGCCGCCTCCGCCGCGACCTGCACGACGGCGTCGGGCCGTCGCTCGCCGGCATCGCGATGCAGCTCGACGGGTTGGCCGGCCGCCTGGCCGAGCAGCCGGAGCTCGCCGCTCGGGCCGAGGCCGCCCGCGACGACCTGCGCCGGACGGTGAGCTCGGTACGCCGGATGGTCGACGGGCTGCGGCCTCCGGCGCTCGACGACATGGGGCTCGACGGGGCACTGCGACAGCTCGTGGACCGCTACGAAGGCCGGGTCTCGTTCCGCAGCACGGTGCCGCCGGACCTTCCTGCGGCGGTCGAGGCCGCGGCGTACCTGATCACGGCGGAGGCCGTCACCAACGCGATGCGCCACTCCGGCTGTGAGCAGTGCCGGGTCGAGCTGAGGCCGGAGGAGCCCTGGTTGGTGATCACCGTCGCCGACGACGGCCACGGGATCCCCGAGTCGGCTCCGCGTGGCGTCGGCCTCACCAGCATGCGCGACCGCGCCGCCGAGGTGGGCGGACTGCTCGAGGTCACCACGACGGCACACGGCACCGCGGTGCGCACCCACCTACCTCTGGAGGTCCGTTCATGAGCACGCCGAGCACGACGGTCGTGGTCGCCGACGACCATCCGGTCTTCCGCGACGGGTTGGTCGGTCTGCTCACCGACCTCGGGGCGAACGTCGTCGCGACAGCCGCAGACGGTGAGGAGGCCGTCGCCGCAGTTGCCGAGCACGCACCCGATGTCGTGCTGATGGATCTGCAGATGCCGGTCCTCTCCGGGCTCGCCGCGACCGAGCGTGTGCGACGCGACCATCCCGAGACACAGGTGCTCGTGCTGACCATGAGCGCCGATCCGGCGACGATCCACGCGGCCTTGCGCGCAGGCGCCCTCGGCTACCTCCTCAAGGAAGCCACGCGCGACGACATCGAGGATGCGCTGCGTGCCGTGAGCCGCGGCCAGCTCGTCGTCGGTACCGGCGCCGCCGGGAGCATCCAGCACCTCTTCGCCGGCAAGGGCACCGAGGCCTTCCCCCAGCTGAGCGAGCGCGAGCACGACGTGCTCCGTCTCATCGCCGAGGGCGCCGACAACGCGACCATCGCGCGGCGCCTCTTCCTCGCCGAGAAGACCGTGCGCAACCGGGTCACGTCGATCCTCGCCAAGCTCGACGTACGCACCCGGGCCGAGGCGTAGCGAAGGCCCGCGACGCGGGCGTCGGCGCATGCGAGTAGCCCGCCGCCGGTTTCTCCCGCCGCCGACTCCGCTTGTAAGGTCGTGCCACCCGAGCCCCCGTAGCTCAGGGGATAGAGCACCGCCCTCCGGAGGCGAGGAGCGCAGGTTCGAATCCTGCCGGGGGCGCCGCTCACGAGCACCGCCGCACTGGCTCAATCCTGTGAAGGCGGGAGCGCAGGTTCGAATCCTGCCGGGGGCGCCGCTCACGAGCACCGCGCTCCGCTCAATCCTGTGAAGGCGGGAGCGCAGGTTCGAATCCTGCCGGGGGCGCCACCCACGACACGCCACTCTGCTCAATCCTGTGAGGCGGGATCGCACTTCGAATCCTGCCGGGGGCGCCGCTCACGACCTCGTCCTTCTCGAGGTCTGCCGTGGCCCACTACCCTCGCGCTCGTGACCGAGTACCAGGTGACCTCGTGGCGCGACCTGCCGTCGCTGGTCGTGGCCCGCGAGGGCGAGGTGGTGACCAAGGCTCCGCTGGCCCAGCGTTTCCAAGAGGCCGTCGACGAGGCGGCGATGCGGCTGGGTGAGACCAGCAGCGACGAGTACCTCGCCGGCTGGACCCGCGGCGAGTGGACCGACGCCGACGGCACGCCGTACGAGGTCTGTGACCGCGTCGTAGCCGAGCTGGAGGAGCAATGGCCCGCGGGTCGGCTGGCGGAGTATCTCGATGCCCTCGGGCCCGCGGACCTCTCCGGTGAGGAGCCGCGAGGGTCCGGGTCCCGGCCAGGGCCCTACCGGCTCACCCGAGCTGCCACGCCGCAGGGTCGTTGGGCCCTCCCCTTCGCACGCGGATGCCGCTAGCGTCCTCCACGCTGTGGTCCGCAAGCTCAGCCTTCGACCGCACGTTTCGTCCTGGTGATCGCCAGGACCCGGCAGAAAGTCCACCCCATGCGACGCCGCCTTCCTGCTCTTGTCGTCGGGGCGCTCACGGCCATCTCCGCCTTGGCCGCCACCGACGCCGAGGCCGCCACCCACCCGGCACTCCGCGGCCTCGACGCGGACACATCCGGTCAAGGTGCATCTCCGCGCACGTCGGCAAGGCCGGCCTCTCCGTCGCTTTCTTCGGCTCCGACAACGGCGTTTTCCAGGCGGTGAGGGCGTCAACGGCCGAAGGCGAACCGGACCGCCTTCTTCGACAGCGGCACCCGCGCCATCGCGACCTCGGTCAACCCCGTCGGTGGCGAGGACGGGCTCCTCTGCAACACCGCCGAGATCTTCGCAGCGATGCGCCTGCGTACGTGCCTCCATGCTCGGATCCCATCGATGCCTCGGGGTTCGGCGACGAAGGCGGCGACAACTTCCACTTCGATGCTCCGGGGTCGCCGTCCACGGCACCTTCGGTCTCGCCACGGCCGACTCCCAGGGATTCGTGCAGCTCCTCCGGAAGCAGGGCCGTGGAAGATCGATCGGCGTGTCCACTTGCCGGGCCTCAACGACGCCGGAGACCCGCACCGGCCCGGCTGGATCGACTTTCGCGACTGTCACGGCCGCCACCATGTTCGACAATGTCGTGATCGCACCGAAACCGATGCCCAACGGCAAGTACCTCGGCATGCGCTCGACCACAGCGACGGCGGACCGTCGTGGTCGTCGCCGGAGTGGGCACGGCGAAGCCAATCCGCGGCCGTCGGCTGCGTCTCTCGCCATCAACGACGACACGCTCGGGACGTGGACCACGGCCACGCCGGCGTGGTCTTCCTCCCGGGCTCCGCCGACCGCGCTCTGATCACGAGGAACGGTTTCGCCGTACTCCGACTGCGCGACCTGGCCGAGCCCCAGCTGAGGTACAGTACGATCCCGGTGGCGAGCAACCGCTTCGACCGCAGCATGACCGTCTCCAGCGACGCTGACCATGTCGCGGTCTCCGCCGGGGTCGCGTCTTCGGATACCCGAACGTGCGCGCTGCCGCCCACGGGAAGAAGTTCAGAAGCAGATCTCGTTCCGGGTTCGACAGACACCGAGGCCGTGACGGATGTCGCCTACACGGCCAACGACACGCTGTTCGTGCTCCACGGGACTCCGCGTCGAGCCCGGATGGTTCCTCACCCTGGTCACCAAGGTCCCGGCCGGGCACCACCCGTGCACGGCTCGACGAGTACCATCGCACCGCGGGACCCCGGGAGCCTCTCGGTCTGGCCGGCGCCCTAGACCCGAGGACGTCCACGTCGACGCCGGGCGATCACCCGGCGCCGACCACTTCCCGGAACGCGGCTCCTGCCGCCGCCACGTCGTCGGCGCTGGTCTGCCAGCTCGTGACCAGCCGGACGCTGGTGTCAGTCATCCGGTAGCAGTCGATGCCGGCATCGGGCAGCCGATCCGCCGCGGCCGCGGGGAGCTCGACGAACGCCATGTTCACGTCGACGCGCTCGACGAGACGGACACCGTCACCGGCCAGCGGCGCCAGCTCGGCCGCGAGCTCCGCCATCCGCTGGTTCGCGTGCGAGGCGAGGCGCAGCCACAACCCGTCGGTCAGGTACGCCTCGAGCTGGGCCGACTGGAAACGCATCTTGCTGGTCACGTGGCCGGACCGCTTCGTCCGGTAGACCAGCTCCTCGGCAGCTGCGTCGTCGAACGCCACGATCGCCTCGGCCCCGAGCGCACCGTTCTTGATCGCGCCGAGGGACAGCACGTCGACCCCCGCGCCGCCAGGTGAGGTCCGCGGGTGAGCAGCCCAGCGCCGCGAGCGCGTTGGCCAGTCGGGCGCCGTCCATGTGCACCTTGAGGCCACTGGCTCGCGCGATCTCGACCAGCTCGGCGATCTGCGCCGGCTGGTAGAGCGTCCCGTCGTCACTGGGGACCGTGAGCGACAAGACGCTGGGCTGGCTCTCGTGCGGGTCGCCCCACCGGGTCGCATCGAGTCGGGCGCGGAGCTGGTCGGGATCGATCAGGGCATGGGCGCCGTCGACACCCTGCATCACAGCGCCGGCCCCGAGCAGGGAGGTCGAACCGCCCTCGGCGGTGATGATGTGCGCCGTCGGGTGACAGAGCACGGCTCCCCAGGGTGGCGTCAGGGACGAGATGGACAGGGAGTTCGCCGCCGTGCCACTGGTGACCGGGAAGACCCGCGCCGTCGGGTGCTCGAACACGTCGCGCACGACCTCGTGGAGCCGAGCGGTCACGGCGTCACCGCCGTAACGCCAGGTCGGAGCCGATGTTGACGGACTCGATCGCGGCCAGGATCTCGGGTGCCACTCCCGCGGCGTTGTCGCTACGCAGCTCGATCACGGGAACACCCTGCCCGGTCGTGCCGGAGGCCTGCTGGGCGGGCTCACCTCGGTGGACTCACTTCGGTGGTAGGGAGCGGGCGTAGGCGAGGCCGCGCTCGACCCACCGCGCCAGGCTGTCGTCGTCCGTCACGGCGTCGGTCGAGACGCGCAGCCAGCCCTTCATCCCGCCCCGACCGCCCATCTCGAACGGCTCGGCGCCCGGCTCGCCCAGCAGCGCGTCGGTCTCCGACGGCTCGACGCGGACCATGAGGCCGCCCTTGCCGCTCGCGGCGACGGCCATGTGCCCACCGAGCAGGAACGCCAGCCCGCCGAACATCTTCTTCTCGACGACCGGCTCGCCGGCCACCTGGTCACGGATGCGCGCCGCCAGAGCCTCGTCGTAGGCCATGTCCCGGAGGCTAGCCGCTCAGCCGCAGTGCGAGAGGGTCCCGTCCTTGCGGATCTGGTTGCCCATGTCGCGCGCCTGGGAGACGTACGGCAGGACGATGCTGGCGCCGCCGGACGAGACACCGATGCCGCCCTGCACCACGCAGGACCGCACCTTGCCCGGGTCGACCTGAGCCATCACCTGCGCGAGCTTGAAGAGCTCGGCCGGCGGCAGGTTGGTGGACATGTGGCTCATCGCGTTGATCACGCCGCGCTCGATGAACCCCGGCCGATGGGCGTTCGCGTGCACCTTCGCCTGGATCCCCTGGAGGACGATCTCCTGGTGGGCCGACCGGTCGAAGTCGCCGCGCGGCAGGGTGTGCCGGATGCGGGAGTAGGCCATCGCGTTGTATCCGGTCAGGTGGATCCGGCCGGCCCGGAAACCGGTGGGCTTCAAGGGGTCGTCGCTGAACGCGGTCGGGTTGCGGATCGTGATCCCGCCGATCGCGTTCACCGCTGCCTGGAACTTCTGGAACTGCGTGACGAACACGTACTTCGGCTGCACCCCGATCAGGTTGCCGACCGTCTGGCCGAGCAGCTGCGGGCCGCCGTAGTAGAGCGAGGCGTTGATCTTGTCCATCCCGACGCCCGGGATGTCGACCCACGAGTCGCGGGGTACGCCGATGATGCTCGCCGCGTGCGTCTGGGTGTTGATCGTGACCAGCTGGAGCGCGTCACCCCGCGTGCGGGTGAAGTTCTCGCCGGGCCGGGCGTCGGAGCCGACGGCCAGGATCGAGATCACGTGCTGGTCGATCGCCGCGGCGTTGCCCTGGTCGATCTTGACCAGCGCGAAGTCCGTGGACTTGGGAGAGGCGTCCGGCAGCGCCAGGGTGACGGCGGCGAGCACCAGCCCGAGGGCGGCGAGCTTGGTCGCGCGGAGGAGTCGGCGTCCGATCGAGCGGTTCATCACGCCGACCCCTCTCGAGACGTCGTACCCGAAGATGCGCCACTTCCCGTGCCTCGGGACGAGGAACAGCCGACCCCGGACCGCGACGCGCTCCTGCGCGTCACCGGTCGTCGTGAAGACGAGGTGGACCCGCGCCGTGGCGCCCGCGGGACGGCCTCGCGGGGCCATCACGTCCACGCTCATGGTGCGCTTCTTGACGTCGACCCCGTCGATCTTCTGGCGGAGATCCCAGTTGGTCATCAGCTTCTTCTGGGCGTCGGCGTCCCGCTTCGCCTGCTCGGTGAACGAGTCGAACGCCCAGTCGAACGAGTCGCGCGGATAGTCGACGCCGACGTACCCGCCGTCGATCCAGGTGTCCACCGCGGCGCCGACCTGCTTGAGCATGGTCTTGCGGTGGTCGCTCATGAAGGTCTTCCAGTTCTTCTTCTTGATCGTGCCGGCGACCTTGCCGAGCTTCACCGCGGAGACGGCCGGGCCCTCGTTCCCGCCACCCGACGAGGTGTCGGTGGGTGCGCCCTGCGGCGACGAGGAGTCGCTGCCACTGCAGGCGCTCGTCGCCAGAGCCAGGGCCAGGAGCAGGGCGGCCGCGACGGCTCTGGATCGGCGGGAGACCGTGTCGTCGACAGGCAAGCCTCGTGTCCTTTCCGGTCTGCGGGGGGTGCAGCTGGGGATCTTCCGGACGGCCATCCTCATCGGCCGACAACGACCGGTGGCGGTGACGGGTTACACCATGCACCAGCGGGGCACCGTACTTCGGTATTTGCGTGCGTGGGGGACTAGCCTGGAAGGGAATCCCATCCACGACGCGCACGTCCCGGAAGAGGCGAACCTAACCCGTGCCGCAGCAGCAGACCAACCCGTCCGACCCATCCGCCTCGGCACCGTCCTCCGACTTCGGAGCCAACGAGTGGCTCGTCGAGGAGATGTACGAACAGTTCCAACGCGATCCGGGAAGCGTGGACCCCAGCTGGGCGGCGTACTTCAAGACCAACGGCTCGGGCAGCAACGGCGCCCCCCACGGCGCGCCCGCCGCGGCCCGTCGACCGGTACGACGACGCCCTCGCCCTCGCCCCGCGGCGCCGCCGGCGAAGGCGCCGGCGCGTGTGGCCCAGTCGGCCGCTCCCGCGAAGGCGCCCGCGAGGCTCCGGAGAAGGCCCCCACGAAGGCTCCGGAGAATGCGCCCGAGGAGGCGCCCGCGAAGCCGAGGCCGACGCCAAGAAGGCGCCTCGGGCAACCCCTCGGCCCGACTCCGCGGCCGCTGAGCCGGCCAAGGGCACCACGTCGCCGGTCCCCAAGGAGACCAAGGCTCCGGAGCCCGCCGCGGCGGTCGACCAGCCGACCTACACCGTGCTGCGCGGCGCCCCGGCTCGCACCGTGGCCAACATGGACGACTCGCTGTCCGTACCGACGGCCACCTCGGTGCGCTCGGTGCCGGTGAAGCTGCTCTGGGACAACCGCATCGTCATCAACAACCACCTCTCCCGCGCTCGCGGTGGCAAGGTGTCGTTCACCCACATCATCGGCTACGCCCTGGTCAAGGCGCTCAAGGCGATGCCGGAGATGAACGTGGGCTTCGACATCGTCGACGGCAAGCCCAACCAGATCACCCCGGCCCACATCAACCTCGGGCTCGCGATCGACATGCAGAAGAAGGACGGCACCCGCCAGCTCCTCGTGCCCAACATCAAGGGCGCCGAGACCATGGACTTCGCCGCCTTCTGGACGGCGTACGAGGACATCGTGCGCAAGGCCCGCGACGCCCGGCTGACCGTCGAGGACTTCCAGGGCACCACGATCTCGCTGACCAACCCCGGCACGATCGGCACCAACCACTCCGTGCCGCGGCTGATGCGCGGCCAGGGCGCGATCATCGGGGTCGGTGCGATGGAGTACCCGCCGGAGTGGCAGGGCGCGTCGGAGGAGGCGATCGCCCGCAACGCCATCAGCAAGGTGATGACGCTGACGTCGACGTACGACCACCGCGTCATCCAGGGCGCGCAGTCGGGCGACTTCCTCAAGCGGCTCCACCAGTTGCTCCTCGGCGAGGACGGCTTCTACGACGAGATCTTCCGCGCGCTCCGCATCCCCTACGAGCCGATCCGCTGGAGCAACGACATCGCGACGTCCCACGACGACGAGATCTCCAAGCAGGCGCGCATCCTCGAGCTCATCCACGCCTACCGCGTGCGTGGTCACCTGATGGCCGACACCGACCCGCTGGAGTACCGCCAGCGCAGCCACCCCGACCTCGAGGTGGAGTCGCACGGGCTGACGTTGTGGGACCTCGACCGCGAGTTCGCGACCGGCTCGTTCGGCGGCGAGGGCCGCCGCTTCATGAAGCTGCGCCACATCCTCGGCATCCTGCGCGACTCCTACTGCCGCACCACCGGCATCGAGTACATGCACATCATGGATCCCGACCAGCGCAAGTGGATCCAGGAGCGGGTCGAGCGGCCGCACACCAAGCCGCCCCGCGAGGAGCAGCTGCGCATCCTCCTCAAGCTGAACCAGGCCGAGGCCTTCGAGACCTTCCTGCAGACGAAGTTCGTCGGCCAGAAGAGGTTCAGCCTCGAGGGCGGCGAGACCACCATCCCGGTGATCGACGAGATCTGCGAGGCCGCGGCCGAGATCGGGCTCGACGAGGTCACGATGGGGATGGCCCACCGCGGCCGGCTGAACGTGCTGGCCAACATCGTCGGCAAGAAGTACTCCCAGATCTTCCGGGAGTTCGAGGGCAACATCGACCCGCGGACCGTCCAGGGATCCGGCGACGTCAAGTACCACCTCGGTGCCGAGGGCGAGTTCCTCTCCGGACTCGGAGACAGGATCAAGGTGTCGGTCGCCGCGAACCCGTCCCACCTCGAGGCGGTCGACCCGGTGGTCGAGGGCATCGCCCGGGCCAAGCAGGACGTGCTCGATCGGGGCGCGGAGTACCCCGTGCTGCCACTGCTGGTCCACGGCGACGCGGCGTTCGCCGGTCAGGGCGTCGTCGCCGAGACGCTCAACCTCTCGCAGCTGCGCGGCTACCGCACCGGCGGCACGATCCACCTGGTCGTCAACAACCAGGTCGGGTTCACCACCTCGCCGGGTGCCTCCCGATCGTCGCTCTACTGCACGGACGTCGCGCGGATGGTCCAGGCGCCGATCTTCCACGTGAACGGCGACGACCCCGAAGCGTGCATCCGGGTGGCCCGGCTGGCGTTCGAGTACCGCCAGGCGTTCAACAAGGACGTCGTCATCGACCTGGTCTGCTACCGGCGGCGCGGACACAACGAGGGTGACGACCCGTCGTACACCCAGCCGTTGATGTACGACCTGATCGAGCAGAAGCGATCGGTGCGCAAGCTCTACACCGAGTCGCTGATCGGTCGCGGCGACATCACGATCGAGGAGGCCGAGAAGGTCCTCCAGGACTACCAGCAGCAGCTGGAGCGCGTGTTCACCGAGGTGCGCGAGGCCGACTCGCAGCCCCAGGAGTGGACGACCGTGCCGGACTACCCGGAGAAGTCGGTCGGCACGGCGAAGACCGCCGTCACCCCCGAGGTGCTCAAGCGGATCGCCGACGCCTACGTCACCCCGCCCGACGGCTTCACCGTCCACCCGAAGGTGATGCCGCAGCTGCAGCGCCGGGCGAACGCCATCGCCGACGGCCCCATCGACTGGGGCACCGGCGAGATCATCGCGTTCGGCTCGCTGCTGATGGACGGCCGCCCGGTGCGCCTGGCCGGCCAGGACTCGCGACGGGGCACGTTCGTGCAGCGGTTCGCGACCATCATCGACCGCACGAACGCCGCCGAGTGGACCCCGCTCACCGCCCTCACCGAGGACCAGGCGAAGTTCCACATCTACGACTCGCTGCTGTCGGAGTACGCCGCCCTCGGGTTCGAGTACGGCTACTCCGTGGCCAGGCCCGACGCGCTGGTGCTCTGGGAGGCGCAGTTCGGCGACTTCGTCAACGGCGCCCAGACCGTGATCGACGAGTTCATCACCTCCGGTGAGACCAAGTGGCGCCAGCAGTCGGGGGTCGTGCTCCTGCTCCCCCACGGCTACGAGGGACAGGGCCCCGACCACTCGTCGGCGCGCATCGAGCGTTGGATGACGATGGCGGCCGACGAGGCCTTCGTGGTCGCCCAGCCGTCCACGCCCGCGTCGTACTTCCACCTGCTGCGGCGGCACTCGCTCGGCGAGGAGCACCACCCCATGGTCGTGTTCACGCCGAAGTCGATGCTCAAGCGCAAGGAAGCCGCCTCGCAGCCCGGCGACTTCACCGAGGGCACGTTCCGCCCGTTCATCGGCGACGACGCGGCCGACCCCGAGACGGTCGACACCCTGTTGATCTGCTCGGGCCGCGTGACGTGGGACCTGATGGTCGAGCGCGCCAAGCGCGAGGACGCCGGTCGGTTCGCCATCGCCCGCGTCGAGCAGCTCTACCCGGCCCCGGTCGAGGACATCAAGGCCGAGCTGGCTCGTCTTCCGCACCTGCGCAGCGTGCGCTGGGTGCAGGACGAGCCGGGCAACATGGGCCCGGCCCCGTGGTACTCCCTCAACGTCTGGCCCGAGCTCGACGTCCCCGTGCAGATCATCACCCGGCCCCGCTCCTCGTCGCCGTCGGTCGGCACCGCCAAGCGACACGTCGAGGAGCAGAAGGAGCTGGTCGCGGAGGCGTTCGACACCGAGTCCGACCGCACCGTCCAGAACTACTGATCGTCGGCCGGCATGTACTTCACCGACCGCGGGATCGAGGAGCTGCAGCAGCGGCGGGGTGACGAGGAGGTCACCTTGGCCTGGCTGGGCGAGCGACTCCAGGAGTTCACCGACACCCACCCGGAGTTCGAGACCGCCGTGGAGCGCTTCGCCACCTGGCTCGCCCGGCTCGACGACCCCGAGGACTGAGGTGCCTCGAGGTCCGGGCAGGGGAGCTGGCCGAGGATCTGGGCTACCGGATCCGGCCCCCGAACCCCTTTCAGCGCGGCGTCCACGCGTTCGCCTCGACGCGGTCCGGCGCCTGGACGTTCTCCAAGCCCCTGCGCCACGCCGACGACCTGGTCGGCCGAGTCTCGCGGGGCCGGACGAGCGCGCCCGAGCTGCTTGCGGGACTGCCCGTGCTCGACATCGTCACGACCGGACGCCGGTCGGGTGCGCCACGGCGTACACACCTGATCGCCGTGCCGTACGCCGACACGCTGGCCCTCCTCGGGACCAACTTCGGCCAGCGCTCCACTCCGGCCTGGGTGCTGAACCTGGAGGCCGACCCACGGCTCTCGGTGATGCACCGCGGCGTCACGCTCGACGCCATCGCCCGCCCCGCGACACCCGAGGAGGAGACGGCCGTGCTCGCGGCGTCGGCCGGGGTCTACGGCGGCTACCTGAAGTACCAGGACCGCATCACCCGACGACTGCGTATCTTCATCGTCGATGCCGTCCGAGCGAGCTCTGCTCTCGATCCTGGGGAGGACCGTTGATCTTCATCACCGCGAAGTTCCGGGTGTTGCCGGATGACGCCGACCGCTGGCCCGAGATCTCGCGCAGCTTCACCGAGGCCACCCGCGCCGAACCGGGCAACCTCTGGTTCGACTGGTCGCGCAGCCTCGACGACCCGACCGAGTACGTCCTGGTCGAGGCCTTCGCCGACGACGACGCCGGTGCCGCCCACGTGCAGTCCGACCACTTCAGGACCGCCCAGCAGGAGCTGCCGCTGCACCTCGCCGAGACGCCGCGGATCGTGAACTTCTCCGTCCCCGGCACCGACTGGTCCGAGCTCGGCGAGATGCAGGTCGACTGAGCCGGCGATCGCCTCAGGCTACTCATAATCTAATTCACCGAGTCGTCAGGCGACGACTCGGCGCACGCCGCGGGTGACGACCTCGGCCCAGAGCTCCGCGTGGCTGTCCCAGAAGTTGTGCGCGACACCGGGAACCGTCGAGAACCTGCCGTCCGGCACCAGCTCGGCGAGCTGCCTCAGCGGCCAGTCCGGGCGGATGTCGTCCTCGGCGGCGATGAAGTGCATCGGCACGGGACAGTCGGAGATCCTGCGCCACAGATCGGCCCCGATGGATCCACTCGGTGAACGACTCACTCAGCGCCGCGTGCACGGCGGGCGCCCACTCGATCTCGATCAACTCCGAGGCCTGCCCGGCCTCGTACGCCTGCGACCACGTGCGATCCCGCTGCGGGCCGCGCCCAGCGATGCCGACGACCGTCCGGATCGCATAGGGCCTGTCCACGGCGTACCGGACGGCGAGGTCACATCCCCACGAGTGACCGACCACCGTCCAGCGCTCGACGCCGACAGCCTCACGGATCGCCTCGAGGTCGGCCACCGCACGCTCCATCGTGTGCGGCTCGCCGGTGGAGCGACCGACGCCGCGGGGTTCGGGGTACCAGGACCGCCGACCGACGGGTGCCAGCTCGTCGCGCTCGAGGTAGTGCACGCAGCCGGGTCCGCCCGAGAGGTCCAGGACTCGGGCCCCTCCCCCGTCACGCCGACGTGCAGTGCGACGTCGTCCACCTGGACGCTCCGAGACTCCACGTCGTACGACGCTACCGACCCACGTCCCCATGGCGCTAGCGCGGCGTCCACGGCACGACCGGCCGGACCGTGACCTCCGGGATGGTCGCGTCGGCCGGGAGGTCGATCACGTGCAGCAGGGTGGCCGCGACGGTCGCGGGACTGATCCACCGCGACGAGTCGTAGGTCTTGCCCTCCTGCTCGTGCACCTTCTCCTGCATCGGGGTCGAGGTGCGCGACGGGAACAGCGTCGTCACGCGGACGCCGTTGCCCATCTCCTCGGCCCGGAGCGCGTCGGCGAGCGCGCGCAGCCCGTACTTCGAGGCGCCGTACGCCGCCCACAGCGAGCCGGCTTGGAGCCCGGCCCCGGAGTTCACGAAGACGACGACGCCTCGTGCTTCCCGCAGCGCCGGCAGGCAGGCACGGGTCAGGAGGAGCGGCGAGACCAGGTTGACGTCGAGCTGCGCGCGCAGGTGCTCGGTGCTGGTCTCGGCGACGGTCGCCAGCTCGACGATGCCGGCGACATGGAGCACGGAGTCGAGCCGGTCGGGGATCCCGGCGATGCCGTCGACCGCATCGACGTCAGCGAGGTCCGCGACGAGGGTGCGCGCACCCGGGAGACTCGCTTCGAGCTCCGCGGCCCGCTCGTCGTTCCTCGCCAGCAGGACCAGGTCGTCCCCGCGGTCGTGCAGCGCTTGCGCGACCGCGGCGCCGATACCCGATCCGGCTCCGGTCAACAGATGCGTCGCCATCAGCGGGTGAACACCACCTTGCCGAAGACGTCGCCGTCGTTCATCGCGGCGAAGCCGTCACGCGCGTCGCTCATCGGGAGAGTCCGGTCGATCAGGGGCTTGGTGCCCGTCGCGTCGAGGAACGACACCAGGTGGGCCAGCTCCCTGCTGGTGCCCATCGTCGAGCCGATCACCCGCAGCTGCAGGAAGAAGATCCGGTTGAGCTCGGTGTTGTCGGGGTTGGGTCCGCTGGTCGCGCCGCGATGACCAGGATGCCGCCCGGGCGCAGCGACCTCAGCGAGTGCGTCCAGGTCGCCGCGCCGACCGTCTCGATCACCACGTCGACCCGCTCGGGCAGCCGCGCGCCCGGCTCGACGCGCGTGGGCGCCGAGCTCGGCGCCCGCTCGCGCTTCGCCTCGTCGCGGCTGGTCGCGTACACCCGCGCCCGCCGCGCGCGGGCCAGCGCGACCAGCGCGGTCGCCACCCCGCCGCCCGCGCCCTGCACGAGCACCGACTCGCCGGGCTCGAGGCCGCCCTGGGCGACAGCATCCGGTACGCCGTCAGCCACGCCGTCGGCAGGCACGCCGCCTCCAGGAAGGACAGCGACGGCCGGCTTGGGGACCAGGTTGGCCGCGGCACGGCGACCCGCTCGGCGAGCGTGCCCTGGTAGCGCTCGGAGAGCAGCGACCGCGCGGGTCCTGCGGTCTCGTCACCGGCCAGGACGGGTCGCTGATCACCGCGTGGACGACGACCTCGTTGCCGTCCTCGTCGACGCCCGGCGGCGTCGCAGCCCAGGATCATCGGCAGCTGGTCCTCCGGCAGGCCGACGCCGCGCAGCGACCACAGGTCGTGGTGGTTGAGCGCGGCGGCCCTGCACGTCGACCGTCGTCCAGCCCGTCGGGCACCTCGGGCTCCGGCCGCTCCCCGACCACCAGCCCGGCCAGCGGGTCGTCGGGCTGAACGCGACTGGCATACGCGGCGCGCATGCCGCCGACCCTAGGGCGCGCAGTCCGGACCGCCGTGCGACCGCCCACGCACTCCGGCGACCGCGCGAGTCGGCATGACGACGGCGTGATGTCGATGTCACTCGCGCGACTCGGCGCGATTGGGCGTCACTCGCGCCGGCTCGGCGTCAGTGCGGGCGACGCCGTCGCGCCGCGGCCGCCGCGGCGACCGCCGCGGCCACCGCCGGCGCGACCCGCGGGTCGAGGGGCGAGGGCACGATGAGTCCTCGGCGAGCTCGTCGGCGACGACTCCGGCGATCGCCTCGGCCGCGGCCACCTTCATGCCCTCGGTGATCGCGGTCGCGCGCACGTCGAGCGCGCCGCGGAAGATCCCGGGGAACGCCAGCACGTTGTTGATCTGGTTCGGGTAGTCGCTAGCGGCCGGTCGCGACGATCGCGGCGTGCCGGTGGGCGACCTCGCGGGTGCACCTCGGGGTCGGGTTGGCCAGCGCGAAGACGATCGCGTCGGCGGCCATGCCGGCGCACGGCCTCCTCGGGGACGGTGCCGCCGGAGACCCCGATGAACACGTCGGCGCCGATCAGCGCGTCGGCGAGCGACGCCGTGCCGGCCGGAGCGGTCGGCCGTGTCGACGGCGAGCGCCTTCTTGACCGGCGTGAGGTCGGCGCGGTCGCGAGTGGAGGACGCCCGCGCGGTCGCACGACCACGATGTCGCCGACGCCGGCGTCGAGCAGGATCCGCGTGACCGCGACGCCGGCCGCGCCGGCGCCGCAGATCACCACCCGCAGTGCTCGCCGACTCGCGCCCGGGCAGCGTGAGCGCGTTGCGCAGCGCGGCCAGCACGACGACCGCGGTGCCGTGCTGGTCGTCGTGGAAGACCGGGATGTCGAGCGCTCCTTGAGCCGCTCGCTCGATCTCGAAGCAGCGCGGCGCGCGAGATGTCCTCGAGGTTGATGCCGCCGAACGATCGGCGCCAGCGGGCGACGGTCGCGACGATCTCCTCGACGTCCGTGGTGTCCAGGCAGATCGGCACGGCGTCGACGCCGCCGAACTCCTTGAACAGCACGGCCTTGCCCTCCATCACCGGCATCGCGGCCGCCGGGCCGATGTTGCCGAGCCCGAGCACGGCGGTGCCGTCGGTGACCACCGCGACCGTGTTGCGGCACCCAGGTGTAGTCGTGGGTCAGCGACGGGTCGCTCGGCGATCGCCTCGCAGACCCGGGCCACGCCCGGGCGTGTAGGCCAGCGACAGGTCGTCCCGGTCGGCCAGCGGCGACGGTCGAGCGGATCCCATCTTGCCGCCGCACGTGCAGGTCGAAGACGGGGTCGCCGGCGAACGGGTGCGCGTCGAGCCGGAAGGCAGGCCATCCGGTCACTGTGGCACAGCCGGCGGTGCGCCGTGCCCGTCGCGGGCCGCGGCGTCCGTGGACACGCGGCGGTCGACCGACGTGCGAGCATCAGCCCGGAGCGTGCCGCGGCGCGGCGGTCGCGGCCAGATCCGCGCGACCACGACGCCGACCACGTCCCGGTCGGCGATCACGCCCTCCGTGCGCGCGAGTCGTCCCCGTCGCCCGGGTTGTCGCCGAGCAGCCACCAGCCGCTCACCGTCGCGCGTCTGCGGCGCTCGACCGCCCGCTTGACCGCCAGCGTGCCGTCGGCGGAACCGGGCGAGGACGAGCCGGCCGGCCGCGACCGGCGCGGCGTACCGCACCAGCAGCGCATCGCCGGAGCGCAGCGTCGGTCGCATCGAGCGTGGTGGACCCGAGCCAGCCCGAATGACGGTGGTCGCACGGGGTACGAGCCCGGGTCAGAGGGTCGCGGCACGCGGAGTAGTGTCCCAAGCGAGGGACGAATCCCCGACCCAGACCTGTAGGTGTACAGAGAGGACCACGATGTTCGCGAATCTCTTCGCTCCCACCGTCGACGTCTCGGCCCACTGCGATCTGCCCTGCGGCGTCTACGACCCGGCGCAGGCTCGCATCGAGGCGGAGTCGGTCAAGGCGATCATCGCCAAGGTCCCGACAACGACGACCCCGACTTCCGCACCCGCGCCATCCTGATCAAGGAGCAGCGCTCCGAGCTGGTCAAGCACCACCTCTGGGTGCTGTGGACCGACTACTTCAAGCCGCCGCACTTCGAGAAGTACCCGCAGCTGCACCCCCTGTTCAACGAGGCCACCAAGCTCGCCGGCGCGACCGGCACCAAGGGTGAGTGGACCCGGCAAGGCCGACGAGCTGCTCGCCAAGATCGACGAGATCGCGAAGATCTTCTGGGAGACCAAGCAGGCCTGACTCCCCTCTTGACCCCGCGGACGGGTGTCCGGCTCCGGCCGGGCACCCGTTCGCATACCCCTGTGGGTGTGGCGACATGTTTGCCGTTCGGAGTAGGGGGCACGGCTAGGGTGAGCAACCACCCCAGCGCTCCGGAGGGCCCGTGATGGACCGGCATACATCGCAGCAGGCCGATGTGTCGCTCCGCGTCCCGGCCGAGGGCGCCTACGTCTCCGTGCTGCGGACCATGACGGCCGGTCTGGCAGCCCGGTTGGACTTCACCGTCGACGACATCGAGGACCTCCGCATCGCGATCGGTGAGGCGTGTGCACTGGTGCTTCCCGAGGCGGTCGACGGCGGCGACCTCGAGGCGGAGTTCTGGCAGACCCCGGGCTCGTTGACGGTCTCCGTCCGCGTCCAGACCGCGAGCCGGGCCGAGCCCGACTACGAGAGCTTCGCCTGGCAGGTCCTGACCACCCTGGCCGCCCAGGCGACCGCGAACACCGACGGACAGCACCTCCGGATCGCCTTCACCACCGACTCGAGCCTGGCGCTCAGCAACGGGCTACCGGGAGCCGGCACCTGAGATGACCGTCGACGGGGATTCGGGACCCCTGGAGGCAGCCCGCAGGCTGGAGGGAGCCCGCGAGCAGAACGCCCTGCTCTTCGACCAGTTCCGCGACACCGACGAGCCCGAGCTGACGCGGCTCGCAGCCCGCGACGGCTTGGTCTCCCTGCATCTCCCCCTGGTCGAGCACTGCGCGCGGCGCTTCCGCAACCGAGGCGAGCCGTTCGAGGACCTGGTGCAGGTCGGCACGATCGGGCTGATCAAGTCGATCGACCGGTTCGAGCTCGACCGCGGCGTCGAGTTCTCGACGTACGCCACGCCCACGATCATCGGCGAGATCAAGCGTCACTTCCGCGACAAGGGCTGGGCGATCCGCGTCCCGCGGCGGCTTCAGGAGCTACGGATGCAGATCGGGGCCGCCACCGCCGAGCTGACCCAGGCCCTGGGGAGGTCACCGACCCCGCGTGAGCTGGCCGGGGCCCTCGACTGCTCCGTGGAGGAGATCGTCGAAGGCATCGAGTCGAGCAACGCCTACTCCACGCTCAGTCTCGACGCGACCGACGACAGCAGCGACGACGGCGGGGTCTCGATGCTCGACATGATGGGGCTCGACGACGAGGAGCTCGAGCAGATCGAGATCCGCGAGTCCATCAAGCCCCTGCTCGAGGCGCTCCCGTCGCGCGAGAAGCGCATCCTGCTGCTGAGGTTCTTCAAGAACAAGACGCAGTCGGAGATCGCGGCCGAGATCGGGGTCAGCCAGATGCACGTCTCACGGCTGCTCAGCCGGACCCTCGACCAGCTCCGTACGTCGCTCCAGGAGACCGTCTGATCCCGCTCCGGAGGTGCGGTCAGAGGATGTGGTCACGCTCGTCGGAGAGCGCCTCGATGCTGGCCGGGTGCAGGAGCCCGACCAGCACCACGACGGCCACGACGGCGAGCACGACGGAGATCCAGGTCGTGCTGCCGCCGAGGAAGTTCCAGGCCAGCCCCAAGGCCATCACCTGGACGACCACGATCGGGCTGCGCGCCCAGGTACGCCGCCGCACGACGTACCACGCACAGCAGACCAGCATGCCCGCCAGGAGGGCGAAGAAGAGCGACGTCGTGACCCCCATCGTCACCCGGCCCGAGTGGATGTCGTCGGCGAGGACCACGGCGTACGCCAGCACCAGCAATCCCTCCAGTCCCGCCAGGCTCGCTGCCACCACGAGTGGCGCCGGCAGGTCCCGGCCGAGGTCGTCGCGCACGGCGCCAGATTACGGCGCATCCGGGTGGGTACCGGTGGGTGGACCGGGACTCGACTCGTGTCCGGGCTTGTGACAAAACTGACCAGCCAAAAGGGTTGTCTCCCGATGCAATTCTTGCCACTGTGGTGGACGCGCTCGTGAATGTATTCACATCCGCGCGCCCTGACGTTCTACCCCCGTGAAAGTGAGTTCTGCGAAAGCCATGGATTGGCGTGACCGCTCTGCCTGCCTCGACGAGGACCCGGAGCTGTTCTTCCCCATCGGCAACACCGGACCGGCCATCCTCCAGATCGAGGAGGCCAAACAGGTGTGCCGACGCTGTGAGGTGCGCGAGCAGTGCCTGCAGTGGGCGTTGGAGGCCGGCCAGGACCACGGGGTCTGGGGCGGGCTCAGCGAGGACGAGCGCCGGGCCCTGAAGCGTCGCAGCTCGCGCGCCCGCGTGCGCACCGCCTGACCCGACTCCGGCTCAAGCCCCGTCGAGCGGTACGTCGACCACCACGCGCGCCCCGCATCTCGGACCGGCTCGGAGCTCCAACAGCCCGCCGAGCTCCGACTCGACGAGCGTGCGCACGATCGACAGGCCGAGGTTCATCGAGGCGTCGGGGTCGAACCCGTCCGGGAGTCCGATGCCGTCGTCGTCGACCGTCACCCGGAGGCGCCCCGCCAGCCGCTCCGGCTCGACCATGATGGTGCCGCCGGCGCCACCGGGGTAGCCATGCTCGACGGCGTTCTGCAGCAGCTCGGTGAGCACCATCGCCAGCGCCGTCGCCGTCTCGTTGGCGAGCATCCCGAACGACCCTGCGCGGCGTACGACGGGCTGGTCACCCGACCCGTCGGGACCGGCGCCGACGTCGGTGACCATGGCCCCCAGCCGGTCGGCGATCTCGTCGAAGGCCACCTCGTCGAGCACCTCCTGGCTCAGCGTCTCGTGGACGATCGCGATCGAGCCGACGCGTCGGACCGCCTCCTCCAACGCCGATCGCGCCTCCTCGGAGTCGATCCGGCGAGCCTGGAGCCGGAGCAACGCGGCCACGGTCTGCAGGTTGTTCTTCACGCGGTGGTGGATCTCGCGGATCGTGGCGTCCTTGGTCACCAGCTCGCGGTCGCGGCGCCGGAGGTCGGTCACGTCGCGCACGAGCACGAGCCCGCCGAGGTGCTCACCGCGGGCCCGGAGCGGGATGGCTCGCACGATGAGCGAGACCTGGTCGTCACCGACCTCGGTGTCGCGATGGGCGCTGCCGCCCAGGACGGCACTCAGGGTCTCCTCGTCCGGCCTCCGCCGCGGCGGCACCAGCGACCGCGTCACCTCGGCGAGGACCTGCCCGTCGAGGTCGCCGGACCATCCCAGGCGGCGGTAGACCGACAGGGCGTTCGGGCTGGCGTAGGTGACGCGTCCCCGCTCGTCGACTCTCACGAAGCCGTCACCCACCCGGGGCGTGTCCGCGTGGCCGCCGCGCTGCCCGTCCGGCGGGAAGTCACCGGCCGCGATCATCGCGGTGAGGTCGGCCGCACTCTGCAGGTAGGACAGCTCGAGGCGGCTCGGCGTCCGGACGCCGAGCAGGTTGGTGTTGCGCGCGATCACCGCGATGACACGGCCGCCGCGCGGCACCGGGATCGTCTCGACCCGCACCGGTACGTCGTCGCGCCACTCCGGATCACCCTCGCGGACCAGCCGCGCGTCGGCGTACGCACGGTCCAGCATCGGCCGCCGGCCGACCGGGACGAAGCTGCCGACGATGTCGTCGACGTACGCCGTGGGGCCGGTGGTCGGGCGCATCTGCGCCGCCGCCCAGAACCCTTCTCCCCCACGATCGGGCAGCCACATCACGAGGTCGGCGAAGGAGAGGTCGGCGATGATCTGCCAGTCCGCCATCAGCAGCTGGAGCACGCCGACATCGCCCTCGTCGAGGTCGGTGTGGCTGCGGACCAGCTCCAGCAGGGACGGCACCGGCCCAGCGTAGGCGCGCCCGTCCGACCGGCCGTCGCCCCGGCGGCTGCCGTCGGGGCGACCCGGAGCGGCTGGCAGGATGGCCGCATGTCGACGGCGTACTGGCAGCAGGTCCGGTCCGCCGAGATGCAGGTCCCCACGGATCGTCCACTGGCCGACCTCACGGCCGAGCTGACCACCATGCTGGGCTCGACCGACCCGGTCGCGCGCGACGAGTTCGCCTACCCGATCCTCGCGACCTGGGTCTCCGAGGGTGTGTACGACGACCTGCTGCCCGGACTGGGCGACGGCATGACCGCCGGACTCACCCAAGGGCTCGGTGAGGAGGGCACGGACTCGGTGTTCCGGCGCAGCTTCTCCGCGCTCGTCCTGGCCGAGTGCGTCGAGCGCGACAACGCCGAGTCGCTGGTGCCACCGGCGAAGATCCTCGACTGGGGCGACCGGGTCACGGCCTGGCTCATCCGCGAGCGCGACGTCCGCGGCTTCGTGCCCGGCAAGGGCTGGGCCCACGCGGTCGCCCACGGCGCCGACGCCGTCAGCTGTCTCGCCGACTCCCAGTACTTCGGCCTCACCGAGCTCACCGTGCTCCTCGACGTGATCGCCGATCGGGTCCTGCTCCCGACACCGACCCCGCTGACCAGCGGCGAGCCCGACCGGCTCGCACTGGCCACGATGTCGGTCCTCCGTCGTCGGCTGGTGCCGCTGCGGATCATCGAGCCGTGGCTGGCCCGGATCGCGGCCGCCGCGACGGCGACCGGCGGCCCCGACCGCGATCCCTACACGCTCACCGCGAACCCCGAGGCGTTCCTGCGCGCGCTGCACCTCCAGGTGGCGTTCGCGCCGGAGCCGATCGACGTTCGCGCCGACCTCCTGCTCGAGCTCGTCGCCACGCTGCGCACGACCAACGCGGCGTACCTCAGCTAGCGCGGGTGTGATCCCGCTCCCGACCCGTTCGATGCCGCGCAACCGGTCGGTAACGTGCCTCTCATGAGTGACTCCGAGACCGGTTCCGAGCTCAGCGGGCATGCCGGTGAGCTCGCCGTCGCCGTCGCCCGCGCGCACGGCGTGACGACCATGTTCACGCTGTCCGGCGCCCACGTCTTCCCGATGTACGACGGGGCCGTGAAGGCCGACCCGCCGATGCGGATCCTCGACGTACGCCATGAGCAGACGGCGACGTTCGCGGCCGAGGCGACCGGCAAGCTGACCCGCGTGCCGGGCCTGGCCGTGCTCACCGCCGGACCGGGGGTGACCAACGGCGTCAGCGCCGTCGCCCAGGCGCAGTTCGCCGGGTCGCCGATGGTGGTCGTCGGCGGCCGCGCCCCGCAGAACCGCTGGGGCAGCGGCAGCCTCCAGGAGCTCGACCAGCCGCCGATCCTCGCCTCGATCACGAAGAGTGCGCGGACGATCGCGACGGCGGCCGAGGTGGCCGCCGGCTTCGACGAGGCCTTCCGGCTCGCCGGGTCGTCGCACCGCGGCCCGGTGTTCGTCGACGTCCCGATGGACGAGTTCTTCGACCAGGCGTCGGCCCTCGTACCCGACGGGTCGCGGGAGCGTGGCACATGAGCCCGACGGCGACGCCGTGGAGCGCATCGGGCGCCTCCTCGCCGAGGCCGAGCGCCCGGTCCTGATCCTGGGCACCGACGTCTGGGCCGATGGTGCCGAGGTCGCCGCGCTCGAGCTCGTCGAGGCGCTCGGTGTACCGACGATCACCAACGGCATGGGGCGCGGCATCGTTCCCGGCGGGCATCCGCTCCTGGTGACCAAGGCCCGCGGCAAGGCGCTGAGCGGTGCCGACCTGGTCGTCGTGGTGGGCACGCCGCTCGACTTCCGGCTCGGGTACGGCGTGTTCGGCGGGAAGGACGACACCGTGCCGGCCCGCGTCGTGCACGTCGCCGACTCGGCCGGCCAGGTGTCGCGGCACGCCAGCCTCGCCGACTCCGTCTCCGGCGACCTGTCGTCGGTGTTCCGCGGGCTCGCAGCGACGCTCGACGCCACCGACCTGTCCGGCTGGAAGGCGTGGGTCGAGGACCTCCAGGCCGCGGCGCGAGAAGCGGCGGCCCGCGACGCGGAGCTGCTCATGGCCGAGGCGGACCCGATCCACCCCGCACGCATCTACGGCGAGCTGCTCCCCCGACTGGCCGACGACGCCGTCGTGATCGGCGACGGCGGCGACTTCGTCAGCTTCGCCGGCAAGTACGTCGAGCCGAAGCGCCCGGGTGGCTGGCTCGACCCCGGCCCCTACGGCTGCCTCGGCGCCGGCCTCGGCGCCGCGATCGCCGCGCGCCTGGCCCGCCCGTCGTCGCAGGTGGTGCTCCTCCTGGGTGACGGCGCCGCGGGCTTCTCGCTGATGGACGTCGACACCCTCGTGCGGCACGGTCTGCCGGTCGTGATGGTGATGGGCAACAACTCCGCGTGGGGCCTGGAGAAGGGCCCGATGCAGATGATCTACGGCTACGACGTCGCTGCCGACCTCGGTCAGCAGACGCGGTACGACGAGGTGGTCAAGGCGCTGGGTGGGGCCGGCGAGACCGTCACCGACCCCCGTGGGATCGGCCCGGCCCTCGACCGCGCCTTCGCCGCCAACGCGCCGTACCTCGTCAACGTGATCACCGACGTCAACGCGGCGTACCCCCGCACCACCTTCGGCGTCTGATGAGACTGCGGCGGGCGCGAGCCGATGACCTCGCCGCGATCGGTGAGGTGACGGTCGCGGCGTACGAGGAGTACCCCGAGGGCGACGTCGACGGGTACGTCGAGCACCTCCGCGACGCAGCACGCCGTGACCGCGAGGCCGAGCTGTGGGTGGCGACGCCGGACGACTCCGACGAAATCCTCGGCAGCGTCACCGTGTGTCCCGCAGGGCTCGGTCTGGCGCGAGCTCGCGACTCCCGACGAGGGTGAGTTCCGGATGCTGGCGGTCGCGCCGGACGCCCGTGGGCAAGGCGTGGGCGCCGCCCTGGTGGACCTCGTGGTCGACCGCTTCCGCCGCGAGGACGCCTCCGCGATCGTGATCTCCACGCTGGAGGAGATGAGGTCGGCCCACCGCATCTACGAGGCCGCCGGGTTCGTGCGTGCTCCGGCCCGTGACTGGTCGCCCGTTGCCGGCGTCGACCTGATCGCGTACCAGCTGGACCTCTCGTCGTGACCTCGACCTTCGTCGTCACCGACGCCGACACCGCCGAGGCCCTCGGCTCCGGGAGCCTGCCTGTCCTCGGTACGCCGCGCCTCCTCGCCTGGTGCGAAGCCGCGACGTGTGAGGCGATCGAGGCCGTGCTGGGACCTGATGAGACCTCGGTCGGCACGCGCGTCGAGCTCGAGCACACCCGCGCCAGCCTCGTCGGCGTACAGGTCGAGGTGACGGCCACCCCCGTCTACCGCGACGGACGCCTCCACCGGTTCAGCGTGGTCGCCCGGGAGTCGTCCTCGGGACACGTCATCGGCACCGGCGAGATCACGAGGGTCGTCGTCGACGCCGAGAGGTTCCTGAACCGCGCGGGAGGTTGAGGAGCGAGCTCCGCGCCTGGTGGTTGAGGAGCGACCGTGGCCTGGTGGTTGAGGAGCGACCGTGGCCTGGTGGTTGAGGAGCGAGCCTGCGGCTCGGTGGTTGAGGAGCGAGCCCTCGGCCCGGTGGTTGAGGAGCGAGCTCTGCGAGCGTCTCGAAACCACCCGTGAAGAAAGAGTTTCGGCTTGACTGTGGAGAACCCACGGTTTTGGGCGGTGACTGTCGGTGGTGACTGATCTAATACCGGTATGGGCAACGCAGGCGCAGTCACGACTCGGCCGGACACGGCCGCGGGTGTCCTGGCTGCTGCCCGCGACCGCCGCCGGACTGCGGACCTGGCCGAGGCCGACCTGTGTCAGCTCGCCATCGACTGGGCGGTGATGCATCCGGCCGACTCGATCCACGAACCCGCAACCCACGTGCTTCGGGGATTCGGGCAGACCGACCTCGCCCTGGCCGGTGAGGGTGCGCCAACAGTGGCGGAGTACGCGGTCCCCGAGTTCGCTGCCGCGCTCGGGCTGTCGACCGAGGCTGGCAAACGGTTACCTCGGCGAGTGCCTCGAGCTCCGCTACCGCCTCCCCCGCCTCTGGGACCGCCTGGTCACCGGTGACCTGGTCGCCTGGAAAGCCCGGCTGGTCGCCCGCGAGACCACCCGCCTCTCCCCCGAGGCGGCGGGGTTCGTGGACCGGCAGGTCGCGCCGGTCGCACACCAGGTCAAGGCCACCCAGCTCGACCGGCTGGTCAACGAAGCCATCGGCCGGTACATGCCCGCCGAGGTCGAACGCCTCGCCGAAGCCTCGTGGGACAAACGACACGTCACCATCCACGACCAGCTCGTCTCCTTCACCGGCACCATGACCATCTCCGCCGAGCTCGACATCGCCGACGCCCTCGACCTCGAAGCCGCCATCGCCGCCGGCGCCGAGCAGCGTGCGGCCCTGGGCTCCCTGGAGTCCCTCGACGTACGCCGAGCCCAAGCCATCGGCGACCTCGCCCGCGGACAACACCCCCTTGACCTCCCACCGCACAGCAGGCGACAACCCGACGTCGACCGTGAACACCGTGTCGCCGCGACAGGTGATCCTCTACGTCCACCTCTCCAACGCCGTCCTGCACGACTCCTCCCTGGACCCCATCGCCCGGCTCGAACGCGGCAACGCGCTGGTCACCACCGACCAGGTCCGATCCTGGTGCGGCCGCCCCGACACCCACGTCGATCGTGAAGCCGGTCATCGACCTCAACCAGTGCCTCTCAGCCAACACCGACCACGTGCCCGGCCGGATCGCCGAACACGTCACCCTCCGCGACCACACCTGCGTCTTCCCCTGGTGCACCCGACCCGCCCGCACCTGCGACAAGGACCACGTCCACCCCCGCGCCCGCAACGGCCCCACCTGCACCTGCAACATCGCGCCACTGTGCCGACACCATCACCGGCTCAAGACCCACACGCCGTGGACCTACACCACCCTCGACCCCGGCACCTACCTCTGGACCAGCCCCCACGGCCACACCTACCTCCGCAACCCCCACGGCACTCAAGACGTGTCAGCCGACCGACGCCGTCGAGCAGAACCCGACACCTGACCACCCCGCCCCACCCGGCCACCCAGGCCGGGCAAGAGGCACGCGCACGCTCCGACAGCACACTCATCTGCCGATGAGCGATCGTGCTGAGAAGGTTGCGTCATGACAGGCCTCTGCGGGATGGACGAGTGACGCCAGTAGGGCGCCGGGTCGTCGTCACTGGCGTTGCTGGGTCTGGCAAGAGCACGTTTGCTGTAGCCCTCGCCCGAAAAACCGGGCTGCCCGTCATCCATCTAGATCTTCACTTCTGGAAGCGAGGGTGGGTTGAGCCTTCGGACGACGAATGGCGCACCGTGCAGCAACGTGTGCTCGCTGGGGACGCCTGGATTGCCGATGGCAACTACAGCGAGACGCTCGCGCTCCGTCTGAAGGTTGCCGACACGCTCGTAGTTCTCGACATGCCGTGGTGGCTCTGCACTGGACGGGTCCTCCTACGGGGCTTCCGAATGCCAGGCGAGTTGCCAGAAGGCAGCACTTATACCCGGTGGCAGCGGCTGCGAGATGAGTCGAGACTCGCCGTGCTCATCTGGCGCCACCGCCACTCAGAACCCGAGTCCGAGAGACAGATCGTTGCAGAACATGGTCAGCACCTTGCTGTCCATGTGTTCAAGTCCAAGCGGTCGGTCAACGAGTTCCTCGATCGCCTGGTAACAACTGGCCAGGTCTGACCTCTCATGCGGCTGTCCGGTGCGCGCTCATGCCGATGTGCGGTCGTCAGCCCTCAGGGAAGAAGGCGATCAAAGTCGGCGCGCAGCCATCAGGAATGGCGCCAACGCCGTCGGGAAGGTGGCCCGGCACGAAGGTATCCACCCCGCCATACACGGAGTCCCCACTTGTGATCCGACCCAGTCCCGGCACCTCGATCGTGAGCGGATCGTCGGTCACGATCATTGTGCCGTAGGGCCAGAGGACGGTCGCGCCGTCGAAGCCCAGACATGTCCCGGCCGTGGTTACGGTGCCCCCGCCGCCGGTACCTCCGTATGACCCGAATTTCGGGCCGACTAGCACCGATGAGCGGCCGCTCTTCAGAGTGTCCCCGTCTTCGTGCGAACCGCAGGCCACGAGCACGAGCCCCGCCAGACTAACCGCCAGCGGACGCAGGGTCGCCATGCTGTGATGTCCATCGAGGGACACCTCTACGCCAGCAACTTGATCTGATTGAAACCGCACCTCATGCCGCCGTCAGCTTGAGCCCACACAGGGGCCTACGTTCACGCCGACGAGCGGATGTCCGGCGACATCGCCGGCTGACCGGCGTCGGTCAGTGTGTCCAGGTCCAACAGCCGGACGTTGCCGGGGTCCTGGTTCGCAGCCAGGGACCAGACGGTTGTGTCGTGGGCACATCCGGGGAGCTGTACGACCGCCTGGCCCGCGACGTGGAAGTGGCCGTGCGCGAGCAGCAGGGGTGTGACGCCGAGCATCGCCCGAGTGACCTTTTCGATGCCCTCCTCGGCGTAGGCGAGGATCGAGTCCGGCCACTGGTTCGGGTTGTTCAGCATCACGTCTGCGACAGGCACCGTGCAGTACGGCGGCCCCGGACTGTCGTGGGTGAGCATGACGTCGGCATGGCCCCCAGCGATCGTCGCCTCGACGTGCTCCTCGCGGATCACCTCGGACGGCCACCAGTCGACGCCTTCGGTCAACAGGTCCCGGTTGACAGAGGGTGCGCCTCCGAGAGCAACGAACGAGCGGCCACCCATCTCCCATCGATGGCCCCGCGGCAGCAGGGTGACGTGCTCGGTGACGTCGATCGGCTTCAGGCCGCCGTCCTCTCGTCGCCAGCGCTCGTCCGCCCAGAGCCGGTCGAGGAGGGCCCAGTTCTCGTGGTTTCCGGTGATGCACAGGAACCGGAGATCGAACTCGGCACAGACCGACTCGATGGCGGCGAGGTAGGCCTCAGGCTCCGGTCCATACCCGAACCGGAGGTCGCCCAGCTGGCAGACGACCTCCACGCCGCCGCGTTCTCCCAGTGCCCGGAGGCGGGCGACGGCCCAGTCGCGATCGCCCTCCAGGTCGCCGACCAGCCCGATGATCACGGGCCGGATCATGCCAGGCGGAACAGGACGCGGCGACGCCGCCGAGTGGGACATGATGGGACGTCGCCACCACGCCGCTGACCAGGAGCCCGCATGTCTGACGTCGTCTCGTTCACCCGGATGCAGGACGGCACGGCCGAGGACTACACCCTCCTGGACCGGATCGAGGTCGAGGAGCTCCAGACGTTCCCCGATCGTGTGCTGCAGTGGCTGACGACCATGGAGGACTCCGCGGGCTACCAGGTCTCCCGGCTCGAGCACTCCCTCCAAGCAGCCACCCGCGCCCACCGCGCCGGCGAGGACGAGGAGACCGTCGTCTGCGCCCTCCTGCACGACATCGGCGACTACCTGGCGCCCGCCAACCACTCCGAGGTCGCGGCCGCGATGCTGCGGCCCTACGTGAGTGAGAAGAACTACTGGATCGTCAAGCACCACGGCGTGTTCCAGGGTTACTACTACTTCCACCACGTCGGGATGGATCGCAACGCTCGCGACCGCTGGCGTGACCACGAGCACTACCAGGCCACCGTCGACTTCTGCGCGAACTACGACCAGAACTCGTTCGATCCCGGCTACGACTCAGAGCCGCTGTCGTTCTTCGAGCCGATGCTGCGCAGGGTGCTCGACGCGAGCCGAGCACACGGTCACTGAGGCGGAGTGACCGCGGCGGCGTACGTCCGGAGTACGTCGCGGACCCGGTCGATGACGAGCTCCCGGGGCGAGGCGGGGAGGTCACCGCATCGGACGCGCTCGTACTGGACGGGCAGGAACGCACTCAGCAGCGGCTCCGGCAGGTCGCGCGTCGAGAGGTTCCCCATCAGGGTGTCGACAGCCGCCGAGATCTCGGGGTCCGGCCAGTAGTAGCGCATGCGGTCGCTGTAGCTGTAGCGCCGGGCGAGAGCCTGCTCCTCCGGGGTGCCGGTGTAGTAGTCCCGCCACTCCGCGGGGTGGGCGAGCATGCGGGCGTCCACGATCTCGGGAAGCCGCGACCGCACGTCGGCCGCCAGGAGCTCGTCCTCGATCGCCGCCAGCGCGAACAGGCCCTCCCGCAGCGCGAACGTCAGTCCCGGTCCGACCTTCAGCACACCCCACCCGTCGACGACGAGGGCAGCCAGGGCGGCCTCGGTCTGGTAGTCGGTCGAGTGAGCCTCGAAGACCATGTCGGGCTGGTCGTCGAGGACGGTCCGCAGCGCGCTTGTCGCCGCCGAGTCGTAGTCGAAGACCCGGACGTGGTCGAACTCCACGCCGGGCTGCACGACCAGGGCCATCACCTGGGACCAGAGCTCGGCGGGCGCCACCTCGGCGAACGCACGGCGGTGGTGCTCGAGCGTCGTACGCGCGGACTCCGGCGTTGTGGGAACCAGCCGGGTGATCTCGTGATCGGCGCCACCGGGCACCGGCACCTCGGTGCCGATCACGTAGCGCAGACTCCCGGTCAGGCCGACTCGCGCGGCCTCGGTCTCCGCCGCCGCCAGCATCCGGGCGGCGCGCGCGGCCATCACGTCACCCTCGACGACTCCCTCGTCGTCGGCGCACGGGTAGCTGCAGTCGAGGTGGAGCTTGGTGTAGCCGGCGGCGACGTAGGCCCGGACCAGGTCCTCGGCGTTGGCCATCGCGGTCTCGGAGTCCTCACGACGCCACCGGTGCGGACCCAGGTGGTCGCCGCCCAGCACGAGGTCGCCGGCCGGGAAGCCGACACGCTCCGCGATCTCCTCGACGAGCGCCCGGAAGTCGGCGGGCCGGAGCCCGGTGTACCCCCCGAACTGGTCCACCTGGTTGGAGGTGGCCTCGATCAGCACCGGAGTGCCGTCGGCACGGCCCTGGAGGAGGGCCGCCTCGAGCACGAGGGGGTGCGCGGAGCAGACCGACGTGAGGCCGATGGGACGCTCGGAGGCGTGCGAGCGCACCATCGCGTCGAGATGGGCGTTCACCCCGCACCTCGATGCGCGAAATGTGCTCGGAACTGTTCGTTCTGCCCGCAATGCACACCTAGGATGTGCTCGTGAAGGCGGAACGGATGGGCGCGATCCTCGACCGCGTCGCCGAGAACGGCAGCGTCGACGTCCCGACCCTGGCCGACGAGTTCGGCGTCTCGGCCGCCACGATCCGGCGTGACCTGCAGGCCCTGCACCATCAAGGCCTCCTCCGACGGACCCACGGCGGGGCTCTCCCCCGGCCCGCCGGACTCGAGCTCCCCCTGCAGTACAAGACCTCGCGCCAGCACCGCGAGAAGCGCGCGATCGGCCTCGCCTGCGCCCGCCTCGTCCGTGACGGCGACGTCGTCGGCATGACCGGCGGTACGACGGCCACCGAGGTCGCCCGCGCCCTGGCGGACCGACGCGGCCTCACCGTCGTGACCAATGCGCTGAACATCGCCGCCGAGCTGGTCTCGCGTCCCAACATCCGGCTGGTCGTGGTCGGCGGCAACGCCCGGCACGCGTCGTACGAGCTGGTCGGCCCGGCGGCCGAGGCGATGATCGCGCAGTACCACCTCGACCTCGCCTTCATCGGCACGGACGGGTTCACGGTGGCCGACGGATGCACGACCCACGACGAGATGGAGGCCCACACCGACCTGGGCTTCATCCGGCAGGCGGCCCGCACCGTCGTGATCGCGGACAGCACGAAGATCGGCAAGGTCACGTTCGCCCGGATCTGTGGCACGGACGTGATCGACACCCTCGTCACCGACGCCGGCATCGACGCGGCCGTGCGTGCCGCGGCCGAGGCTGCCGAGGTGGAGGTCATCCTCGCCGACCAGGCCTAGCTCTCGAAGAGCCGTGGTCATGCGGTGGTGACCCGGTCGCGCGTCAGGTCCGCCAGGCCGGTCTCGGCGTCGAACAGGTAGGTCTTCGCGGGCGCGACCGTGAGTCCCACCTGCGCGCCGGAGTCGTACGACGTGCCGGGTGGCGCCTGCGCGATCACCGCGACGTCGGGACCGTCGCCGGTGCCGACCCACGCGTGCACGAGGACGTGGCTGCCCAACGGCTCGCAGAAGTCGATGCGGGCGGGGACCGCGCCGGTCTCGGGACCGCCGATCGTGAGGTCCTCGGGCCGGAAGCCGACGGTCACCGGACGATCCGACGGCGAGGCGTTCGTCAGCGACGCCCCCGCGACGTGCACCCGGCCGCCGCGGATCTCGCCCGGCACGAGGTTCATCGGCGGGCTCCCCATGAAACCGGCGACGAACGTGTTCGCCGGGTGGTGGTAGATCTCGTCGGTGGTCCCGATCTGCTGCACCTCGCCGGCCGACATCACGCAGATCCGGTCGCCGAGCGTCATCGCCTCGACCTGGTCGTGGGTGACGTAGATCGAGGTCACCGGCAGCTCGCGATGGAGGCGCTTGAGGTCGCCGCGGACCTGGGTGCGGAGCTTCGCGTCGAGGTTGGACAGCGGCTCGTCGAGCAGGAACGCCTGGGGGCGGCGTACGAGTGCGCGGCCCATCGCCACCCGCTGCCGTTGACCACCCGAGAGCTGACCGGGCTTGCGGTCGAGCAGCTGGTCGATGTCCAGCAGCGCAGCGGTCTCACGCACCCGTCGGTCGATCTCGGCTCGCGGCGTACGACGCTGCCGGAGGCCGTAGGCGAGGTTCTGGTAGACGCTCATGTGCGGGTAGAGCGCGTAGTTCTGGAAGACCATCGCGATGTCTCGCTCGCCCGGCCCGAGTCGGGTGACCGACCGGCCGTCGATCAGGATCTCGCCCGAGGTCGGCTTGTCGAGCCCGGCGAGCAGGCGCAGGGCGGTGCTCTTGCCGCAGCCCGACGGGCCGACCAGGATCAGGAACTCGCCGTCCCCGATCGTCAGGTCGAGGCCGTGCAGCGCCAGGACGTCACCGAACCGCCGCGAGACGCCGCGGAACTCTACTTCCGCCACCGTGCCCTCACCCCTTCAACCCCGTCCCCGCCACGGACTGCACGAAGTACCGCTGCGCCACCACGAAGACGACGAGCATCGGCACCAGGCTCATCACGTTGCCCGCCATCAGCAGCGGCCAGTTCGTCTGGTGCGCGCCCTGGAAGTAGCTCAACCCCAGCGGCACGGTCATCTGGTCCTGGTTGGTGATCACGATCAAGCGGCCACAGGAAGTCGTTCCACGAGGTGAGGATGGTCAGCGCCGCCAGCGTCGACATCGCCGGCATCGACAGCGGCAGCACGATCTTGAAGAGCACCCCGAGCCGAGACGTGCCGTCCACCCGGGCGGCCTCCTCGAGCTCCACGGGCACGGTCTGGAAGAACTGACGCAGGAAGAAGATCCCGAACGCGGTTGCCAGGTTGGGCAGCATCAACGAGCCGAGATGGTTGATCCCGAGGTACGGCGAGACGTTGTCGCCGAACCACTTCACGATCAGGAAGACCGGGATCATCGTGACCTGGAACGGCACCATCAGGGTCGCCATCAGCGCCATGAACAACGCCTTACGACCGAGGAAGCGCACCCGGGCGAAGGCGTAGCCGGCGAGGCTGCACACGACCAGGTTGCTGGCGACGACGACGAGCGCGACCAAGGCGCTGTTGAGGAAGAAGGTGCCGAACGGCGCGGTGTGCCAGGCGTCGACGTAGTTGGCCGGCCGCGGGTGGTGCGGGAAGAGCACAGGAGGGAAGCGGTTCGCCTCGCCCTGGGTCTCGAGCGAGGTCACCAGCATCCAGAGCAGCGGCACGGTCAGGACGAAGGTCAGCGGCACGAGCACGAAGTGCCAGCCGCTGAAGGGCAGCCGCCAGCGACGAGTCGGACCCTCGTCCAGACTCGGTGCGACCTCCGGGGTGTTCGTCGACGTGGTCATGAGTAGTGCACGTACTTCCGCGCGAGCCGGAACTGGAGCGCGGTGAAGACCACGATCACCAGGAACAGCACGTAGGCCATGGCGGCGGCGTACCCGGCGTTGAACTGCACGAACGCCTGGTCCCACAGGTAGTAGACGATGACGGTCGTGGCGTGGAGCGGGCCGCCACGCGTGGTCAGGTAGACCTCGTCGAACAGCTGGAGCGCGTTGATCGTCAGCCAGACGACGAGGAACAGGCTGGCCGGGCTCAGCAGGGGCAGCGTGATCGTGCGGAACCGCGTGAAGGGACGAGCCCCGTCGATCGCCGCCGCCTCGTGGAGCTCGGCCGGCACGCCCTGCAGCGCGGCGAGGTAGACGATGACGGCGAAGCCGGTCCAGCCCCAGATCGTCATCGCGACGATGACGTAGAGCGCCTGCGAGGTCGAGGCGAGGAACGGTTGCGAGCCGATCCCCACGGCGTTCAGCGTCGCGTTGACCAGGCCGTAGTCCTTGTCGGTCAGCCAGAGGAAGATGATCCCCTCGGAGATCGTCGACACCGCCATCGTGATGTACGCCGCCGTCCGGTACACCGAGATGAACCGCACCGACCGGTTGAGTGCCGCGGCCACCAGGAGACCGACCAGCATCGTCCCGGGCACGAAGAGCGCCGTGTAGACGATCGTGTGCTGGATCGCCTCGGCGAAGCGCGGGTCGTCGGCGAGCTGCCGATAGTTCTTCGTGCCGACCCACGGGGTGTCGGGGGTGAGCAGGTCGGACTTCTGGAACGACAGCTTGAGCGACATGAGCACGGGCAGCAGGCCGAAGATGCCGATCAGGATCGCGCCGGGACTGACCAGGAGCCAGCCCGTCGCCGTCTCCGAGCGGCCCAGGTGTCTCCACCACCCGGGCCGCGGCGACGACTGAGCCGCCCCGGCGTCCTGGCCTGCCACCTGGCCTTACCCTCCGCTCAGCGCGTCGTTGGTCGTCTGCGCGGCCTCGTCGAGCGCCGCCTGAGGCTCGGCCTTGCCCAGCAGGACCGAGACGATCGCCTGTCCCATCGCCTCCGAGATGGCGGGGTACTGCTCGACGGACGGGCGCGCCTTCTTCACGTTCGAGAGGTTCTCGACGAACGTCGCGCTGCCGGGCAGGTTCTGGTCGAGCTGCTTGCGGAACGACGCGTCCGCGCCGACGGACTCGCGGATGGGCAGGTCACCGGTCGCGAGCGAGGTGGTCCGCACCTGGTCCGCGGCGGTGAGCCAGCGGACGAAGTCGACCGCGGCCTGCTTGCGCTCGGAGCCGTTGTCGAACACGACCCAGTTGTCCGGACCCGCGATGGTCTGGTGACCAGCGTCCGAGTCGGCGAACGTCGGCATCACCTGCACGCCGTAGTCGATGTCGGGCAGCGAGCTGAGGTCCCACGGACCGGTGACCATCATCCCGATCTTGCCGCTGTTCATCAGCTTGGTCCCGTTGGCATTGGTGGTGTCGAGGTAGACCGACTTGTCGGTGACCGCCATGTCCTGGAGCATCGTCAGCGCCTCGACCCCGGCGTCGGAGTCGAACGCCGCCTCGGTGTTGTCGGAGTTGAGGATGTCACCTCCGGCCTCCCACAGCATCGCGTCGTAGTGCCAGACCGTGTCCTCGGTGCCGTCCGCCGGGATCAGCCAGCCGTACTGCTTCTTCGACGGGTCGGTCAGCTGCTTCGCGGCCGCGCGGAAGTCGTCCCACGTCCAGTCGGGCGTCGGCGGCGCGACACCGGCGTCCTTGAACAGCTTCTTGTTGTAGACGATCGCCAGGTTGTCGACCAGGGCCGGCACCCCCACGATCTTGTCGCCGACCGTCGCTGCCTGGCGCTCACCGTCGTAGAAGTCGTCCCACTTCCAGTCGGCCTCGTCGACGTAGCTGGACATGTCGACGACCTGCGGGATCTTGGCGATGTTGGGCGACCAGGACCCGAACATGTACGCGACGTCCGGCGGTGAGCCACCGCGCACGGCCGTGAGGACCTTCTGGAGCACCCGGTCGCTGCTGGACACCAGCTGGGTGACCTCGACGTCCGGGTGGTCCTTGTTGTACTGCGCGATCAGCGCGGTGAGGTTCTTGCCCTGGGCGTCCTCGTACCCGTCCCAGACCACGACCTTGGTCTTCCCGCCGCTGCCGGAGTCCCCACCACCCCCGCACCCGGCGAGCCCGAGGGCGGCGACGGTGGCCGCGGCGGCCATCCAGGCGGTCTGGCGCTTGATCATGGTGACTCCTTGGTCGAAGGACGCGGTGGCGAGGACGTGATCGGGTGGTCGCAGGGGTGGGTCACGGGGATGCCCGTCCTCGCTCGTCGGCGCCGATGTCGATGCGAACGCCCTGCACGCGGCGCTGGCCGTCGATGTCCTGGTGTCCCACCCAGCGCGGGCGCACGGCGAGTCCGGCGTCGATCGCCGGGGATCCAGGGCGCAGATGCAGATCCCCGCGAGCCGGTCGGCGCAGCCGTGGGTCGGCGTACCGGCTGTGGACGTCCTGTCCCGTGGCGTCGCGGTAGGCCTGCCATCCGGTGTACGTCGTACCGAGCACGCCGAAGGACGCGTTCCCCGGTCCGCCGGCGGCGAAGTAGAGGTTGCCGTCGATGCGCGGCGCGGTGCTCGAGTCGTCGTTCTGCGCCCGCGGCACGGTTCCGACCAGCGGTTGGCCGCGGTCGGTCGCGCGGATGATGTTCCCCTGGATGACGGTGCGCGTCACGTGGTACTGGACGAGGAGCTCGGGCGACCCGTCGGCGAACTGGTTGTCGGCGTAGAGGGTGTTGTGGAGGAACCGGTTGGCGAAGGCCCGACCCGTGTCGATCCCCCCGCAGTCGTCGGCCCCGTCGCAGTAGCCGCCGGTCGCGATCCCGACGTATCCGCTGCGGGTGATGACGTTGTCGGCCACCACGACGTGGTCGGCGGCACCGCGGGCGTTCTCCGCGGCGACCTCGATCCCGATGTCGTTGCCGACGACCTGGTTGCGCTCGACGCGGATGCCGGTGCCGCCGTCGATGTAGATGCCGTCGGCGCAGTTGCACCAACCGCCGTCCTCGAAGTACGCCGGGTTCCCGCGGGAGATGATGTTGCGGATGACGTTGTCCGCGATCAGGCCGTTGCGTGCGCGGTTGGCGCGGGAGTAGCGCGCCGGACCGCTCAGCGTCGGCTCGAAGCCGATCGCGTCGATCCCGATGTTGTTGTTGTCGTGGATCCGGTTGTGCGTGATCCGCCAGTGGTTCACGTTGCCGTTGACGACGACCGACTCACTGGCCCCGAGCGCGAGGTGGTCGACCTCGTTGTGGCTGATCCGGACGTCGGTGATCGGGTGGTGCCGGCGGTCGCCGTACACCGCGATGCCGTGAGCGTTGATGTCGAAGCTGCCGAGCGTGCCGTTGTAGTTGCCCATGGAGTGGACGTGGTTGCCGACGAGCGACACGTGCGACGAAGCACCGTGCACGTAGATGCCGATCGGCACCGCACCCTTCGAGGTGGTGTCGTAGTCCCGGATGTCCAGACCGCGCACCGTCACCCGTGAGCTGTTGGCCACGGTGACCATCGCCGACCGATCGGGCGGTGGCGTCAGCGGGCCA
Source organism: uncultured Actinomycetota bacterium (assembly GCA_963759515.1). Classification (GTDB taxonomy): domain Bacteria; phylum Actinomycetota; class Actinomycetes; order Propionibacteriales; family Nocardioidaceae; genus Nocardioides. The sequence continues at coordinate 61,891 of CAVWZR010000031.1, read as the reverse complement.
CCGTCGAGGATCACCTGCTCGTGGCGGAAGGCTCGCACGGTGACCCGATGCACGCCGGCCAGCCGGATGCGCTGGGCGTACGTGCCGCCGCGCAACAGGACGACGCCGCCGTCCGGCAGCTGCGAGATCGCCTCGTTCACCGACGCCAACGGATCCTGGCGCGTCCCCGCCGCTCCCGGGTGCCCCGACGCACTGACGAACAACCGGTGCGCACTCGTCGTAGCCGCGGCACCAGCCTGTGCGGGTACGCCGCCCACGACACTCGCCGCGAGCACCAGCGGCACGGCTCCGGCCAGCCATCGTCGACGACTCATGGCGCGAGCACCACCGATCGCGTCAGGGCCCGCGGATGGTCGGGGTCGAGCCCGCGCGCCTCGGCGGCGGCCACCGCCAGTCGCTGGACCTGGACCAGCTGGGCCAGTGGGTCCAAGGCGCTCGTCTCGACGTGGGCTCCGGTGCTCGAGACCTGTTCGACGAGTCCGGGCGGCGGCGTACCGAACATCCACACCAGGCTGCGCGGCCCGGCCACCGCGATCGGCCCGTGCCGGTAGTCCATCGCCGGATAGGACTCTGCCCACGCCTGCGCGGACTCCCGCATCTTGAGCGCGCCCTCGTGGGCCAGTCCCACCGTCCAACCGGTCCCGAGGAAGACGAAGTGGTCGTACGCCGCGGGGTCCACCGGGAGCGGACCGTCCAGCGCCGCCTCGCAGTCCGCGATCGCCGGTGCCGGGTCGTGGCCGAGTCCGGTGCTCAACCAGCTCAGCGACGTGGTCGGGAAACGCGTCTGCACGATGCTCTGCTCGTCGGCGAAGTCCAGGACCACGGAGTGATCGACCAGTGACGCCAGCGGTCCCCCGGGGACGGCGGTGACCATGGCCGTGCGCCGGGAGTCGAGCGCCTGCACCGCCTCCACGATCTCGGTGGTCGTGCCCGACCTGGTCAGCGCGAGCACGGTGTCGTAGCGCCGGCCGAGCGGGACCTCCGAGCCGTAGGCCCAGTCGGTCTCGCCGATGCCCGCCTGCTCACGGAGCACGGCGTAGGCCATCGCCATGAACGCCGAGGTCCCGCAGCCGATCACGAGCATCCGCCGGCCGTGGTCGGTGAGGAAGTCCGGGACCGGGTCCGTGGAGACCCGACGCCAGAGGTCGGGCTGCGACCGGATCTCGGCCTCGGTCAGCGTCATGGACGGCAGTATGCGCGAAAATGCTCACTACGGACAAGGTTGCGCATGAGATTGCCCCGTCAGATGAGCAATTGCTCGCGCAGCGGCTCCGGCAACAGGGACCCGTGGGCCGTCACGAGCGCGTTGCAGACCTCCCAGATCTGGTCGACCGTCAGGCTCGCTGCCGCGTTCGGGTCGACCATGGCGGCCGCCCGCACCAGCCGTGGGTCGCCCTCGACGGCCGCGCGCACGGCCAGCTCCGCCGGACCGACGTACGACCGGTTCACGGCCGCACACTGCGGTGGCAGGTCGCCGACCCGGATCGGATGGGCTCCGAGCGCGTCGAGCACGGTCGGCACCTCGACGGCGAAGCCGTCCGGGAGGTTGGTGATCAGGCCGTGGTTCGCGACGTTCGCCGAGATGACCCGCTGGGTCCCGGTCTCGAGCGAGTGGATCACCTGGGGCGCGTACTCCGTGGCCTCGGACCTCACCTCGAGGCGCTCCGAGCCGGCCAGCTGCTCGCGGACGCGGTGGTACTCGGCGAGGTTCTCGGCGCTGATGTCGACGTACTCCCCCACGTTCAGCCGCAACCGCTCCACCTCGCTCGGGTGGTGGAGGTACCACGGCACGTACTCGCTCGAGTGCTCGCTCGTCTCGGTCGGGTAGTAGCCGAGGCGGCGGTACATGTCCACGCGCACGCGGCGCCGAAGCTCGGGGTCGGCCGCGATCTTCGCGTCGAGCAACGGGTACAGGTCCTGCCCGTCCCTCTCCCAGCGCAGGACCCAGCCCTGGTGGTTCACGCCGGCCGACCACCACGACACCTCGTCCATGGGGACGCCGACGAGCTCGCACAGGTCGTGGATCGTCCAGTGCACCGAGTGGCAGAGGCCGAGCACCTTGAGGTCCGGGGCGACGGCGTGCAGGTAGCTGACGTTCATCGCCATCGGGTTCGTGTAGTTGAGCAGCCACGCGTCGGGACACAGCTCCGCCATGTCGCGCGCGATCCCCGCGAGCACGGGGAAGGTGCGGAGCCCGCGGAAGATGCCGCCGATCCCGATCGTGTCGGCGATCGTCTGGTGGAGCCCGAAGCTCTCGGGGATCTCGATGTCGCGGACCGTGGCCTCGTGCAGGCCCACCTGGATCACGTTGATGACGTAGTCGGCGCCCGTCGAGCGCAGCCCGGCGGTCCGCGTGTGCCGTGATCTCCGGCCGCACACCGATCTCACGCGCGGTCGCCTCGGCGATCGCGACCGCGGTCTCGAGGCGCTCGGCGTCGATGTCGTGGAGCACGACGCGAGAGTCTGCGAGCTCCGGGAACGAGAACACGTCGCCGAGCAGGTCGCGGGTGAACACGACACTCCCCGCGCCGATGATGGCAATCGTGGCTGGCATGCCGCGAGACTAGGACCGCGTGAGCATCGCGCTCAACTTCGTACGCCGAATCATGAGCATTCGCGCATTCTGCTCGGCCCAAGGAGCCCACATGTCCGCACCCGACGTCCTGGTCATCGGGGACGCCAACCCCGACCTCCTCCTCACCGGCGACGCGGTGCCGGAGTTCGGGCAGGCCGAGACGCTGGTCGACGGCGCCGACCTCGTGCTGGGCGGGTCGGCGGCCATCGTCGCCTGCGGGCTCGCTCGACTCGGAGTGGCGACCGCGCTCGCCGCCACGGTGGGCGACGACCTCTACGGGACGTTCGTCCGCGACGCCCTGGCCGAGCGCGGGGTGGACGTCCGCTGGCTCCGCACCGACCCGGACGTCCCGACCGGGCTCAGCGTCGTCCTGTCCGTCGGTGACCGGGCGATCCTCACCCACCCCGGGACGATCGCCGCGACGGGGCCGGACGGTCGTCCCCGAGGACGTGCTCACCGCCGTCCGCCACGTCCACAGCGCGTCGTACTTCCTCCAGCCGAGACTGGCTCCGCACCTCCCTCATGTCCTCGCCCGCGCCCGCGAAGCGGGAGCGACGACGACGGTGGACACCAACTTCGACCCGGCGCGGGCCTGGCAAGGGGTCGGACCTCTGCTCCGGGTGGCGGACGTCCTCCTGCCCAACGCGACCGAGCTCCTCGCCCTGACCGGACGGACGGGGCTCGACGAGGCGGCCCACGCCGCGCTCGACCTCGGCTGCCGGGTCGCACTCAAGAACGGCGCGGACGGGGGTGTGCTGTGGGAGACGCCGGACGAGGTCTACCGCGTCCCGGCGCCGCCGACGACACCGACCGACACCACCGGTGCCGGCGACTCGTTCGACGCCGGCTTCATCAGCGGCATGCTCGATGGTCTCGCCGGGCGAGGACTGCTTGGCCCGGGCCGTGCTCTGCGGGAGCCTCTCGACCCGGGCTGTCGGTGGAACGGCCGGCCAGCCGACCCGTGCCGAGCTCGGAGACGGGTGAGCCGGCGGGTCTACGCGCAGATCCCGGCAGCCGCCGCCGCGGCCCTCGCCTGCTCGCTCGGCCGCTTCCCGGACTCCCCGGCCGCGACCGATCCCTTGCGGAAGGCGCCCAGCGGCTCGTCCTGGTCGACCAGTCTCATCAGCCGGTACGCCGGGGGCAGGATCTCGACGCGGCCCCAATGGGGGTCGCCGACCGGGGCGTCGTAGATCCGGTTGGGCAAGGTGACGAACCGGATGCGGTCCAGCCCGATGTGCCGGAACTCTCCGGCCAGGCTCATCAGGGCCCGCACATGGGCGAGCTCGGGGTTGGTGGTGATCGACTTCGTCAGCGCGTCGGCGAACCGGTAGAGCCGGTCCGGCCGGGTCAGCGTGCCGGTCGACACGAGCTTGTCGACCAGCGCACTGACGAACACCTGCTGGCGCTTGATCCGGCCGATGTCGGTCCCCGCGAGCACGTGCCGCAGTCGCACGTAGGCCAACGCGTCGTCCCCGTCGAGGTGGACCGACGGTCCGGGCGCGAAGGTCACCTTCGCGTACGTCGGGTCGCTGAGCTCGAAGGGGATGCACACGTTGACGCCGCCGATGGCGGACACCATGTTCGTGAAACCGCCGAAGTCGACCACGACGTAGTCGTCGACGTAGACGTGGAAGTCCTTCTCGAGCTGCTCCGCGGTGCAGGCGGCGCCGCCGGCGGAGTAGGCGGCGTTCCACTCGACCAGGCCGGTGCCCTGGTACTCCACGTCGCGCGTGCAGGCGACAGGCTTGACCAGCGCGTCGCGCGGGATCGAGACGCCGTACGCCGACTTCCGATCGGCCGAGAGGTGGACCAGGATCGTCGTGTCCGAGCAGTTGCACCCGCGTTCTCCGTCGATCGCGTCTCCCGCTCCGGCCCGCGAGTCGGTGCCGAGCACCAAGATGTTCAGAGGCTCGTTGCCGGCGTCCCGGTCCTTCTCCGGGATCGTCTTCGCGTGCGGGTGCTGGATCGCTGCCCCTGCCGTGAGGTTGCCGTCGAGGTGACGCCAGCCGACGTACACCACGGTCGCGGTCAGCAGCGCCACCACGACCTGCGTGACCACCACGATGGCGAGCAACGGGACACGCCGGCCCGGCTTCGGCGAGTACGGCGAATCGTTCGGGCACCGGGTCAGTGTGCCTCGGACCCGCCGCCGGCGACAGCGGACGTCTGGTCTCGAACTGTGCGGCAGGGCCACACTCGGCGCATGGCGACCATCGTCATCGTCCACGGCGCCTGGGGTGGAGGGTGGGAATGGTCCCCGGTGGCCGACCTGCTCCGTGACCACGGCCATCGGGTCCTCACGCCTACGCTCTCCGGGATGGGCGAGCGCGCGCACGAGACGGCAGAGGAACCCGTCGGCCTCGCCACCCACGTCGAGGACGTCGCGAGTCTGCTCGAACTCGAGGGACTCCGCGACGTCGTGCTGTGTGGAGCGAGCTACGGCGGGTTACCGGTCACCGGTGCCGCCGATCGCGTGGCCGAACGGATCCGGCTGCTCGTCTACATCGACGGGCTCGTGCCACTGTTGGGCCAGTCTGCGGTCGATCTGTTCCCCGTGTGGTTCTCCGACTTGGTCCGAGACGGCCTGATCGAGCACGGACCGACCTGGCGGATCGCGATGCCGAGCAACCTGTTCGAGGCGCTGATCCCTCCAGGGTCGGTGCCGGACGCCGTACGCCGTGAGTACCTCGCGCGGATCCGTCCCCATCCCGCAGCGTCGTTCGTCGAGTCACTCCACCTCACCGGGGTCTGGGAGTCGGTGCCGAAGGCGTTCGTCCGCTGCACCGCGACATCGTGGGCCGACAAGGTCGCCGGCGACCCGGTCGCAGCCGGGGCGACCCGAGCGAGGAACGCGGGCTGGACGTACCGCGAGCTCCCCGTGCCCCACGATCCTCAGGTGTTCGACCCCGACGGCATCGCCCGAATCCTGACGGAGCTGGCAGGCTAGGAAGCGCGAACGAGCGGGCGCCCCACGGCCTGGGGGGTGCGTGGTCGCGGGGCGCTACGACGCCGGGTGGAATGGGGGGACCCGGCGCCACATCCGACTTCAACGAGACCGTGTGGCTCGCGTTACGGGTGGGACGCAGCCCGGCGCCGCCTCACGGGCCGCCAGCCGGAGCCGAGATTTCGCGTCCCCGGTCCTTCTTGCGACAATGGGCCCTCGCCTGTGCCGGAACGTGCGGGCCGACCACAGGAGGAACCATGGGCAAGACCGGACGCAAGCGTCGGGGCCGCAAGAAGAAGGCCGCGAACCACGGCAAGCGGCCCAACGCATAGCGCACCGCGCGCCGACAGCAGAGCCCCCGCACCGGATACCGGCGGGGGCTCAGCCTTCGGTGTAGGTGACCTGGATCTGCTGGATCTGGACCCGCACCCGCTCGCGCAGTCCGTCGGGGGCGTGCTCGTGGCACGACCGAGCGACCAGCGCCTTGACGGTGCGCTGCAGGTCGTAGCTCTGCAGGCACGGCGCGCACTCCTCGAGGTGGGCCTTCACGTCGGCCACCTCCCCGCGGTCCAGCTCGTTGTCGAGCAGGCAGACGATGCGCTCGAGGAAGTCGGCGCAGGTCTCGTCGCTGGTCATGACTCCGATCCCCCTCCGGTGCCGTCGTGCCCGACCACGAGGAGGTCGGGCGTCCGGACGTAGTCCGAGAGCATGTCGCGCAGCTGACGGCGGCCGCGGTGGAGCCGGGACATCACGGTGCCGATCGGCGTCCCCATGATCTCAGCGATCTCCTTGTACGCGAACCCCTCCACGTCGGCGAGGTAGACCGCGAGCCGGAACTCCTCGGGGAGACGCTGCAGGGCGTCCTTCACCTGAGAGTCGGGCAGGTGCTCGAGTGCCTCGCTCTCCGCGGACTTCAGCCCGGAGGACGTGTGCGACTCGGCGCGGGCGAGCTGCCAGTCCTCGACGTCCTCGGACATCGACTGCTGAGGCTGCCGCTGCTTCTTGCGGTAGTTGTTGATGAACGTGTTCGTGAGGATGCGGTACAGCCAGGCCTTGAGGTTGGTGCCCGGCCGGAACTGGTGGAACGACGCGTAGGCCTTGGCGAAGGTCTCCTGCACGAGGTCCTCGGCGTCCGAAGGGTTGCGCGTCATCCGCATCGCGGCGCCGTACAGCTGGTCGAGGAAGGGGAGCGCGTCGCGTTCGAAGCGCGCCTGGCGCTCGGCGTCGGTCTCCTGGGTCACGTCGACCTCGGGGGCCTCGTCAGCGCCCAGGTCGGTGAGGTCTGGATGGTCGGTCATCGTCTCCCAGGCTACCGGCGGTCGCGAACGATCCATGAGGGCAAGCACGAACAGTTAACACTTCGGTGAGATCAGGGATTCCCGATGACCTCGCGGACGAGCCACTGCAGCACCGCCTCCACCACCACGTCGAGTGCCTCGCCTTGTGAAAGGGGCGCAGTCGCAGGCACCCGCAGCCCGTGGTCCGCCGCGGGTACGACGGTCAGGTCGGTGCCCTCGGGGAACTCCTCCGGGCGCCCCATCGCATCGCGCTCGCCCTGCACGACCAGGGTCGGGACGCCCGCTCCGGTGAGCTCGTCGACCCGCGACTTCTCGGGACGTCCGGGCGGGTGGAGCGGGAACGAGAGGGCCAGGCAGCCAACCGCCCCGAGAGCGGTCGCGCACCGAGCCGCCGACCGTGCGCCGGCGGACCTGCCGCCCACCACGACCGGTCCGCGCGGGCGCGCGACGCGGTGAGCCGCCCGGAGCCCGACGTCGAGCGTGGGTGGCGGAGACGCGATCTTGCGGCCGGCGACGCGCCACGGCTGCTCGAAGAGGGCGACGGTCACACCCTGGCGAGGCAGCGCGGCGGCCAGCGCCGCCAGGTCGCGCGACCCCACGCCGTTGCCGGCGCCGTGGCTGAGCAGGAGAGTCGCCGTCGCAGCTCGCGCGGCATACACGTCGAGGCGGCCGTCGCCGTAGGGCGTGGGCACCGCTCGCGACCGCGTCACGCGCTGCTCACGGCCGACTCACGGCCGACTCACAGCCGGCTCACAGCAGGGCGTCCTCGGCGGGGATCGGCTCGACGAGCTCGGGGCCGTTGTTGCGGACGTTGTTCACGTCGGTCGAGACCGGGAACGCCTCGAGCTGCCCGGGAGCCGCCGGGACGAGCAGCGACAGCAGGTCGTCGCGCTCGGAGACGGAGGGATCGAGCCACGCCGACCAGCGGTCACGCTCGACCATCAGGGGCATCCGGTCGTGGATGTGGCCGACGGAGTCCTCCGCCTCGGTGGTGAGCACGGTGCAGGTCCAGCGGAAGCGGTCGGGGGCGTCGTCGGCCTTGTCGTGGTCACGCCAGATCTCGTAGAGGCCCGCCATCGCGAGTACGCCGCCGTCCTGCGGATGGATGTAGAACGGCTGCTTCAACGGGCGACCGGACTTGCCCGTGACCTGGGTGGGATACCACTCGAAGTAGCCGTCGGCCGGAAGCAGGCACCGCCGTGAGGCGAACGCCCGTTTGTACGCCGGCTTCTCGGCGACGGTCTCCATCCGGGCGTTGATCATCCGGTTGCCGATCGCCGGGTCCTTGGCCCAGGACGGGATGAGGCCCCAGCTGAGCACCCGCAGCTGGCGCTGCGGCGGCTCGGGGTCGGGGTCGTCGCGCGAGGACGGGGACCGCTCCATCACGGCGTACACCGGCTTGGTCGGGGCGACGTTGTAGTCGGGGGCGAGCGCCTCCTCGACCTTGTTCGCCCCGGGCGCGGAGATCTCGAACTCCTCGACGAGGTCCTCCGGCTTGCGGCTGGAGGCGTAGCGACCGCACATGTCAGCAGCGTAGGGGTGATCGAGGAACGAGATCACACCTCCAGGCTGCGAGGTCGAGCAAGCGCACGACCGAGCTCGCGAGGTCGTGACCGCGTGTCGAGACCCGGTGGAGGTGCCTGGAGCCTCAGCCGTGGTCGCGACAAGCTCGACCGACGGATGTCGACGCCGGGCTCTCGTTCCTCGGGCTCAGCTGTTCGCTTGGTCGCGCGAGAGCTCGTCGAGCAGGCTCGAGGCCTGCTCGGGCACCAGCGGAAGGCTCTCGCTCCAGATGCGGACGCCGCCGAAGCCGCGCTCGCCGACGTCGAGCAGGTTGCGCAGGAGCGTCGTACGACGGGCCAGGCCGTCGTTGCGGCCGGCCAGGATCACGATCCGGCGCGGACCGATCCGGCAGACCGTCTCACCGCCGGCGAAGACAGAGCGGGCGGACTCCCCGATCCGGGACATCCGCAGGTCGAGGCCGAAGACCTCGTCGGCCAGGCCGGAAAGACGCGGTGCGGACGCCTCGACCACGACCAGTGCGTAGCGGTCGCGAAGAGGGGCCGGCCCGCGGGTGTCCCCCCGGTACAGCTCCGTGAGCCGGCCCCGTAGATGAGCCATGCTGGCCAACCCGGTCAGCGGGTCAGCGCACGAGAGCTGATGCAGGTACGCGAGCGTCGCCTCGCTCCAGCCCAGCGCCACCGCACACGCGTCGGTGAACGCGGGCTCGGTACCCACGACGAGCTCATAGGTCGTCCGAAGATCCGCCAGGGTCTCCTCCAGTGAGACTCCCTGGCTGCCCAGCAACCTGCCCACCACCTCACAGGCATCGGTCGCACTGCGGCCGACGTCGAGGGCCTCTGCCACGGCCTCGAACCGCTCAGGCATGTCTCCCCGTACCTGCTCGAAGAACGCAGGTTGGGTTTCGGAGGGAGACCCGGGCACCATTTTGTCCCGAAAAGCCCAGAACCCCATGACGCCTCCCTCCGAATCTCCGACCAGCGCTCTCCGCAACTGGGACGCTTGAAGGCGCCCAGCATGATGCCGAATGAGCGGAAAAATCTCGGGAATCCCCGCATACTGGCGTCACAGGTCTCGGTTCCCCCCGTTGGAGTAAGTGTGAGCGTGTCGCTGTCGGTCGACGGCCCGGGCGACGCTGAGCTGATCTCGGCGGTCCGCGGCGGCGACACCGACGCCTACGGCGAGCTCTTCGCCCGGCACGTCGATGCCGCGCGACGACTGGCACGCCAGCTGACCGGTCACGCCGATGCCGAGGACCTCGTGTCCGACGCCTTCACCAAGGTCCTGACCGTGCTCCAGCGCGGCGGCGGACCCGACCTGGCGTTCCGCGCCTACCTGCTCACCGCCGTACGCCGGCTCCACGTCGACCGGATCCGGGCCGGCTCACGCCTGCGGCCCGTCGACGACCTGGCGCCGTTCGATCCCGGGCTGCCGTTCCAGGACACGGCCGTGGAGGGCTTCGACAACGCCGCCGCGGCCCGGGCGTTCGCCTCGCTGCCGGAGCGCTGGCAGATGGTCCTGTGGCACACCGAGGTCGAGCAGCAGAAGCCGGCCGACATCGCCCCGCTGCTCGGGATGAGCGCCAACTCCGTCTCCGCGCTGGCCTACCGGGCTCGCGAGGGCCTGCGCCAGGCGTTCCTCAGCCAGCACGCGACCGACCCGGACGACGTCGACTGCGCGTGGACCCGCGACCACCTGGGCGCCTACGTCCGCGGTGGTCTCTCGCGGCGCGACGCGGCCCGCGTGGACGACCACCTCGCCGCCTGCCGCGCCTGTGCCGCGGTCTACCTCGAGCTCACCGAGGTCAACTCCGGTCTGGCCGGCCTGCTGGCGCCGCTCCTGCTCGGCACCGCCGGGGCGAGCTACCTGTCCTCGACGCGGGGCCGGCGCCGGGTCGAGCGTTCTCTCCACGAGCGTCACCGCGGCCAAGACCTGGGTCGCGTCGCATGCCGCCGTGACGGCGCTCGGCGGCATGGTCGTCGCCGCCACCGCCGTCGTGACCGTCTACGGCGCCGCGCACCTGGGTGGTGGCAACCACGACACCCTCGGGTCACCGCCGCCGCTCGGCCGCGGTCCGATCTCGTCGATCGAGCCGTCCGACTCCGGCAGTCCCAACGGCTCCGACGGCCCGCACCACGGGCGAACCGACGGCCCGGGGCGCAACGAGTCGCTCAACCCGACGTTGCCCACGGAGTCCGCTCCGCCGTCCTCTCTCCCACCGATCACCGACGAGTCCACTGCGCCGTCCCTGAATCCCTCGACCGGAGCCACGGACCCGACCACCGGACCCACCGACCCGTCCACGGGACCCACCGACCCGACCACCGGGCCCACCGACCCGGGCGATGACGACATCACGTTCACCTCGACGCCCCCCGTCGAACCCGAAGTTCGGGAGCACCTACGAGGTGAAGGCATCGGGCGCCTCCGGCAAGGTGCAGTTCTCGATCGACCCGGCCACCACCCATGAGGCCTGCAGCATCGCGGGCCACACGGTGACCTTCGACCACGCCGGCGCGTGCGTCATCGCGGCCGAGAAGGGCGCGAACAGGGCCGCGGGCAGCAAGGTCACCCAGACGATCGACGTTCCCCAGGCAGAACAGACCGTCACCATCGAGTCGAACGCCCCCGCCGACCCGGTGTTCGGCCAGAGCTACACCGTGACCGCCTCCAGTGACTCCGGGGTGCCGGTCACCCTGTCGGTCGACCCGACCGTCAACAGCCTCGGCAAGGCCTGCCGCCTCGACGGTTCCACGGTGACCTTCAACCACGCCGGCAGCTGCGCCATCACCGCCACCGCCGGCAACCACGACTACCTCACCGACACCGACACCCAGAACGTCGACGTCGCCAAGCAAACCCAGACCGTCACCATCGACTCGACGGCACCGACCGCCCCGAAGTTCGGCGACGACTACGCAGTCACGGCGACCAGCACCTCAGGCGCACCGGTCACCCTGTCCGTCGACCCGACCAGCAACAGCCTCGGCAAGGCCTGCCGCCTCGAGGACTCCACGGTGACCTTCAACCACGCCGGCAGCTGCGCCATCACCGCCTCCGCCGGCAACGACGACTACGTCAACGCCACCGACGCCCAGAACGTCGACATCGCCAAGCAAACCCAGACCGTCACCATCGACTCGACGGCACCGACCGCCCCGAAGTTCGGCGACGACTACGCAGTCACGGCGACCAGCACCTCCGGCGCACCGGTCACCCTGTCCGTCGACCCCACCAGCAACAGCCTCGGCAAGGCCTGCCGCCTCGAGGACTCCACGGTGACCTTCAACCACGCCGGCAGCTGCGCCATCACCGCCTCCGCCGGCAACGACGACTACGTCAACGCCACCGACGCCCAGAACGTCGACATCGCCAAGCAAACCCAGACCGTCACCATCGACTCGACGGCACCGACCGCCCCGAAGTTCGGCGACGACTACGCAGTCACGGCGACCAGCACCTCCGGCGCACCGGTCACCCTGTCCGTCGACCCGACCAGCAACAGCCTCGGCAAGGCCTGCCGCCTCGAGGACTCCACGGTGACCTTCAACCACGCCGGCAGCTGCGCCATCACCGCCACCGCCGGCAACGACGACTACGTCAACGCCACCGACGCCCAGAACGTCGACGTCGCCAAGCAAGCCCAGACCGTCACCATCACCTCGAAGGCGCCGTCCGACCCTGCGTTCGGCCAGAGCTACGCGGTGAACGCGACGAGTGACTCCGGCGCCCCGGTCACGGTGTCGGTCAAGCCCACCAGCACCAAGCTCGGCAAGGCCTGCCGCCTCGAAGGCTCCACGGTGACCTTCGACCACGCCGGCAGCTGCGCCATCACCGCCACCGCCGGCAACGACGACTACCTCACCGACACCGACAGCCAGACCGTCGACGTGTCCAAGAAGGCGCAGAGCATCGCCTTCACCTCCACTCCGCCGTCGCCCGGCTTGGTGGGGGGCGACTACACCGTCACCGCCACCGGTGGCTCGTCGGGCAACGCCGTCGCGTACAGCTCCGGGACGCCCGCCGTGTGCACCGTCTCGGGGGCGACCGTCAGGTTCGTCGCCAACGGCACCTGCACGGTGCGAGCCGATCAGGCAGGCAACGACGACTACTCGGCGGCGACACGAGTGACGCAGGACGTGAAGGTCGACCGCGTCTCCCAGCTGTCGGTGACTGCCTCGGAGCAACATGGCCACTTCCAGTGGGCCGGACGCGACTGGCACGGTGTCAACGTCACCGTGACCGGACTGGCCGACGACGCCACCGCCACGCTGACCTCTGACTCGGACGAAGGTGTGGTCGTCGTCCCGTTCGACCTCGGTACGTGCTTCCTGCCGGGATCAGGCGCCTGCCACATCACGAGGACGCCCACCACGATCTTCTACCTGGTCGGACTTCCTCGCGAGACCCGGGATGCCGATGTCCGGTTCACCGTCCAGTCCGACGACACCCCCGGTGGTCCGGCGAGCGCCACCACCCACGTGACCGTTCACGGCTGGGACGACTGAACGAGACGGTCTCGGGGTAAGTACTACCCATGACCGCCATCAGACTGATCGCCCGGCCGATGCTCGCGTCGATGTTCGTCGCCGGTGGCCTCGACGCGCTGACCCATGCCACGAGCAAGGTGCCCCAGGCGGAGAAGGTGACCGACCAGGTCCCGACGCTCGCCGAGAAGATCGCTCCGGGGCTGCCCGTGCCGACCGACCCGGCCACGCTGGTGCGGATCAACGGCGCCACCCAGGTCGCCGCCGGTCTGGCCCTCGCCACCGGCCGGCTGCCACGCCTCTCCGCGCTGGTCCTGGCGGCCACCCTGGTGCCGACGACGTACGCCGGGCACCCGTTCTGGACGGAGAAGGACAAGGCGACCCGGTCGGCCCAGCGCCTCCAGTTCCTCAAGAACATCTCCATGATGGGCGGCCTCCTGCTGGCCGGTGTGGACACCGAGGGGAAGCCGGGCGTGGCCTGGCGAGCTCGACGGGCCGCCCGCGACGTGCGCCGCGAGGCCCGGCACCTGGGGAAGCAGGCGTCGGCCGAGGCCCGCGTGGCCAAGGCCCACCTGAGCTGACCCGTCGAGCTGACCTCGAGGCGCTGCCGCCTCGGTACCCTGCGGCGGTGAGCAGTGCGGAGACGGCGACGGCGACCCAGCCGTGGGCGGCGCCGCACGCGACCGGGCCCGTCCAGGCCGAGATCACGCTCCCCGGCAGCAAGTCGCTGACCAACCGGGCGCTGGTGCTGGCGGCCCTCGCCGACGGCCCCTCCGTCGTACGCCGTGCCCTGCGCTCGCGCGACACCGAGCTGATGGCCGCCGCGTTGGTCACGCTCGGCGCGGTGATCGACACGGTCGGTGAGGACTGGAGCGTGCAGCCCGGACCGATGACCGGAGGCGGTCACGTCGACTGCGGCCTGGCGGGCACCGTCACGCGGTTCGTGCCGCCCGTCGCCGGTCTCGTCGACGGCGTGGTGGAGTTCGACGGCGACCCCCACATGCGGTCCCGCCCGGTCGGTGAGGTCCTCACCGCGCTGCGGACGCTCGGTGTCGCGGTGGTGGGCGACCGACTGCCGTTCACGGTCCGCGGCACCGGCCACGTGCGTGGTGGCCGCGTGGTGCTGGACGCGTCGGGATCCAGCCAGTTCGTCTCGGCCCTGCTGCTCGCCGGGGCGCGATTCGACGAGGGCCTCGACCTCGTGCACGACGGCAAGACCGTGCCGTCGCAGCCACATATCGAGATGACGGTGGCGATGCTCCGCACTCACGGGGTGGACGTCGACGACAGCGAGCCCGACCGGTGGCGCGTCGCTCCGGGGACGATCGGTCCACGTGACCACACGATCGAGCCCGACCTCTCCAACGCAGCGCCGTTCCTGGCGCTCGCGGCGACGACCGGCGGCTCGGTCACGGTGCGCGACTGGCCCGACCAGACCACGCAGGCCGGCGACCTCGTCCGTGACCTCCTGCAGCAGATGGGCTGCGAGGTCGTCCGCGACGCGAGCGGGCTGACGGTCACGGGGGACGGTCGGATCCGGGGCATCGACGTGGACCTGCACGACGCGGGTGAGCTGACCCCGGTGGTCGCCGCGCTGTGCGCCCTGGCGGACGGGCCGTCGTACCTCCGGGGCATCGCGCACATCCGCGGGCACGAGACCGACCGGATCGCGGCGCTCGCCACCGAGCTCCGGGGCCTCGGCGCCGACGTCACGGAGCTCCCGGACGGCTTGGAGCTGCGACCGGCGCGGCTGCACGGCGGCGTGTTCCGCAGCCACGCCGACCACCGGATGGCCCACGCGGGAGCGGTGCTCGGCTCCGTCGTGCAGGGGGTCACGGTCGACGACATCGCCGCCACGAGCAAGACCTTCCCCGACTTCCCGGGGGCATGGTCGCGGCTGCTGGACGACTCGTCGTGAGCGGCCGGTACGACGAGCAGGACCACGAGCACTACGAGCGCCCGCGTCGGCGCACCAGGCCGCGCACGAAGGAGCGCCCGCGCTACGACGACGCCGTCGACGGTGTGGTGACGACGGTCGACCGCGGGCGATTGACCCTCCGGGTGGCCGACGTGACGGTGCTCGCCGTGAAGGCCCGGCCCCTGGGTCGCAAGGGTGTGGTCGTCGGCGATCGCGTGCGCGTCGTCGGCGACGTCTCGGGCGACGTGGGCGCCCTCGCTCGCATCGTGGAGGTGCAGGACCGGGCAACGGTGCTCCGGCGTACGGCCGACGACGACGACCCGGTCGAGCGCGTCGTGGTGGCGAACGCCGACCAGCTCGTCGTGGTCACCGCACTGGCCGACCCCGAGCCACGTCCGCGGCTGATCGACCGGGCCCTCGTGGCGGCGTACGACGCGGGGATGAAACCACTCCTGTGCCTGACCAAGGCCGACCTGGCCGACCCCGAGGTGCTACTGGCGACCTATCGCTCGCTCGGCGTGCCGTGGGTGGTCACCCAGCGCGGTGCCGACGTGAGCGAGGTGCGGGCGCGGCTCGCCGGGAGAACGAGCGTGCTGATCGGACACAGCGGTGTCGGCAAGTCCACCCTCGTCAACGCGCTCGTCCCGGACGCCGACCGGGAGATCGGGCACGTGAACGCGGTCACCGGCCGCGGCCGGCACACCTCGACCTCGGCGATCATGCTGGCGCTGCCGGACGCACGACGGACAGCCGGGCTGGATCGTCGACACGCCGGGGATCCGGTCGTTCGGGCTGGCGCACGTGCGGCCGGAGGACCTGATCGAGGCCTTCCCGGACCTCGACGAGATGACGGAGGAGTGTCCGCGCGGCTGCACGCATGGCACCGACGAGCCGGAGTGCGGGCTCGACGAGGCCGTGGCCCGTGGTGAGGCCGACCCGGAGCGCGTCGAGTCGTTCCGCCGGCTGCTGGAGGCCAGGTCGGGACCGGTGTACTGATCGGAGGGTGGTTTCGAGACGCTCGCTCCTCAACCACCGGTGGTGAGGCTGGTGCTACTTGCCCCAGACGCTGCGCGAGCCGGAGTCGCCGGTCAGGAACACGCAGACCAGCACGGTGACCGCGCCCGCGACCAGGAGCAGCTGGATGCCCCAGGCGACCGCACCGGTGCGCCCGGCGCGGGCCTTCCCGTCGGCCGTGACCGGGGAGGGGCCGCCGAGCTGCCAGGTGGCCAGCGCGGTCGGGACCAGGAAGGCGAGCAGGACCCAGCGCAGGAACCGGCCGCGCGACGAGTGCGTCGCGAGCTCCGGGAGCGACTCGAGATGCCGGGTGGTCTCGAGGTCCTGACCGGACTGCACCGCGACGATGCCCGCGGCGGCCGCCAGGACCGCGCAGGCCACGAGCGGCCAGCGAAGCCGCCATCGCCACTTCGGCACGAGGGCGTAGAGGATGCCGCCGATGCCCGCGAGGGGTGCGAACACGACGACGACGTGGACCACCAGGGGATGCAGCGGCAGGCCGTTGAACTCCATGGCCCAGGACGTGGCGAGCGATTCCATGACCTAGGTATACGACACAGGCCGGTCCGGGGTTCACGGCTGCCACGGCTGCCACGGCTGGGCTTCCCCGGCTGGGCTTCCCCGGCTGAGAGGCCGCAGCGGCATAGCCTGTGCGCATGCCGCCCGCTGGTCCGTCCTCAGGCTCGTCAGGGATCGACTACACCGACGACCTCCGGCTGGCACATGTGCTCGCCGACGATGCGGACTCGATCACGACGTCCCGTTTCCGGGCCCTCGACCTGCACGTCATGAGCAAGCCGGACCTGACGCCGGTCACCGACGCCGACGAGGCGGTCGAGGAGTCGATCCGGCGCACGCTGTCCCGCGTGCGCTCACGCGACGCGATCACCGGCGAGGAGCAGGGGAGCTCGGGGCACAGCCAGCGGCGGTGGATCGTCGACCCGATCGACGGGACCAAGAACTTCGTGCGCGGCGTCCCGGTCTGGGCGACGCTGATCGCCCTGGTGGTCGACGACCAGGTCGTCCTGTCGGTCGTGTCCGCGCCGCAGCTGCAGCGGCGCTGGTGGGCGTCGACCGGCAACGGGGCGTGGACCGGTCGGTCCTTGCTCAAGGCCACCCGCTGCACCGTGTCCGACGTACGCCGACTCGAGGACGCGTCGATGTCCTACTCCTCGCTCCACGGCTGGGAGGAGCGCGACCGCCTCGAGGACTTCATGTCCTTGATGAGGCGCTGCTGGCGGACCCGTGCGTACGGCGACTTCTGGTCCTACATGCTGCTCGCCGAAGGTGCCGTCGACATCGCCACCGAGCCCGAGCTGCACGTCTACGACATGGCGGCGCTCGACGTGATCGTGCGGGAGGCCGGCGGCCGGTTCACGGCGCTGGACGGCACGGACGGGCCCTTCGGTGGCAACGCCCTGGCCACCAACGGCCACCTGCACGATGCCGCGCTCTCGTTCCTCGGATCCCTCCCCGACGGCGACCACGATCCGGACTCACCACCGCGCGGACCTGGCTCGGTCAGTGATCTGCTCTCGCGGCGCACCCGCGAAGAGGACTAGCCTCGGACAGAACCGAGCAGACGCCGAAAGACCTAGGAGTGGTCATGCGGATCAGCGACGTTCTCTCGAGCAAGTCCGGCGACGAGGTCGTCACCATCGCGCCCGACGCCACCGTGCGCGATCTCCTCGCGCTCCTGGCCCAGCACAACATCGGTGCGGTCGTCGTCAGCACCGACGGCCAGGCGGTCGACGGCATCGTCAGCGAACGCGACGTCGTACGCCGTCTCCACGAGGACGAGGCGGTCCTCGACGGCGCCGTGAGCGCGATCATGACCAGTGAGGTCGCCACGACCGAGCCCCACACCTCGGTCGACGACCTGCGGGTCCTGATGACCGAGCGTCGCATCCGACACGTGCCGGTGGTCACCGACGGCGGACTGGTCGGCATCATCAGCATCGGCGACGTCGTGAAGTCGTCGCTCGACCAGCTGCAGTTCGAGCGCGACCAGCTCGACAGCTACGTGCACCAGACCTGACCCGACACCACCTCTCGCCTCAGGCCCAACGGATCCACATCTCGTCGCGCGAGGCCGCCTGGCAGTGGTCGCAGGTGCACTCGTCGCTCTGGGTCACCTGGCGCTCGCGGAGTGCCGCCTCGCCGGTCTCCCGCACCTCGTGACCGGTCTGGTGAGTCTCGAGCAGGCCCTTCTGGATCATCAGCGGCATGAGGCCCACGCTAGGGGTGACCACCGACAGTCACGGCCGCGATCGTGGCCCGTAGGGTCGAGGCATGGACAAGCCCGAGATCGACCCGCCCGAGGGCCCGCCGCCCGCCGACCTCGAGATCGTCGACCTGGTCGAAGGAGACGGCCCGGAGGCGACCGCCGGGTCCACCGTGAGCGTGCACTACGTGGGGGTGTCGCACTCGACCGGCGAGGAGTTCGACGCGTCGTACAACCGAGGAGCGCCGCTGGAGTTCCGGCTCGGCGTCGGCCAGGTGATCCAGGGCTGGGACACCGGCGTCCAGGGCATGAAGGTCGGCGGACGACGCAGGCTGGTCATCCCACCGCACCTCGCCTACGGCGACCGCGGCGCGGGCGCCGTCATCCAGCCGGGCGAGAGCCTGATCTTCGTCTGCGACCTGGTCTCGGTCGACTGATCACTGGTGGTTGAGGAGGTCGCTCTGCGACCGTCTCGAAACCACTGTCAGCCGACCACGACCCGCCGTCCGGCGCACTCCACGACGTCGCCCGTGACGAGCTGTCGCCCTCGCCGCGTCTCGACGTCGCCGTTCACCCGCACCAGACCGCGGGCCAGGAGCCCCTTGGCGTCCGCCCCGGTGTCCACCAGGTCGGACAGCTTGAGGAACTGCCCCAGTTTGATCGACTCGTCCCGCAGGTCGACCTTCTCCCGGTCACTCATCACAGTCACTCATCACTGAACCACCACTGTCACCGTATGGATCACGAGTCCCACCAGCCCTCCTACGATCGTGCCGTTGATGCGGATGAACTGCAGGTCGCGACCGACATGCAGCTCGATCCGTCGTGCCGCTTCTCGCCCGTCCCAGCGTTCGACGGTGTGTGTGATCACCGCCGTGATCTCCGCGCCGTAGCGCTCGACGACGAAGACGGAGAGGTCCGTCGCCCGGGCGTCGATCGAGGCTCGGAGATCGACATCCTCCCGCAGCCGCGCGCCGAACGACGCGAGCTCGCTCGCCAACCGCGCGCGCACCGCTCCCTGGGGGTCGAGCAGCGACCCCTGCAGGACCCGGCGGAGCGCGTTCCACAGCGCGATGCCCGACTCCACGACCTGGGCCTGGTCGAGGAGGCGGTTCTTGAGCCGCTCCATGCGCGCCTGCGTGTCGGCGTCGTGCTGCAGATCCTCGGCGAGCTGGACCAGCAGTGAGTCGATCGCCCGTCGTGCCCGGTGGTGCGGGTCGGCCCGGACCTCGGCGATCCACGTCACCAGCTCGGTGGTCACCCTCCGGGTGACGGCGTCGTTGAGCCGGGGCGGGGCCCACCACGGCGCGCGCTGCTCGAGCACCTCGGCCACGGTGTCGGGATTGTCCAGCAGCCAGCCGTGCAGCTCCTCGAGGGCCAGGTCCACCACGCCGACGTGGGCACCGTCGCGGACGGTCTCGGCCAGGAGCCCGCCGACCAGGGGCGAGATGGCCTCCTCGCGGAAGCGCGGGATGAGCGCCTCGTTGACCAGGTCGCTCACGTGCTCGTCGCGGATCTTCCCGAGACCGATGGCCGCCACCTCGGCGACCTCGTCGACCACCCGACGTACGTGATCGGGCTCTGCGAGCCACGCCCCGGCCCGCTGTGAGATCGCGGCCGAGGCGACCCGCTCGCGGATGATGCCCTCCTGCAGGAAGTTCTCGCCGACGAACTCCTCCAAGCTGCGCCCGAGCTCGTCCTTGCGGCGCGGGATGAGCGCGGTGTGCGGCACCGGTAGACCCAGCGGGTGCTTGAACAGCGCCGTGACCGCGAACCAGTCGGCGATCGCGCCGACCATCGACGCCTCGGCCGCGGCGTTCACGAAGCCGAGCGCCCCGTCCTCCCCCAGCGTCACCAGGAAGACGACCCCCGCGAGCAGGAGCAGCGACACCGCGAGGGTGCGCATCCTGCGCAGCCCGCGCCGCCGCCGCGCGTCGGCGGCGGGATCGGGGGTGATCATCGCGACCGGCCCCGCCGACATCGTGGTCGTGGTCATCGCACCGATTCTCGCCCACCCCCGGTCGTGCCGGCCGCAGCCGCGCCACGACGGGCGCTCGTTCCTCGGCCCGGCGGCGCTGACACAATGACGGCCATGCCGCGCACCGTGATCACCTTCGGCACGTTCGACGTCTTCCACGTCGGCCACCTGCGGGTGATCGAGCGCGCCGCGGCCCTGGGCGACCGCCTCGTCGTCGGCGTCTCGGCGGACGCGCTCAACCTCCGCAAGAAGGGTCGGGAGCCGGTCTTCACGCAGGGCGAGCGGCTCGAGATCGTCGCGGCCCTCCGGATGGTGGACGAGGTCTTCGTGGAGGAGAGCCTCGAGCTCAAGCGCGAGTACATCGAGCGGTACGACGCTGACGTGCTCGTGATGGGTGACGACTGGCGGGGCAAGTTCGACGAGTTCGGCGACATCTGCGAGGTCGTCTACCTGACCCGCACCCCGGCGATCTCCACGACCGCCCTGATCGAGAAGATCTCGTCCTCCGGCTGACCCGACGCGCGCTGCCGACGCGCGGCTCGTGACAATTCCGAGACCTCGTCGTGACCGTTTCTTTACTCGTAACCGGTCTGTGACATCCCGTGACATTCCCGTGACATTTGACAGACGATATGCATTCGTTATTCAGCCGCAATTGTACGGCGATGAAGAACTGGTTCTCTTGGGCCCCGGGGTCATGCCCGCGCTACCGCGCGTGCTGACCCCTGGTGCACCGCTCGGCGAGTCGTCGCCGGGTCGAACCGTCAGCGAAAGGCGCGTACATGAGACTCAAAACTCCGTTGGTCGCCCTGTCCTCGGTCGGGCTACTCGCCCTGGCCGCGTGCGGCGGCAGCGGCGGCTCCGGACCAAGCTCGGAGACACCGTCGAACTTCAACCCGGGGGCGACGGGCAACGGCAAGGACCCCGGCGCGCAGGGCCCGGTCACGATCTCGGGCGCGCAGAAGGGCGGCACCGTCACCGTGCTGACCCTGACGGGTCTGACCACCACGATGGATCCGGCGGAGATCTACTACACCGACACCTCGTCGATCTTCAGTGGGTTGATGGGCCGCTCGCTGACGCAGTACCGCTACGACCCCAAGTCGGGCCAGATGATCCTGGTGCCCGACCTGGCGACCGACCTCGGACACTCCAACGACACCTACACCAAGTGGACCTTCACCGTCCGCGACGGTGTGAAGTGGGGCGAGAACGGCGAGCCCGTCACGGCTCAGGACGTCGCCTGGGGCATGACCAGGTGCATGGACGCCGCGACCTTCCCGACCGGTGCCTGCCAGTACTACTCGAACGTCTACTACAAGGGCGGCGCCGACTACAAGGGCCCCTACACCGAGCACCAGAAGTCCGGCACGATCTTCAAGGCCATCAAGGTCAGCGGGAACAAGATCACCATCAAGATGGACAAGCCGTTCCCGGACATGCCGTACTGGATGTCCTTCCCGGCCAACGGGCCCGTGCCGACCGACGCGAAGACCTCGGACCCCAAGACCTACAAGAAGCACCCGTGGTCGACCGGTCCGTACATGGTCGACAGCTTCAACCTGTCCAAGGAGCTCGTCCTCAAGCGGAACCCCTACTGGGACGCGAAGACCGACCCGGCTCGCACGCAGTACCCGGACGGGTATGACTTCAAGCTGCAGCAGCAGAGCGAGAAGATCGACCAGATCATGCTCGCCGACTCCGGTGACGGCCAGACGACGCTGACCTACGACGACCTGCTCGCGCCCGACTACCAGCAGATGAAGCAGCAGTCGCCGGACCGGCTGACCCTGGGTGGCTCGCCCTGCACCTACTACTGGGCACCCGACAACCGGAAGATCACCGACAAGAACGTCCGTAAGGCGCTCTCGTGGGCCTACCCCTACAAGAACGCCATCCTGGCCGCAGGCCTGATCCCCGGAGTCAACGCGATCCCGGCGACGAACCTGATGCCTCCGGGCGTTCCGGGTCGTACGCCGTACAACGTGACCGGTCGCCAGGGCTTCGAGAACGACCCGGCCAAGGCCAAGGCACTGCTCAAGCAGGCCGGCGCCCTCGGCTACGAGATCAAGTTCCTGTTCCGTACCGACGACCCGATCTCGGTCAAGGGCAAGGACGCGATCGTGCGGGGTCTGACCGAGGCCGGCTTCAAGGCGACCCCGGTCCCGACCACGACGGCGAACTACGTCGCAGCACGCGACAACACCAGTGAGGACATCAACGTCCGCTCGGCTGGTTGGTGCTCCGACTGGCCGTCCGGTTCGACCTGGCTGCCGCCGGTCCTCGGTTCGACGGACCCCGACAAGTCGCACTCCTTCGGGTCGAACTACCCCGCCTTCAGCAACAAGGCGGCGGACACCCAGATGGACGCGATCCAGAAGATGCCGCTGGAGGACCAGGCGGACGCGTGGAACGCTCTCGACAAGAAGATCGCCGAGAAGTACTTCCCGCTGTTCACCACCTACTACACCGGCGTCGCGCAGGCCCACGGTTCGCGGATCATGGGCGACAACGATGACAACACGCTCGGCATGCCGACGTGGAAGGACATCTGGGTCAAGCAGTGATCCGCGGATCACTCCGCTGATCGGATAAACCCACCCCTGGAGGGCGGGGCACGGAATTTCGTGCCCCGCCCTCCGCCTGCTCCCGTCGCGTTCTGTGTGGCGGTCGCAGGGCAATTCCCAGGCGCATTTCCGAGCGGATTTCCCACCGTATTTCGGCCCGCATTTCCCGCGGAGGTGAGGGACTCGGCCGACCTGATCAGGCCGTGGGCTCGAAGCCCACCAGGCCCAGGAGGTTGCCCTCGGAGTCGCGTACGAAGGCCTGCCACTCCGTCGTCCCGGCCGGACCGAGAGCGTCATCCTCATGGGTGAAGATCGCGTGAGGCTCCGAGACGATCTCGGCACGTCCGCGCAAGTCCTCAACCGCTCGGCGTACGTCGGCCACCTCGAGGTACAGCATCGAGCTCGGAGCGTTGCCCTCGAGCAGCAGGCGTGTGCCGTCGAGGTCGAAGAACAGCAGGCCGGGAGGCTCGAACCGACCACTCGGCTCGGCTCCGAGCAGCTCGCCGTAGAAGGCCGCGGCGCGATCGAGGTCGGTGGCGCGCAACGCCACCTGCACGAGTCTGGTCATCACTCCCCCACGAGGGCCGGGATGCGCCGGGGGATCCGGCCCTGGTGATGCTGCCACCCGGCTCCCGATCGTGACCACCTTGCGACCTCGGCTAGCCTCGGGTTCGCCGTACGCCGGCCAAACCCTGGCGCGGACTCGCGGGACGGAGCCGTAGAACAGGAGGGTCGGGATGCTCGGCTTCATCGTGCGTCGCATCCTCAGCTCGATCCTCGTCGTCTTCCTGACGTCGATCTTCGTGTTCGTGCTCTTCTTCAAGGGCCTCGGCGACAGTCCCGCCCGCAACTACTGCGACAGCCTCCACAACAGTCAGTGCTCCGCGGCCTCGCTCAACTCCATCAAGCACCAGATGGGCTTCGACCGGTCGGTCGCCGCGAACTACGTGACCTGGGCCAAGGGAGTCTTCGTCGGGCGGAGTCATGTCTACGTCGACGGCAAGGAGTACAAGTGCCCGGCGCCGTGCTTGGGCGTCTCGGTGATGACGGGTGACACCGTGTGGCACGACCTGAGGCAGAAGTATCCGGCCACCATCACCGTCGCGGTCGGCGGCGCCTCGATCTACCTGACCTTCGGCGTGCTCATGGGGGCGGTGGCGGCGCGCTGGCGGGGCACCCCCCTGGACCGGCTCCTGGTCGGCGGGACGCTGGTCTGGTCGTCCATCCCCGACTACGTGATCATCCTGCTGGCGTGGGTGTACTTCTCCCTGCGGTGGCAGATCTTCCCGAACGTCGGCTACTTCCCGATCAGCCAGGACCCCCTCAAGACCGTCACCTGGATGATGCTGCCCTGGCTGGTGCTCGGGCTCACCAGCATCACCGACTACGCCCGCTTCACGCGCGGACAGATGGTGGAGACCCTGGGCGAGGACTACATCCGGACCGCCAAGGCGAAGGGCGTGAAGACGTCCCGGGTGCTCTTCCGGCATGCGCTCCGGGCCGCGATCGTCCCCGTCATCACGATCTTCGGGCTCGACTTCGCCAGCCTGCTGTCCGGGACGATCTTCATCGAGCAGATCTTCGGGATCGACGGGATCGGGCGCTGGGGTCTCCAGGCGCTCAAGACCCCGATCGACCTGGGAGTCCTCAGCACCGTGGTGCTGGTGGGCGCGGTCCTCGTCGTGGTCGCGAACCTGCTCGTCGACATCATCTACGGCTTCCTGGACCCCCGGGTCTCCGTCACCTGATCGCGCCGAGTCGTCACGTGACGACTCGGCGCGATCTGGACGTCATGGTGCGCCGACTCGGCGGTCAGAGAGCCAGGTGCTCCATCTCCAGGTAGGTGCGCGCCGCCGACGAGACGGGGTCGGCCGCGAAGTGGCGCTGGAGCGCGCGGTCACGCAGGGCGTTGTCCAGCGCGGCCATGATCATCGACTGGTCGAGCACGAGGATCCGGTGTCCCACGGCCCCGGTCGTCGGGTTCACCGCGTCGAAGAACCCGTGCGCGCCGTAGACGCCGGGGAACGACGACCGGAGCCTCACGATGTTCTCGTACGCCGCCTGCGGCGATGCGTCGAGCGCCAGGAACGACGCGTGCGGGGTGACCGTGGTCTCCTGGGCGCAGTTCCAGCACTGCGACAGACCCTGGTTCGGGTCATCGGCCGTGGCGCCCTGACCGTGGTACGGGAAGGTCAGGCCCTCGACCCCGAACCCGCCGTACGCGCCTGAGTCGTCGGCCGTGCTCGACGGCGACATGCCCCAGACCGGGAAGCCCAGCTCCTCGGTGGCGTACTTGCGCTGCACGTCGACCGTGCGCCGGTCGGCCAGCCCGAAGCCGTGGGTGCCCCACGACGTCTCGGGCACGACCTCGTTCGCCATCAGCGCCTCGAACATGCCGCCGGCGAAGGTGGGGATGAACTTCAGGTCGGTGCCGGGGTAGGTGTAGCTGCCCTCCCAGACGTCGAACACCTGCCCGGACTGCGGGTCGGTGACCTTCTGCCAGGACCCGTCCATGGGCCACTGACCCTGCCAGGAGAAGTCCGGGTCGTCCGCGCAGTCGTCGTACGGCGCGGCAGGCGGCAGCTCACGCCAGCTCCGCCACCACACGTTGCCCGGCATCTCGCCCCGCCCCATGCCGAGGTACGCCGAGATCCGCGGGTCGGAGTAGAGCGCGCCGTTGTGGTAGTAGTGACCGCCGGTGTCGGTCTCCGGCGGGTTGCCCTTGTAGTAGCCGCCGTACATCTGACCGGTCGGCTGGTTGCCGGCGATGTCGCGGTTGACGTTGCAGTGGGTCTCCGCGCGCGCGTCGTAGAAGATCGAGAAGTCCATCTTCGACAGCAGCGTCTGTGCCTCCTTGCGCGCACCGGGGAACGCCTGCTTGGCGACGACGAGTCCGGAGGCGTACCAGCCGTTGTCGACGTTCGACACGAACGAGCAGTTGTCGTAGGTGCCGCCGGTCGTGGCGCACTCACCCTGACCGGGGTTGAGCAGCACGTGGCCGTTCGACGTGTCGTACCACTGGTAGAGGAAGCCGTTGAACGCCGGCAACGTGGCGACCTCGCGCAGGGTCTGCTTGGTCATCTCGGTCGCCCGGCCACGGCTGATCAGCCCGAGGTCGGACGCGGAGACCAGCGACCACAGGTAGACGCCGATGTTCGCCGACGAGGTGTACGTGCCGCGGCTGGTCGGCGTGGGCGATCCGCCGGCGTACGTCAGGTTGTCGAGCGGCAGGTGCGTCTGCGGGTCGACGTCGTCGGCGAAGAACCTCCAGGAGTCGCGCGCGATCGACATCAGCTGCTGCTTCTGGGCGGCGGTGAGACCGGTGTACGGCGCGATGCCGTCGCCGGAGTGCGAGGCGGTGGAGCCTGCCGACGAGGCCGGCCTGGCCGCCTCGTCTGAGGTGTGTGCCTGCGCCGGGGCGTGCCCCGACCAGGCGAGCAGGCTCGATCCGAGCGCCGTCGCACAGACGACGGCATGACGGAACCGGGGGTGATGCTTCACGGGACTCCAACCTTTCCGAGACGCCCGAGCCCGCCGGGCTCAGGGATGGGGTGTGGCGACCGCGTCGAGCAGCGCCACGGTGTAGTCGTCCTGCGGGTGCTGCAGGACCTGCTTGGTGTCCCCGTGCTCGACGACCCTCCCCTGGTTGAGCACCAGGATCCGGTCGGTGACGACCCGTGCGCTCAGGAGGTCGTGCGTGATGTACAGCAGGCTCAGACCGCGGTCCTGGCGCAGCTTCTCGAGCAGTCGCAGAACGCCGGCGCGCAGGGAGACGTCGAGCATCGAGACCGGCTCGTCGGCCACGATCAGCTGCGGGTCGCAGGCCAGGGCGCGGGCGATCACGACCCGCTGGCGCTGACCGCCGGAGAGCTGGTGCGGCAGCTTGGCGGCGTACTGCTCGGTCGGGGTGAGGCCCACCGTGTCGAGCAGCTCGTGCACCCGGTCGCGGGCCTGCCGGGCGTTCAGGCCGAGGTAGTTCTGGCACGGTCGGGAGACGGTGTACTCGACCGTGTGCAGCGGGTTCAGGGCGCCGTAGGGGTCTTGGAACACCATCTGCACGTCGCCGTGGAACCGCCGCAGGGCGCGTCCGCGAAGTCGGTGGACGGCGGTCTCGCCGAACGTGACGGTGCCGCTCGTGGGCCGCTCCGACGAGGTCACCAGCCGGGCAAGTGTCGTCTTGCCGGAGCCGCTCGCACCGACGAGGCCGACCGCCGCGCCGGGCTCGATCGCGAAGCTCACGTCGTCGACGGCCGTCGTGGTCCGGCCGCGGGTGCGACCGCGGGCCGTGAAGACCTTGGTGACGCCGTCGACCCGGAGCTCGGGCACCTCGGCCGATCGATGGTCAGCCAACGGACGCCTCCTTCGGTACGCCGGCGCTCGCCGCCCGCACGTGGCAGGCCGCCTGCCCCGCCCCCAGGGGTGCCAGCGGTGGGTCCACGCGGAGGCAGACGTCCTCGGCCAGCGTGCAGCGCGGTGCGAACGAGCAGCCGGACTGCGGCTGGGACAGGTCGGGCGGAGAGCCGGGGATGCCGCCCAGCACGACCTCCTCCGCGCGCGGGTCGGCGTAACAACCGAGCAGCGCCTCGGTGTAGGGGTGGTGCTCGCCGCTGAGCAGGCGCTTGCTGGGCTGGTCCTCGACCACCCGGCCGGCGTACATCACGAGCACGCGGTCGGTCGCCTCGAGGACGACGCCGAGGTCGTGGCTGATCAGGATGGCGGTGAACCCACGCTCGCGCTGGAGCTCCTGGATCGTCTGCATCACGGCCTTCTGGACGATCACGTCCAACGCCGTGGTGGGTTCGTCGAAGACGATCAGCTTCGGGTCGAGGGACAGCGCAAGCGCGATCGAGACCCGCTGCCGCATGCCTCCGGACAGCTCGTGAGGAAACCGGTCGAGCACGTCGGCTGGGAGCCGCACCTGGTCGAGCAGTGCCACGCCGCGGCGTCGGACGGCCGGCTTCGAGACGTCCTCGCCGTCGCGCGCATGGGCCCGCAGGATGTCGCGCAGGTGGTGCTCGACGGTGCGCACCGGGCTCAGCGCGTTCATGCCGCTCTGCAGCACGAGCGCGATCCCGTTGCGACGCTGAGCCCGGAGCTCCTCGCCGTCGAGGGAGGCCAGATCGGCGCCGTCGAACAGGATGCGGCCGCCGGTGAGGCGTGCCGGTCGCTGGAGGAGCCGGGTGAGCGCGAAGCCGAGCGTCGACTTGCCGCAGCCGGACTCGCCGACGATGCCGACGAACTCGCCGTGCTGCAGGGTCAGGCTGACCTCGCGCACGGCGTGCACCGGCGCCGCGCCGGCCGGGAAGTAGGTGACGTCGACGCCCTGCGCGTCGAGCAGGATCTGCCGGTCGGGGTGGTGCGTCATCGCGGTCACTTCTCCCGCAACCGGGGGTTGGAGAGCGCGTCGACGCCGAAGTTGATCAGAGTGAAGGAGACAGCGAGCAGCGCGATCATCAGACCGGGCGCGAACACCAGCACCCAGGATCCGGTGAGCATCGCGTTCTGCTGCTGGGCGTAGTAGAGGATCGTCCCCCAGCTCACGGTGCTCGGGTTGCCGAGCCCCAGGAACTCCAGGCTGGCCTCGGCCATCACAGCAGCCGTGGCTGCGGCGAAGAAGCTCCCGGCCACCAGCGAGGTCATGTTGGGCAGGATCTCCCGGAAGACGATGCGGAACAGCCCCTCGCCCGAGAAGACGGCCGACGTCACGTAGTCACGCTCGCGGATCGAGGTCGCCTGGCTCCGCACCACGCGTGCGCCGGTCGCCCAGCTGGTGCCGGCGACCACGATCACGATCACCCAGATCGAGCGGCTCGGCACGTAGGCCGCCAGGATGATCATCAGAGGCAGTCCCGGGATCACCAGCGCGAGATTGGTCAGGAAGCTGAGCACCTCGTCGATGACGCCGGGCCGATAGCCGGCGACGAGCCCGACCGTCACCGCGACGACCGTGGCAGAGGCGCCCGCGACCAGACCGACCAACAGCGAGACCCGGGCGCCGTACACGACCTGGCTGAACACGTCGTTGCCGTCCCCCGTCGTGCCGAACCAGTTGCTGCCGCTCGGGCCCTCGTACGGCGTGAACGTGGTGGCAGTCGGCGAATGCGGCGCGATGAGTGGGGCGAAGACGGCGAGCACGATCATCAGGCCGAGGATCACGATCCCGATCCGCGCCTTGCCGTTGCTCCACAGCGTGCGGAACGCGCGAGTGACGAACAGGAGCGGTCCGGGCAGCCGGGACTCCGCGGCCGGCTTGGCGACGACGGTCGTGCCCGGGTCGGCCGTGGGTTGGGTGGTGCCGGTCAGCATGCTCATGCGCGTCTCACCCTCGGGTCGAGCCGCGCGTAGAGCAGGTCGACGACGAAGATCGCGACCAGCATGCTGACGCTGATCACGAGGAACAGCGCCTGCATCAACGGGTAGTCGTGGTTGTTGACCGCGATGAAGAGCAGGTTGCCCAGGCCGGGATAGCTGAAGACGCCCTCGACCAGGACCGACCCGCCGACCACCGCACCGAGCGACAGCCCGAACGCGGTGACGTTGGGCAGCAACGCGTTGCGGGCGGCGTACCTCACCGCGATCGTGCGGCGCCGGAGCCCGTTCGCCTCGGCGAAGGTCACGTAGTCCTCCCCCAGGGTGTTGATCATGTTGTTGCGCATCCCGAAGACCCAGCCCGACAGCGACGTGATGGCCAGGGTGAGGCCCGGCAGGAAGCTGTGGGACATGGCGTTGGCCAGGAAGCTCGGGGTCCACTCGGGCGTGAGGCCCGGGCTGTAGCCGCCCTTGATCGGGAAGGCGTTCATCCGGAACGCCAGCACGTAGAGCAGCAGCAGCCCGAACCAGAACGGCGGGAACGCCGCGAAGAGCGTCGCCCCGACGGTCACGGTGGCGTCGGCCTTCGTGCCGCGCCGCCAGCCGGCGTACACCCCGAGGAGGGTGCCGATCACGAACGCCACGACCGTGGTGACGCCGACGAGCAGCAGTGTCCACGGCAGGGCGGTCATGACCGTGTGCGCCACGGTCTCGTTCGGGAAGGAGAACGACGTGCCGAAGCGCAGTCGCACCACGTTCCCGAGGTAGTCGACGTACTGGCCGAGGAGACTCCCGTGCGGGGAGCCCAGCTGGATCTCGATGGCCCGGCGTTGGGCATCGGTCACCGGCTGGCCTCCCTGCGAGAGCTTCGCGATCGCGGCGTCGACCGGCGAGCCCGGCATCATCCGGGGCAGCAGGAAGTTCAGCGTGAGCGCGGCCCACAGGGTGACCACGAACAGCACGAGCTTCCGGATGGCGTACCGCATGGCGTCAGCCCCGTACCCTCACCGCGTCCTCGTCCTCACGACGCCCGCTGCAGATGCGTGACGACCTGGAGGATCGCGTTGTTGTAGCTGGTCGGCAGGGTGTACGGGTCGTCCTGGGACGGCCACCCGGTGAAGTTCTTGGTGGAGAACAGGCCCCAGCTGCCGCCGTAGTACATCAGGACGATCGGCACCTGGTCGTACATCACGTTCTCGAGCTGGTGCACGGCGTCCTGCTGCGCCGACTTGCCCACCGCTCCCGCGAGCTTGTTCAGCGCCGCGTCCACCTGGGGGTCCTTGAACCGTTCGAAGTTGTTGGCCGTCGCCGTCCCGATGGGAGCCGCGAACGCGCTGTTCAGCATGTTGTTGAAGTCGGTGTAGGGGTCACCGGTGCCGCCGTAGCCGCCGAAGGCGACGTCGTAGTTCCCGGACTGGGTGGCGCTCGTGTACTGCGTGGCGTCCGGGGTGTCGAGCGACGCCTTGATGCCGATGGCACCGAGCTCGTTGACCAGCTCCTTGCCGCCCGCGACCCAGTCGGAGTAGTTCGACGGCATCATGATCGACATCGAGACCTGCTTGCCGCTCGCGTCGACCAGCTTGCCGCCCTGCTGGGTGTAGCCGGCCTTCTTGAACTCCGCCAGCGCGCCCTTGGTGTCCTGCGTGACGTTGCCGGAGTCCGGGATGGACGGGTCGAGCCACTTCTCGAGGTTCGGCAGGATCAGCCCGGACTGGCTCGCCCCGGTCTCGTAGCCGTTGACGGCCTTGTCGGCGATGGTGTCGCGGTCGATGGCCAGGCTGACCCCCTTGCGGAAGTCGACGTTCGAGTAGGGCTGCTTGGTCAGGTTCATGAACAGGCCGATGCTTCCGCCCGGCGGGAACCAGTAGGTGTTGTGCTCCTTGTCGCGGCCGACGTAGGTCTTCTCGACGTCGGGCAGGTAGTTGTACGCCCAGTCGAACTTGCCGCTGGTCACGTCCAGCTGGTTGGTCGACTGGTTGGTCGACTGGGCCGGCATCACGACCTGGTCGGGGGCGATCTTGTCGGCCTGCCAGTAGTCCGGGTTCTTCTTGAGCGTGTACTGGGTCGGCGCGAACTTCTCGAGCGTGAACGGGCCGGTGCCGACGGGCTTGGTGTTGGTGAACTTGGCCGGGTCCTTGATGGAGGACCACACGTGCTCCGGCACGATCACCTGGCCGGCCAGCACGCCCACGAAGGGGACGTTGGGCTGCTTGAAGGTGACGGTCACCTTGTTCCCCGAGGCCTTGGCTCCGCTGATCTGGGACCAGATCCCCGACGCGTCGAGCTCGGGGTACTTCTTGAGCAGGTCGTAGGTGAACACGACGTCCTGAGGGGTGAACGGCTTGCCGTCGCTCCAGGTGACGCCCTGCCGGATCGTGAACACCACGGTCTTGGGGTTCGGGAACGTGTGCCCGGTCGCGAGGTACGGCGTGAAGGAGCCGTCGATCGGGCTCCGGATCTCCAGCGGCTCGTACATCAGCTGCGCACCGTGCAGCTCGGTCGGGATGACCAACGGGTTGAAGTTCTCCACCAGCTGCGGGTTGCCGGCATCACCTTGGATGGTGAGCGTCCCGCCTCCGGCGGCCCCCGTGTTGTTGTCGTTGCCCGCACAGGCACCGAGGGCCAGTGCGGACGCGACGAAGAAGACCGCCGCGAGCGCGGTCGACCTCGTCCTCGTGGAGTGCTTCATCGGGTTTTCTCCTCATCTGTTGCCGACGGCGCGTCACCGTCGACCAGTCGGATCCGCACGACCCCGGGCTGCGGCAGGGTCACGGTGACCGTGCCCGTCCCGGAATCGGGGGAAAGGTCGTCGATCCGTTCGATGTGCAGGTGGTCCGCCTCGCGCAGGCGCCGCCACTCGTCGGCGTCGGGCCAGTCGGTGTCACCGGCCACGGAGCGGATGTTGGAGTGCTGCTCGTCGACGCGCGCGAGCTCCACGGCGTACGACGTGCCCGTCAGGCCGCCGACCGTCACGCGGACGTCGCGGACGAGGCGTGGGTCACCGTGCATCAGGTCGGCGTTGACGGTGCCGTTCCAGACCAGGACGTCGACCGTGCCACGGTCCGGCCCGTCGTCATGGCGAGCCGCCCACGCGTGCACGAGCACGTCGGCACCGTCGCCGGTCACCTCGGTCGGCAGCACGTGGTCGCCGAGGTGTGCGGCGAGGTGGAGGGCCCAGTAGCGCGGCTTGCGCAGGTTGCCCAGGGTGAGCAGCCCGAAGCCGTCGTGGAACAGCCGTGGTGGGCGCCCGAGCTCCTCGAAGTGGTCGCTGACGACCCAGTAGGCCAGCGCCGACATCCGGTGCTGGGCGCTGCGCATGCCGCTGAGCACGAACGGCGCACCCGCGACCCCGTCGTGGATCGGCCCGAAGTGCGTGGATCCGACGCCCCATTCGGTCCAGAGGATGTCGGCGTCGCCGAAGCCGTGCTCCTCGAGCACGCCGCGGAAGTCGAGGGGCAGGTTGCCGTACGTGTGGGTCGTCGCGAGCTCGAGCGGGAGGGCGTGCTTCTCGCAGTACGCCGCCAGCGCCTCCACCCACTCCGAAGCGGCGGTCGAGGGCCCCCCGACGGTGAGCCGGCCGTCGACGCCCTTGAGCGCCCGGGCGGCCTCGTCGTACAGCCGGAGGTAGTCGTCCTGCGTGCCGGTCCAGAAGACCTCGAGGTTGGGCTCGTTCCACACCTCGAAGCCCCAGGTGGCGACCTCGTCGACGCCGTAGCGCTCGACGAGGTGCGAGCCCAGCGCGGCGACGGTCTCGTGCCATTCGGCCCACTCGCGCGGCGGGGAGATGATGCCGCGGTACTCGAAGACCGTCTGACCGGGATCGGCGGCGATCGCCGCCGGCATGAAGCCCAGCTCGACGACGGGGTGGATGCCGAGCGCCAGGATCCGGTCGTAGAGCTCGTCGACGATCGTCGAAGTCGAAAGCCAGTCGGCCGTCGTCGGCGCGGGTCACGACGTGGTTGTCGTCGTGGAGGATCGCGTGCGCCCGGACGGCCACCACGCCGAGGTCGTCGTGCGCGATGCGGAGCGCCTCGGCGAACTCCTCGCCGATCGGGTGGCCGTTGCCGAGATCGCCGAAACGCAGCTGGGTGAGCCGCTCGGAGCCGACCAGCCACCACAAGCCGGTCAAGGTCGCCGGCCGCGCCCGCGGCGTCGACGGCGACGTCGACGATCGGGGTACCTCGCCACCCGGCGTACCACTGGTCGCGCCGTCGACCGGGTCGCTCCAGTGCCAGACCGGGTGCTCGTTGCCGAGCACCGCGCCGACCCGGTAGCGGTAGGTCACGCCGTCCTCGACCCCGGTGTCGGCGAACGCGGTGTCGACCACGGCCGGGACGTCGCTGTTGCCGTGGGAGACGATCGCCGGCTCGTCACCCTCGCGGCCGCGCTCCAGGACGTAGCCGGCCGCCCCGCGTACCGGCTCCCACTCGAGCCGGACGAACCCGTTGCCCGGGGAGGTCGTCAGGCCGCCCGGGGCCGGTAGCTCGGAGGCGGTGTCGGCCTCGGTGGTCTCGGTGAGACGTCGGTAGATACGCCGCTCCCAGTCGGTGCGGGCGTCAGTCATGCTCTTCCTCCTCGAGTGGAACAGCCGCAGCTCGCGCGGACCACGAGCTCGGTCGGCAGGACGGCGCGTCACGCGACGCGCATCGGGTTCGGCCAGCCGGTCGATCAGCGCTCCGACGGCGATCTCGCCGATGTCGCGCATGGGCTGTCGGACGGTGGTGAGCGTCGGGCGCACGTGGCGGCCGGTCGCGATGTCGTCGAACCCGGTGACGGCCACGTCGGTGGGCACGCGCAGCTTGTGGCGGCGCAGCACGCCGAGGCCGCCGATCGCCATCTCGTCGTTGCCGAAGACGATGGCGCGCGGCGGCGTACGCCGGCCGGCCAGGAGCTCCTCGACGGCGCGAGCACCGCCGACCTCGGTGAATCCGCCGTACGCCTCCGGTGTGCCGGGAGGCGTGATCCCGGCCTGGGAGAGAGCCCTGGTGAAGCCGACGAACCGCTCCTTCGAGTCCGGTGAGCGACGTGGACCGGCGACGAAGGTCAGGTCGCGGATGCCGTGGGTCCCGACGAGATGCTCGGTGACCGCGCGGACTCCACCGCGGTTGTCGGCGCCGACGAAGTCCAGCCGGTGCGGTGCGCGGTGGGTGGCCATCAGCACGACCGGCACCCGCTGGGAGATCTCGGCGAGCTCCTGCGCCGTCAGGCTTCCGGCCAGCACGGCCAGGCCGTCGACCTTGCCGACCAGCGACCGGGCGAGCTGGAGGCCGTCGCGGCCACGGGTCGACGCGATCAGGATCGCCTCGTCGCCGGAGGTCGCGGCCCGCTCCGCACCTCGGATGACCTGGTCGACGTAGAGCGCCGACTCGCTCTCGTGCTCGCTCTCCTCGCTGGCGAAGTCCGGGAAGAGAAGCCCGACGATCCCCGTGCGGCGACGCGCGAGGCTGCGCGCGGAATGGTTGGGGACCCAGCCGAGCCGCGACGCGGCCTCGAGGACCGTCTGGCGGGTCGCGTCGCTGAAACCGGTGCCGTCGCGCATGACCCGAGACACCGTGGCCGTCGAGAAGCCGCTCATCCGAGCAACTTCGTAGATCGTGGCCTTGTCGTTCACGCTGGCGTTGCAACTCCCGAGTGAGTAACCGCTTACGTTGAGTAAGCGGTTACGTTGCCACTCGCCGCACCGCCTGTCAACGCGGCCGATCGCATCGTGGCCTCGGTCGATACCGTCCTGGCATGGACGTCACGATCGAGGAGTACGCCGGACCGCACCGTGACCTGGAGTGGTCGTTCCGGCTCGCCGAGGACTCCGACCAGCAGCTCGACTCCTACATCGACCTCGGTCGGCTCTGGGTCGCGCGGACTCCCGACGGCGAGGTGGTCGGCCATCTCCAGGCGGTCGAAGCGCGAGCGCGACCTCTGGGAGGTCCTCAGCATCGCGGTCGCGGAGCACGCGCGCGGGCACGGTGTCGGACGCGCGCTCCTCGACCGTGCCGTGGAGGAGGCACGCACGGCGGGCGTCGGGCGGATGATCCTGGCGACCGCCACCGCCGACATCGGCAACCTCCGCTTCTACCAGCGTTGCGGCTTCCGGATGACCCATATCGTGCCGGACGCGTTCGGCCCCTACCAGGGCTACCCGCCCGGCATCGAGGTCGACGGCATCCCGATGCTCGACCAGGTGTGGTTCGAGCGCGGGCTCTGAGTCCGTCGCTGGGCCTCCGTCGGTAGCATCGAGATCCCGGGGTGTCCCGGGACCACGACGACCGGAGCCGATCGCACCTCACATGCGGCCAGACCAGGCAGAGGAGCTGTACCGCAGGCTCCGTCCTCTGCGACGGGCAGCGGTCGTCCTGCTGCTCGTCAGCATCCCGTTCGCCTCAGCGCTCGTCGCGCTGCGGGTCGCCCCGCCGGCGCAGGTCGAGATCGCCGGGCAGCCGGTGTCGGTGAAGCCGGTGCTGGGGCAGGACACGAGCCGTCTCCAGGACGGAGCGCTGATCCGGCCGGAGCACGCCCACGTCGGCGTGCTCGGCACCGACGTCGGAGTCGACATCAGCGCCGACTGGAACCGGCTGATCCCGAGCGACAAGCAGACGCGCCAGTACCTCATCGCCCTCTGGGACGACCCGAAGCCGGAGATCGAGCGCATCCGTCGTGCGGCTCGCGACTATGTCGTCACGTGGAGCCTGATCGGGTTCCTCGCGGGCGCGGTCGTGGCGGGCGGTGATCGCGGTGCTGGTGCGCGAGCGCGAACGGCGTCTGGCGGCGTACACGCCGGAGCAGCGCGAGCTGGTGCAGGCCCACAACCGACGCCTCCGCATCGGCCTCGTGGGTGCGGGAGTCGCCGGTGCGCTGGCCCTCGACGCGGCCGGACTCGCGACGTACCTCCAGCGCGACCACCATGTCGTCGCCAGCAGCCCGGTGTTCGCCGGCACCACCCTCGAGGGCACGGAGGTCAACGGGCTGATGGCCGAGGTGCTGCCGTTCCTCTCCATCCTCCGGCCGAAGGACACGTTCTACGACACCGTGGCGCAGAACCTCGAGCAGGCCCTGGCCGATCGCGGCGACCTACGTCGACGCGCGGACCGGATGTCGTTCGTCCTCGCCGAGGACTTCGAGGACGTCAACGGCATGGCCCGCCAGGTCGGGCTCGCCGCAGACCTGGTCGATGCCGACTTCCTCGCGATCACCGGCGACCTCACGTTCGGCGGCAAGCCGATCGAGAGCTATCTCATCGACACCGTGAACTACTACGCGAAGGACCGGCCGGTGTACTTCGCGCCCGGTCTGCACGACACGCAGGCCATCGTCCAGGCCGCGGAGGCGCGGGGCTGGCACGTCGCCGACGGTCGCACCAGGACCGTCGGCGGACTGACGCTGCTCGCGGCGGCCGACCCACGCATCTCGCTGGTCGGTGACTTCGACGTCGGCGACGTGCTGCGCGACCCCGACGTCGACATCGACCGGTTCGTGGCCGACACGACCGCCGAGGCGTGCGCCAGCCGACCGGACTTCGTGATCCTCCATGACCACCTGCTGGGCCAGGAGATCGCCGCCTCGGGATGCCAGCGGGTCGCGGTGCTCGACGGCCGGTCCTACGAGTTCCTCGGCCCGCGGCAGGTGGAGACGACCACCGGCGGGACCGCCTACGAGCTCACCAACGGCAGCGCCGGCGGACACGTGAGCACCGAGCCCGACCCCGGCGACATCCAGCACCCGGCGCGGTTCGTGATCCTCACCTACTCCCCCGAGCGTCAGGCACACGACGTACGCCGTGGTCACGGTCTCCCCCGACGCGTCGGTCACGGTGAGTCCGCACCTGAGCCTGAGCACACCTCGTGCCGCGGCGGATGGCGCCGTCGGTCAGTAGGCCTGGTTCGGGTTGTAGGCGCAGGCGTCCTTGTCGTCCTCGGTCGCGGACGGGGCGTGGGGCCGGTGCTTGACGGGCGGTGCCAGCGCCTTCTGCACGACCTGGTGCATGTAGTCGAAGTCGGGGTCTCCCGGGCTGAAGTCGCTCGACAAGCGGAACAGGACCGACTTCGCACGATGGTCCTTGGCCTTGAGGGCGAGCTTCACGAACGACGTCAGCAGCTCGCGCGGGATGTCGGTGCGGACGACCTTGCTGCCGGCCGCCGCGAGTCCCTGGTAGCGACGCAGCATGTTCCACGGGTTGGCCTGGTCGATGATCGAGCTGATGACGCAGCGCTGGCGCGCCATCCGCTGGTAGTCGTCGGCGCCGTACCTGCCTCGTGCGTACCAGAGTGCGTGGAAGCCGTCGAGGTGCTGGTTCGGGCCGGGCTGGATGTAGCCGGTCGGTGGGATCCCGGCGTCGGTCTGACCGTTGATCGCGACCGGGACGTTGACGTTCACCGTGATGCCGCCCATGGCGTCGATGAGCTGGCGGAAGCCGGTGAAGTCGATGAGGACGTAGTAGTCGACCTTGAGCCCGGTGGCGCCCTGCACCGCGAGCTTGATGGCGTCGGCCCCCTCGTTGGCCGACTTGCCGAGGACGTGGGGGTGCAGGATCGGGATCTCCCGGTAGACCGCGTTGAGCATCCAGCTGCCCGGGTCGCCCGGGCCGGTGAAGCCGGTCGGATAGAGCCGGTGCAGCGGCGAGCCCACCGGGAACGGCACGTTCATCAGGTTGCGCGGGAGCCCGAAGGTGACGGTGCGTCCGGTGCGGGTGTTCAGCGACGCCACCATCATGGTGTCGGTCCGGGTGCCGTCCCGGTACGGCCCCGAGTCCCCGCCGAGCAGGAGCACGTTGACCCGGTCACGGCCGTGCCAGGGGTCTTCCTTCTTCACGTCCGGGGCGGTGGCCGTCTGGTTGTTGGTGAAGACCTTGTTCACGACGTCCGCCTGGGCCATGGCGTCGCGGACGAGCAACGTGACGGGTGCGATGACGGCCAGGCACATCGCCCCCACGAAGGCACTGCCCCCCATCAGGTGCCAACGGTGCTCGACCGGGCTCGGACGCAACAGGACGAACGTACCGACGACGACGGCGACCCAGAGCACGAGGCAGACGGCCGTCACGACGGCCGCTCGGGTCAACCGCGAGGGGTCGAACGCCAGGTCCAGGGCGGCGTTCAGGTTGTGCGGTGCCTCCAGGGCAGCCACGACCACGCCCACGATCGCGAGGGTGAGGACGACGGCACCCAGACGCTGGCGGCGGCTGTGCAGAAACCCGGCGCCGGGCACCACCGCCGACAGCACGGTCCAGCCCACGGCGTGCAGCACGGAGTCGCAGCGGTGCGGCCCGGCCTTGCGGCGGCCGGGCTTGATGCCGTACGGCGGCATCGACATGCAGGCTCCTCGGGGGCGCGGCCGAGACACGAAAAGATGGGCTAGGACATTGAACCCGATGGAGCCCAGAAATCCGCCGTCATCGCCGCACGATCATGCGCACTGGTGAGTCGGCTCAACCACCCGGCGGCTGCGCGGCGTGCAGGTACAAGATGCCGTGCAGCTCGGTGCGACCCGCTTGCTTGAACCGCTCGGTGGCCTCGTCGCAGTAGTCGATGATCGCCTGTCCCGTGACCGGCACGGGCGACTCGATGACGAGGTCGTGCGCCGTGGTGACGTAGCCGAGGTCGTCGAAGAGATCGATGACGTCCTTCGGCTCGTGGCCGTTGGCCCGGATGCCGTCGGGCCAGTACTCCAGCCAGATGGCCGGCCGCGCCCGCTCGAGCGTCCGGCGGGCTCCCTCGAGCGCGGCCCACTCCCACCCCTCGACGTCGATCTTCAGCACGGTCGGGAGAGCCTGGTCGAGGTGCCGCACACACAGCTCGTCGACGGTGACGACGTCCACCTCGACGGAGTCGCGGACGTTCGGGACCAGGCTGCCGTTGAGCGAGTGGTTCGCGAAGTTCGTCCCGCTCCGGAACAGCGAGACCGTGCCGTTGGTGTCACCCGCCGCGGCAGCCACGATCTCGACGTTGTCGTAGCCACAGGCTCGCACGTTGTGCTCCAGCAGCGAGCGGGTATCCGGCTCCGGCTCGAGCGAGAGCACGAAGCCCTCCGGACCGACCTCCGACGCGAAGTACGTCGTGGTGTAGCCGTAGTTCGCACCCACGTCCACGACGACGTCGCCGGGTTCGACGTACGGCTCCAGGTAGCGGGTCTCGTAGGCCCAGCTCACTCCGGACTGGAGGACGTCGCCGTAGTGGCTGGCGTCCTCCGCCAGCACCGTCAGCTCGTCGCCCCACGGCGTCCGGATCGTCACCGGCGTCCCGTGGAACTCGTGCTCCTCCGGCATCCCACCCACCCCCTCGCGTGCTGATCAGCGTCTCACGCCCGGGCGGATCGGTGGCACAGCCCGCGGGACGCCGATCGCGACCGCGGCGTCCTGCAGGGCGCCGTCGATCCGGGCGACGAGCAGACGCGCCCGGTCCACGTCACTCGGCGAGCCGATCGCCGTGTCGATGGCGCGGAGGACTCTCCGAACCAGGGGCCGGCACTCGCGGACCTTTTCCTGGCCGGCTGCGGTCAGGGAGATCAGGGACGAGCGACCGTCTCGCTCGTTCCGCGCGCGTGAGGTGTGCCCGCTCTTCGCCATCGTCGCGAGGTACCCGGACAACGTCGTCGGCCGGATGCCGAGGACCTCGCTCAACTGGCCGGGCGTTCGCGGGCCGACCGCCAGCTGGCTGTAGACCGCGAAGAGCGCTCCCGGTGACCCCGGTGCCGGCCAGGGTGGCATCGATCAGTGACCCGAGATGCTGGTCGACGACGAAGAGGTCCAGCGCCAGGTTCGCGCCCCGCTGCTCCACGACGTACCGCCGTGACTTTCCCGTCGACACACGGCGTCCGTCCACTTGTACAACCCCCTTTCATTTGCTACGACATCGAACTAAGTTGTGGGTCAAGGATGCACGACTCGCAGCACAGGAGAAAGGGCGATGGCAGCCACGACGGACACGGACACCGATCTCGGCACCGCCTACGAGGAGGTGGTGGCGGGTCTGCGGGCCGGCGACCAGGACCTGCTGCGGCGACGGGTGGCGCGCGAGTGCCGCGTCGTCGGGCCCAAGGGCTTCCTGATCGGCCGCGACGAGTGGATCGCGTCGCACGACGGCCAGGTCTTCGAGATGCTGGCCCTCGAGACCGTCGAGTCCGAGGTCGCGCGGTACGACGACACGGCGACGCGCCTGGACCTGCAGCGGTCGGAGTGCCTGTTCAACGGCGAGCAGATCTCGGGCCTGTACCGCGTGCTGAGCGTGTGGCGTGCCGAGCCTGCCGGGTGGCAGCTCCGACTGATCCAGTACACCGCGGTCTCCGCCGAGGCGCAGACCGCCACGGACGACTGATCCGCGTTCGCTCGCGCGAGTGACCGACGAAAGGACCCCGCATGCGCACGCTCGTCAACTCCACCTACATCACGTTGGACGGAGTGATCCAGAACCCGCAGGACTGGCCGTCGATGGGCGGCTTCACCGAACAGGGCAACCAGGTCCAACGCGAGCTCCTGGAGCAGTGTGACGCCGTCCTCATGGGCCGGCACACCTACGACGGCTTCGCCCCGGTGTGGTCCACGCTCTCCGGCGACCCGGTCAGCGACCGGATGAACGCGCTCCCGAAGTACGTCGTCTCGACGACGCTCACCGATCCGCAGTGGCACAACACGACGGTCATCGACCACGATCCGGTCGAGGCCGTGCGCGCGCTCAAGCAGGAGCCGGGAGGAGCCATCGTGCAGTACGGCTTCGGCGTCCTGTCCCACGCCCTGATGGCGGCCGGGCTGCTCGACGAGCTGCGGCTGTGGGTGCATCCGTTCCTCACCGGGAGCGGCTCGACGGACGACCTGTTGTACCGCGCCGGCTCGTCGGCCCAGCTCGAGCTCGCGGACGTCACGACGCTCGACAACGGCATCGTCGTCCTGGCCTACCGCACGGCCGATCGGGGCTAGTCCTCGACGACCGACCTCCCGGGGAGGGAACCTGGGTCGGGTCTCGGCGCGTCTACCGCGTGAGGAGACCGAGTGGACGGCCGGAGGTGAGCGGCGTGGACGTCGAGGGCGACTTCACGGCGTACGTCGCTGCGCAGTGGCCACGCCTGGTGCGGTCCGCGGTCCTGCTCGGCTGCACCGTCGCCGAGGCGGAGGACGTCGTGCAGTCGGCGCTCGAGCGCTGCCTGCTCCGGTGGCGGCGGGTGAGTGCGGCGCAGGACCGCGACGCCTACGTCCACCGGGTCCTGATCAACACGTTCACCTCGAGCCGCCGACGCCGGTGGACCGGCGAGCGTCCGACCGCCGACCTCCCCGAGGGCACGGTCGCGGACGAGACGTCCACCGTCGACGACGCCGACGCCGTGGTGCGCGCCCTGGAGCGACTCGGTCGTGACCAGCGCACGGCGGTCGTGCTGCGCTACTACGCCCATCTCACCGAGCAGCAGATGGCGACCGTGCTCGGCGTCGCCCCGGGCACCGTGAAGAGCCGCCTCGCCCGGGCGCTGTCGACGCTCGCGGCAGACCCCAGTCTCGGAGACCTGCGAGGAGCACCATGACCCAGCAGCACCTGACCGACCTGCTCGAGCGCGCCGCCGACCGGACCGACGTGGGCCCACCGCCCGTCGACGCCCTGCTGCGCGGCGTACGCCGTCGCCGTCGCCGGTACGCCGTCCTCGGCGGCGTCGCGCTCTCCGCCGTGAGCGTGGCCGCGGCGATTGCGGTGCCGGTGCTGACGAACCCACCCAGCGATCGCACGCCCGCCGAACCCCAGACCATCGCCGGACTCCCCTGCGACGCCCACGGCGCCCGGCCTGTCGATCTCGAGGGGAGGTACCTCGTCGTCGCTCTGGTGCGCCGCAACGGCCGGCCCGCCCCGACGTCGTATGACCACACCAGGTTCCACCTGGTGTTCCGGGAACGGGTGATGCACGCGTTCGACGGCTGCAACGAGTTCGGAGGTCGCTACGTGCTGCGCGGCGACCGCTTCCACCTGAAAGGGCACGTCTTCCAGACCGCCGTCGGATGCATGCCGGGTCCGGCACCGCTCTTCGACCGGCTCCGCGACGTGGTGTCCGTGGCCCGCGACCAGGGGGGCACCTACCTCGAGGACGCCTCCGACCGCGTCGTGATCGCCCTGGTCCCGCGCTGAGGCATCTCGACCGGGCCCCGACCCGGCAAGCCCCGCCCCTAGCATCGCGGGGTGACCGCGAGCACCCCTGCGCCGGACGAGCAGACCATCTACACGTCCCGTCGGCACGACGATGTCGACGCGTCAGCCTGGCCGGTGTTCAGCGAGGCTGCGCTGGACCTGCTGCGGTCGGCCGGTGAGGTCCTGCACCCCGAGCCGGGTGAGGTCCTGTGGGAGGCCGGTGACCCGTACGACTTCAACCTGGTGCTCAGCGGTGGCGTCCTGCTGATCGACCGCCGGGACGACCGGGTCGTGTTCGTCGTGGAGGAAGGCGACTTCGTCGGCGAGCTGGGCATGCTGATGGGCCAACGCGCCTTCCTCCCCGGCGTGGCGACGGAGGGGACGACGCTGCTCCGGGTGCCCGTCGCGGAGATTCGCCGGCTCGTGGAGATCTCGGGCGAGCTGAGCGACGTCCTGCTGACCGCGCTGGACGCCCGACGACGGCTGCTGAACCGGCTGGGCGAGGGCGGACTCGTGCTCGTCGGGGACGACGACGACCGCGACCTGCACCGGCTC
The DNA here is from genome assembly GCA_963759515.1 of uncultured Actinomycetota bacterium. Taxonomy (GTDB): domain Bacteria; phylum Actinomycetota; class Actinomycetes; order Propionibacteriales; family Nocardioidaceae; genus Nocardioides. The sequence continues at coordinate 19,410 of CAVWZR010000031.1, read as the reverse complement.
CAGGACTTCGCCGAGCGCAACCAGATCCCCTACCGCACCGTGCTGCGCTCAGACCGGTCGGCGTGGGCGGAGGTCGGCGGAGACCTGCGTCCTGCCCGATGCGGGCGCGGCCGTGGTGACCGGCGACCGCCGGGTGCTCGTCGGCACCGACGACGCGCGATCTGGCGACCGCGCTCGGCATCGACCTGTGGACCGTCTCGGACGGCTCGCGCTGCGACCTGCTGGTGGTGGGCGCGGGGCCGGCCGGGTTGGCCGCGGCCGTGTACGGCGCCTCCGAGGGTCTGGACGTGGTCGTCGTCGAGGACGTCGCCATCGGCGGCCAGGCCGGCAGCTCGTCGCGGATCGAGAACTACCTCGGCTTCCCTCGGGGTGTCTCCGGGGTCGAGCTCGCGCGCTCGGCGATGCTGCAGGCCGTCAAGTTCGGCACCCGGCTGGTCACGCCGCGGGCCGTCACCGGCCTGGCGCAGGAGCCGGCCGGCGGCTTCCGGGTCCGGCTCGACGACGAGCTCGACGTCATCGCCTCCGCGGTGGTCGTGGCGAGCGGCGTCCGCTACCGACGCCTGGGCCTTCCCGGCCTCGCCGAGCTCGAAGGACGTGGCGTCTACTACGCCGCGGGCCAGCTCGAGGCGCCGCTGGTGGCCGGACGGAACGCCGTCGTCGTCGGTGGCGCCAACTCGGCCGGTCAGGCCGCCCTCTTCCTGGCCCGGCAGGCCGGCCACGTCCACGTGCTGATCCGCCGGGAGGACCTCCGCGACACCATGTCGAACTACCTCGCCCAGCGGCTCACCCACCACGAGCGGATCACCGTCCATCCACGCTCGGAGCTGTCCGCGGTCGAGGGCACGACCGGCTCGCCGCGCTCACGTGGCGCGACCACGCCCGGGAGCGCGACGTACACCTCGACGCGGCCGCCGTGTTCCTGCTGATCGGCGCGGAGCCCTGCACCACCGCGCTCGTCGACGCGGGCGTCGAGCTCGACGACCAGGGCTTCGTGATCACCGGGGACGACTACGCGACGTCCCTCCCGGGCTGTTCGCCGTCGGCGACGTGCGCGCCGGGTCGGTCAAACGAGTGGCCTCGGCGGTCGGCGAAGGCTCGGTCGTCATCTCGGCCGTGCATGCACACCTGGCCGGCCTCGAGACAACCCCCGAACGCAAGGCGCCATGACCGACATCCAGCACTTCGACGACGTCGGCATCACCGCCGTCGACCTCACAGCTGGGCCCTGAGGACGTCGATCTCGCATCCCGGAGCGGCAGGGTCGAAGCCGTGGTCCACCAGCCAACGGATCGCCGTCAGGCTGCGCAGCGACCACCACCCTCGGACCACGTCGAGGTCGACGTCGCCGCCGTAGCCCTTGACCACGTCCTCGAGGTGCTCCGGGTGTCCGAGCGTCAGGCTCGCCAGGTCGTACATCCCGTCGCCTCGACCGGCCTCTGACCAGTCGAGCACGCCGGTGATCTGGTCACCCTCGACGAACACATGGGCGACCTGCAGGTCACCGTGCATGAACACCGGCGTCCACGGCCGGAGCGCAGCCTGGGCCACCTCCCGGTTGCGCCGGACCAGGTCGGCAGGAAGAACGTCGTTCGCGAGGAGCCACGTGCATTCGCTGTCCAAGTCTGCGGCCTTCTCGTCGAGGCTCGCTCCGACCCACGGCGGCAGCGGCGCATCATGCAGCAGCCGTACGACGGCACCCGCGGCCGACCACGCCGCCGACGAAGCGGTCGACGGCCGGCCGAGCCGGCCGAGCGCCGACCCCGGGAGGGCGGCGAGCGCGAGCACCGGCGGTTTTCGCCACAGCACCTCTGGCGTCGGAACCGGCGCCCTCTCCATCGCCTCGACCTCGACGTCGGTGCTCGCCTGGTCAGCGTCGATCTTCAGGAACACCTCGCCGACGCGGAGGGTCGCCCGCTCGTGATGGGCCACGACGACCTCGACCTCGTCCATGCCGATCATTGTCGCGAAACAGCACGTCCGCCGACCGGTTTGTCGGCGCCGGCTCAAGCAGGTATTCCCGTTCCGAGTACGCGCAGTGTCCTGGCGGCTATGGTCATGAGTAGCGCAGCCATTCCGTGACAGGGCGCCGAGCGACCATCGTTTCTGCTCGTGCCCGGGCCGCCAGAGCCAGGATCACGTTCTCCTCAAGAAGTGCTGCCGTCTCGACGTCTTGGTCCGGTCGACGACCCCCCCTCGTCGGGATGCCTTTTGCCAGTGCTGGTGCGCCCGACGATGGGTTAGTCCATGTCACGACCGTCCACCCTCCCGACGACCTCCCGCACCACTCGGGCGCGACCCTCGGCAACAAGCGTCACCGCAGGGGTGTCCGCGGCCCTGACCCTGCTGTTCGCTGTCGGCCTGATCCTCCTCTGCATGGCGAGCGCTCAGGCAGCAGCCGTCGCCGTCCCACTCGGGACCGCCCGCAGCTACGCCGTCCTGGCCGGCACAACGGTGACGAACACCGGCCCGAGCGTCATCGACGGCAATGTCGGACTGAGCCCCGGTACCGCCGTCACCGGGTTCCCTCCCGGGCTGGTGAACGGGACGACCCATGCGGCCGACGCGGTCGCCCTCCAGGCCAAGGCGGACCTCAAGACCGCCTACAACGTCGCCGCTTCCGAACAGCCGCCTCATGCCGTCACCGCCGACCTCGGCGGCCAGACGCTCACCCGCGGCGTCTACAACTCGGCCACGCAGCCTGGGGCTGACCGGAGCGCTGACGCTCGACGGCCAAGGCGACCCGGACTCCGTCTGGGTGTTCCAGGCCGGCTCGACCCTGACCACCGCGACGGCCAGCCAGGTGAACCTGATCAACGGCGCCAGTCCCTGCAACGTCTACTGGCAGATCGGCAGCTCCGCGACCCTGGGCACCGCGTCGACCTTCCGAGGCAGCATCTTCGCTCTGCAGAGCATCACGGTCACCACAGGCGTCACGGTGCACGGACGGGTGCTGGCCCGTAACGGCGCGGTCACCTTGGACACCGACACCATCACCCGACCGAACTGTGCGGTGACGCCTCCCCGGCCGGACCGACCGGTGGACCCACGGGTGGACCGACCGGTGGACCGACGGGCGGACCGACGGGCGGTCCCACCGGCGCACGGTCCGACGACACCTTCCGGCCCGGGCGGACCGGACAGCCCGGCGGCCCGGCGCCCAGGCGGCCCGGACACCACTCCTCCGCAGATCACTCAGTTCCCGAGCGGACCGCCGCAGACCGGAGACGGAGGCAGCCTGCACACGTCGCATCCCGTCCTGGCCGCGACCGGCGTACTCGCCCTCCTCGCCTCGATGGCATCCGTCGTCCTGTGGCGCCGCGAAGACAGGGGAGCCTGATCACGAACGGGCGGACCCGTGTCTGACCGTGGACGCCACTCGGGGCGTTCCCTCGGTCTGGGTCGTCGGCCATCGACGGTGGTCGCCATCGTCGCCGTCGGCTTTGCCACGATCGGGATCGCGAGCCTCGCCCAGGCGACCAACGACGATGGCGGCGGGCCTCGGGCGCCCGCGGCGTCGGGTTCAGGTACTTCCAGCCAGCCCTCGGTGCCCGACGAGAGACCGAGGTCACCGCACGCGCGTGGACCGCTGATGGCCCGCTCGACGCCCATCCGGCTGGCCATCCCCTCGGTGAGGATCGACACCGACCTGCTCCGACTCGGCCTCAATGCCGACGACACCCTGCAGGTGCCGTGGAAACCCCTGCTGGCCGGGTGGTACACGGGCTCGCCCACGCCCGGAGAGCTCGGGCCGGCCATCATCGCCGGGCATGTCGACTCCTGGGAGACCGGTCCTGCGGTCTTCTACCACCTCGGGGAGGTGCGCGTCGGGGCACGCGTGCTCGTCACGCGCGCCGACAACTCGGTCGCCGAGTTCGCGGTGACGGCCGTGCGTTCCTACCCGAAGTCAGCCTTCCCGACCGAGGTCGTGTACGGCGACACCGATCGTGCCGCGCTCCGGCTGATCACCTGCGCTCACTGGAACAGTGACACCGAGGAGTACGACGCGAACCTCGTCGTGTTCGCCCGACTCGTCCGGCCTGACCAAGGCTGATGCCGTGAGTCCGAGGGGCTCCCATCGATACGCGCATGAGCCGGACGGCGGCAGTTGAAGGTGTGCGCGGTGGAGTGCTCGCTGGTGACAGGCGCGTTGCCTCCCGGTGCGGTTCGTAGCACGCTGGCGGCCTCAGGTGCGGTCGGAGTCGGTGACACGGTCGGGGGGAGAGATGCCTGGCTGGATGCTGGAGAGAAGCCACGTGGTGCGCCTGATGATCGTGTCGTGCCTCATCGGCGCGCTCACGCTTGCGTGCAACGGCTCGGACGATGGCACAGCCGGGTCACCGTCTGTCCCGTCGACCCAGCAGCAGCCTTCGTCTCGCACTGTCTTGACGATGTCGACGGCTCGCGCCGTGCACCATGCGACACCACTGGGTGACGGGCGAGTGCTCGTCACAGGTGGGTGTACCACGCCTGGATGCGACGGATTCGAACGAGGCAGCATCAGCGAGCTGTTCGACCCCACGACCGGGCACTTTCGACCGGTCCCCGGATGGACGTGGCCCGGGCGAGCAACACGGCGACCGTCTTGAGGGACGGACGGGTGCTGCTCGCCGGTGGGTTCCCAGGTGAGGGACAGGCGCCACAGTCTTCTGCAGAGATCTTCGACCCGGTGACGAATTCCTTCGCTGTGGTCGGATCCATGATCCGAGCGCGTGCCGACGCGACCGCCACCCTGCTGTCCGATGGCCGGGTCTTGATCGCGGGCGGAACCGACGGCGAGTCTTCGTTGGACAGCACCGAGTACTTCGACCCGGAGACCGACACCTTCTCTGCCGGCCCGGAACTCACCTCCCCACGTTCAGCACACGCGGCTGTGCTCGATCACGGCCGGGTGATCCTCATCGGCGGCACGATCGACGGTCACGACGCCACCGCGACCACCGACGTGCTTCACGGTGGTCACTGGGCCGCGGCCCTCTGCTCCTCCGGCAGCGGATCAAACATGCAGCGACGGTCCTCCCGAACGGACTGGTCCTCGTGGTGGGGGCGCCACCACGACCGAGGGTCGACAACGACTCGCCTCGACCGAGCTGCTCGACCTGAGGACGACCAGGTCATCGCGGGGCCCCGACCTGTCCGAAGGGGAGTACAAGCTCGAGGGCGCTCTCACCACACTCCCCGATGGGCGCGTGGTCATCGCCGGGGGAACCAGAGTCGACGTGTACGACCCGACAGCGAACACCGTCACCGTCCTGCCAGGTCCGCCCGCTCCGCAGTACAGCTTCGTCACCGCGACCGCCGTCGGCAGCCACACGGTGCTGATCGCGGGTGGCTACGACACGAGCATCACCCCTACCGCACGAGCTCGCCTCGTCCGGGTTCCTTGAGCCCGAGCAGGCAGCTCCTACCGCTTATCGGCATGAGGAGACGCTGACCGGTGGCACCTGCGTCGTTTGGGCTCTGCTGGCGTGGGAACGCTCATGTCGACCTGTGCGAGTTCTGAGGAGGGGAAGACGATGGTCGCTCACCTCACCGTGGACCTATTTGTTTCGATGGATGGTTTTGCGGGATCGGACGGACTGCCCGGGTACTTCGGATACTTCGGCCCGGATCTCGGGGCCTGGATCGATGCGGAAGGCGCCGCTGAGCACACGGCTCTGATGGGTCGGCGCAGCTACGAGTTGCTGGCGTCTCTCCCGCAGGAGCACCGCGACGACGGCTGGGAGAGGATGACTCGCCGGGAGACCGTGGTCTTCAGCCGCACCATGACCTCGGTGGACTGGCCTGGTGCCCGCATCCACGCCGACGACCTGGTCGGCGAGGTGCGGCGCTTGAAGGACTCGGCGGACGCCAACCCCCTCCGCACCGTCGGCAGCCTGTCGATAGCCCGGCAACTGACTGCTGCAGGTCTGGTCGACCTCGTCAGGGTGATGACCTTCCCCCTGCTCGCCGGCCCGCACGGTCGCGAGCCGGCGTTCGACCAGTACCCCTCGGTCGACCTGCAACTGGTCGATACGACACTGCTCGACGGTCGGGTTCACCTGACTTCGTATCGTCCGACCGGCCGCGATATCCCTCGCGGCGCCGAGCAGCGAGAGCCTGACGGCACGGGCGCCTGACGCGAGCGATCCGACCTTGCGCCGACCCACGGCGAGCGCGCACCTCATCGGCGTGAGCGCCCGGCCTCAGGTGGCGCTCATGGCTCGAGCGAGTTCCGGACAGCGGCATGAGCGTGCATATCGCAGCGACGACGATGCCCCGGCACCTCGCAAAGCACCGGGGCATCGCGGGAACGCATCCACGGGATGCATTTCCGTGTCGCCGGCCCGCCCCCCGTCAGGCTCGGCGACACACGCGTGCCGTGCCCGTTGGTGGCTGCGTCGAAACACGGATGGGGTGCGCTTCGCCGTCCGGTCGAGGGGAAGCCGGCGAGGCGCACCGCGGCGGGTGAGCGAGCACCCGCCGCGGGGAGATGGGCACGGCGGGCCGTCGACTGCCGTAGGTGCTCGCTCGCCGGCTCACAGCCGGCGACGAGCGACCCTCAGCATCCGGCGAGCGCTCGCTTTCCGGCGCGACGTGAGGGCGTCACGGGACCCATCCCGTGAACGCCCGCCTCGACGACCTCAGCGCCGTGCCCATCTCACTTCCTCAGCGCCCCGGCGCGCGGAAATGTCACACCCCGGTCTGCGAGGGTGCTGCTGTTGCCCATACCGGTATGCGATCGCGGGCAGGAGGTTTCGAGACAGGCCCCCAGCGGGCTTCTCAACCACCGGAGCCGAAGCGGCCTTCCTCAACCACCGGAGCGAAGCGGCCTTCCTCAACCACCGGAGCGAAGCGGCCTTCCTCAACCACCGGCGCGAGCAACTCGACCTCCGGGTCACGCGAGTGGCGGCTCGAGGAAGGTCACGGTCCGAGCGTCGGCGTCGAGCCGGGCGGGTACGCCGAGTGGCCAGGTCTGCACGTGCCCTCCGTGGCCGACGTTGACGCCGGTGATCACCGGGATGCCGAGGTCGCCCAGGCGGTCGTCCAGGACCGCCTGCATCTCCTCGGCCGAGGAGTCGCCGAGGTTGGTGAACTTCCCCGCGACCACCGCCACTGCGTTCGCGAAGTACCCCGAGCGGCGGAGGTGCGTGAGCATGATGTCGGTCCGCGGCGCGTCCTCGTTCTCGTCCTCGACGAGCACGATCCCGCCGGGCGGCGTCCACGAGGTCGACGTGCCGACCGACCCGGTGAGCAGCGACAGGTTGCCACCGGCGGTGATGCCGTCCGCCGTACCGCCGACCAGGGTGCGCGCGTCGGCGAACGCGAGCGGCCCGAAGGTCTCCGGCGCGGTGAGGCACGCCCAGAGGGAGGAGAAGGAGTAGGACTCGCGGAATTCCCCCTCGGCCACCATCGGTCCCATCACCGAGCCCCACCCGAGCCTGCTCGCGAGCGCCTCCAGAAGCCCGGTGACGTCGGAGTAGCCCACGACGACCTTGGGCTCGATGGCATCGAGACCGCTCCAGTCCATCTTCTCGAGCATCCGCTGGGAGCCGTAGCCCCCGCCGACGGTGAGCACGCCGGCCACGGTCTCGTCGAGCAGCGCCGCGCGCAGGTCCTTGGCCCGATCGTCGTCGGTCCCGGCGAGGTAGGAATGCGTCGCCGCCCGGGCACGCGCTGTCGGGAGCTCGACGGGCTCGACGCCGCAGAACCGGAGTACGTCGATCCCCTCGTCGATGCGCTCGATGTTCGACGGGCTGGACGGGGTCAGCAGTGCCACCCGGTCGCCGCGGCGTAGCCGGGGCGGACGGCGAAGGTCGGTACGGCGCGGCTGGTGGTCGGTCACGTGGTCACCTCGGTCACGTCGTGGGTCTCGGTGGGCGCAGGATGCGGCGCGTCGACGTGGACGCAGGCCACCTGACGCTCACCGATGCCGGGAGCCAGGACCGGGACGTCGACCAGGCACTGCTGGGCCGCCTCCTCGGACAGGGTGGCGCGCAGCGGACACCGCGGATGGAAACGGCAGCCGTGCGGGATGGCCGTCGGGTCGGGCGGCTCACCACGGAGCATGGCCGGGGACTGCTTCTCGACCGTCGACGGTACGGCGTCCAGCAGCGCCCGCGTGTACGGATGCTGCGGGTGGAGAAGGACCTCGTCGACCGTGCCCATCTCGACGATGCGCCCGAGGTACATCACGGCCACCCGGTCGGCGATGTTCCAGGCCAGGCCGAGGTCGTGGCTCACCACCAGCGCCGCGAGTCCGAGGTCGGCACGCAGCTTCAGGAACAGCTTGAGGATCTCGCCGCGCACCGATGCGTCCAGCGACGACACCGGCTCGTCCGCGACGAGCACGTCCGGGCCCAGCGTGAGGGCGCCGGCGATCACGACGCGCTGCTGCTGGCCACCGGAGAGCTGGTGGGGGTATCGGGCGAAGAACTGCTCCGGCGGCCGCATCCCGACCTGCTCGAGGGCCTCCGCGACGCGGCGGGTCAGGCCGGCCCGCTGACCGTGCAGTCGCAGCCCCTCGGCCACGGCGTCGTGCACGTTCTGACGAGGGTTGAGCGCGCCGTACGGGTCCTGGAGCACGAGCTGCACGTGGCGGCGGAACTCCCGCATCCCCGAGCGCGTGCGTCGGAGCGGCTCGTCGGCGTAGCGGATCTCCCCGCGGTTCGGCTCGATCAACCCGACCATGGCCCGGGCCAGTGTCGACTTCCCGCACCCGGACTCCCCGATCAGCGCGAGCACCTCGCCGCGGCCCAGCGTGAGGTTGACCCCGTCGACCGCGCGCGCGGTGCCCTGACCGCGCCGCGGTGGGAAGGTGACGGTGAGGTCGCGCGCCTCGAGCACCGGCTCAGGCATGGGCCACCGCCTCGTCGTAGCCCGGGACGTGGACGCACGCGGCGGCGCGGTCGCCGCGCTCCACGAGCGGAATGGTGCCGGTCAGGCACCGGTCCTCCACCTCCGGGCAGCGCGGCGCGAAGGGGCAGCCGTCGATCTCCTCGCGCAGGTCCGGCGGGTCGCCCTCGAGACCGCCGGGCGCCAGCCGGGAGGACGGGTCGCCGAGGGTGGGGAACGCGCCCGGCGAGGGCGCGGGTGTAGGGGTGGAGCGGGTCGGCGATGACCTGGCGCGACGGGCCCGTCTCGACCAGGCGGCCGGCGTACATCACGGCGATCCGGTCGCACGTCGACGCGAGCACCGACAGGTCGTGGCTGATCATGATCAGTGAGATCCCCCGCTCGCGCACGAGGTCGGTGAGCAGGTTCAGGATCTGCGCCTGCACGATCACGTCGAGGGCCGTCGTCGGCTCGTCGGCGATGACGAGGTGCGGGTCGCAGGCCAGCGCCATCGCCATCATCACCCGCTGCCGCTGCCCGCCGGAGAGCTCGTGCGGATAGCTGCTCACCCGGCGCGACGGCACCCCGACACTGTCGAGGAGGTCGCGCGCACGCGCCCGCGCGATCTTCTCCCCCACCTTCTCGTGGAGCAGGATCGGCTCGGTGATCTGGTCGCCGACGGTGCGGACCGGGTTCAGCGCACTCATCGCACCCTGGAACACCACCGAGGCCTCGGCCCAGCGCACCGCGCGCATGCGTCCCCAGTTCGCCTGGAGCAGGTCCTCCCCGCGGAACCTGATCTCCCCGGTCACCTTCGTCTCGAGGGGCAGCAGCCGCAGCAGGCTCATCGCCACCGTCGTCTTACCCGACCCGGACTCGCCGGCCATGCCCAGGGTCTCGCCCGCCGCGAGCGAGAGATCGACGCCGCGCGCGGCGTACACCGGGACCTTGCCGGAGCGGTAGGTGACCGTCAGGTCGCGGACGTCGAGCAGCGGACCCGCCTCGGAGTCGGTACGCCGCTCGGTGGCTGCGTCAGGTAGGGCGGGCGTGCTCATCGTGCCTGCACCCGGGCGTTGAGGGCGTGCTCGACCGACCGGCCGACGAGGGTGAAGCCCAGCACGATGACCAAGATGGCGATGCCGGGCGGGATCAGGTACCACCAGGCGCCCGCGGTGACCGCGCCCTGCATGAACGCGTTGTTCAGCAGCGAGCCCCACGACACCGACGTCGGGTCGCCCAGACCCAGGAAGGTCAGCGTCGCCTCGGAGAGGATCGCGCTGGCCACCGTCAACGTGCTCGAGACCAGGATCAGCGGCATCACGTTCGGCAGCACCTGCCGCACGATCAGCTGGGTGTCGGTGGCCCCCAGGGCGCGCGCCCGCTCGATGAACGGCCGGGCCTCGACCGCGAGGGTCTGCGCACGCACGAGCCGCGCCGTACCCGTCCATGACGTCACGCCGATCGCGATCGTGATCGACGCTGCGCCCTGGCCGAGGACCGCGGCCAACGCGATCGCCAGCGGCAGACCCGGCAGCGCGATGAACCAGTCGGTGACGTGCATCAGAAGACGTCCGGTCCGGCCCTGGTAGTGACCGGCTACGAGCCCGATCGTCGAGCCGAGCACCATGGTGAGGGCGGTGGCCATCACGCCGATCGCGAGCGACGTCCGCGAGCCCCAGATCACCAGCAGGAGCACCGAGCGCCCCGCGGGGTCGGTGCCGAGCGGGTAGCCGTGCTGCGGCGCTCCGAGCAGCGGCCCGTCCGCCTGGGTGACCGACAGGTCGGAGGGGTGGATGAAGAGCGGCGCGGTGAGCGCCATCACGATGAAGGCGGTCATCACCAGGACGCCGAAGAGGCCGCTCGGCATCCGCAGCACCGACCACACGAACCGGCCCACCGGCACCCAGCGCGACGGCGGCTTCTCGTCCACCGGCGTCGGATCGGCCGGGGTCTGCTGGGGCGTCTGCTCCGTCGTGCTCACTGTCGCCTCACCCTCGGGTCGAGCGCGCGGTAGAGCAGGTCGGCGATCAGGTTGCACACGATCACGGCGGCGCTGAAGACGATGAACGTCCCCTCGAGCAGCTGGAGGTCGGGGATGCGGAGAGCGGTGAAGGTCAGGTACCCCAGGCCCGGCCAGGAGTAGACGACCTCGACGGTGATCGCGCCGCCGATCATCCCGCCGATCTGCAGGAAGATCACCGTCACCGACGGCAGCAGCGCGTTCGGTACGGCGTGGCGCCGGCGTACGACCTCGTCGCGGAGGCCCTTCGCGCGCGCCGTCAGCAGATACGGGTTGCCGCGCTCGTCGATGATCGAGGACCGCATGATCGTGACGTACTGCGCGAAGATCACGGCGACCAACGTCAGGCACGGGAGCACGAGGTGCCAGGCGACATCGGTGATGTGCGACGGCGCCAACCCGCCGGCGGTCCCGTGGGTCTGCATGCCGCCGGCCGGGAAGATCGCCGGGATGCCGCCCACGCTGCCGCTGCCGAAGACGACCAGCAGGATCAGCCCGAGCCAGAACGTCGGCACCGACCACAACGCCAGCGACACAGCACTCGCGCTGCGGTCGAGCACGCTGCCCGGGTGCCACCCCGCGCGGATGCCGAGCCAGATCCCGAGCCAGATCGAGATCAGCGTCGAGGTGCCCATCAGCAGCAACGTCGGCCACAGCCGGTCGGCGATCAGCGTCGAGACCGGTTGGTGGTACTCGTAGGAGTAGCCGAGGTCGCCCTTCAACGTGTGGCCGACGAAGGTCAGGAACCTCTCCCAGAGCGGCTTGTCCAGCCCGAGGTCGTGACGCAGCTGGTTCATCTGGGCGTCCGACGTCGGCCGGCCCCGGGTCAGCGCCGACACCGGGTCGGACGGCATCAGGCTGAAGATGATGAAGCCGACGATCAGCAGCATCACGAAGCTGACGATCGCGGCCCCCACCTTGCGGGCCAGGTACTCCCAGAAGTCCGACCGCTCGGGCCCCTCCTCGGGGCCCGAGACGGTCGGTGCATCCAGCTGTACGCCGACGCTCACAGACCACTCACTCGCGCTCGGAAGCCGTGCGACGCCGCATCAGGAACACCCCGGCTCCGATCACGAGCACGACCAGGACGCCGAGTCCGATCCACTTGAAGGCGTTGGAGCTCTGCTCGCTCGCCTTCTCGCTGGCGGTCGCCGCACCGGCGACCGGCTCGGCTTTCCACCAGCTCGCGAAGCCGTGCTGCAGCGGGTAGAACCCGTCCGACTGCTTCGCACCCTGGAGGTAGTCGGAGACCTGGTCGGTCCGCAGCGCGTCCAGCCCGTTCTTGTAGAACAGGATCAGATCCGCGTTGCCGGCGTACAGGATGCTCTGCATCTTCGCGATCGTCGCAGCCCGCGCCTCCGCGTCGAACTGCGTCTGCTGCTGCTGGTACAGCTTGTCGTACTTCTTGTCGCAGAAGAACGCGTCGGTGTTGCCGTTGGACCCGTCGTCCTCGGGCAGCGTGCCGCAGGTCTGGATGGACAGCAGGTACGTCGGGTCAGGACCCGTGCTCCACCCGTCCATCAGGATGTCCCAGTCGCCCTTGGCCAGGTTGTTGTTCAGCTGGTCGAAGCTCATCGCGTTGACGGTGAGCTTGATGCCGATGTCGCTCATCCACTCCTTGAGGTACGGCGCGATCGCGGCGTCGGTCGCGTCGTCGGAGTGGATGCCCAGCCGGAACTCGAGCGGCTTGCCGTCCGGTGCCACCCGCACGCCGTTCGAGCCCATCTTGTATCCGGCGTCGTCGAGCAGCTGCTCGGCCCGCGACGGGTCGTAGTCGAGTGCCTCCGACGACGACGGCTTCCAGAAGAACTGCGGATAGCCGGGCGGCAGGTAGCCGGCCCCGACGATGCCGTTGCCGTCGAGCACCTTCTTGACGAGCTCGGGACGGTTGACCCCGAGGGCGATGGCCTGTCGGACGCGGATGTCCTTGAGGATCGGGTTGCCCGTGCCCAACGGCTTCCCGCTCCGGGTCATCGCCCCCGGGTTGATCTCGATCGCCGTCCATCCGCTGGACTGCGTCTGGTAGGTCATCACGTTCGACCGGCTCGACATGGCGTTGAACTGTGCGGGCGTCAGGCCACCGACCTGGTCGAGCTCACCACTGGTCAGCGCGGCCGCCTGGGCGTCACTGTTGGAGTAGTAGTTCGTGACGACCTTGTCGTAGTGCGGTGCTCCGAGGAAGAAGTCCTTGTTGGCGGTCATCTCCGCGAACTGGTTCGTCTTGAAGCCCGTGAGCGTGAACGGCCCGTAGCCGACGACCGGCATGTCCATGTTCCGGTAGTTCTTCAGGCCGGACACGTGGTCCTTCCAGATGTGCTCCGGAACGATCGGGATGCCGGAGACCGGGATGCTCAGGTAGAGCATGTTGGCCTGCGGCTGCTTGGTCTTGATGACCAGAGTCGTGTCGTCGGTCGCCGTGACCGACTTGAAGTTCGCCACCAGCGACCCGTTGGACGTCGCCGCCACCGGGTCGCTCATGATCAGGTTGAACGTCCAGGCCGCGTCCTCGGCCGTCAGCGGCTCACCGTCGGACCACGTGAGTCCGGAGTGCAGCGTGAAGGTCCAGGTGAGCTGGTCCGACGACGTCGTCCAGCTGTCGGCGAGGTAGGGGACCGGCTCCCCCTTGTCGTCGAGCATCGTGAGCGCCGGGTAGATCGCGCCGATGACGTTGAGCTCGCCGTCGTAGTAGCTCAAGAACGGGTTGAACGTCGTCATCTGCGTGTCTGCCGGCACCGTCAGCGTGGTGTCCGACCCGGCGGCCTGGGCGCTGCCACCGGCCAGCTGACCGGCCATCAGGGTGGCGGCTGCCAGTCCGGCGGCCGCCAAGGCTGCCACCCTCCGTCGACTCCGGCGTCCTCGTGTGATCCCTGCTGTCAGGGTCATGGGTGACTCCTTTCTGACCGGGACCGTTCACCGTCGACGGTCCGGATGAGGTCCGCCATCCGCCGCGGGGCCGGCGGTGGCGTGCGATCCCCGAGGGAGAACTCCCCGTCCGGCCACAGCAGCACCTCGGGCGCTGCGGGCCGGCCGTTGTACCGAGACGAGAAGGAAGCGCTGTAGGCACCGGCTTCGTGCAGCACGACGAGGTCGCCGCGGCGCAGGGCCGGCAGTGGGTGGACGCCGAACGTGTCGGTCGACTCGCAGACGGCGCCCTGCACCAGGACGTTGTCGACCCCCTCCTGAAGGGGGTCGCTCAGCGCCGAGACCTGGTGGCGGGCGCCGTAGAGGGCGGGCCGGATCAGCTCGGTCATGCCGACGTCCAGGACGACCTGGCGCTGCTCTCCGCGCCGGCGCGTGTGCAGGATGCCGGCCACCAGCCAGCCGGCGGCACCCACGACCACGCGTCCGGGCTCGATGGCGACGGTGCCCGGCAGGGTGAGCCCGGCGTCGTCGAGCGCGCGGGTCAGGGCCGCCGCGAAGTCCGCGGGCGTCGGGTCGGCGCCGTACGCCGGGAACCCGCCGCCGAAGTCGACCACGTCGGGCCGGCCGGGCCCGGCGTACACCTCGCGGACGACGTCCAGAAGGGCCACTGCACGACGACCGGCCTCGGCCCACGCCGAGACGTCGCCCAGCAGCGAGCCCATGTGCACGTGGATGCCGAGCAGGCGCATCCCGCCCTGCCAGTGGTCCGAGGCCGCCAGGGCCTCGAGGTCCTCGGCGCTGAGGCCGAACTTGCTCGCGGCCAGACCCACCGCCAGGACCGCGGCCGTCTCGGGCTGCACGTCCGGGTTGAGCCGGAGCAGGACCGGCAGGTCGACGTCGTGGCCGACCGCCTCGCGTCGCAGGTGGTGCAGCTCGGCGAGGCGCTCGAGCTCGTCCGCCGACTCGACGGCCACCCAGCGAAGCGGTGTCCCGTCGGCCGCAGCGTCGACGACGGCCAGCAGGTCCTCGTCGGTCTTGCCGACGCCCTCGAAGGTGGTGCGGTCCGTCAGCAGGCCGGCGTCGCGAGCACTGGCCCACTCACCCGAGGAGACGACGTTGGCGCCCCAGCCACGGTCCGCCAGGAGACGGGTGACGGCCGGCAGGTCGTTGGCCTTGAGGGAGTACTGGCGGATCCACGGCTCGGGGAACGCCGCCTCGACGTCGGCCGCGGCGCGATGCACGGCCGCGACATCGACGACGTACAACGGCGTGCCGTAGGTCTCGGCGGCGCGAGCCAGACGATCCCGGAGCGAGGGGTCCAGCACCCCTGATCCGGGCACGTCCGACGCGGCGTACACCGGAGGACGGGTCGTGTCGGTCGCCACGCGCGGAAGTACAGCACCATTCAGAACACGCGGTCAACGCCCTCCCCTGAATGAAATGAATCAGTTACGCTTCCCGCCATGTCACCGGGGTCCACGGCGTCGGCCTCGACCTCTGCCGCGTCACTGGGCGTCGTCGAGCGGGTACGCCGCAGTCTCGGCGACCTCAGTCGGGCCGAGCGGAAGGTCGCCCGAGCACTACTGTCGGGGCCGCCCACGATCGGGCTGGAGTCGGTGAGCCAGCTCGCCGCGCGCGCCGAGGTCAGCGGGCCGACCGTCAGCCGTTTCGTCGCGCGGCTGGGCTTCGACAACTACGCGGCCTTCCAGCAGGCGCTCCGCGACGACCTCTCCGAACGGGTCCTCTCGCCGGTCGAGGTCTACCGCAGCCACCTGGCCGACTCCGAGCACAGCACCCTCAGCCGCGCGGGCAGTGCTCTCGCGGAAGCGGTCACCGGCACGCTGGCCCAGCTCAGCCCCCCGGACTTCGAGCGAGCAGTGGAGCTGCTCGCCGACGAGCGGCACCGCGTCGTCATGAGCGGCGGCTGGACCAGCCACCTGCTGGCCGCCCTGCTCACCTCTCTCGTGAGGCCCTTCCGCTCCGGGGTCCATCACGTGCCCTCACTCGCAGCCGAGCGCACCGCAGCGCTGGCGGACCTGTCGCGCGGCGACACGGTCGTGCTCTTCGACTACCGCCGCTACGAGCTCGACACGTTCGAGTTCGCCCGGCTGGCGCGCGAGCGCGGCGGGCGGCTCGTCCTGCTCACGGACCCCTGGCTCTCACCGATCTCCGACCTGGCCGACGCGGTGCTCCCGGCGCAGGTCGACGGGCCGTCGCCGTTCGAGAGCCTGACGCCGACGGTGGCGCTCGTGGAGACGCTCGCCACGGACGTCGCACACCGGCTGGGCACGCGAGGCGACGCCCGGCTCGACCGGTTCGGCTCGCTCGCCGACCAGTGGGTGCGGCCCTACGGCGCGCAGCTCGATGACCACAACGTCCAACAGGACACGACTCGGAAGGGACCGAAGAAGAAATGACCCCCGTCTCCGTCGCCCACGTCGGACTCGGCGCGATCGGGCGCGAGGTCGTCCGGCTCACGCTCCAGCGCGACGACCTCCACCTCGTGGGGGCCTGCGACATCAACCCGGACCTGGTCGGCACGTCGATCGGCTCCGTGCTGGGCGACGACGCCGCGAGCGACGTCAGGGTCGTCGACAGGATGGGCGACGTACCCGTGCCAGAGGGCGGCCTGGTGGTCACCCACACGACCTCGTCGTCGCTGACCAGATGCCTGCCCGAGCTCCTGGCCGCGGTCGAGGCGGGTGCCCACGTCGTGTCGTCCTGCGAGGAGCTCTCCTTCCCCTGGGTGCAGGCCCCGGAGGCGGCCTCGCGTCTCGACGGGGCCGCGCGGGCCGCGGGCGTGGCCGTCGTCGGCACCGGGGTCAACCCGGGCTTCGCGATGGACTACCTCCCGGTGGTGCTGTCGGGCGCGGCCAAGCGCGTGGACTCGGTGCGCGTCCACCGCGTGCAGGACGCCGGGCTCCGGCGGGAGCCGCTCCAGGCCAAGGTGGGAGCGGGCATCACCCGTGCCGAGTTCGACGAGCGGGTCGCCGCGGGATCGATGGGTCACGTCGGCCTGACCGAGTCGGCCCAGGCGGTCGCGGCAGCGCTGGGCTGGGAGGCCACCGACACCACCGAGACCATCGAGCCGGTCGTCGCCGGCGCGCCCACCCCGTCGGCGTTCGGCACGATCGAGCCCGGCCGGATCGCCGGCATCGACCAGGTCGCCGTGGTCGTCGTCGACGGCGTCGAACGTGTGCGTCTGCACCTCCAGATGGCGGTCGGCATCGGCCCGTCCCAGGACGACGTCTGGCTGACCGGCGAGCCCGACCTGCACCTGACCGTTCCCGGCGGTCTGCACGGCGACCTCGCGACCGCCGCGGCCCTGGTCAACACGATCGGGAGCATCCGCCACGCTGAGCCGGGGCTCCGGGTGATGAGTGAGCTCCGGCCGCCGCGGCCCGCGGCGTCATGAGACCGACCGTCGCCGTCACGCTCGGCTACGACCTCCCACGCAACCCGGGGCAGCTCGGCGTACGTGGGGCCGTCCTCGAGACCCTGGCCGTCGCCGGGGCATCGCTCCGGCTGGTCTCGGCCCTCGACCACCAGCCCCTGGACGACGCCTACTTCGACGGGCTCGACGGCCTCGTCCTCCCCGGCGGCCCGGATCCGCACCCGTCGCGCTGGGGCGAGCCCGTCCATCCCAGCACCAACATCGACGAGACGCGCGACGCCTTCGAGTACGCCGTGCTCGCCGGCTGCCTCGAGCGTGGCATCCCGGTGCTGGGCGTCTGCCGCGGCCTGCAGCTGGTCAACGTCGCCCTCGGGGGCTCTCTCGTCCAGGACCTGCCGCTCGGGCCGGTCGAGCATCGCGGTTCTCGCGACCGCACGGTGCTCGTCCACGAGCTGCGGCTCCTCGAAGGGTCGCGGATGGCGGCGATCAGCGGCCGGACGGCACTCGCCGCCAACACGGCACACCACCAGGCCATCGGCAGGCTGGGCGACCGTCTCGTCGCGACGGGGTGGGCCGAGGACGGCTGCATCGAGGCGATCGAGTGGGCCGCCGACGACTACTGGCTGGTGGCCGTCCAGTACCACCCGGAGGACCTGCACCCGGCCGACCCGGCGCATCTGCGCCTGTTCACCACGTTCGTGGACCACGCCCGTGCCCGGCGGGAAGCGCATCTCGCGCATCGCCAGGGACACGACGAGAGGACCGCATGTACGACCTGATCGTCCGCGGCGGGCGCGTTCTCGACGGACGTGGCACCGAGCCGCGCACCACGGATGTCGCCGTCTCCGGAGACCGGGTGGTGAGTGTCGGCGACCTCCCACCCGACGAACCGGCAGCGACCGTGATCGAGGCCGGCGGACTCGTGGTCTGCCCCGGCTTCATCAACCCGCTCTCCCACTCCTACTTCTCGGTGCTCGCCGACGGCACCTCGCTCGGCGAGCTGGTGCAGGGCGTGACCACCCAGATCTTCGGCGAGGGCGACTCGATGGGACCCCTCCCGGCGGCCGCGCGCGGAGCCCTCGGGACCGAAGCCGCCCAGCACGGAGTCGAGGTGACCTGGACCCGACTGTCGGAGTACCTCGACACCGTCGAAAGGTCCGGTTGCACCCAGAACGTCGCCTCCCTGATCGGTGCCGAGACGATGCGCGTCCACGGCGCCGGGTACGACGACCGCCCGGTCACGCCGGCCGAGCTCGACTCGATGCGCCAGATCGTGGCCGAGGAGATGGCCGACGGTGCGCTCGGCATCGGATCGTCGCTGATCTACGCACCCGGGAGCTACGCCGACACCGACGAGCTCGTCGCCCTCTGCGAGGTCGCCGGGCGGTACGGCGGCACCTATGCCTCGCACGTGCGCAACGAGGGGTCCGACCTCCTCTCGGCCACCGACGAGCTCCTCGAGATCGTGCGCCGCACCGGCGTCCACGGCGAGCACTGGCACCTGAAGGCAGCCGGCACACCGGAGTGGCCGCTGATGGAGCACGCCCTCGCCAAGCTCCAGGACGCGCGCGACGACGGGCTGCCGATCGGCGCCGATGTCTACCCCTACACGTGGAGCGGGACCGGTCTGTCCTCGAACATCCCGCCGCACTGGCACGAGGGCGGACCCGACGCGCTGTACGACCGACTGGGCGACCCGGCGGCGCGCGCCGTCATCCGCGCCGAGATGGTCACGATCGGGCGGTACGGCGACACCCCCGACGCCGAGGACGTGCTGCTGCTCCGCCTCAAGCACCCCGACAACACGCGCTGGCAGGGGCACACCCTGGCCGAGATCGCTGCCGACCGCGGCCAGGACCCGGTCGACACGGCCCTGGACATCATCGCGTCGGAGCGCACCTCGGTGTTCACCGCGTTCCACTCGATGAGCGAGGACAACCTGCGACGCCAGCTCGCCGTGCCCTGGGTCGGTGTGTGCTCGGACGCCGCATCGATCGCACCGGTCGGGCGGAGTCTCGACTCCCCCACACATCCCCGGGCCTACGGGTCGTTCGCCCGGGTTCTCGGGCACTACACGCGCGAGCTCGGGTTGCTGACGCTGACCGACGCCGTACGCAAGATGACCTCCGTGCCTGCTGCGACGTTCGGCCTGACCGACCGCGGCCTGCTCGAGCCCGGGTACGCCGCGGACCTCGTCGTCCTCGACCCGGACACCGTGATCGACCACGCCACCTTCGCCGAGCCCCACCAGCTGTCGGTCGGGGTTCGCGACGTCGTGGTGAACGGGATCGCCGCCCTGCGGGACGGCGTACCGACGGGCGAG
>CAVWZR010000030.1:0-11160 GCA_963759515.1 uncultured Actinomycetota bacterium | reverse complement strand
TCCCCGCCTGGCTCGACGCCGACGCGCGGACCGTGACCTTCCTCGAGCCGCCACTCGCGTGACCCGGAGGTCTGCTGTCGGCGGTCTGCTCCGGTGGTTGAGGAAGGCCCCCTGGGGCTTGCGGTGGTTGAGGAAGGCCCCCTCGGGGGCTTGCGGTGGTTGAGGAAGGCCCCCTGGGGGCCTGTCTCGAAACGGCCTCCCGGAGGCTCTCTCGGCGGCCCGCGATCGCATACCGTACGGGGACAGCAGCACCCTCGCAGACCGGGTTGTGATATTTCCGTGCGCCGGGGCGCTGAGGAAGCGACATGGGGATGGCGCCGACGCTCGTCGAGGCGGTGTTCACGGGACGGGCCGCGGTCGCCCTCACGTCTCGCGCTCGGGAAGCGAAGCGCTCGCCGGACGCGGAGGGCTCGCCGTCGCGGCCGCGGCGGCCAGCGAGCACGGACGCCAGTTGACGGCCTGCCGCGCCCAGCTCCGCCCGGCGGCGCCCCGCTCACCTGCTCGTCGGCGCTCCCCGCCGGTCTTCCCCTCGACCGGACGGCGAAGCGCTCCCCATCCGGCGTTCGACGAAGCTCGACGAACGGCACGCCACGCTGCGTCCACCGAGCCTGACGGGCCCCGGGCCGGGCCACATGGAATTCATCCCGTGGATGCGTTCGAGCGATGCCCGGTGCCCTTGCGAGGTGCCGGTAGATTGCCGCCGCCGCGAGACCCAGGTCGATGCCGCTGTCCGGAGCGCTTGAGCCGATGAGCGCCACCGAGGCCGGGCGCTCGACGCCGATGAGGCGCGCGTTCGCCGTGGCTCGGCGCAGGTCAGATCGCTCGCGTCAGGTGCTGTGCCGTCAGGCCCTCGCTGCTCGGCGCCGCGAGGGAGATCGCGGCCGGTCGGACCACCCGAAGCCAGGCGGACCCGACCGTCGAGCAGTGCCGCATCCACCAGTTGCAGGTCCACCGACGGGCACCGGTCGAACGCCGGCTCGCGACCGTGCGGGCCGGCGAGCAGGGGGAAGGTCATGACCCTGACGAGGTCGACGAGACCTGCAGCGTCAGTTGCCGGGCTATCGACAGGCCGCCGACGGTGCGGAGGGGGTTCGCGTCCGCCGAGTCCTTCAAGCGCCGCACCTCGCCGACCAGGTCGTCGGCGTGGATGCGGGCACCAGGCCAGTCCA
Source organism: uncultured Actinomycetota bacterium (assembly GCA_963759515.1). Taxonomy (GTDB): domain Bacteria; phylum Actinomycetota; class Actinomycetes; order Propionibacteriales; family Nocardioidaceae; genus Nocardioides. The sequence goes on along the minus strand of CAVWZR010000030.1, from coordinate 9,991 downwards.
CCGAGGCCATGGTGCGGCTGAAGACCACGGTCTCCCCGCGAGGCATCCTCTCCCAGCCGTCGTCGCGGTGCTCCTGCGGGTGAGACGCCAGCCCGCCCTGCGCCGACCGATCAGAGCCGCGGCTCAGCGGCGCCTTCCGCATCGATCCAGGCCCCGAGATCCGGGCCGAAGATCCGAAGGACCCGGGCAGTCCTTCCGATCCCGGAAAACCATCCATCGAAACAAATGGTCCACGGCTAGGCGAGCGACGATCGCCTTCCCCTCCTCAGAACTCGCACAGGTCGACATGAGCGTTCCGACGCCAGCAGGGCCCAGTCGACGCAGGTGCCACCGGTCAGCGTCTCCTCATGCCGATGAGCGGTAGGGTTGCCGGCTCGGGCTTAAGGAACCCGTACGAGGCGAGCTCGTGCGGTAGGGGTGATGCTCGCGTCGAAGCCACCGCGATCAGCACCGTGTGGCTGCCGAATGCGGTCGCGGTGACGAAGCTGTACTGTGGAGCGGGCGGAACTGGCAGGACGGCGACGGTGTCGCTGTTGGGCTCGTACACGTCGACTTTGGTTCCCCCGGCGATGACCATGCGCCCATCGGGGAGTGTGGTGAGAGCGCCCTCGAGCTTGTATTCCCCTTCGGACAGGTTGGGGCCCCGCGACGACCTGGTCGTCCTCAGGTCGAGCGGCTCGGTCGAGGCGAGTCGTTGTCGACCCTCGGCCGTGGTGGCGCCCCCCACCACGAGGACCATTCCGTTCGGGAGGACTGTCGCTGCATGTTTGATTCGCTGCTGGAGGAGCAGAGGGCCGCGTCCCCAGCGACCATCGTGAAGTACGTCGGTGGTCGCGGGGGCGCTGTGACCGTCGATCGTGCCGCCGATGAGGATCATCCGGCCGTGATCGAGCACAGCCGCGTGTGCCGAACGTGGGGCGGCGAGTTCCGGGCCGGCAGAGAAGGCGTCGGTCTCCGGGTCGAAGTACTGGGTGCTGTCCAACGAGACTCGCCGTCGGTTCCGCCGGCGATCAGTCCCGCCATCGGACAGCAGGGTGGCGGTTGCGTTGGCATGCGCTCGGATCATGGATCTGACCACAGCGAGGAGTTCGTCACCGGTCGAATCTTGCAGAAGACTGTGGCGCCTGTCCCTCACCCGGGACCCACCGGCGAGCAGCACCCGTCCGTCCCTCAAGACGGTCGCCGTGTTGCTCGCCCGGGCCACGTCCATCCGGGGACCGGTCCGAAAGTGCCCGGTCGTGGGGTCGAACAGCTCGCTGATGCTGCCTCGTTCGAATCCGTCGCATCCAGGCGCGGTACACCCACCTGTGACGAGCACTCGCCCGTCACCCAGTGGTGTCGCATGGTGCACGGCGCGAGCCGTCGACATCGTCAAGACGGTGCGAGACGAAGGCTGCTGCTGGGTCGACGGGACAGACGGTGACCCGGCTGTGCCATCGTCCGAGCCGTTGCACGCACCCTGAGCGCGCCGATCGGGCACCAGACGATCATCAGGCGCACGACGTGGCTTCTCACAGCATCCAGCCAGGCATCTCTCCCCGACCGTGTCACCGACTCCGACCGCATTCAGGCCGCCAGCGTGCTCGAACCGCACCCGGAAGCAACGCGCCTGTAACGAGCGAGCACTCCGCCGCGCACGCCTTCAACCGTCGCCGTCCGGTCATGCGCCTTTCAGTGGGAGTCCCTCGGACTCACGGCATCAGCCGTGGTCGGGTCGACGAGTCGGGCGAACACGATGAGTCCGCTTCGTACTCCTGGTGTCGCTGTTCCAGCGAGCCAGGTGATCAGGCGCAGCGCGGCACGATCGGTGTCCGCGAACACGACCTCGGTCGGGAAGCTGACTTGGGTACGACGACGGCTGTCCCGCGAACTCGGCGACCGATTGTTGGTGCGGTGACGAGCACGTGGGCCCCGACGCGCACCTCCCAGGTGTAGCAGCGCAGGACCGGTCTCCCAGGAATCGACGTGCCCGGCGATGATGGCCGGCCCGGCTCTCCGGCGTCGGCGAGCCGTGTACCACCCGGCCAGCAAGGGTTTCCACGGACCTGCAGGGTGTCGTAGGTTTAGGCCGAGTCGGAGCAGGTCGGTGTCGATGTGCACCGAGGGGATGGCCAGCCGGCGGGGGGTCGAGCGAGCCATCACCGGTCCACGCGGGTGCGGTGACCCCGGTCTCTCCTCGGGCACCGAGGACAGGCCGGAAGCACCTGGACCGGACACCGCCGGCGCCGGAGGCCGCCGCCCTCGTCGTCGGTCGCCTGAGCGAGACGCGCATCCCGATCGTGGCGAAGCCGACGCGACGATGGCCGACCACCGTCGTCGCCGACGACCCAGCCGAGCGGAGCCGCGTGGCGGCCAGGTCAGACACGGGTCCGCCCGTTCGTGATCATGTTCCCCTTGTTCTCGCGCCGCCACGGACGAGTGATGCCATCGAGGCAGCAGGGCGAGTACGCCGGTCGCGGCCAGGACGGGATGCGACCTGTGGAGGCTGCCTCCGTTCTCCGGTCTGCGGCGGTCCGCTCGGGAACTGAGTGATCTCGGGGAAGGGTGGTGTCCGGGCCGCTGGGCTGTCGGGTCCGCCTGGGCTGTCCGGTCCCCCCGGGCCGGAAGGTGTCGTCGGCCGCCCCCCGGTGGGACTGCTTGTCGGTCTACCCGTCGGTCCACCTGTCGGTCCACCGGTGGTCCACCGGTCGGTCCACCAGTGGGAAGGTGTCACCGCACAGTTCGGCCGGGTGATGGTGTCGGTGTCCAAGGTGACCGCGCCGTTGCGGGCCAGCACCGTCCGTGCACCGTACGCCTGTGGTGACCGTGATGCTCTGTAGAGCGAAGATGCTGCCTCGGAAGGTCGACGCGGTGCCCAGGGTCGCGGAGCTGCCGATCTGCCGGTAGACGTTGCAGGGCTGGCGCCGTTGATCAGGTTCACCTGGCTGGCACTGGCGGTCGTCAGAGTCGAGCCGGCCTGGACACTGAGACCGAGTCCGGGTCGCCCTGGCCGTCGAGCGTCAGCGATCCGGTCAGACCGATGCTCCCTGGACGAGTTGTACACGCCGCGGGTGAGGGTTGGCGACCGAGGTCGGCGGTGACGGCATGAGGCGGCTCCACGGGAAGCGGCGACGTTGTAGGCGGTCTTGAGGTCCGCCTTGGCCTGAAGCGCGACGGCGTCGGCGGCGTGGTCGTCCCGTTCACCCAGCCCGGAGGGGACCCGTGACGGCGGTACCGGGGCTCAGACCGACATTGCCGTCGATGACGCTCGGGCAGGTGTTGCTCACCGTGGTGCCGGCAGGACGGCGTAGCTGCGGGCAGTCCCGAGTGGGACCGCGACGACTGCTGCCGGAGCGCTGGCCATGGAGACGAAGATCAGGCCGACCGCGAACAGCAGGTGAGGGCCGCGGACGCCCCTGCGGTGACGCTTGTTGCCAGGGGTCGTGCCCGAGTGGTGCGAAAGGTTGTTGGGAGAGTGGACGGTCGTGACATGGACTAACCCATCGTCGGCACACCGCGACTGCAAGAGGCATCGACGAGGGGGGGTCGTCGACCGGACCATGACGTCGAGACGTGCAGCACTTCGCGGGAGAACGTGGGCCCTGGCTTGCGGCCCGGGCACGAGCAGAAACGATGGTCGCTCGGCGCCCTGTCACGGAATGGCTGCGCTGCTCATGACCATAGCCGCCAGGACAGCGCGCGTACTCGGAACGGGGATCCGCCGAGCCGGGCCGCAACCGGCGGGGACGTGGTGGTCCTTCCGCAGACGACACCGCCGTGGACGAGGTCGAGGTCGTCGTGGCTCATCATGAGCGGGCGACTCTCCGCGTTGGCGAGGTCTTCTTGAAGATCGACGCGGACCAGGCGAACACGGACTCGAGGTCGAGGCGATGGAGCGGGCGCCGATCCCGACGCCCAGGTCCGTGGCGCAATCGCCGTGCTCGCACTGGCCGCCGTCCGGGGGTCGGCGCTGGGCCGGCTCGGCGGAGCCGTCGACCGCCTCGTCGGCGGCGTGGCCGCGGCGGGTGCCGCCGTGCGGAAGCTGCATGACGCGCCCCTGCGCCCTGGCAGGACGAAGCCTCGACGAGAAAGCAGCAGACCTGGACAGCGAATGCACGTGGCTGCTGCGAACGACGTTCTTCCGGCCGACCTGGTCCGCCAGCCGGGAGGTGGCCGAGGCTGCGCTCCGGCCGTGGACACCGGTGTTCATGCACGGTGACCTGGAGGTCGCCGACGTGTTCGTCGAGGGTGACGAGATCGACGGCGTGCTGACCGTCAGAGGCAGGCCGAGGCGATGGATGTACGACCTGGCGAGCCTCACGCTGGGACACCCGGAGCACCTCGAGGACGTGGTCACTGGCTACGGCGGCGACGTCGACCTCGACGTGGTCCGAGGTGGTGGTCGCTGCGCAGCCTGACGGCGATCCGCTGCTGGTGGACCACGGCTTCGACCCTGCCGCTCCGGGCTGCGAGATCGACGTCCTCAGGGCGCGGCCGAGGTCGACGGCGGTGATGCCGACGTCGTGGAGGTGTGGATGTGGTCATGGCGCCTTGCGTTCGGGGTTGTCTTAGGCCGGCCAGGTAGGCGTGCACGGCCGGGACGACGACCAGCCTTCGCCGACCGCCGAGGCCGCCCGTTTGACCGACCCGGCGCGCACGTCGCCGACGGCGAACAGACCCGGGAGGGACGTCGCTAGTTGTCCCCGGTGATCACGAAGCCCTGGTCGTCGAGCTCGACGCCCGTCTCAACGGAGCGCGGTGGTGCAGGGCTCCGCGCCGATCAGCAGGAACACGGCAGCCGCGTCCAGGTGTACGTCGCGCTCCCGGGCGTCGCTCGCCGCAGGTCGGGCGCGGACGAGCCGGTTCGTGCCCTTCGATCAAGATCAGCTTCCGACGTTGATGAACGGTGATCCGCTCGTGGTCGGTAAGCCGCTGGGCGAGGATGATTCGACATCGTGTAGCGGAGATCCTCACGGCGGATCAGCACGTGGACGTGGCCGGCCTGCCCGGGCCAGGAAGAGGGCGGCTTGACCGGCCGAGTTGGCGCCACCAGCAGCAGAACGGCGTTCCGTACAGGGACCAGCGGCACCTCGGGCTTGCCGGCCCGCAGGGCGTAGTAGACGCCCCGTCCTTGGAGCTTCGGCGAGGACCAGGTAGGCCCCGGCGTCGCTAGCGGACGCCGCTGGCCACGACCACCGCGGAGGCGATGACGTCGAGCTCGTCGTAGAGCCGGACCCGGAAGCCGCCGGCCGGCTCCTGCGCCAGCCCGGTGACGGCCCACAGCGTGACCAGCCGGGTGCCGAACTTGACGGCCTGCAGCATCGCCGAGCGCGCGAGAGCTCGACCCCCGGAGACACCCCGAGGGAAGCCGAGGTAGTTCTCGATCCGCGACGAGCTGCCGGCCTGGCCGCCGATGGCGACGTCCTCGACGACGACCACGTCCAGACCCTCGGAGGCGCCGTACACGGCCGCGGCCAACCCGGCCTACCCGGAGACCACCACCAGGAGGTCGCAGCAGGAGGAGCCCGTGACGGTCCACAGGTCGATGCCGAGCGCGGTCGCCAGATCGCGCGTCCTCGGTGCCACGGACGCCCCAGGGCGACCACGCCGGTCGCCGCGGCCGCGCCCGCGCATCGGACGGACGCAGGTCTCCCCCGACCTCCGCCCACGCCGACCGGTCTGAGCGCAGCACGGTCCGGTAGGGGATCTGGTTGCGCTCGGCGAAGTCCTGGAGCCGGTGCAGGTCGCGGTCGTCGTCGTCCCCGACGAGCGCGAGTCCGCCCTCGCCCAGCCGGTTCAGCAGCCGTCGTCGGGCGTGCAGCGCGGTCGGCCGGGGACGTCGCTCAGCTCGCCGGAGATCTCCACGAGCCGGCGAATCTCGGCGACGGGCGCCCGGAGCAACGTGGCGTCCCCCTCCATCGCCACGCCGGGGAGGAAGGCGCGCTGGCCCATCAGCATGCCCAGCTCGCCGACGAAGTCGCCTTCCTCCACCACGAAGACGACCCGGTCGTCCCGGCGGTCGATCAGAGGAACGCCACCGCTGAGCACCAGGTTGAAGTCGTAGGGGTCGCCGGCATCCCACAGGAGCTCACCCGGGTCAGGCTTCAGCACCTCACCGGCCGAACGCAGCAGCTCCAGCGCGGCCTCGCTGAACACCGGCCAGGCCGACGCGTCGACGTCGTCGTGCCGACGGGACGTGTAGATCGTGTGCTCGTCCGGCATCGGGGTGCTCGCGGTCACCCCGCGATGCTAGGGCGCGGCACGTGCCGCATCGGGGCCCTGGTCGGCTCAGCGCCGGACCAGGGCGATCACGACGGCGCCGCTCGAGTCCTCCAGGTAGGTACCGCCCTGGTCGCGGGCCACGGACACCACGTCGCCGATCCGCTCGAAGAGCGGTGCCGGCCCCGGCATGCAGCCGACGGCGCTCTGGAAGACGTGCCCCTTCAACTCGAAGCTTCACCGCGCAGCACGTAGCGGCCACCGAGCTCGTTGCACCCGTCGAACGCGTGCACCGTGCGTTCCCGGAACACCAGGTGGAACTTGGTGTGGCCGTACGACGTCGGGGCGGGCCGACCGTTGCGGCGCACCAGGGCGGCGACGACGCACGTCCCCTCGAGGTCGAAGGCCGGGGCGCTGGTGGGCGCATCGGAGTCCGGGACGGTCTGGGGTTCGGCGGGTGTGCGATGGCTGGGTGGGTTCGTCAGCACCGGCACCGCGATCGCCGTGGTCACGGCGACGAGGGTGAGCCCGGCGCCGGCGAGGACGGCGTGGCGGTGCCGCCGACGGCGTACGCCGCGCAGCATGGCGCCGACGGGAGGCGCGCCCACGTCGGTCCGGTCGGCGGCGCGCTCGAGCAGGTCGGTCAGGTCGTGATGGGTCATGGTGCTCCTCGCAGCTCTCCGAGACTGGGGTCGGCCGCCAGCGTCGACAGTGCTCGGGCCAGGCGACTCTTCACGGTGCCGGGGGCGACGCCGAGCACGGTCGCCATCTGCTCCTCGGTGAGGTGGGCGTAGTAGCGCAGCACGACCGCCGTGCGCTGGTCGCGGCCGAGTCGCTCCAGGGCACGCACCAGGGCGTCGGCGTCGTCGACGGCGGAGGTCTCGTCGGCGGTCACGCCCTCGGGCAGGCTGCGGTCGGACGCTCGCCCGTCCACCGGCGTCGGCGGCTCGACGTGAGCTGTTGATCAGGACCCGGTGGACGTAGGCGTCGCGGTCCTGCGCCGCACTCACCCGCCGCCAGCGGAGCAGGCATCGCTCCAGCGCGGACTGCACGACGTCCTCCGCCTCGGCCCGCGTGCAGCCGAGCAGCACCGCGGAGCGGACGAGCCGCGGCCACTGCGCAGCGACGTACGCCGTGAAGTCGCTCTCTACGTCCACCGCCACCCACCTCCGGCCGTCCAGTCGGTGTCCTCACGCGATAGACGCGCCGAGACCCGACCCAGGTTCCCTCCCGGAGTGAACAGTCGAGTGCTACCCCCGACCGGCGGCGCGATAGGCCAGAACGACGATGCCGTTGTCGAGCGTCGTGACGTCTGCGAGCTCGAGCTCGGCCGACGACCCGGCGCGGTACAGCAGGTCGTCGGTCGTGCCGCTCCCGGTGAGGAACGGATGCACCCACAGCCGCAGCTCGTCGAGCAGCCCGGCCGCCATCAGGGCGTGGGAGAGGACGCCGAAGCCGTACTGCACGATGGCTCCTCCCGGCTCCTGCTTGAGCGCGCGCACGGCCTCGACCGGATCGTGGTCGATGACCGTCGTGTTGTTCCACTCCGGGTCGGTGAGCGTCGTCGAGACGACGTACTTCGGGAGCGCGTTCATCCGGTCGCTGACCGGGTCGCCGGACATCGCCGACCACACGGGGGCGAAGCCGTCGTAGGTGCCGGCCCATCAGGACGGCGTCGCACTGCTCCAGGAGCTCGCGTTGGACCTGGTGGCCCTGGTCGGTGAAGCCGCCCATCGACGGCCAGTCCTGCGGGTTCTGGATCACTCCGTCCAACGTGATGTAGGTGGAGTTGACGAGCGTGCGCATGGGGGTCCTTTCGTCGGTTGTTCATGCGGCCGAGCGCGGATCAGTCGTCCAGGGCGGTCTCCGCCTCCGGCGAGACCGCGGTGTACTGGATCAGCCGGAGCTGCCACCCGGCAGGCTCGGCACGCGACACGCTCAGCACGCGGTACAGACCCTAGATCTGCTCACCGTTGAACAGGCACTCCGATCGCTGCAGGTCCAGGCGTGTCGCCGTCTCGTCGTACCGCGCCACCTCGGACTCGACGGTCTCGAGGTCTCAGCATCTCGAAGACCCCCGTCGCGACGCGATCCACTCCTCCCGGTCGATCAGGAAGCCCTTCGGCCCGACGACACGGCACTCTGCGCGCCACTCGTCGACGCAGCAGGTCCTGGTCTCCAGCCCGCAGACCCGCCACCACCTCCTCATACGCGGTGCCGAGATCGGTGTCCGAGTACGTCGTGGCTGCCATCGCCCTTTCTCCTACGCTCCGAGTCGTGCATCCTCTCACGTAGCAACTTAGTTCGATCTCGCAGCAAATGACAGGCGCCTTGTAGAAATGGGCGGACACCGACGCGTCGACGGGCAAAGAAGCCACGGCCGTACGTCGTGGATCAGCGGGGCGCGAACCTGGCACTGGACCTGTTCGTCCTCGACCAGCACCTCGGGTCGCTGATGGACGCCTCGCTGGCGGGCACCGGGATCACCGGGACGCTCTTCGCGGTCTACAGCCAGCTGGCCATCGGCCCGCGGACGCCGGGGCAGCTGAGCGAGGTCCTCGGCATCCGGCCGACGACGTTGTCCGGGCCAACTTGGTGACGATGGCGAGGAGCGGACACACGACGCGCGCGCGGAACGAACGAGACGGTCGGTCATCGCTCATCTCCCTCATCGCAGCCGGCCAGGCCAAGGTCCGTCAGGAGCGCCGGCCGCTGGTCCGGCGCGTCCTCCGCGCCATCGACCAGACGTGATCGGCCCCCCGAGTGACGTGGACCAGGCCGCCCGCTCCTCGCGCGGATCGATGGCGCCCTGCAGGAAGCCGCGGTCGCGATCGGCGTCCCGCGGGCTGTGCCACCGATCCGCCCGGGCGTGAGACGCTGATCAGCACGCGAGGGGGTGGGTGGGATGCCGGAGGAGCACGAGTTCCACGGGACGCCGGTGACGATCCGGACGCCGTGGGGCGACGAGCTGACGGTGCTGGCGGAGGACGCCAGCCACTACGGCGACGTCCTCCAGTCCGGAGTGAGCTGGGCCTACGAGACCCGCTACCTGGAGCCGTACGTCGAACCCGGCGACGTCGTCGTGGACGTGGGTGCGAACTACGGCTACACCACGACGTACTTCGCGTCGGAGGTCGGTCCGGAGGGCTTCGTGCTCTCGCTCGAGCCGGAGCCGGATACCCGCTCGCTGCTGGAGCACAACGTGCGAGCCTGTGGCTACGACAACGTCGAGATCGTGGCTGCCGCGGCGGGTGACACCAACGGCACGGTCTCGCTGTTCCGGAGCGGGACGAACTTCGCGAACCACTCGCTCAACGGCAGCCTGGTCCCGAACGTCCGCGACTCCGTCGAGGTGGACGTCGTCACCGTCGACGAGCTGTGTGTGCGGCACCTCGACCAGGCTCTCCCGACCGTGCTGAAGATCGACGTCGAGGGGTGGGAGTGGGCCGCGCTCGAGGGAGCCCGCCGGACGCTCGAGCGGGCGCGGCCGGCCATCTGGCTGGAGTACTGGCCCGACGGCATCCGGGCCAACGGCCACGAGCCGAAGGACGTCATCGATCTCTTCGACGACCTCGGCTACGTCACCACGGCGCACGACCTCGTCATCGAGTCGCCCGTGCCGGTCACGGGACAGGCGATCATCGACTACTGCGACGAGGCCACCGAGCGGTTCAAGCAAGCGGGTCGCACCGAGCTGCACGGCATCTTGTACCTGCACGCCGCGCAGCCGCCGGGTGGTTGAGCCGACTCACCAGTGCGCATGATCGTGCGGCGATGACGGCGGATTTCTGGG
>CAVWZR010000029.1:0-8453 GCA_963759515.1 uncultured Actinomycetota bacterium | reverse complement strand
CGCGTAAGGGCGTCGCGGTGCGGGCCGCCGACGGACGCTGGCGCTAGCGTGCGCCAATGCCCACGGTGCGGCGGTCCGGTTGAGGATGCTGCGCACGGTGTTCGGGAACGGTGCGCTGCTCCGCCTCGAGCTCGTCTGGGCCGCCGTCACGCTCGTGCGGTGGGCCCTGGCGATCCTGGTCGCCCTCTACGCCTACCGGGCCGGTGGTGCCGGCGCCGCCGGCGTCGTCGCGGTGGCGCGGATCGCGCCCGCAGCGCTGCTCGCCTCGCGGCTCGCCCTCGGTGCGGACCGTCGCTCGCGCCGGCAGGTGCTGCTCGTCAGCGTTGCCGTCCGTCTGGTGGTCACGGTCGCCATGGCCGTGGCCGCGCTCCGCCACGGTCCGGTCTGGGTCATCGCAGCCCTGGCCGCCGCGTGGTCCGTGGCGGACGCGGTTCACAAACCAGCACAGGTCGCCCTGATGACGACCGTCGCCCGTACGCCGGGACAGCTGGGTGCGGCCAACGCCCTGTGGGCGATGGTCGAGAACGGCGGCTTCCTCGCCGCCTCCCTGATGGTGGGGGTCACGCTCGCGGTGTCCGGGCTGGCCGAGGCGATCGCGGTCGCCGCGATCCCGTTGCTCGTGGCCGCCGTGGCGCTGCTCGGTGTTCCCGCGGACGATCCCCTGCCCGCGATCGACAACCCGGAGCCCGGACGCGAGATCACGGCCGGACTCAGGACGATCCGCTCGCTGCCCCAGCTCCGGATGCTGGTGGGACTCCAGGTCACCAACCTCTTCGTCCAGGCCATGCTCGACATCCTCATCGTCGTGATCGCCGTCAGCCTCCTGGACATGGGCGAGCAGGGCGCCGGCTGGCTGAACTCGTCCTGGGGGCTCGGCGGGGTGTGCGGCGGCGTCGTGGCGACCGCACTCCTGGCGCGGCATCGGCTCCCTCTGGCGCTGCGCGCGGGACTGTGGCTGGTCGGCGCACCGCTGGTGGCCATCGCCGTGTGGCCGCACGTCCCGACCGCGATGGCCTGCCTCCTCGTGGTCGGGCTGGGGTTCGGCATGATCGAGGTGTCGCTGATGACCCTCAGCCAACGACTGGTCCCCTGCGACGTCATGGCGCGCGTGTACGGCGTCGAGGAGACCCTCACCATCGTGGCCATGGCCGTCGGGTCGATCGTCGCCTCCACGCTGGTGCAGCTCACCGGCGAACGAGGCGCCCTGGCCGTCACCGGCGCGATCCTCCCCGCAGTCGCCGTGGCCCTGTGGGCTCGGCTGCGGAGGTTCGAGGACCACGTCGACACCGACGATGCCGCCTTCGAGCTGGTCCGTGGTGTCCCGGCGTTCGCCTCCCTCCCTGTCGCCAGTCTCGAGAGCCTGGTCTCCCGTTCCCACCGCCAGAGCTTCGACGCCGGCGTCGACATCGTCCGCGAGGGCGACGAGGGCGACGCCTTCTTCGTGATCGAGGACGGTCAGGTCGACGTGTTCGAGCACGAGGTCCATCGGCGGGTCGAAGGACCCGGCGAGCACTTCGGGGAGATCGCGCTCCTGCGCGACGTGCCACGCACCGCGACTGTGCGGGCGAAGAGCGCCGTGGCCCTGCTCGTGCTCGACCGCACGGAGTTCCTCGCTGCGGTCGGCTCCTACCGCAGGACGCGAGTCACGCTCGACGACGTCGTGAGCTCACGGCTCGGTGACGAGCCCGCCTGATTCGGCCGTCTCCTCTGTCTCGTCCGGGCGGAAGCGGTAGCCCATGCCCGTCTCGGTCAGCAGGTACGCCGGTCGCGCCGGGTCGGGCTCCAGCTTGCGACGCAGCTGGGCGAGGTAGAGGCGGAGGTAGTTGGTCTCGGTGTCGTAGCCGGGACCCCAGACCTCGTGCAGCAGCTGCCGCTTGGTGATGAGCCGGCCCGGGTTGCGCACCAGCAGCTCGAGCACGCGCCACTCGGTCGGCGTGAGCTTCCGGTCCGGGCCCTCGCCGGAGGCCGGCCTGATCCGGTGGTCGGCCAGGTCGACGACCCACTCCCCCAAGCGCACGCTCGGGGTGTGGTGCGGCGCCACCCGACGCGAGACGGCACGCATGCGGGCGAACAGCTCCTCGATCCCGAACGGCTTCGTGACGTAGTCGTCGGCGCCCGCGTCGAGGGCTGCGATCTTCTGGATCTGCTCGGTGCGGCCGGTCAGCACGATGATCGGCGCGGTGGTCCAGCCGCGGAGGCCGACGATCACCTCGGTGCCCTCGATGTCGGGCAGACCCAGGTCGAGGATCACCAGGTCGGGCGGGTGCTGCCCCGCGATCGTCAGGGCGCTCCGCCCGTCGCGCGCGACCAGCACGTCGTACCCCCGGGCCCGGAGGTTGACCACCAACGCCCGCACGATCTGTGGCTCGTCGTCGACGACCAGGACCCGGCTCATGCCGCCTCCAGCACCAGCGGCAACGTGACGGTCATCGTGAGTCCACCGCCGGGTGTGTCGTCGGCCGTCAGGGTGCCGCCCATCGCCGTGGTGAGGCCCTGTGACAACGCGAGGCCGAGTCCGACACCCGTCGAGGTGTCTCGGTCGCCGAGCCGCTGGAACGGCGCGAACAGCCGCTCGCGCTGCTCCTGGGGTACACCGGGCCCACGGTCCACGACCCTGATCTCGACCGACCCGGCGTGGCAGCTGGCCGCCAGCAACGGCGGACGACCAGCCGGGCTGTAGCGGAGCGCGTTGGCCAGCAGGTTGACCAGCACGCGCTCGAGCAGCACCGCGTCGGCGTACGCCTCGGGGAGGTGCTCCGAGACGTCGACGGCGACCTCGGCCCCCTCGGGACCCATCGCGTCGAGGACCAGCGGCACCAGCTCGTCGAGCGCGACCGGAGCCAGGCTGACGCCGAGCGCACCCGCCTCGAGCCGGCTCATGTCCAGGAGGTTCTCGATCAGCCGGGTCAGTCGGTCGAGGGACTCGTCGGCGGTCTCGAGCAGTTCGTCACGAGCGTCCTCGCTCCACACCGACGCGGTCGCTGCGGAGCGAGGTCACGCTCGCCTTGGCCGAGGCGAGTGGGTTGCGGAGATCGTGGCTGACCGCGGCCAGCAGTGCCGACCGGGTGCGGTCTGCTTCGGCCACCACGGTCGCTCGGGCTGCCGCGTCCGCGAGCTCGGCGTGCTCGTGCACCACGCCCGCCTGGGCTCGCGAATGCCGTGAGCAGGCGTCGGTCCGGCCCGCGCACCTGGCCACGACGCGCACCATCAGCTGCTCGCCGACCGGCAGTCTCGCACCGGCTCTCCCGACCCTTCCTCCTCCCCCACCGGGCGACGTGACCCACTCCGCCGCCTCGCCGTCCCGCTCCATCAGGGCGACCGACGACAGGCCGAAGGTCTCGCGTGCTCGGCCGAGGATCTGCGGTCGAGGAGGTCTCGCCCCGCAGGATGCCGCCGGCCATGCCGGCCAGGATCGCCGCTTCGGCCTGGGCTCGACCCGCCTCCGTCGTACGCCGGACGACTCGCTCCACCAGCAGGACACCAACGCGGCGACGCCGATGAAGAAGACGAGCGCCAGGGCGTTGTTCCGGTCGGAGATCGTGAAGGTGTGCCGTCGGCGGCGTGAAGTAGTAGTTCAGCATCAGGCTGCCGGCGACGGCAGTGCCGAGCGCCGGCCACAGCCCGCCGATGAGCGCGACCCCGATGACCACCGCGAGGTACAGCAGGATGTCGCTCGGCAGGTTCAGCTCGCTGTCCAGCCACGAGAGCACCAGGGTGAGGGTCGGCAGGGCGACCACGGCGAACACGGCGGCCTGCACCCTCCGGCGCAGGCTCAGTGACGTGGTCAAGCCCGCCACCGGCACGGAAACCGCGAGTCCCCGGGCGACCTGGCCGCCTCGTGCGTCACGAGGTGGACGTCGACCTTCCCCGACAGCCGCGTTACGCGAGCGCCGATGCCCTCACCGGCCAGGAACGTCTCCCAGCGACCGCGGCTGCTCGCACCGAGCACGATCTGGGTGGCGTTCTCGGCGCGGGCGAAGTCGAGCAATGCGACGGCGACATCGTCCCCGACGACCTGGTGCCAGGAGCCGCCCATCGACTCCGCGAGCCGGCGTTGTCGGCCCAGCTCGGCCGGATCGACGGCCGACGAGCCCGTCGCCCTTGACCACGTGGACGGCGAGCAGCCCCGAGCCGGTCGTCCGGCCGCGATCCGAACGGCTCGCCGGAGCAGGGTCTCGCCTTCCGGCCCGCCCGGCAGGGACACCACGATCCGCTCGCGAGCCTCCCACTGCTGCTCGATGCCGTGCGCGGCCCGGTAGCGCTGGAGCCCCTCGTCGACGCGTTCGGCCACCCAGAGCAGCGCCAGCTCACGAAGTGCCGAGAGGTTGCCGACCCGGAAGTAGTTCGTGAGGGCGGCGTCCACGCGCTCGGGCGGGTAGATGTTGCCGTGGGCCATCCGCCGGCGCAGCGCCTCCGGCGAGATGTCGACGATCTCGATCTGGTCCGCCCGCCGCACGATCTCGTCCGGGATCGTCTCCTGCTGCTCGACCCCGCTGATCTGCTGGACGACGTCGTTGAGTGACTCGAGGTGCTGGACGTTGACGGTGGTGATGACCTCGATGCCGGCGTCGAGCAGCGCGTCGACGTCCTCCCACCGCTTCTCGTGCTTGCTGCCGGGGATGTTCGTGTGCGCAAGCTCGTCGACGAGCACCACCGCTGGGTGTCGTGCGAGCACCGCGTCGAGGTCCATCTCCTCGAACGTCGAGCCGCGGTAGACCAGTCGCGCCCGGGGCACCACCTCCAGCCCCTCGAGCCGCTCGGCGGTGTGGGTACGACCGTGCGTCTCGACGTAGCCGACGACGACGTCGGTGCCGCGGCTCAGCCGGCGCCCGCCCTCGTCGAGCATGGCGTACGTCTTGCCCACCCCGGGTGCCATCCCGAGGTAGACACGCAGACAGCCACGGCTCACGTGACGATTCTCCCGGTCAGCCGGCTGCTTGCGCGAGCGCGAGGTTCAGCTCGAGCACGTTCACGCGTGGCTCGCCCAGGAATCCCAGGACGCGCCCCTGGGCGTGGTCGTCCACCAGCCGCTGGACCTCGGCCGTGCTCATCCCCCGGGCCCGGGCGACGCGGGCGACCTGGAGGTCGGCGTACGCCGGGCTGATCTGAGGGTCGAGCCCGGACCCGCTGGAGGTGACCGCGTCGGGTGGCACTGCGCTCGGAGTCACGCCGTTCTCCTGGGCGACGTGGGCGCGGGCCTCCTGCACCGCCTTCAGGAGTACCGGAGAGTTCGGGCCGAGGTTGGTGCCTCCCGAGGCCAGGGCGTCGTACGCCGACGCCGAGGGACGCGAGTGGAACCATTCGTCGCCCTTGAACTCCTGGCCGATCAGCGAGGAGCCGACGTCCTTGCCGTCCACCTGGAGCAGGGAGCCGTTGGCCTGGTCGTGGAAGGCCACCTGACCGACGCCGGTCATCAGCAGCGGGTAGCCGAGGCCGAAGACCACCGTGAAGGCGAGCAAGAGGGCGAGTCCGGCGAAGGTCTGACGCAGCATGTTCATGGGGTCACCTGATTCCGGGAATGAACTGGACGAGGAGGTCGATCAGCTTGATCCCGACGAAGGGGACGATCAGCCCGCCGAGGCCGTACACGAGCAGGTTGCGCCGCAGCATGTCTGCTGCGGAGGACGGCGTGTAGCGGACGCCACGCAGAGCGAGCGGAACGAGGGCGACGATGACCAGGGCGTTGAAGATGACCGCCGACAAGATCGCCGACGACGGGCTGTACAGGTTCATCACGTTGAGCCGGTCCAGCCCGGGATAGACCGGGGCGAACATCGCCGGGATGATCGCGAAGTACTTCGCCACGTCGTTGGCGATCGAGAAGGTCGTGAGCGATCCCCGGGTGATGAGCAGCTGCTTGCCGATCTCCACGATCTCGATGAGCTTCGTCGGGTTGGAGTCGAGGTCGACCATGTTGCCGGCCTCCTTGGCGGCCGACGTACCGCTGTTCATCGCGACGCCGACGTCGGCCTGAGCGAGCGCAGGCGCGTCGTTCGTGCCGTCGCCGGTCATCGCGACCAGGCGCCCGCCCTCTTGCTCCTGCTTGATCAGGGCCATCTTGTCCTCGGGCTTGGCCTCGGCGAGGAAGTCGTCGACCCCCGCCTCGTCCGCGATGGCTTTCGCGGTCAGGGGGTTGTCGCCGGTGATCATCACGGTGCGGATGCCCATCCGGCGCAGCTCGTCGAACCGCTCACGCATGCCGTTCTTCACGATGTCCTTGAGGTGGACGACGCCGAGCACCTGTGCGCCGGTGGGGCCGAGCTCGGCGACGACGAGCGGCGTACCGCCTCCTCCGGCAATCGCGTCGACCATCGGGCCGAGGTCAGCCGGCGGCGTGCCGCCGTTCTCGCGGACCCACTCGCGGACCGCGCTGGCCGCGCCCTTCCGAACGCTCCGAGAGTCTTCCGTTCTCGGCCAGGTCGCAACCGCTCATCCGCGTCTGGGCGCTGAACGGCACGAACGTCGCGTGGGTCAGCTCACCGAGTGTGCGGTCGCGCAGACCGTGGTCCCGTTTCGCCAGGACCACGATCGACCGGCCCTCGGGAGTCTCGTCGGCCAGGCTGGAGAGCTGGGCGGCGTCGGCCAGCTGGGCAGCGGTCACGCCTTCGAGGGGCAGGAGCTCGACCGCTTCGCGGTTGCCGAGCGTGATCGTGCCGGTCTTGTCGAGCAGCAGGGTGTTCACGTCGCCCGCGGCTTCTACGGCGCGGCCCGACATCGCCAGCACGTTGCGCTGCACGAGGCGGTCCATCCCGGCGATGCCGATCGCACTCAGCAAGGCGCCGATCGTCGTAGGAATCAGGCACACCAGCAACGAGACCAGCACGATCCCGGACTGGGGTGCGCCGCTGAAGATGGCCAACGGCTGCAGGGTCACCACCGCCAGCATGAAGACGATGGTCAGGCTGGCCAGCAGGATGTTCAACGCGATCTCGTTGGGCGTCTTCTGCCGGGCGGCGCCCTCGACCAGGGCGATCATCCGGTCCAGGAACGTCTCCCCCGGCCTGGCGGTGATCCGGACGACGATCCGGTCCGAGAGCACGCGCGTGCCGCCGGTGACCGCCGACCGGTCGCCGCCGGCCTCACGGATGACGGGTGCCGACTCGCCGGTGATGGCCGACTCGTCGACGCTGGCGATTCCTTCGATCACATCTCCGTCGCTGGGGATCAGGTCACCCGCCTCGCACACCACCCGGTCGTCGACCTTCAGCTCGGCCGCGGGCGTGGGGTGCTCGACCCCGTCGACGAGCAACCGTGCTGTCGTCTCCTGCCGGCTGCGGCGCAGCGAGGCGGCCTGCGCCTTGCCGCGGCCTTCGGCGACGGCCTCGGCCAGGTTGGCGAACACCACGGTCGCCCAGAGCCAGACGACGATGAGCCACGCGAACACCGACGAGTGCCAGATCGCCAGGGCGGTCGTCAGCACCGCGCCGACCTCGACGACGAACATCACCGGGTTCCGAGCCATCGTGCGGGGGTGGAGCTTGACGCACGCCGCCGGCAGCTGGGTGAGCAGCATCCGTACGTCGAGGAGCCCGGCGCCGACACGCGCCTGCGGCGAGCCGGAGTGGGCGAGGTCGGTCATCGGTGCAGTCCTTCCGCAAGTGGGCCCAGCGCCAGGGCCGGGAAGTAGGTGAGAGCGACCACGATCACGACGACGCCGACGAGCATGCCGACGAACAGCGGTCGGTGGGTCGGGAGCGTGCCGCCGGTGGCCGGAACGGGTCGCTGCGCGGCCAGGGAGCCGGCGAGCCCGAGCACGAAGAGCATCGGCAGGAAGCGGCCGATCAGCATGGCCAACCCTCCGGCCACGTTGTAGAAGTTCGTGTTCCCGGTGAGCCCGGCGAAGGCGCTGCCGTTGTTGTTCGCTTGCGATGTGAAGGCGTACAGCACCTCGGACAGACCGTGCGGTCCGGCGTTCAACATCGACGCTCGGGTCGACGAGAAGGACATCGCGACGCCGGTACAGACCAGAACGACCGCGGGTGTCGTGAGGATGTAGAGCGCCGCGAACTTCACCTCGCGCGCCTGGATCTTCTTCCCGAGGTACTCCGGGGTGCGGCCCACCATCAGCCCCGCCGCGAAGACCGTGACGACCGCGAGCACGAGCATCCCGTAGAGCCCAGACCCGGCGCCGCCCGGCGCGATCTCGCCGAACATCATGTTCAAGATGGGGACCCCACCCCCCAAGGCGTGAACGAGTCGTGCATCGAGTTCACGGCACCGGTCGACGTGAGCGTGGTCGCGTTCGCGAACAGCGCCGAGGACGGGACGCCGAAGCGCACCTCCTTGCCCTCCATCGAAGCACCAGCAACCTGGAGAGCAGCGCCTGAGTGGTGGACCTCGAACACCGTGATCATTGTCAGAGAGGCCGAGAAGATCACGACCATCGCCGAAAGGATCGCCCAGCCCTGGCGTTTGTCGCCGAGCAGCCTGCCAAACGTGCGGGGCAGCGCGAA
>CAVWZR010000028.1:0-15973 GCA_963759515.1 uncultured Actinomycetota bacterium | reverse complement strand
GGGTGGTGGGCGACTCGTCGTCGAGCTCAACGCCGACGAAGCCGGAGCCCTGGGAGAGGCGCTCAAGGAGGTCGTGGGCTGACGTGCCCACGCAGACCCCCACGGCCGGCACCGTCCTCCCGCCCCAGGTCTCACCACCCGCGTTCGCACTGAGCGCGCGGCCCGCGCACCAGCTGACCGGGGTCGAGGTGATCGCCCTCCCGTTCACGGTCGACGACGGCAGCCCGGTGCTCGGCGTCGGTGGGGTCGACGCAGGCGAGGCGCTCGGCCTCGACCTGGCGGGTGTGCTGACCTCCCGACGTGCCAAGGGCACCGGCGGCGAGGTCGTCGCGGTTCCCGTCGCGGGCTCCCGCGGACTCCGACTCGTGCTCCTCGTCGGGCTCGGTGCCGAGACCACGACCGACTACCGGCGCGCGGGCGCGGCGGTCGCCCGAGCGGCCCAGGACCACGAGTCCGTGGCCTCCGCGGTCCCCGCGGGGGCAGACAGCGACGCGCTCACGGCGTACGTCGTGGGCACGATGCTCGGCTCGTTCTCGTTCCACTGGCGTTCGCAGGGCCCCGAGCACGAACCGGTGCGCCGAGTGGTGCTGGCGGGTCTCACCGAGAACGACCATGCCGCTCCGCTCGAGCGCGGCCTGGCGCTCGGCGGCGCCGGCTGGCGGTCGCGGATGCTCGCGACCGTCCCGTCCAACCTCAAGTCCCCTCAATGGCTCGCCGAGCAGGCCGAGCTGCTGGCCGAGGAGGCCGGTCTCACCTGTGAGGTGTGGGACGAGACCAAGCTCGCCAAGCAAGGCTTCGGAGGCATCATCGGCGTCGGGCAGGGCTCGGCGACCCCGCCGCGACTGATCCGCCTCGACTACACGCCTTCACGAGGACGCCGCGCGCCGCGCGTCGTGCTCGTCGGCAAGGGCATCACCTTCGACTCCGGCGGTCTGTCGATCAAGCCGGCCGAGGGCATGACCACGATGAAGCGCGACATGACCGGCGGCGCGGTCGTGATGGCCGTGATGGGGGCTCTCGGCGCCCTTGGCTGCCCGCTCCGGGTGACCGGGCTCATTCCGGCGGCGGAGAACGCCGTCGGCGGCTCGTCGATGCGACCCGGTGACGTGCTCACGCACTACGGCGGCCGCACCAGCGAGGTGCTCAACACCGACGCCGAGGGGCGGCTCGTGCTCGCCGACGCGATGGCCTACGCCGTCGACAAGCTCGACCCCGCCGTCCTCGTCGACGTCGCCACGTTGACCGGCACCATCAAGGTCGCGCTCGGGCAGTGGACCGGCGGCTACTTCGCCAACCACGACGCGCTGGCGGAGGCACTGGCGACCGCGGGCGCGGCGGCGGGGGAGCCCTTGTGGCGATTCCCGCTCGAGCCCGACTACGAGGACTCACTCACCTCGAGCGTTGCCGACGCCAACAACTCCCCGGTCGGTCCGGGTGCGATCACCGCGGCGCTGTTCCTCCAGCACTTCGCCGGCGACGTGCCGTGGGCGCACTTCGACATCGCCTCGACCGGCGACTCACCCACCGAGTCGTTCGAGTGGACCAAGGGACCCTCGGGCTTCGGCCCGCGCGCTTTGCTGACGTGGTTGACCGGACCCGATCCGCTGGCCGGCATCGCCTGAGCTGCTCTGGGTTGAGCGTACGTACGCTCAAGCGGAACGGTTGAGCCAGGACGCCTGTGGATGATGTCGGCGGGGCCGGGTTCACTGGGGGTGCCCCGTGCTCGGCTGAACCCATGCGCACTGCTCACGGATGGGTCGTCCCGATGTCCACCAGCCTGGTCGAGGACCTGGCCTGGAGCCTGGTGGAGCTCGCCGGTGACGAGGGACTCGCCCACGTCACCGTTCGATCGCTGGCTCGGCACACTCGCGTGTCCCCGGGAACGATCTCGAATCACTTCGCCTCGAAGCGGGAGCTCTTCGCGATCTGTACGTCCTTGATCGGCCGATGGTTGGCGCAAGCGACCTCGGACCACATCGACGACCGAGGCGCAGTGGGCCTCTTTCCCACCACAGACGCCGGTGATCGGACGTACCGGCTGCTCTCCTCGGCGTGGGTGCAGCTGCGTGCCTACGCCCTCGCGGACCCGATGATGGACGAGCGGGTACAGGGCGTGGCTCCCATGATCCAGCGGAGCGCAGGAGGTGCCTGCGTGGGTGACGACAGCGAGCTGACGCCTGGTGCCTGGATGTGCGTGGAAGGACTGCGCCACGAGCTCGCCCGTCGCACGACCACCCTCACCGCCGACGAGGCGTTGGAGTTGTTGCAGCAGGTTGAGCCATCAGCGCGGCGGACGCCGCTCGCCTACGACGACTGAGCCGCGGCGTCACGCCTCCGGCGCCCACTCCTTCTTCGCGACCAGCAGCCCGTCACCGACCGGAAGGAGCATGGGCACCAGGGAGTCGTTCCCGGCGATCTCCTTGCCGAGCTCGCGGATCACCGTCGTCTCCTCGTCGCGCTGAGCCGGGTCGGCGACGCGGTCGTGCCACAACGCGTTGTCGAAGGCGATGATCCCGCCGGGGCGCAGCAGACGGAGAGCCTCCTTGAGATAGGCGGCGTACTCCGCCTTGTCGCCGTCGCAGAACACGAGGTCGTAGTGCCCGTCGGTGAGGCGCGGGAGCACGTCGAGTGCGGCTCCGGCGATGGTGCGTGCGCGTTGGGGCGGGATGCCGGCGTCGTTGAACGTCTCGCGCGCCAGCCGCTGGTGCTCGGCCTCGATGTCGATCGTGGTCAGGATGCCGTCGGGGCGCATGCCGCGCAGCAGCCACAGACCCGAGACGCCGGCACCCGTCCCGACCTCGACCACCGCCCGGGCCTCGATCACGGCCGCGAGGAAACGGAGGACGGCGCCGCCGCCCGAGCCGATCGCGACGGCCCCGATCTCCTCGGCACGGGCCCGCGCGCCGGCGAGGATCTCGTCCTCGTCCACGAAGCCCTCCGCGTAGGTCCAGCTGGCGGGCTTCGGCGGGGTGACGGTCATCGCGCAGCCTTCCGGTGGGGGACGTGTGCGCCGACCCTATCGCGCAGAAAACCGGCGACATCCGGGAACACGAGGCAGGTCGCCGCTCGTTGGACACCACGACGATTCACACGGTGCGGAGGGCCCTTCTCACAGGTTCCTCTCAGCCGTGACGTCGAGGGTTCTGAGAACGGAGGAAGGCGCTGTTCGGGTCATCGCCGGCGCGTGGGCGTCGACAGGAGGGTCTCGTGAGTACGGACGAGTCGTACGACGAGACCGCCGGCCTGCCCGCGATCAACGGGGTCCCCACCTGGGAGGAGATCGTCGACCGGCACTCCGACCGGGTCTATCGGCTCGCCCTGCGCCTGACCGGCAACCGGCACGACGCCGAGGACCTCACCCAAGAGGTCTTCGTTCGCGTGTTCCGCAGCCTCGACACCTACCAGCCCGGCACCTTCGAGGGGTGGATCCACCGGATCACCACCAACCTCTTCCTCGACCACGCGCGGCGCAAGCAGCGCATCCGCTTCGACGCCCTCTCCGACGACCGCGCCGAGAGGCTGCACAGCGAGCTGCCGGCGCCCGACACGGCGTACACCGACCAGACCTTCGACGACGACGTCGAGCAGGCGCTGTCGACGCTGCCCCCGGAGTTCCGGGCCGCCGTCGTGCTCTGTGACGTCGAGGGCCTGTCCTACGACGAGATCGCGCAGATCCTCGACGCCAAGCTCGGTACCGTCCGCTCGCGCATCCACCGCGGTCGCGCCATGCTCCGCACGGCACTCGCGCACCGCGCCCCGGCCGAGGGTCGTACCCGCTACCAGGGCCCCGCGACCGCGACTCCGGGAGTGCTCCCGGGGAGCGCCACGTGATCGGCCACCTGGGGTCCCGGGTCAGCGCCCTCCTCGACGGTCAGATGTCCGCCGCGGACGAGGAGCGCGCCTGGGAGCACGTCCACACCTGCTACCAGTGCCGTGACGCCGTCGAGCGTGAGGGCTGGGTGAAGACACGGCTCGCGAGCATGCAGCTCGCCGGCGCCGCGGCGCCCTCCCACCTCAAGGGCACGCTGCTCGTGCACGGCGTCGTCGACTGGCCGGAGCTGTCCGAGCACCCGGCGTTCGCCGATGTCCCTGGCCGGCGACGCCATCTCGGTCTGAGCGGCATCGGCGGCGGTGCCGTCGGAGCAGCGGTGATGGGGGTGCTCGCCCTGGGCGCCTCACCCGCGAACGCACCCGGAGCGGTCGTACGCCCGGTGTCGGAGTCGTTCGGCATCAACCTCGGCCACACGATCACCACGGTCATCGACCGCGAGCGGCCGCCCTCGCCGGCTCGTCACGACGATGAGGACACCCGGCAGCCGGCTCAAGGTCCCCGTCGTACACTCGCGCCGTAGGGCCTGCTCGGTTCTCCGCACACGTACAGGGCTGTCCCGAGCACCGGCCGGCATCCCGTGGAGAGTCAGGACCTGTGACCGACGAGCAAGCCAGCGACGACACGCGTCCGCTGACCGGATCGGAGGCCGGATCGGAGGCCGGCTGGCTGCCGCCGCGCGAGCAACAGCTCCCGCACCAGTGGACTCCGCCCGGCCCACCTCCCGTCGGGAGCTCGCCGTACGCCGCTCCCGAGGGCGGACGCCCGTCCCACCCACCGGGCGGCCTCCAGCCCTACCCCGTCCAGCATCGTCCGCCGGCCCCTCGCGAGCGTGGGGTGTCGGGATGGCTGTGGCCGCTCGTCGCGGTCCTCGCGCTGGTCATCGGCGTCATCGGGGGCGTGTTCGGTGGCGCGGCGTACGAGAACCTGCACACCAACTCCACCGAGGGTCAGGTCAGCGGTGGGCTCGCGGACGCGGGGACCGAGTCGAAGGCGCCCCTCTCCTCGCGCAACCGGTCGGTGGCGTCGGTCGCCGAGCGCCTGCTCCCGAGCACGGTGCAGGTGCTGGCGCAGTACCAGGGCAAGAAGGACGGAGCGACCGGGTCCGGCTTCGTGCTCGACCGGTCGGGGCACTACATCACCAACAACCATGTCGTCGCGGACGCCGTCGAGCACGACGGGCCGATCGAGATCGTCGACCAGAACGGCGACAAGTACGCCGCCAAGGTCGTGGGCCGCAGCCCGACCTACGACCTCGCGGTGCTGTACGTGAAGGGCGCGCCCTCGCTGCCTCCGGCGAGCCTCGGCTCCGCCCAGGTGCTCCGGGTCGGTGACCAGGTGGTGGCGTTCGGCTCCCCGCTGGGGCTGAGCTCGACGGTGACCTCGGGCATCGTCAGTGCCTTGAACCGGCCGGTGACCACGAGCGACACCGGATCCTCGTCGTTCATCAACGCGGTACAGACCGACGCCGCCATCAACCCGGGCAACTCCGGGGGACCACTGGTCGACCTGACCGGGCGTGTGGTCGGCGTGAACTCCGCCATCGCGACGACCGGCGCGCCTGCCGGTGGACAGTCGGGCAACATCGGCGTCGGGTTCGCGATCCCGATCGACCAGGTGAAGATCACCGCCGACCAGATCCTGCGCACCGGCGAGGCGCGCTACCCGGTGATCGGCGCGACGGTCGACACGCGTGTCACGACCGACGCCGGCGCCAAGATCCTCAAGGTCAACACCGGAAGCCCCGCGGAGAAGGCGGGTTTGCGCAAGGACGACGTGGTCACCGCCGTCGCCGGGGAGAAGGTGCCGGATGGCATCGCGCTGATCGTCGCGATCCGTGCCCACCAACCGGGCGACACCGTGCCGTTCACGGTGAGCCGCGGCGCCACGCAGATGCGGCTGCGGATCACGCTGGGGTCCGAGGTCGGGTGACGGAGGCGGTCACTCCGTCGCGTCGTCGCCCTTCCCGTCGCCCTCGGTGAAGGGGTGAGCGTCGACGAACCGCCGGGCCTCGTCGTACATCCGCTCGATGTAGCCCTCGAGCTGGGAGGCCTCGACGCGCCACTGCCCCCGGCCGCCGATCTTGATCGCCGGCAGCTCACCGCGACGGACGAGGGCGTAGACCTGGGCACTCGAGGTGCTGAGGACCTCCGCGACGTCCGCGAGCGTCAGGAACCGAGGGCTGGGGGGCATGGGGCCATCGTTGCACGAGTGAACATCACGTCGGCGGGCCGTTGTGGCGGCCTGTGGACGGGGGTCTGCCGCGAGCCGCCGTTCGGCGTCATGATGAGCCAGTGAATCTCGGGATCACGGATGTTCCTGTCGCGCGCCGGAGCTCTCCACCGGGCTGGCGCGACCCCCGGCTGTGGATCGGGCTCGCGATCGTGGCCGCCTCGATCGTCGTCGGCTCGGTCGTGCTCGGCACCTCCGACGAGACGGTTCCGGTGTGGGCCGCGGCGGACACGCTCGGCGCCGGACACGTGCTGACCGCCGACGATCTCGCCGTACGCCGGGTGCGGTTCGAGGACGCGGACGCGGCGTCGCTCTATCTCCACGCCGACCGGCAGCTGCCGTCCGATCTCCGGCTCCGCCACGAGGTCGCCGCCGGCGAGCTGCTCCCGCGGGCCGCGGTCGCTCGCGGTGCGGCTCGCGACCTGCGTCAGGTCCCGGTCTCCGTGGCCCCTGACCAGGTGCCGGGTGCGGTCGGGGTCGGTGACGTGGTCGACGTCTACCTACGCCCGGCCTCCCGGACCGCGTGCACCGGCACGTCCGTGTGCGACGGCCTGCCGGTGCTCGACGGCGTCACCGTGGCCGACGCGCCGCCGAGCGACGCGGCGTTCGGCTCCGACGGCAGTCGGATGCTCGTGCTCGCGATGTCGCCGGGTGAGGCGGAGCGGTTCTTCCGGCTCTACGCGACGACCGACGACGCGTCGCTGACGGTCGTCGGCAGGGGCTGACGTGCTCGTCGTCGTGGTCGTGGCGGCGGGCGCCGCCTGGGAGTCACCCGTGCTCGAGCTGATCGGCGCCCGCACCGGCATGGTCGTGCTCAAGCGCTGCGTCGACGTCGACGAGGCACTCGCGACCACGAGTGCCGGCCAGGCAGACGCGGCCGTGGTCGCCCTCGATGCGCCGGGCCTCGATCCGACGGCCGTCGACGTGCTGCATCGTCATGCGGTCCGGGTGGTCGCCGTCGGGCCGGACGACGAGGCGGGGCGCACCCGCGCTGCTCGGGTGGGCGTCGACGTTCTCGTCGGCCACGACGATCTCGAGGCGCTGCCCGATGCGCTCGAGGCCGAGGGGGAGGACGCGGCGTACGACGAGCTGTCGCCTGAGGGACAGCTGGATCCCACCTTCGCCCACGCCGACACGCCAGGGCGCACCATCGTCGTCTGGGGACCGGCGGGTGCGCCGGGCCGGACCACGGTCGCCGTGGCCGTCGCGTCGCTCCTCGCCGGGCGGGGGCTGCGCACCACGCTGGTGGACGCGGACCCGTACGGCGGTGCCGTCGCCCAGCACCTCGGCATCCTCGACGAGGTGTCGGGCCTCCTCAGCGCGGCCCGCCTGACCGGCGACGGCGCCCTGGAAGCTCGGTTCGACACCGTGCAGCGCTCGGCCGGTGAACGCCTGACGGTCGTCACCGGACTTCCCCGAGCGGAGCGATGGGTCGAGGTGCGAGCGGGGGTCGTCGAGCACCTCGTCGAGGTCGCGCGCTCGTTCGGTCATGTGGTGGTGGACACCGGCTTCAGCCTCGAGGACGACCCGTCCGGCGACCTCGTCACGCGGCCGGCTCGCAACCAGCTGACGCTCGGGACCCTGGACGTGGCCGACGACCTGCTGGTGGTGGGCACGGCCGACCCGATCGGACTGTCCCGGCTCGCGCGCGGACTGGTGGACCTGCGCGAGCGCTGCCCCGGCGTACCCATGCGAGTGGTCGTGAACCGGATGCGACCGTCGCTCGGCTGGACCGATCGCGACATCGTCGGGATGGTCGAGGGCTTCGCCCGACTGGCGAGCGTGCACTTCCTCCCCGACGACCGGGAGGCCGCCGATCGGGCCCTCACCACCGGCACCAGCGTGGCGGAAGGGGGAGACTCCGACCTGGCGAAGGCTCTCGTCGCGCTGACGGACGACGTGGTCCCGTCGCCTCCACCTCGTCGTCGCCGCGGGCATCGGCGCTTGTTGTCTCGAAGGGGCTAGCCCGAAAGGCTGCATTCAGATAACGGTCTGGTAACGAAACGGCCACGAACTTCACTTCCGGGGTCCGAAGCAGTGAAGTGCTCTCCACCTGGCGCGGGTCCCTCCGGCGCACTCTGCGGACCGAGTCAGGTGATCTTTCGGCGCATTCGAAACCCCATCCCTCGGGAGGAACATCGTGCGAACTCACAGGGTCGTCGCGTTGGCGACCGGATCACTGCTGGGGGTCGCGCTCGCGCTCCCGGTGACCATGCCGGACGCAGGCGCCCAACCGGGCACGGCGGCGGCCCACGTCGCCGCGAAGGACGCGCAGCGGACTCCGTCGGACAACCTCGTTCCCAACTGGAAGAAGAAGTACGACCAGCGGACGACGCGTGCCCTCAAGCAGCGGCTCAAGACCGGCGGCACCGGCCAGACCGAGAAGCTCGGGCGCAAGACCTACGGCAAGGTCGCCCAGACCGGCACCGACCGGATCTTCGTCGTGCTCGCGCAGTTCGGCGACCGTCAGCACTCCGCGGTCCCCTCCGACCCCAGTGCCCAGCGCACCGAGGGCCCGATGCACAACGAGATCCCGGAGCCGGACCGCAGCAAGGACAACCACACGTTGTGGCAGGAGGACTACGACCAGGCCCACTACGAGAACCTCTACTTCAACCGGATGAAGGCGTTCTACAACGACCAGTCGTCCGGCCGTTACTCCATCAACGGCGAGGTGACCGACTGGGTGAAGGTGCCGTTCAACGAGGCTCGGTACGGCACCGACTCGTGCGGCTCGATCATCTGCTCCAACGTGTGGTTCCTGATCCGAGACGCCATGTCGATCTGGGTGCAGGACCAGCTGGAGTCCGGGATGACCATGGAGCAGATCCAGGCCTACCTGGCCGAGTTCGACGTCCAGGACCGCTACGACTACGACAACGACGGCGACTTCCGCGAGCCGGACGGGTTCATCGACCACTTCCAGATCGTCCACGCGGGCGGCGACGAGGCGGACGGTGACCCGGTCTACGGCACCGACGCGATCTGGAGCCACCGTGGCAACGCGGCGCTCCACCCCGCCGGCACCGGGCCCGCTCAGGGACCGGCGATCGGCGGCGTGCAGATCGGTGAGGGTGGCGTCAGCGACGGCGGCGCTCCCGACGGTGGCGTCGAGTTCGCGGACAACCCCACCGGGATGTGGGTCAACGACTACACCATGCAGCCGGAGAACGGCGGCCTCAGTGTGTTCGCGCACGAGTACGCCCACGACCTCGGCCTGCCGGACGAGTACGACACGTCGGGCAACACCGGCGGTGCCGAGAACAGCACGGGCTTCTGGACGCTGATGAGCCAGTCGCGCGGGACCGCTCCGGGCGACCCGGGCATCGGTGACCGGCCCATGCCCATGAGCGCGTGGGACAAGCTCCAGCTGGGCTGGCTCGACTACGACGTCGTCCACTCGGGCCGCACGTCGACACACCAGCTGAGCCCGGGTGCCAAGCACCAAGGAGGCAACCCCAACGGTCTGGTCGTGCTCCTGCCCGACAAGGACGTCGTCTTCCAGTACGGCGCACCGTGTCCGGAGTGTGGCGAGAAGTTCTTCTACAGCGACCAGGGAGACAACCTCGACAACACCATGACCCGCGACGTCGACGCGGGTGGTGCGCTGACCGCGAAGGTGCGCTACTCCATCGAGGAAGGCTGGGACTACGCGTTCCTGGAGGCCTCGAGCGACGGTGGCGAGACCTGGGACCCGGTGCCGACCAGCCAGAGCTACGAAGGTGAGGACCAGAGCGGCTTCAACGGCAGCGGTACCGGCATCTCGGGCTCTTCGCATGGTGCGTGGGTGGACCTCTCGGCGGACGTGCCGGAGGGCACGAATGCCCTCCGGTGGCGTTACCAGACCGATGGCGCGACCGCGGAGACCGGCTTCCAGGTCGACAACATCACGCTGGACGGTCAGCTCATCGGCGGTGCCGAGACCGACGAGGAAGGCTGGGCGTTCGACGGGTTCATGTCGGTCCACGCCAACGAGACGAGGAAGTTCCTCAACGCCTACATCGTCGACAACCGGCAGTACGTCGCTCGCGACAAGCTGCTCAAGCACGTCTACAACTTCGGGTTCAAGAACGCCAACAAGGTGGAGTTCTTCCGCTACAACCCGGGCGCCCTGATCAGCTACTGGGACACGTCGTACACGGACAACAACGTGGGCGACCACCCCGGTGCGGGCGAGATCCTGCCCGTGGACGCGCATCCGGGCTTCCGGCACTCGCCGGACGGCTCGCTGCTCCGCCCCAGGACTCTGAGCTACGACGCGACGTTCTCCACGTCGTCCAGTCCGGCGCAGAAGATCCACTTCGTGGGCTCACCGCTGAACCTGCCGGCGGAGCAGGGCGTCTCGAAGTTCGACGACATGCTCGACTGGTGGTACAGCCGCGACGAGCACACGGTCACCACCCACCCGGGTCACTACCAGCCGGGGTGGTACAGCGTGAACGTGCCGAAGACGGGAACGACGATCAAGGTCGTGAGCGTCGACAAGAAGACGCACGTGATGACCGTCAAGGTGGGGACGTCCCACTGATCGGTCCATCCCAGCGCAGCAGCTAGTCGACGTGCCCCCGGCCTCTCCGAGGTCGGGGGCACGTCGACGTGTACGGCGGGTCTCGACCGCTGTCGTCAGGAGGAGAACAAGAGATAGAGCCCGCCGACGGTGAAGCAGATCATCGCGACCAGCAGCGGGAGCTGGCCCGTGACCTGGTGCTTCCTCGGCAGCAGCTTGATCGAGCGCTCGTGCGCCGCGATCACCGCGACGACGTGCCCGACCACCACGGCCAGCACCTTGGTGACGGCCAGGAAGGTGGGGTGGTCGGAGAGCCAGTACGGAATGGTCACGCTGCCGGTCCCGATGAGGTCGCTGCCGTTGCTGAGCGGATCGCTGGCCTGGATCAGGGTCTGGGTCCCGATCTCGACGACGTAGCTCAGGTAGTGAGCCACGATGTAGCCGACGACGATCGGGATCACCGAGAACGCGAGCTGGTCTGGCAACCGACTGCGCGGCTGCTCGGGGCCGACGCCGGTGGCGATGCAGGCGACCCAGAAGATCAGCCCGACCGCGAGGCAGAACCCCAGCAGACCCAGGTTGTTCTGCAGGTACGTCGACCACCCGGTGCCCTGGATGAAGGTCAGCCAACGCACCGACTCGCGGAACGCGTCGAAGGCGGTGCTGCCGAACAGGACCGCGATCACCCCGACCAGGCCCGCCGTGGCCGGGGTGGTGTCCAGGTTGGCGAGTGGGCTGCGGATCACGAGCCCTTCGTCACGGCGACCCCAGACCGACAGCTGCGCCACGAGCGAGGAGTAGACCTCGAACGGATCGGCACGCGCGAAGAACGTGTCGCCGAACAGCGCCCCGCCGATGATCATGAGCCCGAGGTACACCCCGCACCAGAGCCGGACCGGCGAGAGGTCGACCCCGTGCGGGTACACCAGCTCCATCCACACGAAGGCGAAGAGGCCGACGGCCGCGGGCCACATGCCGAGCCGTTCGGGGTAGGTGAAGACGCCCTCATCGGGATCGCCGCCCGAGATGCGGGCGATCCCGGCGCTGATCAGGCGGAACGGGCTGATCGCCTTCCAGACCCGACCGAAGAAGAGGGAGGCGACGGGTACGCCGACCCAGATCCAGACGTAGAAGATGCCGAAGATCGGGTTGATCAACAGGTCCTTGCCGAAGACCGCGATCACGATCAGGTAGAGCAGCGCGACCAGCCCCACCAGGCGGAGGAGGCCGCGCCACCACACGGAGTCGACGAACGTCGCCAGCCAGGGCCATGCAGGCCGGCCGCTGGTGGTCTCGTCGTACCGCGGTCGTCGCCAGGCAAGAGCGAGGACCACGAACGAGACCGCGACGGCCGCGGCAGCGCCGAGGACGGCGAGCTCGCGCGAGATCGGCAGGTCCTGGGCTCCACCGAGCCCGTGAAGGGGGAAGAGGGCCGGGAGGCCCAGGGTCGTCACCGGGCCACGAGGGTGAACAGGACCTTGTCGAGGGTGTGCGACTCGACCGTGACCTGGCCCGGCCGCTCGACCGGGTCGACCGACAACGTGGTCGAACCCTTGTCGTACTCGAACTCCTGCTCCGGCGAGGAGTGCACATGGATCTCGCCCGAGACGTCGGCGGTCACGTCGAACTCGATCTTCTGCCCGACGGACACGTCGATCTTCTGACCACTGGGGTCGGTGTCCTCGCCGTTGATCGTGATCGAGATCTTCTTCACGGGCCCGCTCGAGCCGTCGCCCGACGTGCTGTCGTCACTGCCGCAGGCAGTGAGGGTGAGAGCAGTGACCAAGGCGACCGCGACGGCGGCGACCAGACGACGCATGGGGTTGTGGCCTTTCTCGCAACGGGCACGCAATGAGCACAGCCGGCCCGCCGGAGGGCCTCTGTCAGAATCCCATGCGGGACAAGTCGAGCGGCGAACGGGGTGAAGCATGGGCGAGCGGCTCCGGGCACGCGACCTTGCCTTCCTCACCGCGGAGACCCCGACCTCGCCGCGCCACAACGCCACCGTGGAGATCTTCGCCCCCGGCAGCTCGGGCTTCGACCACGCGACCCTGATCCGGCTGATCGGGGAGCGGATCGCGTTCGTGCCGCGCTACCGCCAACGGGTCCGCCGCGTCCCAGGCCACGTCGCGAACCCGGTCTGGGTCGACGACCCGCACTTCGACCTCGCCTACCACGTACGCCGGTCCGCGCTGCCGCGACCGGGCACCCTGGACCAGCTCCGGGAGCTGGTCGCCCGCATCGTGTCCCGCCCGCTCGACCGACACCGGCCCCTGTGGGAGGTCTACTTCGTCGAGGGGCTCGAGGACGGCCGCGTCGCCGTCCTCACCAAGGCACACCAGGCGCTCGTCGACGGTGCCCAGGTCGTCGACCTCGCCCAGGTACTGCTCGACCGCAGCCCCGAGCAGCGTGACCTGGGTGGCGACGAGTGGCAGCCGGAGCCGCCGGTCGGGTCGTCGGGCCTGCTGCTCGACGCGGTGCGCGAGTCTCTTGCCTCGCCCGTCACGGTGCTCGAGACGGCGCGCGGCCTCACCGACGCCTGGCGACGCGATGCGGACGCGACCAGCCACCGACTCGTCACCGTCGCGAACGCGCTGACCGGACGTCGTACGGACCATGACTCCCCGATCGGAGGGACGCTCTCGGAGCAGCGCAGGTTCGAGACGGTACGCCGTACCCTCGCCGACCATCGAGCCGTCCGCGACGCGCATGGCGGCACCGTGAACGACGTCGTGCTCGCGACCGTCGCGGGGGGACTGCGGAGCTGGCTGATGACCCGTGCGGAGTCGCTCGGCGGGCTGCGCCAGGTGCGCGCCGTCGTCCCCGTGTCGGTGCACGACCACGAGCTCGAGGCGACCTCGGTCGGGTCACAGATCGCACCTCACTTCGTCGACCTGCCGGTGGGCGAGCCGAGCCCGGTCGTGCGGCTGCACCAGGTGTCGTACTCCTTCAAGGCTCATCGCGAGACCGGCCGCGCGGTCGCCGCCAACCGGATCGCGGGCATCGCCGGCTTCGCACCGTCGACCTTCCACGCCATCGGGTCGCGCGTCGCGGCCGAGCAGCTGCGCCGCGGCATCCAGCTCTCGGTCACCAACGTGCCCGGTCCCCAGTCACCGCTGTACGCCGCCGGCGCGGTCATGGAACAGACCTACCCGGTGCCACCGTTGCTGCCCGGTCACGCCCTGGCGATCGGCGTGACGTCGTACGACGGGCACGTGTTCTACGGGATCACGGCCGACCGCGACCTGGTCCCCGACGCGGACACCTTCGCGGTCTGCCTGTCGGAGTCGCTCGACGAGCTGCTCGACACCGTCGGCGACGCGCGCCCCCAGGTGCCGCGCGGACGCGCGCGGCGTACCGGAAGGAAGTCGTGACCCGCCTCTACGTCCCGGCGACCCTGCACGCGCTCACCCAGCTCGACGAAGGGCTCACCCTGCCGGTCGGCGACGACGTGGTGCTCGCTCCGGACGACTCCGAGGACGCGGAGTACGACGCGCTGATGACGGCCGCCGAGAGCTCGGCGGTCCTGGCCGGCGAGCTCGGTCCGGGTGAACGCCGCCGGGTCGTGATCGTGGCCGAGGTGGCCGCTGCCGTCACGTCGATCGGTCTCGCCGACGTGGTGGCCGTCCACGCCGACACCGACGACGTGCCTCCGGGGGCCGACCCCGACGGTCTCGACGACCTCGGCTGGTATGCCACGCAGGAGATCCCGGACCTCCTCGGCTGATCGACTCGGTTGAATTGAGCGGGGCGTTCCTGTCTGACAACATCGCCGACATGGACGCCGTCACCCACCCGCCACACCCGGTCAACGAGCCGAATCTCACCTACGCACCCGGGAGCTCCGAGCGCAAGGAGCTCGAGCAGGAGCTGGCGCGACAGCAGCGGCGCCAGGTCAGCCTGCGGGCCCACATCGGCGGCCGGCGGCGCAACGGAGGTGGCGCGGAGATCACGGTGGTCCAGCCGCACAACCACCAGCACGTGCTCGGCACGCTGAAGGCGGCCACGCACCGCGACACCGAGGCCGCGATCAAGGCGGCGCAGGACGCCGCGCCGGGCTGGCGCGCGATGTCGCTCGACGACCGGGCCGCGATCATCCTCAAGGCGGCGGACCTCCTCGCCGGTCCTTGGCGCCAGCGCATCAACGCCGCGACGATGCTCGGCCAGAGCAAGACGGCGTTCCAGGCCGAGATCGACGCGGCCTGCGAGCTCATCGACTTCTGGCGGTTCAACGTCCACTTCGCGCGCCAGATCATGGGCGAGCAGCCGATCGCGAACAGCCCCGGCATCTGGAACCGCACCGACTACCGCCCCTTGGAGGGCTTCGTCTACGCGATCACTCCGTTCAACTTCACCGCGATCGCGGGGAACCTCCCGACGGCGCCGGCGCTGATGGGCAACACCGTGATCTGGAAGCCGGCGGTCACCCAGCAGCTGGCGGCCAACCTGACCATGGAGCTGTTGGAGGAGGCCGGCCTGCCGCCGGGCGTCATCAACATGCTCCCCGGGCACGGCCACGACGTCTCCGAGGTGGCCCTCGCGCACCCCGATCTCGCGGGCATCCACTTCACCGGCTCGACGCGGGTGTTCCACCACCTCTGGCAGACCGTCGGCGCGAACATCGCGTCGTACCGCTCCTACCCGCGCGTCGTCGGGGAGACCGGGGGCAAGGACTTCGTCGTCGCCCACCCGAGCGCCGATCCCGACGTGCTCCGCACCGCCCTGATCCGAGGTGCGTTCGAGTACCAGGGCCAGAAGTGCAGTGCCGCCTCCCGTGCGTACGTCGCCAAGTCGGTGTGGGCGAAGATGCGCGACCAGTTCGTGAGCGAGGTCGAGGGGATCCGGATGGGTGACGTCACCGACCTGTCGAACTTCATGGGCGCGGTGATCGACGACCGTGCGTTCGCCAAGCACAAGAGCGCGATCACGCGGGCCAAGCGCAACAACCACCTGAAGGTGCTCGCCGGTGGCCGGACGGACGACTCGGTGGGCTGGTTCGTGCGGCCGACGGTCGTGCAGTCGACGGACCCGAAGGACCAGATGTTCTCCACGGAGTACTTCGGCCCGATCCTCGCCGTCCACGTGTACGACGACAGCCGGTACGACCGGGTGCTCCAGCAGATGGAGTCGTTCGCGCCGTACGCGCTGACCGGCTCGATCATCGCCCAGGACCGGCGTGCCGTGGTCGAGGCGCAGGAGACGCTGCGCTTCGCGGCCGGGAACTTCTACGTCAACGACAAGCCGACCGGCGCGGTCGTCGGCCAGCAGCCCTTCGGCGGCGCCCGCGCCTCCGGCACCAACGACAAGGCGGGGTCGGCGGCGAACCTCATGCGCTGGACGAGCCCGCGCTCGATCAAGGAGACCTTCGTCCCGCCGAAGGACTACCGCTACCCGCACATGGGGTG
>CAVWZR010000027.1:0-6540 GCA_963759515.1 uncultured Actinomycetota bacterium | reverse complement strand
GTCAGGCGGGAGCCAGCGCCTCGGCAAGCGTCCGGTGGATCGACCCTATGGCCTCCACGTCTGAAAGCCCGTCTGCATGCAACCGCGGATAGAGCTTCTTGGGTCGTACGACGAACACGTCCCGCGTCGTAAAGCCCTTGCTGAGGAGCGGCCAGTCGGCCCCGACGAAGCACAGGACGGCGTGGACCGGCACTCCTTGCCCAGGGCTATTCGGACGACTCGACCTGCCCGAGGACGCCGTCCACGAGCTTCGTGCAGTTGCGCTTGCCGACGAGGAGTTTCTCGACCCGCGGGCCGAGGATGCCGTCCTCGACCGCGAGGTGAGGTCGGCCGGCGTACTTCTTGGCGTCGATGACGAAGACACCGTTCGGTGTCACCGCGACGTGGTCGATGTTGGCGCGAGTTCCGGGGATGCGACGGTCGTGGAGTACGCGGAGCCGTTCCGAGGGGCTCGATTGAGCCGTGCTCCGAGGCGTTCCTCACCGAGGGCGCCGGTGCCCCATGCGGTTGTGGACTGTGGGTCTCGGTGAACCTGTGGATGAGACCCCCGAGCATCGGATGGGCTCCGAATCCGCTCCTCACGCAGTGCGCGACGGCGTTCGAACTCTCGTCTTGCCGACGCGCCCGGATCCCTGGGTCGATGGCCTCGATCGGCCGTTCATCCCGCCCCCTCGGCAGCGTGCCTGTCGGGACTGTCGTGATCGACGCAGCGGACGGTCTTGGTCCGACGTTCGTACAACGCCTCGGACTTCGCTGGCAGGTCGATGCCGCAGATCCGGCACGTGCCGGCGTACCGCAGGCGCATGCGCTTCTCGGGCGCGACCGTCTCCCCGTCCACGCCGGGACCGTAGCGGGAGGTGCGCCTCCAAATCCGGTGTTCAAGAGCATTCGAGAACCCCTAGGTTCTCGGCATGGAGCTCGAGCTGCGGGAGATCACTCCCGAGGTGCTGGACGAGCTCCGCACGCACGTCGTCCTGCCGCCGCATCAGGCGGAGTGGGTGGGCGGCACCGTCGACGACTCGCTGGAGGACGCGGCCGACAACCCGCAGGCGAAGCCGTGGCCGCGGGCGGTGTACCGCGACGGCGCGCCGGTCGGGTTCGTGATGCTGAGCTGGGACGTCGAGCCGGAGCCGCCGGAGCTGATCGGGCCGTGGTTCCTCTGGAAGCTGATGATCACGCCGGCGGCGCAGGGCCAGGGGGTCGGGCGCGAGGTCGTGCGCCGGGTCGCCGAGCTGGTCAAAGAGCAGGGGGGCACGGAGCTGAAGACGAGCATCGCCCAGGGCGACCACACGCCGTACGGGTTCTACCTCGGGCTGGGCTTCGTGCCGACGGGTGTCTACGCCGAGGACGACGAGGAGATCATGGTGCTGGCGCTGTGATCGAGCTGCGAGAGGTCGACGACGCGGTCCGCGCGGAGCTGATCCGCGAGGTGCACGTCACCGATGACCAGCTGGACTTCATCAGCGACGTCGAGGAGTCGCTGGCCGAGGCGGCTGAGGTGCCGGAGGCCAACCCGTGGTACCGCGGCGTGTACGACGACGGCGTGCCGGTCGGCTTCGTGATGATCGCGTGGGACGTCGAACCCACGGAGGGACTGATCGGTCCCTGGTTCCTCTGGAAGCTCGCCATCGACCGCGACCATCAGCGGCGCGGCTACGGCCAGGCCGTGATCGACGCGCTCGTCGAGATCATCCGCGCCGAGGGCGGCACCGAGCTCTACACGAGCTACACCGACCGCCCGGGTGGGCCGGCACCGTTCTACGCGCGACTCGGGTTCGTCGCGACCGGCAAGGAGCACGGCGGCGAAGTGCTCGTCGTCAAGCCACTCTGATCAGGCACGTGACTCGAGTACGGCGAGATCGCGCTCGGCGAACCGGCGGTGGTGCCACTCCTCGTTGACCACGATCCCGAACGCCTCGGCGACCGAGTAGCTGTCCGGCGGAGGCCAACCCTCACCCTCGACCGGGGTCGTCTCGCCGGCCAGGTCGTCATCGGTCAGCGCCGCGAACACGCGGCTGACCGTCGCCTGCCGGTCGGCGCGCAGTGCGAGCACCTCGTCCAGTGCCGGCCGGACGTTCTTCTCGTGCCGCCACTGGAGGTCGCGGACCGTGTCGAACGGCAGGTCGAGGGGTGACCACGGGTCGGCGTGGCCGAGGTAGACCCGGTTGACCCAGGCGTCGGTGGCGTAGCAGAGGTGGCGAAGCGTCTCGATGAAC
This sequence comes from uncultured Actinomycetota bacterium, assembly GCA_963759515.1. GTDB lineage: Bacteria > Actinomycetota > Actinomycetes > Propionibacteriales > Nocardioidaceae > Nocardioides. The sequence continues at coordinate 4,324 of CAVWZR010000027.1, read as the reverse complement.
GACCACTCGTCGTCGACCCGCTCGTGGAGCAGCAAGGGATCGAGCCGCCGCGCACGCGCGACCGTCTCCGCCCAGCGGCGTTCGAGCACGTCCCACGCGTCGCGGAACTCGTCGGCCGTTGACGGATTCATCTTCGAGTAGTCAGCGTCTAGCCGCGCCATCTCGGCCTCGATCAGCGGTCCGATGTCGACGCCGTTGACGGTGACGTTCTGGATCTCGCCGTCGATCTCGACGTCGACCAGCTCGGCGCCGCGGATCCTGAGCCCGTGGAGGTCGGCCCGCCGGATCCACACGTCGTTCATGTCGACCAGCTGGAACCGCGAGCCGGACAGGTCGACCCGGTGGAATCGTGAGTTGCTCAGGTCGGCTCCGTCGTACGTCGCGCCGGACAGGTCCTGTCCCTCGTCGCTCATGCGCCGAGGCTAGGACACCTTCCGGACGAGTCACGTCCGGAAGGTGACGTGAGTCCTCAGGGCGCCATAACGAGCACCGACGAGACGCCCTAGATTCAGGCCATGGGCTTCGTTCACTACACCGCCACCGTCAAGCCGTCCAAGAAGAAGCTGGCCAAGGCCTGGCTGCCCTCGCGGGCGTGGGCACCGGTCGGCAAGATCGAGAAGGTCGGTGAGTACCGCTTCGACGATCCCGAGGGAGAGGTCGGAGTCGAGACGATCCTGTGGCAGACGCCGGACGGCAGCGTCCTCCAGGTGCCGTTCACCTATCGCGGCGCACCGCTCCCCGGTGCCGACGAGCACCTGGTGGGGACCTCGGACCACAGCGTGCTCGGGAAGCGGTGGGTGTACGACGGCTGCGCCGACCCGGTGTGGGCCGCGACCCTGGCCGCCGCGATCCTCACGGGTGGCACGCAGGCGCAGATGGTGATCGAGAAGGACGGCCAGGAGATCGACGTACCCCCGCGGGTCCGGGTCCTCGGCTCTGGCTCGGCGGGCGCGTCGGTCCCGGCGATCACCTCGGTCGACTCGGTCGTCGACGACGGCGCTGTCACGACGGTCACCGCCGGCGGCCTGACCATCTCCGTGCCGCGCATCGTCGGTACGCCGGTCTCCGGCAGCGCGACCCTGACCGGTGCCACCGGTGACCGTGACCTGGGTGTGCTGGCCGCCATCAGCTGACGTGGTCTCGAAACCACTGGACGAGGCGGTCACACCGAGCTGTGGTCGACGTACTTCTCGTGGAGGTGCACGGGCTCGGTGACGGCTCCCCGGCGCTGACGCTGGCGTTTGGCGTAGCTCAGGTTGAGTGCCTCGACGCCGATGGCGAAGGCGATCGGGCCGTAGATCAACGGCTTCGCGACGTGGTAGTCGAAGCCGTCGGCGACCAGGGTGGTGCCGATCAGCACCAGGAATGCGAGGGCCAGCATCTTCACCGTCGGATGGGCGTTCACGAAGTCGCTGATCCGGCCGGCCAGCACCATCATCAGGCCGATCGCGAGCATGACCGCGAGGATCATGATCGAGAGCTGGTCGACCATCCCGACCGCGGTGATCACCGAGTCGAGAGAGAACACCGCGTCGATCAGCAGGATCTGCACGACCACCCGGGCGAACGTGCTCTGCTCACCGCTCGCGCCGCCGTGGTCCTCCTCGCCCTCGAGCTTGGCGTGGATCTCGCTGACCGCCTTGTAGATGAGGAAGGCACCGCCCACGATCAGGATCAGGTCGCGACCGGAGATCTCGAACGCCTCCTTCGACCCGATCGAGAACCACGTGTCGGTGAGGCCGATGATCCACGACGCCGCGAACAGCAGGAGCACGCGCATCACCAGCGCCAGCGAGAGCCCGATCAGGCGGGCCCGGGCGCGCTGCTGCTCCGGCAGCCGCTGGGTGAGGATCGAGATGAACACGACGTTGTCGATGCCCAGCACGATCTCCAGCGCGAAGAGCGTGAGAAAGGCGACCCAGAGGTCCGGGCTCAGCACGTCCATACTCTGCCAACGGCAGGGCTGAGCGCAGGGTTCCCTCGCCCAGGCACCCGCGTCACGGGTGGTTTCGAGACAGGCGCCAGGGCGCCTTCCTCAACCACCGGTGACACGCCACGGCGCCTTCCTCAACCACCGGTGGTTGAGGAGCGAGCCGTCTCGAAGGGCTCGAAACCACCCCACGCCTCAGGGTTGACGCTCGAGCCGGACTCCGAAGTCGTGCTCCCACGTGGTCCCGTCGTCGTGGGACTGCTCCCACCCGCCCTCGACCGACCTGCCGTCGTCGGCGATCGTCCCGGTGAAGCGTTGCGCGAAGCCGAGCGGTGAGAAGTCGGGCTCGGTGCGGAGCAGCGTCCACTCTGATTCGGCCAGGGTCATCCGGTAGAGACGGGTGACGCCACGGCTGTCGAAGTAGTGCTGACGGAACTCGTCCGCGACGTCGTCGTACTCGAGGATCGCCAGGCTCCCGGGGAACGGCGCGGGGAGCGTCGATCGCTGGAGGAGGTAGCGCTCGTCCAGCGACCACTCGAAGGTCATCGTGCCGACCGGGTCGCCGTGGCCGGTGATCCGCTGGGTCCATGCGCCGACCAGGACGTCGAGGAGCCCCAGGGCGGTCGGGCGCTCGTCGTTGCTCATGAGCCCAGCGCCGCCGAGACGACGTCGCGGGCGGCCGCCTGCACCTCGGCGAGGTGGTCGGGGCCGCGGAAGGACTCGGCGTAGATCTTGTAGACGTCTTCGGTCCCGCTCGGTCGCGCGGCGAACCACGCACTCTCGGTGACGACCTTGAGGCCGCCGATCGCGGCGCCGTTGCCGGGCGCCGTCGTGAGCTTGTCGGTGATCTTCTCGCCGGCCAGGTCGGTTGCCGTCACGTCGTCGGGGGACAGGGCCGCGAGCTTGGCCTTCTGCTCGCGGTCGGCGGGTGCGTCGACGCGGGCGTACGCCGGGTCGCCGTGCGACTCGACCAGCTGCTGGTAGAGCTCGCTGGGCGTCGTCCCGCTGAGCGCCAGCATCTCCGAGGCGAGAAGGTCGAGGATCAGGCCGTCCTTGTCGGTGGTCCAGACGGAGCCGTCGCGGCGCAGGAACGACGCGCCTGCCGACTCCTCGCCGCCGAAGCCGAACGAGCCGTCGATCAGCCCCGGGACGAACCACTTGAAGCCGACCGGGACCTCGACCATCTCCTTGCCCAGCGACTCCGCGACCTTGTCGATCATCGAGGACGACACCAGCGTCTTGCCGATCCGGGCGGACGCGGGCCAGTCCGGCCGGTTCCCGCTGAAGAGGTACGCGATCGCGACCGAGAGGTAGTGGTTGGGGTTCATCAGGCCGGCGTCGGGGGTGACGATGCCGTGGCGGTCGGCGTCGGCGTCGTTGCCGGTGGCGATCTGGTACTCGTCCTTGCGGTGGATCAGCGACGCCATCGCGCTCGGCGACGAGCAGTCCATCCGGATCTTCCCGTCCCAGTCGAGGGTCATGAAGCGCCACGTCGGGTCGACCAGCGGGTTCACCACCGTCAGGTCGAGCCGGTGGCGGTCGGCGATCTCGCCCCAGTACGCGACGCTCGCGCCCCCGAGCGGGTCGGCGCCGATCCGTACGCCGGCCTCCCGGATCACGTCGATGTCGACCACCGACGGCAGGTCGTCGACGTACGTCCCCATGAAGTCGTACGGCGTGCAGGACGTCCGCGCGCGGCCGAACGCGATCCGGTGGACGCCCTCGAGGTTGGCCCGGATCAGCTCGTTGGCCCGACCCGCGATCACCTTGGTGGCGTCGGTGTCGGCCGGGCCGCCGTGCGGCGGGTTGTACTTGAAGCCACCGTCGTACGGCGGGTTGTGGCTCGGCGTCACCACGATCCCGTCGGCGAGCCCGCCGCCCGTCGTACGCCCGGAGTTGGCGCGGAGGATCGCGTGCGAGACGCCGGGTGTCGGCGTGTAGCCGTCGCGGTCGTCGACCATCACGGTCACGTCGTTGGCGACCAGCACCTCGATCGCGGTCGCCCAGGCAGGCTCGGACAGCGCATGGGTGTCACGGCCGAGGAACAGCGGTCCGTCGTACCCCTGCTCCCGGCGGTAGTCGCAGATCGCCTGCGTCGTCGCCGCGATGTGCACCTCGTTGAAGGCGGTGTTCAGGCTGCTGCCACGGTGGCCGCTGGTGCCGAACACGACCTGCTGATCCACGTCGTCCGGGTCGGGCTCGAGCGTGTAGTACGCCGTCACCAGGTGCGCGACGTCCACCAGGTCCGAGGGCTGGGCGGGGGTACCTGCGCGCGGATCGGCCATGCCGCCATCCTGCCCCTTCCGGTGGGGTGGTTTCGAGACAGGCGCCAGGGCGCCTTCCTCAACCACCCGTGACTGAGGAGCGAGCGCAGCGAGATGCGGCCTCGGTGGT
>CAVWZR010000026.1:0-10316 GCA_963759515.1 uncultured Actinomycetota bacterium | reverse complement strand
CGCCGGTCGAGGAGCGGGAGCCGGTCGCCGCCTGAGCGGTACGACGAGACGGCCGGCCACCCGACGGGTGACCGGCCGTGTCGCGTGTGCGAAGGATCAGTGCTTCGCCTTGAACTCTCCCTGCAGATGGATCGTCCGCGCGACCTTGGCCGACACGGGCCGGCCGGACTTCAGGATGATGCCGGAGGTATCGGTGGAGATGCCCGCCTGAGCGATCTCAACGGCGTAGTGACCAGGCTTGAGCAGGGCGCGGCTGGTCTGGTGCGACTTGCCCCCGCTGTAGATGTCCAGCGTCTCCAGCTTCTCCGTGTTCAGGTTCACCAGGACGATCTCGGCGATGGAGCCCGGCTTCTTGGTGTCGCGGGTGAGGTAGAAGTAGCCCTTGTGGTGCTCGGTGAACTCGATGATGAACGCACCGGCAATGAACCCCGACCCGTCGCACGCCGAGCCACCCATGGCATGGGTGACCTTGATGCTCCCGCCGACCGCGAGGCCGAACGACTTCAGGTCCCGGCCCTTCTTCTTCACGTTGAAGTCGGCTCGGACGTGGCCCCGGACCCGGACCGTGTCCGCCGCGTCGTCGCTGCTGGCGAACGTCGCGTCGAGGTTCGCCGAGCGGTGCTTCGTACCGTGCGTGAAAGTCGCGATGGACGACTCAGTGCTGTCGTCGCCAGTCGGCTGACAGGTCGCACGTGCCGCCGACCGTGGGACCGGTGTAGGTCGCGTCCGCCGAGCCCTGGGCGGCGAACTGGGCGTGCACCGCGGCGTCGGCCGCGATCGGGGTCAGGAGGGTCAGCGCTGCGGCGACGCCGGCGCTGGTGAGTACGGCGCCGGATCGGCGCAGGAACGTGTTCGTCTTCATATGAGCATTGCTCCCCGTGGGTTCGAGTGTGCATGGGTGGAGGGGTGGAACTCCGCACGCTAGGGGCTCCGTCGCGGCAGGACGAGCACCGGTCTAGACCGGCATGCCGCCCCGTACGACGACGGCCGGACACCTGACGGTGACCGGCCGTGTCGAGAGCCCAGCGTCGTGCCGTGGGATCAGTGCTTGAGCGGCTTGAACTCCCCGCTCACCGTGGTGCTGAGCTTCGCCTTCGCCCGGAGCGAGGGCTTGGCCAAGCCGATCCCGATGCTGTTGCCGACGTTCACACCCGCCACCACGATGAGGCCGTAGCGGCCCGGCTTCAGCAGCGCCCGGCTCGTCGCGTGGGAGTGGTCGCCGATGTAGATGTCGACGGCGACGATCTTCTCGGTGTCCAGGTTCACCAGCTCGGCCTCGATCACGGCGTGCGGCACCTTGACGTCGTGAGTGAAGTAGAACCAGCCCTTCTTGTGCTCGGTGAACAAGGTCTGGCTCTGACCTGCCACCACCCCGGTCGCGTCGCAGGCCGATCCCCCGACGCTGTGGTTGATCTTGACGCTGCCGCCTGCCGCCATCTCGAACGACTGCAGGTCCTTGCCCTTCTTCTTCAGGGTCAGCTTGCTGTCGAGGTGCCCCTTCACCCGCACCGTGTCAGAGGCACTGTCGGTGCTGGTGAACGTGGCATCGACGTTGACCGAGCGGTGCTTGGTGCCGTGGGTGAAGTTCGCGACCGAGCTCTGGGTGCTGTCGTCGCCGTCGGTCAGGGTGCAGTCTCCCCCGATCGTCGGTCCGGTGTAGTTGGCGTTGGCCTGGCCGAGCGCGCCGTACTGGGCGTGGACCGCGGCGTTCGCGGTGACCGGCGTGAGCAGCGTGAGTGCTGCAGCGACGCCGACGCTGGTGACGAGTACGCCGGTGCGTCTCATGAAGGTGGTCGTGGTCATCTGGGTGGGTCCTCCTGGGGGATCGAGAGTGCGCCCGAGGGCCGTCACGCTAGAGGGGGTCGACATGCGCCGGGCTCTGATCCGGCCCCGGTCTAGACCACATGGTTCTTCGATGGAATTCCTAGCTGTCGAGCGGGAACGTCCTCGCCAGCTCGACCACGCGGTCGTTGGCCTCGGTCTCGCCGATCGTGATCCGCGCGCCGTCACCGGCGAACGGCCGGATCACGATGCCGAGCTCGTCGGCGGCGGCCGCGAGATCGAGGGTGCGCTCACCGGCAGGGAACCAGACGAAGTTCCCCTGCGGCTCGGGGACGACGAGTCCGGCGTCGGCGAGCCCCTTCACGACACGGTCGCGCTCGACGACCAGGGAGTCGACCCGCTCGAGGAGGGCGGGCTCGGCGCGGAGGGATGCGATCGCCGCGGCCTGGGCCACGCTGGAGACGCCGAAGGGCAGGCTGACGGCCCGCAGGGCGGTCGCGATCGGCGGTGGGGCCACGGCGTACCCGACCCGGAAGCCGGCCAGGCCGTAGGCCTTGGAGAACGTGCGACTGGCGACGACGTTGTCCCGGGCGCGCACGGTCGCGACCCCGTCCACGGGGTCACTCATGCGCACGAACTCGACGTACGCCTCGTCGACGACCACGAGCACGTGGTCGGGCACCTGCGCGAGGAACTCGTCGAGCTCGCTCTGGGTCACCGACTGGACCGGTCGGGTTGTTCGGCGTGCAGACCATGACGACCTTGGTCCGGTCGGTGATGGCGGCGGCCATCGCGTCGAGGTCGTGCCGGCCGTCCGCCGTCACCGGGATCTGCACAGCACGGGCACCGGCCGCCGTGACCGCGATCGGGTAGGCCTCGAAGCTGCGCCACGCGTAGACGACCTCGTCGCCGGGATCGCAGAAGGCCTGGACGAGCTGGTAGATCAGCGCCACGCTTCCGGTCGCGAGGACGAGGTGGTCAGTCGCGACACCGAGCTTGTCCGCCAGCGCCTCGTAGAGCGCGGTGTTGCCCATGTCGGGGTAGCGGTTCATCTGCTGTGCGGCGGCGGCGGCCGCCTCGACCACGCCGGGCAACGGGGGGTAGGGGTTCTCGTTGCTGCTGAGCTTGTACGTCGTCAGCCCGGGGCGCGGCGCCGACGGCTTGCCCGCGACGTACGCCGGGATCCGGGCCACGCAGTCGCGCGGCTGCGGTGAGGTCATGTCGCCAACCTATCCTCGGCTGCTCGCCCGCCAGGGGCGGACGAACGGCAGCAGGGCCAGCCCGAGGCCGACACCGATCACGGCCCCGGTGACGTTGTCGATGATGTCGGTGACGTCGCAGGCGCGGTCGATCCGGGCGACGTGGAGCTGGGTCTCCTCGATGCCGAGGGAGTACGCCGCGAGCGCGGCCAGACCCAGCGGGACCAACAGCCACCCGGCTCGCCATCGGGCCAGGGCGAGCACCAGGAAGATCCCCGCCGGGACGAACAGCATGGTGTTGAGCAGCTGCTGGCCGCCGCCGAAGATCCAGAACCCGTCCGGCGACGGACCGCCGATGTCCCAGCTGCAGCTGGTGGCGTGCTGGTCGGCGGGGATGTAGCCCAGTCCGTTCCGGGCGGGGATCAGGGTCACGATCCCGATCACCGCGCTGCTCCACACCAGGCCGAACCATGCGAAGCCCGCCACCGGGCCCATGCGTCGACCGACGCCGAGGCCGACGACGGTCGCGAGCAGCCCGGCACCGGCGGCGAAGAGCAGCATCCAGCTCGTGCCACCGATGGAGAACATGCGCCCGAGGCTAGGGCCCCGTGGCTCGGATCCCCTCGCCCGGAGGTCTCGACGAGCGGGACCCTCGGACCGGGTGGCTCCTGCTGCGGGTGCTGGCCGAGTTTCATCATGTGATGCAGGCGAACCGCCGGTTCACACGGTGGGCTCACCGTGTGAAGTGAGGGCCTACCCACTTCACATGATGAAGCCGGGACAACAGGACTCAGCCCACCGGCGGTAGGAGCACCTCGCCGCCGACCACCGTCGGGAGGTCTCGCCCGACTGTGATGTCGACCGGGTTGGTCAGGCAGCGCACGGAGCCGCCGCCCTTGTGGAACTCGCTGACGTCCACCTCGACCACGTCGAAGTCCCAGTCGACGAGGCGCGCCTTGACGCGCGCCGGGGCGCCGGCGGGCATGAGGACGGTACGGCCGATCACGATCGAGTTCGCGCAGAACGTCGTCAGCGCTTCGTCGTCGGTGAGCACCAGCGGCTCGGGAATCAGCGCGAGGAGAGCATCGGCGGAGGCGTGGTCGAACGCGCCCGGCGCGACCATGGCCCGGCGGCCGTCGAGGGGGCAGAACGCCAGGTCGAGGTGGTACATCGCCGGGTGGGTGATGCGGACGCCGCGCACGCGCACCCCCAGATCGGTGGCGAGGTGCTTGAGGGCGAGCTCCTCGGTCCGCGGACCGTAGCCGGCGACCAGGGCGTCGCCCCAGGCGAAGACGTCGCCGGCCTCGAGGTACGCGCCGACGCCGTCTCGCCCGACGTACGACGTGGAGCGGCCGCTGCGCTCGAACCACGGCTGCGCCGACTGCACCTCCATCCGCCGCTCGGCGTATCGCATGTGCGACATCACCACGTGGGCGCCCTCGGGGCGGACGACGCCCAGACCGAGGTTCATCGCGTAGACCATGTCCGGCGCATCCGCGCGCTGCGGCACGACCTCGACCGTCCCGCCCAGCCGCTCGATCGTCGAGACCAGGTCGACCCACTGGGCCATCGCGCGGTGGCGGTCGGGCTGCACGGCCGGGTCCATGTAGGGATTGATCGCGTAGTCCACGCGGAAGTGATCCGGGCGGACCATCACGTAGCGGCGTCCCCACTCCAGCGACTGCTCGGACACGGCGTACTCCCCTCGATGACTGATTGTCAGACAATCTGACAAGACCGGAGAATACGGTCACGAAGCGGCACTCGGCAAGTCGGTGTCAGACAATGGCGCCCATGCATCCGGCCGAGCGCGCGACCGACGACCCCCATCCGGCGCAGACCGGTGACGGCTCGCCCTTCGGCTCGCTCAGCCTCGAGCACTCGTCGACGGTCGAGCGGGTGGCCGACGAGGTGCGGCGGGCGGTGTTCGAGGGCGAGATCGAGTCGGGCACCCCGTTGCGCGAGGTCGCGCTCGCGGAGTCGCTCGGCGTCTCGCGGCCGACCGTGCGCGAGGCGCTCGCGCTGCTCGTCGCGGAGGGACTGGCCACCCGCGAGCCCAACCGTGGCGTGAGTGTCTCGAGTCCCGACCCCGAGTCGGTCCGCGACGTCTCGAACGCGCGGACCGTGCTCGAGACGGCCGGCGTACGCAACTGGCCGACGGCGACGGAGGAAGCGCGCGAGGGGGTCAGGCGGGCCCTCGCCGACTACGAGCTCGCGGTCGCCCACGACGCGTCGTACCAGGAGCTCAACCAGCGACACCTCGCCATCCACCTGAGCCTGGTGGGCCTGACCGGCTCACCGCGCCTGGTGTCGATGGCGGAGTCGATCGTGGCGGAGATGCGTCTCGCCCTGGCCCAGATCGACCGGGTACGCCGCAACGCCCGCGACCAGGCGGGCTCGCACCACCATCTGCTCGACCTGCTCGAGGCCGGCGACGTCGACGCCGCGATCGCCGAGCTGGGCGACCACCTGCATGGCGCCGAGGAAGCGATCATCGAGCGGTTGAGGTTGGGCTGACACCCCTCCCCTATGCTCGCGACGTGCGCTTCGTGACCTGGCTGCTCACCACCGCAGCGGGCGTCGCCGTGGCCACCTGGCTGTTCGACGGGATCTACTTCACCGGGCCCCACTCCGGGTCGGAGGAGTTCAAGCACAAGCTCCTGCCCCTGCTGATCGTGGCCCTGATCCTGGGGCTGGTCAGCAACTTCGTCCGCCCGGTCGTCACGTTCTTCTCGATCCCGTTCATCATCCTGACCCTCGGACTCTTCCTGCTCGTGATCAACGCGTTGATGCTGATGCTGACCGCCTGGATCGCCGGCGGCATCGGCCTCCACTTCCATGTCGACGGGTTCTGGAACGCGCTCGGCGGCTCGATCGTGATCACGATCGTGAACTGGGCGACGGCCTCCGTGCTCAAGGACGACGACTGACCGTGCTCCCGCCTCCTCGGCATCCGGGGCGGTACGCCGTCGCGTTGGTGTGCCTCGGGAACATCTGCCGCTCTCCGACGGCCCAGGTGGTGCTCGAGCAGCGCCTGGCCGAGGCCGGCCTCGACGACCGCGTCGCCGTTCGGAGCGGCGGGACTGCCGGTTGGCACATCGGCAACCCGATGGACCCCCGGTCCGCCGAGACCCTGAGCGAGGCCGGCTACGACCCGACCCGTCACCGGGCCCGGCAGTACGCCGACACCTGGGCCGACGACGTCGACCTGGTGCTGGCGATGGATGCCGACAACCTCGCCGATCTCGGCGGTCGCTCGGATCGGGTCGGCTTGTTCCGCGACTTCGACCCGGTCGAGCCGGGCTCGGCGGTCCCCGACCCGTACTACGGGGGAACAGACGGCTTCGCCGAGGTGCTGACCATGGTCGAGCGCACCTCCGACGCGCTGGTCGCCCGGCTCGCCGTACTCCTGGAGCGCGAGTGAGGTCGTCTCGACCCGACGTACCAAGGAGGACCGATGCCGAAGGCACCGCTACCCGACGCGGCGATGAGCCTGCTGCGCGAGCCCAACCCCGCGGTCATCGCGGTGGCGATGCCGAGCGGACATCCGATGTCGGTCGCGACGTGGTACCTCGTCGAGGACGACGGCACCCTCCTCGTCAACATGGACGCGGGCCGCGCTCGCCTGCGTTGGATCGAGCAGCACCCGCAGGTCTCGCTGACCGCGATGAAGGACCAGGAGTGGTACACCCACGTGAGCGTCCGCGGGCCGGTCGTGCGCTGGGAGCACGACGAGGCGAAGGCGCTCGCGGACATCGACCGGCTGTCGCGCCACTACGGCGGGGACGAGTTCCGCAACCGGTCGGCGAAGCGGGTCAGCGCGTGGATCGAGATCACCCACTGGCACGGCTGGGACATCGAGTGAGAGTGAGGACGCCTCGACCCGGCGAAGCCGGGGCGAGTGAGGACGTCCCGACCCGGCGAAGCCGAGGCGGGACGTCCGGAGCGAGCGCGACGCGAGCTTGCTCGCGAGCGGGCCTGAGAGTTGATGCGAACGATCAGCTGCTGGCCACCGCCGGAACGGGCGCGACCGTGTAGGTGCCGTCCCAGTGCCACTCGGTCCCGTCGAAGGTCACGACGGTGTCGGCCCGGAACCCGGCGAAGGCCCCGGTGCCGCCGAGGATGGCCAAGGTGCCGGAGGCGCTCGGCACGTCGAGGAGGACGTGACCGGTCAGGGTGTCGTCGCCGGAGACGATCACCAGGTCGCTCTCGATGACCGGCTCCGAGGCCGGAGCCGTGTAGATGATCTTCGAGCCGACCTTGATCGCGTCCAGGTTCGAGGACGTGACCGTGCAGAACGAGCCGGCCTCGCCGGTGTACTCGGAGGTCTCCTTGGTCAGGTGGAACTCGCCGCCCTGCCGGTTGATGGCTTCTCCCATGGTCTGTCTCCCTTGTCGAGTCGTTCCGGCCACCCTCGACCTCGGGAGCATCGCCATCAACCGCGCGAATGGATGGCTTTAGTCCGGCGGCGACTCCGCCATCAGTGCGGCGAGCTCCGTCCGCGAGGCGACGCCGAGCTTGCGATAGACCTTCGACAGGTTCCAGGCGACGGTGTGGGGGCTGAGGTGCAGGTCAGCGGCCACCTCCTTGTTGCGCCGTCCCGCGACCACCGCGTCGACGATCAGTCGTTCGGTCTCCGAGAGCTCCTGCTCGGAGGCGACGCGACCGCCGATGCGGCCCAGCTCCGAGCGCGCCCTCTCCACCCACCCGGATGCTCCGAGGAGCTCGAAGTCGGCGTACGCGCGCTCCAGCGTCCGGCGGGCGTCTCGCTTGTGCTGCGCCCGGCGTTGCGCCGTCCCCAGGGCAAGCACCGTGCGCGCCGCCTCCAGAGCGTTCCGCTCGTACGTCGCGTTCGCGGCAGCGCCCAGCGCCTCGATCGCCAGGTCCGACTCGCCCACGGCGTCCTGCAGCACACCGCGACAGCGGTCAGCCAACAGCCGGAGCCCCGAGTCCGAGCCGTGCGCGCGCTTCTCGAGGAGGACCAGCAGGCGTTCGGCCTCCGTGTGCCGGCCGAGCCCGATCAAGGCCTCGATGCCCACCGCTCCGGCGACCTGGGACTGCCCCCAGCTCAGCTCGGCCAGTCCGTCCAGGAGCGGTCCCACCTCCTGCCATGCTGCCGCCGGGTCGTCGCAGGAGAGCTCGAGAGTGCCCATCGCCCGGCCGAGGCGATGAACGGCCCCGACGAAGCCGCCCTCCTCCACGGCCCGCTGCAGAACGGGGATCGTGAGCCTCGCGCGCTCCGCCCGACCTCGATAGGCGTCGAGCTCGCTTCGCGTCGCCCGGAACAACCCTTCGGACGACTCATCGCCGTGCTCGCCGGCCACCTCCGCGCCCTCGTCACACATGGCCTCGGCGGTGTCCCAGTTGCCGGCCGCGAGCTCCATGCGCGAGAGGAAGAAGAGATGGCCCGTGACGTCATCGTCCCCGCCGGCTCGGGCGTCGGCGATCAGGTCCTCGAACATCGCCCGGGCCTGTCCGTGCCGGTCGCACAGGGCCAGGAGCCGAGCCAGGGTGCCGCGCGCATCGACGTCGTACCCGAGCCCGGCCTCGATCGTCACCGCGCGATCCAGCAGGTCCTGACGGAGCTCGCTCGTGCGCCAGAAGGTCAGCTCAGCCACGGTGGCCAGCGAGGTCGCCAGCACCGCCGGCTCATCGGCCTGCTCGGCGATCGCGAGCGCCGACTCGGCGTACTCCAGCCCACGGCTGGTGTGACCGCCCGCATTGACCCGCCAGGCGAGCTCGCCCGTGAGTCGAGCCTGATCCGCGAGAGGCAACCCCGGTTCGTCGAGTGCCAGCAGGAAGAGCGACTCCGCCTCGCGGAACCCGGCACTCGCGGCTCGCAGGTGCGCGAGCTGCCCGAGAGCGCGGGCGCGATCCGGGCCAGGGGGCGCCGAGTCGACCACGAGCTGCAACAGGGATCGGGCCTCCGCGGGGTCTCCCGTCTGCCGGCAGTGCTCGGCGGCGCAGATCCGCCGCCGGTTCAGCTCGTCGGTGGAACCGGACGGCGTCATGCCCACCGCCAGCTGTGCCAGCTCGGACGCCGACTGGCGGGCGCCACGTGCGGTCGCGTGTGATGCCGCCGCGTCGAGCGCCGCTGCGATCTCCTGGTCGGCCTCCGTCGCCCCCATCGCCAGGTGACGGGCGCGCTCCTCGGGGTCGACGTCCAGGGCAGCGAGTCGGCGGTGCAGCTCACGCCGCCGATGGAGGGGCATCGACTGGTAGCAGGCCGCGGCGAGAAGGGGATGGGTGAAACGGATCCGGTCGCCGTCGAGGAGCACGAGATCGCGCTCCGCCGCGACCTCGAGGTCATCGACCACTGTCGCCGAGAGCGGCGCCAGGACGGTCACGACCGGGGACCCCATGGCGGCGACCGCCACGAGCGTGTCGCCCACGCTCAGCGGCAGCCGAGCCAGGCGCTGGTCCACCAGGTCGCTGACCCGAGGGGGGAGCGTGAGCGGCCCCCCGTCGAGGGTGAGACTTCCCTCCGCCACGGAGCGACCCAGCTCGAGGGCGAGGAACGGGTTCCCCCCGGACGTCTGGTGCACCTTCACCAGACTCGGCCGCGGGAGATGCAGGGCGAATCGCGCCCACAAGAGGCGGTTCGTGTCGTGCAGGGACAGCGGTCCGATCTCGACGCGGTCGGTGCTCTGCATGACGTGCTCGAGAGCGGCGGTGCGATCCGTCGCCGACTCCCGAATCGTGCCCAGCACGCCGACCGGTCCGTCGCGGAGGCGACGCAAGGTGAACGACAGCACGGCCGCCGACGAGCCGTCGATCCACTGGGCGTCGTCCAGGGCCACGAGCACGGGAGCGCTCACGGCGAGCGTCGTCAGCACCGAGAGCAACGCCAGGCCGAGCATGCGGGTGTCGGGCGGCGGTCCCTCCGGCTCTCGGAGGAGGAGCGCCGTCTCGAGCGCCCGACGCTGGACCGGCGGGATGGACGGCAGGCTCTCGTCCAGGACCGGCGTCACCAGGTCACCCAGGGTGGCGAAGGCGAGAGGCGCCTCCGCGCGCGCCGCCCGCGACACCAGCACCCGGAAGCCCAGGACGCCGGCCATGCGGATGCCCTGGTCCAGAAGGGTCGTCTTCCCGATGCCCGCGTCACCGCGGAGCCACAGCGCACGCGGGCCTGTCGGCACCGCTTCGACAAAGGTCTCGAGCACCCGAGCGTGGTCACGCCTGTCGATGAACACCTGGGTCATCGCACACTCTTCTCGCCGCACTCACGGTAAGGCACCGAGGCCCCGGCGACACCGGTCGTCGCCTTCGGGTTGTCGTCAGGCTGTCCTGCTCGGGCCGTTTCGCCGTCGGCTGTGCCTTGGTCGGAACGTCCGC
>CAVWZR010000025.1:0-11555 GCA_963759515.1 uncultured Actinomycetota bacterium | reverse complement strand
AGGCTCCACGTCGACCGGCTCGCCGACGCCTCGCCGTCACGACGTCCCGGTCGACCGCGACGCTCTCGCCGAACGGATCCGAGCCGACTCGGCGGCGATGAGGACGGCGCGCGTGCGGACGGCGTACGACCCGGGTGCCGGTGAGTGGGTGATCGAGGCCCACGCGATCGTCGAGGGTGGAGTCGAGCCGCGCACCCTGTCACTGCGCCGGATCGGCCCGGCAGTCGGCGAGCACAAGTGGACCGACCGCCGACTCGTCGGCGACACCTGCTCCGCGGACGACGTGCTGCTCGTGGACGACGCCGACATCCTGCTCGAGCGCGGACGGGCCAACGTGTTCGTTGTCCTCGACGACCTCGTCGTGACCCCGCCCCTGGACGGGCGCATCCTGCCGGCATGGTCCGGGCCCGGGTCCTCGACCTCCTGCGCGAGAGCCGGATCCCGGTCGTCGAGCGGCCGGTGGCGGTGACCGAGCTCTTCTCGGCCGTCGAGGTGTTCACGACCAGCTCGATCAGAGGGGTTCAGCCTGTCGTCGCGTGCGCAGCAGTCGCGACCTGGGGTGTCGGATCGCCGACGACCTGGGCAAGCGACCGGCTCGACGCGCCGGCGTACCACCCTCCGGCGCTCAGCAGGTCCGAGAACGCCCGCGTGCTGGTGCTCGACAACTACGACTCGTTCACCTACAACCTCGCCCAGCGGCTCGGCACGCTCGGAGCCGAGGTCGAGGTGGTGCGCAACGACCGCATCCCCCTCGACGACCTGGTCTCGCGTGCCCGAGACCAGGACTTCACCCATCTGGTGATCTCGCCCGGCCCGGGCCGGCCGGAGGACGCCGGCGTCAGCGTCGCCGCGGTCGCCGCGCTCGGGGGGCTCGTCCCTGTGCTCGGCGTCTGCCTGGGTCACCAGTGCATCGGGCAGGCGTACGGCGCCTCGGTCGTCCGCTCCCGGCGGCCGGTGCACGGCCGGAGCTCGCTGGTGCACCACGACGGCAGGGGTGTGTACGCCGGCCTGGGCGCGCCGTTCGCCGCGGGGCGCTACCACTCGCTGGTCGTGACCGACCTGCCCGACGACCTGGCGGCGACGGCGTACACGGGCGACGGGGTGCTGATGGGGCTGCGGCATCGGACGCTGCCGGTCGAAGGAGTCCAGCTGCACCCGGAATCCATCCTGACCGAGCTCGGTGACGTGCTGCTCGGGGCGTTCCTCGGCTGAACCCCGAAATGCCAGGCGCCCCCGCCCGTCAGTGACGGGCGGGGGCTGTGGCGCGCGCGTTCCGTTCCCCCAAACGGTGGGCGGACCCCCGCAGTCTCGCTCGTCCCCCCGGTCGAGTCCGACTACCCCCCGAGGTCTGATCCGTGAATCGCGCCTCGGTGACTAGGAAACGACGGGATCCGTGGCCTGTGACGTCATCAACGACGGTTTTTTCGCGATTTCTTCTCGACCAAGCGCAATCCGCGCTCAATCCGGTCGTTTGGCTGCGGAATGTGACAGTGCCCTGGCAAACCCCGGAAAACTTCCCGGCAAGTCCTTCCGCCGCCGCAAGATGTGTCGTTTAGTTAGCGCAGTGGCCCTGATCTCCGGATCGAAGCCACCAGCAGGCCGAAGGCGACCGGGGGGAAGCCGAGGCCGAAGTGCCGAAGGCAACCGGGGGGATGCCGAGGCTGCAGTGCCAAGGACAACCGGGGGGATGTCCAGGCAATGGAGGTCCGCTACCGCCGGGGGACGGAAGGCGCCACGGCCCCCGCTCGCTAGTCGAGCGGGGGCGCCTCTCATTTAGCCCGGTTTGACCGCGTGGATCCGTTCCATGGTCCCGGCCTTGTGCCGCTCGCTCTCCACGATCGTGAAGCCGGCGGCCTCCACGAGCGGCTTCGAACGGCGCGTGTAGTGCTCGCCCGCGCTCCTGATGCTGATCCGCTCGGCCAGCCAGAACAGCGCGTAGACCGGTGGCCAGGTGCTGCCGACGTGGTCGAGGAGCAACAATCGGCCGCCCGGGACCAGCGCGCGGTTCATCTCCGCGATCGCCGCGGCCGGGTCCGGGATGGTGCACAGCGACAGCGTGCAGACCACCGAGTCGTACGCCGCGTCCTCGACCGGGAGATCCTCCGCGTCGCCCTCGCGTAGCTCGAGCGGCAGTCCCCGCTCCTCCGCCCGCTTCCGGGCGATCGCGAGCATCTCGGGACTGAGGTCGATGCCGGTCAGGCTGCTCGCGGCGACGTAGAACGGAAGGCTGCGGCCGGTGCCGATCGCCACCTCCAGCACCCGTCCCGTGGCGCGCTCCCCGACCCAGGCCCGTCCGTCGTCGCGCAGGAGTCGCTCGACGAAGTCGAGCTGTCGGTCATAGCTCGGCGCCGACTCGTCCCAGATCCGCCGCTGCTTCTCGGTGGGCGTCTCGCCGGGGTGCTTCATGGCGGCCATCCTGCCGGAGTTCTGATGGATGCGACTCGCACGTCGTCCGGACCCACACCTGGCCGGTGTTCCGTCGGCTGGCCCCGCGAGCGGGCTGCGCCGCTCGCTGCGGCCCGACGGCTCCGGCTCCGCCGGATCCGTCGGTCCTCGCTCGGTGCGCGAGGGGGGAGTTGAACCCCCACGTCCTTTCGGACACACGGACCTGAACCGTGCGCGTCTGCCTATTCCGCCACTCGCGCCAGAAGCGCGCCAAGGCTATCCCAGGCGTGATTGCTCGCCCAAACCACCGGCGATGGAGGGTTCACCGGTGGCGCGCACCCGCACGGCGCGGCTCGCCGCGGACCGTGTCGACGCGGCTCCGCCGTGTCGGTCCGCTCCTCGCTCATGGATAGCATCGAGCGCAACCCGACCACGGTCGGGCCTCGTCCCACGTGGGCGGGCACAAGGGGAGACGGAGCAGAACAGACCACGGGGCGAGAGAGGAGGCGCGGCGTGAGTGGCCTGCAGAAGTTCGAGCAGCGGCTCGAGGCGCTGGTCTCCGGGGTCTTCGCCCGAGCGTTCCGTAGCGCCGTGCAGCCGGTGGAGATCGCGGCCGCCCTCCAGCGCGAGTGCGACAACAACACCCAGATCCTGTCGCGGCAGCGGCGGATGGTCCCCAACGACTTCCACGTCGAGCTGTCGCCGCAGGACATCGACCGGCTCTCGCCGTACGACTCCGCCCTGATCAAGGAGCTCACCCTGCAGCTCCAGGAGCACGCCGAGAAGCAGAGCTACGTCTTCGCCGGACCGGTCACGATCGGGTTCGACTCCGCGGACGACCTCACCATCGGCCGCTTCCGCGTGCGCAGCCAGGCGCATGCCTCGGTGATCAGCAACGCCACTCACACCCAGGTACGCCGCGCCCGCGCGTTCCTCGAGGTGAACGGCACCCGTCACCCCCTCCAGTCGCCGGGCCTGGTGGTCGGCCGTGGCACCGAGGCCGACCTGCGGATCAACGACCCGGGCGTGAGCCGGCGGCACGTCGAGTTCCTGGTGAACGACGCCGTCACCGGCGACATCCGCATCTCCGTGCAGGACCTCGGCTCGACCAACGGCATGCTCGTCGACGGCCACCGCATCTCCAGCACCGCCCTCCAGGACGGCTCTGAGGTCAAGATCGGGCGGACCGTCATGACGGTGCGCGTCGAGGAGGACGTCGATGTCTGAGCTGACACTGTTCCTGATCAAGATCTCCTACCTGGCGATCCTCTGGATCTTCGTGCTCTCGGCGATCTCGGTGGTGCGCTCGGACATGTTCGGCGCCCGGCTGCCGGGCACCGCCCGTGAGGCGGCGGCCCCGAAGGCCCGCCGTCAGCCCAAGCAGAAGGCCCGCAAGGGCTCGCCGACCCACGTGCTCGTCGTCGACGGCTCCAACAAGGGCGCACGCGCCGACCTGGCGGAGGCGCCGATCCTCATCGGCCGCGGAGCCGACGCCGCGATCCGGCTCGACGACGACTACGTGTCGACCCGGCACGCCCGGATCGCCGCCAGTGGCGACCAGTGGTTCGTCGAGGACCTCGGCTCCACGAACGGCACCTACATCGGCAGCGCCCGCATCACCCAGCCCACCACCCTCACGCTCGGCACGCAGGTCCGCATCGGCAAGACCCTCCTGGAGCTGCGCAAGTGACGTTCCGACTGCAGTACGCCGCGATCTCCGACGTCGGGCGCGTACGCAAGGACAACCAGGACTCCGGCTACGCCGGACCCTGGCTGCTCACCGTCTGCGACGGTGTCGGTGGCGCGGCGCGCGGCGACCTCGCCTCCAGCACGGCGATCGGGCAGCTGCGTCGGCTCGACGTACGACCGGAGGACGACCACGACGAGAAGCACCGGCTCGGGCTCGTCGACAGTGCCCTCCATCGCGCGTCCGACAAGATCGGCGCCCTCGTCGACGAGGAGCCGTCCCTCAGCGGCACGAGCACGACCGCGACGGTCGCACTCTTCGACGGCCAACGCCTGTCGATGGGCCACGTCGGCGACAGTCGCGCCTATCTGTACCGCAGCGGCCAGATCAGTCAGCTCACCAGCGACCACACGTTCGTGCAGAGCCTCATCGACGACGGCCGGATCTCCGAGGAGGACGCGCGGACCCATCCGCACCGCAACCTGATCCTCAAGGCGCTGGACGGCGTCCACGAGGTCGACCCCGACCTGTTCACGGTCACGCTCGCCGAGTCCGACCGGGTCCTGCTCTGCAGCGACGGCGCCTCCGGATCCCTGGACAACCGCCGGCTCGCCGACATCCTCTCCACGGGCACCCCGGACTTCGCCGCGGTCGAGCTGGTGCGCGCGAGCCTCGAAGCCGGCAGCACCGACAACGTCACGTGCATCGTCGCGGACGTCGTCCCGACCACCGACGACGACGAGCCCGCGAAGCCGATGGTGGTCGGCTCCGCGGCCGAGCTGAGGCGACGTCCGCGCACCGGGTCCTCGTTCTTCCGTGGTCATCGCGCCGGAGACACGGGCGAGCTCGAGCCCGTCGCCGCCGAGATCCCCGACGACCTGCCGCCGGGTGTCGACTTCGCGATCGACCCGGATCCGGAGACCGCGCGCTACGCGCCGCGCGAGCCGCGCCGCCATACCTGGGTACGCCGCGGGCTGCTGCTCCTCGGCGCCTTCGGCGTCGCCTGGATGATCGGTGCCACGGCCTGGACCTGGACCCAGCACCAGTACTACGTCGGCGAGCAGGACGGCGTCGTCACCATCTTCCGGGGCGTGCAGGGCGACGTGCCCGGGATCGACCTGTCGCACCCCTACGAGACGACGAACGTGAAGGTGAACGAGCTCGACGAGTTCACCGCGAGGTCTGTCGAGGGCGGCATCGGCGCCGGCAGCCTCGACGAGGCCGAGCGCACCGTCCGACGGCTGGCGGCCAACAGGACCTCGACGACCGCGTCACCGGCAGGGGGCGGCTGACATGGCGCAGCAGTCCGGTGCCCTCATGCAGTTCGTCCACCGCCGCCGGCGGGGGGCCGAGCTCTTCTTGCTGATCATCGCGCTCGTGGTGGGGGTCGGCGCGTACGCCGCCGTGGGGCTCGGCGTGAAGGAGAAGGTCCCGGCCGACATCGTGTCGTACGGCGGATGGCTGGCCGCGCTGATCATCGCCGCCCACATCACGGTCCGCCTCGTCGCGCCGTACGCCGACCCGGTGCTGCTCCCGGTCGTCGCGGCGCTGAACGGCATCGGCCTGGCCGAGATCCATCGGCTCGACCTGGCGTTGAACCAGCACTTCGCCCGCCAGCAGCTGACCTGGATGACGCTCGGCGTAGCGCTCTTCGTCGGCACGCTGGTGTTGCTCCGCGACCACCGGACGCTGCAGCGGTTCACCTACACCAGCGGGCTCCTCGCCATCGTGCTGCTCCTGCTGCCGATGGCGCCGGGTATCGGCAAGACGGTCAACGGCGCACGCATCTGGATCCATGTCGGCTCGATGAGCTTCCAGCCCGGCGAGGTCGCCAAGGTGCTGCTGGTCGTCACCTTCGCCGGCTACCTCGTGCTCCACCGCGACGCGCTCGCCCTTGCCGGGCGCCGGGTCGCGATGGTCGACCTCCCGCGCGGCCGCGACCTCGGCCCGATCCTCGCGATGTGGCTGGTCAGCCTCGGCATCCTCGTCTTCCAGCACGACCTGGGCTCGAGCCTGCTGTTCTTCGGCCTCTTCCTGATCATGCTGTACGTCGCCACCGAGCGCCCCGGCTGGCTCGTCGTCGGCACCACCATGTTCATCGTCGGCTCCTACGTCGTCTACGTCTTCGTCGCCCACGTCCGCGAGCGCTTCCAGCTCTGGTCCAACGTCTGGGGCCACTACGGCGACGGCACCGACGACAAGGGTCGGCAGACCGTCGAGACGATGTTCGGGATGGCGTACGGCGGGCTCATCGGCCGCGGCCTCGGCCAGGGGTCGCCCTGGCGCATCCCCTTCGCGCAGAGCGACTTCATCTTCGGGGCGATCGGCGAGGAGCTCGGCCTGACCGGATCGATCGCGGTGATCCTGCTCTACGGCCTGATCGTCGAGCGAGCGCTCCGGGCGGCCCTGATCAGCCGTGACGACATCGGCAAGCTGCTCGCCACCGGCCTCGGTGGGGCGGTCGCGCTGCAGGTGTTCGTCGTCGTCGGCGGTGTCACCCACCTGATCCCGCTGACCGGCCTCACGACGCCGTTCCTGTCCTACGGCGGCTCGTCGCTCGTGGCCAACTGGGTGATCGTGGCGATCCTGCTGCGCATCTCCGACGCCGCGCGCCGGCCACCGCCCGACCTCTCCGAGCCCGACGACGCCGACATGGAGTCCACGCAGGTGGTGAGGATGCAGTGAACAAACCCATCCGCACCGTCTCGATCTTCTGCCTGCTGCTGTTCCTCGCCCTGGCCATCAACGCGACGTACCTGCAGTACTACCACGCGGACGCGCTCAACAGCCGGGCCGACAACGGCCGGGTGGCGACTGCGACGTTCTCCCGCGAGCGCGGCGCGATCCTGGCCGGGCCGAACGGCGGCACGATCATCGCCGAGAGCGTGGAGGAGTCCCAGGACCAGTACAAGTTCCAGCGTCGGTACAACCAGCCGTTCGTGTACGCCCCGATCACCGGGTGGTACACGTTCGGCAACGAGACCGGTCTCGAGCGCGCACAGAACTCCTTCCTCTCGGGCGAGGACCCTTCGCTCTTCGTCAACCGGCTGGTCGACCTGGTCAACGGCAGCGCCACCAAGGGCGGCAACGTCCTGCTCACGATCGACCCGGCCGCCCAGAAGGCCGCGTTCGACGGGCTCCGCGGCCTCGGACCCGACGTGCAGGGCGCGGTCGTCGCCATCGAGCCGAACAGCGGGAAGATCCTGGCGATGGTCTCACTGCCGAGCTACGACCCGAACAAGCTCGCCGACCACGACTTCAAGAAGGCCAACGCCTACGCCGAACAGCTGTCGCAGGACAAGACGCAGCCCCTGCTGAACCGAGCCGTGCAGACCACGCTCGCGCCGGGGTCGACGTTCAAGATCCTCACCGCGGCGGCCGGGGTGCAGTACGACGACCTCAACGCGAACTCGCTGGTGCCGGCGGGTGCGGCGTACACGCTGCCGCAGTCGCACAGCGTCGTGCACAACGAGGTGTCCGGCTGCGCCGACAAGGTCACCTTGACCGTCGCACTGATGTACTCCTGCAACACCGCGTTCGCGCCGCTCGCGGTCAAGGTCGGCGCGACCGACATGCACCGGATGGCGCAGGACTTCGGCTTCAACCAGGAGTACCTCGACACCGAGCAGTACCCCAACCAGGGCATCTCGAGATACCCGGCCGGCCTGGACCCAGCAGGCACCGCGCTGTCCGGGTTCGGCCAGGGGTCGGTGACGGCCTCACCGCTGCAGATGGCGATGGTGACGGCCGGCATCGCCAACAACGGCGTCGTGATGAAGCCCTACCTGTGGGACACCAAGCAGTCGCCGAACAGCCTGGAGACGGTGGACCAGTACTCCCAGTCCCAGCTCGCCCAGGCGACCGTCGTCCACGACGGCCGGCGAGGTCACCAAGATGATGGTCGCGACCGTCCAGCAAGGCACGGCCGGGCCCGCTGCCATCCCCGGCGTGCAGGTCGCCGGCAAGACCGGTACCGCCCAGAGCGGCCTGACCCAGCCGGACGGCGCCGAGGTGCCGCCGTACGCCTGGTTCGTCGGGTTCGCACCGGCCAACGCGCCGAAGGTGGCGGTCGCGGTGATGATCCAGCACGTCGACCAACCCACGGACGAGATCCATGGCGGCAGCCTCGGCGGACCGATCGCGAAGGCGGTCATGGAGGCGGTGCTGAACCCCCGTGGCTGATCAGACATCCCACTACGCGAGCAGGACGCCGTCCGCTCGACACGACGACCAGCGTCGCCAGGCCCCAGGCCATGAGCACGGGAAGGCCCACCAGTGAGTCCCGACACCAGTTCCGACGCACCGCTGATCGGCGGTCGCTACCAGCTCGGGGAGCTGCTCGGCCGCGGCGGCATGGCCGAGGTGCGCAAGGGCACCGACACCCGTCTCGGTCGCACCGTGGCGATCAAGCGCCTGCGGACCGACCTGGCCAGCGACATCACGTTCCAGGCCCGCTTCCGACGCGAGGCGCAGAGCGCGGCCTCGCTGAACCACCCGGCGGTCGTCGCGGTCTACGACACCGGTGAGGTGCCGGCCAGCGACGGCTCGAACATCTCCCAGCCCTACATCGTCATGGAGTTCGTCGCGGGCCGCACCCTGCGCGACATCCTCCGCGAGGGCCGCAAGATCCTTCCCGAGCGTGCGCTCGAGATCGCCAGCGGCGTGCTGTCCGCGCTCGACTACAGCCACCGCGCCGGCATCATCCACCGCGACATCAAGCCGGGCAACGTGATGCTCACGCCGTCCGGTGACGTCAAGGTGATGGACTTCGGCATCGCCCGCGCGATCTCCGACGCCTCCAGCACGATGACCCAGACGGCCGCCGTCGTCGGTACGGCGCAGTACCTCTCCCCGGAGCAGGCGCGCGGTGAGCCGGTCGACTCTCGCTCCGACGTCTACTCGGCCGGCTGCCTGCTCTACGAGCTGCTCACCGGGCGGCCGCCGTTCATCGGCGACTCCCCGGTCGCCGTGGCCTACCAGCACGTGCGCGAGCCTGCGGCGCCCCCTCCGACCACGACACCGACCTCCCGCCCGAGGTCGACGCGATCGTGATGAAGTCGCTCGCCAAGCGCGTGGAGGACCGCTACCAGTCCGCGGCCGCGATGCGCAGCGACATCGAGCGCTACCTCGCCGGCCATGCGGTGCACATCACGCCCCCGCCGCCACCGCCGGTCGACCCGCCGACGACCGTCACCAACCCGACCGCCGTGGTCACACCCGTTCCCCCGCCGCCGGACGAACGCGGCGAGGACGAGCGTCGCGGCACCCGTCCAGGTCTGCTGGTGTTCCTCGCGATCCTGCTCGTGATCGTGCTGGGGCTAGCGGCGTACCTCCTGCCGAAGATGTTCGCGAGCCCGGGTGACCAGGTGCAGGTGCCCCGGCTGATGGGACTCTCCGCGGACCAGGCTCGGGCCAAGCTCGCCGACGCCGGCCTCGTCGCCGGGAAGCCCAGCTACGACTTCAACAACAACGTGGCGGCCAACCGCGTCATCAGCCAGGACCCGACCGCCGACGACTTCGTCGACAAGGGCTCGACGGTGAACTTCGTCCTCTCACGTGGGACACACCCGACCAAGGTCCCCTACGTCATCGGGGAGACGCGACAACAGGCTCGGGCCGATCTGGTGAATGCCCACCTCAACCCGATCTTCCAGCCGGTGGAGTCCGACCAACCGAAGGGTCAGGTCGTGGCGACCGATCCCCCTGCCGGCGAGCAGTTGCCACGCGACGCCGACGTGAACGTCTCGATCTCACGCGGACCGAAGAAGGTGCCGAACGTGGTGGGGAAGACCCAGGAGGAAGCCGAGCAGATGCTCCAGGAGGCCGGGTACGTGCCGCAGGTGCGTGAGGACACCACGTCGACCGAGCCGAAGGGCACGGTGACCGGGCAGACCCCGGACGCCGGAGAACCACTGCAGCAGGGCGCCACGGTCTACATCACGGTCTCGCAGTACGAGCCGCCGAGCTCACCGACGACCTCACCACCGACCTCGCTGCCGACCTCGCTCCCCACGTCACCGGCGACGTAGGGCGGGTCAGCTACCGCTGTTGGCCGGGAGGGCCTTGGCGTACTGCAGGTCGGTCAGGCCTTCGTACGCCGGTGCCGTGATGTCGTCCTCGACGACCTCGTCCCAGCCGACGTTGATGTCGGGGTTCTCGGAGTCGGCACGGTAGACCTGCAGGTAGGCGTCGTCCTCGATCGCCTCGGTCAACGCGGTCACGTCGCCGATGCCGGAGATGCGGTAGGGCTGGCTGTAGGGGACACCCTGCAGCTGGACGGAGTTGCCGATGCAGCGAATCCCGGTGGTGCTCACCACTCGCTGGCCCTGGATCGTGACAGCCACGGCCCCGGCCTTCCACATCGCGTTGACCACGGCCTGGATATCCTGCTGGTGCACGAGCAGGAGGTTGGGGTTGTCGACCGTGTCCGGAGTCTCGTTGCCGGTGCTCTGCGGGGCGTCGGACAAGGTGACGGTGACGCCGGCCCCCGTGACGGGCATCAACCCGGCGGGGCCCTTCAGCTGCTCGGCCTTGCGGTTGTACTTGCGCACGAGGCGGTTGTCGACCGTGGCGCTCAGGTGACTGACCTGCTCCTTCAGGTCGGCGACCCGCTGCTTGAGCGCGGCGGCGCGGGTTGCGTCGTAGCGGACCATCGAGGCCAGGTCGGTGAAGCGGCCCGGACGCAGGTCGGTGCCCTCGCTGCTGTGGGCGCTGACCACGAACAGGGCGCCGCTCAGGAGCCCGACGACCGGTGTCACCACACGCCAACCGCTGAGGCGGCGGTGGGGTCGCTCGGTCATGCCGACTAAGGTAGCCCGCGACCTGAGAGGGACGCCGACCGGACGGAGGCGGCGTCGCGTTCGTGAAGGAGGCCTGCGTGGCCAGGTTCAAGGCCAAGCAGTCGCAGTTCGTCGACCCCGACCGCGGGCCGATGTTCAGCGTCCGCTTCCTGGTGACGATCCTGATGATGCTGATCGGCATCGCGTGGATCGTCTTCTACTACTTCGGCGTCCGCCCGGACCCCAACGCCCTCCCGCCCGAGAAGCCGGGGGTCCGGCGTTCATGGGCGACATGGAGAAGTGGAACTACATCGTCGGGTTCGGCCTGTTCTTCCTCGGCCTGCTGGTCGCGGCGCACCCCTCCACCCCGCTCGGCCGCGGCCGCGGCTCGTGGTCGGGATGCTCGCCTGCTTCCTGCTCGGCCTGCTGTGGATCTGCACGTTCTACGTGATCTCCGGCGACGACCTGCACAAGGTCGCGATCTTCAACGACCTCGGCCAGTGGAACCTCGTCGTGGGCATCGCCTTCATGGCCGTGGGTTTCTCGTACGCCACGAGATGGGAGTGAGCCCGCGCTGTGCGGGCTAGCTCGCGCAGCGCAGGCGGCGGCGGGGCCGGCTCGTCCACACCTGTGCACTCGTCTGTGGATAACTACACCGGTGTAGTTCTCTCCCGCTGGGGGTGAGCCTGGGGACAACTCAGCTG
>CAVWZR010000024.1:0-22344 GCA_963759515.1 uncultured Actinomycetota bacterium | reverse complement strand
GGTCTCCTGGTCGCGCTGCCGCACCTGCACCTGGTCGGCCATCGTGCCCAGCCGACGGCCGAGAGCGAAGAGCGCATCGCGTTCGTCGTCGTTCCACAGGTCGTCTTCGGCAGCTCGGAGCACCAGCAGTGCGCCACGGCTCCCGGTGCCGTCACCGATCGGCGCCAGCAGCAGCTGCTCCAGCTCGGCGACGTCGGCCAACCGCTGGAGCACCGCGTCCTCGCGGCCGGTGAGCGTGGTCTCGTCGCGGAGACAGGTCGCCATCCCCGGCTGCAGGAGCGTGCAGACCACATGGGCCTGCAGCCGCTCGCCGATCACCTCGGGGTACGACGCCGCCTCTGCCGGCACGCCGGGCTCGAGCTCGGTGCAGACCCAGACGCCGCGGGCGCGCATCATCGGGCCGAGGCCGGAAGCGACTGTGCCGAGGAGGCTCGGCACGTCCTCGGCCGACGCCGCGTAGTCCAGGAATCACCTGGCGGCATCAGACATCCGCCACGCTCGTGAGCGAGCTCCTTCTCGCGCATGGCGCTGAGCGCGGGCCGCGCCTGCCGGCGTACAGCTTGATGCGCCCGCACGTGGCCGGTGAAGATGGCTGTCGAGCGGCACCTCGGCGGCGATGACTCCGACGAGTCGGCGTCGCGTATGCAGCGCGCGATCCAGAGGTCGAGGTGATCCATGACTGGTGCTTGGTCCCAGCGTGCTCGCCGGGACCTCGACGTACGACACCGGCCGCGCTCGTTGACGCGGAGCCGGCCGGCTCCTCGGCGTCGCTGAGCAGGGCGTCGAGGTCGGAACGATGCGACCGGGGACCACGGTCGGTGCCCTCGACGGTCGCCGACGACGGCGATGACCTTGCGCCAGTCGTGGTCGAGACTCGGCTGACCATGGCCGCGCGAGCGTCCACCACGTCACGCACGGACTGCGCAATGCGCTCCACGTCGCGTTCGGCTGCTGGTCTGCAGGCCGCGCCCCACCCCCCGGTGGGCGCGCTACACCGCGGCTGTGTCCCCCACGCCGCTCCTCGTCGGTCCTGCCGCTTCCCCCCGGTTGCGGTCGTGTCGAGAGTAGGTGAGGGTCAATCAGGGGTCGAGATTTTGCCAGGCGAAAGCACCGGACGGTCACAAACGTTGCCACGACAGACGTACGCCGCAGGCTCACCGCCGACGGCATCGCGCCGGGCCAGGAGCAACACGCCCTCGCGCGGACCCTCCGCGACGGCCACGACGGCACCGGGCCAGCGACGCGCCTGACGCTCGAGATCATCACGCGCAGCACCCCGGGCGCCGACCACCGCGATCTCCGGGGCGCCGTCCACCAGGGCCTGTGCCGCCGCCAACGACCAGCCGGCGAAGCGTGGGGCACGGCGGGCGAGGTCCGCGACGCCGGCCAGCGCCTCGTCCGCGGCGTCACGCCACCGGCCGTCGCCGGTCAGCGCGTGCGCCGCGAGCAGCGCGTGGATGGTCGCCGAGGTGCCGGACGGGCTGGCGTTGTCGCCCGGGTCGCGGGGTCGTGCGACCAGACGCTCGCCGTCGTCCGGGGTGTCGAAGAAGCCCCCGTCGGGCGCACGGAAGTGCGCGAGCGCCGCATCGAGCAGGTCGAGCCCCTGGGCGAGCCAACGCTCCTCGCCCGTGGCACCGCACAGGGAGAGGAACCCACCAGCGACCGCCCCGTGGTCCTCGAGGACGCCGACCGGCGTGCCGACCCGACCGTCTCGTGAGACCCGCCGGAGACGCCCGTCGACCACGTGGAGCTCGGCCAGCAGGCGGCCGGCGGCCAGCGCGGCGTCGACGTACTCCTCCCGGCCGAGCAGGCGTCCCGCATCGACGAGTCCCGAGATCGCAAGGCCGTTCCAGGCCGCGACGACCTTGTCGTCGCGTGCGGGGTGCACCCGTTGCTCACGCGTGGCGAGCAGGCGGCGGCGTACGTCGTCGAACCGGTCGCGGTCATCGGGATCTCGGGGCAGCTGGAGCGTCGAGGTGCCGTGCTCGAAGGTCCCGGTCACCTCGAAGAGCTCGGTCGCCCACCGGCCGTCGTCGTCACCCAGGGCCTCGACGAGCTGGGCCGGCGTCCAGACGTAGAAGCGTCCCTCCTCGCCCTCCGTGTCCGCGTCGAGGGCCGAGGCGAAGCCGCCCTCGGGGGTCCCGAGCTCGCGGACCATCCAGTCGGCGCACTCACCGGCCACCCGGTCGCCGAGCTCCGTCCCCCACCGCGCGTAGAGGCCGACGAGCTGGGCGTTGTCGTAGAGCATCTTCTCGAAGTGCGGCACCACCCATCCAGCGTCGACGCTGTAGCGCGCGAAGCCGCCGGCCAGCTGGTCGTGGATGCCGCCGCGCGCCATCGCCTCCAGGGTGCTGTCGAGCATCCGGCGTGCCTCCGGATCGCCCGGCCGCCGTCGGAGGAGCTCCAGCACCATCGTCGGAGGGAACTTGGGGGCACCGCCGAAGCCCGCGTTCGCCGCGTCGAACTCGGCAGCCAACCCGGCGACAAGGCGGTCGAGGTCGTCCGCCTCGAGCGCGTTCCCGGTCAGTGTCACCTCGCGCGCCAGGTGGTCGCGCACGGTCGTCGCGGCCCGTCGTACGTCGTCGGGCTTGTCGCGCCACGCCTCGCTCAACGCCGTCAGCACCTGCCGCAGCGCCGGCTGACCGCTGCGTGGCTTGTCGGGGAAGTAGGTGCCGGCGAAGAACGGGCTGCCGTCGTGGTCCAGCACGACCGTCATCGGCCACCCGCCGTGGCCGGTCATCGCGACGGTGGCCTCCATGTAGACGGCGTCGACGTCGGGACGCTCCTCGCGATCGACCTTGACGCAGACGAAGTCGGTGTTGAGCTGCTCAGCGGTCGCGTCGTCCTCGAACGACTCGTGCGCCATCACGTGGCACCAGTGGCACGCGGCGTACCCGACGCTGAGGAAGATCGGGACCCCGCGTCGCTTCGCCTCGGCGAACGCCTCGTCGCCCCACTCCCACCACTCGACGGGGTTGTCGGCGTGCTGGAGGAGGTACGGCGAGGTGGCCGCGCTCAGCCGGTTCGGCATCTCACCACGCTACGACGCGATGCCATCAGCGCCAGGTCGTGGCGTGGGCGTCGAAGTCCGCACCGGTCTGGACCGGCACGACGCAGAAGAGCATGTCTCCCGGGTCGACCAGCACCGCCCAGTCGTCGTGCCGGTCGACGACGCGGGCGCCGAGCGCCTCGACCCGGGCGATCTCCGCGGGGACGTCGTCCGTCTCGATGTCGAGGTGGACCCGGGGACTTGTGCCCCCGCCCGTGCGCTGGAGCTCCAGCTTGATCCCGCCACCGAGCGGGTCGAGCGACTCGTAGGGGTCGTCCGGGTCGTCCGGGTCACCCCGCCGTTCGGAGCCGCGCGCGGCCGCCCAGAACGCGGCTGCCGCGTCGTACGACTCGGTCGGGTGGTCGACGAGCAGGACGCCGATCCGGCTGCGATGCATGCTGCGACGCTACCGTCGGCGTCATGGACGCCGACGGGTGGAACGAGC
The DNA here is from genome assembly GCA_963759515.1 of uncultured Actinomycetota bacterium. Classification (GTDB taxonomy): domain Bacteria; phylum Actinomycetota; class Actinomycetes; order Propionibacteriales; family Nocardioidaceae; genus Nocardioides. Next base: position 18,850 of record CAVWZR010000024.1, on the reverse strand, counting down.
GATACCGCGGCAGCGAGCTCGTGTGGTCGGTGGGCCCGAACCAGTTCGTCGAGGCGGAGCTGGCCGACCTGCCGCCCGGCCGGGCACTCGACCTCGCCGCGGGTGAGGGCCGCAACGCGATCTGGCTCGCCCGGCAGGGCTGGCAGGTGACGGCCGTCGACTTCGCCCAGGCGGGCCTGGACAAGGGCCGCACGCTCGCCGGCGACCTCGATGTCGACTGGGTGTGCGCGGATGCGACGAGGTGGCGCCGCGCCGAGCACGAGCCGGCGTACGACGTCGCCGTGATCGCCTATCTCCAGGTCACGGCCTCGGACCGTCGTGCGGCAGTACGCCACGCCTACGACGCACTCCGCGAGGGTGGCACGCTGCTGCTCGTCGCCCACGACACGACCAACCTCGCCGAGGGCACCGGCGGGCCGCAGGACGCGTCGGTGCTGATGACCGCCGAGGACGTGCTGGGCGATCTGGGCGGTGAGACGTTCGAGGTGCAGCGGGCAGGACGGGTCGCGCGGATCGTCGCGGACGGACACGGCGAGGAGCCTGCAGCGACGGCATGGGACTGCCTGGTGCGCGTCGTACGCCGAGGGGCGTGAGGAACGCTCAGAGCTGCTGCGTGGTCGGCGGCGTCTCGGACTGCTGGCTCTCGCCGGTCTCGACGTCCTCGTCGCCGTAGACGCCCGCGTCGCGGGCCGCGTCGACCTTCTTCAGCTGCTTGGTGAAGCTCCGCAGGATGAACACGACGGCGATGACCAGGGCGACCAGGACCACGGCCCCGACCCAGCCGGCGACGACGTTGTTGTCCTCGGGCCTCGGGTCCGAGGTGGCCGCGAGCACGACGAAGGCGGTCATGCCTCCAGTGTCTCAGGTGGGCCCCCGGTCAGCGATCGCGGATGCCCGCGAAGAGGTCGTCCTCCGGAAGTGAGGTCTCGATGTGGCTGGTCACCAGCTCGTAGTCCTCGGTCGGCCAGGTGGCGACCTGCAGCTCGCGCGGGATCGAGAACCAGAAGCCGTCTGGGTCGATCTGCGTCGCGTGCGCCAGCAGCGCCTGGTCGCGGACGCCGAAGTAGTCACTGCACTCCACCCGGGTCGTCAGGCGCTTGTCCCAGTCGTCGTCGCGCTCCCAGCTCTCCAGCCGCTCGGCGTACGGCGACTCCAGGCCGTGCTCGATCATCGCGTCGTGGATCGACTTGATCTTCGCGTAGCTCCAGCCGTGGTGGTAGTAGAGCTTGAGCGGCTGCCACGGCTCTCCCGCGTCGGGGAACCGGTCAGGGTCACCGGCCGCCTCGAACGCCGCCATGCTCACTTCGTGGCAGCGGATGTGGTCGGGGTGCGGGTAGCCGCCCTTCTCGTCGTACGTCGTGACGACGTGGGGCTTGAAGTCGCGCATGAACCGCACCAGCCGCTCGGTCGCCTCCTCGAGCGGTACGAGCGCGAAGCAGCCCTCGGGCAGCGGCGGTGGCGGGTCGCCCTCGGGCCAGCCGGAGTCGACGAAGCCGAGCCAGTCCTGACGGACGCCGAGGATGTCGCGGGCCCGCTCCATCTCCTGTCGGCGCACCTCGGTGATGTTCGCGGCGATGTCGGGACGGTCCATCTTCGGGTTGAGGATCGAGCCGCGCTCGCCGCCGGTGCACGTGACCACGTGGACGTCGACGCCCTCGGCGACGTACTTGGCGGTCGAGGCCGCGCCCTTGCTCGACTCGTCGTCGGGGTGGGCGTGCACGTGCATCAGCCGGAGGCCCGCGCCCGGGCGCTCGCCAGGGTCCTGAGACATGGTGCTCAGCCTAGGTGGGAGCATCGACGGCGTGGACCAGGCCCTGAGCGACCGGTACGCCGCGCCGCCCGCGTGGCGGCGTCCGGTGACGATCATGGTGGTCGCCGTGGTGGCCGCCGTCGCCCTCGCCTGGGTGGCGTGGGCGGCGTTCGTGGAGTCGAACCCGAAGGTCGAGTCGCAGCTCAACGGCTTCGACGTCACGGACGACCACTCCGTCACGGTGCGCGTCGACGTCCGCATCGCATCCGGGACGACCGGGGCGACCTGCACGGTGGAGGCGCTCGCCAGCGACCACGCGATCGTCGGTGAGCTCCACTTCCGGCCGTCGTCGGGCATGAACGAGGTGCGGGTCCGCACCGAGCGCCGGGCCTCGGCGGTCGACGTTCCGGGGTGTATCGCCGCAGGCCAGGACCGACCCCGGTGAGGACGTTCCGACGCGACGGAGTCGCGATGGAACGACCGGAGCCGATGCCGAAGCGAGCTTGCTCGCGAGGCGACTGTGACCTGCACGTTTGTGGGTTCTGGTGAGGTCTCTTGGTAGACTCCTCGCTTCTGGCCGCGCCACGACGACGCAACCAGCACGACGTAGTCCCCGACCGGTGGCGCACCCCACACCGACACACATGGCCGCGTATCCACGCGTCTCTCGAGGAGTTCCGCATGACCTGGCTGACCCAGCAGACCTTCGACCGGCTGCACGCCGAGCTCGAGGAGCGGCGCGGTCCCCTGCGCGCCGAGATCGTCGAACGGATCAGCTCCGCACGCGACGAGGGTGACCTCAAGGAGAACGGCGGCTACCACGCGGCGAAGGACGAGCAGGGCACCAACGAGGCTCGCATCCGCCAGCTCGAGGAGATGCTCAGCGGCGCCACCACCGAGGCCGCGACCGACGACCAGATGGTCTCGGCCGGGAAGGTCGTCACCTACCGCTACGACGGCGACGACGACGAGGAGTCGTTCCTCCTCGGCGCCCGTGAGATCGCCGAGGACCACACCGAGATCGAGGTCTACTCACCCGAGTCACCCCTCGGTGCCGCCATGCTGGGTCACAAGGCCGGCGAGACGGTCGACTTCGAGCAGCCCAACGGCCGGACCGCGAAGATCGCGATCGTCAGCGCCGTTCCCTTCGCGGCTTGAGCGAGGACGTTCCGATTCGGCGGAGCCGGAGCGGCCGGAGCGAAACCGAAGCGAGCTTGCTCGCGAGGGCCTGACACCGACGCGCTAGTCGAAGACGTGGTACCCGTGCTCGCGCAGCTTGGTGACCAGGGCGGCGGCGTGGCTCTCGCCTCGGGTCTCGAGCTGCAGGTGCACCTCGACCTCGTCCAGTGACAGGTCGGCATCGATGCGGGCGTGGGAGACCTCGATGACGTTCGCGCCGGCCACGCTGATGTCCGCGAGCAGGTGGGCGAGGCCGCCCGGGCTGTCGGGGATGCGCAGGCGCAGGTTCAGGTAGCGCCCTGCGGCGGCCATGCCGTGCTGGATCACCTTGCCCAGGAGCAGGGGGTCGATGTTGCCGCCCGAGAGGACGGCGACGGTCGGCGTACCGAAACGCGACGGGTCGTCGAGGATCGCGGCAACGGCGGCGGCACCGGCCGGCTCGACCACCATCTTCGCGCGCTCGAGCACCGTGAGCACGGCTCGTGACAGCGAGCCCTCGGACACCGTCACGATCTCGTCGACCAGGTCGCGGACGGCCGTGAAGGTCACCTGTCCCGGAAGTCCGACGGCGATGCCGTCGGCCATCGTCGCCATCGACTCGAGCTTGACCGGTCGCCCGGCCTCGAGCGAGCCGGGGAACGCAGCGGCGCCCGCGGCCTGGACGCCGATCATCCGCACGTGGGGGCGCTTCGCCTTGACCGCGATCGCGATGCCGCTCAGCAGACCGCCTCCGCCGCACGGCACGACGACGGTCTCGACGTCCGGCGCCTGCTCGAGGATCTCCAGGCCGCACGAGCCCTGTCCGGCCACGATGTCGGTGTTGTCGAAGGGGTGGATCAGGATCGCGCCGGTGCGCTGCTCGAACTCCCGGGCCTCGGCCAGCGAGTCCTCCAGGTAGCGACCGTGGAAGACGACGTCGGCGCCGTACCCCCGCGTGGCGTTCTCCTTGGGGATCGGCGCGCCCTCGGGCATGAAGATCGTGGCCTTGATCCCCAGAGCCTGCGCCGCCAGTGCGACGCCCTGCGCGTGATTGCCGGCGGACGCCGCCACGACGCCGCGGGCCTTCTCCTCGTCCGAGAGCCGGGAGATCCGCGTGTAGGCGCCGCGGATCTTGAAGGAGCCGGTGCGCTGGAGGTTCTCGCACTTGAGGTTCACCCGGCTGCCGGTCAGGGCGGACAGCCAGCGGGCACCCTCCATGGGGGTGCGCAGCGCCAGGTGTGACGCCGTCTCCGCGGCTTGCTCGATGTCCTCCAGGGAGACCTGCACCTCAGTCATGCGGTCCCTCGGGGTCGAGCTCGTCGGCGAGCTCGGCCTGATCGGTGTCACCGACCCGGCCGTCGTCCTCGTCGTCCACAGCCGGCGCGGGTCCGCCGTAGTCGTGCTCCAAGGCCTCCTCGGGGTCCTCGCCGACGCGGGTGTCCTCGGCGAGATGCTGGACGACGGCGTTGGCCGCGGCGGCGAACGGTACGGCGACCAGCGCGCCGGCGATGCCCGCGACCAGGATGCCGGCCGCGATCGCGACGATGATGCCGAGCGGATGGAGGGAGACGAACCGGCCCATCAGGAACGGCTGCAGGACGTGGCTCTCGACCTGCTGCACGGCCACGACACAGGCCAGCATGATCAGCGCGATGACCAGGCCGTGGTCGACGAACGCGACCAGGACGGCGACGGTCCCGGCGACGAAGGCTCCGATGATCGGCACGAACGCGCCGAGGAACACCAGGACGCCGATCGCGAACACGAACTGCACGCGCAGGATCGACGCCGCGATCATCACCCCGGCCGCATCGGTGATCGCCACGATCACGGTGGCCCGGACGAACTGCGTGAGCGAGATCCAGGCGACCCGGCCGGAGCTGTCGACGCGCGGGCGCGCGGCTCGCGGTGCGATCCGCACGGCCCACGCCCAGATGCGCTCGCCGTCGGCGAGGAAGAAGTACGTCGCGAACATCACGATGAAGAGTCCGGCGAGGACGTGGCCGAGCGTCGTCCCGAGGTGGGTCGCCTGGCTGAGGACCTCGCCGTTCTTGGCGCGCTCGGTGAGGTTGTCCTGGGCCTTCTGGATGTAGTCGCTGATCTGGTTGTCGGTGAGGTGGAACGGACCGGTCTTGAGCCAGTCCTTGAGGTCGCCGAGGCCGGACGAGACCTGGGCCGCCAGGTCGTTGGCGCCGCTCGCGACCTGTTGTCCGGCGAGGGCCAGCATCCCCACGACGACGGCCAGCAGGCCGAGCACGAACAGCCCCGCACCCGCCCGGCGGCGGATGCCGATCCGTTCGAGCGCCGCGACCAGCGGTGCGCCCAGGGCGGTGATCAGGATCGCGACCACGAGCGGGATCGTGAGCTCGGCGAAGAAGACGACCCCGCGGAACAGTCCGTACGTCGCCAGCGCGATCACGATCAGACGCCACGCCCAGGCGGCGGCGAGGTCGAGCCCCCACGGGACCTGGGCGCGCGAGAAGTTCGACGGTCCGGTGGCGACCGCGATCGGCTGCTCCCGGCGCTGCTCGCCGCGGAGATGGGCGAGCTGGTGAGCGAGGCGCTCGATCAAGCGCTCCTTCTCGGCGGACGTCTGGCCCGAGGTCTGGGGAGCGTCGCCGGCCTCGTTGCTCACGGGAGCAACCCTAGGGCGTCTGCTCCGCCAGGTGCCTGACGAGTCGACGGGCGGTCTCCGGGTGCGCGTGGGCGAGGAGGCCCGCAGCGGCGAGGACGTACTGCTGGTCCACGGTGACCCGCGCGCGCTGCGGGAGCTGCCAGCCGCCCTCGACGTCGCCGACGCTCCCGGCGAAGACCCGCTCCGCCACACCCGCCCGGCCGTGCCGCAGCACTCCGCCCGAGCCGACCAGGAGAGCGACCGCGCGCAGGTCCTTCCCGCTGCGCTCGACGACGCGACCCTCGGGGCTGACCACCACCTTGCTGCGTCCCGCGTGTCGGCGGAGGGCGAGCCCGGCCGCCTCACGGGCGATCGCCTCGTCCAGGTCCTGCTCGGCTCCGTCGGTGGGCACGAAGCCCACGTCGTCTCGACGGCGTACGGCGGCTGCCATCAGGTCGTCGCGGCCCGCCGCCTCGGCGGTGGTGACGGCCGACCACCGCATGCCGAGGTCGCCCTCGACCGTGCGGGTGATCCGCGAGCTGGCCACCACCTCGCGATCCAGAGCTGGTCCGGTTCCTGAGGAGGCGAGGGACGAGCCGTCTCGAAGGGCGGGGTCGAGCTCGACCACGCTGTGCACGTCGGTGGTGGCACCGCCGACGTCGACGACGACCGTGTCACCCGCGACGTCCGCGAGGAGCTCGACCCCGGTCAGTACGACGTCCGGGGTCGCCCCCTGGACCATCGCCACGAAGTCGGTGCGACTGCTGAGGTGCTTGCCGCCGATGACGTGGGAGAGGAAGAGCTCGCGGATGGCGGTGCGGGCTCCCTCCGGGGCCAGGACGCCGATCTTCGGCACGATGTTGGGCGCCACCACGAGCGGGTGGTGAGCCAGGATCTCGGCGACCTCGGCCTGCGCGTCGACGTCACCTGCGACGACGACCGGGCCGGCCCAGACCGGAGCGAGCTCGCGCGCACACGCGAGGATCGGCTCGGGGTTGCCGCCGTCCGTGCCACCCGTCAGCAGGACGACGTCGGGCTCGCTCGCGGTGATCTCGCGCAGGTCGTCGCCCCGGCTGGCCGCGAACACCGCGACCACCTTGCCACCGGACGACAGCGCCACGCGTCGCCCGGCCTCGGCGGTGACCAGCTCCTCGTTGCCGACCACCGCGATCCGCAGCCCGCCGCCGGCACTCGAGCACGCGAGGGTGGGGGCGTCCGCCGCGCGCGGGTCCTGCTCGACCAGGGCGGCCAGGCACGCGTCGTACCCGTCGAGGACATCGGTGTCGATCGTGGTGCGGTGCTCGGCGGCCGCGCTGATGCGGGCGTCGGCGAGATCGATCAGGAGGGCCTTGGTGAACGTCGACCCGAAGTCGACGCAGACGACGGCGCCCTCAGGCGAGGGCACGGTCCAGGTCCGCGAGCAGGTCGTCGACGGTCTCGATGCCGACGCTGAGTCGGATCAGGTCGGCCGGGACCTCGAGCTCGGTGCCCGCGACGCTCATGTGGGTCATCCGCCCGGGATGCTCGATCAGGCTCTCGACGCCGCCCAGCGACTCACCGAGGGTGAACACCTCGGCGCGGCCGCACGCGTCGACCGCGGCCTGCTCACCGTCGACGTGGCGGAAGGACACCATCCCGCCGAAGCGCTTCATCTGCCGCGCCGCGATCTCGTGACCCGGATGGTCGGGCAGTCCCGGGAAGTAGATGTGGCCGACCTTCGGGTGGGCGGCCAGGAACTCCACGACGCGCTCGGCGTTGTCGCAGTGCCGGTCCATCCGGACCCCCAGGGTCTTGATGCCCCGGTGGGTGAGGAAGCAGTCGAACGGTCCCGGCACCGCACCCATCGCGTTCTGGTGGAAGGTGATCGCCTCGGCCAGGTCGAGGTCGCGCACGACGACGGCGCCACCGACCACGTCGCTGTGCCCGCCGACGTACTTGGTCGTGGAGTGGACGACGACGTCGGCGCCCAGGCCGAGCGGCTGTTGGAGGTACGGCGACGCGAAGGTGTTGTCGACGACCAGGAGCGCTCCGGCCTCGTGGGCGACCGAGGCCAGCGTCTCGATGTCGGCGATGTTGAGCAGCGGGTTGGTCGGGGTCTCGACCCAGACCATCCGCGTCGAGCCGGGGCGGATCGCGCCGCGCACGGCGTCGACGTCGGAGATCGCGACCGGGGTGTTCTCCAGCCCCCACGGCTTCTCGACCTTCTCGAACAGCCGGAACGTCCCGCCGTACGCGTCGTTCGGGACGACCACGTGGTCGCCCGGGCTGGTGAGGGCGCGCAGGATCGTGTCCTCGGCTGCCAGTCCGCTGGCGAAGGCGAAGCCCCGCTCCCCCTCCTCCAGCGCGGCGAGCGCTCCTTCGAGGGCGGTGCGGGTGGGATTCGCGCTGCGGCTGTACTCGTAGCCCCCCCGCAGGCCGCCCACGCCGTCCTGCTTGTAGGTGCTGGTCGCGTAGATCGGCGGGATCACCGCTCCGGTGGTCGGGTCGGGCTCGTAGCCGGCATGGATCGCCCGAGTGTCGAAGCCGGACTTCTGACGGTGCTCCTGGGTCACGGGATCACGGTAGTGGTGGTTTCGAGACGGTCGCAGAGCGACCTCCTCAACCACCGGGCGACATCGCAGAGCGACCTCCTCAACCACCGGGCGACATCGCAGAGCGACCTCCTCAACCACCCGGCGACATCGCAGAGCGACCTCCTCACCCACCGGGCGGGACGCGTCACTGTCTCGTCACATTCACCGGGAACGCGGTGGACCCCTCGTTTGTTGGACACTGTGGAGGCACCATCCAGGTGCTCCAGAAGGAGTGACCGTGTCGATCTTCTCCCGTACCAAGACCACGCTGCCGGCCGCCGACGAGGCGCTGCAGGGGCGTGAGACCCGTCCGTTCGCCGTCGCCGACAAGCACCTGGTGCTCGACGCGCCGGTCGTGACCGACGAGGTACCCGAGGGCTACGAGGTGGCCCTCTTCGGGCTCGGCTGCTTCTGGGGAGCCGAAGAGATCTACTGGCAGGTCCCCGGCGTGTGGTCGACCTCGGTCGGGTACGCCGGCGGCATGACGCCCAACCCGACGTACGAAGAGGTCTGCAGCGGCCGCACCGGCCACACCGAGGCCGTCCGCGTGGTCTACGACCCCGCGAAGGTGTCGTACGCCGCGCTGGTCAAGATCTTCTTCGAGGTCCACGACCCGACGCAGGGCATGCGCCAGGGCAACGACGTCGGCACCCAGTACCGCTCGGCGATCTACTGGACGACGCCCGAGCAGGAGCAGACCGCCCGCGAGCTGACCAAGGTGTACGGCGACGAGCTGCACCGGCAGCGGATCGGTGACATCACCACCGAGATCCGCCCGGCCACGGACGTCACCTACTACTACGCCGAGGACCACCACCAGCAGTACCTCGCGAAGAACCCCTTCGGCTACCGCTGCCACTCGAGCACCGGCATCCGGTTCCCCGAGACCGCCTGACCCGCACAGATGGGCCCCGCGCCGACGCGTGGGGCCCATCGTCATCTGCGCGGATAGCGCTGCCGCACACTCGAGCACCGGGTGAAGCGCGCCCGGACAGGGGGTCCCGAGAGTCGGCGACTGACGCAGTCTCGGCATGGACCATGCCCGGACAGCCACAGATGTGTGCGTTTCAGTCTGCGACTGATTCACGCTGGATGCGGCTGTGGAGTCGCCAGGCGACCACGAAAGCACCCACTGCCAGAACTGCCAAGAGGTCGACGATGCGTCCGTCCGTGCCCGTGAGAACGACGCCGAACATGACACCCGCGACGCACAGCACGGCTACGCAGAGAGCGACCTGGCGCAGCACGGCTGTCGACATGAACAAATGATCCCACGCACACGACCCTCAAAGCGGATGTGGAGCAGGCCCGGCGGGCGGTCTCATGGCGCCTGGGGCGCCGCGTCGTCGCCGGCGGGCTCGTACGTCGTGATCTCGATGACGTAGCCGTCGGGATCAGGGAGATAGATCGACCAGGACACGGTGTAGTCGCCCTCCTCGTAGTCGACACCGCGTGCGGTCAGCTCTTCCTTCGCCGCGTCGAGACCAGGACGTGAGGTGCGGAAGCCCACGTGACGTACCGGGTCCTCGGATCGCGCCTCGAAGCCGTCCGTCCGCGAGAACAAGGCGACCCCGGAGCCGTTCGCCTCGAAGACAGCCGGATAGTCACCCCACGTCGCCTCATGTGCTCGCGTCAGACCGAGGACGCTTTCATAGAACTCGATCGAGGCGGCCAAGTCCGAGACGGCCAAGCCCACGTGGTCGAGCGCGTCCAGCTTCATCGCGATCACTGCCCTTCTCCGACCGATGTGCACGAGATGCTGCCCGTTCAAGTGGACTTGAAGTCAAGGTGTCGGGGCCACAACGGTTCCGACCGCACGCGCCAGTGGCAGGCCAGCCGTGATGGGGTGTCGGATCCGTCCGCCGTCGTTCGTAGCCTGGGTAGCGGCGGACATCGGGTCCGCCCGGACCGAGGAGCCCGACATGACCCAGTACCTCATCTACTTCAACCAGCAGTGGGTGGGAGACCACACCGAGGAGTGGTTCCGCGGGCGCGGCCCGCTCGCCCGATCCGTCGTCGACGAGATCCAGGCGGCCGGGGCCCTCGTCTACGCGGGCGGCCTGGACGAGGACCTCGGGAGTGCGTTCAGCGCCGACGCCACGAGCGGCACGTTGACGTTCACCGACGGGCCGTACGCCGAGACCAAGGAGTACCTGGGTGGCTTGACCATCGTGGACGTGAGCTCGGAGGCTGACGCGCGGACGTGGGCCGGCAAGATCGCGGAGGCGTGCGGCTGGCCCCAAGAGGTCCGCCCGTTCAAGGCCATGTCGCCGCACTGAGACGACGGGGCCGCGCGACCCCTCCCTCTGAAGCGGTCGTCACCCGCGGCGGGTGAGCACCACCAGCGCGGTCAGCCAGGTGAGGCCGGCAAAGGCACAGAGCAGGGAGAACACCAGAGCGAGCTCGCTGCCGGCGACCGTCGTCACGAGGAAGGCACCGACCAGCACCCAGATCAGCGCGTTGCCGGTGAAGGCCGTGGCCTTCTCGTTGATCGAGCGCTGCCGCTCGTCGCGGACCTCCCCGTTCATCAGGGCGATCACCTCGCTCCGCGGCGAGAACGCGTAGAGGAACACGGCGTACGCCGTGAACAGGCCGATCACGAACCAGGAGCCGGGCTGGTCGCTGATCCACAGCGCCCCGGCGAGCACCAGCCCGAGCACCAGGGAGAACACGGGGAGAGCCCAGCGCGGGGCTCGACACATCCACTGCTGGAGTCCGCGCTTAGCTGCCGTCGACATGGAACACCTCTTCCACCGAGAGCCCGAAGTAGCGGGCGATCTTGATCGCGAGCGGAAGGGACGGGTCGTACCGCCCCCGCTCGATCGCGATCACGGTCTGGCGGGACACGCCGAGGGCCTGACCGAGGTCGGCCTGGGACAGGCCGGAGGTCGATCTCAGCTCCTTGACGTCGTTCCGCACAAGTCAAGGGTGCTTGACATCTGACCCAATGTCAAACGACCTTGACATAGGTCACACGACCCGCCTTCGGATGTCGGGGAGAATGGACGTATGCCCGAGCTCCCGCGCAAGGCCGTCGCGCGCACGGCGCGTCTCGCGGCCCTGCCCCTGGGGTACGCCGGTCGCAACGCGCTCGGGCTCGGCAAGCGGCTGGGCGGGCGGCCGGCCGAGGCAGTGATGAGCGAGATCCAGCAGCGCACCGCCGAGCAGCTGTTCCGCACCTTGGGCGAGCTCAAGGGCGGGGCGATGAAGTTCGGCCAGGCGATGTCGGTGCTCGAGGCTGCCCTCCCGGACGAGCTGGTGGCGCCGTACCGCACCGAGCTCACCCGGCTGCAGGACTCCGCTCCCCCGATGCCCACCCAGACCGTGCGCGACCAGATCGAGCAGGACCTCGGGGCCGACTGGAAGGACGACCTGGTCTGGCTCGACGGAGGCCCGACCGCCGCCGCGAGCATCGGCCAGGTGCACCAGGGCCGTTGGCGCGACGGTCGCGAGGTGGCGGTGAAGGTGCAGTACCCCGGCGCCGGGGAGGCGCTCAAGTCCGACCTGCGTCAGCTGGGCCGGCTGGCACGCACGATCGGGCCGCTGGTGCCGGGGATCGAGGTGAAGCCGTTGGTCGAGGAGCTCCAGGCCCGGGCGAAGGACGAGCTCGACTACACGTTGGAGGCCGAGGCGCAGCGCGCCTTCGCCGACGCGTTCCGCGACGATCCCGACATCGTGGTGCCGGACGTCGTGGCCGTCGGCCACCAGGTGCTGGTCACCGAGTGGCTGGAGAGCCCGGCCTCGCTCGCGTCCGTGATCAGCGACGGGACGCAGGAGGAGCGCGACCACTACGGCGAGCTCTTCGTGCGGTTCCTGTTCGCCGGCCCACCACGCACGGGGATGCTCCACGCCGACCCTCACCCGGGCAACTTCCGGATCATCCCGAACGCCGACGGCAGCCCGGGCCGGCTCGGCGTGCTCGACTTCGGGGCCGTCGCCCGGCTGCCCGACGCCGGTCTGCCCGAGGCGATGGGGCGACTGATCCGGATCGCCGGAGACCGCGAGCCCCACGAGCTGGTCTCGGGGCTCCGCGACGAGGGCTTCATCAAGCCCGGCGTCGACCTCGATCCCCTGCTCGTCCTCGACTACCTCTCGCCCTTCGTCGAGCCGACCCTGGTCGAGCGGTTCCGTTTCTCGCGGGAGTGGATGCAGGGCCAGTTCCAGCGGATCAACAACCCGAGGGAGCCGACGTACACCGTCGCTCTCAAGCTGAACCTGCCGCCGGCGTACCTCCTCATCCACCGCACCTGGCTCGGCGGCGTCGGTGTCCTCAGCCAGCTCGGCGCCGAGGCGCCGTTCCGGGCGATCCTGGAGGAGCACCTGGCCGGCTTCGCGGACTGATCAACGCCCAACGCAACCGGGGGCACTCCGAGGGTCGCTGGTGGCGCAGTCAACGATCGTGGACAACCTTCGCGACCCGGCCCTTGTCCTACTGGGTGAGAGCTTCCCGATCCGAAGGACGAACATGAACCGACGTACCGCTGTGCCTGCCGTTGCCGCCCTGCTGGCCTGCCTGGCCACCGCCGCGCCCGCCCTCGCGACGGACCACGCGAGCGAGCCTTCGGCCCTCGGCACCCACCTGAAGTACCGCACCACCACGTGGACCTCCCAGGGGGCAGACATGAGCATCATGGCGCCGCGAGGTTGGTCCTTCGTCGTGACCCCCGAGGGCCAGGCCCGCTTCAACGCTGCCGCTCGACCCGATGTGCTCGCGATGGGCTACCGCGGAGACGGGGCCCTGCGTCCACAGCTGAAGCACAAGGTCGCCTTGCTTCGAGGCACGCCGGGGCTGCGCATCCTCACAGCCCACGGACACGGTCGAGGCGACTCCGCCATCGGAGAGCTCCGCTACCTGTGGACGCCCCAGAAGGGCGTCACCCGCTTCGTCGACTATCACTACCAGGGAGACGACGCCTACATGGTCGCCGGCCGCCTCGTCGACCGAAAGGGGCTCAAGGCCGTGCTCGCCACCGCGTCCAGGACCGGTGAGTGCAGCTGACCCACCTTGCGGCCGACGGGGTCACCCGCAGACGTCACCCACGCACAGGAGCATCGCGCCCAGTGGAGTGACCGGGTGGGTGGGAGACTCGACGCGATGACCCTCGCCACGGATGGTTCGGAGTCGCAGGCGCGACGTCGGCCCACGCCGTGGGGTGAAGGCGCCGGACGGGCGGACACCGCGATCGCACTGCTGATCGGTGTGTACGCCGTGTACTCGCTCGCGCTGTGGCCGCTGGTCCCGGCCCTGATCGGGTCGCACCCGTTGCTGCTGGAGATCGTCAGTGGGTCGACGCTGGCCGAGGTGACGGTGGGGGCTCACAGCCGGCTGGGTGAGCTGCCGTTGTGGTTGGCGGTCGTGGCCGGTGTGCCCGGCTCGATGATGTTCGACTGGGTCTTCTGGTGGGCCGGTCGACGGTGGGGTGATCGCGCCCTGCACCTGTTCCTCGGCCGCGACCCGTCGCCGCGTGGCGTCGCGAGACGCGAGGCGCGTGCCGCCCGGCTCGAGCGGATGGCCGAGCGGTTCGGTCCGGCGGCCGTGGTGCTGGCCTACTACCTCCCACTGCCGTCGCTGCTGATCTATGCGGCCGCTGGTCTGTCGGGGATGCGCCTGCGCACCTTCCTGGCTCTCGACGTCGTCGGCACGCTGCTGTGGGTCGGCGCGATCGTCGGCCTGGGATATGCGATCGGCAAGCCCGCCGTCGACGTGGTCCACCGGATCGACCACTACTCCACGCTGCTGACCGTCGTGGTCGTCGTGGTGGTGATCGGCGTCCAGGTGCGGAGACGTCGCCGCGCCCTCGAAGGGGGCTGACCGGCCTGTGTGAGCCGGTGGCTTCGAGACGCTCGCAGGGCGCGCTCCTCAACCACCGATGGTGTCCAGGGCCAGGTACATCACGTGCAGCCCGACCCGGCCGTGGCGGGCGGAGCGGAAGGCGCCGGGCACGGTGCCGACGATCTCGAAGCCGAGCGACTGCCAGAGGTGCACGGCGGCCGCGTTGGTCTCGACGACGGCGTTGAACTGGATGCCGGCGTAGCCGTGCTCGCGGTGCCAGTCGACGGCGTACGTCGCGAGGGCCCGGCCGAGGCCCCGGCCGCCCGTCGCGGGGTCGACCATGAACGACGCGGTGCCGACATGGTCGCCGCGAGACGGCCGGTTGGGTCCCATCTTCGCGGTGCCCAGGACGCGGCCCTCCTCCTCGAGCACGACTGTGAGCCCTGGCGCGCGCTCCATCCAGAGGTCGCGTGCCTGATCGGAGGTGAGGTCGTCGGGATAGGCGTAGGTCTCGCCGTCCGCGACGATCGCGGCGAAGAACGGCCAGATCTGCGACCAGTCGTCGTCGGTGGCGGGTCGGATCCGCGGGTCACTCACCCTTCTGGCCGTCGATGGACTCACGGATGAGGTCGGCGTGACCGTTGTGGCGTGAGTACTCCTCGATCATGTGGACCAGGATCCAGCGCAGAGAGAACGTCGTGCCGGTACGCCGACCCACTCGCGCCGACTCCTGCTCGAGCCCGCCGCGAGTGAGCGCTTCGTCGACCACGGCATCAGCTCGGCGTACCGCCTCGTCGAAGAGGGCGACGAGCTCCTGCGGGGTGTCGTCCTTCGCGGTGCGGAACTCGTAGTCGTAGTCGTCCTCGGCCCAGGGCACCGGGTCGAACGGCGGCAGGTAGACGCCGCCGGAGTAGGTGACCTCGAACCAGTACGACTCGACGAGCGCGATGTGCTTCATCAACCCGCCCAGGCTCATGTCGGAGGGCGGGAGCTGCCGGGCCAGCTGCTCCTGGGTGAGTCCGCTGCACTTCCAGCGCAGCGTGTCGCGGTGGTACGTCAGGAAGGCACGCAAGGTCGCGACCTCGTCGCCGTGAAGGGGCGGGTCGACCCGTGACTCCGGGTCGAATGCCTGCGGTTCACTCACCGGTCGTGCCGTCGATCGACTCGCGGATCAGGTCGGCCTGACCGTTGTGCCGGGCGTACTCCTCGATCATGTGCAGGATGATCCAGCGCAGGCTGAACGCGCCCTGGCTCGAGCTCTTCTCGACGGACTCGTGGTCCAGTCCGCCGGAGTCGAGAGCCAGGTCGATCGCCGCGTCGGCCCGGCGTACGCAGTCGTCGTAGAGCGCCCGGAGGTCTTCCGGGCTGTCGTCACGCGCCGTGCGCCACTCCCAGTCCGGATCGGCGTCCCAGTCGACACCGGCGAACGGCTCCGGATAGGCCTCATCCGCGAGCGTCTGCCCGAACCACCCGACCTCGTTGAGCGCGAGGTGCTTCATCATCCCGCCGAGAGTCATCGCGGAGGGCGGATGCGCCTGGGCGAGCTGCTCCTGGGTCAGGCCGGCGCACTTCCAGCGGAACGTGTCGCGGTGGTAGTCGAGGAACCCGCGGAGGGCCGTGAGCTCATCGGCTCGGATGGGTGCCTCGGTCCGGGTGTCGAGGTCGAAGGTCTGGGTCATGATCTCGACGCTAGTCAGGGGGCCCGACCATGCGCACGCGGATTTCGTCGTACGCCGGCCGCAACGGTCACTGCCCGGTCTGGCCGTCGATCGACTCGCGGATCAGGTCGGCGTGACCGTTGTGCCGCGCGTACTCCTCGATCATGTGGAGCAGGATCCACCGGAGACTGAAGCGGCCACGATCATCGGCCTCGTCGAGGACCGAGAGCCCGTCGAGTCCCACTCCGCCGGGCGCCAGCGCCTCGTCGAGCACCGCGTCGCTCCGACGGCGGGCCTCGTCGAGCAGGGCGAAGAGCTCCTCGGGCGAGTCGTCCTTCGCGCTGTGCCACTCCCAGTCGCGGTCCGCGTCCCAGTCGACGGTGTCGAACGGCGGCATCAGGCCACCGCCCACGAAGTCGTCCTCGAACCAGCTCTGCTCGACCACGGCGATGTGTTTCATCATGCCGCCGAGCGTCATGTCGGACGGCGGCAGCGGCTGCGCCAGCTGCTCCTGCGTGAGGCCCGAGCACTTCCACCGGAACGTGTCCCGATGGTGGTCGAGGAAGCCACGGAGCGTCGCGATCTCGTCGGCTCGCACAGGGCGGTGGTCGGGTCGTTCCATGCCGCGACGCTAGCCCCGCGTGGCCGGCCGCGCACTCCCCAGCGACGTCACCACAGCCCGAGCAGCTCGCCACCGATCCGGATGACGAATCCCGACACGACCACGATGAAGAAGACCCGGACGAACCGCGCGCCCTTCGCCACCGCCGTCCTGGCACCGACGTAGCCGCCGACCAAGTTGCAGGCTCCCATCACGAGGCCGACCTTCCACAGGACGGCGCCTTGCGGGACGAAGACACACAGCGCGGCGAGGTTGGTCGCCCAGTTCGCGAGGCGGGCCTTGGCCGACGCCTCGAGGAAGCTGTAGCCCAGCATGGCCACCAGCGAGATCACGAAGAAGCTGCCGGTGCCGGGGCCGAGCGCTCCGTCGTAGCAGCCGATCAGCAGTCCTGCCACCATCGCGATGCCGAGGTGGCGACGGCCGCCGTAGCGCAGCAGCGTGCGCTCACCCAGATCGGGCCGCAGGACGACGTAGGCGCCGACCACGACCAGCACCACGAGCACGATCGGGTCGAAGACCCTGTCGGAGATGTGCGAGCCGATGAAGGCACCGCCGAGGGACCCCACGAAGGCGCAGGCCATCATCGGGCCGAAGACGCGCGGGTCGGGCTTGATCCGGCGGTAGTACGTCGCGCTGCTCACCGACGTGCCGCAGATCGAGCCGAGCTTGTTGGTGGCGAGGACCTGGACCGGTGACGCGCCCGGGAGTCCGACCAGGAGGGCCGGGAGCTGGACAAGCCCTCCTCCGCCGACGACCGCGTCGACGAAGCCGGCCGTGAGACCCGCGAGCGCGAGCAGGAGCAGCGTGGTCGTCGACGGGTCGGTCACGTCAGTAGAACCCGTGCCGGGCGAGCGGTCCGCGCAGCTCCCGCTCCTCGTAGGCCAGGTGGCTGAGCAACCGGTCGGCGAGGATCCCGACCGCCTCCTCGACCGCGTCCAGAGCGGACGCGTCGGCGTCGCGGACCAGAGCCACGAGGGAGCGGTCGACCTGGTCGAGGAGACCGTGGATGACCTCGTGCTCGGCGTGCAACCGGTCGAGCACCGCGACGGCGTCCGGCTCGGCTCGGCGCAGGTGCGGGAACACACTGGCGTCCTCGAGGCTGTGGTGACCGTTGACGAAGCCGCAGTAGGACTGGCAGTAGGCCCCGAGCGTCCAGTTGTTCTGCCGGAGCGTCATCGCGTTCACCCCGGCGCGTGCCTCATCCACACTCAGCAGCCCACGGCGTACCTGGTCGATCAGGTCGCGGAGCCGATCGAGCTCCTCACGGAGGTGGTCGTGGATCGCGACGAGGTGCTCGACGGTGGTGAGCTGCGCGGGGTCGTACGGCGCGTCCACGGACTCGGCCAGGGTCGGCCGCGTCGACTCGTCCCAGTTCGTGTCGTCGCTCATCGCGAGCCCAACCTAGCCACCTAGTCTGGGCCGATGCGGATCGTGTCACTGCTCCCGTCGACCACGGAGATCCTGTTCGCCATCGGTGCCGGTGACGACGTGGTCGGCGTGACCTTCGAGTGCGACTACCCGGCCGAGGCGCGGACGCGGCGGATCGTGTCGACCTCGGCGATGCCCGAGGGGCTGACGCCCGCGGAGATCGACGCCTTCGTGGTCGAGGCGATGGCACGCGGTGACGACCTCTACCACCTGGACGAGGGCGCACTGTCAGGCCTGGACGCGGATCTCGTGGTCACCCAGGACCTGTGCGCCGTCTGCGCGGTCGACGTATCCGTCGTCGACGACGCGCTGGCGCACCTCGGGTGCACCGCGGAGGTGCTCACCATCGACCCGCACACGCTCGACGAGGTGCTCGAGTCGATCCTCACGCTCGGCCGTGCGACCGGCCACCTCGCCGAGGCCGAGGCGCTGGTGGCCGAGCAGCGGCAACGCCTGGGCGCCGCCTGGCGCCGGACCATGGGCAGGTCACGACCTCGGGTGATGTTCCTGGAGTGGACCGACCCGCCGTTCGCGCCCGGTCACTGGATCCCGGAGATGATCGAGATCGCCGGCGGCGAACCCCTCCTGGCGACCGGCGGTGAGAAGTCGCGACGGGTGACCTGGGAGCAGATCCATGCCACCGACCCCGACATCATGATCGTGGCGCCGTGCGGCTTCGACCGCGATGGCTCCCAGCGCCTCGCGGACGAGCTGGCGACCAGCGGCGTCCTGCCGCCCGGCGTACCGGTGCACGCGGTCGACGCCAACGCCTCCTGGGCCCGGCCGGGGACACGTCTTGCCGAGGGTGTCGAGGAGCTGGGGACGATCCTGCGGGCGATCAAGGTCGGCGTCTGACCGGTCGGTGTCCGGCCGAGTCGGTGTCAGCGGGTCGGTGCCAGGCCGCCTCGCCCGCAAGCGGGCTTCGGCGCTCGCTCCGGCCGTTGCCGGCTTCGCCGCGTCGGAACGTCCGGGTCGGTGCCAAGCCGCCTCGCCCGCAAGCGGGCTTCGGCGCTCGCTCCGGCCGTTCCGCCGCGGCTTCGCCGCGTCGGAACGTCCTCACTCGACCCAGTAGCCGCGTCCGCCGAACCAGTCGCCGTAATGGTCGCCCAGCCCGGCCGGGGAGCGAGATCCGAGGTAGGAGCCGACCACCGCGGCACCGAGGTCGTCGAGCTCGGGAGCGACCACGCGACCGTCGACGCGCCTCGCCATCGAGTCGATGAACCGAGCAAGCCCGGGGTCGGTGCCCAGCCTGAAGAACGTCGTCTGGGCACCGA
>CAVWZR010000023.1:0-16975 GCA_963759515.1 uncultured Actinomycetota bacterium | reverse complement strand
TCGCCACACCCACAGGGGTGCCGCCCGCCGTTCAGACGGGGACGGCGTCGTGGGCGCGTCGGCTCAGCGGTCGCCCGCTCCGACGCGTCTCGAGCAGATGGGGCACCTGTCCGTGAGCGCCTGGTCGCTGAACCGCAGGTCTCCGAACAGCCGCATGGCCGTCAGCCCGAACCCGCAGGCGGTCGTCTCCTGACCCGGCAGGTAGGCGTGGTGCTTGACCTCGGGAACCTGTCCCTTCGACTGCGGGCGCCTGGCGTCGTGGGCTGCAACCAGGTAGTCGTTCACCCCCAGAGCGTGCCATGAATCGAGTCGTGAGGCCGGTTCGACCTTCCCGGCGATGGCGGTCGAGTGGCACTCGGGGTCTGTGAGCAGGCCACGATCGGTGGACAGGCTCGCGCCGCCAGGGGTAGAACGTGAGCAAGGGATGTTGGCTGCGGTTCGGCAGATGCGACGGACCGGGCCCCTCGGGTGGCATCGGAAGAAGCCAGTTGGTCCGCAGGGGAGGTGCCATGACCGACATGGACAGCGACCCGGCGAGTGAGGCCTACGACAAGCTGGACTTCAGTCCCGACAGCTCGGGTCGACATCGCTTCATGAATCGACGTACGTCGGTGATGCTCGACATCGCGAACGAGAAGCTCGGCTTCGATCTCGTGGTCATCCAGGGCTCGTACATGGTCCCAGGTGAAGCAGCCGGCGCGTCCGAGAAGACGCACGACGGCGGCGGCGTCATCGATCTCCGGACCCGCGACATCCCGTCCGACATCGGCACGACACGTGCGGTGCGTGCGCTGCGCGAGATCGGCTTCGCCGCGTTCCACCGCCCGCACCCGCCGTTCAAGGAGGACCACATCCATGCGGTGGCCATCGGTGACGTGCAGATGGACCCGACCGCCAAGGACCAGGTCGACGAGTACTTCCAAGGCCTCGACGGGCTGGGCTCCACCGACACGGGTCCAGAGGTGGATCCGATCCCGATCTTCGACTACGACACACAGGGGCTCGACATGCAGTTGACGGACAAGATTCCAGGCACGGACGAGAAGACCGTTGGCGATGCGCTCAGGGCCGCGCTGAAGGCCGAGAGCGAGGTCGAGCAGCTGGCCATGAGGGAGGCACGCCGCGGGCAGCTCCGGACCCAGCGCAACCAGACGATCACCAAGCGGATCGGCGACGTCGTCAAGTCTGTCGACAACTTGCCCGAGGGTGCCACCAAGCAGGAGGTGAAGCGCCTGCTCGAGGACATGCTGATGGTCGCTGAGCCCGACGACGACTCCGACCTCACTCCCTGACCGGCGAGTGGCGGGGAGCGCTGAGCCATGCGCGATGTTCACCAGAGTGGCCGGTTCGACGCCACGACCGCGCGGCGTCTGGCAGTGGGCGGGGTCATCGAGGACGCCGCGTCGGTCGGCCTGCTCACCGAGGGGATCGGATTCGCGCTGGTGCCGGGCTGGGTCAGCTCCGGCCGCGAGACCAAGGTGCTGTGGCGAGAGAGCTCCTGGGAGATGAAGGAGCACGGGGTCGAGTCGATCCCCACGCCCCCCTGGAAGCGAGGCACCGCCAACCGGACGAGCGTCGAGGTCGAATGGGCTCTGCTCCGGCACAAGAAGCGCGGCCTGAGACTGTTCCGTGGCGGTGGCCACCTGCCCGCCCACCTGTTCCGACCCAGCCAGCGCACGGCGAACCAAGCGGCGCTGAACGGTCTGAAGGCCGCGCTCTGGCCCATCGTCGAGCGGCTCGAGCCCGATCAGGTCACGTTGTCGTTCGACTTCAACCGGGACCTGCGGTTCGCGCGCCAGCGCCGGATCGTGCAGCGATCGGTCCGTGACACGGGTCTCCACCTGGTCGTACCCCCCGAGGGCACCCGTCTGCTGCGCAAGATCGACGGCTTCCTCACCACGGGTACGTCGCGGGAGAGCACGATGCTGGATCGCAGCGCTGGGTTCGACCACCGGGGCGTGCGACTGAGGTCGCACGCCAGGTCGGAGCCGCAGCCTCCGTGACCTAGGCCTTCTTGGTCTCCCAGAAGATCTCCGCGATCTCGTCGATCTTGGCGAGGAGCTCGTCGGCCTTGCCGGCGTCCATCTCACCCTTGGTGCCGGTCGCGCCGGCCAGCTTGGTCGCCTCGTTCACGAGGGTGTGCAGCTGGGGGTACTTCTCGAAGTGCGGCGGCTTGAAGTAGTCGGTCCACAGCACCCAGAGGTGGTGCTTGACCAGCTCGGAGCGCTGCTCCTTGATCAGGACGGCCCGGGTCCGGAAGTCGGGGTCGTCGTTGTCGGCGACCTTGGCGATGATCGCCTTGACCGACTCCGCCTCGATGCGAGCCTGCGCCGGGTCGTAGACGCCGCACGGAAGATCGCAGTGGGCCGAGACGTCGACCGTAGGAGCGAAGTGCTTCGCGAACATCGTGGTCCTCTCTGTGTACGTGGACAGGTCCGGGTCGGGGATTCGTCCCTCGCTTGGGACACTACTCCGCGTGCCGCGACCCTCTGACCCGGGCTCGTACCCCGTGCGACCACCCTCATTCGGGGTGGCGCGGGTCCACCACGACTCCATGCGACCGACCCTCGTTCCGGGTGACCGACTGCTCGTGCGGTACGCCGTGCCGGTCGCGGCCGGCCGGCTCGTCCTCGCGCGGTTCCCCGACGGCACGCTGGCCGTCAAGCGGGCGGTCGAGCGCCGGCAGACACGCACCGGTGAGTCCGGCTGGTGGCTGCTCAGCGACAACGCGGAGGACGGGGTCGACTCGCGTCACCGGGGAGTGATCGCCGACCGGGACGTGGTCGGAGTCGTACTGGCGAGGATCTGGCCGCGGCCGCGCCGGGCACGCGGGATGTGAGGCCGCCGTCCGGCCGCGTGTCCACGGACGCGCGGCCCGGAGGGCGCGGCGTACGCGCTGTGCCACAGTGACCGGATGGCTGCCCCCGACGCGCACCCGTTCGCCGGCGACCCCGTCTTCGACCTGCACGTGGGCGGGAAGATGGAGGTCCGGTCGCGGGTAGCCCTGGCCGACCGGGCGGACCTGTCACTGGCCTACACGCCCGGCGTCGCGCGGGTCTGTGAGGCGATCGCCGAGGACCCGTCGCTGACCGAGGTCTACACCTGGGTGCCGCACACAGTTGCAGTGATCACCGACGGCACTGCCGTGCTGGGGCTCGGCGACATCGGACCGGCGGCGGCCATGCCGGTGATGGAGGGGAAGGCCGTGCTCTTCAAGGAGTTCGGCGGCGTCGACGCGGTGCCGATCTGCCTGGCGACCACGGAGGTCGAGGAGATCATCGCGACCGTCGCCCGGCTGGCCCCGAGCTTCGGGGGCATCAACCTCGAGGACATCTCGGCGCCGCGCTGCTTCGAGATCGAGGAGCGGCTCAAGGAGATGCTCGACATCCCGGTCTTCCACGACGACCAGCACGGCACGGCCGTCGTCGCTCTGGCCGCCCTGACCAACGCGCTCACGTTGACCGGGCGCGACCCGGCGAGCACGCGGGTGGTGATCTCCGGCGCCGGGGCCGCGGGCGTCGCGGTGGCCCGGATCCTGCTCAACGCCGGCGTCGGCGACCTCGCGGTGGTCGACCGGCAGGGCGTCCTCAACTCGCGCCGTGCCGACCTCACGCCGGTCAAGAAGGCACTCGCCGTCGACACGGGCGACCGGCACGACCGGCACGGCTCCCTCGCCGACGTGATGGCGGGCGCCGACGTGTACCTCGGCGTCTCCGGGGGCACCGTCCCGGAGGAGGTCGTCGCCAGCATGGCCGACGACGCGATCGTGTTCGGACTGGCCAACCCCAACCCGGAGGTCCCGGTCGAGGTCGCCCACCGTCACGCCCGGATCGTCGCGACGGGGCGCTCTGACTACCCGAACCAGATCAACAACGTGCTGGCCTTCCCCGGGATCTTCCGCGGTGCGTTCGACGTGCACGCGACCGCGATCACCGAGGGCATGAAGCTGGCCGCGGCCGAGGCACTGGCCGGACTCGTCGGCGACGACCTCGCGGAGGACTTCATCGTGCCCTCGCCCTTCGACCCCCGGGTCGGACCCGCCGTGTCCGCGGCCGTTGCCGCGGCGGCCAGGGCGGACGGCGTCGCGCGGCGCTGAGCGGCTCTTCTAGGGTCGACCCATGTTCGCCGTGTACGCCGAGAGGTTCAGCCCCGACGACCCGCTGTCCGGGCTGGTGCTGGGGGAGCGGCCGGATCCCGAGGTGCCCGACGGGTGGACGACGGTCACCGTGAAGGCCGCGGCCCTCAACCACCACGACCTGTGGTCGCTG
The DNA here is from genome assembly GCA_963759515.1 of uncultured Actinomycetota bacterium. Taxonomy (GTDB): domain Bacteria; phylum Actinomycetota; class Actinomycetes; order Propionibacteriales; family Nocardioidaceae; genus Nocardioides. The sequence goes on along the minus strand of CAVWZR010000023.1, from coordinate 12,707 downwards.
CGCGGGGTCGGCCTTCGGGAGGAGCAGCTGCCGATGATCCTCGGCTGTGACGCCGCCGGGGTCGACGAGGACGGCAACGACGTCCTCATCCATGCGGTGATCAGCGACCCGTCCTGGCGCGGTGACGAGACCGAGGACCCGCGACGGTCGCTGCTCTCGGAGCGCTACCAGGGCACGTTCGCCGACCAGGTCGCCGTGCCGCGGTCCAACCTCGTCCCGCTGCCGCCGTCGATGTCCTACCAGGAGGCGGCGTGCCTGCCGACTGCGTGGCTGACGGCCTACCGGATGTTGTACGTCCAGGGTGGTCTCAAGCCCGGCCAGTCGGTGCTCGTGCAAGGTGCGGGCGGCGGCGTCGCAACCGCGCTCATCACGCTGGCCCGCGCGGGCGGGCTGCAGGTGTTCGCGACCAGCCGTGACGAGTCCAAGCGTGCACGGGCGCTCGAGATCGGTGCCCACGCGACGTACGAGACGGGCGAGCGGTTGCCCGACCGAGTCGACGCCGTGATGGAGACCGTCGGCGCCGCGACCTGGACGCACTCGCTGCGGTCGTTGCGTCCGGGCGGCACTCTGATCATCAGCGGTGCCACCAGTGGACCCAACCCCGACAACACCGAGCTCAACCGGATCTTCTTCCTGCAGCTGCGGGTGATCGGCTCGACGATGGGCACCAGCACGGAGCTGGCCCAGCTGGTGTCGTTCCTCGACGCGACCGGCACCCAGCCACTGATCGACCGGACGATCCCGATGAGCGACGCCCGTGACGGCTTCGCCGCGATGAACGACGGCGACGTCTTCGGCAAGATCGTCTTCACCCGCTGATGGCGACGCATCTGCTCACCGGAGCCGGGTCGGGCATCGGCGCGGCGGTCGCGCAGGCGCTGCACGAGCGCGGTGACGACCTGGTCCTGCTGACTCGGAACGACGATCGGGCCGCCACCCTCCAGGCGAGCTTTCCCGGTGCCCGGACCATCGTCGCCGACCTCGCGGACGTCGAGTCGATCGACCGCATCGAAGGCATCCCCGAGCTGCTCGACTCCGTGCTCCACATCGCCGGCATCGTCGAGCTGGCGACGGTCGCCGAGACCAGCACCGAGCACCTGCGCGCGCAGCTCGACGTCAACCTCGTGTCCCCACTGCTCCTGACCCGCGCCTGCCTGCCGGCCCTGCGGGCCGCTCGGGGCGTCGTGGTGTTCGTCAACTCCGGGGCCGGTCTCCAGGCAGGCTCGCTGTGGGCGGCGTACGGCGCGTCGAAGTACGGGCTGCGCGCGCTCGCCGATGCGCTCCGGGCCGAGGAGATGGGGAACGGCGTCCGGGTCACGACCCTGTTCCCGTCGCGCACCTCGACCCCGATGCAGGAGAAGGTGCACGAGCAGGAGGGCAAGACCTACGACCCCTCCCTGTGGATCAGCCCCGAGACGGTCGCGGGCACCCTTCTGCACGTGGTCGACCTCCCGGCCGACGCGACCATCCCCGAGGTCACCGTCAGGCCGGTCGTGCCGTGGACGCCGCGGTAGGCCGTCGCCGCCTGCCCTGCCCCGGCGTTCCTGAGGCGCGTGTCGTAGCGTCGGGCCACGTGGAGTCGCGGACCGTTCACGTGGAGGGCGCCGACCTGCACGTCGGGGTGACCGGGGAGGGGCCCGACGTGCTCGTCCTGTCCGGCGGACCGGGCTGCGTGCACTACCTCGAGCGCGAGGACCTCGCACCCCGCAGCCATCGGTGCTGGTACCCCGAGCCACGCGGCGTGGGTCGTTCGAGCGGCGGTCCGCACACCATGGAGCGGGCGGTCGCCGACCTCGAGGCGATCCGCGAGGAGGTCGGCGTACGCCGTTGGACGGTGGTCGGCCACTCGTGGGGCTGTGACCTGGCGGTCCGGTACGCCGTGGAGCACCCGGACGCGGTGGCCCGGGTGGTCGGCATCGCGGGGCGCGGGTCCCAGCGCGACCGGACCTGGTCCGAGGCCTACGAGGCGGGCCAGGACACCGAGGTGGTCGACATCGCGTGGGAGCCCGAGGTGCACGCGGCCCTCAGCGAGTCGTTCACCGAGTGGATCCACGGGGCGGACCTGTGGCGGCGGCTGGCCGACTGCCCGGTGCCGATGCGCTTCATCGCGGCCGGCGCCGACATCCGCCCGTCGTGGCCGCTGGAGCAGCTCGCCCGGCTCGTGCCCGACGGCAGCTTCGCGACGGTGCCGGGCGTGGTCCACGACTTCTGGGACTCCGACCCCGACCTGTGGGTCGCGACCGTGACCGCCGCCTGCGCCTGAACGCCGAGTCGTCATATGACGACTCGGCGTGATTTCGACGTCACTTTGCGCCGACTCGGCGTTCATTCGACGTCACTTTGCGCCGACTCAGCGGTGTACGCCGTGAGGTGAGCGCCGCGTCAGTCGACGGACATCTCGCCGAGCTCGGACCAGTCAGTGCCGGGGACCGAGAAGTTCACGATCCTCGGCGTCTCGGCGAGGTGTGGGGGCAGCTCCTGCTGGGCCGTCCGGAAGTGATCGGACCGCACGTGGGCAGCACCGGCGTCGTCGTCGGCGAAGGCCTCGACCAGGACGTACTCGCTCGGGTCGTCGACGCTGCGCGACCAGTCGAACCACAGGTTGCCCGGCTCGGCGCGGGTGGCCTCGGTGAAGCGTCCGCGAGATCTCGATCCAGCGGTCGGCGTCCTCGTGCTTCACGCGGAACTTCGCGGTGATGAAGATCAACGGTCCTCCCCAGGATCGAGAGCGGGGTTCGCTCGGACGGCTTCGATGACGAAGATACGCAGTCGCCGGGTGATCCGGTCCTGGTACTTCAGGTAGCCGCCGTAGACCCCGGCCGACGCCGCCAGCACGGCCGCCTCCTCCTCGGGCGTCGCGGTGCGGGCGACCGCATCGAGCGTGACCCCGTGGTGCGTCACGGAGAGACGCGGGTCGGCCTCCAGGTTCAGCACCCAGGCCGGGGTCGAGCGCTGACCGAAGTTCGTCCCGAGGAGGGCCAGGGTGTCGGCGTACGGCACGGCGATCAGGTGCGTACGCCGCGGCGTACCCGACCGGCGTCCGGTCGTGAGGATGTCGAGCACCGGTAGCCCCGCAAGCAGCTCGGGCGCGCTCGTCCGGCCCCTCGAGACCCGTCCGACCAGGTCGTCGGCATGGCGCAGCGCCTTCGAGAACGTCCAGGCGCCGGCGCGCGTCGAGGCGAACGCGTGGACCCCGCGATGAAAGAGGTTCGGGCGCCGGATCCGGTAACCCAGGTCCTCGGCCACTCCCATGCCCGGACCTTAAGGCACCTCAGTCCTCGGGGTCGTCGAGCCGGGCCAGCCAGGTGGCGAAGCGCTCCACGGCGGTCTCGAACTCCGGGTGCGTGTCGGTGAACTCCTGGAGCCGCTCACCCAGCCAGGCCAGGGTGACCTCCTCGTCACCCCGCCGCTGCTGCAGCTCCTCGATCCCACGGTCGGTGAAGTACATGCGCCGACGATCAGTAGTTCTGGACGGTGCGGTCGGACTCGGTGTCGAACGCCTCCGCGACCAGCTCCTTCTGCTCCTCGACATGCCGCTTGGCGGTGCCGACCGACGGCGACGAGGAACGGGGCCGGGTGATGATCTGAACGGGGACGTCGAGCTCGGGCCAGACGTTGAGGGAGTACCACGGGGCCGGGCCCATGTTGCCCGGCTCGTCCTGCACCCAGCGCACGCTGCGCAGGTGGGGGAGGCGAGCCAGCTCGGCCTTGATGTCGTCGACCGGAGCCGGGTAGAGCTGCTCGACACGGGCGATCGCGAACCGCCCGGCGTCGTCACGCTTGGCCCGCTCGACCATCAGGTCCCACGTCACCCGGCCCGAGCAGATCAACAGGGTGTCGACCGTGTCGGGGTCGGCCGCGTCGTCACCGATGAACGGGCGGAACATGCCCTCGGTGAAGTCGCCGGGCTGTGAGGCGGCTTCCTTCCGCTTGAGCATCGACTTCGGCGTGAAGACGACCATGGGGTGGTGCTCCTCGCCGAGCGAGTGACGCCGCAGCAGGTGGAAGTACGACGCGGGCGTGGACGGCTGGGCGACCACGAAAGCCTCGTCGGCCGCCATCGTCATCCAGCGCTCGATGCGCGCCGACGAGTGGTCGGGACCCTGCCCCTCGTACCCGTGGGGGAGCAGGAGCACGACCCCCGACTGCTGGCGCCACTTGGTCTCACCAGAGGTGATGAACTCGTCGATCACCGTCTGAGCGCCGTTGACGAAGTCGCCGAACTGCGCCTCCCAGAGCACGAGCGCGTCGGGCCTGGCCACGGAGTAGCCGTACTCGAACCCGAGGGCGGCGTACTCGGACAGCAGCGAGTCGTAGATGTGGAACTTCGCCTGGTCCTCGGTGAGGGCGGTCAGCGGCGTCCACTCGGCGGCGTTGGTGCGGTCGATGATCGTCGCGAACCGCTGCACGAACGTGCCTCGGCGCGAGTCCTGGCCGGCCAGTCGGACCGGGCGGCCGTCCATCAGCAGCGAGCCGAGCGCGATGATCTCGCCGGTGCCCCAGTCGATCGGGCCGTCGGCGATGGCGTTCGCCCGGCGCTGCAGCTGCGGCATCACCTTCGGGTGCACGGTGAAGCCGTCGGGCGGGGTGACGTAGGCGTCGGCGATCCGCTTGAGCACCTCGGGGGTGACGGCGGTCTTCGCCGTACCGACCGACTTCTCGGGATAGTCCGGCACGGTCGTCCATTCCTTGGGTTGCGAGTCTGCCTCGCGCACCTCGGTGAACACCCGCTCCAGCTGCTGCTGGTAGTCCTGGAGGACCTTCTCGGCCTCCTCGATCGTGATGTCGCCGCGACCGATCAGCGACTCGGTGTAGAGCTTGCGCACCGACCGCTTCTGCTCGATCAGGTCGTACATCAACGGCTGGGTGTACGACGGGTCGTCGCCCTCGTTGTGCCCGCGCCGCCGGTAGCAGACCAGGTCGATGACGACGTCCTTGTTGAACGCCTGGCGGTACTCGAAGGCCAGCCGCGCCACCCGGATGCACGCCTCCGGGTCGTCGCCGTTCACGTGGAAGATCGGTGCCTGGACCATGCGCGCGACATCGGTGCAGTACAGCGAGGACCGGGAGGCACCCGGCGAGGTGGTGAAGCCGACCTGGTTGTTGACGACCAGGTGGATCGTGCCGCCGGTGCGGTAGCCGCGGAGCTGCGAGAGGTTGAGCGTCTCGGCGACGACACCCTGACCGGCGAACGCCGCGTCGCCGTGGACCAGCAGCGGGAGCACGGGGTACTCGGCGCCGCGATCGAGCACGTCCTGCTTGGCCCGGGCGATGCCTTCGACCACCGGGTCGACCGCCTCGAGGTGGGACGGGTTCGCGGCGACCGACACCTTGATCCGGTCACCGAGCCCCGAGAGGAACTCGCCCTCGGCGCCGAGGTGGTACTTGACGTCGCCGGACCCCTGGACGGTCCGCGGGTCGATGTTGCCCTCGAACTCCCGGAAGATCTGGGAGTACTTCTTGCCGACGATGTTGGCCAGCACGTTCAGCCGGCCGCGGTGGGCCATCCCCATCGTGACCTCGTCGAGCCCGATCTCGGCCGCGGCCTCGCAGATCTCGTCGATCACCGGGATGGTGGTCTCGCCACCCTCGAGGCTGAAGCGCTTCTGCCCGACGAACTTCGTCTGCAGGAAGGTCTCGAAGGCCTCGGCCTGGTTGAGCTTGAGGAGGATCCGCAGCTGCTCCTCGCGGGGCGGCTTGGTGTGCGGCCGCTCGACCCGCTCCTGGATCCACTTGCGCTGGTCGGGATCCATGATGTGCATGTACTCGATGCCGGTGGTGCGGCAGTAGGAGTCGCGCAGGATGCCGAGGATGTGGCGCAGCTTCATGAAGCGCCGGCCCTCGCCGCCGAACGAGCCGGTCGCGAACTCGCGGTCGAGGTCCCACAACGTCAGGCCGTGCGACTCCACCTCCAGGTCGGGGTGGCTGCGCTGGCGGTACTCCAGCGGGTCGGTGTCGGCCATCAGGTGACCGCGCACCCGGTAGGCGTGGATGAGCTCGAGGATCCGCGCCTGCTTGGAGATCTCGTCGTCGTGGGACGTCGCGATGTCGTTGCTCCAGCGGATCGGTTCGTAGGGGATGCGGAGCGCGCGGAAGATCTCGTCGTAGAAGCCGTCCTCGCCCAGGAGCAGCTGGTGGAGTCGCTTGAGGAAGTCGCCCGACTGCGCGCCCTGGATGACGCGGTGGTCGTACGTCGACGTCAGCGTCATCACCTTGCTGATGGCGTTGCGGGCGATCGCCTCCTCGGACGCGCCCTGCCACTCCGGCGGGAACTCCATCGCACCGACGCCGATGATCGCGCCCTGGCCTCGCATCAGCCGCGGCACCGAGTGGTTGGTGCCGATCGTGCCGGGGTTGGTCAACGAGATCGTGGTGCCCTGGAAGTCCTCGACGGTCAGCCGGGCGTCACGGGCCTTGCGCACGACGTCCTCGTACGCCGTCCAGAAGGCGGCGAAGTCCATGGTCTCGGCGCCCTTGATGTTGGGCACGAGGAGCTGGCGGGTGCCGTCCTTCTTCTGCATGTCGATCGCGAGCCCGAGATTGATGTGGGCCGGCGTGATCTGGTTGGGCTTGCCGTCGACCGTGTCGAAGCCGACGTTCATCTCCGGCATCGCCTTGAGGGCTTTGACCAGGGCGAAGCCGATGATGTGGGTGAACGACACCTTGCCGCCGCGAGCGCGGGAGAGGTGGTTGTTGATGACGATGCGGTTGTCCCAGAGCAGCTTCACCGGCACCGAGCGCACCGAGGTGGCGGTCGGTACGGACAACGAGTCGTCCATGTTGGCCACGGTGCGCGCCGGGGCGCCGCGCAGCACGGTGTAGGTCGGCTGGTCGACCGCCGCGGCGGGCTCGGGAGCCTTCGTCTCCTTGGGGACCGGTGACGTGGTGCCCTTGGCGGGCTCATCGGCGGCGGAGTCGGGTCGCGGGGTCGCCCGAGGCGCCTTCTTGGCGTCGGCCTCGGTCTTCGCGGGCGCCTTCTCGGGGGAATTCTCCGGAGCCTTCGCGGGCGCCTTCTCCGGAGCTCGGGCGGGCGCATTCGTGGGAGCGGCCGGCTGGGCCACGCGGGTCTGCGCCGGCGGCGCCGCGGGGGATGCCGAGGACGTCGTCGTACTGGTCGCAGCCGCGGCGGCGCCGTTGAGGGCGCCGTTGCTGCTCGAGCCGTTGGTCTTGAAGTACGCCGCCCAGCTGGGGTCCACGCTTCCCGGATCGCGTTGGAACTGTTCGTACATCTCCTCGACGAGCCATTCGTTGGCTCCGAAGTCGGAGGAGGGTGCCGAGGCGGTGTCGGACGGTGGGTCGGACGGGTTTGTCTGCTGCTGCGGCACGGGTTAGGTTCGCCTCTTCCGGGACGTGCGCGTCGTGGATGGGATTCCCTTCCAGGCTAGTCCCCCACGCACGCAAATGCCGAAGTACGGTGCCGCGCTGGTGCATGGTGTAACCCGTCACCGCCACCGGTCGTTGTCGGCCGATGAGGATGGCCGTCCGGAAGATCCCCAGCTGCACCCCCAGCAGACCGGAAAGGACTCGAGCCTTGCCTGCCTTCGACACGGTCTCCGGCCGATCCAGGACCTTCGCCGCGGCCCTCCTCCTGGCGGTGGCTCTCGCGACCGCCGGGTGCAGCGGAAGCGACTCCTCGTCCTCCCCGCAGGGCGCTCCTTCCGACACCACGTCCGGTGGTGGGAACGAGGGACCGGCCGTCTCCACCGTGAAGCTGGGCAAGGTCGCCGGCACGATCAAGAAGAAGAACTGGAAGACCTTCATGAGCGACCATCGCAAGACGATGCTCAAGCAGGTCGGGGAAGCAGTGGACACCTGGATCGACGGCGCGTACGTCGGGGTCGACTATCCGAGCGACTCGTTCGACTCGGCGTTCGACTCGTTCACCGGGCAGGCGAAGCGCGACGCGAACGCCCAGAAGAAGCTGATGACCAACTGGGACCTCCGCCAGAAGATCGACGGGGTCGACGTCAAGAAGCGCACCGTGAGCGTCGACGTGATGGCCCCGCGAGGCCGCCCGGCGGGAGCGACGGCGCGGGTCGCCCTCGTGTTCACCACGACCGGTGACACACAGGAGCGTGTGACGGTCCACGGTCGGCTGTTCCTCGTGCCGGGCCAGGGGAAGTGGCGCGTCTTCGGGTACGACGTCTCGAAAGGGGCGAAGTGATGAACCGCTCGATCGGACGACGGCTGCTCCGCGCGACCAAGCTCGCCGCACTGGGGCTGGTCCTCGCCACCGTCACCCTCGCCCTGCCCGACTCCTCTCCCAAGTCCACCGACTTCGCGCTGGTCAAGATCGACCAGGGCAACGCCGCGGCGATCGATCAGCACGTGATCTCGATCCTGGCCGTCGGCTCCGACGCACGGCCCGGAGAGAACTTCACCCGCACCCGGGGTGACGCGCTGCAGCTGGTCACGATCAACACGCAGACGCACGCGGCGAGCATCATCGGCGTACCCCGTGACTCATGGGTCGACATCCCGGGCGTCGGGATGGACAAGATCAACGCCTCGCTCTACTACGGCGGCCCGCAGCTGCTCGGCGAGACGGTCGGCAACCTGATCGGAGTCCAGCCGAAGTACGTGTTCGTCACGCAGTTCCAGAAGTTCCAGGCGGCGGTCAATGCGATCGGCGGGATCACGATCCGCAATCCCTACGCGTTCAGCGACGATCCCCTGAAACCGACAGGCTTCCGCGCCGGTCGGCTCCACCTGACCGGATACAACGCGATGGCCTACTCGCGCATCCGGCACACCCTCCCGAGCGGCGACTTCGCTCGCTCGGCCCACCAGGAGATCGTGCTCCAGGGGATCCAGGCGAAGGTGCACGCGAACGCCCATCGGCCGGGGTTCATCGAGCGCGGCGTGATCAACGCGATGAGCCACATGTCCACGAACCTGCCGCCGGCCGAGCTCTTCAAGCTGGCGCAGGTGATGGCCCAGGTCGACCCGGCCAAGGTGCGGTCTTGCGTGGTGCAGGGTGGCATCGGTGTCTCGTCGGGCGGCGCCAGCATCGTCCTGCCGTACGTCTCCCAGGCGCGCGACATGGGCAACCAGATCCGCAACGACGGCACCCTCTCGCACTGCGGCTGAGGGGTTAGCCTCCGGGACATGGCGTACGACGAGGCTCTGGCGGCGCGCATCCGCGAGCACGTGGCGGGCGAGCCGGTCGTCGAGAAGAAGATGTTCGGCGGACTGGCGTTCCTGCTCGGCGGGCACATGGCCGTCGCCGCCAGCGGGAAGGGCGGCCTCATGGTCCGCGTCGAGCCGTCCGAGACCGAGGCGTTGCTGGGCGAGCCGGGCGCCGAGCCGTTCGAGATGGGCGCACGGGGCGGGATGAAGGGCTGGCTGCGAGTCGCGACCGACGCCGTGGCGGACGACGGCGACCTGGCGCGCTGGGTCGAGCGCGGCCTCGCCTACGCCCGGTCCCTGCCACCGAAGTGAGCTCGCTGAGGTAGGCCCGCTCAGCCGGCCGCGAGGACGACCGGGCAGGGTGGTCCCGTGATCGAGCTGCGTAGCGACAACGCCGCGGGAGTGGCACCCGAGATCCTGGCCGCGATCGAGTCCGCCAACATCGGCTCCGATCTGGGTTACGGCGGTGACGCCGTGACCGCTCGCCTCCACGAGGTCGTCCGCGATGTGTTTGAGCACCCGACGGCGCGGGTCTTCCCGGTCACCAGTGGCACGGCGGCGAACTCCCTGTCCCTCTCGTCCCTGACGCCACCCTGGGGAGCCGTGCTCTGTCACCCGACGGCGCACATCATCACCGCCGAGGGCGGTTCGACCTCCCTGCTCGGGGCCGGCGCTGTGATGCAGGGTGTCGACGGCGCCCATGCCCTGATCGATCCCGACCAGCTCCGCGCCCGACTCGATGCGACCCGGTGGGGCGACCCGCACGAGAGCCAGCCCAGCGTCTTGTCGCTCACGGTTCCCAGTGACGACGGGACGCTCTACCAACCGGCGCAGATCGCCGAGCTGGTCGAGATCGCGCGAGCCAGTGGCCTCAAGGTGCACATGGACGGCGCCCGACTGGCCAACGCGCTCGCGGCGCTGGGCTGCTCACCCGCGGACCTCACCTGGCGCCGGGGGGTCGACGTCCTGTCCCTCGGCGCGATCAAGAACGGTGCGCTCGGGGCCGAGGCGATCGTGGCCTTCGACGACGCGGCTGCCGAGGAGCTGGTCTACCGGACGAAGCGGTCCGGCCACGTGACCAGCAAGATGCGTTTCCAGTCGGCCCAGCTCGCGGCGTACCTGACCGACGGGTTGTGGCTGCGCCTCGCCTCGCACGCGAACCAGCGGATGGCGGAGCTCGCGGCCGAGCTGGCGCCGCTGGCCGGTGACGGTGTCCGTCTCGTCGAGCGCGTCGACGTGAACATGGCCTTCGTCGAGCTCCCCGCGGCCGCGGCGGATCGGCTGCCCGACGCCGGCATCGACTGCTACCGGATGACTGACACCAGCGTCCGGCTGGTCACGAGCTGGCAGACCAGCGCCGACGACGTGGCGGCGGCAGGCGCCGCGTTCCGGGAAGTGGTCGGCGCCGGGTGATCGCCCGGCGTCGACGTGGACGTCCTCGGGTCTAGGGAGCCGGCCAGACCGAGAGGCTTCCGGGTCCCGACGGTTGCGTGGTACTCGTCGAGCCGTGCACGGCGTGGTGCCCGTGCGGGACCTTGGTGACCAGGGTGAGGAACCAGTCCGGGCTCGACGCGGAGTCACCGTGGAGCACGACGAGCGTGTCGTTGGCCGTGTAGGCGACGTCCGTCACGGACTCGGTGTCTGTCGAGCCCAGTCGGAACGAGGTCTGCTTGCGGAACTTCTTCCCGTCCCGGACGGCAGCGCGCACGTTCCGGTATCCGAACACGCGACCACCGGCGGAGACCGCGACATGGTCGGCGTCGGAGGAGACGGTGATGCTGGTCGGCGGCAGGGATGCGTCGCCGACCTTCGTACGTACCGCGAGCCGGGGCTCGGCCGGGTCGCGAAGACGGAGTACGGCGAAGCCGGTCATCGTCGCGATCAGAGCGCGGTCGGACGAGCCCGGGAGGAACACCACACCGCCGGTGCCTTGGTCGAGCGCCGGGTTCCCGAGCGATGCGTCGTGGAGGGCGCCGACGAGGCGGGGCTTGGCCGAACCGACTCCGGCGACGACGGCGACGGTCCGACTGCTGTGGTCGACCGCGATGCCGAGGTACTTGCCGTTGGGCATCGGTTTCGGTGCGATCGCGACGTTGTCGAACGTGGTGGCGGTCGTGACCGAGTCGCGGAAGTTGATCCAGCCCGGCCGGTGCGGGTCTCCGGCGTCGTTGAGGCCCGGCGAGTGGACGCGGCGATCGATCTTCCACGCCCCGTGCTGCCGGCGGAGCTGCACCAATCCCTGGGAGTCACCCGTGGCGAGACCGAAGGTGCCGTGGACGGCGACCCCGGAGCACTCGAAGTGGAAGCCGTCGCCGCCCTCGTCGCCGAACTCCGAGGCATCGATCACAGGATCGAGCTGGACGCTCGTGCGGATCGTCCGCACCGGTGCCACGTTCTCGGCGGTGTCGCAGAGGAGCCCGTCGTCACCACCGACGGGGTTGACCGCGGTCGCGATGGCGCGGGTGCCGCTGACGTCGAAGAAGGCGGTCCGGTGCGCCTTCCGGCCGGTGACCCCTTTCACCGCCTGGAAGAAGGCACCTTGGGCTCCGAAGAACGCGACCGAGCCGGCCTTGGCAGCGGCGCGGCCGCCGGCGTGAGGCACCGGTTGACGGTGCGTGGCGGCCTGGGCGTCGGTGGCGACCAGCGCCGAGGTGGCCGCCAGGGCGCCGACGGCGAGGCAGGCTGAGAGGCGGCGTCGCATGGGCTGGTCCTTCTGCCGGGGTCCTGGCGCTCACCAGGACGAGACGAACCGGTCCGGCTCCCGAGGGTCGGACCCTGGCGCGCACGCTAACCTCCGCGGCTGCTAGCCGGGAAGATCCGACGGCCCGAGGGTGTCGAGATACTCCGCCAACCGACGCGCGGGCCATTGCTCCTCCAGGTCGGCCACGACGCGGTCGCAGACCTCGTACGGCGTGCCGTCGGCGTCGGTCCACTCGCCGCGGGTCCAGCCGGCGAGGTACTCGTCGCTGCTGGTCTCACCCAGCCGCATCGCCGCCTCGTCGACGGCCTCTTGGAAACGCTGGGCCAGCGGAGCCTTGGTCACCACCTCACCCTCGCGGGCCACGACCAGCGACGGCAGGTCGCGCCACGAGGTCACCTGGTACTCGGTCACGAGGGCGAGGGTAGTGGGGTTGTTCGGTGCGATACCCGGCTGACCGGGTATCGCCTCGCATGTCGTGGGTTGCAACGGCCGACAAGCGACACGAGTGACCGCATCGGGTGACGGATGAGGTTGCTGGTGGCGGCATGCGAGCGAGCGCCCCGGCAGGATTCGAACCCGAGAGACCTGACGGAGCGGAGCTCCGGCAGAGCTCGAGAAGAACCAGGCCGCTTCGGGCGCCCCCGGCAGGATTCGAACCTGCGCTCCCGCCTCCGGAGGGCGGTGCTCTATCCCTGAGCTACGGGGGCTCAGGTGGGACGACCTTACAAGCGGACGGAGCGGCGCGAGAAACCGGCGGCGACCTCCTCGCATGTGCCGACACCGACGTTGGGAGCCGTCGCTACGTCGTCGTTGCGGTGGCACGGTAGGTGGCGTCGGTGATCCGATGGTCGGAAGTGTGTCGAGTGCCCACGCGCCG
>CAVWZR010000022.1:0-730753 GCA_963759515.1 uncultured Actinomycetota bacterium | reverse complement strand
TGGGTCCAGCCGAAGACCCACGGGATCGCACGCAGGTCCTCGAGGCCGGCGTCGGCGCCTGGCCGGCGCGACGGACGGGAGCCGATGTGCAGGGCGCCCAGGAGGTCGACCGGCGTGGCCGTGAGGAAGTACGACGCGAGCCGGGGGTCCTCGACCAGGCTGCGGTAGCGCCGCTGCGCGGCCTCCGAGATCCGGTCCATCGTCGAGTCCCAGCGCGCGGCCTGCTCCGGCGTACGCCGGTCGGTGCGGTGGAGGACGCTGGCCTCGACCGTCGCCGCGAGGGCGAGCTCGAGGTTCTGACGAGCGAGAGCCGGCAGCGCGTACTTGTCGCTGATCACCTCACCCTGCTCGGTGATCTTGAGCTCGCCGTCCACCGTGCCCGACGGCAGCGCCATGATCGCGTCGTATGTCGGACCTCCGCCACGACCCACCGAGCCGCCGCGACCGTGGAAGAACCGCAGCCGGACCCCGTGACGCCGGGCGACGTCGCGGGCCCGTCGCTGGGCGAGCTGGATCTGCCACTGCGAGGTCGTGATGCCGCCGGCCTTGTTCGAGTCGCTGTAGCCGAGCATCAGCTCCTGCACGTCGCCGCGGAGTCGCACCAGCTCGCGGTACGACGCGTCGGCGAACAGCGACTCGAGGATCTCCTCGGTCTGCTCGAGCTCGTCCACCGTCTCCAGCAGAGGCACGAAGCCGATCCGCGCGACACCGACGGCAGGTCGACCAGGCCGGCCTCGCGCGCGAGCACGACGGCGGCGAACACGTCGCCGGCGTCGCGGGTCATCGAGATGATGTAGCTCTCCACGGCCCCCGGCCCGAGCTCGTCGTGCGCCCAGCGGATCGACCGGAACGTCTCGGCGGTGACCGCGCCCGCCTCGTCCAACGGGAGCGGGCTCCCGGCCAGCGGCCGACGACTCGCGAGCTCCTCGCTGAGCACCTTGGCGCGAGTGCCCCGGTCGAGCTCGGCGTACGGCGTGCCCAGCTCGCCGAGGCGATCGAGGAGCTGGCCGACCGCGTGGTGGTGGGCCGCAGCGTGCTCGCGTACGTCGAGCGTCGCGAGGGTGAGCCCGGTGGCGGCCACCGTGCGGACGAGCCGTTCGACCTCGCCCCGCGCGACGACCGTTCCCTGGTGCGCGAGCACCGAACGGTGCAGCAGGAGCACGTCGGCCAACAGCTCGCCGTCGTCGGCGTAGTCCCGGCCCTCGACATGGGCGACGCCACCGACCAGCCGGGCCTCGGTCAGGGCGAGCCGGACGTGGATGCAGGTGAGGAACAGGCGATAGGGCTCCTCGGCGTTGAGCCGTCGGTAGCGACGCTCGACCTCGGGCAGTCGCGGCAGCACGTCGGCCAGCCGCTCGCGGAGCTCCACCGAGACCTCGCCGATGCGGTTGCTCACCGAGAGGTCGCGACGGAGCCGGTCGACGAGGCTGCGCAGCAACCGGATGCCGTGGACCGCCTGGAGGGTGAGGATCTCGCGGGTGATGGCGGCCGTGACGTGTGGGTTCCCGTCGCGGTCACCGCCCACCCAGGTGCCGAAGCGCAGCGGCCGCACCTCCGGCGGCAGCTCGACTCCGAGAACGGCGAGCTGGTCGCGGAGCTCCTCGAGCACGTCGGCCAGTGCGGCACCGGACAGCCCCTCGAGGTAGTAGACGACGTTGCGGGCTTCGTCCGTCGGCTCCGGGCGCTCGACCCGGATCTCGTCGGTGAGCCAGAGCAGCTCGACTGCTTCCTCGAGCCGACGCGTACGCCGCGCGGACTCCGGCTCCTCCAGCAGAGCGGCCACCAGGCGGAGCTTGTCGATCGTCGACCGGCGAGCGACCTCGGTCGGATGGGCGGTGAACACCGGACGCAGCGTGACGTGGCGGAGGATCTCGGCGACCGCGTCGGCGTCGACCCCGGCTTTCGCGATCCTCGCGACCGCCTGCTCGACCCAGCCCCCCTCTTCCTCGCGCTTCCGGCGGAGCGCACGGCCGCGATGGACCTGCTCGGTGATGTTGGCCAGGTGGAAGTACGCCGTGAACGCCCGGACCAGTCGGGTGATCGTCGCCAGGTCGAAGTCGGGCAGCTGGTCGAGCCGGTCCTCCTTGGCGTGGGTGCGCACGTCCTCGACCAGGGCGAGCAGCTCCTCGCCCTCGGTCCGCGCCAGTGTCTCGCCGAGGATCGACGTGACGCGGCGGATGTCGCGGCGTAGGTCCCGGTCCGGCATGCGCACCATGGTCACCGACGTACCCGATCCTGCGGGGATCCGTTCACGGAGCGGGCGGTCGCGGATCGGGGCTGATACCCCTCCGGGGTACACTTCCCGCATGAACCACCCGGGCTACCTCCACGACAAGGACGACGTGCTCAAGCGGCTGCGTCGCATCGAAGGACAGGCGCGCGGACTTCAGCGCATGGTCGAGGAGGAGCAGTACTGCATCGACATCCTCACCCAGGTCTCGGCCATGACCAAGGCACTCCAGGCGGTCTCGCTCCACCTGCTCGACGACCACCTCGCGCACTGCGTACGCGACGCCGTCGCGTCGGGCGACGGGGCGGACGAGAAGCTGAGTGAGGCCTCTGCCGCGATCGCCCGGCTCGTCCGTTCCTGAGCGTCAGGTCCTGACGTCAAGTCCTGAACGTCAGCGGCCCGACTCGACGTACTGTTTGACCTGGTCGAGCATCGTCTGCCAGTTGGCGGCGAACTGCTCAGCCTGCTCGGCCGAGTCGTTGCCGTCCTGATCGAGGGTGAGCGTGGTCGAGTCACCGTTCTCCTCGAGCCGGTAGTCGAGCGTGTGGTAGTTCTCCGGCGCATCGTCGGCGCCGGACAACGGGCTGTAGTGCGTCATGCGGAGCCGCCGCCCGGCGTCCATCTCGAGGATCTCGCCCTTGTCCTGGAAGGGCTTGCCGTCGTACTCCCCGGCCCACGTGATCGGGCTGCCCTCCTCCCAGTCGGTGTCGACCCGTGAGCCGAACATGAACGCCGAGATGGCGTCCGGGTCCGTCAGGGCGTCCCAGACCTGTTGGGGTGAGGCGGAGATCTCCGTCTCGGCGTGGGCGACATGGTCGGCCATGGTGCTCCCTCCGCGTGGTGTGCCGGATCCGTACCCCGGACGGTTGGGTACAAGCACTACGCCGGGCAGGATGGAGTCCTCAGACACCCTGGGAGGTGCCATGACCGACAAGCCGGAGGACCCGACCTCCGAGACCCCAGCCTCCGATCGCCCGCCGCTGGCGGACCAGATCCGCGCGAAGATGGACGAGTACGAGGTGGAACGCCACCTGAACGACCTCGCCACGTCGGTCGAGCAGGCGGTGCGCACCGGCATGGCGAAGGCCGGCGAGCTCGCCCACGAGCACAAGGGCGACCTCGAGCGGCTCTTCGACAAGGCCGCCGGCGCCGTCGACCGGCGTACCGACGGCAAGCACGCGGACACCATCCAGCAGGTGCGCGGCTCACTCGAGCGTGGTGTCGACAAGATCGCCGAGCAGCGGGCGGACGGTACGCCGGACGAGCCCGGCCCCGACGTACCCCGAGCCCCGAGCCCCGACCCCTCCGAGCAACGGGTGACCCGATGTCGCTGAAACGCTCGGACGATCGCGACCGCCTGCCCGTGGCGGTGGCCCGTGGTGACGAGGGGATCGTCGGGCGACTGATCCAGGTCCTGCTCGATGCCGGGATCGACGGACTCGGCCCGTTGAAGTCCGCCCGCGAGCTCGCCGACCTGGCCCGCCGCGACACCCGGACCACCGAGGGTGCGGTGAAGAAGATCGTGCGCTCGCACGTCGTCAAGGGCGGGGTTGGCGGCTTCGTCACCGGTGTCGGCGGCTTCGTGACGATGCCGGTCGCGCTGCCGGCGAACGTCGTGGAGTTCTACGTCGGCGCCACCCGGATGGTGGCGGGGATCGCGACGCTGCGCGGCTACGACCTCGACGACCCGCAGGTGCGCAGCGCCGTCCTGCTCACGCTGATCGGCTCCGATGCGGACGAGGTGCTGGCCAAGGCGGGCCTCACCGGCGGCACCGGCAAGGTGGTCGGCCTGGTCGGACAGCAGCTGCCTCCCGCAGCGCTGCTGATGCTGAACAAGGCGATCGGCTTCCGGATCCTGCGCGGCGTGGGCGAGAAGGCGTTCGCCCGCCTGGGACGCGCCATCCCCCTCGCGGGTGGCGTCGTCGGCGGCGGCATCGACGTGTGGATGATGAAGCGGATCGCCGACCACGCGTTGGGCGAATTTCCCCCGATCGACTGACCACTTCGCCGAGTCGTCATATGACGACTCGGCGTGTTTTCGACGCCTGTTTGCGCCGACTCGGCGTGTTTTCAGGCGTCTGTTTGCGCCGACTCGGCGATTCAGGCGCCGGCTTGGGCGATCTCCATGGGTTCGCTGACGGGGTCGTCGGAGAGCAGCACCCGGCGCGCGATCACGCGCAGGTCCTCGCGGCCCTGGTCGTCCAGAGGCTCGCCGTTGGCCTCCTCGACCTCGCGGGTCAGCCACTCCCACAGCTCTCGTACGAACGCCGTGAAGCGCTCGCGCCCGTGCTCGCTCAGCTCGACGCGGCCTTCGTGCTCGGAGACCAGACCGGAGCGGATGGCGTCGTCGACGGCCGGCCGGATCAGCGCCATCGGCACGCGATGCGCGGCCGCGATGGTCACGGGGTCGGCCGGACCCTTGGCCAACAGCTGTTGGATCGCGATCTGGCGCAGGGTCCAGACCTGGACGGCGTCGAGCCCGGCCCGCGACGAGTCGAGCAGGGCCGCAGCAGCCTCGGGCAGCCGGGTCCGGATGATCCGCACCACCTGTCCCTCGAGCTGCTCCTGCGACGTCCGCTGGTCGGGCATCGCGAACCCGTGACCCAGGTCGGTGGCCCCGGGCTGCGTCAGTCCGCGCATCGGCACCTGCTTGAGCAGCAGTGCCACGACCAACGCCAGGATCGCGACCGGCACCGCCGCCCGGAACACGTGCTGCAGCGACTCGGCGTACGCCGACACCACGGCCGCGTGCTGCTCCGGGGGCAGCGTCTGCACCGCCTCGGGCGTCGTCACCTTGGTCGGGTCGGCGCCGGTGGACACGACCGCTGCGCCCAGCTTCGGCTTCAGCTGGTGGGCGTAGATCGTGCCGAACACCGCGGCCCCGAACGAGCTGCCCATGGTCCGGAAGAACGTGACGCCTGACGTTGCGACACCGAGGTCGCGGTAGTCGACGGTGTTCTGCACGATGATCGTGAGGACCTGCATCGCCAGGCCGATCCCGACCCCCAGCACGAGCATCGCCACCGACGACTCCAAGGTCGACGATCCCTCGTCGAGGCGCGCGAGCAGCACCATGCCCACGGCCATGACCACGGCACCGGAGATCGGGAAGATCCGATAGCGACCCGTGCGACTGACCAGGTTGCCGGCCGTCACCGAGGCGACGATCAGGCCGGCCACCATCGGCAGCGTGCGGATGCCGGACGCCGTCGCGCTGACGCCCTCGCAGAACTGCAGCCAGGTCGGCAGGAAGGTCATCGTGCCGAGCAGGGCGAAGCCGACGATGAAGCTGAGCACGACGCTGACCGAGAACACGTTCCGGGTGAACAACCGCAGCGGCAGGATCGGCTCGACGGCCCGTGACTCGACGTACACGAACAAGCAGATGCAGAGCACCGCTCCGACGACGAGCCCGATGATCGTCGGCGACGACCAGGCGTACTGGGTGCCGCCCCAGCTGGTCGCCAGGATCAGGCCGGCCGAGCCGAGCGAGACGAAGACGATGCCGAGGGTGTCGAAGACCGGCTTGGCGGTGGCACCGACCGTCGGCAGGAGCTTGACCGCCAACGGCAGGATCACCAGCGCCACCGGCACGTTGACGTAGAAGACCCACTGCCACGACAGGTGGTCGGTGAAGAAGCCGCCGAGCAGCGGCCCGAGCACCGTCGTACCTCCGAAGACGGCGCCGACCGCGCCTTGGTACTTGCCGCGGTCACGCAACGGGATGATGTCGGCGATCATCGCGGTGGCGGTGACCGTCAGCCCGCCACCACCGATGCCCTGGATCGCCCGCGAGGTGATCAGCCAGGTCATGCTCTGCGACAGCCCGGCGAGCGCCGAGGCGGCGGTGAAGATCACGATGCTGCCGACGAAGATCCACTTCCGGCCGAGCAGGTCGCCGAACTTCCCGCCGAGGATCGTCGCGATCGTCTGCGTCAGGAGGTACGCCGTCACCACCCAGCTCATGTGCTCCGCACCGCCCAGGTCGCCGACGATCGTCGGCAGCGCGGTCGAGACGATCGTGGAGTCGAGCGCGGAGAGCAGCAGTCCGCCGAGGATCAACGCGAAGGCGACGTTTCGGGCGGTCCGGCCGAGCGTCGGCGGTTCGTCGGCGGCGGTGATGTCGTCGACCACCTCGGCCTGACTCATGTGCGCACCCTAGGACCGGGCCGCCAGCTCGCGCACTGCCTGAGCGATCGCGTCGGCACCGCGGCGACTGAGCACGATCGTGTAGTGGTTGACGTCCGGCACGTGGCCCATGCCGATCTCGGGCCACCGCGCGGCGTACTCGTCGACGGTCGGCTGCGGGTAGAGACCGGGCGGGTCGTCGGCGAAGCCGCGCGACGCGTGCAGGAAGAGGCGCGGCGGCATCGGCTTCTCGAGCGCCTCGAGGAACGCCGCCCCGGAGACCATGTCGACCTGGTCGGCCTCGACGGCCGCAGGAGTCGGCCGACGGCCGACCGGGTGCCTCGGGCAGGTCGTAGTCGGCGTACGCCTCCGCCTCCGGGGTCCAGTCACGTGCGAAGGCCGGGTGCTGACGAAACCAGTCGCGATAGCTCTCCGGGTGTACGTCGCCTCGAGCCGCGCCTTGATCGGCTGCAGGCCGGCGAGGGTCGTCGCCTCGTCGGCGGGAGGGAACGGCAGCCCGCCGTCGACCAGCACCAGTCCCCGGACCAGATCGGGTCGGCGCGCCGCGAGCACCGTGGCCACGAACCCGCCCATGGAGTGGCCGACCACGATCAACGGCACCCCACCGGTCGCGGCGACGACCTCGGCACAGTCCTCGGCGTGCTGCACCATGCCCACCGGGCCGGGCAGTCCGTTCGAGCGGCCCCGGCCGCGCAGGTCCGGCGCGAAGACCGGATGATCGAGGGCGTCGGCGACGAAGGACCAGGTGCGTGACGACGAGGTGATCCCATGGATGGCCAGCACCGGAACTCCGGTGCCGTGCCACGCCGCGACGCGCAGGGTGCCGCCGGTGACCGGGACATCGAGCAGGTCGGGCATGAGCTGTGTCTACCACCGTGGAAGTCGATCGACAGCAGCGCGACTCTTCCGATGGGGTGGGTACATGGCGCGCCTGCACGACGACGAGATCGATGTCGACGAGGAGCTGGTGCGCCGTCTGCTCAC
Source organism: uncultured Actinomycetota bacterium (assembly GCA_963759515.1). Lineage (GTDB taxonomy): Bacteria > Actinomycetota > Actinomycetes > Propionibacteriales > Nocardioidaceae > Nocardioides. The sequence goes on along the minus strand of CAVWZR010000022.1, from coordinate 723,390 downwards.
CACCCTCCCCGCGGCGTACGACGGACTCCCGCTACGGCGGTTCGACGCCTCGGGCTCGACCAACGCGCTGTTCCGACTCGGCGACGACCTCCTCGTCCGACTGCCCCGACAACCCGGCGGCACGACGACGATCGAGAAGGAGCAACGCTGGTTGCCTTACGTCGCACCGCACCTGCCGGTGGGCGTCCCGGAGGTTGTCGCCGTGGGCGAGCCCGGCTTCGGCTACCCGGAGAAGTGGTCGGTGGTGCGCTTCCTGCGGGGTGAGCGGCCCGTCGTACCTGCGGCCGGTGAGGCACCACGGCACGGGCTCGCCGCCGACCTGGCAGCAGTGATCGGGGCATTGCGATCACTGGACCTGCCGCCGGAGACGGCCGACGACCGGGCGCTGGCGTGGTACCGCGGTCGCCCGCTCGCGACCATGGACGACGACGTGCAGGAGTACCTGCGCGACTCCCGACCCCTCGCGGGTCACCCCGACCTCACGGTCGATCTCGCGGAGGTCGCGTCCGCATGGACCCAGGTCTTGCGGATGCCCGAGGCGCATCGGGAGGTCGAGCCACGCTGGTACCACGGCGATCTCAACGCCGAGAACCTCCTCGTGCGCGAGGGGCGCCTGGTCGCCGTGCTCGACTTCGGCGGCCTCTCGATCGGCGACCCGACGGTCGACCTCGCCGTGGCCTGGCAGCTGCTCGACCGCGCCGCCCGGGCCACGTTCCGCGAGGCGCTGGCCGTCGACGAGGTCACCTGGCGACTCGCCTGCGGCTGGGTGCTCGTGCTCGCGGTGATGGGGCTGCCGTACTACTGGGACACCATGCGCGACCGCTGCCTGCGGGGCCTGCACGCCGGGCGCGAGGCACTGGTGGACCTCAGCGGGAGTTCGACCAGACCAGGGCCGTGAGCAGCAAGGTGAAGATCAGCAGCAGGAGGGCAGCCCAGCGATAGAGACCGAACCCGTGGCGACGCAGGTGCTGCTCCCGCGCGATGTCGCGCGCCTTGCGGGCCTTGCGGATCTCGAGCCACAGGGCGCCGCGGTAGGCGACGAAGCCGACGCCGATCGCGATCACCACGAGCCGCCAGAGCATGCCCGGAGCATGGCACGCGGAGGCGGCCGATCAGCGCACGAGGAGCTCGTCGAGCATCCGGCCCATCCCGCCCACGCCGATCGAGAGGTGACCCTCGCCGCTCTCGAGGTGGACGACGGCGTTCGGAAGGTGCGCGGCCAGCCACTCGCCGTGGGCGAACGGGACCATCAGGTCCTCGCTGCCCTGCCAGAGGTACGTCGGCACCGTGATCGCGGCCAGGTCGAAGCCCCACGGGCGGGTGAAGGCGAGATCGTCGTCGAGCCAGCCGTCCACGCTGACCGAGACGGCCTGCTGGAACCCGCGAGCCAGGAAGTCCCCGAACTCACCGGTCAGCGAGTCCCGGTCGACCGGCGGGAGCAACGTCTCCATCTGGTCGACGATCTGGTCACCGGTGACGTGGAGCAGCATCGGACGCATCGCCTCCAGGTAGGTCCGAATCGCTCCTTCGCCTTCCAACGCCGCACCGAACTCGTCGTGGTTCTCCTGGCCCATTCCCTCGAGGAAGTCGAGGTCGTCTGCGCCGAACGGTCCGACGCCGGCGATGCTGAGGACTCCCCTGACCCGCTCGGGCGCGAGCGCCCCACAAGCCAGGGCGTGCGGGCCACCACCCGACCAGCCGGCCACGACGCACGCGTCCGCGCCGACGTGGTCGAGCACAGCCATGGCGTCGCTGACCTCGTCGGCGACCGACCGGCCAGGACGACGCGAGGAGGCGCCGTACCCTGCGCGCGACCACGTCACGAGCCGGTGTCCGCGCTCGTGCACCTGGTCGGCCATCCCGGAGAACTGCACCGAGCCACCCGGCGTTCCGTGGTGGAAGAGGAGGACGGGCCCGTCGGCGGGGCCGGTGACCTCGATCTCGAGGTCGCGCCCGTCGGGCAGGGTGATCGTGCTCATGGGGTCCTTCCCAGGATCGTGGTCAGAAGTCGCGGCGGCCGCGGAGCGAGTCTCCACGATCGGAGCGGTCGCGCTCATAGATCGCCACACGTTGGGATCCCGGGTTGGTGACCTCCACACCGTGCCCGAACGGGAACTCGAAGGTCTCGCTCAGCTCCACGCCGTCCGTGCGGTACGCCGCGACAGCCGACTCGAGATCGTCCACGCGGTAGACCAGGATCGGATGGTCGCCCCCGAGATGCTCGGCGAACAGCACGGCCGGGCCGTCGCCCGGCTCGACACAGGCGACCCGGGTCTCGAAGCGCTCGATCGCGAAGACCGCAGTGGCGCCGAGCCTGTCCACCCAGTGGGTGCGGTCGGCAGCGGCATCAGCACTGGGGCAGTAGACGAAGTCGAGCCGACCCAGCACGCCGTCGCTCATCGGGCCGGCCCCTCCACGTTGACGGTGGGCTCACCGGTGCCGCACCGCACGATGACCGCGCGGCCCGGCTCGTCGGACGGGTTGGACTCGCGATGGATCGCACCCGCGGGGACGCGCAGGAAGTCACCTGGCCCGGCCTCGACGACCTCGCCTCCGCCTGGACCCGACTCCATCCGCATCAGACCGCTGACGATGTAGAGAGTCGTCTCGTACTCCCCGTGGTGGTGCCACCCAGATGTCGCGTGGGGCTCGGTGTCGACGGTGCCGGTCCACATCCCCTCGCCCTGCATGGCCACCTGCCGCGACATCCCGGGCGTCGGGTCGGAGGCGGTCAGCTCGCCGGCCGCGACGAGTGAGCACGGCTGGGCGGGGTCTCGGCTCACGCGGTCAGGCTAGACCCGGCTGGCGGGATCACGGTCGTGACGAGGGTGGTGACCGAGGGCCGCTGAGGCGTCGAGGCGAAGCCGAACCCGGGATCGGGGTGGACGGTGGCGAGCTTCCCCAGGTCGGCCCCCCGCCAGGTGCCGGACAGGTGGGCGACCGCGTGATGATCGGTCGCGCCGTAGACCTCGCTGCGGCCGCCGCCGGCCGAACCGCGGGTGCGGACGCCGCGCAGCAGGGCCCGCGCGATCGGGTCGGTCACCGTGGACCACCACACCGAGGTCGCGACGGGACGTGGCACGGCTCGGAGCGCCCACCCGAGCGACGTACGACGGGCGACGCGGTAGGCGAACTCCAGCTCCCCGGCACGCACGTGGACCGAACCGTCGGCATGCCGTACCTCGACCGGGACGACGAGGACGTCGTCGAAAACATAGGTCGCGGCCACGAACTCCGCCGTCTCGGCGGTCGGAGCCAGCAGGCGTCGTGTGCCATCGGGCTCGGCGAGCATCACGTCCGCGAACGCGCCGTACGGCGAGTCGCACCAGCTGCCGACCACGATCCTCACGCCGCTGGTCGAGCCCAGGCCGGCGATCGTGCCGCGGAACGTGACGGGGACGGCGTCAGGCACGCCGGTCGAGCCGGTCACGCATCTGGGCCACCGTCTTGTTCGCGAGGAACGGGAGGTACGCGGCCACGAGCGGCGTCGCGAGCCTGGCCACTCCGGAGAAGAGCAGCTCCGCCTCGTAGACGACCCGCGTGCCGCGGTCGGCCGGCTCCAGCCGGAGGCGGTCGTGCCCGGTGAACTGCTCGTTGTGACCCCGGAAATGCAGGAGGCGCGGTTGCTGGAGCTGCTCCGTGACGTACTCGACGGTCGTCGTGCGACCGAGGAACTTCGAGACGTTCCGGTAGCGAGTGCCGACGCCGCCGTCGCCCTCGAGCCGGTGGCACTCGACCGTCCCAGGGTCCCACTCCTCGGCGTGGGAGAAGTCCGCGAGGAACTCGAACACCACGTCGGGCGGCGTCCGCGTCGTGAACGTGCGCTCCACCGAGACCATCCGGTCACGCTAGTCGGGTCGCAGGCGCAGGGGCTCACCCGAAGGGCGACGTACCCTGGCCGGATGCACGAGGAGGCGGGTCGGCTGCTCATCGAGCGAGAGGCCGAGCTCGAGGCGCAGCTGACCGAGCTCACGAAGCCACCCGGCGAGCTCGGCACGATCTCGTTCGGCAAGCGCATCGGAGAAGGGACCTCGATGGCGGTCGACCGGCTGGCCGCCGTGTCGACCCAGGAACACCTGCTCGCGATGCTCGAGGAGGTTCGCCGCGCGCAGCAGCGCGTCGCGGACGGGACCTACGGCACGTGCGAGGTGTGTGGCGAGTCGATCCCGGAGGGCCGGCTGGAGGCGCGACCCTGGTCCACGCGCTGCGTGACTCACAGCTGAACCAGACCTCCTCCCTCGGGAGGGTGAGGCGGCGTACGACCAGGCTCGGGCAGGCTCGTCGCGGAGGTGGCGGCATGAGACGAGGACAGGTGCTGGGACTCGTCCAAGCGGGGGGCCAAGGGTCTCGCATGGACGTACTGACGCGTGAGCGCGCCAAGCCGGCGTTGCCGTTCGGAGGTGTGAACCGGCTCGTCGACTTCGCCCTGTCCGGGCTGTTCCACGCCGAGGTGGACGACGTCTGGGTGAGCGTGCAGTACCAGGTCGCATCGATCGACGACTACCTGGCCGGCGGCCGTCCCTGGAGCATGGACCGCAACCGCGGGGGCTTCCGCCGCATGGTGCCCCAGACCGGCACCGGCCCGAGCACTGAGGAAGGGTTCGCGTCGGGAAATGCGGACCTGCTCCTCAAGCTGCACGGCGAGATCGCCGAGCACGGTGCCGAGCATGTGGTCGTGCTCAGCGCGGACCACGTCTTCAACATGGATCTCGCACCGGTGGTCGAGGAGCACGTCGCCCGTGGCACCACGGCCACGCTGGTGACCGCCGAGGTGAGCAAGAAGGAGGCCTCCGACAACGTCGCGATCGTCACCGGCCGGGGTGGTGTCGTGCGCGGTCTGGAGGTGAAGGCCGCACGACCCAGCACCGGCACGGTCGCGACCGAGATCTTCGTCTATCGCGTCGAGCCGCTGCTCGAAGCGCTCGAAGGACTCCGAGCCGAGCTCGACGATGCGGACGACGATCCCCTGGACTCCGGGCTCGGTGACTTCGGCGAGCACCTACTGCCACGCCTGATCGACACCGGAACGGTCCGTGCCGTGCGGATCGACGGGTACTGGCGCGACCTCGGCCAGCCTCACACCTATCTGCAAGGGCATCGCGACCTGCTGGCCGGCAAGGTCGACGTCTTCGACCACCCTGGACGCCCGGTGATCGCCCACTGGCCCGATCGGCCGGCCGCGCGTATCCGCCCCTCCGCGAGGCTGACCGACAGTCTGGTGTCGCCCGGGTGCGACGTTGCAGGTGAGGTCTCCGGCTCGGTGCTCGGCCCGGGCGTCGTGGTCGAGAAGGGAGCCCGAATCGCCGACAGCGTGATCTTCTCCGACTGCGTGGTCCGCTCGGGCGCGGTCGTGCAGACCGCCGTCGTCGACGAGGACACCGAGCTGCGGCGTACTGCACGGGTCGGAGCCGTCCCCTCCGCCCGGCTCGCTCGTGGCGAGGACATCGTCCTGGTGGGTCGTGGCTCCCTGATCGAGTCGATGGTCGACGCCGGCGCCCGGCTGGAACCCGGCACCACCGCCTGACCATCCGGGGTCGTCCGCCCCACGGGAACCCCTAGTGCCGTCTCAGGCGGACGACCCGGATGGGACAGCTCCGCGGGGGAGGTGTCGGACCGCGGGGATCGAGACGACGACCAGGGCGGCGGCGACGCCGACGACGGTCATCACGACGAGCGCCGGGTAGACGCCGAGGGTGGCGGCGAGGGCGCCCACCAGGACGTTGCCGAGCGGGATCATCCCGGTGCTCGACAGGTAGTCGTAGCTCGACACCCGCGACAGCGACCGCGCCGGGATGTGCTCACCGAGAGAGGTCTCCCACAGCGTGAACGTCCCGGTCACGCAGATGCCGGTGAGCAGCTCGAGGAGCCCGATCCCCCAGACCGGGAGATGGCTGCCGATGATGGCCGCCTGGCACGACGCGCCGACCAGCATCAGCGCCCCGACGCGAAGGGCGTACGCCGGGCGCCACAGCAGCAGCAGGACGTCGCCGAGGATGTTGCCGATCCCGAACAGCGCCGTGATGACGGCCCACGAGCGGGCGCCGTCGTAGTGGTCGGCCATCAGCACCGGGCCGATCACGAAGATCGCCGGCAGCACGACGGCGTGGTACGCCGCGAAGCCGCCGAGGTAGCCGAGCAGCCAGCTCCGCGAGCGGACCTCGCGCCACCCTTCACGCAAGGAGGTGCCGAACGACGCGTGGGGCTGCTCGTCCTCGGCCGCGACCGCGTCGACGACGGCCGACCGCAAGGGCAGCAGCAGCACGACCGAGGCCAGGAACGTCGCCGCGTCGAAGACCAGGGCTGCTCCCGGTCCACCCGCGAAGCCGATCAGGACACCCGCGACCACCGGCCCGGCGACGTTGGCCAGCGAGAAGCTCAGCCCGCGCAACGCGTTGGCCGGCTGCAGGTTCCCCGGGCTCACGGTCGTCGGCAGCAGCCCACTGAACGCCGGTGCGAAGAAGGCGTCGGCGGATCCGAAGACCGCCGCCAGCACGGCGAGGTGGACGACCTCGGCGTTCCCCGAGAGCAGGAGGGTGGCGGCCACCGCCTGAGTCACCAGGCGGACGACGTCCGACGAGATCAGGATGCGCTTGCGGTCCCAGCGGTCCGCCCACACCCCGGCCGGGACGGCGAGCAGCACGAACGGCAGGAACTGAGCCGTCGAGGTCAGCGCGACGTCGCCGACGTCACCGCCCACCGAGAGGACGGCGAACGGCAGAGCCACGCTGGTGACCCGGTCGCCGAGGACGCTGAGCACCTGGCTGCCGAAGAGCAGCCGGTACTGAGGCTCCTCGCGCAGCACCCCGGGCAGCAGTCGTCGCACGAGTGGTCAGCATCCACGACGCACAGCGGTCTTGTCGCGGACCTTCTCCGGCGGCGTCGCGCTCGACCGGGCGCAGCAGCCCTTTGGCGGCGGCTGGTGCCTTCCCCGGGGAGAACGTCGGGCCCGCCCAGCGAGAGGCGGGCCCGACGTATAAGTGGGCTGAGGTCCGGTACTCAACCCCCCGTACGACGTCTCCGCGGGCGGCCAGGGATCGGCCGCCTGCGGTCGTCGTGTTGCGGGGCACATGCTGCTCCACGCACGGCTCTCGCGCATCGGTGATCGCGAAATCTTTGCCGAGCTGCAACCTGCGGAAGTTTCTTCCGGCGCGTGTCGAAACCCCGCCCGGGCGTTCGACGTAGGGGCATGAACACAGACCTCATCTCGACTCGGACCCGCGCCATCCTCGCCCTGGCGGTCCTGGCGCTCCCCACCCTGCTGGTCGCCGTCGACATCTCCGTGCTCGCCGTCGCGCTGCCGACCATGGCCACCGACCTCCACGCCGGGCCGACCGAGCTGCTCTGGATGACCGACAGCTACAACTTCATGGTCGCCGGCGCCATGCTCACCACCGGCGCCATCGCCGACCGGATCGGCCGCCGCCGGATGATCCTGGTCTGTGCCGCGATCTTCGCCGTCGCGTCCGGGTTCGGCGCCTTCGCCACGACTCCGGAGCTCGTCATCGCCGCCCGCGGCGTGATGGGGCTGGCCGGCTCCGCGATCCTGCCGGCGTCGATGGCCCTGCTCGGCGGCCTCTTCACCGACGAGAAGGCTCGCATCCAGGCGATGGGCGCGATGATGACGGTCTTCCTCGGCGGCATGGCGATCGCGCCGTTCGTCGGTGGCGTGCTGCTCGACCACTTCTGGTGGGGCTCGGTCTTCCTGATGGGCGTGCCGGTGATGGCCGTGACCATCGTGCTGGTCCCGAGGCTCATCCCCGAGTCCAAGTCCGAGACCCCGGCACCGCTCGACCTCACCAGCGGCGTCCTGTCCGTGACCGCCGTGCTGGGCTTGGTCTTCGCCCTCAAGCGGGCCGTCAACTCCGGCTTCGACGCGCAGGTGCTGGCCGCCCTCGTGGTCGGACTGGTCCTCGGCACCGTGTTCATCCGTCGTCAGTCCGCGCTCGCCCACCCGCTGCTCGACCTCGAGCTGCTGACCCGGCCGCGCGTACGTCGTACCCTCAGCGCGCTGTTCCTGACCGCACTGCTGATGGGTGGCACGTCACTCTTCTTCAACCTGTACCTCCAGGAGGTCCACGGCCTCCGCCCCCTGCAGGCCGCCTGGTGGATGCTGCCGTCGATGGTCTCGATGATCGCCGCCGCGAACCTCGGCCCGCTGCTGAACCGGCGCTTCTCGCAGCGCATCGTGGTCGTCTCGATGATGTCCTTGATGGTCGCGGGCTTCGCCCTGTACGCCGTTGCTCCGATCTCTGCGGCCGGTCTCCCGATCGTCGCCGTCGGCGGCAGCCTGGCCACCTTCGGGATCGGCGCCGCCTTCCCGATGCTGATGGACGGCGTGATGAGCGCCGCCCCGCCGGAGCGCGCCGCCTCCAGCGCCTCGATGGCGCAGCTGGCCAACGAGCTGGGGATCGCGCTGGGCCTGAGCGTGCTGGGCTCGCTCGGCACCGTGGTCTACCGCCTCCAGCTGGGTCTGCCCGGCTCGACCGCCGAGCAGAGCGTCATCGACGGAGTCCGCGAAGGCCACCACGACCCCGCACTGCTCGCCTCGGTCAAGGACGCCTTCACCGACTCGTTCCACGTCGTCGGCCTGGTCGGCATCGCGCTGATGGTGCTAGTGCTGGTGCTGGTCGCCCGGGCCACCCGCGAGACCGCCGCCCCCGTCACCTCCAGCGAGCTCGAGCTGGCGGAGGCCGCCGCCTGACGATCGACCACTCACTGGCATCCGGACGACGCTGCATCACCCCGAACCGCGTCGCCCGTATGCCAGTGAGTGAGTAGTGGCCCTCAGCGGGCGAGGGAACGCTCGGCCCGCTTGGCCACGGCCTCGGCGAGCAGCTCGAGGGCGCGCACGACCGGTGGCGCGTCGGCAGCGCCGTCGCGGACGTGGACGACGATCCGGCGTCGGGGGCTCGGGTTGACCAGCTCGCGAATGCCGACGCCCGCCATCGCCTCGGGGAAGGCCAGGCTCGGGATGATCGTGGCGCCGACCCCGGCGGCCACGAACGCGAGCGCCGTGTGGTGGTCCTCGGTGCGGGCGACGTAGCGCGGGGAGAACCCGGCAGCTCGGCAGGCGTTGCGGATGATCTGGGTGCAGGTGTTGCCGTGGTAGTCGTTGTCGATCAGCGCCTGGCCGGCGAGCGCACCCATCGGGACCTGGGTGTCCCACTCCTCGAGGAGCTCGTGGCCGCGCGGCGCGACGACGACGTAGGTCTCCTCGGTCAGCACGTGCCGGCTGTGACCGGGCCGCTCGACGCCGTCCATGTCGGCGTCCTCGGTGGTGACGTCGAGGTCACGGCGGGCGGGGTTGGCCGGCTCGGGGCCGAGCTCGTTCAGGCTGAGGTCGAGCACCAGGTCGGGGAACTCGCGGCGCAGCCCCTTGGCGACCTGAGGCAGCCAGAACTGCGCGGCCGAGGAGAACGCCCCGATGGTCAGGCTGCCCGACCGGCCTTCGCGGAGATGGTCGACCACGCCGCCCAGCCGGCTGAGGCTCTCCATCAGGTCCTCGCTCTCGGCGGCGAGCACCTTGGCCGTCGCCGTGGGGGTGATCCCGCGACCCGCCTTCTCGAAGAGGACCAGGCCGGTCTCGCGCTGCAGGGCGGAGATCTGCTGGCTGACCGCCGAGGGCGTGTAGCCCAGATGGTCGGCCGCGGCCTGCACCGATCCACTGGCGACGACGGCTCGGAACACACGGAGACGCTGGACATCGATCATGCTCTTAACCATACAGCATCACTACTGTGTTCGTAAGAAACATTCGCTTGTCCTGAACAGTCAGAGGGGCCACCATAGAGGCATGAACACCAACGAGAACACCACCCAGGGCGGCCGGTTCCGCAACCTCGTGCGCTACGTCTGGAGCGACCAGGTCCGCGCTCACCGAGCACTGCTGGACTACCCGCCGTACGACGACTACCTGCTCTACCGACGCAGCGGACGCTGAGGTGGATCGCTCCCACTGTCCGCTCCTCCACCCACCCACTCCCTAGAGCCGGCCGCAGATCCAGCGGCCGGCTCTTCCCATTTCGGACGTCGGCTGGGGCAGGATCGGCCCATGGCCATGCAGGGACCCTTCGTCTGGCAGGGACAGCTCGAGAGCGAAGGACGCGTGCTCTTCGGGAGTCGCTGGTTCTCGCTGTTCACCGGCAGCCGCCAGCTGACCGTCACCCACGACGGCCTCCAGATCGGGAACGGCCCGATCGTGCCGTTCGACCACGTCACCGCGGTGAGCACGTCCCGCGGGAAGCTGACCGTCTTCTACACGCCCCTGGCCGACCAGCGGCTGAACCCCTTCGAGCGCAAGAGCGGGCAGAAGCGTCTCCTCCTCGGCCTGTCCCGCCTCGGCGGTGTCCGACCCGAGGACCTGGCGGTGTGGCTGCTCAAGCTCAAGGGCGGTCCGATGACCAACATCGACGTCGAGCTCGGCAGCATGGCTCGGGTCTTCCGCATCCGCGACCAGGACGAGCCCGCGACGTAGGCGCGAGGCCGCTCAGGCCTCCGCGTCCCTCGCCACGTTCAGCAGCATGCGCTCCACCGCCCGGCGATGACCGGTGCTGACCATCAGCATCGTGCGGTACGCGCGGCCGTGAACGCCGGGGAACACGGCGTACGTGACGGCGTGCAGGCGAGAACCCTCGCCCTCGGGCTCGCTGCGGAACACCAGTCGGTACGTCGAGAACCGGTGGCGACCGCCGAGCACGAGCTCGTGCAGTGGGTCGGTCTCCACGACCTCGAACCCACTGCGCGGCACGGTCCCCAGGACGACGGACAGCACGCCGTGCGACGACGCGGCCAGGCGATCGACGTACACCTGGAGTGCCTCCCAGGTGCGTGCCGGGGTCGCCCGCACGACACGTGAGTACTCGTCCACGAACGGGAGGTCGCCGGATGCGCTCACGACCCCATCCTGCTCAGTGACGGTCGCGTCGCGCGACCGCGATCCCGGGCAGCATCACCAGGGCGGCGAGCACGAAGGTGGCGGCGTACCCGACATGGGCGACGACCAGTCCCGCACCCAGGGCGCCCGCGGCCATGCCGAGGTCGTACGAGGCGTTCCAGATGGCGCTGACCACGCCCTCGGAGCCCTCGGGCGCACGGGCGAACATCAGGCACAGCGTCGCGTTCTGCAGGACGCCGAAGCCGATGCCGAACACGAACGCCCCGCCGACCACGGCGCTCGGCGAGTGGAGGAAGGCCACCCCGCCCATGCCCACGACGGCCAGCACGAGGCCGGGCACCAGCAGGCAGGCCTGGCCGTGCCGGTCGCCGATGCGGCCGGCACCCCAGCGCGAGACCGTCGATGCCGCGGGCTGGGCCAGCAGAGCGGCCGCCGCGACCCAGGCGTGGACGCCGTTCACGGCCAGCGGGAGGAAGGTGACCAGGACGCCCACGGCCGCGGTGGACCCGGCGAAGATCGCGGCGGGACGACGGATCGCTCGGCTGCGCAGCCCGGCCAGGACCCCGATCACGTCCTCGTCCGAGGGCGCGGACGACGTGGAGCGGGCGGGCAGTCCCGGCACGGACACCAGCGCCAGCAGCGTGGCGACGGTCGTGACGACGAAGACGGGCGAGTAGCCGTAGCGGGCAGCCATCCAGACGCCGGCCGGCAGGGCCACCATGCCGGGGACGCCGCCGACGATGCCGACCAGTGCCAGGCCCTCGCCCCGACGCTCGGCGGGGATCAGCGACGCCGTGACCGCACCGCCGGCCGTCACGCAGATCGCGAACCCGATGCCACGCAGCACGCTCACCGCCAGGATCGCCGGCGTCGTGGCGACGAACACCAGGGCGACCGTCGGGACGCCCAGGAGGACCAGACCCGTCGCGAGCGCCCAGCGGTAGCCGATCCGCGAGACCAGGCGGGGCGTCACCAGCTCGCAGGCGACCGTCGCGACCAGGAGCGCGACCGTGGCGAGGCCGGCACTGCGAGCGGATCCCGCTTCCTGGGCGAGCAGCGGCACCACCGACAGCGGCAGGTAGAACCCGATCGAGGACCCCACGATCGAGACGAAGCGCACCAGGAGTGCGTGAGTCACGAGGCGGGGGCGGACCGGCGAGGCGTCGGCGTACGACGGGGGTGCGGTGTGCTGGAGCGTGGTCATGCCCCGAGGCTAGATCCGATATGGACTCCCGATAAGGGCCACTGAAGGGGCTGAATGGGGGTCCACTTTGAGCTAGGGTGCCGGCATGGCTCGCGCTGCGGAGCTCCTGGTGTCGCTCGACCGCGACGACTCCACGCCGCTACGCGCCCAGCTGGAGCAGGCCGTCCGCGATGCCATCCGCACGGGTCGGCTCGCGTCCGGCGACCGCCTCCCGTCGTCGCGGATGCTCGCCGCCGACCTCGGACTCTCACGCGGCGTCGTGCAGGAGTGCTACGAGCAGCTCGCGGCCGAGGGCTATCTGCTCTCGCGCACGGGGTCGGGTACGACGGTCGCGGAGGGAGTCGCGGGGATCGTCGTCGCCGCCGAGACCGCGAGACCCACGTCGTCGTCCGCGGAGCGCCCGCCCCGGATGATCGCGGACTTCGTGTCCGGGGTCCCGGACCTGGCCTCGGCCCCGCGCAGCGACTGGGCGTGGGCGATCCAGGAGGTCTGTCGCCAGGCACCGAACGCGGCGTTCGACTACGGCGATCCGCTCGGAGTGCCCGAGCTGCGCGCGACGCTGGCGGCGTACCTGCGACGGGTCCGCGCTGTCGACGCGACCGCGGACCAGGTGCTCGTCTGCAACGGGATGGCGCAGGGCCTGGCACTCGTGCTGCGCGCACTCCGACCGGACGTCGTCGGCTGCGAGGATCCCGGCGCGATCTCGACGGCCCGGGCCGCGGCACAGGCATCGGGGAGCACCGTCGTCCCGGTGGCCGTCGACGACCTCGGCCTCGACGTCGGCGCGCTGGCGGCGACCCGAGCGCGCGCCGTCGTCGTCACGCCCGCTCACCAGTGGCCGACCGGCGTCGTGCTCGCGCCGGAGCGCAGGCACGCTCTGCTCGCCTGGGCGCGCGATCGCGACGCGGTGGTGCTGGAGGACGACTACGACGCGGAGTTCCGCTACGACCGCGACCCGGTCGGCACGTTGCAGGGTCTGGCGCCCGACCAGGTCGTCGCGCTCGGCACCGTCAGCAAGTCGTTGGCACCGGCGCTGCGACTGGGCTGGGCCGTGGTGCCCCAGCGGCTGGTCGAGCCCCTGGCTCACCTGAAGGACACCACCGACCGCGGCACGTCGCCCCTCGACCAGCTCGCGCTGGCACGGCTGATCGAGTCGGGCCGCTACGACCGGCACCTCCGGCGGGTGCGCGGCGAGTACGGGCGACGACGTACGGCGCTCGTGGAGGCGCTCGCCGAGCACGCGCCCGATCGTCCCGCTCACCGGCCTCGCCGCGGGCTTCCACGCGGTCGCCCACCTGCCCGACGGCACCGACGTCGACGCGCTGATCGCGCAGGCACGGGAGCGCGGAGTCGGGTTGTACTCCATGGGGGCGAACCGGTCGGACCGGTCGCCCGACCCGCCCCGGCTGGTGTTCGGCTACGGCAACACCCCGGTGCGAGACATCCACGCCGGTGTCGCCGCGATCGCCGACCTGCTCAACACCCGGGCGGCTCGACCGGCCGGCGGCGCTCGGCCATGACCAGCCCGACGGCGACCAGCACGACGGCGCCTCCCGCGACCACGGGCCAGGTGATCGGCTCCGACAGCCACACCCAGCCCAGCAGCACGGCCACGACCGGGTTCACGAACGCGTGTGTCGAGACCAGGGAGATGGGCGCGTGGGCGAGCAACCAGACGTAGGTCGAGTACGCGATGACCGAGGAGATGGTCAGGTAGCCGAGCACCAGCCAGGTGCCGACCGGGATGTCCCAGGTCCACCGCTCGCCGAAGGTGAGACCTCCGAGCGTCAGGACCAGACCGCTGGCGAGGAGCTGGTACGCCGTGGTCACGAAGGTGTTCGTCGGGAGGGACATGCGGGGCTGGAGGAACGAGCCCACCGCCCACAAGCCGGCCGACCCGGCGACCAGGATCGAGGGCCAGAGTGGGAAGCCGGGGACCGACCGGCCACCGAGCAGCAGGATCGTCAGCCCGGCGAACCCGGCGACGACACCTACCCAGGTCACGGTCCGCGGGCGGTCACCGGTCGACGTCCGGAGCACGACGATCCCGATCGGCGCGAGCGCCGTCAGCAGCGCCGCCGGGCCGGCCTGCACGCCGATGCTCTCCGCCCAGGTGACGGTCCCGTTGGTGAGCACCTGGAGGAGCATGGCCAGGAACACGCAGCCCACCAGCGCCTGGCGGCTGCTCCGCAGGATGCCCGGGCCGCGCCGAGCGGCGACGTACGTCGCGAGGATCAGGCCGGCGACCAGGTAACGCACGCCGATCGAGAGCAGCGCGGGCACGTCGACGACGACGTACCGGATCGCGACGTACACCGACCCCCACACCAGGTAGATCACGAGCAAGCCCGCGCCGATGAGAACAGTCTCGCGGGAGAGCCGCCAGGGAACCCTCACCCGGCCGACGTCAATGGCCATCAGGTCGCAGCGTAGGCCCGCGCAGACGCGTGACGTCATACGTCTCGGTCGCTAGAACGACCAGAAGGTATGACGTCTTGAGGCGTCGCCGGCCAACCTGACGGGTACCGCATTCCGTCATGCCCGGGTGAGGATGGAAACGGAAGGGTGGCGCATGGGTTCAGGCTCGGGACATCGACGAGTTCGCGGAGTTCGCCGCGGCCTCGCTGCGCGATCCTCCCGGCGTCACGGCGTACCTCCCTGTGCGGTGACTGGCACCTCGCGCGAGGATCCCGCGCAGGAGGCCCTCGATCCGGGTCTACCGGTCGTGGGGGCGGGTCGAACGGCGCCAGTCGCTGCCGGGCTCTCACGCACGGCAGACCGTCGTCCGGCTCGGTCATCGATCTACCGGCGACGGCGAACGACGTGCTGTCGGCGCCGAGCCGCCGGCGAAGGCCTCACCCGACGCCACCGGGGAGCTCGACCAACGCCACGAAGTGCCGCTGCCCTGGCCGCGTCTCTGCCACCGCGGCCGGCGCGCGTGCGTCGTCACTCCGTTCCCGACCTCGACCTGTCGGTCGCCGAGACCGCGCGGGTGCTCGGGTGCGACGGAGGGCACGGTCAAGAGCCAGACCTCGCGCGGCCCTCCGGCACTCCGCTGCGGCGCTCGGCGACGTCACCCTGGTGAGGAGCGAAGGATGACCGAGCTGAAGGATCTTCTGGACCGTGCCGGCGACGACGACGGCCGTCCGCTGCAGACCGACTTCGACGAGCTCCTGGCGCGGGCGCAGCACGGTCGGGCCCGGTCGCGGGTACGACGCGCGGCGGGCGTGGTGGTCGCCGCAGGGGCGGCCGCCACGCTGGTGGTCGGCGTCTCCGCCCTGCAGGGCGACGGCGAGCGCGAGGTCTCGCCGACGGGCACGGGCACGTCGAGCTCGGCTCCGGCTGCCGAACGCGCCGCGACCATCTCGGCCGCCGAGGTGGTCGACCGCTGTCAGCCGCAGCTCGCGGCGTACCGGCAGCTGCCGATGTACACCGCCCACCCCGACCGGGCCGACTGGTCGGTACAGCCCGGCCGCTACCTCGTCGGCGACCTCGTGCTCGCCGACCCGAACGACGGCTACAACCCGGAGTTCTGCCGGGTGCCCGCCGCCGGGCATGCGCACGACACCGTGCCGCTCGCGTCGTACACCGGCAGCGCGAGCAACCTCAGCGACCTGACCGAGAACTGCCGGCAGCTGGCGCCGTACTCGGGCAGCGGCTTCCAGCTCGACCAGCCGCTCAGCGGTGGCATCACCGCCGCCGACACCGTCGGCGACGTGTCGGCCGCCGTGCTCGCGACCCGCGACGGCCAGGTTGCGCTGTGCTCGATGTCGCCCGTCACGTGGGACTCCGGGATCACCGACGTCCAGCGGTTCGACCGCGGGATCGCCCTGTCCTACGGCACCACCGGCGGCGCGAACAAGTCGATCGTCGACGAGACGGCGTCCTGGTACCTGCTCGGCGGTGTCCTGTCGCGCCAGGCGGCCAGCGTCGAGCTGAGCGTCTCGGGAGGTCCGACGACGACGTTCCCGGTGAACGACCGGTACGTCGCGGGCGTGCTCCGCGACCCGCGACCGGGCGGCTTGATGCCGGTCACGTGGCGGGTGCTCGACGACCACGGGAACGTCCTCCGCTCCGGACACGAGGAGTAGCCACCGCACGGCCTTGGCACAGCTGGCTCGAAACCGAGGTGCGCCGACGGGTCATTCGTGGTCGTGTCGTGTCATGTCGATCCCGTTTCGATTCGTCATCCGGTGTAGACGTGCCACGAAGGAGGGCCCGACAGTGGAGACCCAGGACAAGCTGGCCGAGGAGTTCGAGGAGCACCGCACCCATCTGCGTGGCGTCGCCTACCGCATGCTCGGCTCGATGACCGAGGCCGACGACGCCGTCCAGGATGCGTGGCTCCGGCTGGCGCGCTCGGACACCAGCGACGTCACGAACATGCGCGGGTGGCTCACCACCGTGGTCAGCCGGATCTGCCTCGATCACCTACGGTCGCGGAAGTCGCGGCGTGAGGAGTCCCTGGAGATCCATGTGCCCGATCCCGTGGTGACCCGGCTGGACATCGACCCGGAGGCCGCCGCCGAGCAGGCGGACGCCGTGACGCTGGCGTTGCTCGTCGTCCTCGACGCGCTGAACCCTCGCGAGCGGATGGCCTTCGTGCTGCACGACATGTTCGGCGTGCCGTTCGAGCAGATCGGCGAGATCGTCGGCGCCAGCCCCGCGGCCGCGACGCAGCTGGCCAGCCGGGCCCGGCGGCGGGTACGCGCCACGCCACCACCGACGGCCGACCTGGCCACCCAGCGCAAGGTCCTCCACGCGTTCACCTCCGCCGCACAGGAGGGCGACTTCGAATCGCTGCTCCAGGTGCTCGACCCAGACGTCACGCTGCGTGCCGACGGCGGGACACTCGGGCAGTCCGGCTTCATCCGCGGTGCCGCCGAGGTGGCCGCGGCGGCGAGCTCGTTCCGGCGTACCGGCCACGAGCCCGACCAGGTGTGGGTGCTCGTCAACGGCGCCGTCGGACTCCTGGGGATGCGCGACGACCGCCCGATCTCGGTGTTCTGCCCGGTGATCCGCGACGGGCGCATCGTCGAGATCAACATCCTCACCGACCCCGAGCGGATCGCGAGGCTCGACCTGAGCGAGGTCCTCTGACCCGTCCACCGAGCGGGAAAATCGCGCGAACCGGCTGTCAGGAGGCACCGGTCGGGGTGTAATGGCGTGCGGGGGGTACGTCGACACACACGCCGCAACGAAAGCGCCCCCATGCCGAAACTGCTCGCGCCCCTCGGGGCAATCCTGGCCCTCACCGTGGCTCTTCTGGCCACGCCGGCGGACGCCGCCCACCACCCCGACGACGCCGTCTCGTCCGGGATCGCTGGTGCCGCGCGGGCGGGCGACAACCCGTTCGCGACGCACCCGTGGGGCGTCTACCGCGGCAAGATGGAGCCGGCGTGGGTGGCCTGGAACAACGCGAGCGGCTCGGCGAAGGACGACCTCGCCTACATCGCGAACAAGGCTAGAGACCACTGGTTCGGCCACTGGAACCCGAACGACAAGATCGCCGACCAGGTCGACGACTACATCGCCAACTCCCAGGACGGCGACAAGGACGCCCTCGTGCAGATGGCGATCTTCCGGGTCGTCCCGTGGGAGCACGACGCCTGCCACCGCCTCCCGACGCAGGACGAGCGTGCGTCGTACCGCCAGTGGATCGACCGGTTCGCCGGCGCCGTCGGCAACACGCCGACCGCGATCGTGCTGCAGCCCGACGGACCGTTCGCGCTGTGCGCCCCGCACGGGTCGCATGCCCCGTCGGACCTCGTCGCCTACGCGGCCCGCGTCCTGTCGGCACAGCCCCACACCAGCGTCTACATCGAGGCCGGTGCGTCCGACTGGCCGATGTTCGGCCCGAAGGGCGGAGTCACCGCCGCAGTGAGGATCCTGGTGCGCGGTGGCATCAAGTACGCCCGCGGGTTCGCCCTCAACGGCACCCACTACGCCTCGATCCCGGCCAACGTCGAGCGCGCCCAGGCGATCCGCCAGGCGCTCGCCGCGAAGGGCTTCGCGGACCGCAAGGTCGTCATCAACACCAGCAACAACGGGCATCCCTTCAACTTCGGGCAGTACACCGGCGCGGATCCCGTCAACCCCGTCGTGTGCAACTCGAAGACGACACCGGCCAAGGTCACCTGCGAGACGCTCGGTGTGCCGCCGACGGCGGACGTGGCCGACGACCGGTGGAACCTCCCGGCCGACACCGCCCGCATGGCCGCCAAGTTCGTCGACGCCTACCTGTGGTTCGGCCGCCCATGGCTCCACCACGTGGGCAGCCAGCCGTTCGTGACCAAGCGCGCGATCAAGCTGGCGAACACGACGCCGTTCCGCTGACCGGGCTCTGTCTCCCGACTGTCAGAAGAGCTCGGGCCGCAGCGGCGAGGCAGCCGTGAGCCCGCCGTCGACGGTGAAGCACTGGCCGGTGGCCCAGGCCGCCTCGTCCGAGGCCAGCCACGCCACGACGTTCGCGATGTCCGCGGGCTGACCGAGACGACCGAGCGGATGCCGGCGTACGGCGTCCGCGCGCGCGGCTTGCGGGTCGCCCGCGAGGTCGAATCCGTCGTCGGCCATGTCGGTCTCGATCCAACCGGGCAGCACGGCGTTGCACCGGACCTGCGGGCCGTGGTCGATCGCGACCGATCGGGTGAGGGCGTGCACGAACGCCTTGGACGCGTTGTAGAGCGCACTCGACAGGTCGGCCACGACGCCCGAGATGGAGCCGATGTTGACGATCACCCCACCGCGCGCGCACATCTCGGGCAGGACCGCCCGACTGACGTTGAACACGCCGCGGCAGTTCACCCCGACCTGGAGGTCCCAGTCGTCGTCGGTGCTGTCGGCCACGGTCTTCGCCACCAGCACGCCCGCGTTGTTGACGAGCAGCGAGACCGGTCCGGACAGCTCGCGCGCCTCGGTCACGAGCCGGACCGCGTCGCCCGGGTCGGAGACGTCGGCTCGCACCCACCCCACCTCGCTCGGGAGGTACGCCGGTCGGTCACCGCGGCCGCAGGTGACGACGCGCGAGCCGTCGGCGTACAGCCGCTCGACGATGGCACGCCCGATGCCGCGGCTGCCGCCGGTGACCACAGCGACATGGTCGGGTGCGAGGGTCATGTTCGGGAACTCTTCCCGATCGGCGACCGTGGGTCGAGCACGGTGTGCGACACCGACCGGGTAGAACGGCGGCATGGGTGGCGGCGACCAGCGAACGATCGACGCAGCGGAACGCCTGGCCGATCTGTGCGTTGACGTCCTCGGTGACCGACTGCGGTCGGTCGTGCTGCACGGGTCCCTGGTCGCCGGTGGCTTCCGGCCCGGACGCAGCGACCTCGATCTCCTCGTGGTCGTCGACGAGGGGTTGACCGACGCGCGGGCGATCGCCCTCGAGGCCGGGGTCGCCACCGCCGACGCCGGCGATGCGGCCGGCATCGACCTGCACGTGGTGACCGCCGAGGTGGCTCGGACCCCGACGCGCGATCCGGGGCTTGAGCTGCACGTCGGGCGCTACTCCGGCGGCGTCGAGGTCACCCGGAATGTGCACGACCCCGACCTGCTCGCCGAGCTGTCCATGGCGCGGGCCCACGGGCGAGCGCTGCGCGGTGCCGCGGCGTCGGACGTGATCGCGCCCGTTGCGGCACGGTGGGTCGTCGACCGCAACCGCTACTGGCTCGAGTCGTGGCGCTCCCTCACCGACGACGCGACGAACGCCGCGTTCATGGTGCTCACGGCGTGCCGCATGTGGCGGTTCGCGGTCGAGCAGGTCCACAGCGCCAAGGCCGAAGCCGGTGCGTGGGCTCTCCGTCGCGACCCGTCTCTGCACGTCGTACGGCAGGCCCTGCGGCAGTACGGCGTGGATCCGGACGCGCCCGTCGACGCGGACGGCATCGGTCCCCTGCTCGACCTCGTGCTGCGTGAGACCGCACGCCCCGTCTGAGGACGCTCGCGACCCGCTGTCACAGATCGGTCCTCCGCCGCGTCTTGTCTGCAGCAGTGAAACGAGCCAGGAAGGACCTCGATGCACGATCCGCATGCCCTCCATCAGTTGTCGACCGATCCCGGGAACGGCCTCTCGACGATCCGCACGGCAGCCCGGCTCGAACAGTTCGGCGTGCCCGAGCCGAAGGCACGCGACAAGGTCGAGAGCCGGCTCGCCGACGTGCACCGCGAGTGGATCTCGGCCTGTCCCTTCCTGTTCATCGCTACCGCGGCCCGCGACGGTTCGTGCGACGTCTCACCCAAGGGCGACCCGCCAGGCTTCGTGAAGGTGCTGGACGACGCCACCCTCGCCGTACCCGAGAGGTCCGGGAACCGGAGGATGGACGGCTTCCACAACATCCTCGAGAACCCTCGGGTCGGCCTGATCCTGCTCATCCCCGGCCGTCCGGAGACGCTGCGCATCAACGGCAGCGCCCGGATCGTCACCGAGGCGCCGTTCTTCGACGACATGGTGGTGCGGTCACATCGTCCGTCGCTCGCACTCGTCGTCGACGTGGAGGAGGTGTTCTTCCACTGCCCCAAGGCCCTGGCCCGGGCCCGCGTCTGGAAGCCCGACTCCTGGGAGCCGTCGGCGGTTCGCCCGTACGCCGCCATCGCGCAGTCCCTGTGGCGCCGTGGCGAGAGCCTCGAGTCCATCGAGGCGCGCAACGCACCCGACGTGATCGAGGCCCAGCTCTACCCTCCGTCGCCGCGCTGAGATTCGTGCTCGTGGTGACACGGCGTGGTCGCGCGAGCGTGCACGTCGACGACGTCGAGGCGTTCGACATGAGCGACGCCCGCACCGACTGACCTCAGCCCTCCGCCTTCTCCATCCGGCTCCACCCGGACCAGCCGCGCTCGGTCATCAGCTCCTGGAGGCGCTCGACCAAGGGGTGCGACTCGGAGGCGAACGCGTCCACGAGTGCGACATAGGACTCGTCGTTCATCTCCTCGTTCTGCCGGTCGAGGTCGCCGCGGGCGGCGGCCTGCTCGGCCATCTCCGCGATCAGGTCGGCGACCTCGTTGAGCCGTTCGTCGTCGACACCGTCCTCGAGGAGCTGCCCGATCAGCTGGTACAGACGGATGGTCCGCGGGTCCTCCAGCTGAGCCAGCTTGTCCGCCATGAACTCCGGCATCTTCTCCGGCCAACGGGCGGCCATCAGGATCCAGCCGTCGCGCTCGCCCTCGACCAACAGCTCGGGCACGCCCTTGGCGCGCATCCGGTCGAGATAGGCGACGACCTCGTCGGGCAACGACAGGCTGTCGCCCGCGGCGAGCTTGGCGATCTGGCGACGATGCTCCTGGCGTTCGCGGATCTCGCGCCGGAGGCGGACGTCGATCTCGGCGACCGCCTGCGCGAACTCGTCCTCGTCGGCTGCGAGCAGCTCGTGCACGCGGGCCAGCGGCACGCCGGCCTCGGCGAGCGTCCTGATCCTGATCAGCTCGACGACCGCCTTGGCGTCGTAGCGCCGGTACCCGGACTGGTCGCGATCGGGCTCGGGGAGCAGACCCTTGGCGTGGTAGTGGCGGACCGCGCGGACCGTGACCCCGGCGTACGCCGCGAGCTGGCTGATCGTGAGCATCGTTGACCGGGCCTTTCGTCAGGAGTCGTGTCCGCCGCTCAGGCCATCTTGCGCCGATAGGTCGCCACGGCGGCGGCGTACGCGACGACGAGGATGCCGACGCACCAGGCGAGGGCGGTCCAGCCCTCCTGACCGACCGCCTGCTGGGCGAACAGGTCGCGGATGGAGTTGACGATCGACGTCACGGGCTGGTGCTCGGCGAACGCACGGACCGGGCCCGGCATCGTGCCGGTGGGCACGAACGCCGAGCTGATGAACGGCAGGAAGATCAGCGGGTAGGAGAACGCGCCGGCGCCCTCCACGCTGCTCGCGGAGAGGCCGGCGATCACGGCGATCCAGGTCACCGCCAACGTGAAGACCACGAGGATCCCTGCGACGGCGAGCCACGCCGTGACCCCGGCTCCGGTGCGGAACCCCATCGCGACGCGCGACGGCCACCACGATCGCGAGCGAGACGAGGTTGGCGACCAGCGACGTGAGCACGTGGGCCCACAGCACGCTCGACCGGGCGATCGGCATGGAGTGGAAGCGCTCGAAGATCCCGCTCGACAGGTCGCTGTGGAGGCGCACCGCGGTGTAGGCGATCCCCGAGGCGATCGTGATCAGCAGGATCCCCGGCAGCATGTAGTCGACGTACTTCTCGCCGCCGGTGTCGATGGCGCCGCCGAACACGTAGACGAACAGCAGCATGATCGCGATCGGCATGACCGCAGTGGTGATGATGGTGTCGATGCTGCGCGTGACGTGGCGCATGGTCCGCCCGGTGAGGACGGCGGTGTCGGTCAGGACGTGCGTGGTCATCGTGGCTCCTTGATCGTGAGTGAGTCGTGGGTGGCTGCGGTGTCGTGGCCGATGACGGCCATGAAGACGTCTTCGAGCGTCGGCTGCTTCTCGACGTACTCGACCCGGGTGGGGGGCAGCAGGCCGCGGAGCTCGGCGAGCGTTCCGTTCGCGATGATCCGCCCTTCGTGGAGGACGGCGATCCGATCGGCGAGCGCCTCCGCCTCGTCGAGGTACTGGGTGGTGAGCAGCACCGTCGTGCCCTGCCGGGCGAGCTGCTCGACGGCCTGCCACACCTCGCTCCTCGCCTGCGGGTCGAGGCCGGTGGTCGGCTCGTCGAGGAAGATCACCGGCGGGTCGCCGATCAGGCTCATCGCGATGTCGAGACGGCGTCGCATCCCTCCGGAGTACGTCGCCACCTTCCGCGCGCCGGCCTCCGTCAGGGAGAAGCGGGCGAGCAGGCCGTCCGCGATGGCGCCGGGGTCGTCGAGGTGCCGGAGTCGGGCGACGAGCACGAGGTTCTCCCGCCCGCTGAGGATCTCGTCGACAGCAGCGAACTGGCCGGTGAGACTGATGGACTCGCGGACGCTCGACGCGTCCGCCACGACGTCGAAGCCGGCCACCGCCGCCGACCCGGCGTCGGCCCGGAGCAGCGTCGCGAGGATCTTGACCAGCGTGGTCTTGCCGGCGCCGTTGGAGCCGAGCAGGGCGAGAATGCTTCCCTGCTCGACGTCCAGGTCCACGCCGCGGAGGACCGCCAGGTCCTGGTAGGACTTCTCCAAGCCCTGCACGTGAATGGTCTGTGTGGGTGTCATGCGACCAGGGTGCAACCCTGACGTAGCGTCAAGGTCAAGCCCACCGACCGGTCGGGGCCGGGTGATCCGCGTCTCACCCGGCCGAGCTCACCCGAGACCGTCGTACTTCTGGAGGCGCGCCGTCACGCGGGTGTCGTCCGACATGTGCATCAAGGAGGCGACCTCGTGCTGGAGCACCTGCCCGATGCGGCGGCAGAACGTGACCGGGTCGTCGGCCGGGTCGACCGGCTCGGAGACGACCCGGTCGACGATGCCGAGCTCGAGCAGGTTGATCGCGGAGACGCGTTGCGCGTCGGCGATGTCGGGAGCGTGGGTCGTGTCGCGGAAGAGGATCGCCGACGCCCCCTCCGGCGGCAGCGGTGAGAGCCAGGAGTGCTCGGCGGAGACGACGCGGTCGGCGGGGAGCAGGGCCAGGGCGCCGCCGCCGGTCCCCTCACCGAGCATCAGGCACACGGTGGGCGACCTCAGCATCACCAGGTCGGACAGGCACCGCGCGATCTCCGCCGCCAGGCCCCCCTCCTCGGCCTCCTGGCTCAGGGAGGCGCCGGCCGTGTCGATCACGCTGACGAGCGGGAGTCCCAGCTGCTCGGCGAGGCGCATCCCGCGCCGCGCGGCGCGCAGGCCGGCCGGCCCGAGGGCGGTCGTCACGTCCTGATGGCGCCGGTCGTGCCCGATGACGAGACACGGAACGGCGCCGAACCTGGCCAGGCACATGAGCAGGGTGTCGTCCTGCTCCCCCTCGGCCGTTCCGCTCAAGGGGATGACGATGTCGGCGGCGTACCGGAGGAGGTCGCGGAGGCCGGGCCGGTCGGGTCGACGTGAGCGCTGGATCGACTCCCAGGCCGAGACCGGCTCGAGCTCGTCCTTCGGGAGCTCGGGCACCACCGGGAGCTCGTCGCGCGGCGCCATCAGGACGTCGAGCACCATCGAGGCGACCGAGCGCAGGTCCTCGACCTCGAGCACCGCGTCGATCAGGCCCTTGCGGTAGAGGTTCTCCGCGACCTGGACCCCGGCCGGGAAGTCCTCCCCGTAGAGCGCCTCGTAGACCCGCGGCCCGAGGAACCCGACCAGAGCGCCCGGCTCCGCCGCGGTGAAGTGCCCGAGTGATCCCCACGACGCGAAGACGCCGCCCGTCGTGGGGTTGCGCAGGTAGACGATGTAGGGAAGCCCCGCCGCTTTGTGCTCGGTGACCGCGGCCGCCACCTTGACCATGCCGACGAACGCCGGCGTTCCCTCCTGCATCCGCGTGCCGCCGGAGATGGGTGCGGCGAAGAGCGGCAGCCCCTCGCGTGTCGCCCGCCGGATCGCGGCCACCAGCCGAGACGACGCCGCGTGGCCGATCGAGCCGGCCAGGAAGCGGAACTCACCGGCCATGACCGCGACGCGACGACCCTCGATCGTCGCTTGGCCCGTGATGACGGACTCGTCGGTCCCGGCCTGCTCGCGCGCCGCCTCGAGCTCGCGCACGTAGGCGTCGCCCCACTCGACCGGCTCGTCCGGCTCCGCGTCCCAGGACACCCACGAGCCGTCGTCCAGCACACGGTCCAGCAGCTCTCGGGCACCGAGCCTCGTCGTCACGATCACGTCCTGTTCGCCCAGCCGGCACGCCGGCGGATGGTCGGGTCACCTCCATGATGACGCCGAAGTCCCCGGGGAGTTCTCCCCGGGATTCTCTGGCAGAGTGTCGGACCGGACTCGGCGTTCGAGGAGCAGGGAGTGTGCGATGACGCGGCTCGAGGTCAGCTGGATCCACGGGTCACCATCGCGACGTCATCCAACGGACCCGGCCTGGCAGGTGCACCGCTATCGCGACGACACCGTCATCATGCGGCAGAGCAAGGACGCGACGTTCGAAGCGCCGTTCACGTTCCTGCTCCTCGGCGACGACCGCGCGTTCCTGCTCGACACCGGAGCGGTCGCGGACGATCGCACGCTCCGTGACACGGTCGACGAGCTCGTGGCCGACTGGCTGGTCGGCCATCCGCGCTCCGACTACCAGCTCGTCGTCGCACACACCCACGCGCACGGCGACCACATCGCCGGCGACGCCTCCTTCGCGGACCGCCCGGACACCGTCGTCGTCGGCACGTCACCCGAGGAGGTCCAGGAGTTCTTCGGGTTCGACACCTGGCCCACCCAGGTCGTGGAGTACGACCTCGGCGGCCGCCGCCTCGAGGTGACCGGCATCCCCGGCCACCAGCCGGCGTCGATCGCGGTGTACGACGGCGCCACCGGCTTGCTGTTCACCGGTGACTCGGTCTATCCCGGGCGGATCTACGTGCGCGACTTCCCGGCGTTCGTCGACAGCATGAACCGGCTGGTGGACCTCGCCGGCGCGCGCCGGGTCAGCCACGTGCTCGGCTGCCACATCGAGATGACGCGCGTCCCGAAGCGCGACTACTTCTTCGGATCTCGCTACCAACCCGACGAGCCGCCGCTGGAGATGACTCCAGACCAGCTCCGGGCGCTGCGGGACGCGGCGGTCTCGATCGCCGACCAGCCGGGCGTGCACCGCTTCGACGACTTCGTGATCTACCACGGCACCGGGTTGCGCACCCAGCTCCCCGTGGTGGCCCGCGGCCTCGTCGGTCAGGCCCGCGACCGGATGCGGCGTCGTTGACCCGTCAGTGGGCCATGTCGACGAACCGGGAGTAGTGGCCCTGGAACGCCACGGTGATGTCGCGGGTGGGCCCGTTGCGGTGCTTGGCCACGATCAGGTCGGCCTCGCCCGGGCGGGCCGACTCCTTCTCGTAGACGTCGTCGCGGTGGAGCAGGATCACCATGTCGGCGTCCTGCTCGAGGGAGCCTGACTCACGGAGGTCGCTCATCATCGGCCGCTTGTCGCCGCGCTGCTCGGGGCCACGGTTGAGCTGGGAGAGCGCGATGATCGGCACCTCGAGCTCCTTGGCCAGGAGCTTGATCTGACGGGAGAACTCCGAGACCTCCAGCTGGCGGCTCTCGACCTTGCGGCCCGAGGTCATCAGCTGCATGTAGTCGATGACGACCAGGCGGAGGTCGTGGCGTTGCTTGAGCCGGCGCGCCTTGGCCCGGATCTCCATCATCGTCATGTTCGGCGAGTCGTCGATGAACAGCGGGGCGCTCGAGACCTCGGCCATCTTGCGCGCGAGCTTCTGCCAGTCGTCGTCGTTCATCTGGCCGTTGCGGATGTGGTTGAGCGGGACCTTCGCCTCCGCGCTCAGGAGTCGCATCGTGATCTCGGAGCGCGTCATCTCCAGGCTGAAGAAGCAGGAGGCCATGTTGTTCTGGATCGACGCCGCGCGGCACAGGTCGAGAGCCAGGGTCGACTTGCCCATGGCCGGCCTCGCCGCGACGATCACCATCTGGCCGTTGTGCAGGCCGTTGGTCAGGTCGTCGAGGTCGGCGAAGCCGGTGGGTACGCCGTACAGACCGGCGTCGCGGTTGCCGATGGCCTCGATCTCGTCGAGGACGCCGTCCATGATGTCGCTCAGCGGCGCGTAGTCCTCCGACGTACGCCGATCGGTGACCTGGTAGACCTCGGCCTGGGCCGCGTCGACGACGTCGTCGACCTGTCCCTGCCCCGCGAACCCCATCTGGACGATGCGGGTGCCGGCGTCGACCAACCGTCGCAGGATGGCCTTCTCGCGGACGATCTCGGCGTAGTAGCCGGCGTTCGCCGCGATCGGGACGTTCGCCGAAAGAGTGTGGAGGTAGGGCGCGCCGCCGATGCGGGCCAGCTCGCCGCGGCGACCCAGCTCGTTGGCGACGGTGACCGGGTCGGCGGGCTCCCCGCGGCCGTAGAGGTCGATGATCGAGTCGAAGATGACCTCGTGGACCGGTCGGTAGAAGTCCGCGCCGCGCAGCACCTCGCTGACGTCGGCGATGGAGTCCTTGGACAGCAGCATCGAGCCGAGCACGCTCTGCTCGGCGGCGTTGTCCTGCGGCGGCGTACGGTCACCGGGGCGGCTGGGCCGCTCGCCCGGCTCGTACGCCGCGGGGCCGTCGCCCCAGTCGTCCCGCGCTGGCTCCGGCAGGCCCGGGACGTCCCATGGCCCCTGCTCGGTGATGCTCACTGACGCCGCTCCTTCGTCCCGCGTCCGCCGGGCCCATGCACCCGACGGATGTGACAGGAGTGACGTTAGGGATGACCACCGACAGCGGCGGTAGACCGCCTCGCGCCGGGAGCCGCTCGCTGTGCCAGACCCACCGAGGCGCGAATCTAGGCGTCCTGGGGGCGCGCTGGAAGCATCCTGTCCACAGGGGCTGGGGATAACCGGGGTGGGAACGTGGACGACACGCGACCACCTGTGGCCGGCCCCGTGGACAACGTGTGGAAAGTGTCGCTCATTTCCCGTCTACCAGGGCTCTGACCTGCGCGTTCCTGGTTCCACAGATGTGCAGCCAGAAAAGTTCCTCGACGACCTCGTTCACCTTGCCGCCATCTGAGATTCGCCAGTTGGTTTGTCGACACATCGCCCGACCCCTGGTCGAAATGGGGGATATCCACCGGTCATGCACAGGGAGTAATGGAGCGGCCTATCCTGACCGCCGTGAGACCGCTGCAGGGTGTGGCCATGGGCCTGGTCATCATCCTGCTCACCGCTGCGGTGCATGGTTACGACCTGCTCGCCGACCCGCTCGGGTGGCTGCTCGTGCTGGCGGGACTCTCGACCCTGCCGGTGCCCCAGCGCGGGTCGCTCCAGGGCCTGGCGACCCTCAGCCTGGTCGTCTCGTCGGTCCTGTGGTTCCCCGGCTTCCGCGACGCCCTCAACGTCACCGACCTCGCGCTGGCCTGGGCGGCCGGCCTCCCCGAGCTCGTCACGCTCATCGTGCTGGCCCACGGGCTCGCCCAAGTCGCCCGGACCGCCGGGGACCACCGCGCCCGTACCTGGCTCCAGACCACCCGCACCCTGCTGGTCGCGGTCGCCGTACTCCCGGCCGTGGTCCTCGGTGGCGGCTTCGACGCCTGGGACGACGCGCTCGGCCTCGTCGGCAGCCTGGTCCTCCTGCTCCTGGTCGTCCTGCTGTTCAGGTACGCCGGGAGGCCCTGGGCACTGCCGGCCGTCGAGGTCGCCGGGGCGGCGGGTCGGCGTACGCACTAACTGGCATACAAACCGGAGTGGCAGGTGCTCAGTTGATCCGGTCTGTATGCCAGTTAGTCGACGAGACCGAGCCTGCGGAGCAGGAAGTGCCGGCCAGCCGGTGTGAAGCACGACTCCTTGAGAAGGGCGTACCAAGCGTCGAGCCGTGAAGGGTCGTGGAGCCGGCTCACCGAGCGGTCGGCGTCGCGCAGGATCTCGATCGGACGGTGGAGGAGCTCGCGGTCGGTGTACCCACGACGCACCCAACCCGCTGCCTCGATGTCGCGGTCGCGACGCAAGTCGGACCGATGCTGCTGAGCGTTACGGTGACCAGCTCCGTCGTACTCGTGGAACACCTGGCACCCCACCAGCCGGAGGTCGCCCCGGGCCACGAATCGGCCGTCCACCCGGAGCTCGTGCTGCGGGGTCACTGCAAGGTCGCAGACAACGTGAAACAGGCGGAGCAGAGTCTCGAACGGGGACTCGGATCGACCGTCGGCCAGGAGGGCAGCAAGTCGCAGCCGCCGAACGCCGAATCGGCGCGCGGCGACGCAGGCGGCGAGCTGATCCGGCGTGACGTCTCCGAGGTGAACGGCGCTGTCGACGATCACGACCACGTCGAGAAGCCCCACGTGGCGTGCGATCGCGAGCAACGTCTCGGTCGGTGACACGATCGGAAGGCCTCTGAGGCGGCCGACGACAGGCTCAGGAGTCGTGCGGATGATCCGGAGCTCCTTGCGCCGGGGGCGGTTGCGGTTGTTCTGGGCTGCGAACTCCGGTAGCCCGTCCGGCAGCGGGGGCAGCCACCATCCGCGCAGTCGGGCCGCGGTCAGGTGGGTGAATCCGGCGCCACGATGCAGCTGCGACGCCAAAGCGTGGAGCTTCGCCTCGCCACCATCGGGGTCGGCCGGCACGTACAGCCCGTGGGCAACCCGGGTCCAGCGAGGGCTACGACGGCGCTCACCGCGCACGAACACGGGTGCCACACCCTGGTCGAGCCTGCTCGTCACCCACCCAGGCTCAGTCGCCGGGAGCTCCGCCGTCCGCGATGCGCGCGTGGATGTGCAAGCCGGTCGTCCGAGTGCCGTCTGTTGACGCGATCGGGCCGATCGGCGACAAACTGGCATACAAACCGGACTCGAGACGCCACGTCCCGCCGGTTTGTATGCCAGTTAGTTTCGGCCAGCCCGCACCCGGAGGACACCACGACCCGCCGGGACCGGAGTCCGGGCGGGTCGTGGAGAGGTACGTCGCGTCAGGCGGGGATGACGTTGAGGGCCACCGTCGCGGAGACGTCGTCGTGGAGGCGCACCGACACCAGGTGGGAGCCGAGCGTCTTGATCGGGTTGCCGAGGGCGATCGCCCGGCGGTCGACCTCCTCACCGGCGACCGCGGCGAGGGCGCCGGCGATCTCGATGGTGGTGACGGCACCGAACAGGCGACCGGCGGAGCCGGCCTTGACCTTCACGTCGACGGGGCCGGCCTCGAGCTTGCCCTTGATCTGGTCGGCGTGCTCCTGGTCGCGGACGGCACGCGACGAGCGGGCCTTCTTGATCGACTCGACGGTCTTCTCGCCGCCGCGGGTCCAGCGGATGGCGACACCGCGCGGGAGGAGGTAGTTGCGGCCGTAGCCGTCCTTGACCTCGACCACGTCGCCGGGCTGTCCGAGCCCGGTGACCTCCTGAGTGAGGATGATCTTCATCGTGGTGCCTCCCCTCAGCGACCGGTCGAGGTGTAGGGCAGCAGCGCGAGCTCGCGGGCGTTCTTCACCGCGATCGCGACGTCTCGCTGGTGCTGGACGCAGTTGCCCGTGACCCGACGCGCGCGGATCTTGCCGCGGTCGGAGATGAACTTGCGGAGCAGGGTGGTGTCCTTGTAGTCGACACCGGTCGCCTTCTCCTTGCAGAACTGGCAAACCTTCTTCTTCGGCTTGCGCATCACTGCTTTGGCCATTGTGGTGCTCCCTTTCAGTGAGCCCGTCCCTGAGTGACGGCAGGGTCGGAATGGAAACGATCTGGCTGTTCAGTTGTGACCGTGGTCGCAACGAGCCCGACCGACGGGTGATGGGATCAGAACGGGGGCTCGTCGGACGTCACGCCCGGCGTCGCCCACGGGTCGCTCGCCGGGGCACCGCCCTGGCCACCGCCCTGGCCGCCGGCCGCCGGAGCGCCCTGCGCGGAAGGAGCAGGCGTGGCCCAGGGGTCGTTGTCGGCCGGCGAGGACTGACCGCCGCCCTGCTGGCCGCCGTACGACGAGCCGCCCTGCCGCTGGGTGCGCGTCACCTTGGCGGTGGCGTACTTCAGCGAAGGGCCGACCTCGTCGACCTGGATCTCGAAGACGGTGCGCTTCTCGCCCTCGCGCGTTTCGTACTGACGTGAGCGGAGGTTGCCCTGGACGACGACGCGCATCCCCTTCTGCAGGGACTCGGCGACGTTCTCGGCCGCCTGCCGCCAGACCGAGCACGAGAGGAACAGCGCCTCGCCGTCCTTCCACTCGTTCGCCTGCTTGTCGAAGGTGCGCGGCGTCGAGGCGATCCGGAAGTTGGCCACCGCGGCCCCCGACGGCGTGAAGCGGAGCTCGGGGTCGTCGACCAGGTTGCCGACCACGGTGATCTGGGTGTCGCCTGCCATGTCAGGACTCCTTGAGGATGTGCGAGTGCGGTGTGGCTCATCGTGGCCCCATAGTGGTCGAGCGCACCGACATGCGCCACCGGCCATTCACAAGGGTCCACGGGGTGCTCAGTGGGCGTCGGGACGCATCACCTTGGTGCGCAGGATCGACTCGTTCAGCCCGAGCTGGCGGTCGAACTCCTTGACCGTCGCGGGCTCCGCGGTGAGGTTGATGACCGCGTAGATGCCCTCGGCGTTCTTGTTGATCTCGTAGGCCAGGCGGCGTCGGCCCCAGACCTCGACGGTCTCGACGCTGCCGCCGTCCTTACGGATGACGTTGAGGTACTTGTCGAGGGACGGCTCCACCGTCCGCTCTTCGAGACTCGGGTCGAGGATGACCATCACTTCATAGGCACGCACAGCGGTCTCCACCTCCTCTGGACTAGAGCGGCCACGGACCATCCGTGGCAGGAGGGCTTTGCGTTGGTGCGCCCCCGCACGTCGTACGGCGGGGACAACTCGGCAAGGCTAGCAAGCACGACGGGCGCCGACCGAATCGGCCGACGCCCGTCGAGGTGCGTGGAAGATCAGGCGGAGGTCGTCGACTCCCGCATCCGCATGAAGGCCAGGGCTCCACCGGCGATCACGGCGAGCAAGGCCAGCCAGTAGCCGAATCCGCGGCCGATGTCGCACTTGACGCCACCGAGGCCGCCGATGTCGTGGCAACCGCCGCTCGGGTCGACGAAGAAGGTCAGGAGCAGCAACAGCAGCGCTACCCCGAATCCGATGAGGGCGATCTGGGGAAGCGGCATCGGCAGCTTCACCACGCCGAACACGGCCAGGGCCACGGCCACGGACGTGGCCAGCGCCACCAGAACTCCGAACCACCCGAAGAAGCCGTGCCAGGCGGAGACCGAGTCAGAAGCGCCGCCGAATCCGCTGACGCTCACGGACACGGTGTAGAAGGGAAGCCAGGAGCCGATCAGGGCGATCAGGCCCGCTGCCATCAGTCCAAGGTCGAACTTGTGCGCGCCCTGGAGCGTCGCCTTCGCCTTGTCGGCGTCGAACTGGTACGACCCACCCGATCCTCCGGGTGCCGCAGGTGGCGGCGTCGCCCCACTCTCGTTCGTGGGCTCGGCGGGGTTCTCTCCAGGTTGCTCGGTCATGGTGGTCCCTCATTCTCCCGGATCCGCTGGTGGCGCGCCGAAGGCCGGAACGCCGGTTGTCCACAGCACAGGAGGTGACTCCTACGCCGTTGATACCCAGCAACCTACGGTTTTCGGATGCCTCTGGGGAGCGGCTCGCGGATACGACTGGTCGAACCGATCGGGGCCGGTGGCTCCGGATCGGTCTGGCGCGCCTGGGATGCGCACTCCCGCCGGTACGTCGCCGCCAAGCTCACCACCCGCGATGTGTGGGACTCCCGCCTCTCTCTACGGCATCCGCACGTGCTCACACCGTCGGAGTGGCTGGACCGCGGTGGCGTCACGATGGCCCTCCTCCCGCTCGTGCGTGGCGGCACGGCCGAGCGGTTGCTCGCCGAGCACGGCGCCCTGCCCACGGCGTACGTCGCCGTCCTGCTCGGCCAGCTGCTCGACGCCCTGGCCGCGCTCCACCACGCCGGTTTCGTGCATCGTGACGTGAAGCCGGCCAACCTGCTCCTCGAGCCGACCGGCAACGGGCGACCGCATCTCTGGCTGGCCGACCTCGGCGTCGCGACCCGGATCGGGGAGTCCACGACCATGGCCGGCACGAGCGGGTACGTCGCCCCCGAGGTCGCTCCCGGGACACCGGCGGCGCCCGGCCATGACCTCTTCGCCGCCGGCGCCACGGCGGCCGAGCTCCTCACCGGGCGGGTGCCACGCAGCGACCGCGACCTCCCTCGCGGACCCTTCCACGCAGTCCTTCGCGACCTCACGGCCGCCGACCCGGCCCTTCGGCCGGTCTCGGCCGCCACGGCACGCGTGCGTGTCCGCGAGCTCGTCGTGGTCAAGGCCGCCGACTGGCCCTGTGTGCCCGACCGGATGCGACGACTGACGCTGCTGGAACGCCGGCGGGTTCAGGGCATCAGGGCCGCGCAGTAGCCGGCGATCAGCGCGTCGGCCACGGTGGCGACGTACGCGTCGTCGGGCAGGTACGACGCGTCGTGGAGCCCACCGCGCTCGGCCCCCGTGCCGACGAAGACCATCAGCCCGCGCACGTGCTCGCAGTACGCCGCGAAGTCGTCCGAGCCGAACGACCGGAAGGTCGGATCCACCGCGTGGCCGAGCTCGGTCAGGATCTCGCCGGTCCGCACGGCCAGCCCCACGTCGTTGGTCAGCACCGGCTCGCCGCGCCCGATGGTCACCTCGGCGCGGCAGCCGTGGCCCTCGGCCACCGCGGTCGCGATCTGGTCGATCGCCGAGTGGGCCTTCTCGCGATCGGCAGGCGTCATCGTGCGCACGGTGCCGGAGCACCAGGCGTGGGAGGGCACGACGTTGTCGGCCGTGCCGGCCCGCACCTGGTTGACCATGCACGCCGCACCGGTGGTCGGGTCGATGCGACGAGCCCCGATCTGCTGCAGCGCGACCACGACGGCCGACATCGCGAGCACGGAGTCGTCGACGGTGTGCGGATAGCCCGAGTGACCCCCGCGACCGCGCACGTCGACCCGGAACGAGTCCATCGAGGCGTTCACGGGCCCGGGCGTCACCGCGATCACACCCGACTCGACGCGAGGCTGCACGTGTGCCGCGACCACGGCCTCGATCCCCTCGAGCCCGCCCTCGGCGATCACGTCCTTCGCCCCCGAGTCGACGCCCTCCTCGCGTGGCTGGAGCAGCGCCACCAACGGTCGCGGCAGGTCGAGCCCCGCAGCACCTCGCACGACGGCGGCGAGCCCGGCCAGGTGCACGTCGTGCCCGCACGCATGCATCGCGCCGTTGGTCGACGCCCAGGACACGCCCGTCTCTTCCTCGACCGGCAGCCCGTCGAGCTCGGATCGAACGGCGATCGCCGTACCTCCGCCGGTCTCCAACCGGACGAGCCGGCCGGTGTCGGCGACGACCCTGCCGTTGCCCAGCCCGATCCAGTCGACGACGGTCTGCGCGGTCGGCGTCTCCTCACCGCCGAGCGCGGGAGATCCGTGGAGCTCGTGACGCAGCGCGATCGCGTCGGGCACGAGCGCGTGGACCGCCGCGCGCCACTGCGCCGCGAGGTCGTCGGTGCCTGAGCCGGTGCCCGAGTCGGTGCCCGAGTCGGCGGTCACAGGGCGTAGGCCCGTCGCGCGTTGTCGCGCGCCACCAGCCCGGCGACGTACGACGCATCGGCGGCGGTCGCCTCGCCGGCGGCGACCAGCTCGCCGAGCACGGTCTCCATCGACCGCCGGAACAGCAGCGCGCCCAGCAGGTAGAGCTCGGCCAGGCCGTAGGCGTCCGAGGAGAACAGGAGCTTGCCGAAGGGCACGAGCTCGAGCGTCTCACGCAGGACGCCGGCCGAGAGTGCTCCCGTGTTGTGGGTGGTCAGACCGAGGTCCATGAAGACGTGGTCGAAGACCTGGGCGAGGTACGCCGCGTTCCGGTGGTAGGGCCAGTTGTGCAGCAGCAGCACGGGGACGCCGTAGCTCTGCGTGGTGCGCAGGAACGGCGTCAGCCTCAGCGGGTCGCAGTCGAGCAGGTCCAGGTCGCTGTCGCCGTACCCCACGTGGAACTGCAACGGCAGCCCGATCTCGACGGCCGTGTGGGCGAGCCAGCTGCTGACCGTCCGGTCGGCGAGTCGGGTCGGGTCGACCCCGATCAGCGCCCGCTTCAGCTCGGCCTTCGTGGGCTTCTTCGCCAAGATCTCCAGCCCCACGCGGTACGCCGCGATGCTCTTCGCGCCCGCCGCGTCACCCACGAGGGCCGATCGCAGCCGGGCTTCCACCTCGCCGGTGAAGTCCTTGCCGCCACCGGCCAGCACGTCCTCGGCCAGCGTCTCCAGCCGCACCACCTCGCGCGCCGTACCGCCGGCCAGGTCGGCGAAGCCCGGCCATGGGCGTGAGCACCGTGTCGGGCACCAGCGACCCCAGCCCGGTGTCGACGAGGAAGGTCCCGATCCCAGCAGCGGCCATCATTCGGCGGCTCACCTCGTGCCCACCCAGCGCCGCCCGTCGCGCCACGTAGACGTCGGCCGGCACGAGCGGGTCGAGGTCGAGCAGCGGTGCGCAGTGACGCCGGATCGCCCAGCCGAGGGTCGAGTCGAAGAGCGACGTCCCGAGCGGGCTCGCCCGGACGGCCTCGTTCATCAGGCTTTCGAACGTCGCCCGGTCGAGGTCGGAGGTGAGGATGCCGTGGCAGTGGTGGTCGACCAGATCCCCGAGCTGGGCCGAGAGATCCAGCGCGTCAGCCACCCACGACCTCCGACTCCTCCTCAGAGCCGTGGTCCAGCTGCCGGAGCCCCTCAGCCAGTCGCTGGGCGAAGCCCGGCGCGGTCAGCGCCACGATCGCCACCAGCAGGATCCAGCCGAACGCCACCACCGGGAACCACTGCGCCGGTCCGGAGTCCGGATAGGGGAAGACGTTGCGGTACAGCGTGTAGCCGATCACGACGACAGCCGCGATGGGGACCACGATCTCCCACGTGGGCACCTGGGGCATCTTCTTGTCGATCCAGATCAGCTTGATGCAGCCGAGGGTGGCCAGCAGGTAGGCGACCAGCAGGATGAGTGTCCCGATCGTGCCGCTCCACAGGAACGTGTCGAACACCTTGGCATCGAAGAAGACCGCGTCGACGAACCCGATCACGAACACGGTGCCGCACACGACGGCTGCGGCCATGGCCGGTGTGGAGTTCGTGCCGGTACGACCGAGCGGGTGACCGGGCTTCAGGTCGCGCATGATCGCGAACAGCAGCCGTGATGCCCCGACCACACAGGCGAGGCAGCACGCGAACGCGGAGACGCAGGCGCCGAGAGTGATCAGGTCGCCCACCCAGGAGCCGATGTACGACGACCCGAGGTCACCCACGAGCGCGCCGGAGCCGATGAAGTTCGCCACGCCCTTGTCGTCCGGACCGAACGCCATCATCTCGATCGCGGTCACGACCGTGAAGTAGACGCCCCCGAAGATGGCCGTCCAGAGGATCGCGCGTGGGATGTCGCGCTGCGGGTCGTTGGTCTCCTCGCCCAGGGTCGACGCCGCCTCGAAGCCGGCGAAGGAGAGCAGGCCGAAGATGATGCCGAGGAACAGGTCGGAGGTCGGCGTCCCGGACGGCACGGAGAAGACCTTCATCGAGAACTCGGCGTCACCGGGCGCGTTGCCGGCGAGCATCCGGACGAGCACGACCAGCGACACGACCACGATCAACGCCACCGTGATGCCCTCGGCGGTGAGCAGCACCTCGGCGGCCCGCTTCGCGGGCACGATCGCGAGGATGAACGCGAGCGCGAGTGCGATGAAGCCGACCAGGAAGCCCGACCACTCGGGTTGGTCGTTCCACACGTTGATGATGTCGAGGAACGACGCCCCGAAGATGCCGGCGGCCGACGACGTCACCAGCGCGTAGAAGACGTAGGTGCCCATCAGGCCGAGCCCGGCCACGGCTCCCGCGTGGGGACCGAGGGTGGCGCCGGTGAAGACGTACACCGAGCCGGCGTGCCGGTAGTACTGGCAGAGCCGGACGAAGACGTAGGCGATCAGCAGCACCGCGACCGCCGCGAGGAAGAACGCGAGCGGGGTCGCCCGGCCGACCAGACCGGCCGTGCCTTGCGGGTTGATGTTGGCCGCCATGCTCGGCGCCATCAGGGCGACCGAGAGACCGACGGCCTGCCAGACGGAGAGTGAGCGGCGAAGTGACGAACCTTGCTGGACCGGAGCGGTCATCGGGGGATTTCCTCTCGCTGAGAAGTAGCCACTCCGGAGTGTGATCCCGGCCCTATTCTTTGTCCAGATCTGTCCATTTCCGCGTGCGCGGATGCTCGGCACGCACGGATCCGAAGGGGAACGCTCGTGGACCTTGCCGACCGTGATCGCCGCATGACCCACGCGGAGTCGATCGTGCCCGATCTGGTCGACCGGGGCGTGGTCGCCGTCGCGACCAGCTTCGTCGACAACTCCGGCATCTCACGGGTGAAGTCGGTGCCCGTCGATCGGCTGCCCGCTCTCGCCGCGTGGGGCGTGGGCTTCTCGACGGCCTTCGACTACTTCCGCTTCGACGACTGGGTGGCAGCGCCCCCGGGGGGAACGGCTCCCGTCGGTGACCAGCGGATCGTCCCCGACCTCGAGCGCCTGGTCGTGCTGGCGGCTCAACCTGGTTGGGCGTGGGCGCCCGGCGATCGCTTCGCGCAGACCGGTGAGCCCTACCCGCTGGACTCCCGGCTGCTCCTCGCCCGGCTGGTCGGCGACCTCGCCTCGCGCCGCATCAACGTGCTGTCGGCCATCGAGATCGAGTGGGTCGTCTCCGAGGCAGGAGACGAGTACCGACCGGCCGCGATCGGTCCGGCGTACGGGATGACCCGGCTCGTCAACGCCTCGGAGTACTCCCGAGACGTGCTCTCGGCGCTCGCCGAGCAGGGTGTGGCAGTCGAGCAGTTCCACCCGGAGTACGCCGACGGGCAGCTCGAGCTGTCCGTCGCACCGGAGTCTCCGGTGCACGCGGCGGACACGTCGGTGCTCGTGCGCAACACCATCCGCGCCGTCGGCGTCCGGCACGGCCTGCGCACGTCGTTCTCGCCCAAGGTGGATGCGGCCGGTGTGGGCAACGGTGGTCACGTGCACCTCAGCCTCGGGCGCGACGAGCGCAACCTGATGGCGGGCGGTTCCGGCCGCTTCGGCCTGACCGACGAGGCCACGGGGTTCGCCGGCGGGATCCTCGACCGTCTCCCGGCGCTGCTGGCCCTCGGCGCGCCCTCGGTGGCGTCGTACCTCCGGCTCGTGCCCCAGCACTGGGCCGGCGCCTACGCGTGCTGGGGACTGGAGAACCGCGAGGCGGCGATGCGGATGGTCACCGGCTCGAGCGGCAGTGAGGACTGGGCCGCCAACCTCGAGGTCAAGTGCTTCGACCTCCACGCCAACCCCTACCTGATGCTGGCCGGCCTGCTGGCGGCCGGCACCGAGGGCCTCGACCGTGGCGCCGGGCTGCCGGAGCCGGTCGACGTCGACCCGGCGGCCCTCGGCGAGGAGGCCCTCACCGCACGCGGCATCCGGCGCCTCCCGACGTCCTTGCGCGACGCGACGGACGCGCTCGTGGCCGACCCCGTCCTGGGGGACGCGTTCGGCGTGACGTTGATGGGGGCGATCCAGGCCGTGCGCGAGTCGGAGCTGGAGCTGTTCGACGGATCGACGCCCGAGGAGGTCGCGGCGGCGAGCCGCTGGGCTCACTGAGGCGTCGGTCGTGCCTCAGCCGGTCTTGTTCTTGCTGAGTGCGACGGCGACGGTCATCAGCGCGGCCGCGGCGATCGCGACCAGCATGAGGATCAGAACGATCAGCACGACGGCGTCCATGCGCCCAGCCTGCCACCGACCCGCGACGAGCGTGCTGTCGGTCCCGGTTCCTACGATGGTCCGATGAGCGGTATCGCCCTGGGAGCCCACGTCGAGCAGACCGACCCGATCGCGGAGGCGAAGGCGCGTCAAGCGCCTCACGTGCAGTTCTTCCTCGGCGACCCGCAGGGATACAAGGGCCCGGAGGTCCGCTACGCCGGCGGTGCTGACGGGCTGCGCACCGATGCCGAGGCCGCGGGCATCGGCCTCTACGTCCACGCGCCCTACATCGTCAACGTCGCCACCACCAACAACCGCATCCGCATCCCGTCGCGCAAGCTGCTCCAGCAGCACATGGACGCCGCCGCCGAGATCGGAGCGCGCGGCCTGATCGTCCACGGCGGTCACGTGAACAAGGACGACGACCCCGCCGTCGGCTTCGACAACTGGCGCAAGGCGGTCGAGGCGACCGATATCAAGATCCCGCTCCTCATCGAGAACACCGCCGGCGGCGACAACGCGATGGCCCGCTACCTCGACCGGATCAAGGGTGTCTTCGCCGCCATCTCGGCCGCCGAGCACGCCGACCGGGTCGGCTTCTGCCTCGACACCTGCCACGCCCACGCCGGCGGCATCCCGCTCGAGTCGGTGGTCGACGAGGTGCGCTCGGTCACGGGCCGCATCGACCTCGTCCACTGCAACGACAGCCGCGACGAGTTCGACTCCGGCGCCGACCGCCACGCCAACGTCGGCGCGGGGAAGATCGACCCCGACCTGCTCGCGTCCGTCGTCCGCGACGCGGGAGCGCCGGTGGTCTTCGAGACCCCCGGTGGCGCCGACGAGCACCTCGCCGACTTCGAAGCGGTCCGCTCCCGGCTGTGACTCTTGGCCGGGCGGTTTCCCCCGCCTGAGCGGGGGAAACCGCTCCTAGTGGCCTCTGGAAACCCCACGAAGAGGAGGAGGGGGCCAACAAGTCGGCCGCGGAGTGCTCAGCCGAAGCAGATCAGCGGCGCCGGCGGACCGTCCGGGTCGACTTCGACCAGGGCGCGGGCGAGCGCAGCGGCGGGGGCATGGCCCGCCGACAGCTCGCGGTGCACACCGACGAGTACGTCGTGCGCGACGGCGTCGTTGATCGCCGCAGCGGAGGCGATCACGCAGCGGGAGCCGGCGTGCAGCCACGCGGCCGTCATGCCGATCAGCTCCTCGCCACCGCGCAGGGTCGAGCGCCCGACCTCGCACGCCGACAGGAGGACGACGTCGGGTACCGCGGTCAGCTGGTCGATGTCGTAGCCGAACCACGGCCCGTCGGCGAGCTCGAAGCCGGAGAAGAGCGGGTTCTCCGAGGAATGGCGCCCGTGGGCCGACACGTGGAGCACGTCCACCGACCCGGCCAGGGCGCTCACGGCCGATGCCGTCGCCTCGTGTCCGTGGAGCACGGTCGCCCGGGGCCACGCCGCAGCCGCGGCCGTGATCTCGGACTCGGCCTGGGCGACCCGTGGCCCTGCCACGAAGCCGGCCGAGCGCGACTGCAGCGGCGAGGCCGTGCGGAGCAGCCACGACGTCGCCGACTGAGCGACCGTGACGGCACGGCCGCGGTTGCTCGGCAGGATCGTCCACGGCACCGTCGCCAGCGCCCCGGACGGCGTGAGCACCAGGTCGCGATCACCCACGGCGTCGACCAGCGGGGCGAGGAGCAGCGCGTCGATCCGTTGCAGGCGTCCGCGGAGCTCGGCCCGGATGGCGTCGGCGAAGCCCGAGAGCTCCGCGGCCGCCATGTCGAGGTCCGGCAGAAGGCCACCGACGAGGGCGTCCAACGCAGAGCGCGGGCCGAGTCGCACGACCGACGCCGCCTCGTCGGTCACCACCAACGCCGCCACCTCGCGGTTCGTGACGACGTGGGCGACCAGCGCCCGACCTTCACCGAGCCGTGATCGGACCTCCGCCAGGGTGACCGGGTCGTCGTACTCCCCGGATCCCCGGTGCTGCCAGGCACGCTCACGCACCCGCTGCCGGAGCTCGCTCTGCCGGGCCGCACCGCTGCGCGAGGGATCCTCGGTGCTGGCGAGTGAGCGCAGCTCCTGCAGGTGACCCTGCACGTCCTCGTCGACGGGCACCCGCACCGGTTGCACCCGGCTGGCCAACGTCCGCGCCCGCTCGGACCACTCGAACAGAACCTCTGGATCACCCGACGCCACGGCCACGCGTAGTCCGCGAACGGCCAGTCGCCGTCCGTGCCCGGTGACCATCGTCTGCAGGTCGAGGCTGCCGAACGAGCTCTGCCACTCGTGCAGGTCCGCGAGCCCTCGACGCAGATGCGACAGCGCGTCGCCACGCCGTCCCATGCGCTCGGCGAGGGCGGCGCGCACGTCCCGCTCCCGCAGTCGTACGCCGAGCGGTGCGCGCGCCGAGACCCTCACACGTCGCAGCCGACGGCTGGCCGACTCGAGGTCGCCTCGGCGCAACAGCACCAACGCCGTGTCCAGGCGGATGTCCATGGCCCACCAGGGAAGACCGAGTGCCTCGAGCTCGGCGTCCAGGTGGTCACCACGTGACACCAACGACGGACGCGTCGAGCCGAGCCGCACCTCGGCGCCGTGCGCCAGGGCCTCGGCCTTCAGCCGGAGCGCCGGTGCGCCGACGCGGGTGAAGCGGGCACGAGCCGAGCGCGCGGTGGTCAGGGCCCGGCGAGGGTCGTCGGCCAGAGCGGTCCGAGCGATGAGCAGCTCCGCCTCGCCGCGCCGATGGGGCATGCGGTGCTGACCGAAGGTGCGCGCGGCCTCGTCGAGGACGCCGAGAGCGCTCCGGGTCATGCCGGCCGCCATCAGCACCTCCGCGCGGTCCTGGTTGGTGATCGCCACTCCCACCGGGCTCAGCGGCAGGAGCACCGGACGTACGGCGTCCATGTGGCTCAGCGCCGACACCAGGTCGCCGCGCAACATGTCGGCACACCCGAGGTTGTGCTCGGCCATCGCGGCCTCCACCTCGTTGCCCGATCCGCGGAAGAGCCGCACGGCCTCCTCCAGGTCGGACGCCGCGCGCGAGCCGGCACCGGTGGCGAGGTACACCCCACCGCGGTTGGAGAGCGCCTTGCCACGCTCCACCGGGTCGGTCAGCATCGCCACTCCGATGCCGAAGGCGTCCAAGGCACGAGTCGTCTCGCCCTGGCGCATCAAGATGAGCGCCCGCTGGCTGTGCAGGACACCGGACGTCTCGAAGGTGACCCCGGGCAGCGCCAGCGCCTCGTCGCAGAGCTGGAGGGCGCGCATGAGGTCACCGCCCTCGAGCGTGAGGTACGCCAGGCTCGCCTCGATCCGCGCGGTCAGATCCGGCTCGATCGCCACGGCCCGGGCGCGCTCGAGCAGTCGGCGGGCGACAGCCAGTCGCCGGCCGACGAGGGCCTCGAGGCCCGCCTGGTGGAGCTCGTGGGCGCTCCGCACCCGCCTATTCTGGCCGCTGCATGTCGGTGAGGCGCTCGACCGCCCGCCAACCACGGCGTACGGCGGCTGCCGCACCCCGGGCCGGACCGGCTCGGTTGACCAGCTCCTTGGACATGGCAGCCGCCAGAGCGCCGGCCATCAGCGGCGCGGAGAACGACGTCCCGCTCCAGAGGCCGAACCCTCCGCGCGGCCCGCCGTCGGGACGCCGGCCGGAGCTGAAGTCGTCGGGATCGACGGACTCGCGCAGGCGTCCGTCGACCCAGGTCTTCGCCGTCGGCTGGAGCCCACCACGGAAGGGAGGCATCGTGCTCATGAGGGAGGCCCCGGGTGCGTAGCTGCGGACCCACGGGCCGGCGTTGCTGAACAGGGCGTCGCTGGTGTTCGGGTTCTGGGCGCCCACCGAGACGACCGGGACACGATCGCGTTGCCGGTGGATCGGGCCCTTGCCGTTCTTCCACGGCGCGAAGGCGGCCGGGTAGCTGGGCCGGTCGGTGGCGTCGTTGCCCGCGGAGCAGACCACGATCACACCGAGCCTGCCGAGCTCGTCGAGGATGCTCCAGAGGATCGGGTCGAGCAGGTCGTCCGCGGCGTTCTCGTGGTAGTAGCCCATGGACAGGCTGAGGACGTCGATCGGGTGGCCGCCCCGCGCGCCCTCGCGGTCGAGCCGGACCAGCTCGACGACCTG
Source organism: uncultured Actinomycetota bacterium (assembly GCA_963759515.1). GTDB lineage: Bacteria > Actinomycetota > Actinomycetes > Propionibacteriales > Nocardioidaceae > Nocardioides. The sequence continues at coordinate 680,910 of CAVWZR010000022.1, read as the reverse complement.
GGCCAGGGTGGTCAGCCACTCGGACTCCACCAGCGGCTCGTCGGCGGGGATACCCCGCCAGGACAGGATCTGCGCATCGGGGCAGCCCTGGTGAACCAGGCCGGCGATGAACGTCCCGTGTCCGGCGATGCGGTCGAGGGAGCCGTCGAAAGGCCCACCGATGTCTCCGTGGATCTCGGGGTTCGTCGCGGGGTCGGTGTAGCCGATGGCGTGACCACGCAGCTTCACGTCGGTCTTCACGACTCCGCCGTCGAACCAGTAGTGCGGGTAGCACCCGGTGTCCAGGATCGCTACGACCGGTCGCCGGCCCTTGACCGCGGAGTTGGGGAACCGGGCCGGCCGCGGGCCGGCGTACGCGATCGGTTGCCGTCCTCCGGTGCCGAGGTTGCCGTAGCTCAGCAGACCGGCCGACGCCTCGGACGACGAGTCGGGATGCGGGATGTCCCACGGGTGGGGGATGTCCCACGGGTGCGGGATGTCCCAGTGGTCGGGCTGGATCCAGGCCGACGGGTCCGGGGAGTGCGGGATGTCCCACGGGTTGGGCCCCACCGGTCGCGTCGACACGACGTGGTCCAGGTCGACCCCTCGAAGGGAATCGCGCCCGTGGAGATGGCGCGCCGTCTGGAGCAGCGCCCAGGCGTCCGGGGGCTCGAGGACGCTCGCCTGCGCCCCGCCGATGTGAACGGTGCGTACGCCGAGGGGGAGGTTGCGGGCCTTGGCCGGCTCGGGGTTGAGGCGCACCGTCCAGCTCAGCGTCTCGGCCGCCGAACGGAGCAGCTGCACCTGCTCCTGCAGCCGCTCCCCCTTGGCCACCATCAGCCGGTTGGCGACGTACGCCGTCGGCCGCGCCCGCTCGTCGCCGACGACGGGCGCTCGACTCGGATCGAGGATCCGTGCGTCGGCTGCCTCGAGGGCGTCGCGATGAGGCATCTGCGGCTCGCGCGCCAGCCGGACGTTGCGGGGCTCGGGCATGGGTGTTCCTCCGGTGCAGGTGGGGGCGGATCAGATCTCGAAGGCAGGAGTGCCGAACGTCTGCTCGTCGGCGAGCTTCAGCGACACACGGTAGAAGCCCGTGGGCAGGTCCGGGAACTCGAACCGTCCGGTGGACTCGGCCACGCTCTCGAACGTGCGGCCCTCGCCCCCGACCTCACGGATCTGGACCGGTGCGCTCTCCGCGGGCACGAGCCAGCCGTCGAGCCGGGCCCGGCCCTCCTCGTCGGAGACGCCGACGCGCACGAGCAGGTCGATGCCGTCGCCACCGAAGCGCAAGGTGTAGGACCGCGCACCACCACGGGTGCCGACCAGCTCGGCGAAGCGCTCGACCACGAGCATCAGCTGCAGCTCGAGGTCGGGGTCGGCAAGAGCGATGTCGCGGGTCACCGCCACCATCCGCTCGACCATGCCCTCGGGCACCGGGTCGAGGACGTCGGCAGCGCGGCGTACGTCGGCGAACAGGAGGTCGTCCTGGCGGTGCTGGTCGCTCATCGGATGCCTCCTGGGGACGCCACATCGGAATCGAGGCCCTCGCAGGAGCATGCCTGAGTCGACCGCCGGCGACAACGCCAGTCACTGGCGCCGCCGTGAGCGGGCTGAGTCATCGGTGCGAGGTCCACCGTCGTGCTGTCCTTGCTGTGTGTGCTCCGGCCGGTTGCCGGGTTCGCGCGTGGTGTTGGGTCGAGCAGCCGTACGACCCCTAGGAGCACCGACCGGTGCCGCTGATACACCCCGGTAGCCTCGACGCCGTGGTTCCCACCGTGCGCGCGATCTCGGCCGACGAGCACCGCGCCTTCATCCGCGAGCAGCCGTGGGCGAGCTTCCTGCAGACCCCCGCGTGGGCCACGGTGAAGTCGGAGTGGCGGGGCGAGTCGCTGGGTTGGTACGCCGGTGACCGGCTGGTCGGGGTCGGACTCGCGCTCTACCGCAAGCTGCCGAGGCTCCCGCGCTACCTCGCCTACCTCCCCGAGGGGCCCGTCCTCGACTGGAACGCCGAGGACCTCGGCGACTGGCTCTCCCCGATGACCGCGCACCTGCGCGCCCAGGGAGCGTTCGGGGTGCGGATGGGGCCACCGGTCGTGACCCGTCGCTGGAGCGCCGAGCAGGTCAAGGCCGGCATCGCCGACGACGGGGTCCGAAGTCTCGGCGAGATCGCGCCGCTCGTCCGGTCGGCGATGGGTGCCCGCGTCGTCCAGCAGCTCGAGGCGCTGGGCTGGCGACGCCAGGTCGCCGAGGGCGGCTTCGCCGCGGGCCAGCCGCAGTACACGTTCGTCATCCCGCTCGTCGACGACGAGGGCAGTCGACGTACGGAGGACGACGTCCTGGCCGGGATGAACCAGCTGTGGCGCCGCAACATCCGCAAAGCCGACAAGGCCGGCGTCGCCGTCGCGACCGGCACCGCCGAGGACCTCAAGGCCTTCCACGACCTCTACGTCCACACCGCGCAGCGCGACCACTTCACGCCCCGGCCACTCGCCTACTTCCAGACCATGTACGACGCGCTGGGCGCGGACGACCCGGGGCGCATCACCCTCTGGCTCGCCCACCACGAGGGCGACCTCGTGGCCGCCACGATCGGCGTCCGCGTCGGTCACCATGCGTGGTACTCCTACGGCGCCTCGTCCACCGACAAGCGCGACGTCCGGGGGTCCAACGCGATCCAGTGGGCGATGATCCGGGCGGCCGTCGCCGAGGGCGCCGAGGTCTACGACCTGCGCGGGATCACCGACACCCTCGACCCCGACGACCCGCACGTGGGGCTGATCCAGTTCAAGGCCGGCACCGGCGGTGAGGCCGTCGAGACCGTCGGTGAATGGGATCTCCCGCTCAACCGCGCGCTCTACCGCGGCTTCCAGCTCTACCTCCCTTCGAGACGGCTCGTCCCTCGCCTCCTCAGGACAAGGAACAGTCGGTCACTCCTCCCCGGACGGCGCGGATGACCCTTCGTCTCACCGTCGACGGCGAGCGCTGGCGGCAGCACCTGCGGGCGATCGCCGACGAGACGCCCGGCCTGGTGCCGGTCGCGAAGGGCAACGGCTATGGCCTGGGCCTCGGCCGCCTCGCCCGCAAGGCCGACTGGCTCGGGGTCGACGTCCTGGCGGTCGGCACCTACCAGGAGCTGCCCGAGGTCGCGCAGCGTTTCGAGGGCGACCTCGTGGTGCTGACGCCCTGGCGTCCCGACGAGTCGCCGCTGCCCGAGAACCTCCCGCGCCGACGCGTGATCCACACCGTCAGCCGGCTCGCCGACCTGCTCGCGCTGCTCGAGCAGGACCCCGAGGCGCGAGTCGTGCTGGAGCGCCTCACCACGATGCGGCGACACGGGATGACGGCCGAGGAGCTCCGCTCGGCCGCTCGTCTCCTCGAACGCAGACCGGCCGTGGTCGAGGGCGTGGCGCTGCACCTGCCGCTCGCCGCCGGTGCCCACCTGACCGAGGTCGTCGGTCACATCAACGACCTCGTCGCCTCGGAGCTGCAGACCCGCCGCCTCTGGGTCAGCCACCTGACGCCGAAGGAGCTTGCGTCGCTGCGCACGTCGTACGCCGACTTCACCGTCCGGCCGCGCATCGGCACCGAGCTGTGGCTCGGCGACCGCGGTGCCCTGCGCGTCACCTCCACGGTGCTCGACGTCCACGAGGTCGAGCGCGGAGACGTGTTCGGCTATCGCGGCCGGACCGCTCCGAAGTCCGGTCACATCCTGGTCGTGTCCGGCGGCACCTCCCACGGCATCGGGCTCGAGGCCCCGACGGGCGACCACTCGATCCGTGCCCGGGCGGCGACATTGGCCCGCGGAGGCCTCGACGCCGTCGGCTTCGTGCGATCGCCGTTCACCGTCGACGGCAAGCAGCGGCTCTTCGCCGAGCCACCGCACATGCAGGCCTCGATGCTGTTCCTCCCCCACGGTCCCCGCGTGCCCACGATCGGTGAGGAGATCGAGGTCCGGGTCCGCTACACAGCCACGGACGTCGACGAGGTCGTCATCTCCTGACCGGACGCCGCACCCACGGCAGCGTGATCAGCGCCCAACCACCGGCGACGATCGCCATCTCGGCCACGACGTACAACGGCCAGGGCCCGAGCACGTCCAGCACCGTCGCCTCCGACGGTTTGCCGTTCACGTAGCCGTAGTTGGAGCCGAGCAGGGCGTTCAGGCTCATCACCGCGACCAACCAGCCGAACGTCCACGCCACTGCCGTGCGGTACGCCGACCAGTCGGGGCCGTGCCGCAGCGACAGGCAGAGATAGACCGCGCCCCAGACGATCAGCACGTGCTTGCCCCAGAAGACGAAGAACTCGAGGTCGGGGAACGGTTCGGTGAGCGTCGGCTGCACCAGCGCCTGGACCGACAGGGTGAGGCCCCAGTAGTACGTCAACGCCAACGGCAGCGGACGCGTGCTCACCAAGGCCCACGCCACGAAGACCCAGGCCAGGTCGCAGATCTGCAACGGCAGCGAGTGCTTCGCGGAGAACGGGAACAGCTCGGTGAGAGTCGACGAGACACCGAAGACCAGGTTGGCCCACGCCAGCGCGACGGCCGTCGGGCGCGAGGCCTCGGACGCGCGCAGCCGCGGTCCGGCCACCAGCAGCGCGAGAGTCCCGGCCGCGAAGATCGCGAGGACGACCAGGTGTGAGGGCGAGTACGCCGTGAACACCGCGCGCCCCGCCCGGCCTCAGCCGCTCCCGGCGCGGCCGAGGGTGAGACGCCCCGGTTCGGTGGGTGGCAGCAGCGTGTGCCGGCCGGGCACGAACCGACCGGTGCGCACGATGTCGTGCTCCGGCATCAGGACGTCGCGCACCACCAGCACGCCGAGATAGAGCTGGGCGGCGACCCGGATCCCCACGGCCAGCCAGTAGAAACCGGGTTCACCTCCGCCGCTCGGGTCGAGATAGGTGCCGAGGTACCACCAGACCGAGGCGAAGTAGTAGACCTCGCCGACCTGCCAGACCAGCTGGTCGCGCACGCGGGGCCGAGCCATCACAGCGAGCGGGAGCAGCCACAGGGCGTACTGCGGTGAGTAGACCTTGTTGACGAGCAGGAAGCCCAGCACGATCAGGAAGCCGAGCTGCGCCAGGCGCGGCGTCCGGGGCGCGAGGAGGCCGAGCGCGGCGACGCCGACACACCACGCGCCGAAGAACAACCACGAGACGACGTTGATGGTGTGAGCCGTCGCGGTGAAGTCGGCCATCTGCTGGGCGACCAGCCACAGCGAGCCCAGGTCGGCTCCGCGATGGGTGTTGAAGGTCCAGAAGACCTTCCACTCGTCGGCACCCGACCCGTACGCCGGGGCGTTGAGGACCATCCAGGTGGCCAGGCCGGCACCGGTCGCGACCAACAGGTCGCGCCATCGTCGCTCGCGCCCCCAGATGATCAGGAGCGCGCCGAGCAGGAAGAGCGGGTAGAGCTTGAGCGCCGTGCCGAGCCCGATGGCGATGCCGGTCCATACCGGGCGGTCGCGCGAGTGTGCCCACAAGGCGCCGGCCACGCAGGCGACCGCCAGGAGGTCCCAGTTGATCAGGCCTTCGAGCACGAACACCGGCGAGACCGCGAACAGCGCGGCGTCCCACGGTCGTCGTCGGTGGACGCCGGTGAGGAACCACGCGGCGATCAACGCGCACACGCCGAAACCGACCGCGTTCACGGTCGTGAACGTCAGGCTCTCGCGCAGCACGTGCGCGTCGCCGTACAGCTGGCCCTGCGACAACGCGCCGCGCGGACGGAGGTCGGGGGACCCGGACAGCCAGTGCGTGACCTCCGCAGCGCCGAAGGCGTAGTAGGAGATCCCGACCGGGTACTCCATGACCTCGTACCGGTCGCGGACGTCGAGCGCGTCGGAGTACGGCCACTCCAGCTCGGCGAAGCCGCGCCCGACGTAGAGGTAGGGCAGGTCGGAGTAGCACATCTCCGAGTAACGGCTCTGCGAGTTGGTCCACTTCGCCTGGTAGCACGGGGCCTTCTGCACCATGGCGAGTGCGAAGCAGATCGCCGTCAGCGCGAGGATGACGCGGACCGGTGTCCACCACGGGTGATGGCCGGCGCGCTCACCGACGGGCCCACCGATCCCAGGGCTGAGTGCCGCGAGGAGCGGGTCGTCGGCTGTGGGTCGGACCGCGGTTGCGCGGTCGTCTCCCTCGTCCGTCACCACCACGGCTCTCGGGAGGCCATCACCGATGGACGCGGTCCGTACGCCGTTCCGGCACCATGCCCCCCGCCAGGCCCCCGCCCCGGCGCTGCCGAGCTGGTCGACGGGCTGGACGGGCAGGTGACGTTCGGGATGCAGGTCGGCGGCGAGCTCGTGGTCGCCGAGCTCGTCGGCGGAGACGACGTGGTCGGCTTGCTGGTCGGCGCGCTCGAGGTCGGCGCCGACGACGTCGTGTGCCGCGAGCTGGGCGGCGGGGGCGGCGGCGTGTACGGCGAGTGGCCGCTCTCCGGCGGGTCACCGGTCACGTTGGCCGCCGGTGGGAACGACTGCTCGGGCAAGCCGACGAGGTCACGCCTCATCACCGCCGCCCAGGTCGCGGTCGGGTAGCCGGCGCCGAAGTACCCCGAGGCTCCGTTGTACGGCGGCAGCCAGTCGTTGAGGGCGTTGTCGCCGTCTCCGCGCACGTACATCACGGCCGTCGCCAGCTGAGGTGTGTAGCCCACGAACCACGAGGACGAGACGTCACCGTTGTCGTTGGTGGCGGTGCCCGTCTTCCCGGCTGCCGGGCGCTCGATGGCCTGGGCGTTCGCGCCGGTGCCGTGGAGCACGACCTGCTGGAGCGCGTAGCTGACGTCCCGGTCGATGTCGGGCTTGATCGCCTGCGTCGTGTGCGGCTTGTACTCGTACTTGACGTCACCCTTGCTGTCCACGACCTTCGAGATGACGTGGACGTCAGCGCGCTGGCCGCCGTTGGCGATGGTCGCGTAGGTGTTGGCCATGTTGATGGCGCTGACGCGGGCCTTGCCCAGCGTGATCAACGCATCGGCGTCGAGGTCCCGCGAGGTGTCCGGGATGCCGGGGTACTGCTCGTCCTGGTCGACCGGCGGGATGCCCATCTTGTTGGCCTGGGTGAGGATCTTCTGCGGCCCGTTCTTCATGCTGGCCGACATGTCGACGAACGCCGTGTTCACCGACTGCTCCATGGCCGTCACCGACGAGATGGCGGAGCCGTAGTTGGTGCCCAGGCTGTCGCCCTCGTTGTGCACCTCGAGCCCGTCGGGGAAGACGTACGGCGAGTTCCCGTCCCACGTGCTCTTCAGCGAGTACCCGTCGGCGATCGCCGCCGCGAGCGAGGCCGGCTTGAACGTCGACCCCACCATGCCGCCCGCCTCGGCCCAGTTGATCTGGGACTGCAGGTAGTCCTGGCCGGCGAAGAAGCCGAGCAACGCGCCGGTCCCGGGCTGCACCGTGGCGACGCCGACGTGGAGGAACGCGGGGTTGATCTTCGGCCGTACCTCCATCACGCCCTGGCGGGCCGCGGCCATCGCCTTGGGCGTGAGCGTCGTGGTCACGCGCAGCCCGCCGCCGTCGACCTGGTCGTCGGTGAAGCCGAGCTGGTGGAGCTCTTGACGCACGAGGGTGAGGATGTGGCCCTTCATGCCGCCGTACTTGCTCGACTGCTCGAACACCGGGAACGACGGCAGGTGACGCTCGGCCTTCTGGGCCTTCTCCTCCGAGATCGAGTTCATCGACGCCATGCCCTCGAGGACGTAGCGGTAGCGGGCCAGCAGCGCGTGCTTCTGGTCCTTGCCGTTGGCCGGGTCGAACGCGGACGGGTTGTTCAGCACGCTCGCGATCACCGCGCACTCGCGCAAGGTGAGAGCCTTCGCGTCCTTGCCGAAGTAGGCCTGCGCCGCCGCCTGCACGCCGTACGCGCCGCGGCCGAAGTAGATGGTGTTGAGGTAGCCCTGCAGGATCTCCTGCTTGCTCAGCTGGTTCTGCAGCTTCAGCGACAAGATCGCCTCGTGGATCTTCCGGCTGAGGGAGCGCTCCTGGGTCAGGTAGAGGATCTTGACGTACTGCTGGGTGATCGTGGAGGCGCCCTGCGTGGCACCGCCGCGGGCGTCGTTGAAGGCCGCGCGGATGATCCCCTTGGGGTCGATGCCGTGGTTGGTCCAGAACGACCGGTCCTCCGCGGCGACGACGGCGTTGCGCAGGTTCGGCTGCATCTCGCTGTAGGGGATGCTCTGACGGTTCTGCGTGGCGTACTGCCCGACCTGGGTCTTCCCGTCGGCGTAGTAGACGAACGACGACTGGGTCTGGAAGTCCTTGTTCGGGTTGGGGATCGAGGTCGTCTTGTAGAGGTAGATGAAGACCCCGATCAGCACCAGTGAGCCGGTGAGCGTCGCGATCAGGCCCCACTTCAAGATCTTGAGGAGACGCCTCTTCGCGGTACCGGGCGGCTTCGGCTTGCGCTTGACGGCGGGGCCTTCGGCCCTGCGCTTCGCGGTCACGGGTCGGTCACTCCACTGTGCATCGGGGGTACTGGCACGCGACGGCCCGGGGCCCAGGTCGCGGGGACCGACGACACGGCCCACACCGTCGGGACGAGGGTACGGGGCGCGGTCGAACCGGTGCGAAACGACGCTCGTTTGGACCTCGATATATCGGTCTGATACGTTGTTTCGATAGAACGCCGCGACGCATCGGTCGACGAGATCTTGGCAGCGTAGCGGTTCTGCATCCGGCAGTCGAAACCACGAAGGGAGGCACCGTGAAGGGCAAAGCGGCATCGCTCGAGCTGGCTGTGCTGGGACTCCTGCACGAGTCTCCCCTGCACGGCTACGAGCTCCGCAAGCGGCTCAACCTCCTGCTCGGTTGGGGGCGGCTGCTGTCCTACGGCTCGCTGTACCCCGCCCTCAAGCGCCTGCTCCGCGCCGGCCTGATCACCGAGGTCGAGGCGACCTCGCCGGGGATCTCGCGCCGGCAGCGGATCACCTACGAGATCTCTCCCCTCGGTCGTGAGTACTTCGGCGAGCAGATCACCGACACGGGCCCCGCCGCCTGGGAGGACGACACGTTCGCCACCCGGTTCGCGTTCTTCTCCCGCACCGACGCCGATGTGCGACTGCGCATCCTCGAAGGACGTCTGTCGCGGCTGCAGGAGAGGCTCGACCGCGCGCAGCACTCCAGTCGTGGCGGCGATGACCGCTACCTGTCGGAGCTCCGCCGCCATTCCATCGAGTCCGTCGAGCGCGAGGTCACCTGGCTGACCGACCTCATCAACGCCGAGCGGAACGCCGGCCCGCAGCCGGCTCTCCCGAACGACCCGACGTCCCAGACGGACACCTCGTCCGGCGACGTCAGTGACACCACCAGCAGCGCGGCCCCCGTGGTCGACGCGACCACCGGAAACACCCGCTAGGAAGGAACAGGACCTTATGGGTTCGGTACGAGTAGCAATCGTGGGCGTCGGCAACTGCGCGACGTCCCTGATCCAGGGCGTCGAGTACTACAAGGACGCCGACCCGGCGGGCAATGTGCCCGGTCTGATGCACGTCATGTTCGGTGACTACCACGTCAACGACGTGGAGTTCGTCGCCGCGTTCGACGTCGACGCCAAGAAGGTCGGGTTCGACCTCTCCGAGGCGACGCAGGCGTCGGAGAACAACACGATCCGCATCTGCGACGTGCCGCCGCTCGGCGTGACCGTGCAGCGCGGCCACACCCTCGACGGTCTCGGCAAGTACTACCTCGAGACGATCGAGGAGTCCGACTCGGAGCCGGTCGACATCGTCGCGGCCCTCAAGGACTCCAAGGCCGACGTGCTCGTCTCCTACCTGCCCGTGGGTTCCGAGCAGGCCGACAAGTTCTACGCCCAGTGCGCCATCGACGCCGGCGTGGCCTTCGTCAACGCGCTCCCGGTGTTCATCGCCTCCGACCCCGAGTGGGCCAAGAAGTTCGAGGACGCCGGCGTCCCGATCGTCGGCGACGACATCAAGTCGCAGGTCGGCGCGACCATCACGCACCGGGTCATCGCCAAGCTGTTCGAGGACCGCGGAGTCGCGCTGGACCGCACCTACCAGCTCAACGTCGGCGGCAACATGGACTTCAAGAACATGCTCGAGCGTGACCGCCTGCAGTCCAAGAAGGTCTCCAAGACCCAGTCGGTGACCTCCAACCTGCACGGTTCGCTGGGCGGCAAGATCGCCGACCGCAACGTCCACATCGGTCCGTCCGACTACGTGGCGTGGCTCGACGACCGCAAGTGGGCCTACGTCCGCCTCGAGGGTCGTGCCTTCGGTGACGTCCCGCTGAACATGGAGTACAAGCTCGAGGTCTGGGACTCCCCCAACTCGGCCGGCATCATCATCGACGCGATCCGCGCCGCGAAGATCGCCATGGACCGCGGCCAGGGTGGCCCGATCATCTCGGCGTCGTCGTACCTGATGAAGAGCCCGCCCGTGCAGCTCCCCGACGACGAGGGCCGCGCACGCGTCGAGGCCTTCATCCGCGGCGAGGAGTGACCTCGCTCCTCGACTGAGGATCACCAGCTGATCGAACAGGACCCCGGTTCCGCACTCGCGGACCGGGGTTCTTTCGTTGCTTCTGCCTCTCCGACCAGTGACAGGCGATGGCGCTCACCCCTAGATTGCGCGCCATGAGCGATCCGAACGAGCCGCCACGGTCCGACGACTCAGCCGCCGGCTCGGGCGACACCCCACCACCGCCGCCCAGCGGCGACGCCCCGGCGCCGCCTCCCCCGCCGCCGAGCGACAGCCCGTACGGCGTCGCGGACAGTGGTGGCGACGGTGGCTACGGCGCACCCCCGCCGCCACCACCTCCCGGTGACAACCCCTACGGCCAGCCGCCTCCGAACGCGTACAGCCCCACGGACGCGATCGGCTACGGCTGGAACAAGTTCCGGGCGAGCCCGGCGACGCTGCTGGTGCCGATGATCGTCGCGTTCATCGGCCTGGTCGTCGTCGTGGCGATCGTCCAGTTCACGCTGTTCGCGACCGCGCTCGACACCCACGACTGCACGCGCACGGTGCTGGGCAACGAGATCCAGGCCCAGTGCGGGCCCGGCTTCATGACCCGCCTGGTGGTCAACGCGCTGGGCTCGGCGATCATCCTCCTCGTCTTCCAGTTCCTGGCCGCTGGCCTCTACCGCGGTGCCCTGCGGGTGACGGACGGCCACTCGTTCAGCATCGGAGAGCTGTTCCAGGGCTGGGACAAGGGCCAGGTGGCGATCGCCGCGATCCTGATCGCCGTGGCCACGGGCATCGGCACGTTGCTGTGCTACGTCCCCGGCCTGGTGGTCGGCTTCCTCACGCAGTTCACGCTGCTGTTCATCGTCGACAAGCAGATGGGCGCGGTCGACGCGATCAAGGCCAGCATCCGGTTGGTCGTCGACAACCTCGGCAGCACGATCCTGTTCTACCTGCTGGCGCTCGTCGTCACGATCGCCGGCGCGTGCTTGTGCGGGGTCGGTCTGCTCGTGGCCTACCCAGTGGTGCTGGTGGGCTACGCCTACACCTACCGACGTCTCCAGGGACAGCCCGTCTCGCCGGCCGCCTGACGCTTTCGGCTGGGCTCCGGGACGAGAAGGACTCGGGGCTCAGCTGAGGAGGTCGCCGATCAGTCCGCCACCTCCGGACGACCCGGAGGCCGCCTGCTCCCACTCGTCGGCCTGGACGACGACGAAGCCCGGGCCGTGGAAGGCGTACTGGAAGGCCTCTCCCGACCCGCCGCGCAGCATCGACTTGAACTTCATGCTCGAGACCATCTTCGGCTGCAGGTTCGCCGACCACGCGACGCAGGCCTGGGTGTCGACGTACGTCGGCTGCTCGGTGCAGTCGAGGACCACGGGCTTGCCCATCGTGTGCAGGGCGACCATGCCCTGACCGGTCACGGTCGTGTTGAACAGCCCGCCGGCGACGACGCCGGCGCCCTTGGTGCGCTGGATGTCCCACTCGAGGGCGGCGTCGAACGCCAGCAGGTTGCGCCCGTTCACGCTGATCGCGTCGCCGGTCAGCTCGACGATGTTCACGAAGCCGGCACGGCTCGCGAAGAACACCTCCCCCTGCCCCGTGACCCGCATCAGCGGGTTGTCCTCGGAGGTGACCATCTTCTTCAGCAGCTTGCCCATGCCGCCGGCCTTCTCGTGGAGGAACTCGACGCTGCCCTGGAACGCGACCATGGCGCCCTTGGTGGCCAGGACGTCGGGACCGAGCGACACCCGGAGCATCTGGCTGTTCTGGAGTGCGAACCGCTGCTGGCCTGCCAGCTCGCGGTTGGACTGGTCGAAGAGCTCACTGTGCATGCCGCCACCCTAGGCAGGTGGAGGCGTCGGACGCGGCGGGACGGTCCCTAGCTGCGGGTCGCGAGGACCAGCGGCAGGACCTCGGTGGCGCCGGCCTCACGCAGCGCGGTCGCGGCGATCGTCACCGTCCACCCGGTCACGACCTGGTCGTCGACGAGGAGCACCGGCCCGGTCGGCACCTCGCCGTCGAGGCGGTAGCGCCTCGTCACGGCGGCCACGCGATGGGCGGAGTTCATCGCACCTCGACCCGGCTCGACCGACGGGTCCGCGATGGCCCAGTGGCCGACGACCGGCTTCTTCAGGAACCGTGAGAGTCCCTCGGCGAGGTCGGCGGTCAGCGTCGGGCGCGTCTGGGACTCGACGACGACGATGCCGTCGACGTGCGGCTTCCAGTCGTGGAGCACCTCGATCACCGCCTGCACCAACCCCTCGGGCACGCGTTGGTCGGTGGCCGGCTCTCCGAACAGCTCGCGCAGTGCCTGCCCGTGGCCGAGGTCGGTCAGCCGGGCGACGGCGCGACCCTGGGTGGCGCCCTCCTTGATCTTGCCGCTCAGGTCGAGGCCGAGGTTCTTCAAGGCGGTCGGCCACATCGCGCGCGGGTCCACCGGGACTCCCGGCCGGGCGAGCCGGGTGCGCGCCTCGTCGACCGCTCCGTCGGAGACAGTCGCCGACAGCTCGAGCCCGCCGCAGGTGTCGCAACGACCGCAGCGGGACGGCCCCTCCACGTCGGGGTCGTCGAGCTGGTCACGCAGGAACCACATCCGGCACTGGTCGGTGTCGAGGTAGTCGAGCATCGCGCGCTGCTCGACCTTGCGCGCCTCGCTCACCCGCTCGTAGCGGTCGCCGTCGTACGCCCATTCCTGCCCGGTGGACTCCCAGCCACCCTTGACCCGGCGTACGGCGCCGTCGACGTCGAGGACCTTGAGCATCTGCTCCAGCCGGCTGCGGCCGAGGTCGACCAGCGTCTCGAGCGTGCCGACACTCGCGACGCCCTCCTCGCCCAGCACTCGCAAGGTGTGGCGCACCTGGTCCTCGCGCGGGAAGGCGAGTGAGGCGAAGTAGCGCCAGATGTCCTGGTCCTCGTGCTGCGGCAGGAGCACGACCGAGGCGGTGTCGGTGCCGCGGCCGGCGCGGCCGACCTGCTGGTAGTAGGCGACCGGCGACTGCGGCGCCCCGAGGTTCACCACGAAGCCGAGGGTGGCGTCGAAGCCCATCCCGAGCGCACTGGTGGCGACCAGGGCCTTGATGCGTCCGGAGGCGAGAGCCTCCTCGAGCGCCAGCCGCTCGGTCGGGTCGGTCTGCCCGGAGTACGCCGCGACGTCGTGACCGCGTGCGCGGAGGTAGCCGGCGACCTGTTGCGTCGCCGCCACGGTCAGGCAGTAGACGATGCCGGAGCCCGGCTGCTCGGCGAGATGGTCGGCGAGCCAGGCCAGGCGCTGCTCGGGCGTCGGGAGCCGGAGGACGCCGAGCCGCAGGGACTCGCGGTCGAGCGACCCGCGCAGCACGAGCGCCTCGCCACCGAGCTGCTCGGCCACGTCGGCGCTGACCCGAGCATTCGCCGTCGCGGTCGTCGCGAGCACCGGGATGCCCGTCGGAAGCTCGGCCAGCAGGGTGCGGATGCGGCGGTAGTCCGGGCGGAAGTCGTGGCCCCAGTCGGAGATGCAGTGGGCCTCGTCGACCACCAGGAGGCCGCACGTCGCGGCCAGCCTCGGCAGGACCTCGTCGCGGAAGCCCGGGTTGTTGAGTCGCTCGGGGCTGACCAGCAGGACGTCGACCTCACCGGCGCGGACCGCGGTCTGGATCTCCTCCCACTGCTCGATGTTGGTCGAGTTGATCGTCACCGCGCGGATGCCGGCCCGCTCGGCGGCGGCGATCTGGTTGCGCATGAGCGCCAGCAGCGGCGACACGATCACGGTGGGGCCGGCGCCCTCGGCGCGCAGCAGCAGGGTGGCCACGAAGTAGACCGCCGACTTGCCCCATCCGGTGCGCTGCACGACCAGCGACCGTCGGCGGTCGACGACCAGCGCCTCGATCGCGGCCCACTGGTCGTCGTACAGCACGGCGTCGTCGCGGCCGACCAGCGCTCGCAGGTGGCGCTCGGCGTCGGCTCGGACATCCGTGGTGGTCGGCACCGCACCTGTCTAGCAGGGGACGCCGACCGCGATGGTCCTACGATGCCGAGGGTGGAGGACCTGGCCGTCGAACTCGCGCACGAGCTCGACTCACGCCTCGCGGCCGACGACGCCGCTCTGGTCGCGCGGTTCCCCGGTGAACGGCCCGGGCGTCAGCCCGTGCACACGGTCTACGTGCCGGCCGACCGCTACGCCGCCGACCTCACCGGCACCTGGGGCGAGCGGGCGCGGCAGGCCATGGCCGACCACGACGACATCCTGCGGGCGTGCCTCGGTGACGCCGCCGACGACCTTCTCCCGCTGGTCGGCGACAAGCTCGCCCGCGAGCCGATCGAGGACCTGCGGATCGACTTCGAGGACGGATACGGCACCCGGGGCGACGACGAGGAGGACGCGGACGTCGCGAGGGCAGCCCGCGCCCTGGCCGAGGCGCAGGCGGCCGGGACCGCGCCTCCGTCGTACGGCATCCGGTTCAAGAGCTTCGAGGGGCCCACGCGGCGACGCGGCCTCACGACCCTCGTCGCGTTCGTCGACCAGCTGCTCGCGGCCGGAGGCGAGCTCGGCGGGTTCGTGGTGACCTTGCCCAAGGTGACCTCGGTGGCCCAGGTCGAGGCCATGGTCCTCACCTGCGAACGCCTGGAGACGGCGCACGGCCTGACGGCAGGCACGCTTCCCTTCGAGATCCAGGTCGAGACTCCTCAATCGATCCTCGGGCCGGACGGCACCGCCCTGGTCGCGCGGATGGTCCACGCCGCTCCGGGCCGGGTCGTGGGCCTGCACTACGGCACCTACGACTACTCCGCCTTCTGCGGCATCGCCGCGGCGTACCAGTCGATGGAGCACCCGGTCGCCGATCACGCGAAGGCCGTCATGCAGGCCGCCGCGGCCGGCACCGGGGTCCGCCTCTCCGACGGGTCGACCAACATCCTCCCGGTCGGAGACCCCGACCAGGTACGCCGCGGCTGGGCACTCCATCTCCGCTTGGTACGCCGCTCGCTGGAGCGGGGGTACTACCAGGGCTGGGACCTGCATCCCGCGCAGCTGCCCACGCGGTACGCCGCGACGTACGCCTTCTACCGCGACGGTTTCGCGAGCGCCGCCGAGCGGCTCCACCGCTACACGACACGCGCCGAAGGCGGCATCCTCGACGAGCCGGCGACGGCCCGTGCGCTTGCGGACTTCCTGGTGCGCGGCCTGGAGTGCGGTGCGCTGCGCGAGGACGACACGCATCGAGCCTCAGGCCTGACCATCGACGAGCTGACCGCCCTGGCCCGGCCGAGCCGGACCTGACCGCGCGCGACGACAGAGGAGACAGACATGGCGATCGTCCTGGGCGACAACCGCTACGGGAAGGCCGAGACCCGGGTGGTGCGGATCGTCCGTGACACCCCACGGCACGAGATCCGCGACCGCAACGTCTCCACGGCCCTGCGCGGCGACTTCGGCGACGCCCACGAGACCGGCGACCAGGCGCACGTGCTGCCCACCGACACCCAGAAGAACACCGTCTACGCCTTCGCCCAGGAACACGGCGGCCAGGCCGCCGAGGAGTACGCCGTCGCGGTCGCCGACCGCTTCCTGGAGGCGAGTCCCTACGCGACGAGCGCTCAGGTGCGCGTCGAGGAGTACGCGTGGGATCGCGTCGCCGTCGGGCCGGACGGCCACGACCACTCGTTCGTACGCCGCGGCACCGAGACCCGCACCTGTGCGGTCACCGTCGAGGGCCGGGGCTCCGACCGTCTGCTGCACGTGCTGTCCGGGCTGACCGACCTGACGGTGCTCAAGTCGACCGGCTCGGAGTTCACCGGGTTCCTGAAGGACCGCTTCACCACGCTGGCCGAGACCGACGACCGGGTGCTCGCGACGTCGCTGACGGCGTGGTGGCGCTGGGGTCCGGAGGTCCGAGCGACCGTCGGACCACTGGGACGCGGCGTACGAGAACGTGAAGGCGGTCATGCTCGAGACCTTCGCGACGACGTACAGCCGAGCTCTGCAGGAGACGTTGCAGCTGATGGGGAAGGCCGCGCTGGAGGCGCAACCGGGGCTGGCGGAGATCAGGTTCTCGGCGCCGAACAAGCACCACTTCGTCGTCGACCTCTCGCCGTTCGACATGGCGAACCCGGGCGAGGTGTTCCACGCCGACGACCGGCCGTACGGGTTGATCGAGGCCCAGCTGCGCCGCGACGACGCGCCCGACGAAGCTGTTGCGTGGCGCGACCTGCCGGGGTTCTGCTGATGCGCTTCGACGATCTCCCCGAGGACGACGCCCGCGCGCTGCTGCTGCGCTGCATGTCGGCTCCGGACTGGGCCGAGCAGGTGCTCGCGGGGCGGCCGTACCGGTCGGGCGAGGAATTCCTGGAGGCCGCCGACCAGGCCGCGCGCGAGCTCTCGGAGGACGACGTCGAGGAAGCCCTCGCCGGTCATCCGCGGATCGGCGAGCGCGCGACATCGGGTCACAACGCCGCTGCCTCGGCTCGCGAGCAGGCGGGCGTGGTCTCGACGAGCTCGACCACCCAGAAGCTGGTCGAGGGCAACCAGGCCTACGAGGACCGGTTCGGCCACGTGTTCCTGATCCGGGCTGCCGGCCGGTCGGGCGACGAGATCCTGGCCGAGCTCGAGCGCCGGCTCGGCAACACACCGGAGGCCGAGCACGACGAGACGGTCGACAACCTCCGCCAGATCGCCCTGCTCCGACTCGAGAACGAGGTGTAGTCCCATGTCGTCCCTCAGCACGCATGTCCTCGACACGGCCCGGGGTGTTCCGGCGGCCGGCATCCCGGTCGAGCTCCTCGACGCCTCGGGCTCGCGGCTGGACGACGGGGTGACCGACGCCGACGGGCGCATCGGTGCGTTCGGCGGCACCCTCGCTCCGGGGGCGTACACGGTGAGGTTCGAGGTGGCGGCGTACCAACCCGACGGGTTCTACCCCGAGGTCTCGGTCACCTTCACGGTCGCCGAGGGCGAGAGTCACTACCACGTGCCGTTGCTGCTGAGTCCTTACGGCTACTCCACCTACCGTGGCAGCTGACCTCGACCTGGTCGTCCGCGCACGACGCGCGATCGTCGAGGGCGACGAGCGGCCGGCCTGCGTCGGTGTCTCCCGTGGGCGGATCGCACGCCTGACGGCGTACGACGACCCGCCGGCCGCGGCGCGCACGGTCACGCTCGCCGACGACGAGGTGCTGATCCCCGGACTGGTGGACACCCACGTCCACGTCAACGAGCCGGGGCGCACCGAGTGGGAGGGCTTCGACTCCGCGACGCACGCCGCCGCCGCCGGCGGCGTCACCACGATCGTCGACATGCCGCTGAACTCCGTGCCGCCGACGGTCACCGTCGACGCACTCGAGACCAAGCGCGAGGCCGCGCGTGGCCAGTGCCACGTCGACGTCGGCTTCTGGGGCGGTGCCGTGCCCGACCATCTCGGCGACCTGGCGGCGCTGCACGAGGCGGGCGTGTTCGGCTTCAAGTGCTTCCTGCTGGACTCCGGCGTCGCGGAGTTCCCGCACCTGTCGGCCGAGCGAGCTGACCTCCGCGATGACCGAGACCGCTCGGCTCGGGACGCTGCTCCTGGTCCACGCCGAGGACGGGCGACTCATCGACGACGCACCCACGGAGGGCCCGTCGTACCGCGGCTTCCTGGCATCCCGGCCGCAGGCCTCCGAGGACTCCGCGATCCGGCTCGTCATCGAGACGGCGCGCCGGACGGGCGCACGCGCCCACATCGTGCACCTCTCGTCGGCCAGCGCGCTCCCGGACCTGCACGCCGCTCGCGCCGACGGCGTCGACGTCTCCGTGGAGACCTGCCCGCACTACCTGACCCTCGCGGCCGAGGAGGTTCCCGACCGGGCCACCGAGTTCAAGTGCTGCCCTCCGATCCGGGATCTCTCCAATCAGGAACTTCTCTGGTCCGGGCTGATCTCCGGTGACATCGACTTCGTGGTCACCGACCACTCGCCGAGCACCGCCGACCTCAAGGTGCCCGACTTCGGCCACGCCTGGGGCGGCATCTCGTCGCTCCAGGTCGGACTGCCCGCGGTCTGGACCGCGGCCCGCGCCCACGGCGCCTCCCTCGCCGACGTCGTGCGCTGGATGGCGACCGCTCCGGCCGACCGGGTGGGCCTCGCGCACAAGGGCCGGATCGAGGTCGGCTGTCAGGCCGACCTGGCCGTGCTCGCGCCCGACGAGTCGTTCGTGGTCGACGTGTCGCGGCTGCACCACAAGAATCAGGTCTCGGCGTACGCCGGCCGCACCCTGCAGGGCGTCGTACGGCGTACGTTCCTGGCGGGTCGCGAGGTCGACGACGAACCCCGCGGCCGGCTGCTGACGAGAGGAAACCGCATGAGCTACGCCGTGCCCCCGGGGGGCCTCCCGCCGCAGACCCGGCTGACCACCGATCGGGCACGCTTCACCGACGCGTACGCCGTGATCCCGCGCGGCTCGATGACCGACATCGTCGCGTCGTACCTCCCCTCCTGGGAGCACTCGCGCTGCTGGATCCTGGCGCGCCCGCTGAGCGGCTTCGCGGAGACGTTCAGCCACTACGTGATGGAGGTCGAGCGCGGCGGCGGCTCCGACGACCCCGAGCCCGACCCCGAGGCGGAGGCGGTGCTGTTCGTGACCTCCGGCCGGTTGCGGCTCACCCTCGACGGCAAGAACCACGACCTGAGGCCGGGCGGATACGCCTACCTGCCACCGGGCTCGGAGTGGTCGATGCGCAACCGGCAGGCAAGGCCGGCGACGTTCCACTGGATCCGCAAGGCCTACGAGCGCGCCGACGGGCTCGACGTCCCGCCGGCGTTCGTGACGAACGAGCAGGACGTCGAGCCGCTGACCATGCCCGACACCGACGGGGCATGGACCACCACGCGGTTCGTCGACATGGCCGACCTGCGCCACGACATGCACGTCAACATCGTGAACTTCCAGCCGGGCGGCGCGATCCCGTTCCCCGAGACCCACGTGATGGAGCACGGCCTCTACGTCCTGGAGGGCAAGGGCGTCTACCTGCTCAACACCGACTGGGTGGAGGTCGAGGCCGGCGACTACATGTGGCTCCGCGCGTTCTGCCCGCAGGCCTGCTACGCCGGTGGCCCGGGCCCGTTCCGCTACCTGCTCTACAAGGACGTCAACCGACACCCGCGCCTGCGCCTCTGACGCCCCAACGCCGAGTCGCGCGCAAGTGACAGCCAGGCACGCCGAGTCGTCCTATGACGACTCGGCGTGATTTGAATGCTACTTTGCGCCGACTCGGCGTGATTTCGATGTTTCTTTGCGCCGACTCGATGCGTCGGTGCAGGTCAGGACAGGTGGGCGGACCGTCGGTAGAGTGGTCGGACGGCCTGTTGTTCGCATGGATAACCAGCAGGCACGCGGCAGGAACGCAACCATGCCTCCGGTGCCATGCGAGCACCACGTCGGGAGGGAGGTGCGATGGCCGACATCACGGTGAACGGCGAGGCGTTGGCGCTCGAGGGCGTCACCCCCCACACGACCGCGCTCGACTTCCTGCGCGACCGCGGGTTGACCGGCGCGAAGGAGGGGTGCGCCGAGGGTGAGTGCGGTGCCTGCTGCGTCCTGGTGGCCCGACCCCCGGCCGACGGTTCGGCCGGCACCGAGTGGACCTCGGTCAACGCCTGCCTGATCTCCGCCGCGTCGCTCGCCGACCAGGAGGTCGTCACCTCCGAGGGCCTGGGTACGCCGGACCAGCTCCACCCGGTCCAGCGGGAGATGGCCGACCGTGGTGGCTCGCAGTGCGGCTACTGCACCCCGGGCTTCGTCTGCTCGATGGCCGCCGAGTACTACCGCCACGACCGCTCGACCTCCGCATCGGCCAACGGCACGCACGGTGAGAACGGCTTCGACCTGCACTCCCTCAGCGGCAACCTCTGCCGCTGCACCGGTTACCGGCCGATCCGCGACGCGGCGTACGCCCTGACCCAGCCCGCCGCGGACGATCCGCTCGCCGTACGCCGCGGCACGCCCGCGCCGACGCCCGGGGCGACGCGGCTCGAGGCCGACGGGGCAGCGTTCGTGCGACCGCGCGACCTGGCTCACGCGCTCGAATTGCTGGCCGCCGACGGCGCTGTGGCGGTGGCCGGCGCGACGGACCTCGGCGTCGAGATCAACCTCCGCGGCTCCCGGCCCGGGCTGATGGTCGCCGTCGACCGGTTGCCGGAGCTCCGCGGGCTGCGCTGGTCGGACGACGAGCTCCGGATCGGTGCCGCGCTCTCGCTGACCGAGATCGAACGCCGCCTGGCCGGTCGGCTGCCGGTGCTCGACGAGCTGTTCTGGCAGTTCGCCTCGCGACCCATCCGCAACGGCGCCACGCTCGGCGGCAACCTCGGCACCGGCTCCCCGATCGGCGACAGTCCGCCGCTGCTGCTCGCCCTCGCGGCCGACGTCGTCCTGGCCTCACCCACCGGTGAGCGGCGCGTGCCGCTCGCCGACTACTTCACCGGCTACCGCGCCAGCGTGCGCGAGCCCGGCGAGCTGATCACCGAGGTCGCGATCCCGCTCCCGGTCGCGCCCGTCACGGCGTTCCACAAGATCGCCAAGCGGAGGTACGACGACATCTCCAGCGTGGCGATCGGGTTCGCCCTCGACGTCACCGACGCGACCGTCCGCTCCGTGCGCATCGGGCTCGGTGGGGTCGCGGCCACCCCGATCCGGGCGCTGGCGACCGAGGCCGCCCTGACCGGGCGGGCGTGGACCCAGGAGACCGTCGACGAGGCGGCGACCGTGCTCGCGGCCGAAGGGACGCCGATCGACGACCAGCGGTCCTCGGCGCGCTACCGGTCGGCGATGCTCGGCCAGTCGCTGCGCCGCCTCTTCGCCGAGACGGCCGAAGAGGTGACCGTATGAGCGACCTCTCCCAGCGTCCCGACGACGCCGTCGTCGGCGAGACCATGCCCCACGAGAGCGCCGCGCTGCACGTCACCGGTCGCGCGCTCTACACCGACGACCTCACCCCGCGCACCAAGGGCGTGCTGCACGCCTGGCCGGTGCAGGCACCCCACGCCCACGCGCACGTCACCGGCCTCCGCGTCGACGCGGCGTACGACGAGCCGGGCGTCGTGCGGGTGCTGACCGCGGACGACGTCCCCGGCGTCAACGACTCCGGGATCAAGCACGACGAGCCGCTGTTCCCGACCGAGGTCATGTTCCACGGACAGGCGGTCTGCTGGGTGCTCGGCGAGACCCTCGAGGCGGCTCGTCGGGGAGCGGGCCGGGTCGAGGTCGACTACGAGCCCCTCCCGGCGCTGCTGACGATCCGTGAGGCGATCGCGGCCAAGAGCTTCCAGGGCTCCATGCCCGGGGCACGGCGCGGTGACGTGGACGCGGCGTTGGGGCAGGCGGCCCACGTCTTCGAGGGCGAGACCGAGATGGCCGGGCAGGAGCAGTTCTACCTGGAGACCCAGGCCTCGCTGGCCGAGGTCGACGACGGCGGCCAGGTGTTTGTGCAGTCGTCCACCCAGCACCCGACCGAGACCCAGGAGGTCGTGGCCCACGTCCTCGGTCTGCCGAGCCACGCCGTCACCGTGCAGTGCCTGCGGATGGGCGGCGGCTTCGGCGGCAAGGAGACGCAGGCCAACCCGTACGCCGCGGTGGCGGCGCTCGGCGCGAGCCTGACCGGCCGCCCGGTCCGCGTGCGCCTCACCCGCGCGCAGGACATCACCCTCACCGGCAAGCGGCACGGCTTCCACGCCACCTGGCGGGTCGGCTTCGACGACGAGGGCCACCTGCTCGCCCTCGACGCGACGCTGACCTCCGACGGCGGCTGGAGCCTCGACCTCTCCGAGCCGGTGCTGGCGCGGGCGATCTGCCACATCGACAACGCCTACTGGATCCCCGACGCGCGCATCCACGGCCGCGTCGCGAAGACCCACAAGACGTCGCAGACCGCCTTCCGCGGCTTCGGTGGACCGCAGGGGATGCTGGTGATCGAGGACATCCTCGGGCGCTGTGCGCCGTCACTCGGGATCGACCCGCTCGAGCTGCGCCGCCGTAACTTCTACGCCGAGGGCCAGGAGACGCCGTACGGTCAGCCGGTGC
Organism: uncultured Actinomycetota bacterium; assembly: GCA_963759515.1. Classification (GTDB taxonomy): domain Bacteria; phylum Actinomycetota; class Actinomycetes; order Propionibacteriales; family Nocardioidaceae; genus Nocardioides. The sequence continues at coordinate 658,486 of CAVWZR010000022.1, read as the reverse complement.
GGCACGCCGACCGCGCACGAGTCGCCTGGGACCAGGTGCTGACGACCGGCGACGTGGCCGCCCGCTCGCAGGAGATCGCCGAGTTCAACGCCACTCATCCGCACACCAAGCGGGCGCTGGCGATGACGCCGGTGAAGTTCGGCATCTCGTTCAACCTGACGGCGTTCAACCAGGCCGGCGCGCTCGTGCACGTCTACAAGGACGGGTCCGTCCTGATCAACCACGGCGGCACCGAGATGGGCCAGGGTCTGCACACCAAGATGCTCCAGGTCGCGGCCACGTCGCTCGGCGTACCGCTGTCGCGCGTGCGGCTCGCTCCCACGCGCACCGACAAGGTGCCGAACACCTCGGCGACGGCGGCCTCCTCCGGCTCCGACCTCAACGGCGCCGCGATCAAGAACGCCTGCGAGCAGATCACTGGCGCGGCTCGTCGAGGTCGACGACGGACGCCACCTGCCGTGGGAGGAGCTCGTCCACGCGGCGTACTTCGCGCGCGTGCCGCTCTTCGCCGCCGGCTACTACCGCACCGAGGGGCTGCACTGGGACGCCGCGGTGTTCCGGGGCACGCCGTTCAAGTACTTCGCGTACGGCGTGGCCGCGGCCGAGGTGGAGGTCGACGGCTTCACCGGTGCCTACCGCACCCGGCGGGTCGACATCGTCCACGACGTCGGCGACAGCCTCTCGCCGCTGGTCGACCTCGGCCAGATCGAGGGCGGCTTCGTGCAGGGCGCCGGCTGGCTGACCTTGGAGGACCTGCGCTGGGACGAGTCCGACGGCGAGCACCGGGGCCGGCTGACGACCCAGGCGGCCAGCACCTACAAGCTGCCGAGCTTCTCCGAGATGCCGGAGGACTTCCGCGTCGCGATGCTCGAGCAGGCTCACGAGGACGGCGCGATCTACGGGTCCAAGGCCGTCGGCGAGCCGCCCCTGATGCTCGCGTTCGCGGTGCGCGAGGCCCTGCGCCAGGCCTGCGCGGCCTTCGGTCCGGCCGGCATCAGTGTCGACCTGCCGAGTCCCGCCACGCCCGAGGCGGTCTACTGGGCCCTCGATGCCGCGCGCCAGGCCGCACCCGCGCCCGAGCCGGCGGAGGCCCAGCCATGAGGTGGTTGCCAGCAGTCGAGCGGCTCCGGGCCGACCGGGCGCCCGGCGTCCTGGTCACGATCGTCGCCGTGCGCGGACACGCGCCGCGCGAGGCCGGGTCGAAGATGGTCGTGAGTGAGCACGCGACCTGGGACTCCATCGGAGGCGGCAACGTCGAGGCCACGGCGATCGCTCGCGCACGCGAGCTGTTGTCGTCGGGAGCCACCTCGCCGATCTCGTTCGCGCTCGACCTGTCGGACAAGGCGCCGGGCGAGCACGGCGTGCAGTGCTGCGGCGGTGAGGTCACGGTGCTGCTCGAGCCCCTCGGCGTACGTCCGGCGGTCGCGATCTTCGGGGTCGGCCACGTCGGCCTGGAGCTGGCGCGCATCCTCGCCCGCCACGACCTCGACCTGCATCTCGTCGACTCCCGCACCGACCAGCTCGGGGACGACGTCCTCGCGCCGCTCGGCGACGCGGACGCGCGCGTCCACGTGCACCACGAGGCGCTGCTGCCCGAGCTCGTGCTCGCCGAGCTGCCCGCAGGCGCCCACGTGCTGGTGATGACCCACGACCACGCCGAGGACCTCGCCCTCCTCGACGCCGCGCTGCGCGCGACACACCTCGGACCGGTCGGGCTGATCGGCTCGTCGGCCAAGTGGGCGCGCTTCCGCGCGACTCTCGTGGGCGACGGTCACGACCCGGAGCGGGTCGACCAGATCGTCACCCCCATCGGCCTGGCGGCCTTGGCGGGCAAGGACCCGGCGACGATCGCGGTCTCGGTGGCGGCTGCTCTCCTGCAGTCGTTCGCCGAGGAGAGCGCCACCAGCTCGCCCCGGCCCGGGGCAGCCACGTGAGGCTGTTCCGCGGCACCTTTCTCGACACACCCGACGACCCCTTCGGCGGCGGTGTGCTGCGCTCCGAGGAGGACGGCGGCCTCCTCGTCGACGACGAGGGCGTCATCACCGCGCGTGGCGCGTTCGCCTCCTTGGCGGCCGCGCATCCCACCGCCGAGGTCGTCGAGATCCGCGGCGGCCTGGTCCTCCCCGGCTTCGTCGACACGCACGTCCACTACCCCCAGCTGCGCTGCATCGGCGCGCTCGGGATGCCCCTCCTCGAGTGGCTGGACCGGTGCGCCCTCCCCGAGGAGGCCAGGCTCGCGGACCCGGCGTACGCCGTGGAGCTGGCGCGCGCGTTCGTCCACGCGCTCGCCGGTGCCGGGACGACGACCGCTCTCGTCTTCGGGTCTCACTACCTCGACGCCACCGAGGCTCTCTTCGCCGAGGCAGACCGGCTCGGCCTGCGCGTCACCAGTGGCCTGGTCGTCAGCGACCGCGACCTGCGCGACGACCTGCTCACCACGACCACCCGCGCCTACGACGAGTCCATGATCCTCGCCAAGAAGTGGCACGGCGTCGGCCGCAACCGTTATGCGGTGACGCCACGGTTCGCCCTCTCGTGCACCCCCGAGATGCTGGACGCCTGCGCCGGCCTGCTGGACGACGTCCCCGGTTCGATCCTGAACACCCACGTCAACGAGAACCCCGCGGAGATCGCCCGCGTCGCCGAGCTGTTCCCCGAGGCGTCGTCGTACGTCGACACCTACACGCGCCACGACCTGCTCCGGCCGGGCAGCGTCCTCGCGCACGACGTACACCCGACGCCGGATGAGCTCACCTCGATGGCGGCCGCCGGTGCTTCGGTCGCGCACTGCCCGACCAGCAACCTGACGCTGGGCAGCGGCCTGTTCCCCTTGCGCGCCCACGTCGACGCCGGAGTGCCGGTCGCGCTCGGGTCCGACGTCGGAGCGGGCACCGGACTGTCGTTGTTCAAGGAGGGTCTCCAGGCGTACTTCGTGCAGCAGGCGCTCGGGCCGGCCGGAGTGCCGCTCACGTCCGCCCACCTGCTGCACCTCGCCACCACGGCCGGCGCGGCCGCCCTCGACCTCACGTCGACGGTCGGGTCCTTCGACGAGGGCAAGGCGTTCGACGCGCTGTGGCTCCGACCCAGCAACGGAACGCCGCTCGACATCCTGCTCCGCTTCGCGGCGTCCGCGGACGACGCCTTGGCCAAGGCCTTCGCCCACGCGACGTCCGCCGACGTCGCCCAGGTCTGGGTGGCGGGTGAGCTGGTGGCGGCCGACCAGTGGTGGCCGCCCGTCTGAGGTGAACCCTCTGGACATACCCTCATGGGGTATGTATCTTGTGGCGTACCTGATACCCCCAAGGGGTACTACTCACCAGGAGTCGCCATGGACACCACCCACCGGACCTACCAGGTCACCGGCATGACCTGCGGCCACTGCGTGGCCGCCGTGACGGAGGAGGTCGGCGCCATCGCCGACGTCACCGACGTGCAGGTCGACCTCTCCAGCGGTCGGGTCGACGTCACCAGCACCCGCCCTCTCGGCAACGACGAGCTGGTCGCCGCGATCGACGAAGCCGGCTACGAGCTGGCCTCCTGACCCGGCGTACCGCATCGAGGAGACCGACATGACCACCGCCACCACGCACGAGCCGGCCACGACGGACGGGTGCGTCGAGACGAGCTTCGACATCGAGGGCATGACCTGCGCCTCCTGCGTGAGGCGCGTCGAGAAGGCACTCACCCGCGTCGACGGCGTGGTCACGGCCTCGGTCAACCTCGCGAACGAGACCGCCACGGTCACCCACGACCCGTCGACGGCGCCGCTCGACTCACTCGCCGCCGCTGTCGGCAGGTCCGGCTACACCGCGACCGCCCGCGTGGCTGCCGGCCGCACTCCGGAGGAGCCGGGGTCGCAGACCGCAACGGATCCCGTCGACGAGCTCGACGCCCGCCGTGACGTCGAGATCGCCCACCTGAAGCGTCGCTGGCAGGTCGCGCTCGTGACCGGGCTCGCCCTCATGGGCGTGATGTACATCCCGCTCTACATCGACACCATGGACTGGCTGATGCCGCTGATCCTGGTCGTCGCCACGACCGTGCAGCTCTGGGCCGGCGCGGACATCTACCGCCAGGCCTGGGTGGCGGCCCGCCACCGCACCACGACCATGAACACGCTGGTCGCGCTCGGCACCGGGGTCGCCTATGGCTACAGCGCGTTCGTCACCCTCTGGCCCGCGCAGGCACAGTCCTGGGGCCTCCCGCTGCACCTCTACTTCGAGACCGCGCTGATCGTGGTCGCCCTGGTCCTGATGGGTCGCTGGCTGGAGCTGAAGGCCAAGAAGCGCACCGCCGGCTCGATCAAGGCACTGGTCGGTCTCGCACCTACGACGGCCCGCGTGCTCCGCGACGGCACCGAGGTCGACGTACCTCTCGAGCAGGTGGTCGTCGGCGACCTCGTCCGCATCCGGCCCGGCGAGGACGTCCCCGTCGACGGCACGGTCACCGAGGGGTCGTCGTCGGTCGACGAGTCGATGCTCACCGGCGAGAGCGTCCCGGTCGGCAAGCAGCCGGGCGACGCGGTCATCGGCGCGACGTCCAACCGCACCGGCACCCTGGTGGTCCGGGCGACAGCGGTCGGCGAGGACAGCACGCTGGCCCAGATCGTCCGGCTCGTCGAGGAGGCGCAGGGCTCGCAGGCGCCGATGCAACGGCTCGCCGACCGGGTGTCCGCGTGGTTCGTGCCGGCCGTCCTGCTCGCGGCCCTGGCGACGTTCGTCGGCTGGATGGCCTTCGGGCCGAGCACCGATCGGCTGGTGCTCGCCATCGGCACCACCGTCGCCGTCCTCATCATCGCCTGCCCGTGTGCCCTCGGACTGGCCACGCCGACCGCCGTCATGGTCGGCACCGGCAAGGCCGCCGAGCACGGCATCCTGATCAGCAACGGCGAAGCGCTCGAGACCGCCCGTCGTCTCACCGCCGTCATCCTGGACAAGACGGGCACGATCACCCAGGGCCGTCCGACGCTGGAGCGGGTCGTCCCGCTGGCGGGCTACGACGTCGAGCGCCTTCTCGCCCTGGTGGCGTCGGCCGAGGTGGGCAGCGAGCACCCGGTCGGCGAGGCGATCGTCACCGCCGCGCGCGAGCGGGGGCTGCCGTTGGAGGGCTTCCGCGACTTCGAGGCCCTGTCGGGGCACGGGATCACGGCGTACGTCGGCGACACGCGGGTCGCGGTCGGCAACCAGGCACTGATGACGCGCCTCGGGGTCGACACCACGCCCCTGGTCGAGGACGCCGCTCGCGCCGCTGCCGGTGCCGGTACGCCGATGTACGTCGCCGTCGACTCCCTGCTCGCCGGACTGGTCACGGTGGCCGACACGGTCAAGACCGATGCCGCCGAGGCCGTCTCCCAGCTCAAGGCCATGGGGCTCGAGGTCTGGATGGTGACCGGCGACAACGCCGCCACCGCCTCGGCGGTCGCGACGACCGTCGGCATCGAGCACGTCATCTCCGAGGTGCTGCCCGCCGACAAGGCCGACCGGGTCGCGGAGCTCCAGGCCGCCGGGCACGTCGTCGCGATGGTCGGCGACGGCATCAACGACGCCCCGGCCTTGGCGCGAGCCGACCTCGGCGTCGCGATCGGCACCGGCACGGACGTGGCCGTCGCCGCCTCCGACATCACCCTCGTCGGCGGCAGCCTGCGCGGCATCGTGTCGGCCGTCGCGCTGTCGCGGCGTACGGTCACCACGATCAAGCAGGGACTCGCCTGGGCGTTCGCCTACAACGTCCTGCTGATCCCGGTCGCGGCCGGAGCGCTCTACGGCTGGCACCACCTGCTGCTCGACCCGGTGCTCGCCTCGGCCGCGATGGCCATGAGCTCGGTCAGCGTCGTCACGAACGCACTCCGGCTCCGCCGGTTCACCGCGCCCAGCACGGCGGACGAGATCAACCACCGTCCGTTGCGCTCCCGCGTCGCCGACTCGGCGTACCTGGTCGCCATCGCCGTCGTCGCGCTCGCCCTCGGGGCGGGGTTCACCTGGCTGAGCCGCACCGACCAGGCCGAGCGCGGGATGAACGGCGTCCTGGCCTGGTCCGAGGGCATGGGCATGCCCATGCGACCCGCCATGAGTGTGATGGAGGAGGCCGAGGTCCTGCCGGTCAGCTCCGAGGACGCCGGCCTCGAGGTCACGATCGGTACGCCGGCCACCGTCGTCCCGGACCGGCCGACGCCGATCCGGGTCGAGGTCCGGGATGCCGACTCGGGACAGCTGGTCACCGACCTGACCCGCACGCATCAGGTGTGGATGCACATGATCATCACGCGCGACGACCTCGGCACCTTCGCCCACGTCCACCCCGAGCCGACGGACACCGCCGGTGTGTTCACGGTGGAGGCGACGTTCCCCACGGCGGGGCAATACGTCCTCCACACCGAGTTCCGTCAGAACGGTCAGATGGCCGACGTCATCGACACCCACGAGCTCACGGTCGCCGGCTCGCAGCCGCCGTCCGTGGCCGTGCCGGCGGACGACGTCCGCAGCTGGACCGGTGGCGGCGTGCGGATCGACCTCGACGGTCGCGCGGTCCTGGGCGGGAACAGCGACTTCGCGCTCCGGCTCGACCACGTCGCCGGTTCGGGCAGTGTCACCGGCCCGATCGACGACCTGCGGCCCTACCTGGGTGCGGCCGGCCACGTCGTGGTGATGCGCGCCGACGGCTCGGCGTTCGCCCACCGTCACGCCGAGACCTTCGACGACAGCGGACGGCCCGTGCTGGCCCTGCCCGGAACGACGTTCGGACCCGACCTCGATCTGCACGTCCGGTTCGACCGGCCGGGCGCCTACCGGCTCTGGGCGCAGTTCGAGCTCGGCGACGGCACCGTGGTCACCGCTCCGTTCGTCGTGCACGTGCCTCGCGGCTGACTGTCCGCGTCACGGGCTACCGTCCCCGCATGGCGACGTACACCGGGTCAGAGGAGTTCCAGGGTGCTCGTTTCGTCGGCTGCGACCTCACCGGCATCGTGATGCGCGGCGTACAGATCGAGGCGGCGGACATCGACGCGCCCTGGCTCTTCGAGGGCGACAGCTTCTTCCGGGTCAACGGCGTCGACGTGATCCCCTACGTCGACGCCGAGCTCAACCGCCGCTTCCCCGGCCGCGAGCTCCGGACGGCCGGCGACCCCGACGGACTGCGCGCGGCCTGGGCCGCCCTCCAGGACACCTGGTCAACGACCCTCGACCGCGCCGCCGCCATGCCCGCCGGCACCGTCGACATCTCCATCGACGGCGAGTGGTCGTTCGCCCAGACCCTGCGCCACCTCGTCCTGGCCACCGACACCTGGTTGGGCAAGGCGATCCTCGAGCGCGACCAGCCCTACCACCCCCTCGGCCTCCGCGACGCGAGCACGGACGACGAGGAGGTCGACCGGTCGGTCTTCACCACCGACACCCCGACCTACGACGAGATCCTCGCCGCCCGCGCCGACCGCGTCGCCATGGTCCGTGACTTCATCGACGACGCAACCCCGGAGGTGCTGGCCGCCGAGCACCGCAACCCCCACGACCCCGACTACTCCGAGACCACCCTCAACTGCCTCCACGTGATCCTCGGCGAGGAGTGGGACCACCACCGCTACGCCGTCCGCGACCTCGACTCGATCGAAGCTGGATCGCCCTAGCCTGCCCGACAGCCCCACCTGCGATCGGTGCCCGTCCTCGCTGCTGTCCGTGCCGTGCGGCGATGGTAGGCCCAGGTCAGCAGGAGCAGTGCCGGGCCCCAGAGATTCAACGGCGCATAGCAGACGGTGAAGACCGCCGCCCAGAACGGGCTGGCCATGGGTCCTGGTCGCCCACTGGTCCAGACCTCCCAGAAACCGACGGTCCAGATCAAGAACAGCGCCACAGAGCCCACGGTGGCAGCGATGATCACGGCCCTCGGACGGACCGCGCGGCCGCCGAAGAGCGGCGACCACCGTGGGACCTCCTCTCCCAACGGTTGGACCAGCCCGAACGCGGTCAGAGCGACAGCCTCTGACAGGAGACTGATGACGGCGACGTAGACCGCGGGCCAGCCCCGCAGGACGTCAAGATCCCCCGAGCTGTTCAACATGCCCATGGGAAAGCCGAAGGCGGCGGCCCAACGCCACAGAGCGGAGGGCAGCACCAGCAAGGGAATGACGTGCGCCACACGCTTCGCCCAGAGGGGCACCGGCCGCTGCCCGAGGGGTTCGAACGCCGGGGTGTCCTCGGACACCGCCTCGTGATGTTCCGACTCGAGGACTCCGACAAGCTCGTTCCTGGGCGACCTCACTCCCACAGAGCCTGGCCCACGACGACTTCGGGGGCGGGTTGGCTGTTTGCGGTGGAGAGTGGCGAGGAGCCAGAAGATGACCCCACCGGCCAGGAAGTAACCGTCGATCGTCCAGTCGGCCCATCGGAGGTGGGTGTGGCCCGTCGTGGCCTCGAGGGAGAGTCCGGTGATTCCGTTCGGGAGGAGGCCGGTGGTGCGCGTCACGTCGTCGAGGACTCCGGAGCCGCCGCGCAGCAGGAGCACGACGCAGCCGATCCAGACCAGGGCCTGGGTGACCCGCGCGAGTCGACCCGCCGCCCATCCGCGAGCGATCGCGAGACACACCAGGGCACCGATCGGCCAGGCGGAGTCGACCGGCACTTCGACGATCCAGGCAACCAGCTGCACTCGTGCATGCGCTGAGCCGGCCGCAGCCGAGTGCGTGCCGGGCACGAGCGGTGGCAGCTCGCCGGGGCTTGCGAGGGAGCCGCCGAGGTACCAGTAGACGTGGAAGGAGAAGAACAGCACGATCCATCCCAGTGCCACGTACGCCGCGCAGGTGGTACGCCGGGCGCGCTTGTCCGCCCTCCCGTCCGGTGCCGTGGCCTCCCGGGCTGTCATCGTGGTCGAGATCGTCATCCGTCCACGGTCCCCGCTGCACAGCCGCCGGCCCTCCCCCCGCAGAGGGAACCGCCTCCCTCGATCGAGGGTGGTTGCGTCGAGCACCGCGTGCGAGGCTGAGATGGTGAGGGGCTCGGGGGCATCCGCGTGGGGCGGCGTCGCGCACGTCCTCCTCGCGATCGCTCTCTGCCTGCCGCTGGTCACCGCGGCGGTCCTGATCGGCGTGTCGATGGCCCAGCATCCGACCACGCTCAACATGTGGCTGCTGACCTTGGTGGCGATCGGATTCCTGGCACTGGTGGTGTGGGCCTCCCTGTCGCCGCCGGTGCGGCAGGTGGAGGTCGCAACGGCCAGAGTGCTGCTCGACCACGACGACGCGACGCTGCCCGACGTACGTTCGCCGCGTGCCTGGGTCTCCCGACGACGTGGCGCTGCCTGGTTGGCGCTGCTCACCGGGGTCGGGTTGGTGGTCGCGGCAGCGATCCTCTACCTGGTGCCGTTCGGAATCGGCCTCCTCTTCTTTCCGCTGTCTGGGGACAGCACTCTGAACTGGCCGGTGGTCGGGAGGGACACCCACACCGGTGCAGGTTGGCACGCCATCTGGCTGGTCGCTCCCGGTGTGCTGGCCCTCATCGTGTGCCTGATCATCGCGCGGGGGGCGTCCCGTCTCCTGGTGGCGCTGGCGCCGCGCGTGCTCGGCCCCACCTTGATCGAACGGGTTGGCATCGCCGCCGACCGGGAACGGGCGCTGGCCCGGGCCAACACGTTGGCCCGCGACCTGCACGACCACCTCGGACACACTCTGACCGCGATGACAGTGCAGGCCACCGCCGCCCGTCGACTGCTGTCCACCGACCCGAAGGCTGCGGAGCGTGCCCTGGCCGTGGTGGAGGAACTCGGCCGGGGGGCGCAGGAGGTCGTCGACGGGGTGGTACGCACACTCCGAGCAGGCGCTCCAAGTGGCATCGAGGTGCCGGGCGAGACGGTGGACCTGGTGGGCGCTGCCCGCGCGCTCGGCCAAGCGTCTCCGCTGGACGTCGAGTTCGACGTTCCCGCGGGGTTGCCGGTCGACCACAGCTGCGCCGACACCGCTCGGGCCGTGATCCGCGAAGGGCTGACGAACGCCACACGCCATGGCACCGGATCCGCCACACTCCGGCTGCACTCACACGAACAGTCAGTGAGCATCGAGCTCCGCAACCCGATCCGACGCGGCGCGCTGACGGCACCGCAGCGAGCGGGGCTGGGCGGACTGCAGGAGCGCGTCCTCCTCGCCGACGGGCAGATCACGGCCGGGCCGGAAGGGGGTGACTCGTGGCTGCTCACCGCCACACTGCCGATCAGCCGGACGGCACCGACCACGTGATCCGGCTCGTGGTGGTCGACGACGACGACTTGGTGCGCTCCGGCCTCGTTGCGATCCTCGACCTCGAACCCGACATCGACGTGGTGGGCCAGGGCGCCGACGGGCTCGATGTGCCCGCGCTGGTGGCGCGGAGCCGGCCCGAGGTGGTGCTGATGGACGTGCGGATGCCTCGTGTCGACGGCATAGCCGCTACCGCCAGACTCACTGGGCGGGCCGACGGTCCGGCGGTGGTGGTGATCACCACGTTCGAGAGCGACGACGCCGTGCACGACGCCCTGCTGGCCGGGGCCCGTGGCTTCGTGCTGAAGCGGGCTCGTCCCGAGGAGCTGCTCGCCGCCGTGCGTACCGTTGCGCGCACCGACTCCCTGGTCTTCCCCGACGCGATCCGACGGGTCGCGGCCCGTCGTCGTACGCCGACGCAGCCGGCCTGGGGGCAACGGCTCACCGCGCGGGAACGCGAGGTCCTCGCCCACGTGGCTCGCGGCCAGACCAACGCCGAGGTCGCCGAGTCGCTCGTGGTGTCGGTGGAGACCGTCAAGAGCCACCTGCGTTCCCTGCTGGCCAAGTCCGGATCCCGGCACCGCACCGAGCTGGTGGTCCGGTGCTACGAGGCCGGCGTGCTCGACTAGCTCGACGGTCACCCGTCGCACTCGGAACTCGTCAGTCGCCGGGAGCCTCCGGGCCGGTGGAGATCTGGCGCAGGGTCGAGATCACGGTGACCTCGGGCCAGTGCTTCGCGTGCAGCTCGGCGAACTCCTGCTGATCGGCGATCGCCTCCTCGACTGTCGCGTACTCCATGATCGCCCAGCCGCCGACGACCTCCTTGGCTTCGGCGTACGGACCGTCGACGCGGGTGACGTTGCCCTGGCGGACGACGAAGTTCACGGCGTCCTCGGTGCCGTACAGACCGCCGCCGTCGAGGAAGATCCCCTTGGCGGCGCGCTCGCCGACGTGGACGTCCATCGCGTCGAACAGTGCCTGCGGCGGCGTACCGACGCCCTCTTCCATCCGTACGAATCCCATGAAACGCGGCATCTCGATCACTCCTGGTGATTGCTGGTGTGCTGCTTCGTGCCCGTACGTCGAACCAGTGCTGCAGGTTTCGACATCGTCACGCAGATTCTTCAGCAACGTGTGAGTCGGTGAGGGTGAGGGCGCCGCCGATGGCGACGATCCCGACGATCACGGCCAGGACGGCGTACGTGATCCGCTCGCCGTGGAAGAACGACGCGATGAGGGCGGAGCTCCAGGTGCCGGCGGGCAGCTGCGTGGTGACCAGGGCGGCGATCAGGGTGCCCACGACGGCGGTGCCGATGCTGGAGCCGACCTCCTGGGCGGTGTCGTTGAGAGCGGTGCCGATCGAGGTGCGGTTGCTCGGCATCGCGTCGACGAGGGCGACCGCGCAGATCGTCATCACGGTGCGCAGGCCGACGGTCATCACGACCATCGAGGCCGCGATCGCGACGTACCCGTGCTCCACTCCCCACGCCATGCCGCCGACGCCACCGGCGAGGAGGAACCCGCCGACGACGCAGGCGATCCGGTGGCCGTACCGCTTGAGGAGACCCTCGGAGATCGGCGTCGCGAGCAGCAAGGTGGCGATCATGGGCAGGTTCGCCAGGCCGGCGCGCATCGGCGACCAGCCGTAGGCGTACTGGAAGTGCAGGATCAGGCCGAACATCACGCTGGCCATCGCGATCGACGTACCAGCCTGCGCGATCGTGGCGCCGCGCACGATGCCGTTCGAGAACAGGCCCAGGTCGAGCATGGGCGAGGCGGTACGCCGCTCGTGCCACACGAACGTGACACCCGCGAGCACGGCGCCCACGATCGAGCCGAGCGTGGCGGCGGACAGCCAGCCGTGCTGCACGCCGGAGGTCGCGGCGTAGCACGCCAACCCGATCGCGAGAACGCTCAGCGCCGCCCCGGCGAGGTCGAGGGTGTCGTCGGTCAGGTCCTCGCGACGGTCGGCCGCGACCCCGAGTCGTACGCCGAGGCAGGCGATCAGCGCGATCGGCGCGTTGACGACCAGCAGCCACTCCCAGCGCACGTGGGCCAGAGCCGTGCCGCCGAGGACCGGGCCGAGGATGAACCCGGACATGCCGACGACCATCATCACGGTGATGGCGCGCATCCGGAGGGCCTTGTCGTCGAAGAGCCGGAAGACCAGCGAGTTGGTGATCGGCGCCATCGCCGCGGCAGCGATGCCGAGCGCGGCGCGCAGGGCGATCAGCTCGCCGGTGCTGCTGACCGCGACGACGCACAGGCTCATCAGACCGAACGCCGCGAGCCCGACCAGCAGCACCCGGCGGCGTCCGAACCGGTCGGCGATCGACCCGGCGGTGAGCAGCAGCCCACCGAAGGTCAGGGAGTAGGCGCCCGTCACCCACTGCAGCGACGTCGTACCGCTGCCGAGGTCGCGGCCGATCGTCGGGAGGGCGATCGACAGCAGCGTGTTGTCGACCATCTCCACGAAGAAGGCCAGACACAGGGCGGCGAGCGGGATCCAGGCGGCGCGGAGCGACGTGTAGGTACGTGACTCCGCCGCCGGCGGGGCGGGGTTGGTGGTGATCGTCATGGTGACTCCTCGTGAAGGGGGGCGCTGCGAGCGCGTCACCGGTGACGCTAGGTACGAGCGGTTACACGGCGGCTTCACGCCGGTTTCACGAGACGTCGGCTGACCGGGGGTCGGTCGGTCGGTGGGCTACCGGTCCCACCAGTCGAGCACGCGCCGCGCACGCAGCGTGTTCCAGCGACTCGGGAGGCCGTCGCCGGCGTCGTACCGGAGGTGCGCGGGTCCGCGGTGCGTGTTCTCAGCCAGCCAGGTGCCGCCCTCCTGGCGCTTGGAGCGCACCAGCTCGACGGCCTCCTCCAGCCGCGGGTCGCGGACGTCGGCGCCGCGGAAGTACTCCAGCCCGCGCAGCACGTCGTAGTGCCACCGGGTCGGGAAGGAGAACCGCAGCCAGGCGTCGACCGGGACCTCGCCGGTGCGTTTGCTGCGGAACAGCGACCGCTCGAGCAGGTACTCCTCGCCACCGCGGCGGGCTGCCCGCGTCTCGTCCGTGCCGTGCCCGGCGCGCTCGTGCTCCAGCAGACCCTCGAGCACGCAGATCGTGGAGTTGAACGACGAGACGGTCGCACCGCGCTCGGCCTCGCAGTTCCAGCCGCCGTCGGACAGCTGTCCGGCGAGCAGCCGGGTCACGATGCCGTCGACGTCGGCACCGAAGTAGGCGCCGAGGCTCACCGTGTGGCCGTTGATGCACTCCTCGACCTCGCCGTCGAAGAAGGGCAGGTCGTCGTACTCCCAGCGGCAGTGGGCGGCCACCGCCTCGGTCATCTCCCGAGCGGTCCGGGACGCCGGATCCAGGCCGAGCGCGCGGAGCTCCAGCAGCACCGGCAGCGTCGACGTCCAGGGTTGGCTGCCGTCGGCCGGTGGCTCGCCGCGGCCCGGGAAGCAGGCGCCGCCCAGCCACTGCCCGTCCGGGTCACGGGCAGCCAGCAGCGCGGCTCCCCAGCCCTCCTGGGCGACCCGGCTGCGCTCCGCGGCCACCTCGTGGGCGGGGGCGTCGGTCAGGTCGCTGAGCACCTGCCAGCGGATCGCAGGGTCTGAGTCGAGCAGCCATGGAGTCACCGGGTCGGCGGGGGACATGGCCACGACGCTAGAGCGGATTGCGGACGACATCGTTCCGGAATCGTGGGCGAGTCCGGTCTCTCAGCCCGGATGTGCGTGGAGAAGGCCGCACCTATGCTCGCGTGATGCGCGAGAGACTGGGGGAGCGCCTCCGCGATCCCGTCTTCTGGAACGACGTCGTCCAGGTCCTCAAGACCGCTCTCGCCGCGATCATCGCCTGGGTGTTGGCCAGCAGTGTCTTCGGTCTGTCGCAACCCTTCCTGGCGCCCTGGGCCGCCCTCCTGGTCGTGCACGCGACCGTCTTCCGATCCTTCTCGGAAGGCGCCATGCAGGTCGCCGCGACGTTCGTGGCCGTGCTGCTCGCCGCGACCGTCGGGCAGCTGCTGGGGTTCGACACGTGGGCCGTCGTCGTGGTGCTGCTGCTCGGCCTGTTCCTGGGCGTCGTGCCGTGGCTGGGCGCCGACACGACCACCATCGCCAGCACCGCGATGGTGGTGCTCACCACCGGCTACGGCGACGGGCTGCTCTTCTCCCGACTGCTCGACACCGCGATCGGTGTGGTCGTGGGTCTGGTCGTGAACTTCATCGTCTGGCCACCCTTGCGCCGCCGTACGACGATCGCGGCGATGGACCGGATCGACGACGCCATCGGGGAGCTCCTGATCGACATGGCGTCGACCATCTCGAGGGGGTGCGACCGCGACGACATCGACGAGTGGATCGAACGCACCCGGGAGCTCGACGGCGACGTGGACCATGCCTGGTCACTGGTGAGGCAGACCGCCGAGAGCGCCCGGCTGAACCCACGCCGCTCCGCCCGCGCGCTGCGCGATCCGCACCAGTGGCACCAGCTGCTCCGTCGCATGGAGCAGACCACCGCCGAGATCCGCAGCATGGCCCGCACCCTCGACGCCCACGTGGTCACGCGCAACACGTGGCTGCCCGACTTCGCGACGCCCTGGACGCAGCTGCTCGCCGAGACCGGACGCGCGGTGGCCGACGCCGATCCCGAAGCACTCCGCGCCGTACACGAGGAGCTGCGACGGCTGGTGGCCGCGCTCGGGGCACCGGACGAGCCGGCCGAGCAGTGGCCGCTCCAGGGGGCCCTGATCATCAACCTCCGCAACATCCTCGACGCGATGAGCGAGGTCGCGACGGCCAACCCCATGGGGCAACCCCCGGTCCCGCTGGCCCGTCTACGTCCCGGCGCCTCGGAGAGGCACTAGCGGAGGACGGGGTAGCGCAGGTGGGTGACGCCGACGCCCGCGGCGACCGTCGGGTTGCCGAGCTTCGCCGGAGCTCCGGAGAGCTGGTCGAAGAGCCGGACGCCGGAGCCGAGCAGGACGGCGGCGACGTCGACGGCGATCTCGTCGAGGAGGCCGGCGTTCCAGAGCTGCTGGATGGTGTCGGCTCCGTGGACGGCCACCGCCTTGTCGCCGGCGGCGGCCTTGGCCTGCGCGACGGCACTCTCGATGCCGTCGCTCACGAAGCTGACGGTCGAGTCGGGGCGCGGCCAGCCGTCGGGGACCTCGTGGGCCAGGACGAACGCCGGTCCCCACGCGTGGTTGCCTCCCCACCCGTCAGCGACCTCGAACGTACGCCGGCCCGTGATCAGCGCGCCGAGCCCCGAGGTGAGGTCGCGCACGTACGCGGCACTCGGCTCGGACATCCGGAACGTCATGGGCGACGACCCACCGGTCGTGATCTCGACGTCACCGGAGGCGACGTACCAGTCGAACACCTCGGCCACACCGTCGTCGGGATCGGCGACGAAGCCGTCGAGCGACATGGACATGAGGGCGATGACCTCGGACATCTGCTTCTCCTTCGCTAGGGGCGGCTCGATGACCACCTTTCATCATGACCACGAACGGCGTGCCACCGATCCGACAACCGTTCGACGACGGCCTCCGACCACACGCCTGGCGGTACTGTCGCCGCGTCGTCGCGCCGGAACGCCGGCGCAGCGCAGGAGGTCACGGGTGCAGGTGGACGGTGCGGGGTGGATCCCTCGGACCGACGACCCCGATGCCGTCTACGACGCCGTGACCGCTTGGGTCGAGCAGCAAGGGCTGAGCCTGTACCCGCACCAGGACGAGGCCATCATCGAGCTGCTCGGCGGCAGCAACGTCGTCCTCGCCACCCCGACCGGTTCCGGGAAGTCGCTGGTGGCCGTGGCTGCGCACGCGGCGGCACTGGCGGCCGGGCGGGTGAGCTTCTACACGGCTCCGATCAAGGCGCTGGTCAGCGAGAAGTTCTTCGCCTACTGCGAGATCTTCGGGCCGGCGAACGTCGGGATGCTGACCGGTGACGCGTCGGTGAACTCCGAGGCGCCGATCATCTGCTGCACCGCGGAGGTGCTCGCCAACATCGCGCTGCGAGAAGGCCCCGACGCCGACGTCGGCCTCGTCGTGATGGACGAGTTCCACTTCTACGCCGAGCCCGACCGTGGCTGGGCCTGGCAGGTCCCGCTGCTCGAGCTGACCCGTGCGCAGTTCGTGCTGATGTCGGCGACGCTCGGGGACGTCGGCGAGCTGGCCGCCGACCTGACTCGTCGCAACGGCCGGCCGACGGAGGTCGTCGACAAGGCCGAACGCCCGGTGCCACTGGTCTTCTCCTGGGCGATGACCCACGTCGCCGACACCGTTGCGGAGCTGATCGAGGGCCGGCAAGCCCCGGTGTACGTCGTCCACTTCACGCAGGCGGCCGCCGTCGAGCACGCCACCTCGCTGCTCGCGGCCAAGCCGGGCGTGCAGCAGACCCGGGAGGCTCGGGACGCGATCAACGAGCGGCTGGTCGGGTTCCGGTTCGGCGCCGGCTTCGGCAAGACCCTGCACAAGCTGGTACGCCGCGGCATCGGCGTCCACCACGCCGGGATGCTGCCGCGCTACCGCCGCCTCGTGGAGCAGCTGGCCCAGTCCGGGCTGCTGGTCGTCATCTGCGGGACCGACACCCTCGGGGTCGGCATCAACGTGCCGATCCGGACCGTGCTGTTCACGGGGCTCGCGAAGTTCGACGGCACCCGGCAACGCATCCTGCGCTCGCGCGAGTTCATGCAGATCGCGGGCCGCGCCGGTCGCGCCGGCTTCGACACGGTGGGGTACGTCGTCGTCCAGGCCCCCGAGCACGTCATCGAGAACGCGATCGCCCTGAAGAAGATCGGCGACGACCCCAAGAAGCAGCGCGGTTACCGCCGCAAGAAGGCACCCGACGGCGAGGTCGTCTGGTCGGAGGAGACGTTCGACAAGCTGGTCTCGGGCACGCCCGAGCAGCTCGTCTCGCGGATGAAGGTCGACAACGCGATGCTGATCAACGTCGTCGCCCGCGACGCCGACGCGTTCCCGATCCTGCGCCGGCTGCTCACCGACAACCACGAGAACCCGCGCAACCAGCGGCGGCTGGCGCGACGGGCGCTCCGGCTGGCGCGCAGCCTGGTGCACTCGGGCGTGCTGACCCGGCTCGACGAGCGCGACGACTTCGGGCGGCGCTACGTGCTGACGGTCGACCTGCCCGAGGACTTCGCGCTCAACCAGCCGCTGTCACACTTCGCGTTGGCGGCGTTCGACGTACTCGACCCGGAGTCGGAGGAGTACACGCTGGACCTCCTGTCGGTCGTGGAGTCCGTGCTCGAGGCGCCGCGGCAGATCCTGGCCCAGCAGCAGTACGTCGCCCGCGGCATCGCGGTGGCCGAGATGAAGGCCGACGGCATCGAGTACGACGAGCGGATGGCCCTGCTCGACGAGATCACCTGGCCGATGCCACTGCGCGACCTGCTCGAGGCGACGTACGACATCTACCGCCAGACCCACCCATGGTTGCCCGAGGACGCGCTGTCGCCGAAGTCGGTCGTCCGGGAGATGTACGAGCAGGGCATGAGCTTCACCGACTTCGTGACCCGCTACCAGCTGGCCCGCTCCGAGGGCCTCGTGCTGCGCTACCTGACGGATGCCTACCGGACGCTGCGCCAGACCGTCCCGGACCAGCACCGCACGCCGGAGCTCGAGGAGCTCTCCGAGTGGCTGGGCGAGACCGTGCGCCAGACCGACTCCTCGCTGCTCGACGAGTGGGAGGCGCTCACCGACCCCGAGGCGGTCCATCGGCACGCCGTCGAGCTGGCCGAGCACCGCCCGCCGCACAACCCGCGACCCATCTCCCAGCAGGAACGGGCCTTCGGCGTGATGATCCGCAACGCGATGTTCCGACGCGTGCAGCTCGTCGCTCGCGACGACCTGGACGGACTGATGGCGCTGGAGCGCGCAGCCGCCGACCGAACGGACCCGTCGGCCGAGGTGGTGATGACGCGATCCGTCTGGGACGCCGCCATCGAGGGCTACTACGCCGAGCACGAGGAAGTGCTGCTCGACGCCGACGCCCGCGGGCCCGACCTGCTCCGGATCGTCAGGGAGGGACGGTCATGGCCGGTCACCCAGACCCTCCACGACCCGGCCGGTCACCACGACTGGGTCATCGAGGCGCTGGTCGACGTCGACGCCTCGGATGCCGCCGGCGAGCTCGTGCTCGTCACGCAGACGTTCCGCAGGCTCGACGCGTGATCACGCCGCCACGAAACCCCGGGGCGTGAAGGTGACCATCGCCTCCGGCAGTGTTGTCCCATGTTGCGGGGATATCACCACGTCACTCTGCGAGTGACCGACCTGGACCGATCACGCTCCTTCTACTCCGCCCTGCCCGGGTTCGTCCTCGACCAGGACTTCCCCGATCTGCAGAAGCTCCGCTACCGGATCGGGGACAGCCGAGCGCGGCTGGTGCTGTGTGCGCCTCTGCCAGGAACCCCACCAGCCGACCAGTTCGACGAGCGAAGGATCGGCCTCGACCACATCGCGATCGGGGTAACCGGAGGACGGCAGGCACTGGACGAGCTGAAGTCGGCGCTGCGAGCCCGCGGGGCACCCACCGATGGAGTCAAGCTCGATCGTGCGGGCGAACTGGCCATGATCACCTTCCGAGATCCGGACAACGTGCAGTGGGAGTTCTTCGAGGAGGACTAGAGTGGCGACGGCGTCGAGCCGGAGCGCGGTCCTACTCCGACCCCGTGGCCTGGAGCCTGCTGGAGATGGGCTCGAGCACCGTGACCAGCTCCTCGAGCTCGCCCGGCTCCAGGCCGGCGTACGGCGCTTCCGCCAAGGCGTCCGTCAGTGACTCGACCCGGCCCTTGGTCGCGCGCCCGGCGTCGGTGAAGTGGCCGGAGGCATCGACGAGGCCGCGGGCGCGCAGACCTCCCATGACCTCGGCGAGCAGGGCGTCGGGAAGGTGGTGGATCCGGCCGAACGACTCCGCCGGGTAGATGCCCATGTCGAGGGCGCTGAGCACGTGGGCCTCGAGCCCGCCGACACCTTCGCTGACCAGAGCGATGATGTGGCCGTCTCCGCGATGCTCGCGCAGCATGTTGGCCGCGTGCCAGAGCCGGGTCACCGGCTCCTCGGGCATCGGCAGCGCGCGGAGTCCGGCGTACATGACCCGCCCCTCGACCGGGGCGCTGGTCGAGGCCTGGGCGAGGAGGTCGGCGGCGCGCGCGAGCCCGGGCGTCTCGACGAGGTCGCCGAGGATCCGCCCCAGCGCCGCCACACAGCCCCGCTCACGCGCAGCGTGCGCGGCCTCGGGGGTGGTCGTCTCCCAGACCTTCGGGATGTGGCGGGCCACCTCACCGTCGGCGAAGTTGTAGAACGCGGCGTGGACCACCTCGGCCGGCACCCGGCCGAGCGGCGCCGAGCGTCCCGCGAAGTAGCCGTCCCAGTAGCCGCGGAAGCCGAGGGCCGCCATCGACTCGTTCGGCTCGGGCGAGGCGAAGGCGACCATCGGGATCGGCTCGGTGAGGTCGAAGAGTCGGCGGGCAACAGGCTCCGAGTGCTGCATCCTGGTCATCTCCCTTGGTCGTGACGACGCCCTGATGGGCGGGCTCTCATCACTACTACGAAGAGACCCAGGGCTGTTCGACAACGCCGGGACGATCTGTGTCCGAGCGGCTGCCTCCGAGCGGCCGACCGGGTCACACTGCGATGTCGGCCCACACCGTGTCGGCGTCGGGCATCGCGGCGATCTCGTCGCGCACGCGCTCGGCGGCCGCTCTGACCGACGGCTCCCTGGTCACCTGCTCGATGGCAGCGCGGATGGTGTCGACGGCGAAGTCCTCCGGTTGGACGACCACGCCCGCGCCGGCACGCTCGAGCAGGGCGGCGTTCTGTGGTTGATCGGTGCCCCTGGGCAGGGCGACCTGGGGAACGCCGTGCACCAGACCGCCCAGCATGGTGCCCGACCCGCAGTGGGAGACCAGCAGATCGGCGCGTTCGAGCACGGCGGCCTGGGGAACGAACTCGGCGAAGACGACGTTCGCCGGTGCGGACCCGAGCGTGGCCGGATCGAGAGGGCGGCCCGTCGTTGCGATCACGACGCCGTCGAACGCCGCCAAGGCGGCGAGGGCGACCGAGAAGTCGGCGCTCTCGGTGTTCTTGACCGTGCCGAGGGTGAAGTAGGCGACCGGCTGGTCGGCTGCCAGCGCATCGGCCACCTCGCGTGGGACCTGCCCTGCTTCGCCGGCACTCGGTCGCACGGGTCTCGCGGCCGGCCACGGCGCTGGGCCGTCGTCGGGCTGGAGCGACGGCGGGCAGATGTCCAGCGCTTGCTCGGACGAGGCCTGCTCCCACAGCTCGGGCTTGCCGATCGCGGCTCCCGCAGGTCCGAGGAGCTGGGCATAGAAGGGGAACATCGGACCGATGCCGTGCACGACCCCCGGCACCTCGAGCCTGCGGGCCAGCAACGGGCCCGCCGTCTCGAGCACCTCGTGGATGACGAGGTCCGGGAGCCACTCGCGCGTCAGCTCGACCAGATCGGCGAGCCGAGCCAATGCCGGCGTACCGAAGAGCGCCACCACTCCGTCCATCATCTTCTGTTCTTCGGGCAGGTCCGATCGCGCCCAGATCGCCTGGTGGGTGGACCACACGTCCGCCCAGGTCGGTCCGACCGCGTCGACCTGGAGCCCGCGACTCGTCAGCGGACGCTTCAGGTCCGGCCCCGTGGCGACGCGCACGTCGTGGCCGGCCCGCTCGGCCGCTCGGATCAGCGGCAGCATCGGCAACACGTGCCCGTATGCCGGGCACGACGTGAACAGCACGCGCGCCATGCCGGTCAATGTGGCACGGAGCTGTCTTCGCGGTCTACCGCCCAAGGGCGGCCGCGATCGCGGCGGCGGTCTCCTGCGGAGCCTCGTCCGGGAGGAGGAACACCGAGCCGGGGATCGTCACGAGCGTCACGGCGGAGGCGGCTTGAAGCGTTGCCCGCTCCGCGGGGGTGAGGCCTCCGTCGCCTTTCTCGGCGTGCACCACCCACGCGGGGTTGCCGGACGCGGCCAGCTCGGCGGCGAAGTCCCGGTCCTCGGCGATGTAGTCGAGGTACTCGACACATGCCGGGAACGCGTCCCTGGCCCGGTTCTGCTTGAAGTCCTCGATGAGCTCCTTCTTGTGCTGGTCGGTGGTCTTGGCCGTTCTGGCCATCAGCGGCATGAGCCGGAGCATGGTCGCCATCGGCCACCGGCCCACCTTCTGCGACGCGCGTACGACGCCCCGGAAGAACGCCGCCTCGTCCTCGGTCGTCAAGCTGATCCCGAGCAGCACCACAGGCCCCTGGAACTGCCCGGACAGCACCATCTCCAGGACCACGGTCGCGCCGTGGGAGAAGCCCACGACCACGTCGCACTCGTGCTCCCGGGCCAGCTCCGCTGCCCGACGGGACAGCGCGGGGACGGACACGTCCTCGGACACCGGCGCACCCGCCATACCGGGCAGCGTCGTGGCCACGAGGCGCACGCCGGACAGCGCCGGGTCAGCCATCACGAGATCGAACGAGCGGGCCGCGTTCGCTCCGCCCGGGAGGAGCAGCACCGATCGTTCCGCGTCCGGAGGTCCCGCTGTCAGCAGCTCCCAGGCTTCCCGCATGGCCACCTCCACCGTCAACGGCTCGTATCCACCGACGCTAGGGCGCACCGACCCCGCGTGGAAGATCGGAGTCCTTAAGAGCCGGTGACGCTCGCCGCAGCAGGCATGTCGCATGCCGCCGTCTCTTCCGTCGTGGCCCACCTGTGCCATGCCCACCCAGGGGTCTGGAACGTACAGTCCGTTCTGGCGCGCGCTCGTGGAGATGGGGGATGCAACATGACCAGAGCGCATCTGCGTATCCCGGTCGCGGCGGTAGCCGCTGTGCTGACATGCCTGGCTGGGGTGGCCATGACAGCCCCCACGGCGAGCGCGACCTATCAGGGGAGAGACGGCAAGCTCGCGTTCGTTCGAAACGATCAGATCTACACGATCAAGCCCGACGGCACAGACACCCGGCGGTTGACCACGATCGGGAAGAACGACCATCCCAAGTGGTCACCGAACGGCCGGCAGATCGCCTTTGTTCACCGGACACCTTCGGGCACCACGGATCTGTGGGTGATGAGCGCCACGGGTTCGGCCAAGGCCCAGGTCACCCATGTCGGCGACGTGACGGAACCCAGTTGGTCGCCGGACGGAAAGTATCTCGCCTTCGGTGGCGGCGGAGTCTTGGCGAAGGTGAAGGCGACCTACCCGTTCGGAGCTCCGACCGTCCTGTTCGCGTACTACACGCACACCGGATGCTGCGACGACGAGCAGCCGTCGGACGCCCATTCCCTGAGCGTGGACCGGTTCGTGGCGTGGTCACCAGATGGCACCCGCATCGCCGTGTGGAACCACGACAGCCCTCAGGTGGATGACGTCCTCTGGATGTACTACCCGCGGACTCGAGAGGCTCGTTCCTACCTCGAGACCGGTGCGGCTTGCTGCGGCAGGCTGGACGTGGTCGATCCCTTCTGGGGGCCTGCCAACGTGTTCGGGTACGCCGTCACGGACAACACCGAGGAGCCGCAACCGTCGACCATCGTCTACCCGACGTACCTCGGGAAGCCGGGCGACACCGGGCCGGCTCCCGACCCTTCCGGAGCGAAGATCGCGGTGACGAACCCGTCGTCCGGCAGGACGGGCATCTACGTCCAAGCCGTCAACGGGGCCCATCGGAGGTTCCTGACACCTGGCTCCCAGCCGGACTGGAAATCCATCCGCTGAGGCGCGGCCCCGAGAACGAGAGGGTCGTACGCCGCGAACGACTCAACCGCCGGCGCGCAGCACCTCGTCGTACGCCGGGAGCGTGAGGAAGTCCGCGAAGTCGTCGTCGAGGGCCGTCGCGAGGAACAGGTCGCGAGCGGTCGCGAGATGGGCGGCGTACGGGCCGCCGCCGGCGACGAGCGCGTCGTACTCCTCGGCGACGATGCGTTCGACCAGCGCTCGGTCGACGACGGTCCCGTCCTCGAGCGAGACCGAGCTGTGCGCCCACTGCCAGATCTGCGAGCGCGAGATCTCGGCGGTGGCTGCGTCCTCCATCAGGTTGTGGATCGCCGCCGCGCCGTTGCCGCTGAGCCACGCCGCGACGTAGGTGATGCCGACCTCGACGTTCGTGCGCAACCCGTCGAGGGTGCGCGCGCCGGGAGTGGAAGCCACGTCGAGCAGATCGTCGGCCGTGACGTCGACCTCGCGCTGGACCGACACCTGGTTCGGCGCCGACATCACCTCGTCGAAGATCTCGGCACACAGCGGCACGAGGTCGGGATGCGCCACCCACGAGCCGTCGAAGCCCTGCCGTGCCTCTCGCGTCTTGTCCTCACGCACCTTGGCGAACGCTGCCTCGTTGACCTCCGCGTCGCGCCGCGACGGGATGAACGCCGCCATCCCGCCCATGGCGAAGGCACCGCGACGGTGGCAGGTGGCGACCAGCAGGTCGGCGTACGCCCGCATCATCGGAGCGTTCATCGTCACCGCGTTGCGGTCGGGCAGCGTGTGGTCGCCCGGGGCGTCGCGGAGGTTCTTGATGATCGAGAACAGGTAGTCCCAGCGACCGGCGTTCAGTCCCGAGCAGTGGTCGCGCAGCTCGTAGAGGATCTCCTCCATCTCGAACGCCGCCGGGATGGTCTCGATCAGCACGGTCGCGCGGACCGTGCCGTGGTCGATGCCGAGCGCGGCCTCGGCATGGGTGAAGACGTCGTTCCACAAGCGCGCCTCGAGGTGCGACTCCATCTTCGGCAGGTAGAAGTACGGCCCGCTACCGCGCGCAAGCAGCTCCGCGGCGTTGTGGAAGAAGTAGAGACCGAAGTCGACCAGCGCACCCACGACCGGTCGGCCGTCGAGGGTGAGGTGCGCTTCCGGGAGGTGCCACCCGCGCGGGCGAGGCAGGATCACCGGCAGCTGGTCGGGGTCGCGCAGCCGGTACTCCTTGCCCTCCTCGGTCGTCAGCTCGATGGTGCGGCGTACGGCGTCGTACAGGTTCACCTGACCGCCCACGACGTTGGCCCAGTGGGGAGTGTTGGCGTCCTCGAAGTCGGCCAGCCAGACCTTGGCGCCGGAGTTGAGCGCGTTGATCGCCATCTTCCGCTCGGTCGGCCCGGTGATCTCGACGCGGCGGTCCTGCAGATCCGCGGGCGCCGGCGCGACCTGCCAGTCGGCTGCTCGGACGTCCGCGGTCTCGGCCAGGAAGTCGAGGCGTCCCGTCCGTCCGATCTCGTCACGACGGGTACGCCGGGCGGCGAGCAGCTCGTCGCGGCGTGCGCCGAAACGCTCCTGGAGATCGGCCACGAAGGCCAGCGCCTCCGGGGTCAGGATCTCCGCGCTGCGGTCGACCGACGGCCCGTTCACGCTCAGCTGCGACATGGGCCGATCGTATGGGTCAGGGCTGGTCGCTCCACCACCGCCGCAAGGCGGCCTTCGCGTCGTCGTACGTGTGCGGACCCTCGTCCAGCCGCAGCTCCAGGAGGAACCGGTACGCCGCACCCACGGTCGGCCCGGGCCCGATGCCGAGGATGTCCATGATCTGCGTCCCGTCGAGGTCGGGACGGATCGACGCCAGCTCCTCCTCCTCCGACAGCCGAGCGATCCGGGCCTCGAGCTCGTCGTAGGTCTGCCGGAGGCGCTCGGCCTTCTTCCGGTTCCGCGTGGTGCAGTCGGCGCGGGTCAGCACGTGCAACCGCTCGAGCTGGTCACCTGCGTCGCGCACGTAGCGGCGTACGGCGGAGTCGGTCCACTGCCCGCCGCCGTACCCGTGGAACCGCAGGTGCAGCTCGACGAGCTGGGCGACCGCGTCGGTCTCGTCGCCGGAGAACTTCAGGGCCTGCATCCGCTTGCGGGTCAGCTTCGCGCCGACCACGTCGTGGTGGTGGAAGGTCACGGTCCCGTCGGCGAGGAACCGCCGGGTGCGCGGCTTGCCGACGTCGTGCATCAGCGCGGCCAGGCGCGACACGAGGTCCGGGCCACCCAGCCGACCCTCGAGGTCGATGGACTGCTCGAGGACGGTGAGGGTGTGCTCGTAGACGTCCTTGTGCCGATGATGCTCGTCGCGCTCGAGCGCGAGCGCCGGCAGCTCGGGCAGCACCAGCTCGGCCAGGCCGGTCTGGACCAGGAGGGAGAGACCGAGTCGCGGGTACGCCGCGAGCACCAGCTTCACCAGCTCGTCCCGCACACGTTCGGCGGAGATGATCTCGATCCGGGGCGCCATGTCCTTCATCGCGGTCACCACGCCCGGGTCGACCGCGAAGCCGAGCTGGGCGGCGAAGCGCGCCGCACGCATCATCCGCAGCGGGTCGTCGGAGAACGAGTCCTCGGGTCGTCCCGGCGTCCGCAACAGACCCTGGGCGAGATCGACCACTCCCCCGAACGGGTCCACGAACTCACGCGAGGGCACCCGCACCGCCATCGCGTTGACCGTGAAGTCCCGGCGCCCCAAGTCGCCCTCCAGCGTGTCGCCGAAGGCGACCGCCGGCTTGCGCGAGGAGACGTCGTACTGGTCGGAGCGGTACGTCGTGATCTCGACCTGGAACTGCCCCTTGCGGCTCCCGATCGTGCCGAACGCCCGCCCGATGTCCCACGTCGCGTCGGCCCACCCGACGAGCAGCCGCTCGATGTCGTCGGGGCGGGCGGACGTCGTGAGGTCCAGGTCGTTGTGCCGGCGGCCGAGCATCGCGTCGCGCACCGGCCCGCCGACCAGCGCCAGCTCGTGGCCACCCTCGGTGAACCGCTTGCCGAGCTCGTCGACCACCGGCGCGATCCGGTCCAGCTCCGCAGCCACGTCGCGTTGGGCGTCGGCCAGCCGGATGCTCCCCGGAGGTCGATGCTCTGCTGCGTCGGACACGATCAGCCAGCGTAGCGAGCGAGGACGGACCGGGGCGACGCAGTCGCGACGGTGCGGCCGGAGGGAGCGGCGCAGCGCGCTTTGCACGCCAGCCTCGCCTGCGGCCCAGCCGGAGAATCGGGCGACGCCCCCTACCATCGGGGGGTGCTCCGCCCGTCCGTGCTGCCGCATGCCCTGGCAGTGGTGGCGACGGCGCTGCTGGTCGCAGGGCTGGGCGTGCTCTCGGGCGTCACCACCCTGGGGCAGAGCGCTTCGGCGGCAGCGGCCGCCGCACGCCCCGTGGATCCGGAGCAGCCCCTGGTGCCGCGCATCCGCTCCATCTCGCCCGACTACGTCCCCGACCAGGGACCCATCGTGATCAAGGGCACGGTGACCAACGCGTCGGACCAGACCTGGACGGCGATCAACGTCCACGGCTTCATGGGAAGCGCCCCCATCACCACGAGTGACGAGCTCAGCCAGGCCATGGACACGCCCACCGACGCCTACGTGGGCGACCGGATCACGGTCCCGGGCACGTTCGACAGCATCTCGTCGCTGGCGCCGGGCGACCAAGCCTCCTTCACGGTGCGGCTGCCGCACTCGGCGCTCCCGGTGACGACTCCGGGCGTCTACTGGTTCGGCGTACACGTGCTCGGCGACAACGGTGAGGGCGGCCCGCGCGTCGCCGTCGGGCGCGACCGCACCTTCATCCCCTACGTCCCCGACGGCGCGCTCGGCGCGGGCGCGCAGGAGGATGCCGCGCTGGTCGTCCCGATCCGCGCCGGCATCACCCGCGCGCCCGACGGCTCCGTCCTGGACCCCGAGGCGTGGCAGCAGAGTCTGCAGTCCGGCCCGCTCCACGCCGCGGTGGCGACGGGCCTCTCTGCCCAGGGCCGGCCGCTCAACTGGCTGGTCGACCCCGCGGTCACCGACGTCGTACGCCGCCTCGCCCACGGCAACCCGAAGCGCACCCTGACGGTTCCGGACTCCGGGACCGAAGGACCCTCCTCGTCGCCGTCACCCAGCGACGACTCCTCCGCGTCCGGCTCCGCCGCCGACAGTGCCCCGTCCGCGGCGGCTCGGGCCGCCCAGCAATGGCTCCACCGGGTGCGTCCGTTGCTGGCCGCCGACACCAGCGAGCTGCTGGGGTTGCCGTACGGCGACGTCGCAGTCGACTCCGCGGCCCGGTACGACGCACCGCTGCTGCCTCAGGCGTTCCGGCGCACCGGGCATGCGCTGAAGCCCTGGGGCTACCCGCTCGGGCCGGTCGTCGCGCCCCCCGACGGTCGGATCAGCAGCACCAGCCTCACCCACATCCCCCGCGACGCCGACGTCCTCCTCTCCGACTCGGGGGTCGACGGCGCGGACTCCGTCGTGAACCGCGTCGGCACCCATCAGGTGCTCCTCTCCTCCAGCGCCGCTCGGGAGGGCGGGCCCGGCCCGGCCCCGGCCGAGAGCTCGATCGCGCTCCGTCAGCGCGTGCTGGCCGAAGCAGCCCTCCGCGTCCTCGGCGACCAGCAGCCCCTCGTCGTCGAGCTCCCGACGGAGCTGAACCACCCGCTGCATCCCAGCTTCTTCACCGGCCTGGACGTCCCGTGGCTCCGGCTGACCACCCTCGACGCGGCCACCGCCGTCACCCCCCAGGCCCTCGACGCGTCCGCGCTTCAGCCCCCGCCGGCCGACGACCCGCAGCTCGGACAGGACGTCTGGGACAGCGCCGACGCGCTCCTCACCCAGGGCGCGACCCTGCAGTCGATCCTGACCGGCAACCACGTGCTCCGTAAGAGGCTCTTCGAGGAGGCGACCGGCAACGCGTCGTACGACGCCTCCGTCACGCCGTACCTCGCGCTCACCCGCATGCGCGAGACCGAGCGCTGGGTCCGCACCAACCTCGACGCCGTCTCCCTGGCCGCACCCCAGTCGGTCACCCTGGCCAGCAGCTCCGGCCGGTTCTCCGTCATCGTCAGCAACGAGCTCGACGTACCGGTCACGGTGACGGTGCGGGCCCAGGCCGAGCGTGGTCTCACGATCACCGGTGGCGAGCCCATCCAGCTCGAGCCCCACGGCCAGCAGACCGTGCCGCTCAACGCCTCGACCGACGAACGCGGCGTCTACAACGTCCGGCTCGAGCTCACCAACGCCGACGGCCAGGTCCTCGGAGCACACGACACCTTCCCGATGCGTGCCGAGCAGGTGAGCCGCCTGATCTGGGTGATCATCGGTGCGGGCGTGGCCCTGTTGTTCGCGGCGATCGCGGTCCGCCTGACCCGACGGATCATCACCGCCCGCGCCGGACGCGGGTCGTCGCTGTGAGCGACCTCTCGGAGAGCCGGGGGATCCTCGCCTCCTCGGCGGTGATGGCGACCGGCACGGTCTTCTCCCGGGCCAGCGGCTACCTGCGCAACCTGCTGCTCGCCGCCGCGATCGGCAACGAGCTGCACGCCGACCTGTTCAACATCGGCAACACGATCCCGAACATGCTCTACATCCTGCTGGCCGGCGGCGTCTTCAACGCGGTGCTCGTGCCCCAGCTGGTGCGCGCCCAGAAGAACGACCCGGACGGCGGCGAGGCCTACACCAACCGCGTGATCACCCTCGCCCTGATCTTCCTCGGCGTGGTGACGGTCCTGCTGGTGCTCGCCGCGCCGCTGGTGATGAAGCTGTACCTGAACGGCGCGTACGACGACCCCGCCCTCGCCGCCCAGCGTGACTCCGCGATCATGTTCGCGCGCTACTGCCTGCCCCAGGTCTTCTTCTACGGCATGTTCGTGCTGCTCGGGCAGGTGCTCAACGCGCGCGGCCGCTTCGGCCCGATGATGTGGGCCCCGATCGCCAACAACGCCATCTCGATCGTCGTCCTCGTGCTGTACCTGTTCTGGTTCGGCGCTCTCAACGAGGGCGACGGCTGCGCGGCGTACACCGGCACCCAGGAGCTGGTCCTCGGTGGCGGCGCGACGCTCGGGATCGTGGCGCAGGTCCTGATCCTGCTGCCGGTGCTGAAGGCTGCGGGCGTCAGCTTCCGACCTCGCTACGACTTCCGCGACAGCGGGCTCGGGCACACGCTGCGCCTCGGCATCTGGACGGTGCTCTTCGTCATCGTCAACCAGGTCGCCTACACCGTCGTCGTCCGCCTGGCCTCGGGTGGCACCGCGCGCACGACGTGCCAGCACCTCGCGCGGCACGCCCACCATGCTCATCACGCCACCGACGCGACCGGCTACACCGTGTACGCCGCGGCCTTCCTGTTCGTGATGGTGCCGCACGCGATCATCACCGTCTCGCTCGCCACCGCGATCCTCCCCCGTCTCTCGGCCAAGGCCGCGGACGGCGATCTCAGCGGTCTCGCCGGCACCCTCGCCGGCACCCTGCGCACCGCCCTCTCCGTCGTGATCCCCTTCGCCCTCGCCCTCCCCCTCCTCGGGTACGACGCGGCGAAGGTGCTGTTCGGGTACGGCGCGACCGCCGCGACGTTCGACCACTACGTCCCGTCGATCATCCTGTTCGGACCCGGCATCGTGTTCTTCACCGTGCACTACCTGATGCTGCGCGGCTTCTACGCCCTCGAGCTGAACCGCACCGTGTTCTTCATCCAGTGCGCGATCGGCGTCACCAACGTCGTGGTCGCGATCCTGCTGGTCCACGAGGCCACCGCCGCGCAGACCTCGCCGGCGCTCGTGATCGCCTATGGCGCGTCGTACGTCCTCGGCTCGGCGGTGTCCTACCTGTTGCTCCGCGGCCGCCTCGGTGGGCTCGAGACGCCGGCCCTGATGAGGTTCGTCGTGCGGGTCCTGCTCGCCGCCTGCGTGTCGACGGCGATCGCCTGGGCTCTCGGCCGGATCGTGCCCGGACACACCGACGACGTGTCCCATCTCCTGGCGGCGATCCGCGTCGTCCTGCTGGGCGGTGTCGACCTCGCGATCTTCCTTCTGCTGGCCCGGCTCATGCGGATCCACGAGGTCATGACAGTGGTCGACACCTTGGTACGCCGGATTCCGGGGGCTCGCTCCTCCTAACATGGGGGGAGCGAGCGACGCGAGGGGTTGATGAGGTCGTGTCTGGTGCCTGAGGACACTCGGCCCGGCGAGATACTGGCCGACCGGTACCGGCTGACCGACCTG
Source organism: uncultured Actinomycetota bacterium (assembly GCA_963759515.1). GTDB lineage: Bacteria > Actinomycetota > Actinomycetes > Propionibacteriales > Nocardioidaceae > Nocardioides. Next base: position 628,332 of record CAVWZR010000022.1, on the reverse strand, counting down.
CTCACCGAGAGCAAGGGCGGTCGGTTCTGGCGCGCCTTCGACTCGGTCCTGCAACGCGACGTCGCCGTCCACATCATCAGCTGCGACGACGACCGCGCCCCCTTGCTGCGCGACGCGGCCCGCCGGTCGGCGACCGTGCTCGACCGGCGGATGCTGCGCGTGCTGGACATCGACGAAGCCGACGACCGGTGCTTCGTGGTCAACGAGTGGGGGTCGGGCACCAGCATCGACCTGATGCTCGCCGACGGCGGACCGCTCTCGCCCATGGTCAGCGCGTGGATCATCGCCGAGGCCGCCGACACGCTCGCCCTCGCGCATGACGCCCGTGTCGCCCATGGGCGGCTGGTGCCCGAGAACGTCCTCATCGACAAGGACGGCTCCGTCCGCCTGATCGGGTTCGCCGTCGACGCTGCACTGCACGGCCTCCCGGCCGGCCGCGTGTCCACCGACATCGCCGACCTGGTCGGCCTGCTGTACGCCGCGATGACCGGCAAGTGGGCGGGCGTCAGCCGGTCCGCGGTGCCGGTCGCACCCTCGACCCACGGCCACGTGCTGCGACCGCGGCAGGTCCGCGCCGGCATCCCCCGCGACCTCGACCACCTGTGCGAGTACGTCCTGAACCACGGCGGCGACACCGAGCTGAGCGCCGCGACCCTGGCCGACTCGCTCCGCGACTTCCTCGGCCCGTCGGCCGGCGCTGCCGAGGCCTGGCTCGCCCGCATCGAGCACCCCGAGCGCGGCGAGGGCAGGGTGGTGCTGCCGCCGCTCGCCGACCCTCCGGTCCGCGACGTCCTGCGCGAGGACACCGACTCCGAGACCGGCGAGCAGGACGCCGTCGGGCCGGCGGTGGACGAGACCGACGAGCAGCCGGTCCAGCACTCGGACGAGCCCGTGACGGCCGTCGAGGACGGCCGCCCCACCGAGGCCGGTCTGCCGATCTTCCACGAGGACACCGACGAGGTGTCGTGGCTGCGCCATCACACCGAGAAGCCGCCACCACCACCGGCGTTCGAGCCCCACCCGGAGCGGCCGCTGTTCGCGCCCGACCCCGACCCCGGGCAACCGGCACGCCGCCCCCGAGCTGCACCCGTCACCCCGGGCGCGGGCGGATCCGGCTTCTGGCCATGGGAGAGCGGCGCCGGCGGCACCAACACCGGCAGCGGGGTTCTCCCGGCGTTCGTCGACGAGGACGACGAGGACGACGACCGCCGGGCTCCCGGCACGAGCATGCTGCGACTCGCGGGCATCATCGCCGCCTGCCTGCTGGTCCTGGTGGCGGTCGTCATCGCCTTCAACCTCGGGCGCGGCAAGACGCCGCTCGGTACGACGAAGGACGAGACCAGCCAGGGTCCGAACCCGTCGCCGTCGTCCTCGTCCACTGCAACCGTGGCGCCCATCACCGGCATCACCGCGGGTGACTTCGATCCTCAGGGCACCGACGGAGGGCGAGAACCCCGACGAGGCCCAGCGTGCCGTCGACGGCAACCCGGCGACGTCCTGGCAGACCTCGAAGTACCAGCAGCAGTTCGGACCTGGCGGCCTCAAGACGGGCGTCGGCCTCGTCCTCGACCTCCACCGCAGTCACGACGTGAGCGAGGTGGACCTGACCACCGTCGGGTCTCCGACCGGCATCAGCATCTACGTCACGGCCGACGCTCCTACGAAGCTCACCGGGCTCCAGTCCGCCGGCAGCACCGACATCACCGGCACGAAAGGAACGGTCTCGTTCGACGAGCCGGTCACCGGCCGCTACGTCGTGGTCTGGCTGACCGAGCTGCCTGCCGTGCCCGGCGGGTTCCGGGGCGGCGTCGCCGCGGCGGTGGTCCGGGGTGACTGAGCCGAGCCCGGACGAACCGACGGACGCCGAGCTGCTCGCCGCCCACGTCGCCGGCGACACCGACGCGTTCGGACGCCTCTTCGCCCGGCACCGCGATCGGTTGTGGGCGGTCGCCCTGCGCACGATGGGCAACCCCCACGACGCCGCCGACGGTCTGCAGGACGGCCTCGTGGCGGCGTACCGCCGGGCGGAGACGTTCCGCGGCGACGCCGCCGTCACGACCTGGCTCCACCGCGTGGTGGTCAACGCCTGCCTCGACCGGATCCGGGCGGCCAAGGTACGCCGCGCGGAAGCGCTCCCCGACGACCTCGACGAGCAGCGCGACCGCGGCTCCACCCTGACCGCCACCCGCGAGACCGACGACCCGGAGCAGGCCGCCATCCGCGACGACCGCCGGCGTGCCCTCATCGAAGCCCTGAAGACACTTCCGGCCGAGCAGCGGGCCGCCCTCGTGCTGGTCGATATCGAGGGGCACTCGGTCGCGGAGGTGGCCGTGATGCTCGAGTGTGCCGAGGGGACGGTGAAGTCGCGGTGCTCGCGGGGTCGTGAGCGGCTGGCCGAGCTCCTCCGAGATCGCCTGGCCGATCCGCCCGGCGGTGACGCGGCTCACGCGGAACCGGACCCGCCCACCGCCCGTCCGATAGCAGTCCCGCCCGATCCCAGTCCCGCCGGCGAAGGAGGTGCCCCGTGAACGATCGAACCGACGTCCCGTCGTCGGACGACCAGAGCCCCGAGATCGCGGAGGTACGCCGACTCCTCGCCGACGCGCGCCACGTCGACCCGATGCCCGACGACGTCGCGGCGCGGATGAACGCCGTGATCGCCCGCCTGGGCGACGAGACTCCCGCGGCGCGGCCCGAGCCTCCCGACACGAACGTGATCCCGATCGCACCTCACCGACGCCGGCGAGCGGCCGCCCTCCTCGTGGCGGCGGCCGCGATCGTGGTCGGCGGTGTGGCCTTCCAGAACGCGCACCTGTCCCCTCACGGGGGAGGCTCAGCGGCAGAGTCGCAGGCAGACGCCCAAAGTGGGCAGCCCGTTGAACGGGGTGGACAACAGCTCGAAGGGGCCGCGCACGCCCTCCTCGTCGGACGGCGGGTCGCCGTCGACCAGGGTGAAGATCCACCCCCGTCGCTTCACGCTCGACGCTCTTCGGGCTCGACAGAGCCTCGCCAAGTCGTACAGCCCCGGCGATCGGTACGCCGCGACCGCCGCCGGCTGCACCAACGTCCCGCCGCACGCGCGCGCCCTTCCTGCGACGTACCAGCGTGCCCAGGCCGCCTTGGTCTTCCAGCGAGCTCGGGGGGGCTCACAGGTGGTCGAGCTGTTCCTCTGCGGCTCGTCGACGCCGATCCGGAGCACCACCCTCTCGGTGCCCTGACGGCCGCATCCGCACCTCGCTCGGAGCGGCACCGCGGTGCCTCCTGACGCGGGAATCCCGCTCGCCTACGATGCGTTGTAAGCCCTGCAGGACCAAGCGGTCGATCAGCCCCGCCGGTGGCCCGACCGAACTCCGACCGGCAGCTGGGAGCAGTACATGTCGCAGTCGCAAGACGTCCGCAACGTCATCATCGTGGGTTCGGGACCGGCGGGATACACAGCCGCTGTGTACGCCGCCCGTGCGTCCCTCCACCCGTTGGTCTTCGAGGGCTCCGTCACCGCAGGTGGCGCGTTGATGAACACCACCGAGGTCGAGAACTTCCCGGGTTTCCGTGAGGGGATCATGGGGCCGGCCCTGATGGACGAGATGCGCGCGCAGGCCGAGCGCTTCGGCGCCGAGCTGGTCGCCGATGACATCGTCTCCATGGACCTGACCGGCGAGATCAAGACGGTCAGCACCGTGACCGACACCTATCAGGCGCGCACCGTGATCCTGGCCATGGGGTCGGCGTACCGCAAGCTCGGGCTGCCGCGCGAGGAGGAGCTCTCCGGCCGCGGTGTCTCGTGGTGCGCGACCTGTGACGGGTTCTTCTTCCGCGACCAGCACATCGCCGTCGTCGGCGGCGGCGACTCCGCCGTCGAGGAGGCGACGTTCCTGACCCGCTTCGGCAGCAAGGTCACGATGATCCACCGCCGTGGCGAGCTCCGGGCCTCCAAGATCATGCAGGAGCGTGCGTTCGCCGACCCGAAGCTCGAGTTCATCTGGGACTCCGAGGTCGCCGCGATCAACGGCGACGACCGCCTCGAGTCGATCACGCTGCGCAGCACGGCCGACGGCACCGAGAGCCAGCTACCCGCGACCGGACTGTTCATCGCGATCGGTCACGACCCACGCTCGGAGCTGATCAAGGGTCAGGTCGACCTCGACGACGAGGGGTACGTCGTGGTCGAGCACCCGGCGACCGAGACCAACATCCGGGGTGTCTTCGCCGCCGGCGACCTCGTCGACCACCACTACCGGCAGGCGATCACCGCGGCCGGCACAGGATGTGCCGCGGCCCTGGACGCCGAGCGTTACCTGGCGGACCTCGACCACGCCGCGGCCGCCGCCGAGCCGGCAGCAGCCACGGTCTGAGCAACCAGCTGGACGCGCCTCCGACAGGGGAACAACGGTCGGCGCCATGATGTTGAATCGGTGACGTCCCTGGTGGGACGTCGACCCGAACTACCGGAAGGAAATCCCGTGGGCGCGAACTTCGCTGCCGTCACCGATGCCGACTTCGAGACGACGGTGCTCAAGTCCGACAAGCCGGTCCTGGTCGACTTCTGGGCCGAGTGGTGTGGCCCGTGTCGCCAGGTGGACCCGATTCTGAGCGAGATCGCGGCCGAGCACGGCGACAAGCTCACGTTCGTGAAGATGAACGTCGACGAGAACCCCGTGGTCCCCTCGTCCTACCGCGTCAACGGCATCCCGACCATCAACGTCTACCAGGGCGGCGAGGTCGTGAAGTCGATCGTGGGCGCCCGCCCGAAGGCCGCGCTGCTGCGCGAGCTCGAGGAGTTCATCAACTAGTCGGCGGCGACCCATCGACTGAGACAGAGGCGGTTGAGCCAGGCGGCTCAGCCGCCTCGTGTCGTTGTCCGCGGGTGGTCGGCGGTCGTCTTGGGCGACGGACGCACCGCACCGAGCAGCTTCTCGAGTGCTCCCTCGATCTCCTCGCGCCACGACAGGGTGGTGCGCAGATCCATCCGCATGCGTGGGGTGACCGCGTGCGCTCGCTGCGTCTTGAACCCCACGCTGGTCAGGAAGTCGACCGGACTCACACAGCTGCGGGCGCCCGGGCGACCCGGCCCCCGGGTGTCACCGAACGCCTCGACCGCGGCGATGCCGCCGCGCTCGATCAGGTCACGCGCCATCCCTTGCACCAGCATCCGCCCGAGCCCGCCGCCGCGTGCCTCGGGTGCGACGTACACCGCCGAGAGCAGCACGGCGTCCGAGGAGATGGGTGAGGTGGGAAAGGCGCCCGCGCCGGGGAAGTAGGCCTGCGGCGCGTAGATCGCGTAGCCCACCGGCCGGTCGTCCATCATCAGCACGCGTCCACACGAGCCCCACTCGCGCAGGACCTCCGACATCCAGGCCTCTTTCTCGGCCTCGGGCTCGGCCACCCGCCCACGTCGAACGGGGTCGAGCTCCCAGAAGACGCAGGATCGGCAGGGCGCGTCGAGCTCGGCGAGGTGGTCCAGGGTCATCCGGACGACCTTGCGCGACATGGACACCACCCCCGGTCACGATCGAGGCAGGACTTCGAGAAAGGACAGCGGACACCATCGTAGGCGGGTGACGAAGGCTGGGAGGATGAGTCGGTGCGCCGGATCCGCCAGAGCCAGAAGCTGCAGCACGTGCGCTACGACGTCCGCGGGCCGATCCTGGTCGAGGCCCAGAAGCTCGAGGCCGAGGGACATCGCATCCTCAAGCTGAACATCGGCAACCCCGCGCCGTTCGGCTTCGACGCCCCCGACGCGATCGTCGCCGACATGGTGCACCACCTGCCCGAGGCCCAGGGCTACAGCGACAGCCAGGGCATCTACCCGGCTCGGACGGCGGTCGCGCACTACTACCAGGAGCGCGGGCTGCGCGACGCGACCGTCGACGACGTGTTCATCGGCAACGGCGTCTCGGAGCTGATCTCGATGGTGTTGCAGGCTTTCGTTGACGACGGCAACGAGATCCTGGTGCCGGCGCCCGACTACCCGCTCTGGACGGGCGCGGTGACGCTTTCCGGGGGCACTCCGGTGCACTACCGGTGCGACGAGGCCAACGGCTGGGCTCCGGACCTCGCGGACATCGAGGCCAAGATCACCGAGCGCACCCATGCCCTCGTCGTGATCAACCCCAACAACCCGACCGGGGCCGTCTACAGCGAGGAGACGGTCCGGGGGCTGGTCGACATCGCGCGGCGCCACGACCTCGTGGTGATGGCCGACGAGATCTACGAGAAGATCCTGTACGACGACGCGGTGCACCACCATGCGGCGACGTACGCCGGCGACGACGTGGTGTGCCTGACCTTCAGCGGGCTCTCCAAGGCCTATCGGGTGTGCGGCTACCGCGCGGGCTGGGTGCTGATCTCGGGCCCCAAGGAGCTGGCCACCGACTTCCTCGAGGGCCTGACCCTGATCGCGAACATGCGGATGTGCGCGAACGTGCCCGCCCAGCACGCCATCCAGACCGCGCTGGGCGGCTACCAGTCGATCGAGGACCTGATCGAGCCCGGAGGGCGGTTCCGCGAGCAGACGATGCTCGCCGACCGGCTCCTCAACGACATCCCGGGCGTCAGCTCGGTCCGCCCGCGCGGCGCCCTGTACTGCTTCCCGCGGCTCGATCCGGCCGTCCACCCGATCGAGGACGACGAGGCGTTCGTGATCGACCTGCTCCGCGCCAAGCGGATCCTGGTCACCCACGGCACCGGCTTCAACTGGTTCGAGCCCGACCACTTCCGGCTGGTCACCCTCCCGGACGAGGAGGTCCTCACCGAGGCCATCGGCCGGATCGGCGACTTCCTGGCCAGTCGGCGCTGAGTCGGATGACCGAGCTCGTCTACTCCTCGATCATCGGGATGGCGAAGCTCGGCTTCCGGGTCCTCGGCCAGCAGATCGACATCGAGGGACTCGAGCACCTCCCCGCCACCGGCGGCGCCGTGCTCGCGGTCAACCACGTCGGGTACGTCGACTTCGTCTACGGCGGCCTCGCAGCCGAGCGGCTGGGACGCCGCGTCCGGTTCATGTCGAAGCGGGAGCTCTTCGCCCACCGGGTCACGGGGCCGGTCATGCGGGCCTGTCGGCACATCGAGGTCGACCGGACAGACGGGGAAGCAGCCCTGGCCGTGGCAGGGCGCTACCTGGCCGCCGGCGAGCTGGTCGGGGTGTTCCCGGAGGCCACCATCTCGCGCGCCATGGAGATCAAGGACCTGAAGACGGGAGCCGTCCGGATCGCGGCTTCGGCCGGCGTCCCACTCGTCCCGTCGGTCCTCTGGGGCACCCAGCGCCTGATGACCAAGGACCACCCGCGGGACCTCTCGCGCGGCACCGCGATCTCGATCCGGATCGGCGCCCCGGTGGTCCTCGGCGGCGATGACCCGCGGGCCGACACCGCCGTTCTGAAGCGGTCGCTACAGGAGTTGCTCGACGTGTCGATCCGGAGCTATCCACAGCACGAGGACGGCGCCTGGTGGGTCCCCGCGTCGTACGGCGGGAGTGCCCCGAGCGTGGCCGAAGCCGCTGGCCTGGATGCCGCCGAGCGACGACAGCGCGCCGAGCGATCGTTCCGAACACGCCGCTGACCTGCGGAAACACTGCGATGTCTTCTTCTCGATAGGTCGCTTTGTCGACAAAGCGATCTGTCGATGGGTCGTCAGATGGGTCGATCCGTCCGGTTGCGCGGATCCATGATGTCGACGATCCGGCGCAGGTCGTCGAGCGATGCGAACTCGACCGTGATCCGGCCCTTGCGCTGACCGAGGTCGACCTTCACGCGGGTCTCGAAACGATCAGAGAGCCGGGTGGCGATGTCGTCCAGGCCGGGTGCCGTGGGCTTGCGTCGGCGTACCGGCGTCTCCTCGGTGGTCCGGTCTCCGACGGCCACGATCTCCTCGAGGCCGCGGACGCTGATCCCCTCGGCGACCACCCGTCCGGCCAGCCGGTCCTGCAGGTCGGCGTCGTCGATGGCGAGCAGTGACCGGGCATGTCCGGCCGACAGCACACCGGCCGCGACGCGACGCTGAACCGGAGGAGAGAGCTTGAGCAGTCGGATGGTGTTGCTGATCTGTGGACGCGACCGGCCGATCCGCGAGGCCAGCTCGTCATGGGTGCAGGAGAAGTCCTCGAGCAGCTGTTGGTAGGCGGCCGCTTCTTCCAACGGATTGAGCTGCGACCGGTGGAGGTTCTCCAGGAGAGCGTCGCGCAGCATGTCGGAGTCGTCGGTCTGCCGGACGATCGCCGGGATGGTCTCGAGGCCGGCCTCCTGGGCCGCCCGCCAACGGCGCTCCCCCATGACCAGCTCGAAGGAGTCGTCGCCGGTACGGCGGACCACGACCGGCTGCAGCAGGCCGACCTCGCGGATCGAGTGGACCAGCTCCGCCATGGCCTCCTCGTCGAAGACCTGGCGCGGCTGCACCTGGTTGGGCGACACCTGACCGATCGGAAGGTCGGCGAAGTAGGCGCCCTCGGGGACCGGCGGCAGGTCGGGTGTGGTCGCACCCGGCTCCGCCGGTGCCGGCGCGGTCGGGATCAGCGACCCGAGTCCACGTCCGAGGCCGCGGCGCTGCCGTTCCTGAGTCATCGTGGGGCACCCTTCGTGGCGATCTCGCGGGCGGCCTCCAGGTAGGACAGGGCGCCCGGTGAGGCGGGATCGTAGGTCATCACCGTCTGGCTGTACGACGGTGCCTCGGACACGCGGACCGACCGGGGGATCGCCGTCCGCAGCACCTGGTCGCCGAAGTGCTCGCGCACCTCCTGGGCGACACCCGAGGCGAGCCGCGTGCGTCCGTCGTACATCGTGACCACGATGGTCGAGACCACCAGCGCCGGGTTCAGGTGGGCCTTGACCATCTCGACGGTCTCGAGCAGCTGGCCGACCCCCTCGAGCGCGTAGTACTCGGCCTGGATCGGGATCAGCATCTCGTCGCCGGCCACCAGGGCGTTCAGGGTCAGCAGACCCAGCGACGGCGGACAGTCGATGAACACGTAGTCGTAGCGCTCCTCACCCGCCGACTCGGCGGCGCCGACCAGCGGGTGCGCGAGGATCGCCTTGCGCAGGCGCCCCTCTCGAGCCACCAGGCTGACCAGCTCGATCTCGGCGCCGGCCAGGTCGATCGTCGCCGGCACCACGTCCAGGCTCGGCAGGTCCGGCACCGGGGACGACAGGTCGGCGAGCGGCTCGCCGTCGACCAGGGCGTCGTACGTCGAGGGGGCGCCGCGCTGATGATCTACCCCCAGGGCGGTCGAGGCGTTGCCCTGCGGGTCGAGGTCGATGACCAGGACGTGCTGGCCGAGCTGCGCCAGGGCGGCGGCCACGTTGACCGTGGTCGTGGTCTTGCCGACGCCGCCCTTCTGGTTGGCGACGACGACGATGCGGGTGGACTCCGGTCGCGGCATGGGAGGCCGGTTGGCGGCCTCGTGCCGCGCCCGGATCGTGTCCTCGGCCATCCGTGCCAGCGGGGTGGTCTCGTCGTCGAGGCGCGCCGCGACGTTGGCAAGATCGGCGGCCGTCTTCACGGCCGGGGTGAGAACGGCGTCGATCGGCGGCTCGATCGCGGGCGACGGAATGTCAGAACGGGCGCCGACCGTGCTTCCAGGGTCGACCTCCACGGCACTTTCGTCGTCGTCGACCGTGGTTTCACGTGAAACCGGGATCGTCTCCTCGGCGAGAGGACTAGTCACAGTGGACTGTGGAAAACCGGGGTCCACCTGTGGATACGCACGCTCAGAGGGCCACCCGAGACCGGTGGAAAACGTCTCCGCTCCCTCTTCTCCCGGATTCGATCTCGGCCACCCCAGGCCACTTCCGGCCCCGCCCGTCGACCCCACGGTCGCGTCCTGACTCACGCACGTTCCCCCTGCCTACGGCCTTGCCTCCGGCGCGTCCCCGCCGACTGCCAACCTATCCCCGCGGCTGGATCTCGGGCCACCCGAACCACCGTGGTCACCGACGACCCCGGAACGGAGGTGGTGACGACCTCCGCACGAGCTCGCCACCGCTTCAGCTCCTGACCTGCCGCGCGGATCTCCTCCTGGGCAGTAGAGCCCTTCATCGCGAGCATGACTCCGTCGTCGGAGACCAGCGGCATGGCCCAAGCGAGCAGCTTCGGCAACGGCGCCACGGCCCGCGAGGTGACGACGTCGAACCGCGGCGGGTCCGCCCACTGCTCGGCGCGTCGGCGGACGATCTCCACGGTCCCGAGCGAGAGCCGGTCACGCACGTCCTCCAGGAAGGCCACCCGCCGCGCCATCGGCTCGACCAGGGTCACCCGGAGGTCCGGTCGGGCGATCGCGAGGACCAGACCCGGCAGTCCGGCGCCGGAGCCCACGTCCGCGACCGTTGCCTCGTCCGCGATCAGTGGGGACAGCAGCGCGCAGTTCACCAGGTGCCGGTCCCACAGGCGCGGGACCTCGCGGGGCCCGATCAGCCCGAGGGTCACCCCTTCGGTGGCCAGGAAGTCGGCGTACGCCTCGATCAGGCGCAGCCGGTTCGGCGGGAAGAGCTCCGCGAGGACGACGGGGTCGGGTGCCGATGTTTCACGTGAAACACCCTCCGCCCCCGGTGGGGAGTCGGCCATCAGGCCGGCAGGATCACCACGTAGCGACGCGGCTCCACGCCCTCGGACTCCGAGCTGAGACCGGCGGCCGCCACCGCGTCGTGCACGACCTTGCGCTCGAACGGCGTCATCGGCCGGAGCGCGGACTGCTCCCCGGACGTCTTCACCTCGGCGACCGTCGTCGCGGCCAGCTCCTCCAGCTCACGCCGACGGGCGGCCCGGTGTCCGGAGATGTCCAGCATCAACCGCGAGCGCTCGCCCGTCTCGCGGTAGACAGCGAGCCTCGTCAGCTCCTGCAGCGCGTCCAGCACCTTGCCCTGCTCGCCGACCAGCTGCTGGAGCTCGGCACCGACGATCGAGACGAGTGCGCGCTCGCCCTCGACGTCCATGTCGAGGTCACCGTCGAGGTCCGCGATGTCGAGCAGCTCCTCGAGGTAGTCCGCGGCGATGTCGCCCTCCTGCTCGAGCTGGTCCTGGACCGACGCCGGCTCCGCTTGTTCGCCGTCTTCGTCCGCGCCCACCTCGTCGGTGGTCTCGTCGGTGGTCTCGTCGGTGGTCTCGTCGTCGCTCGGCTCGCCGGCGTCGACCGCCTCGAGGTCCTCGGTCTGTTCCATCTGCTCGGTGTGCTCGGTCTGCTCGGTCTGCTCGGTCTCGCTCATGCGGACTTCCCCTCGTTCTCGCCGTCGTCGCCCGTCGGAGTGGAGGGCTGCTTGGCGCCTCCGGAGCGCTTGCGTTGCTGCTTGGACTGCCGCTTGGGCTGTTGCCGCGGCTGCTGGCGCGGCTGCTCAGGTGCCTCGGTCGTGGGCGCCCCGTTGGCCGTGGCCGGGTCTTCCGACACGACGCGGCCCTTGGCACGGTCGCGCTTCTGCTTGGCCTCGTACGCCGGCGTACCCGGCGCCGGGTTGCGGCGGATCACGTAGAACTGCTGGCCCATCGTCCACAGGTTCGTGGTCGTCCAGTAGCAGAGGACACCGATCGGGAACGCGACACCACCGACCGCGAAGACGACCGGCAGGACGTAGAGCAACATCTTCTGCTGCTGGGCGTACTGACCGGTCATCGCGTCGGCCGGCATGTTCTTGGTCATCAGCTGGCGCTGGGTGGTGAAGGTCGTGACGGTCATCGCCACGACCAGGATCGCGGCGAGGACCTGCACGCTCACCAGACCACCGTTGTGCAGGAAGGTCAGCTTGATCGGGATGTGGTCGAACAGCTTGGCCTGCCCGAAGCTCTCGGCCTGCGCCTGGCTCATGAACCCGTTGGCCTTGTTGTTCTTGGCGGCCTGGTCGAGCAGCCGGAACAAGGCGATGAAGATCGGCGACTGCACGAGCAGCGGCAGGCAGGAGGCGAACGGGTTGGTCCCACTCTCCCGGTAGAGCGCCATCGTCTCCTGCGCGAGCTTCTCCCGGTCGTGGCCGTACTTCTTCTGCAGCTCCTTGACCTTGGGCTGGATCAGCTGCATGTTCCGGCTGGCGTTGATCTGCTTGACGAACAGCGGGATCAGCGCGGCGCGGATGACGACGGTGAGGCCCACGATCGAGAGCACCCAGGACATGCCGCCGTCGGAGGGGAGCACCAGGCTGAACAGCCAGTGCCAGCCCAGCAGTACGGCCGAGATCGCGTAGTAGAGCGGGACCAGGATGAAGTGGCCGATGGCGCCGATGGTGTCCACGGATCAGGCTCCTTGAGTGGGGGTCGAGCGGGACGGCACCGGGTCGTAGCCGCCGGCGGCCCAGGGGTGGCAGCGCAGCAGCCGCCGCGCGGCCAGCCACGAGCCCCGGATCGCGCCACGCTCCGTCACGGCCTGCAGCGCGTACGCCGAGCAGGACGGGTGGTAGCGACAGACCTGGCCGTACAACGGGCTGATGACGAGGCGGTACAGGCGCAGCAGACCGATCAGCAGGTATCGCATCGATCAGCTCACCGTCCCCTGCCCCGGGATGTGGTCTCCGTGCCGGTCGGCCCGCCGACCAGCAAGGACACGTTCGAGACAACGGTCGAGATCGGCACCGAGTTCCTGGTACGTCGCGCCCGCGGACGGCGCGAGCGCGCGCACGACGAGCTCGGTCCCGGCGGGCAGGCGGGTGAGTCGTTCACGGCACAAGTGACGGAGGCGGCGCTGGACCCGATGCCGGACGACGGATCCGCCGACGGCACGACTGACGACGAAGCCGATCCGGGGCGAGACGTCCGCGTCCTGGACGACCAGGTGGACCACGAGATTGTCGCCACCACTCCGGAGGCCGGCGCGCGAGACACGGCGCAGGTCGTCGCCCCGAGTGAGGCGGAACTGCGCCGGAAGCACGGACGCCTGGGCACGAAGCCGGTCGAGCCGCGGCTCAGACGGCCAGGCTCTTGCGGCCCTTGCGGCGGCGCGCGGACAGGATCGAGCGGCCTGCACGAGTGCGCATGCGCAGCCGGAACCCGTGCGTCTTGTGACGGCGGCGGTTGTTCGGCTGGTACGTACGCTTGCTCACGAGTTCTCTCCGATGGTCAGGGACGGATCACGCCGGTGCTTCGGCCAGATCGCCCGATAGCGTCGGACGGAGCTGATCGAAACCCTTCAGACAGGGTCTGTGGCTTCGGCCGGCACCGCCCACCCACGCACTCCCACCCGCGTGCGGGCGAACCCGACCGAGGGGAGGGACATGGACATGCGGCATCCGTCGACACCGGGTGACCAAGAAACGGTACGCGGGCGCGAATGACGAGGTCAAATCACCCGGCTCCCAGCTGGACCCGCCGGCGGAGGCGCCCAGCCCCGGCTGTGGATATCGGCGCGGCACCCTACCTCCGCCGACGACGCCTCGCAGGGTTTCCAGAACCTGTGGATAGCGCCTTGCCGGAGGCCTCCGAGCGGCGTTATGTTCGGTACTCGTCGAGTTTCCCCGCGTTCGCCTCGGCCCTTCCCCGCAGTATCTTCCGCACCCCCGTCGGCAGGCTTGAAATAGCCGTCTGACCTGCGGTGATCCGGATTCTGCCGGTCGTGCGTGAATGTCTCGGCGGGCTGTTTCCACAAGGTGGCAGCCACGTTCACAAGGTGTGGACAAACCTGTGGAACCGGTGACCGGCCCGAGTGCGTCGCGGGTCGCTGGGTCATCGGCACGCGCGACGACGAAAGAGCGGGACTACCTGTGGACAACGACTCCGACCTTGCGGCGGCCTGGCAGCGCGTCATCCAGGAGCTCCAGCCCAACCAGCAGGCCTGGGTCAATGCCAGCGACCCGGTCGGATGGCACGGGAACACCGCCATCATCGCGGTGGGGGACGACTTCACCCGCACCCAGCTCGAGGGCCGGCTCCGCGGCCAGCTCGAGGACGCGCTGACCGAGACCTTCGGGCGCGAGATCCGGCTCGCGGTCACCGTCAACCCCAGCCTGATCACGCCCGCCCCGCACGCCGTTCCCGAGTCGACGAGTCAATCCATCGATATGTCGACAGATCTCCATGTCGCTTCGCCGCCTTTACCGCTCCACGAGCCCTCCCGCACCGGCACCGGGGAGACCAGGCTCAACCCCAAGTACGTCTTCGAGAGCTTCGTCATCGGCTCGTCCAACCGGTTCCCGCACGCCGCCGCCGTCGCAGTGGCGGAGGCGCCGGGCAAGGCCTACAACCCGCTCCTCGTGTACGGCGACTCCGGGCTGGGCAAGACCCATCTCCTCCATGCCATCGGCCACTACGTCCGCTCGCTCTACAACGGCGCCCGCGTGCGCTACGTCTCGAGCGAGGAGTTCACCAACGAGTTCATCAACGCGATCCGCGACGACCGGCAGGACCGCTTCAAGCGCCGCTACCGCGACGTCGACGTACTCCTGATCGACGACATCCAGTTCTTGGAGGGCAAGACCCAGACCCAGGAGGAGTTCTTCCACACGTTCAACACCCTCCACAACGCCAACAAGCAGATCGTGCTGACCTCCGACCGCGCGCCGAAGCGGCTCGAGGCGCTCGAGGACCGACTGCGCAACCGGTTCGAGTGGGGTCTGATCACCGATGTCCAGCCGCCCGACCTCGAGACCCGCATCGCGATCCTGCGCAAGAAGGCAGCCATGGACCGCCTGTCGGCGCCGGCCGACGTGCTGGAGTTCATCGCCAGCAAGATCCAGACCAACATCCGCGAGCTCGAGGGTGCCCTGATCCGGGTCACCGCCTTCGCCAACCTCAACCGCCAGGAGGTCGACATGACCCTGGCGGAGATCGTGCTGAAGGACCTGATCCCCGAGGGCGGCGAGCCGGAGATCACCGCCGCGCTGATCATCGCCCAGACCGCGGCGTACTTCGGGCTCTCCATCGACGAGCTCACCGGACCGAGCCGTGGCCGGCACCTGGTGATGGCACGTCAGATCGCGATGTACCTCTGCCGCGAGCTCACCGACCTCTCGCTGCCCAAGATCGGCGCCCAGTTCGGCAACCGCGACCACACCACGGTCATGTACGCCGACCGGAAGATCAACCAGCTGCTCGCCGAGCGGCGCGCGGTCTTCAACCAGGTCAGCGAGCTCACCAACCGCGTGAAGATCCAGGCGCGGCAGGCATAACTACACGTCTGCAAGATGTGGAGGGCGGTGTGCGCCGACCCGGCGCGTCGTCCACAGGCCGTGTGGACCGGCGTACGACGACGACCTGACCCAGCTCGACGAACCACAGCAGACCTGGGATTCCCACCGCCAGTTGCACATCCCCTGTGGACGCGAAATCGGCACCTGACCTGGCCCGACGACCCTCCTCCACAGTTTCCACCGTTGCTACGACTCCCACTCACCTCTAGACAGATCGGACTCTCCGCAACCCCTGCGCTCCCCCTCACCTGGGGACAAACCCCGACAATCACGGGGCCACTCCCGCGTGGGGGTGCCGCGTGGCAGGATGCACAGTCCAGAATTCCCACGGTGTGGTTGACCCGAGCGCACCGACCTCAACCTTGTCGAAGGAACCTGCAGTGAAGTTCCGCGTCGACCGCGACGTACTCGCGGATGCCGTCGCCTGGGCGGCGCGCAGTCTTCCCGTCCGCCCGAGTGTTCCGGTGCTCTCAGGCCTGCTGATCGATGCGAGTGACGACGGCTTGGTGCTGTCGACGTTCGACTACGAGACCTCGGCGCGAGCCACCCTGTCCGCGGAGGTGTCCGACGAGGGCCGCGCCCTCGTGTCCGGCCGCCTGCTCTCCGACATCTGCCGCAGCCTCCCCGCCAAGCCGGTCGAGATGGTGCTCGACGGGGCTCGGGTGAGCCTGACCTGCGGTTCGGCGAGGTTCAGCCTGCAGACCATGCCCGTCGAGGACTACCCCGCGCTCCCGGACATGCCCGCGGCCACCGGCACGGTGTCCAGCGACGTGTTCTCCCACGCCGTGCAGCAGGCCGTGACCGCGGCCGGGCGCGACGACATGCTCCCGGTGCTGACCGGCGTGCGCATCGAGATCTCCGGCTCCAGCATCTCGATGCTGGCCACCGACCGCTTCCGGCTCTCCCACCGCGAGCTCGAGTGGCAGCCCAACACCCCCGACGAGTCACTCGCAGCGCTGGTGCCCGCCCGCGTGCTGGGTGACACCGCGCGATCACTGACCGCCGGCAGCGAGGTCACGGTCGCCCTGGCGGCCGGCGGCTCCGGCGAGGGCATCATCGGTTTCGAGGGCTCGGCACCCGGCGGCTCCCGGCGTACGACGACCCGGCTGCTCGACGGCGAGTTCCCCAAGGTGCGCAGCCTCTTCCCCAACGAGCACCAGACGACGGCGACCGTCGACAAGACCGAGCTGATCGAGGCCCTCAAGCGGGTGGCGCTCGTGGCCGAGCGCAACACCGCGGTCCAGCTCGCCTTCTCCGACGGCACCCTGACCCTCGACGCGGGCTCCGGTGACGAGGCGCAGGCGAGCGAGTCGATCGAGGCGACGATCAACGGCGACGACATCACGACCGGTTTCAACCCGCAGTACCTCCTCGACGGGCTCCAGGTCATCGACGAGGCGGTGGTCGAGCTGGCGTTCACGGTGTCGACCAAGCCCGTTGTCATCAGTGGTTCGATGGGAGACAGTGACCCGACAGGTGATGGCACCGGGTTCCGTTACCTCCTGATGCCGAGGCGCCTGCTCTCCTGACCCGACTCCAAGGAGCCATGCATGCAACTCGGACTCGTCGGCCTCGGCAAGATGGGCGGCAACATGCGCACCCGCTTGCGCAACGCCGACCACACCGTGATCGGCTACGACCGCAACCCCGACGTCTCCGACGCGGGCAGCCTCGCCGAGATGGTCGAGCAGCTCCCGAGTCCCAAGGTCGTCTGGGTGATGGTGCCGGCCGGCGACCCCACGCGCGAGACCGTCAAGGAGCTCGCTGACCTCCTCGGCGAGGGAGACCTCGTCGTCGACGGGGGCAACTCCAAGTGGACCGACGACCAGATCAACGCCGACCTGCTCGCGGAGCAGGGCGTCGGGTTCGTCGACTGCGGTGTCTCCGGTGGGGTGTGGGGCCTGCAGAACGGCTACGCCCTCATGTGCGGTGGCTCCGACGAGAACGTCGCGAAGATCCAGCCGGCCTTCGACGCACTCAAGCCCGAAGGCGAGTTCGGCTTCGTCCACGCCGGCAAGACCCCGGGTGCCGGCCACTTCTCCAAGATGGTTCACAACGGCATCGAGTACGCCATCATGCAGGCCTACGCCGAGGGCTGGGAGCTGCTCGACAAGGTCGACATGGTCGAGAACGTCACCGAGGTGTTCCAGTCCTGGCGCGAGGGCACCGTGATCCGGTCGTGGCTGCTCGATCTCCTGGTCGCGGCGCTCGAGGACGACACGCACCTCGACAAGATCGCCGGATACGCCGCCGACTCCGGCGAGGGTCGATGGACCGTCGAGGCCGGCATCGACAACGCCGTCGCGATGCCGGCCATCGCCGCCTCGTTGTTCGCACGCTTCGTCTCGCAGCAGGACGACAGCCCCGCGATGAAGGCGATCGCCGCCATGCGCAACCAGTTCGGCGGGCACGCCGTCCGCACCGAGGCGCCTCCCGGTGGCGACGCCCCGGCCGGCTGAGCGAAGAGCCGCACCCGTTGTACGTCGCGCACCTGACCCTGGTCGACTTCCGGTCCTACACCTCCGCGGAGGTGGCGCTCGAGCCGGGCGCCACGGCGTTCATCGGCCGCAACGGCCAGGGCAAGACCAACCTGGTCGAGGCGATCGACTACCTGTCGCGGCTGGGCTCCCACCGGGTCGCGAGCGATGCTCCCCTCGTCCGCGCGGGCGCCGACCGCGCGCTGGTCCGGGCGGCCGTCGTCCGTGACGGCCGGGAGGCGATGCTCGAGGTCGAGATCAACCCCGGGAAGGCCAACCGCGCGCGCGTCAACCGCGCCGACCTGCCTCGTGCTCGCGAGCTGATCGGCCTGGTGCGCACGGTGATCTTCGCCCCCGACGACCTCGCCCTGGTCAAGGGCGACCCGTCGGGCCGGCGGGCGTTCCTCGACGACCTGCTCGTGCTGCGCACGCCGCGACTGGCCGGCGTACGCCAGGACTACGAACGCGTGCTCAAGCAGCGCAACTCGCTGCTCAAGACCGCCGGCAACGCGCGGCGCGGATCGTCATCTCAGGAGGGCGCGCTCTCGACCCTCGGGGTCTGGGACGCGCACCTCGCGCGCACCGGGGCGGAGATCCTGGCCGAGCGACTCCGGCTGGTCACCGAGCTCCGACCCTACGTCGGCAACGCCTATGCCACCGTTGCCCGCGGAGCGACCAGCGACGACGCGGGCCTGGAGTACCAGCCGAGTCTCGAGATCGGCGACCTCACCGACCGGGCCGACCTGACCGAGCGACTGCTGGAGGAGCTCGAGAGCCGGCGCTCCGACGAGCTCGACCGGGGCGTCTCGCTGGTCGGGCCGCACCGCGACGAGCTCGCGCTCACGCTCGGCAACGGCGAGCCCTCCTCGGTGCGACTGCCGGTGCGGGGCTACGCGTCGCACGGTGAGTCCTGGTCGTTCGCACTCGCCCTGCGGCTCGCGTCGTACGACCTGGTGCGCGCCGACGGAGACGACCCGATCCTGATCCTCGACGACGTGTTCGCCGAGCTCGACGGTGAGCGTCGCGCGCAGCTCGCCGAGCTCGTTGCCGGCGCCGAGCAGGTCCTCGTCACGGCGGCCGTCGCCGCCGACGTGCCGGAGAAGCTGGCCGGCACCCGCTTCGTCGTGGCGGACGGGGAGGTGACGCGTGAGCCCTGACGAACCGTCGCAGCCCGAGCCCGATCCTGAGCCCGCAGCCGACGGACTCGACCTCGCTCGCACCCTGGCCCGCGCGACCGCGCGGTCGACTCCCGGCCGCAAGTCCGCGGTCCGACGTACGACCCAACGCGGCCCGCGCACCGGTCGGGTCTCCGGCTCGCATCCCGACGACCGCGACCCGCAGCCCCTCGACGCCGCGCTCACCCGCGTCGTCGACGACCACGGCTGGCAGGTCGACCTCAAGGTCGCCTCGATGTTCGCCCGCTGGGGCGAGCTGGTCGGAGCCGAGGTCGGGGCGCACAGCCGGGCCGAGTCCTTCGCCGACGGCAAGCTGGTGGTCCGCACCGACTCCACCGCGTGGGCGACCCAGCTCCGGCTGCTCGCCCCGACCGTCGTACGCCGCCTCAACGACGACCTCGGCCACGGCACGGTCGTCGTGATCGAGGTGCTCGGCCCCCACGCACCCTCGTGGAAGCACGGCACGCGGACGGTTCGCGACGGTCGCGGTCCCCGCGACACCTACGGGTGAGCCCGGGCTTGACAAAGCCGGGTGACGTGGGTGCCGAAATGCCGATCTGCCCGCCGCTCGGACGTATGGGGACCTGTCCGGACCCCTACTCGGCGTTCCGCGGCCGGTTTCCGTGCCGTCTGAGGGCGATTTTCGTCCCCAGACGCCCCCGTCCTGGGGATGGCAACGTGGAATGCGGCCTCTGGGCCGGTATCATGGACATCAAGGCCGCGAGCTTTCCGCACGCGGCCTGATTCATGTGAGATCCGGCCGCGCGCGCTCCCACCAGCGGGTCGCGGCCCCGAGGAAGAGGTGCGCGTGAGCGACGTGACTCCCGAGCAGTCCACACCAGACGCCAGCGTCGAGTCTCCCGTTCCCGCACCGGTCCCCGAGCCGCCCAACGGCGTCGAGTACGACGCGTCGGCGATCCAGGTGCTCGAGGGCCTCGAGGCGGTCCGCAAGCGTCCCGGGATGTACATCGGCTCCACCGGCGAGCGGGGTCTGCACCACCTGATCTGGGAGATCGTCAACAACGCGGTCGACGAGTCGCTCGCGGGCTACTGCGACCGGATCGTGCTCACGCTGCTGGCCGACGGTGGTGTGCGCGTCGAGGACAACGGCCGCGGCATCCCCACCGACACGGCTCCTGGGCAGGAGCTTCCGGCCGTGACCACGGTGCTGACCGTCCTCCACGCCGGCGGCAAGTTCGGTGGCGGCGGCTACAAGGTCTCCGGCGGTCTCCACGGCGTCGGTGTCTCGGTGGTCAACGCCCTTGCGAGCCGGCTCGTCGTCGACGTCCGCAACCGCGGTCACGAGTGGCGCCAGACGTTCACGGTGGGGGTTCCCGACGGAGAGCTCCAGGACGTCCGAGAGCTGGAGCCGGACGAGCGCACCGGCACGACCGTGACCTACTGGGCGTCACCCGACGTCTTCGAGACCACGACGTACTCCCTGGAGACGATCGCCTCGCGCATGCGCGAGTACGCGTTCCTCAACAAGGGCCTCGAGATCGTGGTCCGCGACGAGCGGCCGGTGGCCGCCGAAGTGCTGGAGGCAGTCCAGGACGACACCGTGGCCGCCGAGATCGACCAGGTCTCACCCGACGCGATCCACGAGGGCGCCGGCGGCGGGATCGAGCAGACGTTCCGTTACGACCGCGGCCTCGTCGACTTCGTCGAGTACCTCAACCGCCGCAAGTCGCTGGCCAACCCGACCGTGATCTCCTTCGAGGCCGAGCAGAGTGAAGGCGCCAACGGCGGCACCCAAGACCTCAGCCTCGAGATCGCGATGCAGTGGAACGTCTCGTTCACCGAGTCGGTGCACACGTTCGCCAACACGATCAACACCCCCGAGGGCGGCACCCACGAAGAAGGGTTCCGGTCCGCGCTCACCTCCCAGGTCAACCACTGGGGCGAGGAGTGGGGCCTGATCAAGAAGCGCGAGGACCGGGTGTCCGGCGACGACGTCCGCGAGGGCCTGACCGCGATCATCTCGATCAAGCTCACCGACGCGCAGTTCGAGGGGCAGACCAAGTCGAAGCTCGGCAACACCGAGGCCAAGGGCTTCGTGCAGCGCGTGGTCAACGACCAGCTCGGCGCGTGGCTCGAGCAGAACCCCGCCGAGGGCCGCGACATCGTCCGCAAGGCCCAGGCCGCGGCGAGTGCCCGGATGGCCGCGCGCAAGGCGCGCGATCTCGCCCGCAGCCGCAAGGGTCTGCTCGGCGGCGGCGGCCTGCCCGGCAAGCTCTCCGACTGCCAGTCGACCAACCCCGAGGAGTGCGAGGTCTTCATCGTCGAGGGCGACTCGGCCGGTGGCTCCGCACGGCAGGGCCGCGACCCTCGGATCCAGGCGATCCTCCCGATCCGCGGCAAGATCCTGAACGTCGAGAAGGCCCGCATCGACAAGGTGCTCGCCAACACCGAGGTGCAGTCGATCATCTCGGCGCTCGGCACCGGCATCCACGAGGAGTTCGACCTCGACAAGCTGCGCTACCACAAGGTCGTGCTGATGGCCGACGCCGACGTCGACGGCCACCACATCAACACCTTGTTGTTGACGCTGCTCTTCCGGTTCATGAAGCCGCTGATCGAGCACGGCTTCGTCTACATGGCGCAGCCGCCGCTGTACCGCATCCGCTGGAACAAGCCGCACGAGCACGAGTTCGTCTACTCCGACGCCGAGCGCGAGCTGCTGTCGGCCGACGGCCTGGCCAACGGCAAGAAGCTGCCCAAGGAGAACCCCGTCCAGCGCTACAAGGGCCTCGGCGAGATGAACGCCGAGGAGCTGTGGGAGACCACGATGAACCCCGAGCAGCGGTTGATGCTGCAGGTGACCCTCGACGACGCCGCCCGGGCGGACGAGATCTTCTCGATCCTGATGGGCGAGGACGTCGAGCAGCGCCGGTCGTTCATCCAGCGCAACGCCAAGGACGTCCGATTCCTCGATATCTAGGTGTCTAAGAAATCCCCTAGATGATCGCAGAGTTGACCAGAAGGACCAGGACACGTGACTGAGACCCCCAGCAACCTCGGCACCGGCACCGGCGGGGACGGCTCCCGGCGGCGGTGGCCGGATCGAGCCGATCGAGCTGCAGACCTCGATGCAGCGGGCCTACATCGACTACGCGATGGCGGTCATCGTCGGGCGCGCGCTGCCCGACGTCCGCGACGGTCTCAAGCCGGTGCACCGCCGGGTGCTCTACGCGATGTACGACGGTGGCTACCGCCCCGACCGCGGGTTCTCGAAGTGCTCCCGCGTGGTCGGCGACGTCATGGGTCAGTACCACCCCCACGGCGACACCGCGATCTACGACACCTTGGTCCGGCTCGCGCAGCCCTGGGTGATGCGCGCCCCGCTGGTCCACGGCCAGGGCAACTTCGGCTCGCCGGGCAACGACTCGGCTGCCGCGATGCGCTACACCGAGTGCCGGATGGCGCCGCTGGCCCTGGAGATGGTCCGCGACATCGACCAGGACACCGTCGACTTCCAGCCGAACTACGACGGCCGTTCGCAGGAGCCGATCGTCCTCCCGGCGCGCTACCCCAACCTGCTGGTCAACGGCTCGGCCGGCATCGCGGTCGGGATGGCGACCAACATCCCGCCGCACAACCTGCGCGAGATCGCCGACGCCGCCACCTGGGCCCTCGAGCACCCCGACGCGAGCCGCGAGGAGCTCCAGGACGCCCTCGTCGAGCGGGTGAAGGGCCCCGACTTCCCCAACGGCGCCCTGATCGTCGGCCGCGACGGCATCGAGCAGGCCTACCGCACCGGCCGCGGCTCCGTCACCCAGCGGGCGGTCATCGAGATCGACGAGGACAGCAAGGGCCGCACCTGCCTGTCGATCACCGAGCTGCCCTACATGGTCAACCCCGACAACCTCGCGCTGAAGATCGCCGAGCTCGCCGACTCCGGCAAGGTCCAGGGCATCTCCGACGTCCGCGACGACTCCTCGGGTCGCACGGGCCAGCGGCTGGTCGTCGTGCTCAAGCGTGACGCGGTCGCGCGGGTCGTGCTCAACAACCTGCTCAAGCACACCGAGCTGCAGACCAACTTCAGCGCCAACATGTTGGCGCTGGTCGACGGCGTGCCGCGCACGCTGACCATCGACCAGTTCATCTCCAACTGGGTGTCCCACCAGATCGAGGTCATCCAGCGCCGCACCCGCTACCGCCTCGACGAGGCCGAGCGGCTCGCCCACGTGCAGCGGGGCCTGGTCAAGGCGCTCGACCGGCTGGACGACGTGATCGCGCTGATCCGGCGTTCGCCCGACGTCGACGAGGCTCGCACCGGCCTGATGGAGCTGCTCGAGATCGACGAGATCCAGGCCCAGGCGATCCTCGACCTGCAGCTGCGGCGGCTGGCCGCGCTCCAGCGCCAGGCGATCATCGACCGGCTCGCCGAGCTCGAGCGCACGATCGCCGACCTCGAGGACATCCTCGCCAATGAGGCGCGGCAGCGGCAGATCGTCTCCGACGAGCTCGGCGAGATCGTCGAGAAGTACGGCGAGGAGCGGCGTACCCAGATCATCGCCGCGGACGGCGACCTCTCGATGGAGGACCTGATCCCCGACGAGGACCTCGTCGTCTCGATCACCCGCGGCGGTTATGCCAAGCGCACCCGCTCCGACCAGTACCGCACCCAGAAGCGGGGCGGGAAGGGCGTGCGCGGCGCGACCTTGCGGGGTGACGACGTGGTGCAGCACTTCATCGCCACGACCAACCACCACTGGCTGCTGTTCTTCACCACGGCCGGTCGGGTGTACCGCACCAAGGCCTACAACCTGCCCGAGGCACAACGCGACGCGAAGGGCGGGCACGTCGCGGGGTTGCTGAGCTTCCAGCCCGACGAGGACATCGCGCAGGTGCTGGCGATCCGCGACTACGAGCAGGCGCCGTACCTCGTGCTCGCCACGCGCAACGGCCTGGTGAAGAAGACCCGGCTCGGCGACTACAACAGCCCGCGGCAGGCCGGCGTCATCGCGATCAACTTCCGCGAGGACGACGACGAGCTGATCGGGGCCGAGCTCGTCGGACCGGACGACGACATCCTGCTGGTCTCGCGCAAGGGCCAGTCGATCCGCTTCCGCGCCGACGACAGCCAGCTACGGCCGATGGGCCGCGCGACGTCCGGCGTCACCGGGATGAAGTTCCGCAAGGGCGACTCGGTGTTGTCGATGTCGGTGATCCGGGCCGACCAGGTGGCCGCCGAGGAGCACGACGCCGCAAAGCCGCAGTACGTGTTCACGATGACCGACGGCGGGTTCGCCAAGCGGTCGCGCATCCTGGACTACCGCCAGCAGTCACGGGGCGGCCTCGGCATCAAGACGATGTCCCTGGCGAACGAGGACCGTGGCGGTCTGGTCGGCGCGTTCATCGTGGTGGAGGGCGACGAGATCCTCTCGATCACCCAGGGGGGTCAGGTCGTGCGCAGCCCGATCAACGAGAACTTCCGTGCGACCGGGCGCTCCACGATGGGCGTGAAGTTCGTGACTCCCAAGGGTGGCGACGCGGTGGCCGTGGTCACCCGGTCCGTGGAGTCACCGGACGAGGTGCTGGAGGAGGCCGCCGGGGCCGTCACCCCGCCGGGTGAATCGGCAGCCGATGTGTCCACGGAAGAATCCGGCGAATCGCCGGATGTGGCCCCGGATGCAACAATCGAGGACGGGGCGGCATCTGACGAGGTGTCTCCCGACTAGGACATCGGACCTGCCGTCGAACCAGAGAGTGAGGGCTGATGACAGAGCGCTCTGCCGAGCAGGCACCTGTCGACTCGCGCCCCCCAGGGCAAGACAGCCACCAGGACACCGCTCGCATCCCCCTGGCCGAACGCCTCCAGCGCCGGATCGCCGCGGCCGACGAGCGACGCTCGAACGGCGCGAACGGCTCGAACGGGCAGTCGTCCCGTCAGGCGTCGCGGGTGCTGCCGCCGATGCCGGAAGAGCTGTCCGAGCCGAGACGGAGCAGACCACCGAGAAGAGCACCGGAGCACGAGGCCCGGACCAGGCCCCGTCGCAGCGCACCGAGCGCACCGCGCGCACCGCGCGCACCACGAAGCGTCCGGCACGCACCGCCGAAGCCGGCTCCCGAGCAGCCGGCGCCGATCCCGGCTGAGGCGGAGCCGACCCAGCGCGTCGTCCAGCCGGTGTCCGACAACACCGTGGCCGTGCCGGTCGCGCCGGGCCGCCAGGCGGCACGCCGGCAGCCGGCAGCACCGGCCCCGACTCGCGCGCCACGCCGCGCCCGTCTGCGGTTGAGCCGGATCGACCCCTGGTCGGTGATGAAGGTGTCGTTCCTGCTGTCGATCGCCTTCGGCATCGTCACCGTCGTCTCGGTGTTCCTGGTCTGGTCGGTGCTCGGCGCCGCCGGTGTCTGGGACTCGATCAACAACACCGTCTCCGACACCGTCTCCAGCGGGAACAACGTCTCGACGTTCGACATCTCCGACTACCTCGGGATGTCCCGGGTGCTCGGGTTCACCATGCTGGTCTCGGTGATCGACGTCATCCTGATCACCGCGATCGCGACGCTGGGCGCGTTCCTCTACAACATGGCCGCCTCGCTGCTCGGCGGCATCGAGGTCACCCTCGCCGAGGACGCCTGAGCCCCGACCGCGATTCGGTGGGCGTTCGGCCGCTGCGGTAATGTTCCGCTCCGGCCGCCTGCCTTCGCGGGAGGCCGCTCTGGTCTCTCGACCAGCTCCGGGCCTATAGCTCAGACGGTTAGAGCGCTTCCCTGATAAGGAAGAGGTCACAGGTTCAAGTCCTGTTAGGCCCACCGGTTCACGCACCTCACGACGAACCCACGGGAGACCACATGAAGAAGCTGTTGCTGCTCGCCCTCGCCGCCGCCGGCGTCCTGTTCGCGAAGAAGAAGCTCGACGAGGGCCAACGCGAGCAGGCCCTCTGGGCAGAGGCGACCGACAAGGTCGACAACGACTGATCCTGCTGACCGTCCTGCCGGGGTTCCGGCACAGTGCTGTCACACGGGGCCTTGGCGCAATTGGTAGCGCACCTGCTTTGCAAGCAGGGGGTTAGGGGTTCGAGTCCCCTAGGCTCCACCACTCGTCAGGTCAGACCGCGAGTTCAGCCGCCGTACGGCACGGTGATGATCTCGAGGTTGTGGCCGTCCGGCCCCTCCCAGTAGAGGCCGCGACCGGCGTCGTTGGTGTTGATCTCGCCCTCGCGCCGGTGGGACGGGTCGGCCCAGTACGGCCAGCCGCGGTCGACGATCCGTTGCCGGATGGCGTCGAACTCGTCGGCGCCCACGAGGAACGCGTAGTGCTGGCCGTCGGGCGCGCCGTGGTCGTCGGCGAAGTCGAGGGACACCCCGTTGGACAGGGTGAGGACGCGGAAGGGTCCGTACGACGTGGGCGGTGCCACGCCGAGGATCTCGGCGAGACCCTCGGCCGCAGCGTTCTTGTCGGTGACGTGGACGATCGTGTGGTTGAGCTCGACGCTCATCGTGCTGCTCCTTCGCGCTCGGTGGCCGGGTCGTGACCCACTCTCGCTGGTTCCGACGCCGAGGTGGAGCGCTGGGTCAGGCCGGTGACGACCAGGATGACGACGCCGGCGAGCGTGGCGGCCACCCAGCCGGCCGAGGTGGCGTAGCCGTGGACGAGCGCGGCACGGGGGTCGGGCGAGCCCGTGTACGCACGGGTGGCCGAGACCGCGATGCTGTTCAGGACCGCGACGCCGAGCGAGCTGCCGACCTGCATCGCGACGTTGGCGACCGCCGCGGCGACGCCCGCATCGCGTGGCGAGACGCCGCTGGTCACGATCTGGATGGCGGGCGTGAACACGCCTCCCATGCCCAGGCCGAGCAGCACCATCGCGGGCAGCACGGTGGTGACGTAGCCGCTACCGAGCGAGAGGGTCGAGAGGATCCCGATGCCGGCACCGGCCAGCACCACGCCGCCCGCGACCAGCCACCGGGCAGGGAGCCGGCGGGCCAGCACGCCGGAGACGGCGTACCCCGAGACGGAGACGGCGGCGCTGAGCGGCAGGAACGCGAGCCCGGTGTGCAGCGGGCTCCAGCCGAGCACGGCCTGGAAGTAGTAGGTCAGCATCAGTGACAGCCCGAACGACGCGACCACGCCGCTGGTGATCGCGGCGTACGAGACGACGCGGCGACGGTCACCGAAGAGCGAGAGTGGCAGCATCGGCGCGCTGCTCCTCGCCTGGCGGAGCGTGAAGCCCGCGAGCACGGCCACGCCGAGGACGGCCGGGACCCAGACGCGGGTGGCGCTCCAGCCATGGCCGGCGGCCTGCGAGGCGGCGTACACCAGCGAGGCGAGTCCGGCCGTCGCCAGTCCCGCGGAGGCGACGGGCAGCGGCGTCGCCGGGTTCGGCTCGCTGCGCGGCAGCAGTCGGCTGCCCGCGACGAGCGCACCGAGGGCGAACAGGACGTTGACCAACAGGCACCAGCGCCAGCTGACCAGCTCGGTGAGCGCTCCGCCGACCACGAGCCCGACGATGGCGCCACTGCTCGCCACCGCGCCGTACACCGCGAACGCGCGGCCGCGCTCACGCTGGTCGGTGAACATCATCGCGATCGACGAGAGGGCCGTCGGCGCGATGACGGCGGCGAAGGCGCCCTGCAACGCGCGGCCGGCCACGAGGACCTCGAACGACGGTGCGATCCCGGCGAGGGCAGACGCGACGGCGAACCCGCCGAGACCCCGAGCAGTGCGGTACGACGGCCGACGCGGTCGGCGATCCGACCACCGATGAGCAGGAGGCCGGCGAACGTCAGCGTGTAGGCGGTGATCACCCACTGGCGCTGGCCGTCGCCGAAGCCGAGGTCCTGCTGGGCCGTCGGGAGGGCGATGTTGACGATCGTGGCGTCGAGGGCGGTGAGCAGCTGTGCCACCGCGATGACGCCGAGGGCGGCCCAACGTCCGGCGAACGGGACGGGGGCCGTGGTCTGGGCGTTCATGGTGCCTCCTGGTTCCGGTCGATGGCACAATCATTAGACCTCTAATCACTAGATGTCAAATGTTTAGGTTACGAACGAACTCTGATAGTCTCTTCTCATGCCCAGACCTCCGGGGATGCCGATCGGCCTCCGCCTCGCTGACGTGGCGCGCGACGTGAGCCGTGCGTTCGACGACGCCCTGGCCACGGCCGGCGGGTCGCGTCCGGTGTGGATGGTGCTGCTCGCGCTCAAGAGCGGAGCCGCCGCCAGCCAGCAGCAGATCGCCGACCACATCGGCATCCGCGGCGCGACGCTGACCCATCACCTCAGCGGCATGGAGGAGCGCGGCCTGGTCGTGCGCACGCGCGAGCCGGGCGACCGGCGTACCCAGGTCGTGCGCATCACCGACGCCGGCGAGCACCTCTTCGTCGCGATGGCCGGTGCCGCGGGGGAGTTCGACCAGCGGCTACGGCGGGGGTTGAAGAACGCCGAGGTCGCGCAGCTCGACGGACTGCTCCAGCGTCTCCACGCGAACGCCGGCGTCCGCGGCTCGGTCCTGCCGGGCGACGTGGCGCCGTAGCCAGTCGTGGTGCACCCCGATGGTTGCCGACGCGACGCGACGTGCTGCCGTACGGCGCACGTGCGCCGGGCCGTAGCCTGACCGCGTGCCGCCGGACGCCCCCGCTCTGCCGGCGAGACGCGCCCTCGCCCCGCGTTACTGGGCCGGACACCTCCTGGTGCTCGCGGCCGTCGTGGCGTGCGTGCTGCTCGGCCGGTGGCAGCTCGACGTCTGGCGCGACCACCGCAGCGACAATGCCACCGCGGTGACCCACGAGAAGCCGGTCCCGCTGGACGACGCGCTGGGCCCCGACGCGGCGTTCCCGGGCTCGGGTGTCGGACGACCCGTGACCGTCGCCGGCACGTGGGACGCCGACCGCACCGTGTACGTCGCCGACCGCGATCGCGACGGTCGCACCGGGTACTGGGCGGTGACGCCGGTCGTCACCGCCACGGGTTCGGCCATCCCGGTCGTCCGTGGCTGGACGCCGTCCCCCGCGCGGGCGCCGTCCGCGCCGGCGGGCCGGGCGTCGGTGGAGGGACTCCTGCAGCCGTCGGAGGACACCGGCCTCAGCGACCACGACACCCGCGACGACGTGATCCCGGAGCTGAGCGTCACCGACCTGCTGCCGCGAGCGCCGTACGACCTCTACGGCGGGTACGTCGTCGCCACCGAGCCGCCTCCGGGGACCGAGGGTCTGCAGGCGGTGACCGTCGAGCACCTGCCCGGCGCGGACGCGAGCAGCGGGCTCCGCAACCTGCTCTACGCCTTCCAGTGGTGGGTGTTCGGGGCGTTCGGGGTCTTCATGTGGTGGCGATGGATCCAGGAGGAGATCCTGGGTCGAAGGCCCTCACCCCGCCCCCGATAGGTTCGGGTCGTGTCGAAGCTCTTCCCCGCCTACCGGGTGCTGGCGATCCTGGTCGGGATCCTGCTCGCGTTCTGCTCGCTGGTCGTCGCACCCGCGCGCTACCTCGCCTCGGACGGCAGCGGCCTCCAGCGCTGGGGTGAGGACTGGAGCATCCTCTGGGCGGTGCACGGCTGGGTGTTCATCGTGTACGTCGTCGTCTCGTTCCTGCTGTGGCGGCACACCCGCTGGAGCGCACCCTTCGCGCTGCTCGTGCTCGTCTCGGGGCTGATCCCGCTGGTGATCTTCTACGTCGAGCGCGTCGTGACCCGCCGGATCCGAGCGGACCACCCCGAGCTCGCTTCGACCGGCTGAATGCGGGCCTGTCCCAAGATGGACCTATGACGACGGCGTTCGTGCTCGGTGGCGGCGGTGTGCTCGGGGCCGCCGAGGTGGGGATGCTGCGGGCGCTGTTCGAGATCGAGGTGACGCCGGACCTCGTGCTGGGCACCAGCGTGGGGGCCCTGAACGGCGCCATGGTCGCCCGCGACCCGACGCCCACGGTGATCGAGCGACTGACCGAGCTCTGGCAGGACGCCAGCACCGCACGCGCGATCTCCGACCGGCCGCTGCGGACGGTACGCCGCGCGGTGTCGAGCGGCACGCACCTCTACTCCTCCGACTTCATGCAGAAGCGGCTGATGGACGAGTTCGGGGAGACGACGTTCGAGGAGCTGCCGGTGCGGTTCCAGGTGTGCGCCGCGAACATCGAGCGGGCGGCGGAGCACTGGTTCACCTCCGGTCCGATCGTCGAGGCGATCATGGCCAGCGCCGCCGTACCGGGCCTGCTGCCGCCGGCCCGGGTCGGCGACCAGCACTACCTCGACGGCGGCATCGTCAACTCCATCCCGCTCGGGCGGGCCATCGCCCTCGGCGCCGACCGGGTCTTCGTGCTGCAGGTCGGCCGCATCGACCGGCCGCTCAAGCCGCCGCAGCGACCCTGGGAGGTCGCCCGGGTCTCGTTCGAGATCGCCCGGCGCCACCGGTTCGCCCGCGAGCTCGCCGAGGTGCCCGATGGCGTGGCGGTCCACGTGCTGCCCGCCCGCGGTACGTCGCCCCGCGACGACTCCTTGCTCGCCCACCGTGACTTCTCCCGGGTCACCCAACGGATCGACGCCAGCTACGAAGCCTCTCGGGACTACCTCACGAGCCTCCCGTGAGCTCGCCCGGGCTCTGGCTGCTCCGGCGGCTGGTGATCGCGCCCGCGATGATCCTGCTGGCGGCGGCCCTGTGGGTGCTGCTGCCGCTGTGGCTGATCGTCGTCGCGGCGCTCGTCCCGATCCTCCCCGGACGCTGGCGGCTGCTCCGCATCCTCTGGCTGACGGTGGTCTGGGTGACCGCCGAGAGCGTGCTCCTCGTGATCCTCTTCGGCTGGTGGCTCGCGTCGGGCTTCGGCCGCCGCATCCGTACGCCGTACTGGGAGGGTCTGCACTACGACCTGGTGCAGGGCCTGATGTACGTCGTGTTCCGGGAGGCCCGGCGCGTCCTCGCCCTGCGGATCGAGACGGACGGGCCGGACCCGAAGCGCTCATCCCGGCCGGCCGCCTGATCGTCGCCTGCCGCCATGCCGGACCCGGCGACTCGTTCACGCTGATCCACGCGCTCATGCACTGGTACGACCGGGAGCCGCGGGTCGTCCTCAAGGACACCCTCGCCTGGGACCCGGCGGTCGACGTCGTGATGAACCGCATCCCCTCGCGTTTCGTCTCGCCGAGCAAGGGCGGGGAGCACTTCGAGGAGCAGATCGCCGATCTCGCCCGGGGTCTCGATCACAACGACGCGTTCGTGATCTTCCCGGAGGGCGGAAACTTCACGCCCGAACGCCGGCAGCGGGGCATCGACCGGCTCCGCAAGCTCGGGCTCGAGCGGATGGCGAGGCGAGCCGAGCGGATGACCCACGTCCTGGCCCCGCGGCCCGGCGGTCTCCTCGCCGCGCTGGACGCGGCACCCGAGGCGGACGTCGTCCTGGTGGCGCACACCGGTCTCGACCACATGCTCACCGTGGGCGACATCTGGCGGGAGCTGCCCATGGACAAGGTGATCGTGATGCGGTGGTGGCAGGTGCCGCGTGACGAGATCCCTGCCGAGCGCGAGGCCCGGATCGACTGGCTGTTCGGTTGGTGGGAGCGGATCGACGAGTGGGTCGCCGAGCACCGGCCGCAGGATCTCGCGGGACGCCGCCCGAGACGGCGTACGTCCGAGGTGGGGTAGTCCGCCTCAGCCCTTGCCGGGCTTGTTGGCGGCCGCCTCTTCGGCGTTCTCCAGGTCGACGACGTCGGCGGGCTCGTCGGGGGTCGTGACCGCGTGGGACTCCTCGGCGGCGTCGGCGAGGGCCTCGTCGGGCCCGGCGCCACCCTCGTCCGCACCCTCGGTCGCGGCCGCCACGGCCGCGTCCGCGATGGGCGTGTCGGTGCGGTCGGCGTCGCGCGGCGGCGGCGGCGGGGTGTACGACGACTGCCAGTTCTCGTTGTCGCCCGACTGCATCCGCTTCACCACGAAGCCGATCGCCGCGGCGAGACCGGTGAGGAGCAGGAACTTGCGGAGACGGTGCTTCTTCTTGGGCTTCCCGGCGATCTCGGCAGCCTTGGCCGCGGCCAGGTCCTTGCCCTGAGCGGCCTTCTCGGCGGCGAGGGCCGCGCTCTGCGCGATCAACGGGCTGGCCTTGTCTCGGGCGTCGACCAGCGCCGGCCCGGCCTTGGCCACGGCCGTGTCCTTGGCGTCGGCCAGGATCGGTCCCGCCTTCTCGACGGCGGTGTCCAAGGCCGCCTCGACGTAGTCGGCGGCCTGCTCGAGGATCGTCTTCTTCCGGCGGATGCGCATGGGGACCCTTCCCTTCGTCTCGTGTCCTATCCCACCACGATCCTCTCCGTACCCACCAAGCCGGTCTCCACCGCGGACCCGGTTGGGGCCCGTGGGAGGATCGGCAGCACCAGCACGCACACGCGAGAGGCAGACATGGCTGACCAGCAGGCCGTCCTGAAGACCAACCGGGGCGACATCACGATCAACCTGTTCCCGAACCACGCCCCCGAGACCGTCTCCAACTTCGTCGGGCTCGCCGACGGCACCAAGGAGTACCGCGACGACGCCGGTCGGACCGGCGAGCGGTACTACGACGGCCTGACGTTCCACCGGGTCATCGACGGCTTCATGATCCAGGGCGGCTGCCCGCTGGGCACCGGCACCGGCGGCCCGGGCTACACGTTCAAGGACGAGCCGCACCCGGAGCTGACGTTCGACAAGCCGTACCTGCTGGCCATGGCGAACGCCGGCCCCGGCACCAACGGCTCGCAGTTCTTCATCACCGTCTCACCGACCGCGTGGTTGAACTTCAAGCACACGATCTTCGGCGAGGTCGCCGACCAGCCCTCGCGCGACGTGGTCGACGCGATCGCCACCACGGCCACCGGCGCCGGCGACCGTCCGGCCGAGCCGGTGGTCATCGAGTCCGTCGAGGTCTCCGGCTGAGCACGCCCGACGGTCCCGGGGCCGGGGCACCGACGCCGGCGGAGGATCCCGCCGGCGTTCCGACGTGCTACCGCCACCCCGACCGCGAGACCTACATCCGCTGCCAGCGGTGCAACAAGCCGATCTGCCCCGACTGCATGCGTGATGCCGCGGTGGGCTTCCAGTGCCCCGACTGCGTCGCCGAGGGAAACAAGAACATCCGGCAGGCGCGCACCCAGTTCGGCGGGCTGCGGACCGGCAGCGTCGGCCTGGTCTCGAAGATCCTGATCGGGATCAATGCCGCGGTCTGGGCGCTGATTCTCGGAACGGGAGGCAACGGGAGCGTCTGGGTGGATCGCCTGTCCATCCGACCCAAGGGCGCCTGCGCGGTGAGCAACTCGGCGTACGACGTGTCGCGCGCCCAGTGCTCGGCGGGGCACGGCACCTGGCTGCCCGGGCTGAGCGACGGCGCCTGGTGGCAGCCGCTCACCTCGATGTTCGCCCACGTCGAGGTGTTCCACATCGGGTTCAACATGCTGGCGTTGTGGATCCTGGGCCCGCAGCTCGAGCTGGTGCTGGGCAGGCTCCGCTTCACGGCCCTCTACCTGCTCTCGGGACTCGTCGGCTCCGCGGCGGTGTACTGGCTGAGTCCGGAGTTCACCCCCACGCTCGGGGCATCGGGCGCGATCTTCGGCCTGATGGCCGCGCTCCTGGTCGTCGCCTACAAGGCCCGCGCCGACGTCAGTCAGCTCATGGTGTGGATCGGCATCAATGCCGCCCTGACCTTCTTCGGCTCCGGCATCTCCTGGCAGGGGCACGTCGGCGGGTTCGTCGGTGGTCTCGCGTTGGCCGGGATCCTCGCCTACGCGCCCCGCGAGCGGCGTACGACGTGGCAGGTCGCGGGCTTCGGCTGCGTCGCGATCCTGGTGGTCCTGGCGTTCGTGCTCCGCACCGCCGCGCTCAGCTGAGTTGTCCCCAGGCTCATCCCCAGCGGGAGAGAACTACACCGGTGTAGTTATCCACAGACGAGTGCACAGGTGTGGACGAGCCGGCCCCGCCGACGCGCTGCGCTGCGCGAGCAAGCTCGCACAGTGCGGGCTCACTCCCACCTGGTGGCGTACGAGAAACCCACGGCCATGAAGGCGATGCCCACGACGAGGTTCCACTGGCCGAGGTCGTTGAAGATCGCGACCTTGTGCAGGTCGTCGCCGGAGATCACGTAGAACGTGCAGATCCACAGCAGGCCGAGCAGGAAGCAGGCGAGCATCCCGACCACGACCCCGCGGCCGCGGCCGAGCGGGGTGGAGGGGTGCGCCGCGACCAGCAGGCCGAGGAAGAACAGGCCGAACCCGACGATGTAGTTCCACTTCTCCATGTCGCCCATGAACGCCGGACCCCCGGGCTTCTCGGGCGGGAGGGCGTTGGGGTCCGGGCGGACGCCGAAGTAGTAGAAGACGATCCACGCGATGCCGATCAGCATCATCAGGATCGTCACCAGGAAGCGGACGCTGAACATCGGCCCGCGGTCGGGGTCGACGAACTGCGACTGCTTGGCCTTGAACCTGGCCACGCAGGCCTCCTTCACGAACGCGACGCCGCCTCCGTCCGGTCGGCGTCCCTCTCAGGTCGCGGGCTACCTTAGTCGGCATGACCGAGCGACCTCACCGCCGCCTCAGCGGTTGGCGTGTGGTGACACCGGTCGTGGGGCTCCTGAGCGGCGCGCTGTTCGTGGTCAGCGCCCACAGCAGCGAGGGCACCGACCTGCGTCCGGGCCGCTTCACCGACCTGGCCTCGATGGTCCGCTACGACGCGACCCGCGCCGCCGCGCTCAAGCAGCGGGTCGCCGACCTCAAGGAGCAGGTCAGTCACCTGAGCGCCACGGTCGACAACCGCCTCGTGCGCAAGTACAACCGCAAGGCCGAGCAGCTGAAGGGCCCCGCCGGGTTGATGCCCGTCACGGGGGCCGGCGTCACCGTCACCTTGTCCGACGCCCCGCAGAGCACCGGCAACGAGACTCCGGACACGGTCGACAACCCCAACCTCCTGCTCGTCCACCAGCAGGACATCCAGGCCGTGGTCAACGCGATGTGGAAGGCCGGGGCCGTGGCGGTCACGATCCAGGGCCAGCGAGTGGTGAGCACCACCGGGATTCGCTGCATCGGCAACTCCGTCCAGCTGCAGGGTGTCCCCTACAGCCAGCCCTACCGCATCTCCGGCATCGGCGACGTGACCGCGTTGACCGAGGCGATCGAGGACGACGCCTACCTGCAGGTCTACCGTGCCGACTCCGAGAACCCCGACATCAACGTCGGCTGGGACGAGGTCGTCGAGGACGACATCACGGCACCGGCGTACGACGGCCTGACCGACCTGCAGTACGCCAAGGCCCTCCCGGCCAACAGCGGTAGCTGACGCCGCCCTACGTCGCCGGTGACGTGGGGAGCGAGGTCGGCAGCGAGGTCGGTGGTGAGGTCGTCGGCGAGCTCGGCGGCTCGTACTGCGAGACCGTGATGTAGACCGTGGCGCCCTGCTGCAGCGGTTCTCCGGCGTCCGGGGTCTGCCCGGTCACCGTGCCCTTCGGCTCGGTCGACGTGGTGTCCTCACGCACCTGCGGCACGTACCCGAACTCCTGGAGCATCTGCTCGGCTTCCTCCTGGGTCTTTCCCACGACGTTCGGCACCTTCTTCGGTCCGCGTGAGATGGAGACGTTCACGTCGGCGTCGCGTGGCACCTGCTCGCCGGCAGGGGGATCGGTCGCCACGACCTGACCCTTCGGTTGGTCGGACTCCACCGGCTGGAAGATCGGGTTGAGGTGGGCGTTCACCAGATCGGCCCGAGCCTGTTGTCGCGTCTCCCCGATGACGTAGGGGACCTTGGTCGGGTGTGTCCCGCGTGAGAGGACGAAGTTCACCGTCGACCCCTTGTCGACGAAGTCGTCGGCGGTCGGGTCCTGGCTGATGACGCGGTTGGCCGCCACGTTGTTGTTGAAGTCGTAGCTGGGCTTCCCGGCGACGAGGCCGGCGTCGGCGAGCTTGGCCCGAGCCTGGTCCGCGGTGAGTCCCATCAGCCGCGGCACCTGCACCTGGTCACCCGGGCTCGCGAACATCTTCGGCAGGAGGTACGCCGCGAGCCCCAGCACGATCACGAGCAGGATCGCGAGGAACACCAGCAGACCTGGACGGGTGCCGCGACGCTCGTCGTCGCCGCGTTCGTCCGGCGGCGGGGGAACGGGCGTGACCACGGCGGTCGGGTTGGTGACCGTCGTCGGCGGGTCGACCGGCGGTGGCGGCGGCGTGATGTGCACCGCGTGGCCGGCGAGGTAGCGCTCGATGTCGCTGCGCATCGCGGCCGCGGACTGGTAGCGGTCCTCCACGCGCTTGGCCAGTGACTTCATCACGATCGCGTCGACCTCGGGCGGGAGGTCGGTGTCGTGGTCGGAGGGGGGCGCCGCGGGCTCGCGCACGTGCTGGTAGGCCACGGCGACCGGGGAGTCGCCGATGAACGGCGGCCGCCCGGTGAGCAGCTCGTAGAGCAGGCAGCCGGCCGAGTAGACGTCGGAGCGAGAGTCGACCGGCTCACCGCGCGCCTGCTCCGGGGAGAGGTACTGCGCCGTACCGACGACGGCGGCCGTCTGGGTCATCGTGCTGGAGGCGTCGGAGATCGCGCGGGCGATGCCGAAGTCCATCACCTTGACGTCACCGGACGGCGTGAGCATCACGTTGCCCGGCTTGATGTCGCGGTGGATGATGCCGGCGCGGTGGCTGTAGTCGAGCGCGGACAGCACGCCGCTGGCGATCTCGAGCGCGCGCTCGGGCAGGATCTTGCGGCCCTCGCGGAGGATGTCGCGCAGAGTGCGGCCCGCGACGAACTCCATGACGATGTAGGGCTGGGAGATGTTCGAGCCGTCGCTGGCCGGCACCTCACCGGTGTCGTAGACCGCGACGACCGCCGGGTGGTTCAGCGAGGCCGCGCTCTGCGCCTCGCGTCGGAAGCGGGCCTGGAACGTGATGTCGCTGGCCAGGTCGGTACGCAGGCGCTTGATCGCCACGGTGCGACCGAGACGGGTGTCGGTGCCCTTGCGCACCTCGGCCATGCCGCCGCGGCCGAGCAGCTCCCCGAGCTGGTAGCGACCGCCGATCAGCGGTGCGTCGGAACTGGTGTCGGGACTCACTGGTGGGCCTTCCCGTGCTCATGGCCTGGGGCCTGGCGACGCTGGTCGTCGTGTCGAGCGGACGGCGTCCTGCTCGCGTAGTGGGATGTCTGATCAGCCACGGGGGTTCAGCACCGCCTCCATGACCGCCTTCGCGATCGGTCCGCCGAGGCTGCCGCCATGGATCTCGTCCGTGGGTTGGTCGACGTGCTGGATCATCACCGCGACCGCCACCTTCGGCGCGTTGGCCGGTGCGAACCCGACGAACCAGGCGTACGGCGGCACCTCGGCGCCGTCCGGCTGGGTCAGGCCGCTCTGGGCGGTGCCGGTCTTGCCGGCGACCTGCACGCCGGGGATGGCAGCGGGCCCGGCCGTGCCTTGCTGGACGGTCGCGACCATCATCTTGGTGACCTCGCCGGCCGTCGTGGACGACGTCGCCTGGGCGAGCTGCGACTGGGAGTACTGGTCCACCGTCTCCAGGCTGTTCGGCGACTGCTTGGTGTCCCACAGGTAGGGCTTCATCACGACGCCGTTGTTGGCGATGCCGGCCGTCACCATCGCCATCTGCAGCGGTGAGGCCGTCACCGACCCCTGGCCGAACCCGGACAGCGCGGTGCCTGCTGGGTCCAGGCCGGCCGGGTATCTCGAGATGCCCTGGTTGGGGTACTGCTCGGTGTCGAGGTACTCCTGGTTGAAGCCGAAGTCCTGCGCCATCCGGTGCATGTCGGTCGCGCCGACCTTGACCGCGAGCGGCGCGAACGCGGTGTTGCAGGAGTACATCAGTGCGACGGTCAAGGTGACCTTGTCGGCGCAGCCGGACACCTCGTTGTGCACGACGC
Organism: uncultured Actinomycetota bacterium; assembly: GCA_963759515.1. Lineage (GTDB taxonomy): Bacteria > Actinomycetota > Actinomycetes > Propionibacteriales > Nocardioidaceae > Nocardioides. The sequence continues at coordinate 590,791 of CAVWZR010000022.1, read as the reverse complement.
TGTGCGACTGCGGCAGCGTGTACGCCGCACCCGCCGGCACCAGCGAGTTCGCGTTGAGGTCGTCGTACTGCACCCCGGCCGCCGCGGTGAGGATCTTGAACGTCGACCCCGGCGCGAGCGTGGTCTGCACGGCTCGGTTCAGCAGGGGCTGCGTCTTGTCCTGCGACAGCTGGTCGGCGTAGGCGTTGGCCTTCTTGAAGTCGTGGTCGGCGAGCTTGTTCGGGTCGTAGCTCGGCAGTGAGACCATCGCCAGGATCTTCCCGCTGTTCGGCTCGATGGCGACGACCGCGCCCTGCACGTCGGGCCCGAGGCCGCGGAGCCCGTCGAACGCGGCCTTCTGGGCGGCCGGGTCGATCGTGAGCAGGACGTTGCCGCCCTTGGTGGCGCTGCCGTTGACCAGGTCGACCAGCCGGTTGACGAAGAGCGAAGGGTCCTCGCCCGAGAGGAAGGAGTTCTGTGCGCGCTCGAGACCGGTCTCGTTGCCGAACGTGTACCACCCGGTGATCGGGGCGTACACGAACGGCTGGTTGTACCGACGCTGGAACTTGTACTGGTCCTGGGACTCCTCCACGCTCTCGGCGATGATCGTGCCGCCGTTCGGCCCGGCCAGGATCGCGCCGCGCTCGCGGGAGAACGTCGCGGTCGCCACCCGGCCGTTGTCGGCCCGGCTGTTGAGCGCGTCCGCGTGGTAGTACTGCAGGTACGTCGCGTTGATGGCCAGGGCGAGGAACAGCAGCAGGCAGAAGATCGAGACGGTGCGGATGGGCTTGTTCACTGCATCCTCACCACCTGCGTGGACTCCATGTCGGCGTCGTCGGGCTCGGAGAGGTCGGGCGGTGGCCGGCGCGCGGCGTCGGAGATGCGCAGCAGGATCGCCACGATCACCCAGTTGGCCACGAGCGACGAGCCGCCGTAGGACAGGAACGGCGTCGTGAGGCCGGTCAGCGGGATCAGGTGGGTGACACCGCCGACGACGACGAACACCTGCAGCGCGACCGCCCCACCGAGGCCGGTGGCGAGCAGCTTGCCGATGTCGTCACGGCTGATCAGGGCCGCCCGAAGCGCTCGCTCGACGATCAGGCCGTAGAGCAGGATCACCGCGATCGATCCGGTCAGGCCGAGCTCCTCGCCGATCGCCCCGAAGATGAAGTCGCTCTGCGCGAAGGGGATGCGCCAGGGCGACCCCTGGCCGAGGCCGCGGCCGATGAGCCCGCCGTACGCCATCCCGAACATCGTCTCGACGGTCTGCCGACCCTTGTCGTCGGTGCCGTCGCCGTAGTGGCCCCAGACGTTGGACCAGAGCTGGAAGCGCTCGCGGACGTGGGCGACGAAGACGTAGACGACGTAGGAGCCGACGATGAACATGCGTGGTGCCGACGACGAGCCAGCCGGGGCGCTCGGTGGCGACGTACAGCATGATCAGGAAGAGGCCGAAGAACAGCAGGCTCGAGCCCAGGTCGTGCTGGAAGACGAGGATGCCGAGGCTGACCACCCACATCGCGAGGATCGGGCCGAGGTCGCGGCCGCGCGGGAGGTCGACCATCGCGACCCGGCGCCCGGCGAGGGCGAGCGCGTCGCGGTGGAGCACGAGGTAGCCGGCGAAGGTGACGACCAGCAGCACCTTGGCGACCTCGCCGGGCTGGAAGCTCATCGAGCCGACATGGATCCAGATGCGTGCGCCGTTGACCGTCTTGCCGATACCCGGCGCCATCGGCAGCAGGAGCAGCACGATGGCGAGGAGCCCGCTGGTGTAGGTGAACCGCTGCAGCGTCCGGTGGTCGCGGAGCAACACCAGCGTGCCCACGAAGAGCGCTACGCCGAGCGTCATCCAGGTCAGCTGCTGGCGGGCGAAGTGCTGGTTCAACGCCAGGTCGAGCCGATGGATCTCGGCCAGGCCGATGCCGTTCAGCGCCGCGACGACCGGGAGCAGCACCGGGTCGGCGTACGGCGCGACGAGGCGGACCGTGATGTGCGCGGCGATGATCAGCGCGGCCAGCCATCCGCCGTACGACACGATGTCGGCCGGGACCTTCTCCTTCACGCCGAGCCCCACAGCGGCGTACGCGCCGACCCCGACCACGAGCGCGATGATCAGCAGGAAGAGCTCGGCCCCCCGCCGGCGGCGGTGGACGAACTGCATGAGGGCACCGGACTGCTGCGCCATGTCAGCCGCCCCCTGCCGTGACGTGGTCGTCGACGTCCTGTTGGCCGCCAGCCGTCGGACGGTGCGCTCGGCCTCGTCGAGGCTGCCGGCGCCGATGCCGCCCTCGACAGACCTGCGCGGTGAACTCGTCGAGCTCGTTCACCTTCACGTTCGTCGTCTCGTAGGGGTGCGAGAGGTCGATCCCGGGCACGTCGCCCTGCACGCCCCGGAAGATCGTGACGACGCCGTCCTGCTCGCCGACGTAGTACTGGTGCTGCGTCCAGGTCCAGGCCGTGGCACCGATCATCCAGGCGATGCCGAAGGCGCCGAGGAGCAGCAGCCCGCGGCGTACCCAGGTGTGGCGGCGCGGCTCGCGCGGCGCGTAGCGCGCGGTCTCCGGGTCCGGGTCGATCGCGAAGTCGACACCCGGCGGCAGGTCGTCGGGGATCTCGGCGGCGACGGGCTCGAGCTCGCCCGTGTCACCGGCGCGATGACCACGGAAGAACGAGGACCCGGTGCGCGGACGTCGCCTCAGCTCGGCCGCGGAGCCGACCACCATCGGCTTCGCGGGCTCGTCGTCGTCGGTGGTCGGGACGACGTCCGCGACGATGCACGTGACGTTGTCGGTGCTGCCGGCTTCGAGGCTCGCGCGCACCAGCTCGACCGCGGCGAAGTCCGGCGTGCCCGTGGAGAGGATGTCGGCGAGCCGGCGGTTGTCCAGGGATCCGGAGGCGCCGTCGCTGCAGAGCAGGATCCGGTCGGACTCGGCGAGCGTGACCGTGAACAGGTCGGGGTCGACCTCGTGGACGCCGTCCAGCGCCTTGAGGATCAGGTTGCGGTGCGGATGGGTCCGCGCGTCCTCCTCGGAGATCCGGCCGTCGTCGATGAGGCTCTGCACGAACGTGTGGTCGCTGGTGAGCTGGCTGATCTGGCCGCTGCGGTACAGATAGGCGCGACTGTCGCCGACGTGGCCCATCGACAGGCGTTGGCCGTCGAAGAGTGCGACCGTCGCGGTCGTGCTCGTGCCGCTGAGGGACGGCTCCTCGTCGACGAGGGCGCCGATCTTGTCGGACGCGCGATGGAGGGCACTGTCGACGAGCCCGAGCCGGTGCTTCTCGTCGTGGTCGTCCTCCGGTCGTACGTCGAGCCGACGCAGCTGCCCGATCGCCGTGCTGGAGGCGAGGTCGCCGCGCGCCGCGCCACCGACACCGTCGCAGACGGTGAGCAGCCAGGGTCCGGCGTAGCCGGAGTCCTGGTTGTCCTTGCGTACGCGCCCGACGTCGGAGATCGCGGCGTACTGCAGTCGGAACGTCACTTGCGCAGCTCCAGGAGGGTCTTGCCGATGCGGACCTGCGTGCCGAGCGTGAGGGTGGTGGGCTGGGTGATGCGGGCGCTGCCGATGTAGGTGCCGTTCGTGGAGCCGAGGTCCTCGACGAACCACTGGTCGCCACTGGCGGCGATCCGGGCGTGCCGGGTCGACACGTAGTCGTCGTCGAGCCGGATCGCGGCGTCGGCTCCGCGGCCGATGAGGATCGGCGCCTCCGCCAGGTCGGCGCGTGCGCCCTTGTTGGAGCCGTCGACGACGAGCACGTGGGTCGGCGAGCCCTTGCGGGCCTTCTGCTTGGGCTGACGGCGGGCCTTCGGGGCCGCCGCCTCACGGGCGGTGCCCGGCAGCCGGGCGCCGAACATGTCCGAGCGCACCACCGAGATCGCCGAGAGCACGAAGATCCAGAGGATCGCCAGGTAGGAGATCTTGATCAGGAACAGCGTCAGCTCAGACATCGACGTCCTCCTCGACGCGCACCGTCATGACGGTCCGCCCGATCTTGACCTCAGAGCCGTCCTGGAGGGCGGTGCTGGAGATGCGGTGGCCGTCGACGAGCATGCCGTTGGTCGAGCCGAGGTCCTGCACGGAGATGCGGATGTCGCCGGTGACGGCGTCGTTCACCAGGAACTCGACGTGCCGCCGGCTCACGCCCGGGTCGTTGATCCGCAGGTCGGCCTCGGTGCCACGGCCGACCACCAGGCCCGGCGACTGGAGGGGGTGACGGGTGCCGTTGACCTCGAGGAACGCGCGGGCGCGGCGTACCTGGGTGTGAGTGGCGTTGCTGATCACCGAGGCATGCGCCTGGCTGCGCACGCGGAAGCGGCCGATGGTGAGGTCGTCCGCGGAGTCGAACCCGATCGTGACCGGTCCGGCGAAGACGTAGCTCTGCTTCTCGGCGTGCTCCTGGAGCTGCAGGGTGAGCTCCTTGATCAGGGCGGAGTCGTACGGCGAGAGCCGGTCGATGTCCTGCGGCGACAGCTCGACGTGGAAGTCGTTGGGGACCATCCGCCGCTGCCGCGACAGGATCTGGGTGTTGTTGTCGCACTCGCGCTGGAGGGCGGCCGCGATCTCCACCGGCTGCACGGCGCTGCGGAACGCTCGGGCGAAGACCCCGGAGACCAGCGCCTCGAGCCGCTGCTCGAACTTCTGCAGGCCACTCACGCCGCGCCTCCTCTCTCGCCCCGTGGTCTGTTCTGCTCCGTCTCCCCTTGTGCCCGCCCACGTGGGACGAGGCCCGACCGTGGTCGGGTTGCGCTCGATGCTATCCATGAGCGAGGAGCGGACCGACACGGCGGAGCCGCGTCGACACGGTCCGCGGCGAGCCGCGCCGTGCGGGTGCGCGCCACCGGTGAACCCTCCATCGCCGGTGGTTTGGGCGAGCAATCACGCCTGGGATAGCCTTGGCGCGCTTCTGGCGCGAGTGGCGGAATAGGCAGACGCGCACGGTTCAGGTCCGTGTGTCCGAAAGGACGTGGGGGTTCAACTCCCCCCTCGCGCACCGAGCGAGGACCGACGGATCCGGCGGAGCCGGAGCCGTCGGGCCGCAGCGAGCGGCGCAGCGCGCTCGCGGGGCCAGCCGACGGAACACCGGCCAGGTGTGGGTCGCTCGGACGACGTGCGAGTCGCATCCATCAGAACTCCGGCAGGATGGCCGCCATGAAGCACCCCGGCGAGACGCCCACCGAGAAGCAGCGGCGGATCTGGGACGAGTCGGCGCCGAGCTATGACCGACAGCTCGACTTCGTCGAGCGACTCCTGCGCGACGACGGACGGGCCTGGGTCGGGGAGCGCGCCACGGGGCGGGTGCTGGAGGTCGCGATCGGCACCGGCCGCAGCCTTCCGTTCTACGTCGCCGCGAGCAGCCTGACCGGCATCGACCTCAGTCCCGAGATGCTCGCGATCGCCCGGAAGCGGGCGGAGGAGCGGGGACTGCCGCTCGAGCTACGCGAGGGCGACGCCGAGGACCTCCCGGTCGAGGACGCGGCGTACGACTCGGTGGTCTGCACGCTCTCGCTGTGCACCATCCCGGACCCGGCCGCGGCGATCGCGGAGATGAACCGCGCGCTGGTCCCGGGCGGCCGATTGTTGCTCCTCGACCACGTCGGCAGCACCTGGCCACCGGTCTACGCGCTGTTCTGGCTGGCCGAGCGGATCAGCATCAGGAGCGCGGGCGAGCACTACACGCGCCGTTCGAGGCCGCTCGTGGAGGCCGCCGGCTTCACGATCGTGGAGAGCGAGCGGCGCAAGGCCGGGACCATGGAACGGATCCACGCGGTCAAACCGGGCTAAATGAGAGGCGCCCCCGCTCGACTAGCGAGCGGGGGCCGTGGCGCCTTCCGTCCCCCGGCGGTAGCGGACCTCCATTGCCTGGACATCCCCCCGGTTGCCCTTGGCACTGCAGCCTCGGCATCCCCCCGGTTGCCTTCGGCACTTCGGCCTCGGCTTCCCCCCGGTCGCCTTCGGCCTGCTGGTGGCTTCGATCCGGAGATCAGGGCCACTGCGATAACTAAACGACACATCTTGCGGCGGCGGAAGGAGTTGCCGGGAAGTTTTCCGTGGTTTGCCAGGCGCACTGTCACATTCCGCAGCCAATCGGCCCGATTGAGCGTGAATTGCGCTTGGCAAGCAAGAAATCGCGAAAAAACCGTCGTTGATGACGTCACGGGCCACGGATCCCGTCGTTTCCTAGTCACCGAGGCGCGATTCACGGATCAGACCTCGGGGGGTAGTCGGACTCGACCGGGGGGACGAGCGAGACTGCGGGGGTCCGCCCACCGTTTGGGGGAACGGAACGCGCGCGCCACAGCCCCCGCCCGTCACTGACGGGCGGGGGCGCCTGGCATTTCGGGGGGTTCAGCCGAGGAACGCCCCGAGCAGCACGTCACCGAGCTCGGTCAGGATGGATTCCGGGTGCAGCTGGACTCCTTCGACCGGCAGCGTCCGATGCCGCAGCCCCATCAGCACCCCGTCGCCCGTGTACGCCGTCGCCGCCAGGTCGTCGGGCAGGTCGGTCACGACCAGCGAGTGGTAGCGCCCCGCGGCGAACGGCGCGCCCAGGCCGGCGTACACACCCCTGCCGTCGTGGTGCACCAGCGAGCTCCGGCCGTGCACCGGCCGCCGGGAGCGGACGACCGAGGCGCCGTACGCCTGCCCGATGCACTGGTGACCCAGGCAGACGCCGAGCACAGGGACGAGCCCCCCGAGCGCGGCGACCGCGGCGACGCTGACGCCGGCGTCCTCCGGCCGGCCCGGGCCGGGCGAGATCACCAGATGGGTGAAGTCCTGGTCTCGGGCACGGGAGACCAGCTCCTCGAGGGGGATGCGGTCGTTGCGCACCACCTCGACCTCGGCACCGAGCGTGCCGAGCCGCTGGGCGAGGTTGTAGGTGAACGAGTCGTAGTTGTCGAGCACCAGCACGCGGGCGTTCTCGGACCTGCTGAGCGCCGGGGGTCGGTACGCCGGCCCGTCGAGCCGGTCGCTCGCCCAGGTCGTCAGCGATCCGACACCCCAGGTCGCGACTGCTGCGCACGCGACGACCGGCTGAACCCCTCTGATCGAGCTGGTCGTGAACACCTCGACGGCCGAGACGAGCTCGGTCACCGCCACCGGCCGCTCGACGACCGGGATCCGGCTCTCGCGCAGGAGGTCGAGGACCCGGGCCCGGACCGTGCCGGGCAGGATGCGCCCGTCCAGGGGCGGGGTCACGACGAGGTCGTCGAGGACCACGAACACGTTGGCCCGTCCGCACTCGAGCAGGATGTCGGCGTCGTCCACGAGCAGCACGTCGTCCGCGGAGCCGGTGTCGCCGACGAGTCGGCGGTCGGTCCACTTGTGCTCGCCGAGACCCGGGCCGATCCGGCGCAGTGACAGGGTGCGCGGCTCGACTCCCGCCCTCGACGATCGCCTGGGCCTCGATCACCCACTCACCGGCGACTCGGGTCGTACGCCGTCCGCACGCGCGCCGTCCTCATCGCCGCCGAGTCGGCTCGGATCCGTTCGGCGAGAGCGTCGCGGTCGACCGGGACGTCGTACAACGCGACGACGGAGTCGGCGAGCCGGTCGACGTGGAGCCTCAGGGCGACGGGCTCGCCGTCGCGGGCGAGCAGCGTGTCGAAGACCCCGAGTGTCCGGTCGGGCGACGGGCCGTCCGCGGCGACGATCTCCGGTGGCGAAGCGGTGGCGGCCGGCATCGACGGCGCATCCGCGGTCGTGCTCCGGGTGGTCCCGACCGCGGCGAGGAGCGGGTCGATCTTGGTGAACACCTCCGCCAGCTCGCGGTCGGGTTCGGAATCGGCCACGATCCCGCCACCGACACCCACCCAGCAGTCGGGCCCGGCCACCTCGAAGGTGCGGATCACGACACTGGTCTCGAGGCCGGCCAGCGGGCTGAGGTAGCCGATCGCCCCCGTGTACACCTCGCGGCCGGTCGCCTCGAGCTCGTGGATCACCTCCATCGCCCGCACCTTCGGAGCACCCGTCACCGATCCAGGAGGGAACGTCGCGCGCAGCAGGTCGGCATCGGACGCGCCGGGCGCCAGCGTTCCGCGGACCTCGGAGACCAGGTGTCGCACCCCCGCGCCCGGCTCGGGCTCGGCCAACGCCGTGACCCGCACGGTCCCGGTCTCGCAGACCCGACCGAGGTCGTTGCGCATGAGGTCGACGATCATCACGTTCTCGGCGCGATCCTTGGCCGACCGCTCCAGCAGCCCGGGGTCCTGCGCGGCCGGCGCCGTGCCCTTGATCGGGCGCGTGGCGACCTCGCGTCCCTCGCGGCGCAGGAACAGCTCGGGGGAGAGGCTCGCGACCTGTCGTTCTCCGGTGTCGAGGTACGCCGCATGGTCCGGCGCGAGCGCGTCGACCCCGGCGCAGAACACGTCGAGCGCGTCTCCGTGCAGCGTCGACTCGAAGCGGCTGCAGATGTTCGCCTGGAAGATGTCGCCCGCCCAGATGTGCTCACGGGCCGCCGCCACCGCCTTCCGGAAGTGGTCCGCACCGTCCGCCATGGCGAAGGGCTCGAGGGCGTACGGCCGCCGTTCGTCGGGCCGTGCCACGAGCTCGCAGCGCCTCGTCGTACGCCGCCTCCGCGGGGTCGCCGTCCAACAGGGTCTCGAAGGTCCACGCGCCGGTGCCCGCGTCGTACCGGAGGACCCAGTCGTAGCGCGCGATCCAGGAGTCGGCCTGGGGATGCGGTCGGGCGGGGGACGGCGGCACGTCCTCGAGCAGGCGGTTGAGCTGGTAGCCCCACAGCCCGATCCAGCCACCCCCGAATCCCCGCGTCGGGGCGACGTCGCCCCAACGGTCGGGCAGCTCGAAGGGGTCACCCTCGTGCACCTCGACGGGACGGCAGGCCACGACCGCGCCACCTCCGGCCCAGGCCCCGACGAGTCCGACCAGCCCCGGCTCGCCGCGCAGACGCCGCAGCACGGACGTCGGTGGATCCGCGAGAGACAGGGGCCGGACGACCGGCTCCCGGCGTACCCCCATGCGATGCCTCCTCGCCGGATTCCTACCAGACGTCGACTACAGCGGATCCGGAGATCCGCCCGTCATACTGGCGCGCATGAGCAAGGGGCGCGACGGGGTCCGTTGGAGCCGGGTGATCATCGTGGTCCTCGCGCTGCTCGTGATCAACCTGCCGTACGCCTCCTACCGGTGGCACCAGCACCGCGTGCAGACCAGCGGTGACGTGGTCACCGCCACGGTGCTCGGGGTGCGTGACCATGGCGACCAGGCCGATCTCGCGTTCCGGTTCCCCGCAAGCCTTCACGACGAGCAGAAGGCGCGCACGGTCCGGCTCGAGCGTGGCGTCGCGGACGAGGCGCGGCGCACCGGACAGATCGACGTCAGGGTGCTGGACGGAAACCCGGACATCTACTACGTGCCGGGACAGGTGCAGAGCTCGAGCGGGCTGATCCTCACGTTCGTGGCGGACTCGTTGGTGCTGCTCATGATCCTGCTCTCGTGGCGGCTCGGCGGGCGGATCCGTCGGCCGACGTTGGTCGGCATCGCGGTCGAGGACGTGCGGGACGGCGAGGAGGGTTCGCTGCTGGACAAGCTGGACGACGGCACGTACCTGATCAACGGCGAGGTGGCCAGCGCCGGACCGTCGTCCCTCGTCCTGACGCTGCGCGACCGTGACGTCGAGATCCAGCTGCGCGACCACGAGAACCCCGTGGCGGTCGGTGAGCGAGCCCGCGTGCGGGCCCAGCTGGTGGGCTGATGCTGCAGAAGGTCATCGACACCCTGCTCGACGTACCTCCGTGGATCGCGCTCCTCATCATCGCCGCCCTCGTCTTCGGTGAGGCCGCGCTGTTCTTCGGGTTCGTGCTGCCCGGCGAGACGGCCGTGGTGTACGGCGGCGTGCTCGCGGACGCCGGCAAGGTCTCGGTGGTCCTGGTGCTCGCCGTCGTCCTGGTCGCGGCGGTCACGGGCGACAGCGTCGGCTTCGAGGTCGGGCGCAAGCTCGGGCCCCGGCTCTCGCGGGCGCCGGTGCTGCGCAACCACCCCGACCGCCTCGAGGCGGCCCAGGCCTACCTGCGACGTCGTGGTGGTCGGGCCGTCGTGATGGGTCGCTTCACCGCCTTCCTGCGCGCGGTCATGCCCGGACTGGCCGGAGCGAGCCGGATGGAGTACCGGAGGTTCCTGGTCTTCAACGTGATGGGCGGCGTGATCTGGGGGACCGCGTGCGTCCTGCTCGGCTACTTCGCCGCCCACTCGATCGGCACGATCACCCACGCGCTGGGGGTGACCAGCGGCGCGATCGTCGTCTTCATCGTGCTCGGGCTGATCTGGGCCTGGCACCGCCGCTCGCGCGATGCCTGACGGCGCCACGCACGCCGACCAGCGAACGGGGTGGGGCGGATGGCGCACCGTCGCGTGGCTCGGCGTGGTCAGCCTGCTGGTGGACCTGGTCTACGAGGGCGCCCGTTCGATCACCGGCCCGTTCCTCGCGTCGTTGGGTGCCTCGGCGCTCACGGTCGGCCTCGTGACGGGCGCGGGGGAGGCGGCTGCCCTCGGGTTCCGCCTGTTCTCCGGACCCGCCGCCGACCGCTCCGGTCGCTACTGGTGGTGGATGGTGTTCGGCTATGCGCTGACCGCGGTCTGTGTGCCGCTGATGGCGCTGGCTCCCGCTCTCGGGGCAGCGGGTCTGACGTTCGGTGCCGCGATGGTGCTCCTCGAGCGCACGGGCAAGGCGATCCGCAGCCCGGCCAAGTCCGTGCTGCTCGCCGTCGCGGCGCGCAAGGTCGGCCGGGGGCGTGGCTTCGGCGTGCACAAGGCGCTCGACCAGACGGGTGCGTTGCTCGGACCGTTGCTCGTGGCCGGGGTCATCGCACTCACCGCGCACCAGTGGGCCGGACTGCTCGTCCTCGCGGTCCCCGGCGCCGTGGCGCTCGGCGTACTCGCCTGGATGCATCGGTACGTCGGCGACCCTCAGCACGAGACGACGTCCGGCGAGGCCGCGTTGGAACGACTGCCGAGGACGTTCTACGTCTACGCCGTTGCCTGCTCCACGACCACGGTGGGGCTGATGACCTTCGGGGTGATCGCGTTCCACCTGGTGCACGAGCATCTGGTCGCGGCCGCCGTCGTGCCGATCGTGTACGCCGCCGCCATGGGGACCGAGGCCGTAGCGTCACTCGCCACCGGTTTCGCCTACGACCGCGTGGGCGGGGGCACGCTCCTGGTGCTTCCGGTGGTCATCGCCGTGGTGCCCGCCCTGATCTTCACCGACCATGTCGGCCTGGCGGTCGCCGGCGTGCTGCTCTGGGGCGCGGCGACCGGCATCCAGGACTCCACGGTGAAGGCACTCGTCGCCGACCTCGTGCCCGGGTCGCGGCTCGCAACGGCGTACGGCGCGTTCGCGGCGTTCCAGGCGGTCGCGGCTCTGGCCGGAGGTGGCCTGGCCGGCTGGCTGTACGACGCGCATCGGGGCGCGTTGGTCGGGACGGTCGTCGTCGCGCAGGCCCTGGGACTGGTGCTGCTCGGCGGCGTGCTGACCCGGTCGCGGATCGGTCGCGGAGGCTTCGACGGTCGCGGCTAGTCTGAAGACCATGTCGGCCACCCCGTCGTCGTACTCGATCACCATGCGGCTGCACACCGTGCCCGACCATGGAGTCGTCGGGGCCGTCGCCACCGCGATCGCCTCGGCCGGCGGCATCGTCACCGCGATCGACGTGGCCGACTCCAGCCACGACCGCCTGGTCGTCGACGTCACCTGCTCGGCGGCCGACGCGGACCACGCCGAGACCGTCGTCGCCGCGGTCGAAGCCGTCGAGGGCGTCGAGGTCTACAAGGTCAGCGACCGCACGTTCCTCCTCCACATCGGCGGCAAGATCGAGGTCACCTCGAAGGTGCCGCTCCGCACGCGTGACGACCTGTCGATGGCCTACACACCGGGCGTCGGCCGGGTCAGCCTGGCGCTCGCGAAGAACCCCGAGGACGTCTCGAGGCTGACGATCAAGGGCAACTCCGTCGCCGTCGTGACCGACGGGTCCGCGGTGCTCGGGCTCGGCAACATCGGGCCCGGTGCGGCACTCCCGGTGATGGAGGGCAAGGCGGCCCTGTTCAAGAGGTTCGGCGGCATCGACGCCTGGCCGATCTGCCTCGACACCCAGGACACCGACGAGATCGTGCGCACGGTCGAGCTCATCGCGCCGGGGTTCGGCGGCATCAACCTCGAGGACATCGCGGCTCCTCGGTGCTTCGAGGTCGAGCGTCGCCTGCGCGCCAGTCTCGACATCCCCGTCTTCCACGACGACCAGCACGGCACGGCGATCGTCGTACAGGCCGCGTTGACCAACGCGCTGCGGTGCGTGGAGAAGAAGCTGCCCGACGTACGCATCGTCGTGTCGGGCGCGGGCGCCGCCGGCTCCGCGATCGTGACCGTGCTGCTCGCGGGTGGTGCCGGGCGACGTCACCGTGGTCGACAAGAACGGCATCCTCTCCGCGGACGACGACTCCTTGAGCCCGGCGATGGCCGAGCTCGCCACGCGAACGAACGCGAGCCGACTGCGCGGCGGACTGCACGAGGCGCTGCAGGGCGCCGACGTCTTCATCGGGGTCAGTGCCCCGGGGATCCTGCCGCCCGAGTGGATCGCCGACATGGCCGACCGCGCCGTCGTGTTCGCGCTGGCGAACCCCGACCCGGAGGTCGATCCCGCCGAGGCGGAGAAGTACGCCGCAGTGGTCGCCACGGGGCGCTCGGACTTCCCCAACCAGATCAACAACGTGCTCGCGTTCCCCGGCGTCTTCCGCGGGCTGCTCGACGCTCGTGCGAAGGAGATCACCACCGCGATGCTCCTCAAGGCGGCCGACGCGATCGCCCATGTCGTCAAGGACGAGGAGCTGAACCCGAACTTCATCATCCCGACCGTGTTCCACCCCGACGTGCCGAAGGCCGTCGCCGCCGCCATCAGAGGAGCTGACACATGACCTTGCCCACCACCCTGGGCGACTTCACCGCGACCACGATCGACGGGAAGGACCAGGAACTCGGGACCTACGTGGGCGATGTGGTGCTGGTGGTGAACACCGCCAGCGAGTGCGGCCTCACGCCGCAGTACGAAGGCCTGCAGGACCTCTACGACACCTACGGCGCCCGCGGCCTCACCGTGCTGGGCTTCCCGTGCGACCAGTTCGGCCACCAGGAGCCGGGCACGGAGGTCGAGATCGCGTCGTTCTGCCAGCGCAACTACGGCGTCTCGTTCCCGATGTTCGCCAAGATCGACGTCAACGGCTCGAACACGCATCCGCTGTTCGTGTGGCTGAAGCACGAGAAGCGCGGTCTCGGTGGTGGCGCGATCAAGTGGAACTTCACCAAGTTCCTGGTCGCCCGGGACGGGTCGGTGCTCGACCGGTACGCCCCGCAGACCCAGCCCACCGAGATCGTCCCCGACATCGAGAAGGCCCTCGCCGCGGAGGCGTGACTCGCCCAACACGATCGGTTGATTTCGAGACGCGTCGCTCAGCCCTTCGCAGGCTCTGGTCTGAGCCGAGCGCTCCTCAATCCGTCGCCCTAGTCGCGGACCTCGCAGGCTCGGTCCCCGGGGCTAGCAGTCGTTGCTCTCCGTCGCGTAGAGGGCGGCGCCGACGATGCCGGCCGCGTTGAGCAGCTGGGCGGGGATGATCTCGGTCTCGATGTCGACCAGGGGCAGGAACTTGTCGGCCTTCTTGCTGACGCCGCCGCCGACCACGAACAGCTCGGGGGAGAACAGCTGCTCGAGCTTGCGGTAGTACGCCGTCAGCCGCTTGGCCCAGTGCTCCCACGACAGGTCCTCACGCTCCCGGGCACTGGACGCGGCGCGCTTCTCGGCGTCGTGGCCGTCGATCTCGAGGTGGCCGAGCTCGGAGTTGGGCACCAGGACGCCGTCGTACACGAGGGCAGAGCCGATGCCCGTGCCGAGCGTGGTCACGATGACCAGCCCACGACGTCCCTTCGCTGCGCCGTACCTCACCTCGGCGAGCCCGGCGGCGTCCGCGTCGTTCACGACATGGACGTCGCGACCCGTCGCCTTCGTGAACAGCGCGTCGGCGTCCTCGTCGATCCAGCCCCGGTCGATGTTGGCGGCCGAGTGGACGACGCCCTTCCTGACGACGCCCGGCACCGTCACACCGACGGGGCCGTCGCTGTCCGGGAACGACGCGAGCAGCTGGACGAACACCTGCGCGACGGCATCGGGGGTGGACGGCGACGGTGTGTCGATCCGCACTCGCTCCGCAGCGAAGTCGCCCTTCGCCAGGTCCACCGGGGCACCCTTGATGCCGCTCCCCCCGAAGTCGATGCCGACCGGATTCCCGTCACCCATGGCGGTCATGGCCCCCATCTCACTCGTGCGCGCGCCGGGGAGCAACCTCCGGGCCCGGGGGAGCCTTGCCAGGTCCCTTTACAAATCATATGGTGTTGTAAACCCGCGAGGAGGCGGTCATGACGTCCGGGATCGTGAACAGCACCGTGCCGCAGGGCTCGACCGAGCAGTGGCGGGACCGGAAGCGCTACCTCTGGCTGATCGGCCTCGTCGTCCCGTCGCTCGCCTTCATCGCCATGGGGATGTGGCGGCTCACCGGTTGGGGCGTGTGGTTCTGGATCGGGCCCCTCGTGATCCTCGTGATCGTGCCGGCCATCGACCTCGTCGCCGGCCTCGACCGCTCCAACCCGCCCGACGACGTGATCGAGGCGCTGGAGAAGGACAGGTACTACCGCTGGATCACCTACGCCTTCCTGCCGATCCAGTACGCCGGGTTCGTCGGCGCGATGTATCTGGTGGCGCACGCCGACCTGAGCACCCTGAGCAAGATCGGCATCGCGATCTCGATCGGCAGCATCGGCGGCATCGGCATCAACACCGCCCACGAGCTCGGCCACAAGAAGGAGGCCAACGAGCGCTGGCTGTCCAAGATCGCCCTCGCTCAGAGCTTCTACGGTCACTTCTACATCGAGCACAACCGGGGTCACCACGTGCGCGTCGCGACACCCGAGGACCCCGCGTCGGCGCGGTTCGGCGAGAGCTTCTACCAGTTCTGGCCGCGCACGGTCGGTGGCTCGGTGCGGTCCGCGTGGAACCTCGAGAGGAAGCGGATCGCGCGACGTCAGCAACATCCCTTCCGCCTGTCCAACGACGTGGTGAACGCGTGGCTGATGTCGGCCGTGCTGTGGGGCGCGCTGATCGCCTGGCTGGGCATCGGCATCGCGCCGTACCTCCTGATCCAGGCGGTGATGGGCTTCTCGCTGCTCGAGGTCGTCAACTACATGGAGCACTACGGGATGCTGCGGCAGAAGGTCGGCGTCGGTCAGCGGCAGCGCTACGAGCGCGTCGACCCGTCCCACTCGTGGAACTCCAACAACATCGCGACCAACGTCCTGCTCTACCACCTGCAGCGGCACAGCGACCACCACGCCAACCCGACCCGCCGCTACCAGTCACTGCGCGACTTCGAGGAGAGCCCCGTCCTCCCGACCGGGTACGCCGGCATGATCGTGATCGCGATCGTTCCCGCCATCTGGCGGCGCGTGATGGATCCTCGGGTGCTCGCCCACTTCGGTGGAGACGTCAGCCGCGCGAACATCAGCCCCCGCAAGCGGGACAAGATCCTCGCGAGCTACGGCGTGCCGGTGGGTGAGGAGCGAGCCCTGCCAGCATCTCGAGACCACCAGACCGGGGATGGTGGTTTCGAGACAGGCGCCAGGGCGCCTTCCTCAACCACCGATGAGGCGCTGCAGTGGCGCTGCCCGGGTTGTGACTACGTCTACGACGTGGTCGCAGGGGAGGAGCGCGAAGGATTCGCGGCGGGCACGGCCTGGTCGGAGATCCCCGAGTCCTGGTGCTGCCCCGACTGCGGCGTACGCGACAAGGTCGACTTCGTCGCGGCCGAGCCCGCGGTCATCGGCTGACGCATTCCCCGGACGGGTGCGTCGATCCTCCCTTACCGTCGAACCTCGTGTGGGGCCGCAAGAAGCAGCAGTTCGCGAGAGGCGAGGCGCCCGACCTCGACGAGCTCATCGCGACGCTGCGGCGTGCGGTCGCGACGAACGCGCAACCCGAGGTCGTCGGTCAGCTGATCTCGCTCCTGACCGTCCGTGGCACCGTCGCGATCCAGACCGGTCGGGACGAGCAGGGACTCGACGACCGACGCACGGCGGCAGCCCTGCTCCGCGGGTACGACGGGAAGCAGTCGCCGGTCGCGCGCAACACCGACCTGCTGGTCAGGATGGGCCTCGCCGCGGCCGAACGCGACGCGGGGAACATCGACCCGGCCATGGATGCCGCGGTCTGGGCGGTGGAGCACGTCGGATCGGTGCAGGCGGACGACACCGACATCTGTGAGGCCTTCGTGGCCGACCTCGACGCCATCCGGGGAGTGCTGACCCGGGAGCAGCGTCGACCTGACGCACTCCGGGCGGCGGAGCTCGCCAGTGACCTGACCGCGCGTCTCGCCGAGCACGACGAGCCGGCGTACCTGCCCCTCGTGGCCTCCGCCTGGGTCAACGAGGCGGGCGCGCGGGCGGACAACGGTGACGTCGAAGCGGCGCAGGTGCTGAACGAGGAGGCGATCGCCCTCCTCGAGGAGCACGCGCCCACGTGGCCGGGATTGAGCATCGCGCTCAAGAACCGCGACCACGTCCAACGCCGCGACGGCGAATGGGAGGAGGCGATGACGACCGAGAAGAAGCTGCTGGCCAGCATCCGCGCCGGAGACCCCGCGTCGCGTCAGGAGGTCGAGCGGCTCAGCCTGCTCTTCGCCACGCAGGTCGAATCAGCTCAGCTCAGCGACGCGGAGCAGTCCATCACCGAGGCGATCGCGATCGCCCGCGAGCTGGCCGCCCACGACCCGGCCGAGACGTCCTCACTCGCCGTGCTCGTCGGCCACCAGGCGCACGTCCGCGCCGAGCTCGGTCGGCACGACGAGGCGTTGACGTCGTCCGAGGAAGCGGTGCACCTGCGCGAGCACCTGGTGCTCGACTCACCGTCGCCGGCGAACGACGAGGGTCTCGCGGTGGCGCTGTACAACCACTCGGTCGTGCTCGGGCGCATGGAGCGGTACGCCGACGCAGCGGCCGCCGCGTCGCGGTCGGTCGAGCTGCGCCGCCGCAACGTCGACCCGGAGGACCCGAGCTCCGTCGCGCTGCTCGCCACCTCCATGACCTCTCATGCCGAGCTGCTCGCCCGGCGCGGCGAGGGCGAGCAAGCCGTGGCCCTGGCCGAGGAGGCCCAGAAGCTCCTCGACGGACTGCCCCCGGGCGCCGAGACGGTCTAGCGCCGGTCACGGCTTCCTAGACTGGCGCGGTGACCTCCGCCCCGACCCTGACCACGCACGAGCGGGTCGTCGCGGCTGCCGCCGAGCTGACCCTCGAGGTCGGCTGGGCCGGCGTCACGATGGGCAAGCTCGCCGACCGGGTCGGTGTCTCCCGGCAGACGGTCTACAACGAGGTCGGGTCGAAGCCGCGGCTCGCCGAGGAGATGGTCCTGGCGGAGCTCACGAAGTTCCTCGCCGTCGTCGACGAGTCCTTCGACCAGCAGCCGGACGACCTGGTCGAGGCGATCCGCAGCGCCTCGCGCGGGGTTCTCGAGCTCGGCCGGCGCAACGCGCTGCTGCAGGCGGTCGTGTCCGCGTCGTACGGCGCTGAGACGGAGCTCCTGCCGCTCCTGACCACCCGGAACGACGCGCTCGTACTCGCCGCGACCCAGGCGGTGAAGGCGCGCGTGCCGGCGTACCCCATCGTGCTCGACGACCGCTATCTCGACACCGCGATCGACATGGTGGTCCGGCTGGTCCTCTCTCACGTCGTCCATCCGGTCGGTGATCCGGCCGCGACCGCCGACGACATCGCCTGGATCGCGAGCCGGACGCTGCGACCGTGACCCGTCGCGCGGAGACGTAGTCTCACCAAGGTGAGCGCGGGGAACCTGGAGTACTCCTCGACCGCCGGTCGAGGCGTCATCACCGCCGCGGTGCTCGGCTCGGGCATGGCGATGCTGGACGGCACCGTCGTGAACGTCGCCCTGAAGACCATCGGCAAGGACCTCGACGCGACGCTCGCCGAGCTCCAGTGGATCACCAACGGCTACCTGCTCCTCCTCGCCAGCCTGATCCTGCTCGGCGGGGCCCTCGGTGACCGGATCGGTCGGCGCCGCGTGTTCGTGATCGGGGTCGTGTGGTTCGCCGTGGCCTCGGTGCTGTGCGGCGTCGCGCCCGACCCCGCCACCCTGATCGCGGCCCGGGTCCTGCAGGGCGTCGGCGGGGCTCTGCTCACGCCGGGCAGTCTGGCGATCATCGAGTCGGTGTTCGCGCGTGCGGACCGCGGACGCGCGATCGGTGCCTGGTCGGGGCTGGGGAGCATTGCCGCCGCGATCGGGCCGTTCGTCGGCGGGGGACTCGTGCAGTACGCCAACTGGCGCTGGATCTTCCTCATCAACGCCCCCATCGCGGTGGTGACCGTGCTGGTCGCCTACAAGTACGTGCCCGAGACGCGAGCGGCCAGTGAGGGACGGTTCGACTTCCTCGGGGCGTTCCTCGCCGCACTCTCCCTCGGCGGTCTCACCTACTGGCTGATCGAGTTCCACTCGTCGTCGGCGCTGCCCGCCCTGGCCATCGGGGTCGTGGCCGGGGTGTCGTTCATCGTCGTCGAGCACCGGTCACGCCACCCGATGATGCCGCTGGACATGTTCGCCTCACGCAACTTCAGCGCCGCCAACGCGATGACGCTGCTCGTGTACGCCGCGCTGGGCGCGATCACGTTCTTCCTGGTGATCGACCTGCAGACGGTGCTCGGGTACGGCGCCCTCAAGGCCGGGCTGGCGACCCTGCCGCTGACGGTCATCATGCTGCTGCTGGCGGCCCGTGGTGGCGCCCTCGGTGCCCGGATCGGTCCGCGCATCCCGATGACCGTCGGCCCGATCGTGATGGCGGTGGGCGTCGCGTGGCTGTCGCTCGTGGGCGCGGACACGTCGTACTGGCTAGGGGTGCTCCCTCCTGTCTGCGTGTTCGGTCTGGGCCTCGCGCTGATGGTCGCCCCGTTGACGATGACGGTGCTCGCGGCCGCGCCCGACGAGCGGGCCGGGATCGCCAGCGGGGTCAACAACGCGGTGGCGCGCGCGGGCTCGCTGCTCGCGGTCGCGGCACTCCCGGTCGCGGTCGGTCTCGGCGGCGACCAGTACGCCGATCCGGTCGCGTTCGACGACGCCTACGGCAAGGCGATGCTGGCCTGCGCCGTCCTGCTGGCCGTGGGTGGCGTGATCTCGTGGCTGACGATCACGCACGGCCCGGTCGCACCCGAGCCGGACGAGCCGCCGAGGCGGCGGCCACCGTCGAGCCATCAGGTCGAGTGCCCGACCCGCGGTCACTGAGCCGAACTACGCTTGGTGCGTGGGGGCAACTCGGGCACGTCATCGCGTCGTGCTGGCCGCGGCGGGCCTTCTGCCCGCCCTCGTGCTGACCGCGTGCGGCGAGGGCTCCTCGAGCACCTCGGCCACCGGGAGCAGCGCTCCGACGACGAGCGAGACCGACCCGTCGGGCGTCCCGACGCTCGACCCGTCCTCGAGCTCCCCCACCGACGACCACGCGGTCGAAACCCCGGGACCGTTCCAGGCGCCCCTGCACACCTCGGACATCCTCGTGCTGCGGCGGCAGACACTGACGCCGGCGATGGTGCGCCAGGTGCGGCGGCTGCCCGGCGTCACCCAGGTCGAGCAGTTCAGCTGGGCCCAGGCCAGCATCGAGGACCACGCGGTCAACATCGCGGCCGTCGATCCGTCGACGTACCGCAACTTCAACGTCGACCGGGTGGCGACCTTCCAGGCCGAGTGGAAGCGGGTGGCCGGTGGGGAGATGGCACTGCGCGGGAGCTTCGGCCGGCAGGTCTCGAAGAAGGGCTACGTGCGACTCGGCGCGCGGGCTGACGCACCCGAGGTGCACGTCGGCGCGTACTCGCCGCAGGTGCCGCAGGTCGACGCCGTCGTCAACCAGACCTGGATCAAGACCCTGGGGATGGTTCCCGGCAACGCCTTGCTGGTGTCGACCGGGTCGAGCACGCCCGCCGACGTACGCAAGCCCGTGCAGCGGATCGTCGGCGGCTCGGCGTCGGTGCAACGGCTCGACATCGCCGCACGTCTCGGGCTCGACCCGCACGCCGTGCAGAACGTCGTGCTGGTCGGCAGCGTCGGCGACGCGGTCGGCAGCTACAGCTACACGGTGCTGGGTGGCGGACGGATCGCGCCGCAGCAGTCGTGGGTGGCCAGCCACATCTCCACCGAGACGATGCCGATCATCGGGCCGATGACCTGCAACACCGCGATGTTCCCGCAGCTGCGCGCCGCACTCGACGAGATCGTGGCCGACGGGCTCGCGAGCGCGATCCACCCCGGCCAGTACGCCGGCTGCTACGTGCCGCGCTTCATCGCCGGCACCACCACGCTGTCCAACCACGCCTTCGGGCTCGCGTTCGACGTCAACGTCCCGGAGAACCAACGCGGCACCGTCGGCCAGATCGACCGTCGGGTCGTGGCGATCTTCCAGAGATGGGGTTTCACCTGGGGCGGCACGTGGCACTACACCGACCCGATGCACTTCGAGCTCAATCGGCTGGTTCGACCGGGCTAGGGACCACTACTTCAACTGGCAGACCACGCGTACGTGGGCTGTCGTGGTGCGAGCGCAGCCGCACGTGTCCCGGGGCACTGCACTGGCCTTCCCGTCGTCGTACGACGTGGCTGGTGGCGGTGAACCGGTAGGTGCCGGCCGCCAGCCGTGCCACAAAGTGTCCGCGGCCGTCCGTCCGGAACGTGCGGGTGAGCAGGGATCCCCTCGCGTGGATCGTCCCCTCCCAGTGCCGCGCCGCCGTGCGCACGGGGCCGCCGATGCCCACCAGGACCCCCGAGACCCTCGCGTCCAGCGGGAGCGGGCAGCAGGCCGGCTTCACCTCAGCCCCGGACGGGGACTCTCGCGGCGATGAGGACGAGCAGGCCGTGAGCAGGATGCCGAGCATCGACAGGAAGACGAGCCGCCGGTCGGTCACGCTTCTCAGACGCACGGGCACCCAGGCGGGTTCCCAGCGATCGTGATCGGTTCGTGATCGGAGTCCTTGTGGACAAGGGGTTCTGAGCCGACCGGACTGTCGGTGGGTCATGCTGGAGTGGCCATATGGATGTGGTGGTGGTCGAGGATCTGTCGGGCGGTGAGCTGCTCGACCATGTCGCCGATCTCGCCGCGACCCAGCGTCGCTGTGAGGTGGAGATCCTCCGGGCCGCGGTCCAGCACGCCTACCTCCACCACCCTGGCTCACTCGATCCCGACGAGTCGGACAAGCCGGGTCGGGAGAGGGCGCGGCGCATGGGTGGGGCGGGGACGCCGGAGGTCACCGAGTTCGCCGCCGCGGAGCTGGGCGCCCGCCTCGGCATCTCGACGGTCTCCGCCGGCCTGTTGATGGCCGACGGCCTCGACATCCGGCACCGCCTCCCGCAGCTGTGGCGCCGGGTCGAGGCAGGCGAGGTCAGGGTGTACCTGGCCCGGCTGGTCGCTCGCAAGACCCGGGACCTGACCCCCGAGCAGGCGGCCTACGTCGACTCCCGGGTCGCCGAGTACGCCGACGGCCGGCTGACCTGGACCCGGTTCCAGGCACTGGTCGACGGAGCGGTGGCAGCCGCGGACCCCGAAGCGACCGCCGAGCGCGAACGCAGGGCCGCCGAGCAGCAGGTCGCGCGACCCGACCCGAGCCGAGGACGACGACCACGGCATGCGCGGCTTCTACATCCGCGCGACCACCCCGGTCATCACGCTCCTCGACGCCACCCTCGACCGACTGGCCCAGCACCTCGCCGACCACGGAGACGACGACCCCCTCGAGAACCGCCGAGTCAAAGCCCTCGTCCTGCTGTGCCGACCCGACGCCGCCTCGACCGAAGAGCCGATCAACTGGAACACGCTCCTCCCGCGGGTCGTGATCTACGCGCACATGTACGCCGGCGCCGACGTCCGACTCCGACTCCGTGCCGACTCCGACCAGATCGCCCGGGTCGAGGGCTCCGGCCCGGTCACCGAGACCTGGATCCGCGACCACCTCAGCCCACACGCCAACGTCACCATCCGCCCGGTCCTCGACATCGAAGGCCAAGCGCCCGTCGACTCCTACGAGATCCCCGACCGACATCGACAGGCCGTGCATCTGATGACGCCGGCCGACACCTTCCCGTACTCCACCAGCCTCCACCCATACGAGATCGACCACACCAAGCCGTACCAGCACGGCGACGCGGCGGTCGGTGCCGGCCAGTCACGGATCGGCAACTACGGACCGATGTCGACACCCCACCACCGCCTCAAGACCCACGGCCGGTGGACAGTCAAACAACCCCTCCCCGGCATCTACCTCTGGCGCGACCCCCACGGCGCCCTCTACCTCGTCGACCACACCGGCACCCGCGCACTCCCGAGAGTCGCCTGAAGGGCAACCGCGTGGAGCAGCGCCACCCCTTCGAGTGCCGCGCGTGACGACTGGCCCAGGATGAGCTCATGCGAGCCGTGCAGGTGGTGGAGCTCACCGGTCCGTCGGGGGTCCGGGTGGTCGACGTACCGGACCCCGAGCCCGGCCCGGGTGACGTGGTGGTCGACGTGCACGCGGTCGGCGTCTCCTTCCCCGACCTGCTGCTGAGCCAAGGGCTCTACCAGCTGAAGCCGGAGCCGCCGTTCATCCTCGGCGTCGACCTCGCGGGCGTCGTCGTGTCGGCACCCGCGGGCATCGCGGGGGTCGAGCCGGGTGCGCGGGTGGCCGGCGTCCTGCCGTACGGCGCGGCCGGCGAGCGCGTGGTCGTCCCGGCGTCCGCAGTGTTCCCCCTGCCGGACCGCACGTCGTACGTCGAAGGAGCGGCGCTGCCCCTGAACTACCTGACGGCGCTGTTCGCTCTCCGCGAGCGCGGCCAGGTACGGGCAGGCGAGACCGTGCTGGTGCACGGCGCCTCCGGCGGTGTCGGTACGGCGACCCTCCAAGTGGCGCGGGGGCTCGGCGTCCGGACGATCGGCGTGGTCTCGACCGAGGAGAAGGCGGCGTTCGCCCGCGAGGCCGGTGCCGACGAGACGGTGCTGGTCGACGGTTTCAAGGACGCCGTCGCGACGCTCACCGGCGGGCGTGGGGTGGATGCCGTGGTCGACGTCGTCGGCGGCGACGTGTTCACCGACTCGCTGCGCTGCCTCGGTGAGCAGGGCCGGCTGCTCGTCGTCGGGTTCGCGTCCGGGCAGGGCATCCCCGAGGTGAAGGTCAACCGGTTGCTGCTCACCAACGTCGACGTGCGCGGTGTGGGATGGGGAGCCTTCGCGAATACCAAGCCGACGTACATGCGCGAGCAGTGGGACCTGCTCCAGCCCATGCTCGAGTCCGGTGCCGTCCGGCCGCCGATCGGCGCGACGTACGAGCTCGACGGCTTCGGCCAGGCGCTGCAGGACATGGCCGACCGCCGCACGCTGGGCAAGAGCGTGGTCGGGCTGCGCCCGTCGTAGGCTCCTGCGGGTGAGCACTCTCGACGACGCCCGCGAGGGCATGGATCTGGCCGTTCGGCCGCAGGACGACCTGTTCGGGCACGTCAACGGGCGGTGGCTGGCGACCGAGGAGATCCCCGCCGACAAGGGCAGCTGGGGTCCGTTCCTCCAGCTCGCCGACACCGCCGAGCAGCAGGTCCGCGACATCATCGAGGAGCTGGCTGAGCGGGTCGCATCCGGCGAGCAGGGTCTCGACGGCGACGCGAGCTCGATCGCCTCCCTGTACGCGTCGTTCATGGACGAGGCGACCGTCGACAGCCTGGGCATCGCGCCCATCCGCCCGTTGCTCGATGCGGTCGAGAGCCTGCGCGACGTGCGCGACCTCGCGGCGTTCCTCGGTGAGTTCGAACAGGTCGGTGGAAGCGGTCCCTTCGGGGTGTTCGTCGACGTCGACGCCAAGGACTCCGACCGCTGCCTGATGAACCTCACCCAGGGCGGCCTCGGCCTGCCGGACGAGTCGTACTACCACGACGAGAAGTTCGCCGAGATCCGGGAGAAGTACGTCGCCTTCCTGACCCGCATGTTCGCCCTCGCCGGCCGTGCGGACGCGGCCGCCGACGCCGCCGCGGTGATGGAGGTCGAGACCCGGCTGTCTCAGGGTCACTGGGAGCGGGCCGAGACGCGCGACGTCCAGAAGACCTACAACCTCCTCACCCTCGCCGAGCTCCGGGGCCTGTGTCCGGAGTTCGACTGGGAGGCCTTCGTCCGCAACCTCGGCGGGTCGGAGTCCACGATCGCCGAGGTGTGTGTCCGGCAGCCCTCGTACCTCGAGCACCTGTCGACCGCGCTCGCCGAGGTGCCGATCGAGCAATGGCGCACGTGGCTGGCGATCCGCGTCCTCCGTACGGCGGCGCCGTACCTCCCGGCCGACTTCGTCGAGACCAACTTCGACTTCTACGCCCGCACCCTGAGCGGCACCCCGCAGCTGCGCGAGCGCTGGAAGCGCGGGGTCGCCGTGGTCGAGGGCTCGATCGGCGAGGCCGTGGGTCGTGAGTACGTCACCCGCCACTTCCCGCCGGCGTCCAAGGCGATGATGGAGGAGCTGGTCGGCAACCTGCTCCGGGCCTACCGCGAGTCGATCTCGGCACTGGACTGGATGAGCGCGGAGACCAAGCAGCGGGCCTTCGCCAAGCTCGACATGTTCCGATCGAAGATCGGCTACCCGGAGAAGTTCCGCGACTACTCCGAGCTCGACCTCAAACCGGACGACCTCCTGGGCAACGTGCTCTCGGCCAACGCGTTCGAGACCCGGCGGCAGCTGGCCAAGGTCGGCGCCCCGGTCGACCGCGAGGAGTGGCTGATGCTCCCGCAGGAGGTCAACGCCTACTACCGGCCGGGCATGAACGAGATCTGCTTCCCGGCGGCGATCCTGCAGAAGCCGTTCTTCTCGCCGGACGCCGAGATGTCCGAGAACTACGGCGGCATCGGCGCGGTGATCGGCCATGAGGTCGGGCACGGCTTCGACGACCAGGGGGCGCAGTACGACGGCGCCGGAAACCTGGCGGACTGGTGGACACCCGAGGACAAGGCCAGGTTCGAGGAGAAGTCGAAGGCCCTGATCGAGCAGTACGACGCGCTGTCTCCGCGTGACCTCCCCGACGAGCACGTGAACGGCGCGCTCACGGTCGGCGAGAACATCGGTGACCTCGGCGGCCTGACCATCGCGCTGATGGCCTACAACATCGCTCGCGACGGGGAGGTCGGGCTCGAGGACGCTCAGAAGCTCTTCTTCAACTGGGGTTACGTCTGGCGGACCAAGCGTCGCGACGAGCTCGCCCAGCAGTACCTCACGATCGACCCGCACAGCCCGCCGGAGTTCCGCGCCAACATCGTTCGCAACCTCGACGAGTTCCATGCGACCTTCGGCACCGAGCCGGGCGACGGTCTGTGGCTCGAGCCCGAGGCGCGCGTGCGCATCTGGTGACCGATCGCGGCAACCCGCAACACGGCCAGGCGGCATACCGGCGTCGCTTCGACTGGGGGTTGACCGGGGCCCGGGCCGTGGTGGCCGATGCGGCACCGGGCGACGTCGCGGTGGTGGTCGACGTGCTGTCGTTCACCACGACGCTGTCGGTGGCGGTCGAGCGGGGCATCACGGTCTACCCCTACCCGTGGGCGAGCGAGGACGCACCGGCGTACGCCGCCGCGCGTGATGCCGTGCTGGCGCTTGGCCGGCGGGCGGGACTGGACGCGCGGGCGGTGAGCCTCTCACCGGTGTCCTTCGAGGGGGTCACCGCGATCGAGCGCGTCGTCCTGCCGTCGCCGAACGGATCCGCGATCGCGTTCGGCCTGCGCGATGTGGGCGTCACCGTCGTGGGTGCCTGCCTGCGCAACGCGACCGCGGTCGGGGCGTGGCTGCGGCAGGTCCCAGGGACGGTGACCCTCGTCGCCGCGGGCGAGCGATGGCCGGACGGCAGCCTGCGCCCCGCGGCCGAGGACCTGTGGGGAGCCGGGGCGGTGCTGCAGGCACTCGGCCTCCAGGACGCCTCACCCGAGGCGCGACTCGCCGCCGCGGCGTACGACGCCGTGCGCGACGGAGTCGGGTCAGCCCTTGCGGAGTGCGCCAGCGGCCGTGAGCTGACCGCGGCCGGCTTCGGTCGCGACGTGGAGATCGCCGCGTCAGAAGGCGTCAGCGACGTGGTGCCCGTGCTGGAGGGCGAGAGGTTCGTGGCCGGCGGCTAGCTCGAGCTCGTTGCAGCCGCGGCCCTGCAGGCGCTTCCAGGTCTGGGCATCGAGCGTGCCGGTCGGGGCGTGCCCGACGTACTGCTGGAACTGCTTGACCTCCTCGGCCGTGTCCTGAGCTGTACACGTCGGTCCGGGGGACGTCGGGCCGCCGGCCCATGCTGGTCAGCAGCTGCTGCAGGGCGCGGAGGTACACGATCTGGCGAGCGTCCATGTCCTGGTTGAGTCGGAGCTTGGGAGCGCCGAGGTTGGAGACGTAGCACAAGCACTGCACCAGCTCCGTCGTCCCTGATTCGAGCATCGTGACGCGGTCCCCCACGTGCTCGCCGGTCATCTGCTGCGCACACGCGCTGAAGCGGGTCATCGGCCCCAGGTAGGCGGTGTAGGCCTGGGTGTCCTTGCTCTCGTCCCGCCACGCCGTGTCGCAGGAGTTCGCGGTCTCGAGATAGCGGGCGTCCGGGTAGGCGGCGACGTCCGAACCGAGCCCGCTGGCGTTGTCCGAGTTGGCGAGCAGCAGCAACGCCTCGTTGGCCTGGCACGGCTGGTTGATCAGGGGTGCGTCGAGGCCCAGGGGGTCCGGGTAGTCGTCGTGACCGAGGGCCACCCCGGCGGCCACACCGCCGGCGATCCCGAGCACGGCGGACACCAGGACGGCGAGGCTCCGGGCGGCGCGAGGCACGGCCGCAGGATACGTGGTGGGGGAGGTGGCCTCAGGCGACCATCGCCGCTGCCGGGTCGACGTGGTGCTCCGGAGGCTTCCGCGGCAGGAAGAACGACGGCACCAGGCACAGCCCCACGAGGACCGTCGCCACGAGGAACACCCCGCCGAACGACTGGCCCATGAAGTGCAGGCCCTGGCTCATCACGGACGTGGCCTGATCGGGCGACAGACCCAGCTGATCGGGAGTGGCGCCGTTCTGCAGGGCCAGCGTCGGTTTCACCGACGCCTCGTGGTTGTTGTAGGCGTTGGTCAACAGCACCGAGAACAGCGCCGTGCCCATCGAGATCGCGATCTGCTGGGTGATGTTCATCAGCGTCGAGCCGCGCGCGATGTCGACGTCCTTGAGGCTGGCGAGACCCGCGGTGAAGACCGGCATCATCGTCGAGCCCATGCCGAGACCCATGATCACGAACGAGGTCATGATGTAGGCGTACGACGTCTTGTCGTCGATGGGGATCAGCATCCCCATGCCGACCGTGTCGAGGACCAGCCCGCTGAGCACGACCTTGCCGGGGCCGATCTTGTCGGCCAGGAAACCCGCGATCGGCATCGTGAGCATCGCTGCGAAGCCCTGGGGCGCCACCAGCCAGCCGGAGCTGAGCGGCGACTCGCCGCGCACCTGCTGGAAGTAGAGCGTGAACAGCAAGGATGCGCCGAAGAAGGCCATCGCGAACAGCGTCATCGTCACCACGGCGATGGTCATGTAGCGGTTGGTGAAGAGCCGCAGCTGCACGAGCGGATGGATGTTGTGCTTGCGCAGTGCCCACGGCACGAACGCGGCCGACAGGGCGATGCCGACCAGGCTGGTGGTCACCACGGTGCCGGTGAACATCGTGCCGTGCTCCTGCTTGGCGGCGGGGATCGAGCTCACGCCGTAGAGGAACAGCGCGAGGCCCGGCGACAGCAGCAGCATCCCGATGAAGTCGAAGCTCTCGGACGGGTGGACCTCGTCGCGGTCGAGCACCCGCCAGGCGTAGATGGCGGCGATGATGCCGATCGGGACGTTGATCAGGAAGATCCAGTGCCACGAGGCGATGTCGATCAGCCAGCCGCCGAGGATCGGCCCGAAGATCGGGCCCAGCAGCATCGGGACACCGAGGATGGCCATCACCCGGCCGAGCCGCTCGGGCCCGGCCGCGCGGGTCAGGATCGTCATGCCCAACGGCATCAACATGCCGCCACCGAGCCCCTGGAGCACGCGGAACGTCACCAGCATCTCGAGACTGGTCGCCGTCGAGCACAGCGCCGATCCGGCGGTGAACAGCACGATCGCCCAGATGTAGAGACGCTTGGTGCCGAACCGGTCGGCCGCCCACCCGGTCAACGGGATGACCATCGCCAGGGCCAGGGTGTAGCCGGTGGCGGTCCAGGCGACCTGGGCCTGGGTCTTGCCGAAGATGTCCTGGAACGTGCGCTGGGCGACCGCGACCACGGTGATGTCGAGGATCGACATGACGGCGCCGAGGACGACCACCCCGGCCACCACCATCACGCGTTTGTCGAGCTTGCCGTCACCGCCCCGGGCCTCGTCACCGATCTGGGCGTCGATCTCGGTACTCATACGTCGTACTCCCCTGTGTGCGTGTCTGCTCCCGAGCGTAGGCACTTCCACCGACAACGGGCCAATCCATTGCGAACATCAGACGTCGGGCGGGTGTTCCTTCTCCTAGGACGAGGTCGCCGGTCGCGGCGTGACACGGACCGCGTCGGAGTCACGGCTCGACGGGCGCCGTCGGCAGGATCGCGGCGTCGGCGACCGCCCCGAGCGCCGGCTGCGGAGTCACCGGTGCGGGAGTCTCCGCGGTCGGACGACGGATGTCGTCGGCGATGTGGTCGCGCAGCATGGCCACGATGTACGCCGACGCCACGAGGGTGACCCCACCCATGATGGCCAGGATCGCGCGGTAGCTCAGGACCACCACCAGCAGCGACCCGACCGCCAGTGAGATCGCCTGGGGTGCACCCATCACGACCTCGACGGCCGTGGAGACCCGGCCCATGATCGCCTGCGGAGTGCGCCGCTGCATGAGGGTCATGAAGGCCACCGTCATCAGAGGCATGGCCGCTCCCATCACGACCGCCGTGACCAGCACGAGCCAGAACTGCTGGGCGGCGGCCATCACCAGGATCGTGAGCCCGGCCCCGACGAGCCCGACGACGCACCCGGCGACCTCGCCGATCCGGCGTACGACGCCGCTCGAGGACAGGCCCCCGGCGATCGCGCCGACGCCCTGTGCCGTCACGATCGCGGACACCCAGGTGGCCGGCTTGTCGTACCCGTCGAGCAGGGCGTAGACGGCCGACTCGGAGAAGCCGAAGACCAGGATGCACAGGCCGAAGCCGATCAGCGTGTGCTCGAGCACCTTGTCGCGTGCCAGGTGGCGCAGCCCGGCCGTCATCTGGTCCCAGAAGTGCGCGTCCTCCCGCTCCGGCGCCGTCTCGTGGAGGGCGAGCGTGGCGATCACGAGGGCGGCGACCCCGAACGACGCGGCGTCGAGCACGGCGACGGCCCATCCGCCGAGCCAGGTGAACAGCAACGCTCCGACCAGGGGACCGAACAGCCGGAACGACTCCTTGGTGGTCTGCAGCGAGGAGTTCGCGTCGACCAGCATCTCCTCGGGCACCAGCTCCTTGAGCAGGCCGTTGAGCGCGGCCGGGAGGATGATGAACGCCGCGCCGTACATGAACGCGACGGACCAGATGATCCAGACCTGTCCCTCGCCGCGCACGAACACCAGCGGGAGTACGCCGATGCCGGCAGCGAGGTGTCCCCAGACGAGCAGGGGCTTGCGCTTCAGGCGGTCGATCCAGATGCCGAGCAGGGGCGCGAAGAGCGCCGGGATGACCATGAAGAGGAACGTCAGTCCGGCCTTCGCGTTCGAGCCGGTGATCGTCTTGACCCAGATCGACAGGACCAGCAGCATCACCGAGTCGCCGAACATCGACGCGGTGAGTCCGGCGTACAACCGGGTGAAACCGGGCAGCCGGAAGGCCTGTCTCACGACACGTCCTGCTGAGGTGCCTCCGCCGGGACCGCCTCGATGCCGGGCAGCAGCAGGGGCGCTCCCCAGGACACGAACTCACACAGGCGTGAGCCGGCCGGACGTCGCTCGGGCTCGGTGAGCCGGTCGGCGTACCGACCGAGCACCTCGCGGATCTCGAGGTTCATGGCGTCGAGCTCGTCGACGGTCAGCCAGCTGGCGTGCTGAGTGCTGGAAGCCGCCTCGGCCCACTCGCGCTCGCCGTCGTCGAGGAGCTGGGCCCGGGCCTGCTGGAAGCGAGTGACCTGGCGCTGGAGCAGCATCTCCTCGAGGGCTCGCCCCGCGCGCAGCTCACCGGGCGTCGCGTCGACGTCGTCCCATGCCAAGCCGATCGAACGGACTTGCCACGGGCGTTGCCGCCCGATGCCGCCACCGGCCTCCTCGACGAAGGCGTGCTCGGCCAGCTTGCGCAGGTGCCACGAGCAGTTGGCCGGCGTCTCGTCGAGCCGGTCCGCGAGCTGGGTCGCGGTCAGCGGACCGCTGACCGTGAGCAGCTCCATGATCCCCAGGCGCACCGGGTGGGCGAGGGCCTGGAGCTCGCGGGGGTCACTCAGGCGTCGGTACGACGGTCCTTGGTGATCCGCTTCTCCTGCTCCTGCGGACGAGACCGGCGCTTGGCCCGTCGCTTGGCCTGTCCTTTGCGTCGCGTCGTCACGGCGCTCCCCCTTCGTGGTCGGCATGTGTCGAAAGTAGTCTTTCGAAAGAACTCTTGCAATAGGTGCACGAGCCCGACTGGATGGTGGGGCAACGTCCCCGATGCCGGCCCGCATTCCTGTCACGCGCGATGAGGCGAAAAGGTTGTCGGTGGCCGCGATTACGGTGTGACCCGACGCGAGGAGGTGTCGGTGAGCTTCGTCCCCCTGACCGGGCCGGCGACGCTGCATGCCGCGCCATCGCCGCGCGAGGGCACCGTCGAGTTCACCGACGCCACGACCGGCGGGCGCACCATCATCCTGCCCATCCGCGCCGCCCTGCCGGTGCTCGCCAAGGCGCGCTCGGTCGACGACGCTCATCCGTCGGTCTCCCTCCTGGCGGCGGCGTCGCTGCTCGCGATGCGCCTGGTCGCCGCCGGCAGGTTCGAGCCCGTCGCCGGGGTGTGGCGACCGACCGCGTTCGACCCCGACGAGACCGACCGGCTGCGCCGGCTCGCCGAGTCGCGTTCCTACGCGGGGCTCTCCACCGCCGACGCCGAGACCGTCGTACGCCGGGTGGTCGACGCCGTCGTCGATGCCATGCCCCGCGGCGCGCCCACGGCCGCCACCCCGGTCGCCGCCCAGGGGCCGCCGTCCGGCCGCTACCACCGCGAGGTGTTCGCCCGGCGGCTGCAAGACGTCGTGGCCCGCCATCGAGGGGAGAGGTCGGACCTCCCCCAGCTGGTCACCCTGTCGCTGCGGGTCGAGGCCGACGAGGAGGAGCTGGTGGCCGGGGCGTGCCGGCTCGTGCTCCAGGTGCACGACGAGCGCGACCCGCTCCACGTGCGCGACGCCGCGAGCCTGTGGCACGACCCGCCGTCGGTGCACGGCTTCGGCGACCGCGCCCGCACCCACGCGAGCCTGGCGCTGCGCGAAGCGGCAGCGGTCTGGCCCCCGCTCGACCGGCTCCTCGAGCAGCGCGTGCCCGACGAGATGACGCTCGACGGCGACGACCTGGTGAGCCTGCTCGAGGACGGCGTGACCTCCCTGCGCACGGCGGGGATCGACGTCCTCTGGCCGCGGAGCCTGGGTCGCGACCTCAGCGCCCGGGCGACGCTCGACCGGGTGCCGGACAAGCGCGAAGGGCAGCTGGTCGAAGGCGTCCTCAGTGGCGACGCCCTGTTCGCCTTCAACTGGCAGGTCGCCCTGCGGGGCGATCCGCTGTCCGAGCAGGAGATGGACCAGCTGGCGCGGGCGTCGTCGCCGATGCTCAAGCTCCGGGGCGGATGGACCGTCGTCGATCCGGCGATCGCACGCAAGGCCCGCAAGCGGCTGATCCGCACGGTGCCGACCGCGCAGGCGGTGGCGGCGGCCCTCACCGGCGTGGTCGAGGTCGAGGACGCCCCCGCCGAGGTCGTCGTCGGTGCGAGCCTGCTCGAGGTGCGCGAACGACTGCTGGGCGCCGCGACCGCCCCGCCGCTCGAGCCGCCCGCGGGCCTCGCCACCACCTTGCGCGACTACCAACGCCACGGCTTCACCTGGCTCGACCGCGTGACGGCCCTCGGGCTCGGGGCCTGCCTGGCCGACGACATGGGGCTCGGCAAGACCGTCACCGTGATCGCGCTCCACCTCCATCGCGCGGCCCGGCGACCAGGTCCGACCCTCGTGGTCTGCCCGGCGTCGCTCCTGGGCAACTGGGAGGCCGAGATCCGGCGCTTCGCCCCCGGGGTCGACGTACGCCGCTTCCACGGGGCCGAGCGGTCGCTCGACGGGCTCGTGCCGACCGAGGCGTCGCCCGACCCGGGGTTCGTGCTCACCACCTACGGCACGCTCCGCCGCGACCAGCAGACTCGAGGGACCCTGGCCGCCATCCCCTGGGGCCTGGTTGTCGCCGACGAGGCGCAGCACGTGAAGAACGCGCGCTCGGCCACGGCCCGGGCGCTCCGCACGATCCCCTCCACGACCCGGGTGGCCCTGACCGGCACCCCCGTCGAGAACAACCTGACCGAGCTCTGGGCGATCCTCGACTGGGCGACGCCGGGGCTGCTCGGCAGCCGCCAGGCGTTCCGCAAGGTCTGGGCCGGGCCGATCGAGTCGGGGGCCGAGCCGACCAAGGCGCGGCAGTTCGCGGGACTGATCGGCCCCTTCCTGCTGCGGCGCCGCAAGAGCGACCCCGGGGTCGCACCCGAGCTCCCGGAGAAGACCGAGACCGACCACCTGCTCGGGCTCACCCGCGAGCAGGTCGTCCTCTACGAGGCGTTCGTCCGCGACACGATGGACCGCATCGAGCGGGCCGACGAACACACGCGGCGCGGCCTCGTGCTCAAGCTGCTGACCGGCCTGAAGCAGATCTGCAACCACCCGGCCCACTTCCTCAAGCAGTCGGGCGGGCGGCTGGCAGGCCGATCGGAGAAGCTCGACCTGCTCGACGAGCTCGTCGGCACCGTGCTCGCCGAGGACCGTTCCGTGCTGGTCTTCACCCAGTACGTCGCCATGGCCCGGTTGCTCGAGGACCACCTGACTCGCATCGGCGTGCCCCACCAGTTCCTGCACGGCGGCACTCCCGTCCGCCAGCGCG
The DNA here is from genome assembly GCA_963759515.1 of uncultured Actinomycetota bacterium. GTDB lineage: Bacteria > Actinomycetota > Actinomycetes > Propionibacteriales > Nocardioidaceae > Nocardioides. The sequence continues at coordinate 557,645 of CAVWZR010000022.1, read as the reverse complement.
ACGCGATGGTGGCGGCGTTCCAGGCCGCTGAGGTGCCGGTCTTCCTGCTGTCCCTCAAGGCCGGAGGCACGGGGCTCAACCTCACCCGAGCCGACCACGTCATCCACATCGACCGCTGGTGGAACCCCGCCGTCGAGGACCAGGCGACCGACCGGGCCCACCGCATCGGTCAGACCCGGCCGGTGCAGGTGCATCGGATGATCACCCAAGGCACGGTGGAGGAGCGCGTGGCCGAGCTGCTCCGACGCAAGCGCTCGCTGGCCGACTCGGTGCTCGCCCGGGGAGAGACCGCGCTGACCGAGCTCAGCAACGACGAGCTGCTCGACCTGGTCTCCCTGCGGAGGATGCCGTGAGTGCGACGACCTCGACGGCGGTGACGTTCGCCCGCATCCCGCCACGCCGGTCCACGTCACGTGCCGCCACGTGGTGGGGGCGGGCCTGGGTGCGTGCCGTCGAGGAGGCGGCGTACGGCGAGAGCGACCTCCACGCGGGCCGGGCCATGTCCCGCAGTGGTGGCATCGGTGGCATCACGGTCGACCGCGGTTCGGTGGTCGCGGCGTGCTACGACCGCTCCGGCGTCTGGTCGGTGAGTGCGACCGTGCCGGAGCTCGACCCCGTGAGTCACCGCGCCTTCATCGAGGTGGTGGCCGGCGAGGCCGGCCACCTCGCGGCCCTGATGGCCGGCGAGCTACCCCATCGCCTCGTCGAGCAGGCCGAGGAGGCCGGCGTCGAGCTCCTGCCCTACGGCGGCGAGCTGGGCTCTGCCTGCACCTGCGACGCCTGGGTGGACCCGTGCCCGCACGCACTGGCGGTGATGCTCCAGGTCGCGTGGCTGGTCGACGGCGACCCGTGGGTGCTCCTGCGTCTGCGCGGGCTGGCTCCCGAGATCCTGCAGGCCGAGCTGGCAGCGACCCCGGCGGAGACGCCCGACCCCGCCGACGATGACCTGGCCGTGGCCCTCGACGCTGCTCTCCGCGCCGCCCGCGTCGTCGCGCTGGCCGACGACCCGGCGGCGGAGATCACCCACCTCTTGTGAGCGGCGCGTCAGCTCCCCACGGCATACATCACGGCGTTCGTCATGGCGTACGTCGTGCCGTCGGGGCCGATCACCGTCATCGTGTAGGCCTGCCCGGCGGGGTCGCCCAACCGGATGTTCTCGGTGAGGTCTCCGGAGTCGAGGTCCCATCGGTACAGGTGGCCGTCCTCGTTGTTCGCCATGGCCGAGCCGGTGATCGGGTCGACCGCGACCGAGTTGATGCACCACTCGTAGCGCGACCCCTTCGGGGTGTGGGGGATGTGCACCGGTGACAGCACCGTCCGCACCTCCTGCATGACCTGCACCTTGGAGAACCTGTCCTTCTGGGCTGCATGCGGGTCGAGCAGCGCGATCTCGTTGCGACCGTCGCCGTGCGGGCCCGCGAGGTAGTTGTTGTACTTGCTGACCACGAGGTACGACGAGTCGCCGGTGTAGCTCGGCACGGACGTGGCCGGCACGATCGACACCGTGTCGTCCCAGCCGAACGAACCCGGCGTCTTCAGGTTGCTGAGCTTGGCGTTGAAGTGCAGCAGCCAGCCGCGGATGTCGTGCTTGAGGATGGGGGTGCCGAGCACGCCGTAGAACACGTCGCCGTCCGGCCCGATCGTCGGGCTCGACGTCGTCGATCCCGAGATGTCCGCCAGCTCGTGGGTCTGCGGGTCCTCGAGCTTGTGGACGTACTTCGGCTTCAGCGTGGTCGCGTCGAATCCCACGAGGCGTCCCACCAGGCCGGTGACGACCGTGACGTACCCGATGGTGCTGTCGTTCGAGAGCGCGGGCGCACAGTTCAGCGCGATCCGGGTGGCGTGGTCGGTGCCACCCAGCTTGCGCGCCGACACCCAGCTGCCGTCGCCCGCGAGCGTGATCCGGGCCAGGCCGTTGCGCAGGTGCCCCGGGGTGCCCGAGGCGGCGGAGAAGCCGAAGTAGAGCGTGCCGTCGGGCGCGGTCGTGATCGGCGTCGTGATCTGGACGTCCTTGCGGAAGGCAGCCCGGTGCGCGCGGTAGCGGTCGATGCCGTAGAACGCGACCCGGTGGACCGCTGCGGTCGGGTCGGAGATGGAGTGGAGCAGGATCGTGCCGCCGGCACCGGCGACCGCGACCTGGTCGCTCACCAGCGACGCCGGGATGGGAGGCGGCCACTCGAACTTCGCCTGGACGGGCGGCGTGTAGTCGGTCGGGAACTCCCACAGCTTCGTCCCGTCTGCCCCGTCGAACGCCTTGACCACGAAGCCCTTCTTCGGACCGAGCCGCACGGGGACGACCACCGTGTTGCCGCTCGTGATCATCGGCGAGGCGTAGTGGGCGATCGGGCCGTCGTCGCAGCAGCTGGGCTTGTGGTCGACCTTCACGTGCCAGTGGATGCTGTTCAGTGGCTGCGGTGCGACCGGGGCCGCGCCCGTGTGCTGGGCGTTCGCGGCGAAGGTCTGCCACGGAGGAAGCGGCGCGAGGGCGTACGACGTGGCTGTGCTCGCGGCCAGGGCGGTGGTGGCGGCGACGGCCGTGAGGCCCGCCAGGACATGTCGGAACCCGATCCTCATGTGAAGTGACACGCTCCCCGTCTCTCGTTGGTTGTCACGTCAGGGCGCCCATGGCCATCCGATGGAGGACGCTGCGCATCGCCTCGTCGGGGATCAGCCTGGTGTGAGGCGTGGAGTTGATCAGCCCGAACGCCGCGTGGGCCATGGCCCGGGCCCGGTCGGTGTGGAGTCCTCGGTGCTCGCGACGCAGCTGCCCCGCCCAGATGTCGACGTACTCCCGCTGCAGGTGTCGGACCCGCTCACGTGCGGCCGGCGGAAGGGACGGCCAGTCGCGCTCCTGCACCACGATCAGGGAGCGATGGCGGAGGGCGAAGTCGGTGTGCCAGGCGACCAGTGAGTCGAGAGCCTCGCGCGGGCTCCTCGCCTTGTCGACCCGCAGCCGGCCCTCCTCCAGCAGCCGCTCGCTGATCCCGACCAGCATCGCCGCGAGCACGGCGTCCTTGGACTCGAAGTGCTTGTAGAGCGCAGGTCCGGAGATCCCGCAGGCCCGGCCGATCTCGCCGACGGACACGCCGTGGAAACCCTTGCTCGCGAACAGCTCCGCGGCGGTCTCGAGGATCTGGTCGCGCCGGTTCACCGGGTCAGGTTAGCGGTCGTTAACGCCGGTCGGCCGTGACGACCACTTCCATCACGAGCGATGATGACGGTGCCGTCACCGCCGCCACCGCCGACTCGGAGTCCCGCCATGCGAACCTTCCTCGTACCCGCGCTCGTGCTGGCCCTCGCCGCCGGCACGACCACGACGGTCGTCGCGTCGGCATCCGCCGAGCACGCGGCGGACGCCAACGGCCGATCGGTCACGGTCCACCGCGGCGGTCCGGACCGAACGCTGGTCTTCCATCGGAGCCGATCCGGCGAGGTGCTCCTCGACGTCACGGTGTCGGCGCGCGGCGTGAGCTGGGCGGAGCGGAAGAACGAGTCGGCCGTGGTGTCGGCGTACGTCGACGGTCACTACGCGACGGACATCGTGGTCACGTCCGCGAGCCCCGTGACGCGCGAGTTCGCCCTGGGCGCGCTGGAGAAGGGCCGGCATGCGCTTCGCCTCCACTACGCCTCCGGTCGCTCGCCCAGCCAGGCGGGCGTCGCCAGGATCGCCGACATCGGCTTCCGGACCATCCGCCGCTCCAGCCCGGCGTACGCCGCCGCCAGGTACGCCCCGATCCTCCGCGGCCGGAACATCTCGACGCTGGGCGGTCGCTTCCAGAACAACCGCACCGACACCCCACTCGTCGCCTGGCACCAGGTCCTGCCGGCGACCGAGCCCGGGCACTCGGTGATCGAGTACTCCGTCGTCTGGAGCAACGAGGACGGTGGCACGAACACGCCGGCGTTGATGGCCCAGTGGGGCCGGACCACCGACATCGAGTGGGTCTACCGGGTCGAGGTGAACGCGCAGGGCCGCCGCGTGGCGGGCAGCGGGTTCTTCCAGGCACCCAGCCATGGGACGAAGCGCTTCCATGGCCCCTACGACGGCACGCACCCCGTGCTGCAGACGTGCACGTCGAACAACAACGTGTGTGACCAGGGGACGCTGAAGGCACAGCACCAGAAGCAGGACCCGATGCGGTTCGCGCTCTCGACGCGGCGCGTGCTGCCTGCTGATCAGCCCCGCGAGCACGAGATGGACATCCAGCCGTGGACCTATCAGGTGATGGCACGCGAGATGGTCCGGGAGAAGAAGATCGAGTCGCCGTCCGACCCGGAGTCGCGTGGCGTCGGTGACCAGCGGACCTACCTCTACGTCGCCCTGGCCCATGACACGACGCCGTCGGGGTCGTCGGCGAGCGTCGGACTGGCCGTGGAGGTGAAGCTCCAGGACGATGACGCGACGAACTACACCTCGAACCATGAGGTCGCCTTCTGGTCGATCCTCCGGAACGGTCCGGCGGCGACCACCGTCGAGCTGCCGGCCGGGACGCAGCCGGCGGACATCGCCTCGATCTCGGTACGTCGCTTCCCGCTCGTCGGCGCCCCGGACGACTCGGTGACCCTGACCGTCACCGATCTGGACCGCGCGTTCTTCTTGCGGGGCAACTACCTCCCGCGTCCGTCGTTCGCGAGCCGGCATGGAGTCGCGATCACGCTCACCGCCGAGAAGACCACCGAGATGATCTGGCCGATCACGTGAGCGATCGGCTGGCACGTCAGGTTAATGATCGCTAACCTCGACGTATGGTCTCCACCATGTCGACCGACGCCGGACTGCGTGACCTGGTGGAGGAGCTCCGCCAGCACCTGTCCGTCGTACGCCGTGGTGGCAGCGACGCGGCCCGGAAGAAGCACACCGATCGGGGCAAGCTCCTGGTGCGCGATCGGATCGACCGGTTGCTCGACCCCGGCAGCCCCTTCCTGGAGCTGAGCCCGCTGGCGGCGTTCGGGATGTACGCCGCGGCACCGGACGACGACTACGCGGTGCCGAGCGCGAGCATCGTCACCGGCATCGGTCGCGTCCACGGTCGCGAGTGCATGGTCGTCGCGAACGACGCGACGGTGAAGGGCGGCACCTACTACCCGCTGACGGTCAAGAAGCACCTGCGCGCCCAGACGATCGCGCTGGAGAACCGGCTGCCGTGCCTCTACCTCGTCGACTCGGGCGGTGCCTTCCTGCCGATGCAGGACGAGGTGTTCCCCGACCGTGAGCACTTCGGGCGCATCTTCTTCAACCAGGCCAACCTCTCCGCACGCGGCATCCCGCAGATCGCGAGCGTGATGGGCTCCTGCACGGCCGGCGGCGCCTACGTCCCGGCGATGAGCGACGAGAGCGTGATCGTGCGCAACCAAGGCACGATCTTCCTGGGCGGACCGCCGCTGGTGAAGGCGGCCACCGGTGAGGTCGTGACCGCCGAGGAGCTCGGCGGTGGCGACGTGCACGCGCGCACCTCCGGGGTCGTCGACCACCTCGCCGACGACGACGCGCACGCGTTGGCGATCGTGCGGTCGATCGTCGACACGCTGCCAGCCGCCCCGGGCTCGCCGGTCGAGGCCATCGAGGAGCCGCTGGAGTCGCCGGAGTCGTTGTACGACGTCGTGCCCGCCGACACCCGCACGCCGTACGACGTGCGCGAGGTGATCCGCCGGGTCGTCGACGGCAGCCGGTTCCACGAGTTCAAGAAGCTGTACGGCGACACCCTGGTCTGCGCCTTCGCCCGGATCTGGGGTCACGAGGTCGGCATCGTCGCGAACAACGGGATCCTGTTCAGCGAGTCGGCGCTCAAGGGTGCGCACTTCATCGAGCTGTGCAACCAGCGCCGCATCCCGCTGGTGTTCCTGCAGAACATCACCGGCTTCATGGTCGGCCGCGAGTACGAGAACGGCGGCATCGCCAAGGACGGCGCGAAGCTGGTGACGGCAGTCGCCTGCAGCGTGGTCCCGAAGTTCACGGTGGTGATCGGCGGCTCGTTCGGCGCCGGCAACTACGGCATGTGTGGTCGCGCCTACGACCCGCGCTTCCTCTGGATGTGGCCCAACGCCCGGATCTCGGTGATGGGCGGCGAGCAGGCGGCCTCGGTGCTCGCGACCGTGCGGCGCGACGGCTTCGAGGCGCGGGGTGAGGACTGGAGTGCCGAGGACGAGCAGGCGTTCAAGGCGCCGATCCTCGAGTCCTACGAGCACCAGGGCTCGCCGTACTACTCGACCGCCCGGCTCTGGGACGACGGCGTGATCGATCCCGCCGACACACGTCGTGTCCTCGGCATGGGCCTGGCCGTCTCCGCCCGCGTCCCGACCCCCGCGCCGTCGTACGGCGTTTTCCGGATGTAACGGGATGAACATCACCAAGGTCCTCGTCGCCAACCGGGGCGAGATCGCGCTGCGGGTCTTCCGCACCTGCCATCGGCTCGGCATCCGCACGGTGGCGATCTACACCGACGTGGACGCCGACGCACCGCACACGCGCGCGGCCGACGAGGCGCTGTGGGTGCCGTCGTACCTGTACGTCGACGGGGTCGTCGCCGCTGCCCAGGAGGCCGGCGCCGACGCGATCCACCCGGGCTACGGCTTCCTGTCCGAGCGATCGGCGTTCGCACGGACGGTCGCGGAGGCGGGCATCACCCTGGTCGGACCCGACGCCGACGTGATGGATGCGATGGGCCGCAAGGACCACGCCCGAGAGGTCGCGGTGAAGGCGGGAGTGCCGGTCGTACCGTCGTACGACGCGACCGACGACCCGGCCGGCTTCGCCTACCCGGTGCTGGTCAAGGCCGCCGCCGGGGGTGGCGGCAAGGGCATGCGCACGGTACCGAGCGCGGGTGACTACGCCGAGGCGCTGGCCGCGGCGAAGCGTGAGGCGGCATCCGCGTTCGGCGACGACGCGATGCTGGTCGAGACGTACGTCGAGTCCGGCCGCCACATCGAGGTGCAGGTCCTGGGAGATGTCCACGGCAACGTCGTGCACCTCTTCGAGCGCGACTGCTCGACGCAGCGGCGTCACCAGAAGGTCCTCGAGGAGGCGCCCGCGCCCACGATCGATGGTGCCCTCCGCGACCGGATCACCGGTGCCGCGGTCGCCCTCGCCCGCCAGGTCGGCTACACCAACGCCGGCACGGTGGAGTTCCTGCTCGACAACACCACCGGCGACTTCTACTTCCTGGAGATGAACACCCGCCTGCAGGTCGAGCACCCGGTCACCGAGTCGGTGGTGCGCGTCGCCGGCGATGAGCTCGACCTGGTCGAGCAGCAGCTGCGCGTGGCCGCCGGCGAGGAGCTGTCGTTCACCCAGGACGACGTGTCGCTCCGGGGCCACGCGATCGAGGCGCGGGTGTACGCCGAGGACTCGTTCGGCGGATTCCTGCCGCAGGCCGGCACGACCTCCCTGGTGCGATGGCCGACCGACGTCCGAGTTGATCACGCCCTCTTCGGCAACCAGGTCGTGAGCACGTCGTACGACCCCATGCTCGGCAAGGTGATCGCCACCGGCGAGGATCGTGAGGCCGCTCGCCAGGCACTGGTCGACGCGCTCGACGACACCGCGATCCTGGGGCTGACGACGAACACCGGGTTCCTCCGTGCGTTGGTCGCCAGCGACGAGTTCCGCGACGTCACGATCGACACCTCCTGGCTCGACCACCACGAGGTGCCGGCGCCCGACGCCGGCATCCCGCGGGTGATGGCGGCGTGGGTGTCGGCGATGCTCGCGGCGTTCGACACCGGACATCCGTTCCAGGCCGACGGCTTCCGGCTCGGCGCCGCCCCGGCGGCGACCCTGGTCGAGCTGGACCGCGACGTGGTCGTCGACCGCGCGGCCGGCACCGTCGACGGCGTACCGGTGCATGAGGTGACCGCCGAGCAGCACACGCTCGAGCTCGACATCGACGGACACCGAGCCCGCGGCGTCGTGAACGTGCAGCCCGACATCGTCGAGGTGAGCTATCAGGGGCAGCGGTTCGTCCTGACCGGGCCCGACCGGCTGGCCGACCACGTCGCTGCTGCCGACGGCACCATCACGGCCCCGATGCCGGGCACGGTGCTCGAGGTCCGGGTCGCGGAGGGTGACCGGGTCGAGGAGGGGCAGGTCCTCGGCATGATGGAGGCGATGAAGATGGAGCTCACGCTGAAGGCACCTTTCGCCGGCACGGTGACCACCGTCGAGAGCGCGGCCGGCCATCAGGTGCCGCTCGGCGCGACGCTGTTCGTGGTCGAGCACGAGGCCGTCGATGACTGATCTCCCGATGAAGATCGCCGACCAAGAGATCCGGGGCCCGGTCACCATCTACGAGGTGGGGCCGCGTGACGGCCTCCAGAACGAGTCCTCGCTGGTGCCGACCGAGGTCAAGGCCGAGCTGATCCGCCGCCTGCTCGCGGCCGGGCTGCCGGTGGTGGAGGCGACGTCGTTCGTCCACCCGACCTGGGTTCCGCAGCTCGCCGACGCCGAGGACCTGATGCGGATGCTCGGCGACGAGGGCCGCGACTGCCCGGTCCTGGTGCCCAACGAGCGGGGCCTCGACCGGGCGCTGGAGCTGGGCTGCCGCCACGTCGCGATCTTCGGGAGCGCGACCGAGACGTTCGCGCAGAAGAACCTCAACCGGTCGCTGGACGAGCAGTTCGCGATGTTCGAGCCCGTCGTACGCCGCGCCCGCGACGCCGGTCTCGACGTCCGGGCCTACGTCTCGATGTGCTTCGGCGACCCCTGGGAGGGAGCGGTGCCGATCGAGCAGGTCGTGTCCGTCGGGCGGCGGCTGTTCGACCTCGGTGCCTCGCAGCTGAGCCTCGGCGACACGATCGGCGTCGGCCACCGCCGGCCACGTCGGATCCCTGGTCGACGCGTTCGCCGAGGCCGGCATGCGCCGCGAGGATCTCGCCCTCCACTTCCACGACACCTACGGCCAGGCTCTGTCCAACGTCCAGGCTGGGCTGCGCGCCGGCATCACGACGTACGACGCCAGCGCCGGCGGCCTGGGCGGCTGCCCCTACGCCAAGAGCGCCACCGGCAACCTCGCCACCGAGGATCTCGTGTGGTTCCTGACCGGTCTCGGCATCGAGCACGGCGTCGACCTGACGGCCCTGGTCGAGACCTCCACCTGGCTGGCCGGCCACCTCGGCCGCCCCAGCCCCTCCGCCGTGGTCCGGGCACTCACCGGCTGACAGAATCCGGACATGAGCCGGAGGGTGTACGTGCACATCGGTGCGCCCAAGACCGGCACGACGTACCTCCAGGACCGGCTGGGACGCAACGTCAAGGAGCTGGCCACCCACGACGTCCACATCCCGACGCGGGCGCCGCTGATGAGCCCCGGGACCTTCCACTTCCGCGCGGCGCTCGACCTGCTCGGGCAGGACTGGGGAGGGCCACCCGGTCACGCGCAGGGCTCGTGGGACGCCCTGGTCCGCCGGGTACGCCGCGCAGGCGGCACCTCGATCTTCAGCCACGAGATCCTCGCCCCGGCCCCACCGGAGCCGATCGCGCGGCTCAAGCAGGAGCTCGGCGACGGCGGCGAGACCGAGATCCACGTCGTCTACTCCGCGCGCGACCTCGCGCGGCAGGCACCCGCGGGCTGGCAGGAGAGCGTCAAGCAGGGACGCCGGTGGAAGTACGGCCGCTACCTCACCAAGGTCCGCGAGGGCCGGTCGTGGTTCGCCCGAGCCTTCGACCTCCCGACCGTGCTCTCGACGTGGGGCAACGGACTGCCGCCCGATCGCGTCCACGTCGTGACCGTGCCGCACCCGGGCACGGCCGACGCAGACCCCGACCTGTTGTGGCGCCGCTTCTGCCGCGCGTTCGGCATCGAGCCCACGTGGGCGCCCGACGACAGCGAGCGCACCAACACCTCGCTGGGCAGCGCCGAGACGCAGGTGCTCCGCTCGCTCAACGAGCGGATCGGGCGCCACACCCGTGAGAACCCGGGGTACGACTCGTTGATCCTCGGCATGCTCGCCGACGAGACCCTCGGCTCCCGGCGCTCACGTCCCATCCTGCTCCCACCGAAGTTCCACGACTGGGCCCGTGAGCGCGGTGAGTCCTGGGTCGAGTGGCTCGAGCAGAGCGGGGTCGACGTGGTCGGCGACCCCGCCGAGCTGGTGCCCGAGCCGCCGAGCGAGGAGCAGAAGTTCAAGCACCCTGACCGCGTCTCCGACAAGGCACAGCTCTCGGCCGCTCTCGATGCGCTGGCGGCGATGACCGAGGAGGCGGCCTCGCGCCCCGACCCCGACGCCTCGATGCTCGGTCGCCTCAAGCGCGCCCGCGAGGCCTACCGCCGGTGAACCGGATGGCGTCGGAGGAGGCAGACCGCGAGCACGAGGCCCGGGCGTGGGGCTGGGTGGCGCACCTCCGAGACGGCGGTACGACGCCCTGGTCCGCGTGGGGCTCCCTGGCCGGCGCCGATGAGCAGTCCGGGCGGTACCTCCCGGGAGCCCAACAGCTCGAGCTGCTACGCCGCCTCAACCTCCGCCGCCTGCCGTCCCCCGAGCTCGCCGAGCGCGTGCTCGGCGCGAGTGCCCCGGGCCGGGGCAGGCCCGACCTCGGGCTCGTCGGCGTGCTCGCGGAGTCGGGGTTCGGTCCACCGCCCGTGGACCCCGGCGAGCTCCCCGCCGACGAGCTGGTCCGGGTCGCCACCGCCCTGATCGCCGAGGACGTCGTCGCCGCCGGCGATCCACTCGAGCCGCGCGCACCGCGGCTGCTCCGCCGGCGGTACCGCGTGGTGGGAGACCCGGAGGTCGCCGACGTGCTGCGCGACGCCCTCGTCGCCGACGGGCGGCCGCCGGGCGGGCGTCGGTCGACGGTCGTCGTCACCGGCACGGACCTGCCGTCGATGCTCGTCCACGTCTGGACGGCGCGGTCGTTGGGCGCGGGTGTCCGCCCGTGGCAGGAGTGGGTGGCGGCCGAGCTGCGGCGCGGCCGGCTCCCCGGGCGCATCGACCTCGCCGCGCTCGCCGAGAAGTGGGCCCCCCTGGTCGGCGCGAGCCGGGTGCACGTGGTGCTCGATGATCCACGCCACGCGCTCCGGCTGATCGGCCGCCGGCGGCGCGTAGCACCGGCCAGACCCCTGTCGGCAGACGCGATCGAGCTGGCCCGCAGGACGGCACCGGTGGTCGGCAGCCTGGTCACACCCGAACGCCGCAGCGCGCTGATGCGCCACCGCCTCCGCCCCGTGCTCGCGGCGTACCCCGGACCCCAGCTCCGGATCCCGCCACGTGCCCACGCGTGGCTCGCGGACCAGACCACCGACCTCCGACGACGGCTCGCCACCGGTGACTACGCTGTGCACGGCGCTCTGCCCGAGCCCGCCGAACGGCCCGGGGTCACGGCGCCGGACGAGGAGCAGGTGCTCGCCCTGGCCATGCAGGTGCTGCTCGGGCCGCCGATCGGGACCGACCTGGCCGAGCAGCCCGCGGGACTGGAGGAGACGTGACCAAGAAGGTCCACCTCCACGTCGGCACCCCCAAGACCGGCACGTCGTACCTCCAGCACGTGCTGTTCCACAACCGGCACCAGCTGCGACGCCACGGCATCGTCTATCCGGCCGGCCGGCACGACGCTCACTTCCTGGCGGCCCTCGACCTGATGCGGATGCCGTGGGGCGGGCTCGAGACCCAGGCGGTCGGCTCCTGGGACAAGCTCGCGGAGTCCGTACGCCGATCCCGCGGCGACGCGATCATCAGCCACGAGATCCTGGCCACCGCCTCCCGCGCGCAGGTCGGCCGGGCCCTCGACAGCCTCGGCCACGGCGACGACACCGAGGTCCACCTGGTGCTGTCGGTGCGCGACCTGGTGCGCCAGATCCCCGCCGAGTGGCAGGAGAACGTCAAGCACCGTGCCGCACTCTCCTTCGGCAAGTTCCTCGACCAGATCCGCGACCCGCGTCGCGAGGGCCGGATCCCGACGTGGTTCTGGGGGGTGCAGGAGATCCCGGACATCCTGGACCGCTGGGGTCACGACCTCCCGCCCGAGCACGTCCACGTCGTCACCGTGCCGCCCTCCGGCGGGTCGCCGGAGCTGCTCTGGAAGCGGTTCGTCGAGGCGTTCGGCCTCGACGGCATCTCCCTCCAGCTCGACGGCGAAAAGGTGAACCCCTCGTTGGGCTCGGCGGAGACCACACTGATCCGTCGCATCAACCGCGCCGCCAACGAGGCGCTCGAGCCGGCGTACTACCGCCCGCTCGTGCGCGAGCTGCTCGCCCACGAGACGCTCTCGCGGCGCACGAGGACACCGCGCCTCGCGCTTCCACCCGACGTACACCCGTGGGCGACCGAGCTCCAGGAGTCCTGGACCGCGGAGATCCGCCGTCGCGGGTACGACGTGATCGGCGACCTCGAGGACCTGCGAGGGGCGCCACCGGTGGCCGACTTCGCCGACCCCGACCACCCCGACGAGGCGGTGGTCGCGAGCGCCGCGGTCGACGCGCTCAAGGCCGTGCTCCTGGACCACGCGCGTCTGCAGCGCGAGCTCGGGCAGCGTGACGGCGAGCTGCGCGAGACGCAGCGTGCCCTGGAGAAGGCCCACCTGCGCCCGACGTACCGGTGGCGCGAGAAGCTCGTCCGTCGCCTGGAGCGCGGCGGCCCGGGCCAGCAGCTGATGAAGGCCTACCGACGCGCCAGGGGCAGGAGCTCGCGGTCGGCGTAGCGACCGATCTTCCAGGTCGTGTAGCCGTCGGCGCCCATCCCGACGAGGCCGCCGACCAAGGGGATGCGCCGGGCGACCGTGCCGGCCAGCTTCTTCCCGGCCACCTGCTGGACCAGGTCGGAGGCGACCTCGGCCGAGATCACGCGGTCCAGCCACGGGTCGTGAGCCGGCGCGGTGGCCAGCGCCATCGGCGGCGCGGGAAGCTTCTTGGCGGCGACCAGCTCCTGCACCTTCTCCTCGCCGAGGAGGCAGACGAGCACCGCGTTGCGTACGCGCGGGTCGTGGAGGTCGTAGCCGCGCAGGTGCGCGATGCCGGCGATCATCCGGCACTCCACCAGCGCCAGCCCGGAGATGTTGGTCGGCACCGTGAAGGCCATCGTCGCGAGACCGCCGAGGTTGGTCACGAAGCCCTGGGCCCCGGCGTACCGCACGTGGTTCTCGATCACCTCGTGGACGGCGCGGTCGACATCGCCCTTCTGCTCCTTCAGCTGGCGGTCGGCCGCCACGGCGGCGGGCGGCAGGGGACCGATGCCGTGGATGGCGCGGTGCATGGCCTCGCGGACGAACGCCGCGGTCAGGCCGGGGGCCAGCTCGGTCAGGCGCTGAGGCAGCCGGTTGCTGCTCGTCGCGGTCTGACTGCCGGCCATGCTCCCGATCCTACGTTTGCGTACCGTTGACGGCGTGCCGGTCGACCCGCCTCCGACCATCTGGGAGTTCCCGTCGCCCGCACACTTCCACCCCGAGGACGACCTGGTGGCAACCGGTGCGGACCTCGAACCGGGCACGATCCTGGCGGCGTACCGCACCGGCGTCTTCCCGATGCCGATCGGCGGGCGGCGCGCGCCGATGGCGTGGTTCAGCCCGGTACGCCGCGGCGTCCTGCGGCCACGCGACCTCCATGTGTCACGCTCCCTGGCCCGGTCGCTGCGTCACTTCGAGCTGCGCGTCGACACCGCGTGCGCCGAGGTGATCGACGCCTGTGCGGACCCGAGCCGGCCCTCGGGCTGGATCGACGAGCAGATCCGGGAGGCGTACCTCCGCCTCCACGCATTGGGCTGGGTGCACTCCGTCGAGACCTGGCGTGACGGCAGGCTCGTCGGTGGCCTGTACGGCGTGGCGATCGGCGGGCTGTTCGCGGGCGAGTCGATGTTCCACCACGAGACCGACGCGTCGAAGGCGGCGCTGGTGGGTCTGGTCGGGTGGCTCGACGACGGTCGGGACCGCCTCGTCGACACGCAGTGGCAGACGCCGCACCTGGCCACGCTCGGTGTCTCGGAGGTGTCGCGCGAGGAGTACCGGCGGCTCCTCGACGGCGTCCTGGCGACGCCGCACCTCGACGTCGAACGGTTCCGCGGCGAGATGCGTACTCCTGAGGGAGAAGGCACAGTGGAGACGGACGCCACCGATCGCTGACCGATCGCTAGGAGACCCATGCCGGAGGCTCGGATCGCTCGCAACGCCATCGCCGCCTCGGCCGCGCTGGTCGTGCTCGCGGGCGGCCTTGCCGCCTGTGGTGACTCGTCGTCTTCCGGGTCGTCGGCGTCGAAGGCCGACTTCTGCCACAGCTTCGAGGTGCTCGGGTCGCAGACCACGCCCGGGCACGCTGCCGACGAGCTGAGCAAGGTGGGGACGCCGAGCGACATCGGGTCTTCCGCGCGCCACGGGTTCGACCTCCTGGTGAGCCACCTACGCGCCCTTCCGGACCGGAGGTCGCCGGGCGGCATCACGAAGATGGTGCAGGACATGAACGACCGGGACGCCGCCGACGTCCGCGACTTCATCACCTACTACGGCAGCGAGTGCCGGGCGCTGTCGGGCGACTCGTCGTCCTAGTCACGTCGTCAGAGGACCATCGCCGGGCTGCCGTCGTCGGTGACCAGCTCGCGCCCGGCTGCGTCCCACGCCATCAGGCCGCCGTCCAGGTTGACCGCGTCGACACCCTGCTGGACCAGGAACGCCGCGGCGTACGCCGACCGGTTGCCGACCCGGCACACCACGAGCGTCTGGTCGGCACTCGGGAGCTCGGCGTACCTCCCGCCGAGCTCCATCAGCGGCAGGTGGACGGAGCCGGCGACGTGGCCGGCCGCCCATTCGTCGTCCTCACGGACGTCGAGCACCAGGAGTCCGTCAGGTAGGGGATCGGGCACTCCCGAGACCGAAGCGGTGGGAACGTCCATGCCACCATTCCACCAGCCCGGTCCGAGCCGTGCCTCGGTGCTACTTGAGCAGGCGGGACATCCGGCGATCTGCGAGCGGCTTGCCGCCGGTCTGGCAGGTGGGGCAGTACTGCAGGGACGTGTCGGCGAAGCTGACCTCGCGGACCGTGTCGCCGCACACCGGACAGGTCTCGCCGGCACGGCCGTGCACCGCCATGTTGGTCTTCTTCTCGCCCTTGAGCTCGCTCGCGGGAAGCCCACGAGACCGCTTGACGGCGTCGCCGAGCTCGTCCTTGACCGCCGCGAACAGCTGGTCGAGCTCGTCGGCGGTCAGGCTGTTGGCCGGCTTGAACGGCGACATCTTCGCGGCGTGCAGGATCTCGTCGCTGTAGGCGTTGCCGATGCCGGCGATCGTGCCCTGGTGGCGCAGGACGCCCTTGATCTGGGAGCGGCCGGCGTCCTCGAGGATGTTGGCCAGGATCTCGCGGGTGAACGCGTCGTCGAGCGGATCGGGACCGAGGGAGGCGATGCCGGGGACGTCCTGGGGTGAGCGCACGACGTACGCCGCGAGGCTCTTCTTGGTGCCGGCCTCGGTGACGTCGAACCCGCTCTGGTCGTCGAGGATCACCCGCACCGCGAGCCCGGACTTGCTGTTGGGTCGCGGCGGCACCGGCGGCTGCTCGTCCTTCCAGCGGATCCAGCCGGCGCGGGCCAGGTGGAAGATCAGGTGGAGGCCGCTGGTCTCGATGTCGATGAACTTGCCGTGCCTCGTCACGTCGTCGACCAGCGTGCCCTCGAGGGCCTGGACCGGTGGGTCGAACGTCTTCAGCGCGCTGAACGCCGCCAGATGGATCCTGGCGATCGCATGCCCGTCGAGCCGGCCCTTGAGGTCGAGGGCCAGCGCCTCCACCTCGGGCAGCTCCGGCATAGGTCAAGTATCACCGAGAGCGGTGACAGATCACCGGGGCAGAGGGAGAATCGATCATGGCCACCGCTCGACCGCTGCCCGCGCAAGGGGAGATCTTCCTCGACGCGCGCGGCGAGGATCGTGCGCTCCGCGTCTCGTGGCACTACGACACCGACCTCGTCGTGCTCTCGCTGTGGCGCGAGAACGTCTGCATCGGGTCGTTCCGGCTCACCGTCGACGAGGTGCCGGAGCTGATCTCGATGCTGCGGTCGGGCCTGGATACGGCGTACGCCGTCGCGCGTTCGCGACAGCATCCCGAGGTCTGCTAGTCGGCTCGGGGGAACCTGCCTCCGGTTGCGCGAAGTCCACCGGCGTCTCGTGCTGGTCGTCCTCGTGCACGAACTTCTCGCCCATGAACCACGACGCCGCGGCCGCGATCAGGCAGGCCGCGACGGCGAACGCGAACGCGACGATCAGCCCGTCGTGGAACGGCCCCGAGATGAGCGAGGGGAAGAACGAGTGGCCGGTCAGGTAGTGCGAGTCGGCAGCCGGGAGCTGTCCGAGGGTGTGGTCACCGAGGAGTGACTTCACCGGGTTGTAGCCCAGCAGCGACGCGAACAGCACGGCCACGGGGGGCAGGCCCGCGACCGCGTGCGCCTGATCGGCGGGGACGCCGTGCGCGGTCAGACCCGACTGCATGGTCTCGGGGAGCGAGCCGGCCAGCCCCACGATCATCAGCGAGAAGAAGATCCCGATCGAGAGCACCATCGAGGCGTTCTGGAACGTCGTGCTCATGCCGCCGCCGACCCCGCGCCGGTTGGCCGGCAGGGCGTTCATCACCGCGGCGCGGTTGGGTGAGGCGAAGAGCCCCATGCCGAACCCGTTGAAGAACAGCGCGGCGGCGAACATCCAGTAGCTGAAGTCGACCGGCAGTGCGGCGAACCACACGAAGCTGAGCGCGGCGATCAGCATCCCGCCGGTGGCGAACCACCGCGCGCCGTAACGGTCGGAGAGCCAGCCGGACAGCGGCCCGGCCACCAGGAAGCCGACGGTCATCGGCAGCATGAAGATGCCCGCCCACAGCGGCGTCGACTCGAACGAGTAGCCGTGGCGGGGGAGCCAGATCCCCTGGAGCCAGATGATCAGGATGAACATCAGGCCGCCGCGGCCGAGGCCGGCGAGGAGGCTCGCGACGTTGCCGAAGGTGAACGCTCGCACGCGGAAGAGCTCGAGGTGGAACATCGGGTGGTCGACGCGGGTCTCGATCACGCAGAACACCACGAGCAGGACGAGGCCGCCGATCATCGAGGCCAGGACCCAGGGGTTCGTCCAGCCCATCAGGTGGCTGCCGTGCGGCTGGATGCCGTAGGTGATCGCGACCAGGACACCGATCAGGCCGAGGGCGAAGGTGACGTTCCCCCACCAGTCCATGACGTGGTGGCGCCGCGGGCTCAGGTCGCGGAGCTTCAGATAGCCCCACGCGGTGCCGAAGAGGCTGAACGGCACCGACACCAGGAAGACGTAGCGCCAGTGGACCGGTGCGAGTACGCCGCCGATCACCAGGCCGAGGAACGAGCCGGCGATGCCCGACACCATGTTCAGGCCCAACGCCAGGCCGCGCTGCGTAGAGGGGAACGCGTCGGTGATGATCGCCGACGAGTTGGCCATCAGGAGTGCGCCGCCGACCCCTTGCAGCACCCGCATGATGATCAGCCACAGGACGCCCGGCGTACCGGTCATCCAGGTGATGCTCAAAGCGACGGAGAAGAGGGTGAAGATCGCGAAGCCGGCGTTGAACATCTTCACCCGGCCGTACATGTCGCCGAGCCGGCCGAACGTGACGACCAGGACGGCCGTGACGACGAGGTATCCCATGATCAGCCACAGCAGGTAGCTGGAGTTGCCGGGTGCGAGCGGGTCGATCTTCAGCCCGCGGAAGATGTCGGGCAGCGCGATCAGCAGGATCGAGGAGTTGATCGTCGCGATCAGGACGCCGAGCGTCGTCGTGGAGAGGGCGATCCACTTGTAGTGCGGACCGAGGGTGCGGGGCGTGGCGGTCGAGTTCATCTGGCTCGAGGGTAGTAGCGAACTGGTTGAGTTGGTCAACCGATTGTGAAGTTGGCGACCCGCTCGTAGCAATCTACGGAATCGGCTAGAGACGCCGATACGGTCCGAGCATGGACCCGATCCGCAACCCGTACGCGCCTGGTGCGGGCCAGCGGCCGCCGGAGCTGGCCGGCCGGAGCGCCCAGCTGGCGGCGTTCGACGTGGTGCTCGAGCGGGTG
This sequence comes from uncultured Actinomycetota bacterium, assembly GCA_963759515.1. Classification (GTDB taxonomy): domain Bacteria; phylum Actinomycetota; class Actinomycetes; order Propionibacteriales; family Nocardioidaceae; genus Nocardioides. The sequence goes on along the minus strand of CAVWZR010000022.1, from coordinate 539,669 downwards.
GCGCGCGGTCGTCCCGAGCGCAGCATCGTGCTGACCGGGCTGCGCGGCGTCGGCAAGACCGTGCTGCTCAACGCGATGCGTTCAGCCGCCGTACGCCGGGGGTGGGGCACCGGCAAGCTGGAGGCAAGACCCGAGCAGGGGCTGCGACGGCCGCTCTCGTCCGCGCTGCACCAGGCCGTGCGCGAGCTCGGCCACCCCGACGAGGACTCCGTCACCCACGTGCTGGGCGTCGTCCGCTCCTTCGCGGAGCGCGATGCAGGCGCGAGTGCCAAGCTCAAGGACCGCTGGCACCCCGGCATCGACGCGCCCGCGGTCCGGGGACGCGGAGACTCCGGCGACATCGAGATCGACCTGGTCGAGCTGTTCACCGACCTCGGCGGGCTGGCCGCCGACCAGGGTCGGGGGATCGCGGTGTTCGTCGACGAGATGCAGGACCTCGGGCCCGACGACGTGTCCGCTCTCTGCGCTGCCTGTCACGAGATCAGCCAGTCCGGCCTCCCGGTGATCGTCGTCGGCGCCGGGCTTCCCCACCTGCCGGCCGTGCTCGCGGCCGCGAAGTCCTACTCCGAGCGTCTCTTCGGATACCAGCGGATCGATCGTCTCGACCGCGAGAACGCCGACCTCGCCCTGCGTGTGCCTGCCGAGGCCGAGGAGGCGGCGTACGACGATGAGGCGCTGGCCGCGCTGTACGACGCGACCGGCGGATACCCCTACTTCATCCAGGCCTACGGCAAGACCGTCTGGGACCTCGCGCCTCGCTCGCCGATGAGTGCCGCGGACGTCGCCGTCGCGGCCCCGGAGGCGGAGCGCGAGCTCGCCGTCGGCTTCTTCGGGTCGCGCTACGAGCGGGCGACCCCGGGGGAGCGCGAGTACCTCCGGGCCATGGCCGACGCCGCCTCAGCCCTCGCCGAGAGCGGTGAGGAGCTCGACGACATCGAGTCGGTGCCGACGGCGGACGTCGCGGCGGTCCTGGGCAAGAAGCCTCAGTCGCTGTCGCCCGCGCGCGACGCGCTCCTCAAGAAGGGCCTGATCTACTCCGGCGAGCGCGGCCGGATCGCGTTCACGGTCCCGCACTTCGGCGCCTTCCTCCGGTCGCGGTGACGTCTCGGCTGGAGGTCTTCAAGCCTTCGGGACGGCCAGGAGGTGAACGACGCCGCCCGGGTCGACCACGAGGTCAGCGGAAGGCGTCGGCGGCGGCCTGGATCTTCGCGACGTACGCCTTCCAGTGCTCGGCGTCGCCGATGTCGGCCTGGTCACCGCCGCCGCGACCGTCGATCAGCTCGCGTACGACGTCGCAGTGCCCGGCGTGGTGGGCGGTCTCGTCGACGACCCGCACGACCAGCTCACCGAACGTCGTCTCGCGGTGCTCCTCCGACCACCAGGCCACCGAGGCCGGGGCGTCCAGCGGAAGCGTCTCGAGCGACTCGTCGCTGTGCTGCCATGCCCGCCGGTAGAGACCGAGCAGGTAGTCGCGCGACTGGTCGGGGGTCGCCCACATGTCCGCGGACTCCCAGACCGAGCCGTCGTCCTCCCACGGCACCGAGACGGGCGAAGGTCGCCCGACGCAGGCGCCGAGATAGCCCAGCTCGATGCCGATGAGGTGCTTGACCAGGCCGAGGAGGTTGGTGCCCGATGGCACCAGCGGCCGGCGTACGTCGTACTCCGAGAGGCCCTCGAGCGAGCCCACGACGTCGTCGCGCGATCGCTGAAGGTGGCGCTGGAGGTGGAAGCTCAGCGTCTTCGTGGTCATCGGCGTGTCAGCTCCTGGTAGTCGGGATGCCGGCGTAGCCAGGCGTTGACGAAGGGGCAGAGCACGGTCACCTTCAGCTCGCCGTCGGCGCGGATCCGGTCGAGCAGCTGGCGCACCATGGCCGACCCGACGCCTTGGCCCTCGAAGGCGTCGTCGACCTCGGTGTGCATGATCATGATCCCGCCGTCGGTGAGCTCGTACGCCGAGAAGCCGGCGAGCTCGTCGTCGACGTACGCCTCGAACTGCCGCTTCTCGGGGTTGTCCCGCAGGTCCACGTCCGTACTCACGGGGTCGACGCTAGTCGCGAGCATCCCCCGCGGTGACGGCGGGTGAACGTGCCGAGTGGGAGCGACGAAGTGTCGGTGAACTTCGCCGCGGCTCGCCGCGATTTCCCTCGCCATCACGAGTTTTCACGTCAGAATTGCTGCCATGAGGCCGCAGGTCGTCGCCCATCGTGGCGCGAGCTTCGAGAAGCCCGAGCACACCCTGGGTGCCTACCTCGAGGCGATCAGCGAAGGAGCCGACGCACTCGAGTGCGACGTCCGGCTCACCGCAGACGGACACCTGGTCTGTGTGCACGACCGTGACCTGCGGCGTACGGCGAGCGCCAACGGGTTGGTGTCGACGATGGAGCTCGCCGACCTCGACCAGCTCGAGTTCGCGTCGTGGAAGAACCCCTGGGCCATCTTCGACGACGAGGCCCAGGACGAAGATCCCGATCTCGCCAAGGTCCTCACGTTGCGTCGGCTCCTGGAGACCGTCGCCGACGCGGACCGGCGGATCGAGCTGGCGATCGAGACCAAGCACCCCACGAGGTACGGCGGGCTGGTCGAGCGGCGCCTCGCGGAGATGCTCGCCGAGTTCGGCTGGACCGGTGAGGACAGCCCCGTCCGGGTGATGAGCTTCTCCTACGTCGCCCTGCAACGGATGCAGAAGCTCGCTCCCCGACTCCCGCTCGTGATGCTGATCGACAAGGCTCGGCACTGGCCGGTCCTCAAGCCGATGGTCGAGGAAAGGTGGATGCTCGGCCCCGGGATCAACGCGTTGACCAAGCACCCGAGGTTCGCGGCGAAGATGGCCGAGAGCGGGCGCGACGTCCACGTCTGGACGGTCAACACCGAGGAGCAGCTCGAGCTGTGCCGGTCGCTCGGCGTCCGCGCGGTGATCACCGACCGACCACGGGCCGTGCTCGGTTGGCTGCAAGGCGTGCCGGCGGCCTAGATTCGCCGCCATGGCCAAGAAGTCCCGGACCAAGGCACGTGACCGCGCGACCGACGGCGAGGTCGGGCCGCGCCAGCCGTGCCCCTGCGGGTCGGGCAAGCGCTACAAGGCCTGCCACGGGTCGGCCGACGGCGCGTACGTCGCGCGGCCGTTCGCGGGTCTGGTCGCCGAGCGCGACCTGGTGGCATTGCGGGAGTTCGTGCCGTCGGCGACGGCGCCGCTGACGGTCGGTGACCGGACGGTGCTGCTCGGGTCGCTGCTGCCCGGGGCTGCGCCGGCGATGGTCCGCGAGTCCGGGGACGTGTGGCTCGGGATGCAGGTGCGCCACGGCTTCGGCGACCCGGCCCGCGACCTCGGCGCTGTGCTCGAGAAGGCGCTGGCGACCGACGAGGAGGGCGTGGTCGGGCTCGTCGACCCGCCGGGGCCGGGTGCGCGGTTCCAGGACCTGGTGTCCGACCAGCCGCTCGACGTCACCGTCCACGAGGGGTTCGAGTGGTGGCTCGGCGACGTGGCCGATCGCGACCAGGACATGGTCGACGCACTGGAGCAGGCCAACGGCGCTGTCGCGCCGACGGTCCGGCTGTCGTCCGTGGACGCGGCGTACTGGGTCGACGCGGGGAGCAAGGAGCACCTGCGCTGGGTGCTGCCCCAGGACGAGACGGCGCTGCTCGATGCCCTGGCGCGACTCCATGCGGCCGGCGACGACTCGATCGCCGAGGGCTCGAAGCTGGTCGGCATGTTTCGCGCGCACGGCCTTCTGACGCCCGTGTGGGACCTCCCGTCGGGCACCGGTGCGGACGCCATCGAGCAGCCGGTCGCGGCGTTCGGGGCGCGGCTCGACGAGGCGCTCACGACCGGCGCGGCGCTCACCTCGGAGGAGCGGGCCGCCCGCTCGATGCTGGCCAACCAGCAGGTGACCCTGCGCTGACCTGCGCGGATCCGTGCGCGACCAAAGACACGCCCGGGGGAGGTTGAACCGCCGACCAGGCGTTCGCTAGCGTCGTCTGCGGCCCGGTCGTTGTTGCCTCCCCCGTCGACATCGACCGGGCCGTCTGCTGCCCCGATCCGGCGGCGACAACAATTCCGCGCCGTTGGCGACGTCTTCCGAGCGTGTGGAAGTCGGTCAGCGGCGTCGGTGGTGCTGCTCGCTCGCCGTCGTCCGGCTGCGGATCCGACGATCGTACGGACCCGCAGTCGCACACCGCCGACCTCGCACGCCACCGCGACGACGGCGGCCGACCCAGTCGGCCCACCGCCCAGGCATCCCGTGGTGGTCGGAGCGGAGTGCTCCACTTCCCGGACGGGCGTCATCGCGAACCCCGCTCTCGCCGCATCGTCGAGCGACGGCGGGACCACGCGTCGTCGGGCCGACGTGACGGAGCACGGCAGTCGCGTGGCTGCGTGTTGTCGGTGGACGACTCGTGCGGTTCCTGTCCTTGCCCACGGGACCGGCCGCGGGTCGCCCGACGCTCTCGCCGAACGGCGCCGTACATCGCCTGGATGACCTCCACGCGTCCTGACAGCGCTACAGCCGCTGGACGAGGCTGACACCTCGTTCACCGTCACGGTCGTACGACGTGACCGCGGTCGGGTGACCGGTCAGCACGGTGTCGCTGACGACTCGGCGCGCCACCTGCTGCGACGCGGGCGGCGTGGTCGACGGTCGCCTTGGTGTCGACAACGACGGAGTCCGTCGTGATCGGCCGCGATGCGCGACCGATCCTGGATGTGGCGGCCGGGACGTCAGCCCATCCGGCTCGCAGGTCCACGCTCGTCCCTGCGACTACCTGGCTCGGACGGCTCCGACCAGTGGCCGGGTGGGCTCACGTTCGAGCACCCACCGGGTACGGCGGCGGCTCCGCCGCGGCGTTCGCACGCGTCGTCCGCCGCTGGTGTGCGTGACGCCGCGTCGGCACGCGTGCCGCAGTCGCCACGACGGGCACTGTGGTCTACCCGACGGTACGGCGTACGCCTTCGCGCCCGCCGTCGAAGAGGTCCCGCACTACCCGTCCCGTGGTGTGGCGCGACTGGGCGGCGGCGAGGCTGCTCCGGGCCCCGCGCGGTGCCGTGGTCCTCTGGCTGGGAGTCGGACCGCCGAAGGTCCTGCTGGTCGAGCGTGGGTGACGCTGGACGTCGATCCGGTCCGGCTCATCCGCTGCTGGCGTCGGCGACGGGAGCATGCGAGCAGGCGGGCCCGCCGCTGCGGCACGTGCACCTGCCCGAGACGCCGCTCTTCTGAGCGTCAGCCGATCGGGTCGCGCTCGACCGGGCAGCTCATGCACCTCGGCCCGCCGCGTCCCGACCCCAGCTCGGAGCCGGCGATGCGCACGACCTCGATGCCGGCGTCCTCGAGCCGGGAGTTGGTCTCGTCGTTGCGCTCGTAGGCGACGGCCACGCGGGGCGCGAGAGCGAGGGTGTTGTTGCCGTCGTCCCACTGCTCGCGCTCGGCGGTGACCGGGTCGAGCCCGGTGTCGATCTGGTGGAGGGTGTCGATCTCCATCGCCTTGGCCGCGGCGACCAGGAAGTGCTCGGCCTGCGCGACGTGGAGCTCGAGCCCCGAGGCGTCGTCGTCGCTGGTGCCCTCCACGACGGTCACGGCGTACGCCGTCAGGGTGTCGGCGACGTTGGGGTACATCACGACCTTGTCGACGTCGACCATCGTGCAGACGGTGTCGAGGTGCATGGTGGCCCGCTCCTGGGCGATCGGCACCGCGAGCACCGTGTGGGCCAGCCCGGCCGTGAACACCTCGCGTGCGAGCTGCTCCGCGCCGGCCGGCGTCGTCCGCTCGCCGACACCGATGGCGAGGACGCCGGGTGCGAGCAGCAGTACGTCGCCGCCCTCGACGTGCTCGTTGCGCCAGCCGTGGAGGCGCGGGGTGCCGGCGAAGCGTGGGTGGGCGCTGTAGATGAGCTCGGTCAGCTGGGTCTCTCGCGAGCGCGCCGGCATCGCCAGGGACGTGATGGTCACCTGGTCGCGCACCCAGACCGACGAGTCGCGGGTGAAGAGCAGGTTGGGCAGTGGGTCGATCAGGAAGTCATGGCGTGGCAGCAGCGACGTGACCAGTCCGAAGCCGCCGCGCACCTCGTCGTTGCGGACACCGGCCGTCAGGTGGGAGGTGAGCTCCTCGGGTGAGGACTCGTGGAGCATCGGCCCGAGCCAGCGCCGCATCGTCTCGCCGAGATGCAGGCTGCCCAGGGCCGTCTCGATGGCGTGGTCACGGGCCGCGCTGTCGGCGAAGGTCTCGGTCAGCAGGTCGGTCAGGTAGACCACCTCGACGTCGCGTTCCTTCAGGGCGGCGGCGAACGCGTCGTGCTCGTCCTGCGCTCGCGCGACCCAGGGGATGCCGTCGAAGAGAAGTCGGTCGTTGTTGCGCGGCGTCAGTCGCGTCAGCTCGGGCCCGGGGCGGTGGAGCATGACCGTGCGCAGACGGCCGACCTCCGAGTCGGCGCCCGACGGACGGCCGGCGCCGGGAGTGGGGTTGGTCGACATGGGGCGCACTTTAGGGCACGGCTCCCACCCCGGGTGACCGAGTAACTCAACCCGCGACGACCTGGTACGCCGTGACCGCGGCGAGCAGGAAGCAGACGGCGGACCCGACGTAGTGGATCGTCGACAGGCGGAGGTAGCGGAGCAGGAACCGCCCGGCCACCACTGCCAGGGCGGAGACGGCCAGCAGGGCACCCCAGGCGCCGACGAACACCGACACCGCGTCGTGGTACCGCCCGACCAGGCTGATCGTCAGCAGCTGGGAGAGGTCGCCCCACTCGGCGGCGAAGAGCACCAGGAAGCTGGCGCCCACCGCGGCCAGCCCGGCCTTCGGCGACGACGCCTTCGCGGCGTACTCCTCCTCGGTCTGCGCCTCCTCGGCGTCGGCCTTGGGCGCCTCGCGCAGCAGCAGGATCGCGCCGACCAGGAAGATCAGCCCGGCCACGACCTCGACCAGCCGGTGTGGCAGGAGGGTGACCAGGCCGCCCACCGTGCACGCGATCACGGTCTGGATCAGGAACGCCAGGCCGACGCCGACCCAGACCGCCCAGGGTCGATAGCGGGTGGAGAGGACGAGAGCCGCCACGAACGTCTTGTCCGGCAGCTCGACGACGAAGATCGCCGCGAAGGAGATGGCGACGACGGCGAGATCCACTCCTCGGAACCTATCCGGTCGCGTTTCGGCAACGTTCACCGTGTTGTTCGCACCGAACCGTTGCCACCGTCTGCGGAGAGGTGTTGAGTCATGGACGGGGTCGACCCACCTCACCGAGGGAGACGACGATGGCGAAGTTCGAGCACTACGACCAGGGAACGCCGAGCTGGATCGAGCTGATCACGCCCGACCAGAAGGCGGCCCAGACGTTCTACGGCGAGCTGTTCGGCTGGTCGTACGACGACCACGACATGGGCGACATGGGCCACTACTACATCCCGACACTCGGCGATGACGAGATCGGCGGGATCAGCGGACCGATGCCCGGCATGGAGGGCCACCCGGCCTTCTGGGGCGTCTACCTCGCCGTCGACGACGTCGACGCCGCAACGGCCAAGGTCGAGCCCGCCGGCGGGCAAGGTCGAGGCCGGTCCGTTCGACGTCAACACCAACGGCCGGATGTCCGCGATCCAGGACCCGACCGGCGCCCGCGTCGGTCTGTGGCAGGCCGGCGAGACGATCGGCACCCAGCGCGCCAACGAGCCCGGCACACCGACGTGGAACGAGTGCGTCACCGGCGACGTCAAGGCCGCCGTCGCGTTCTACACCGCGGTGCTCGGCATGGGCAGCGAAGACATGGACATGGGCGAGGCCGGCACCTACACCATCCTGACCAACGCCGAGGGTCGTCAGGTCGGTGGCTGCATGGACCTCGGGATGTTCCCCGAGGGCACGCCGGCCCACTGGAACGTCTACTTCAACGTCGACGACGTCGACGCCAGCGTCGCGCAGGCCGAGGAGCTCGGGGCCAAGACCGCCGTACCCGCGATGGATGTTCCCGGGGTCGGCCGGATGGCGATGCTGGGCGACCCGCAGGGTGGGATGTTCTGGGTGATGGCCGCGGCTGCCGCGGCCTGACCCCGGGCCGTGTAACCACCCCGAATTGCCCGACAACCCCGGGTTTTCGTCCCCGGCTCGGACCACCTGGGGTGGTTACATGCCAGCGCGGAACGGGTCGGCGGGATAGATCCCGAGGACCTTCACCTCGGTGGTGAAGAACGCCAGCTCCTCGAGCGCGCGAGCGACCGGAGGGTCGTCCGCGTGCCCGTCGACCTCGGCCAGGAACTGGGTCGCGGTGAACTCCCCGCCCACCATGTAGCTCTCGAGCTTGGTCATGTTCACGCCGTTGGTCGCGAAGCCGCCGAGCGCCTTGTAGAGGGCGGCCGGCAGGTTGCGCACGTTGAACACGAAGCTGGTGACGACCGGCCCGTTCCCTGGGGGCGCCTTCACGAACTCGCGGGAGAGGACGACGAACCGCGTGGTGTTGTGGTCCTCGTCCTCGATGTCCTCGAGCAGCACCTCCAGCCCGTAGATCTCCGCCGCGAGCGGCGGCGAGATCGCGGCCTGGGTCGGGTCACCGGCCTCCTGCACCTCGCGGGCGGCACCGGCCGTGTCGCCGGAGATGACCGGTACGAAGCCGTGCTCGCGGATCACCCGGCGGCACTGCCCGAGCGCGTGCACGTGGCTGTGCACCGTCTTGACCTCGTCCAGGGTGGCGCCGGGGACGCCCAGGAGCGCGAACCGGATGCGCAGGAAGTGCTCGCCGACGATGTGGAGCTCGGACGTCGGCAGGAAGTGGTGGATGTCGGAGACGCGACCGGCCAGCGAGTTGTCGATCGGGATCATCGCCAGCTGGGCGTCGCCGGTGTCGACCGCGGCGAAGCAGTCCTCGAAGCTCGGGCAGGCGACGGCCTCCGCCTCGGGATAGCGTTCCTGGCAGGCCAGGTGGGAGTTGGAGCCCGGCTCGCCCTGGTAGACGATCCGGCGCAGCCCCTCATCTCGGGTCGTGCTCACGCGCGTCAGTGTCACATGTCGGCGCCCGGCGCGATTACCCTCGTTCAGCGTGTGGATCCTCGGCGTCGTCGCGATCGTGCTGGCCCTGGCGGCCGGTGCGCTGGCCGTCGTCGCGCTACGCCGCCAGGCGGCGTACCGGCGCACGCCCGGCACCGACGCCCTGCCGGAGGACGTGACCGGGCTGCGGCAGGAGGTCGCCGCACTGCGGGTCGAGACCGCGGGGGCGCTGCGCCACCTCGCCGTCGTCCGGTACGACGCGTTCGGCGACATGGGTGGCCATCTCTCCTGGTCGGTCGCGCTCCTCGACGACGCCGGTGACGGCGTCGTCCTGACCTCGATCCACGGTCGGTCCGACTCGCGCACGTACGCCAAGAGCGTGGCCGCCTGGTCCTGCGAGCAGCAGCTGTCGCCGGAGGAGGACGAGGCGATCTCGCACGCGCGCCCGTAGGCCTTGGCCTCCCGACCATCCGCGCAGGTCACGACTCGGCCACGGTCGCCGATCGAGGCAACTACGCGCGCCCGCTACACGTCCTAGTGGGTGAAGGGGAAGCTCGGGGAATCAGGGGGCGTACATGGCCACCACGGACGCATCAGGCACCGGGGTCGGACCGATCGGCAAGCACGGACGGCGTACGACGGTCGTCGCGGCGGTGGTTCTCGCGTTCGCCGCGATCGTGGTGCCGTTCGCGGTGCGTGGTCTCGGGGGGAGCGGGGCCCAGGCCTCGCCGGCCACGCGCGTGGCGGCGCCGTCGGTGGCCCCGGTCACCCATCAGCACCCGGCGTCAGATCCGGCGCTCGGCGCCCAGGGCAACCTCCCCGCCCTCCTCCCCTCTCGCTCCAAGCTGATCCCGGGCGCGCACGTGCGCCTGGGCGACGTCACCGACGGCGTGCTGCGACGTATGCCGGACGGCGCCTGGCAGGTGCTCGTCCGATGGAACGGCCGGCTCCAGCCCGTCCCCACCCGTGGGCCGGTGCAGCTCGCCGCCGGTGCGGCCTCGTCCTGGATCTCCGACGACGGCTTGCTCTACACGCGCGTCCCGGCCACGGCTCCCGGCCACTTCCGCGTCTACACCTGGGACCCGCGTGGCGGAACGGCGTACACCCCGCCCGCCCTGGTCTCCACGTCAGTCGGCCAGGCCTGCTTCAACAAGTCCTTCACCGCCTTCGGCGACTGCTCCCAGGGCTGACGCCCTTCCGCAACTCACTGCCGCGGAGCGTCGTCTCCCTGGTGTGAACACTTCTCTGACGGTGCGCGCAGTCACCGGGATGGCGGTTCTCGCCGTCGGTGTTGTGGCCTGGCTGTGGCTGCACTCGGGTGGCGATGGCAGCAGACCTGCTCCGCGGGCGACGAGCAGCTTCGCCGTACTGCCGGCCGGGGCCCTGACCGGCGACGTCGACGGCGACGGTCGGTCCGACGTCGTCAACCTCGCGCATGACGACACGCTCCACGTCCGGCTCGGCTCGGGTGCGACGGTCAGCCAGCTGCTCCAGGACCACCCTCGGCTGGAAGGGCTCGCCGACCTCGGCGGCAGCGGTCTGGCAGTCGTGGTCTCGCGAGCCGGCGGCCACCGGTCCCGGGCCTGGACCGCCTGGGTCGTCCGCGGCCATCGGGTGGTACCGGTGCGCACCCGGGACCGCGCCGTGCTCGTTGCCGACCGCGGCTCCTCCACGGTGTGGGTCGCAGGGCACCGCCTGCACGACGGCTCGCTCGACCCGCTCCAGGAGAGGGTCGACCGGGTCGCGGTCATGTCCCGGGTCTGGTCGCTGCGTGACGGCGTGCTCATGAGCCGCCGGGAGGGCGTTCGTTGTTGGGACCGCAGCACGACAGTCCTGCCAGGCGTCTGCGCTCCGGGCCAGCACTGGACCTACGACGTGGGTCCGCACGGCGACCTGCCGGCCCTGCTCCCGAGCGTGCAGCCGTCGTGGGCCGATACCACTCACACGACGTTCGGGCGCGAGACCTGGCTGCTCCGCGGCGGGGTCCTGATCCACCGGAGCCACGGATCGGTGCAGGCGGTGCAGGCGGTGCAGGTGCCGAGGGGCTGGACTCCACGTCTCTTCCGCGCTCCAGTCCGCCTCGCCGACGGTGCGCCGGGGGTGCTCCTCAGCCAGGAGGGCGGTGACTCCGACACCTGGCGGGTGTACGCCGACGTGGCTGGCCAGGTGCGGCAGCTCCGCACCCGGGGTCCGCTTCCTCTCGGCGGCGGGTTCGCGAAGACGGCAACCGGCGAGAGCGTCGTCTACTCCTGGCTGACCCCCGAGGGCCGGCTGTTCACCAGGATCGGCACCCCCACACCGGGACGGTTCCGCGCCTACGAGTGGCTGCCCTCCGGCGGTACGGCGTCCGTCGCGCCGACCCTGGTCGCCCACGAACTCGGCACCGTCTGCATCGACGAGACCCTCGGCACCTACGGCACCTGCTCCTGACCGATACTTCGCAGCGGTATGCACCTCCGAAGGGCCAGAACAGGTGCGGAATGCTGCGAACTATCGGGGGACGCGGACCAGGACCCGGCCGTGGAGACAGGTCATCTGGAGCTCCTTGCCGGCACCGAGGGGGTCGCCGTCGACCTGACGCGGGGTGGGTGAGGCGGCGCGGATGGTGACCGTCCGGCCGCGCATCCGGGCGATGGTCTCGTCGGTGCGGGGTCGCCGGGCGAGCACCCGGAAGGCGAGGGGCAGCCACGAGACGAACGTCTTCGGATACAGGAGTACGACGTCGAGCAGGCCGTCGTCGATGGCGGCGTCGGGCAGGAGCGGCATCCCGGCCTGGAGGAAGCCGACGTTGCCGACGACCACCGTGCGGGCGCGGTGGGACGTGAACTCCTGGTCGTCGACCGAGATCTCCATCCGCAGGACCGGTGACATCAGCGCCTTGGTGGCCGAGAAGACGTAGGCGACCCAGCCCACCTTCGACTTCAGCTGCTCGTTGACCCCTTCGATCATCGCGGCGTCCAGGCCCATGCCGGCCATCACCATGAAGTGGGTGTCCTCCATGTCGTCGCCGGACACCTCGACCAGGTCGATGGCCTCGTCCTGCCCGGTCAGCGCGACGTCGATCGCGGCCCGGAGGTAGAGCGGGATGTCGAGGTTGCGAGCGAGCAGGTTGCCGGTGCCGGCCGGGATGATCCCGACCGGGATGCCGGTGCCGGCGAGCTCGGCGCACACCTCGCGTACGGTCCCGTCGCCGCCGCACACGAGCACCAGGTCCGCCCCGCCGACGGACGCCGCCTCGGCCATCCCGGTGCCCGGGTCCTCGATCGTCGTGTAGTGCCAGGAGGGTCGGGACCAGCCGGCCTCCGCTGCCATCGCGGCCACGATCGCGCGGAACTGACCGACGTCCTCCAGCTTCGACGGGTTCACGACGACCGCGAGCTTCCGGTCCGACGGCACCGACTCGGTCAGCGGCTCCGCCGACACCGCGTGGCTGCGTGGCAGCGGGCTGTAGATCGCCAGCCAGAACAGCGTCACGCAGACGGCGAGCAGCCAGCCGCCGAGCACGTCGGTGGGGTAGTGACGCCCGAGCAGGACCCGGTCGAGACCGACGACCAGGACGACGAGGACGGCCGCGGTGTAGCTCACCCGGCGCAGACTCGACCGGCGTACCAGCATGAAGGTGAGCACGATCGCGACCCCGGCGAGGGCGGCGGTGCTGGCGGAGTGCCCGGACGGGAACGATTTCGACGTGAGCTGGCCGGTCGGGTCCTGCCACCCGGGCCGTGCCCGGCCGTAGAGCACCTTGATCCACGCGTAGAGCAGCCAGTCCGTGACCACCACGAGGGCGACGTACGTCGCGGCCCGGTGGTGCTTGCGCGCCCACAGCGGTACGACGAGGAGCAGCGTCAGCACGAGGATGCCGACGTTCGCGAAACCGGTCTCGACCCCACGCAGCACGTGGATCAGCCAGTCGTGGTTGCGCGCCCAGTGCTCGGCGTCCCGGCCGAGGTCGTCGAAGCGGCCGAGCGGTGCCCGGCTGAGGTGGACCAGGAGCGCCAGCACCCCGAACAGCGCCGCACAGACCCCGGCCCACGCCAGGATCAGAGCGCGGGGGCGGTCGAACACGCGCGCCAGTATGCCGGGACGGAACTCCCGTGCCCCCACTCGCGGGGCGCGGATAGCCTTTGCCTGTGATCGACCCGAAGGTGCTGCGCGAGGACCCCGACCGCGTACGAGCCGCCCAGGCCAAGCGCGGGCTCTCCGACGAGGTCGTCGACCGGGCGCTGGCCGCCGACTCGACCCGCCGCACCGCGATCAGCACCTTCGAGGCCAAGCGCGCCGAGCAGAAGCAGCTCGGCAAGCAGATCCCGCAGGCCGCCGGCGACGAGAAGGCCGCCCTGCTCGCGCGCACCAAGGGGCTCTCCGAGGAGGTCAAGGCCGCGGAGGTCGCGCAGAACGACGCCGAGGAGACCTGGCGCCAGGCGTTGATGGAGATCCCCAATCTCGCCGCCGACGAGTCACCGGCCGGGGGCGAGGAGCACTTCGTCGTCCTGGAGACCCACGGCTCACCGCCGGAGTTCGACTTCGAGCCGCGCGACCACGTCGAGCTCGGGCGGATGCTCGGCGCGATCGACCTCGAGCGGGGCGCCAAGGTCTCGGGGTCGCGGTTCTACTTCCTCACCGGCATCGGTGCGCAGCTCGAGTTCGCCCTGATCAACATGGCGATGGACCAGGCCCGTGCCAACGGCTTCATCCAGGTCGTGCCGCCGTCGCTGGTCAAGCCGCGGGCGATGGAGGGCACCGGGTTCCTCGGCCAGGCGGCCGACGACGTCTACCGGATCGAGGGTCAGGACCTCTACCTCGTCGGGACGTCGGAGGTCCCGATGGCGGCGTACCACTCCGACGAGATCCTGGAGGCCGCCTCGCTGCCCCTGCGCTACGCCGCCTTCAGCCCGTGTTTCCGCAAGGAGGCGGGGTCGCACGGGAAGGACACCCGCGGCATCTTCCGGGTGCACTGGTTCGACAAGGTCGAGATGTTCGTCTACACCACGCTCGAGGAGTCGTACGCCGAGCACCAGCGCCTGCTGGAGTGGGAGAAGGAGTTCCTCGACAAGCTCGAGCTCTGCTACCGCGTGATCGACGTCGCCGCCGGCGACCTCGGGCTCTCCGCCCAGCGGAAGTTCGACTGCGAGGCGTGGATCGCCAGCCAGGGCCGCTACCGCGAGCTGACGTCGACCTCGAACTGCACCGACTTCCAGACCCGCCGGCTCGACACCCGCGGTCGCTTCGGTGACGGGTCGATCGGTCCGGTCGCCACCCTCAACGGCACCCTCTGCTCGACCAACCGCCCGATCATCGCGCTGCTCGAGACCCACCAGCAGGAGGACGGATCCGTGCTGGTGCCCCAGGCACTGCGCCCGTACCTCGGTGGGCTCGAGGTGCTCAAACCGGTCGTGGCGTGAGCTCGCGGTGAGTCCCACGGACGGCTGGCGGCCGAAGCTGGTCGCGCTCGACATCGACGGCACCCTGCTCAAGTGGATCGAGGGTGTCGGCACGACGTACGAGCAGATCAGCCCGCCGGTGTACGCCGCCGTGCACCGCGCGCTCGCGGCGGGCGTCCACGTCGTGCTCGCGAGCGGACGTTCGCCGCACGGCATGACCAACGTCGCCGACCTGCTCGACCTGCACCCCGACGACGGCGAGCAGCTGTGGGTGGTCGCGAGCAACGGTGCCGTCGTCTTCCGCTACCCACCGATCGACGTCGTCCACGAGGTGACCTTCGACGCCGCTCCGGCGGTCGCGGCGGTGCTGGAGCACCACCCCTCCGCCTTGGTCGCGGTCGAGGAGCGGGGCGTGGGCTATCGGGTGAACCGGCCCTTTCCCGACGGCGAGCTGACCGGTGAGTTCACGATCGCCGACGTCGAGGAGCTCGTGGCGGGGCCGGTGAGTCGCGTGATCATCCGCGACCCGGACGCCACCGCCGACGACTTCGTCGCCCTCGGTGCGAAGCTCGGCCTGCACGGCACCGACTACGTCGTCGGCTGGACGGCGTGGCTCGACCTCGCGCCGGTCGGTGTCAGCAAGGCGTCCGGTCTGGAGTACGTCGCCCGCGAGCTCGGCGTCGACGCCTCCGACGTCCTTGCCGTCGGCGACGGGCGCAACGACGTCGAGATGCTGCGCTGGGCCGGACGCGGCGTCGCGATGGGCCAAGCCGTCGAGGAGGTCCGCGACGCGGCCGACGACGTCACGGCGACCGTGTACGACGAGGGAGCCGCCGTGGAGCTCGACCGCTACTGGCCGGCGCCATGACGACGCTGAGCCTGCCCCGGCTGGTGGCCACGGACCTCGACGGCACTCTGCTCGACGACGACGGACGACTGAGCGAGCGCACGCGGGACGTGCTGCGGCGCGTGCAGGAGCAAGGCGTGCGGGTCGTCATCGTCACGGCCCGCCCGCTGCGGTGGATGGACGAGCTGTGGGCGAAGGTCGGTGGCGGCCGCGGGGTGGGCATCGTGTCCAACGGCGCGATCACCTACGACATCGGCAGCCGCGAGGTGCTCGAGCTCCAGGGGATCTCCGCCGAGATCGGCTTGCCGATGGTCGCGGCCATCCGTGAGGCCGCACCCGGCACGGCGTTCGCACTGGAGTGCCTGGGCGGCTACCGCCACGAGCCGGCGTACGTCGACCTCCACCCGACTCCCCCCGACATGCGGATCGGCGACCTGGCCGAGCTCTGGGACGAGCCCGCCGTGAAGGTCCTCGCCCAGCACCTGACGCTCGACCCCGACGACTTCCGCGCGCGGGCGATCGACGCCGTGGGCCAGGCGGCGACACCGACCTGGACGGTCGACCACCTGATGGAGATCAGCGCGCTCGGGGTGACCAAGGGCGGTGCGCTCGCGGCGCTGTGCGAGCGGCTCGGCGTGGCGCAGGAGGAGGTCGTCGCGTTCGGCGACATGCCCAACGACCTGGCGATGCTGACCTGGGCGGGCACGTCGTACGCCGTCGCGAACGGGCACGAGTCGGTCCTCGCAGCCGCGGACCATGTCGCCCCGCCCAACAGCGAGGACGGCGTCGCGGTGACCCTCGCCCGGGTTTTCGGGCTGTGATGTGATGGGCCGATGACGCCGACGCCCGAGCGCGCCCGTTCCGTGCTGGGCACGGCGTTGACGGCTGCCCTCTGCTCCGTGCTGCTCGGAGGTGGCTTCCTCGTCTCGCCGGCGGCCGCGGCACCGGCCGCGCCGTGTCAGCCGAAGAGTCTGAACAAGGAGATCAAGCAGGCCGACGTGGTCTTCCGCGGCCTGGTCGAGAAGGCGAGGCCTGCGCACGGGAAGGGCCACCAACGCACCCGCACCTACCGGGTGACCGCCGACCGCGTGTACCAGTCGTCGCTGGTCACCGACCGGGTCCGGGTGACCACCGAGCTGGGGGCCGCCTGCCCGCCGCCGGAGCTCAAGGACGGCAAGCGCTACATCTTCTTCGTCACCGAGCAGGGGTCACGGCTGGTCTCCACGCCGGCCACGGCGCGCGCCTCGCACCAGCTCACCTCGAAGGTCGAGGCGAAGCTGGGCAGCGGGAAGCCGACCGACAATGCCTCGCCCGCCAGCGCCGAGTTCGCCAAGGTCGCCGATGCCGCGCCGCCCCAGCTGTCACGGCTGCTGGCTCCCGGTGCGGCTCTGCTGGTGCTGAGCCTGCTGGGCCTGTTCGTGGTGAGCCGGGTGAGCCGGCGTACGCCGTGAGCGTGCGCTGAGCGACCGACGTCAGAGATACATCCCGCCCGGGTTCTGCCCCTCGTCGTCACCGTGGGTCCCGGGCGCCTGCGGCATACCCGGCTGCCCGGCCATGCCCTGCTGGGGCACGCCTTGGCCCTGACGCCCGGGCAGCGCGCGTCGCATCTGCTCGAACTGCGCCCGAGCCGACACCTGCTGGGCGTAGATCGCGGTCTGGATGCCGTGGAAGAGCCCCTCGAGCCAGCCGACGAGCTGGGCCTGGGCGATCCGGAGCTCCGCGTCGGAGGGCGTGCCGTCCTCGGTGAAGGGCAGGGTGAGGCGCTCCAGCTCCTCGACCAGCTCCGGGGCCAGCCCGCTCTCGAGCTCCTTGATGGACGAGCGGTGGATCTCCTTGAGCCGGTTGCGGCTGGCGTCGTCGAGCGGGGCCGACTTCACCTCCTCGAGCAGCTGCCGGATCATGCTGCCGATCCGCATCACCTTGGCCGGCTGCTCGACCAGGTCGGTGAGCTCGCGGAGGTCGTCGCCGTCGTCGTCCTCGCCCTCGCCCTGGCTCACGGCCTCGGCGGGGATCGCCACCGGCTGCCCGTCGGGGCCGACGACGATCACGTGCTGCTCACCGGGCTGCTGCTCAGTCATGCCGCCAGCCTACGGTGACACGACCAGCAGGATCTTCCCGGTGCTCTCGCCGCTCTCCATGAGCCGATGGGCCTCGGCCGCCTCGGCGAGCGGGAGCGTGCGGCCGATGATCGGCCGGACCGTCCCGTCGGCGACGAGCGGCCAGACGTGCTCGGCGACCGCGGCGCAGATGGTGGTCTTCTCCCCGACCGGACGGGCCCGGAGGCTGGCCGAGAAGACCGCGGCCCGCTTGTGGAACAGGGTCCGCAGGTCCATCTCGGCTCGTGACCCACCCTGGAACCCGATCACGATCAGCCGCCCTTCGACGGCCAGTGTGTCGAGGTTTCGGGCGAGGTACGACGCCCCCATGTTGTCGAGGATCACGTCCGCGCCGTGGCCGTCGGTGACCTCGGCGACCACCTCGACGAAGTCCTGCTCGCGGTAGTCGATCGCCACGTCGGCACCGAGCTCGCGGCACAGGTCGAGCTTCTCCGGGCTCCCGGCGGTCGCGATCACCCGCGCGCCCAGGGCCTTGGTCAGCTGGATCGCGAAGGTCCCGATGCCGCCGGCGCCGCCGTGCACCAAGAAGGTGTCGCCCGAGCGGAGCCCGGCCACCATCATCACGTTCGACCAGACCGTGGCCGCCACCTCGGGGAGTGCCGCGGACGTGACCAGGTCGACGCCGTCGGGCAGCGGCATCACCTGGCCGGCCGGCACGGCCACCCGGGTGGCGTAGCCGCCGCCCCCCAGCAGGGCACACGCCTCCTGCCCGATCTCGAAGCCCTCGACGCCCTCGCCGAGCGCCGCGACGGTGCCACTGCACTCGAGACCGAGGATCTGCGAGGCACCGGGCGGCGGCGGGTAGTGCCCCTGACGCTGCACGAGGTCCGCCCGGTTCACCGCAGTCGCAGCGACGTCGAGCAGGACCTCACCCGGACCGGGCTCCGCGTCGGGTACGTCGACGTACTCCAGCACCTCCGGACCGCCGGGGCCGGTCGGGAGGACCGCCTTCACTCGTCGTACTCGTCGCCGCTGTGGTCGACACCCGTGTCGTCGGGGACGTCGTCGTCGATGTCGACGGGGTCCGCAGCGCCAGACGGTCGGTCCCAGCCCTCGGCCAGCGCCTGTGCGCGTGCCGCGAGCTTCTCGACCCCTTCCTCGTCGGCACCCGCACTTCCTGCTGCGTACCCGAGGAGGTACGTCGTGATCGGGGCCGCCATCCGTACCACGTTGTCGGCCGTGACCTTCGCGAGATCGAGGAGGAGTGCCTCGTCGACCTCGGTCTCGATGTCGAGGGTGTCACACAGCTCGTCGATCCAGTCGTGCAGGTTCACGGCCCCAATCTCGTGGATCGGGGTCGGTCCTTCAAGTCCGAGGGGTCGGCGATTCGTCGGGCGGCTCCACACGAAGCCGGGACAGGTCGTCCCAGCTGTCGACGTCAGCGGCCTCCTCGCCGGCGGCCGGCACGTCCCGGCTGCTGCCGATGCTCATCACGGATCGCATCGCCCCGCCGTGCGACTCCGCCGGTCCCGGGACCAGGGAAGGGCGAAGAGCGCCGGCCAGCTGTCGGCGACCGTGGGCGTCGGTCAGCCACGCGGAGTCGACGGCGTCGGCCGCCACGAGCAGGCGGGCCACCGTGTCCGCGTCGACGTGGGGCATGTCCACGGCCAGGACCACGACCAGGTCGTGGGCCTGCTCGAGCGCCGCGACGCCGGTCGACAACCCCGCCAGCGGTCCACCCCCGGCCGGCGACTCGCGGACGAACCTCGCCTTCGTCGGCGTCCCCGACTCGGGCCCGACGACGACGACCTCGGCCGCACCTGCGACAGCGGCCAGCGCGCGGTCGAGGAGCGTGCGCCCCCCGAGCTCGAGCGAGGCCTTGTCCACTCCGCCCAGGCGCTTCCCCCGACCGCCGGTGAGGATCACGGCCGCCCAGGTCACCTGCACATCGTGGGCCATCCGTGACCCGGGTGGCAGGCTGGGGGCCATGCAGGTGGTGCTGGTACAGGAGTCCTCGACCCTCGACGCCGAGGAGAACCGTGGCCGTCTCGAGTCGCTGGTGCCCGACGCGGGCGGACCTGGTCGTGCTGCCCGAGGCCTTCGCCCGCGACTTCGGCGAGCCCGGCTCCGACCTGGCGCCCTACGCCGAGCCCGTGGACGGCGAGTTCGTCACGGAGGTCGAACGCGTCGCCAAGCTCCGCGAGACGACGGTCGTGGCCGGGATGTTCGAGCGGACCGGGGGTACGCCGTACAACACCGTCGTGGTGCGTGGCGGCGCCCACCTCGACTACCGCAAGATCCACCTCTACGACTCCTTCGGCTACCGCGAGTCCGACGTGCTCGCGGCCGGCCCGATCGAGCCCGCGACGTTCGCGCTCGGCGACACGACGATCGGCCTGATGACCTGCTACGACCTCCGTTTCCCCGAGCTCGCCCGTCGGCTGGTCGACGCCGGCGCGGAGGTGATCCTGGTGCCCTCGGCCTGGGTCGCCGGGCCGCGCAAGGTCGACCACTGGACCACGCTGCTGCGCGCACGGGCGATCGAGAACACCACCTACGTCGTCGGCGTCGGACAGCCGACGCCGCGCTACACCGGGCACTCCCTGGTCGTCGGTCCGCTCGGCGACGTGCTCGCCGAGGGCGGCGATGACTCCGAGATCCTCACCGTCGAGCTGGACGTGGCGGCGGTGGCCGAGGCCCGTCGTACCAACCCCTCGTTGGCCAACCGCCGCCTGTAGCCTCACCCCGGTGTCGAAGGCCGTGTCCAGCGCTGAGCCTCGCCGGCGGGCCGCACGTCGCCCCGGTCGGGAGGCGGACCAGCCGCCCCGACCTTCCCGAGCGGCTCGGGCGCTGCACGGGCTGGGCTTCTCGGCCTGGCTGATCGTGGTGCTCGCGTCCGCCGCGGCACTGGTCGCCGCCCTGCTGGGCAACGCCGGCGACTGGCTCGCCGACGCGGGCGCGGTCGCGACCAGCACGGCGTACGCCTGGGGCTTCGCCGCGCGGACCGGTGGACGGCCGGTGATCTTCGCGTTGCTCGCCCTGGTGCTCGGCGGGATCGTGGTCGCCGTCGACGAGAACGCGCTCCGGAGCGGCGCCGCCGTCGTGACCGCCGTGCTGACGGCCGTCTTCGCGGTGATGGTGACCGTGCCGGCGCGCGGCTTCGTCGCCGCCGTACGCGAGACGGTGATTGCCCTGCTCGTCTCGGCGATCGGCTCGATGGCGACCCTCGGCTGGGCGCCGGCGGTCGACCTGCATCGCTTCGAGTACACCGTGCTCGGGCTCGCCCTGGTCGCGTCGTTCCTCACCGTCTACCGGCTGGGGGCGGGCTTCCACGGACTCGGCACCCGCGGCATCGTCACCGTGGTGGCGGGCAGCGTCATGCTGGCGGTCACCGTCGGGTACGCCGAGCTCCTGCAGCGCTACGGCACCCACAGCCTGGTCGAGACCCTGGATGATGCCGTGCGCTGGAGCCACCACCACCTGGGCGCCTTCCCCCGACCGATCATCGCGCTGCTCGGCGTACCCGCCCTGGTCTGGGGCACCCACATGCGGGCCAGACGCCGCCAGGGCTGGTGGGTCTGCGCGTTCGGCATCGCGCTCAGCGCGCCGGTCGCCTACTCGCTGATCGACCCGGGTCGCAGTGTCCGTGAGGTCAGCCTGGCCACCGGCTACGGCGCCGTGATCGGGCTGGTGATCGGGTTCGTCCTGATCCGGATCGACCTCCGGCTGAGCCGGCGGAAGAAGGCGCACGGCCGCCGACAGGCCGAGATCGACGAGGTCACGGCGGTCCGTCCCGAACCCGGCCGCACGCACGCCCTCTGGTGACCGACCGCTAGGTTCGGAAGGTGGCGCGTGAGCAGACGGTCCGGATCCTGGCCGAGATGGTGGCCAACGTGATCGTGGTCGACGTGGCCGTCGGCGACGACGTGCAGCCCGGCGACCCCGTCTGCCTGCTCGAGTCGATGAAGATGGAGATCCCGGTCCTCAGCGAGGAGGGCGGCACGGTCTCCGCGATCAAGGTCACGCCGGGCGACGTCGTCCAGGAGGGTGACATCCTCGTGGAGCTCACGGCCCCGCGCTGAACCTCACGAGGTCTTCCGGCAGAGGGGGCGGGATTCGAACCCGCGGCTGACATCTCTGCCAGCGACCGCTTTCAAGGCGGTTCCGATCGGCCACTCCGGCACCCCTCCGAGCGCGACCCGCGTGGGATCGCACCGCGTCGAGAGTCTAGGTCGTGAGGGTCCGAGGGACTCGGCCCGGACAGGGCCGGACAGAGATAGTCCCCGACGATTTGGTGGCCGCCGGGGGGGCTGGACGACCAGACCGTCAGGGACTATCGACCCGTGATACGGGCCGCGGCATCGGTTACTCCGAGCCGCCGATCTCCAGCTCCACGTCGTCGTAGGCGAGGTCGTGGATGCGTTGGTGATGATGTTCGATGTCGACCAGCAGGCGGCTGAGTCGGTCGGCGAGGTCGTCGAGGTTCGGGGCCGTCATGACCTGGGACGTGAGGCCGTTGAGACGCGCGAGCAGCTCGTCGCGCTCGCGAAGCGCCCGCGTGGCGCGGGCGGACAGCCAGGCCTCGCGGCGGTCGGGGTGCTCACGGAGCAGCCGGTCGCGCACCGGGACGAGGTGCCGGCGGATCGACCACCGCCAGGCGCCGGAGTTGTCGCGGTCGTAGGCAGGCCGCAGCAGATCCTCGAGGGTGGCGCTCATGGCCATCATGGGACCTCCCGAGTGCCGGGCGAACTCGAATGGGGGGTGACGCCTTGCGTCAACTGTGGACCCTCCGGGCCCGTGCGACAAGGCCGGGAACCGTGCGGATTCGCCCCACGGGCGACGGTTTCAGTTGAATGGCACGGTGACCGGAGCGGCGCCGACCCCTACCGCGACGTACCGGCTGGCACCCGCGCTCGGCGCCCGGCTGGTCGGCCGCAGCCTGGTCACGCTGGCCGTTCTGGTGGTGCTGGCGACCCTGGTCGGTGACCTGACCGGGCTCGGTTGGCGACTCGCCGGCGGGTTCACTGCGGTCGGGATCGTGCTCGTGGCGACGTGGTCGTTCTACCTGCTCAGGCGGGCGTGGGCGGTCCGGCTCACGGCCGCGGGCTACTCCGTCCGCCTCCTCGGCGGCGTGGGCGCGAACGCCGCCTCCTGGCTGGAGGTCGACGAGGTCGTCGCCGCGACTCCCGCGGGTCAGCCCTGTCTGGTGCTGCGCCTCCGCGACGGTCGGGCCACCCGGCTCCCGATGGCCGCGATCGCCGGGGATCGCGACGCCTTCGCCCTCGACGTACGCCGTCGCGTGCGCGATGCGCACACGCGCGGAGCGGGCGAGTCCTGATTGGTCGGTCGCGCGTCCCTCCTTGTAACCTGTGCGGGCTGTCGGGGAGGCGTCGCCTAGCCCGGTTTATGGCGCCCGCCTGCTAAGCGGGTTGAGGGTAATCCCCTCTCGCGGGTTCAAATCCCGCCGCCTCCGCCAGTGCCCGGAGGTCCCGCCTCCCGACCTCGTCGTCGGGGGTGGGTCCCGTGGCGTACGGTGGATGCTCCGCTATCGCGATGGCTCTCCCGACTCGGGTTGCAGGAAAGTGCATTGCAACAATTTGAGCCACCGCGGCTGTGTTGTGCCGTGTGCCGTGCCCCGAGAATGGGTACTCGGGTGACCAGGAGGTCCTACCCCCGGGAGGATGTGCAAACTCATGAACATGATGCGGAAGGCGGCCCTGACGCTCGCTGCGGCGGTGCTCGGCGTCGGTGCGGTCGGCATCGCGGTTCCGGCTCACGCCCTGGACACCAACTGGCCGTGTGCCGGTTGTGTCCGAGCGGGTGGCCGCTGAGCAGTCCCCACCCCTGACCTGAGCGACAGCGCCCGGACCCCATGCCGTGACGCGCCCGCTGACAGGTGAAAACCCCACCGCGACCCGGGAGATCTTCTCCCGGGTCGCGTCATGTCCGGGCACTCCGAGTGGGTCCGGGCGTCCTCAGTCCTCCTCGCGGCCGGACACGCCGCGCTGTCCCATCGTGTAGCCGAGCTGGAACCTCGTGTCGGCGTCGTACTCGGACTTCAGGTCCGCGACGTAGCCCGCGAACGTGCGGGCGCTGACGCCGAGCCGCTTGGCGCTGACCGGGTCGGAGTGACCCTCGATCAGCATCCTGATGGTCATCGCGCGCTGCTCGCGCGCGATGTCGTTCATCATCGACCGCTCGGTGTTGGTGAACGGTCGGGCCCGCTCCCAGGCGCGCTCGAACACGTCGACCAGGTACGCGACGAGCGCCGGCTCCTGAACGGCGATCGCGACGTTGTCGTCCCCTCCAGGGCCGGGGATGATCGCCAGCCGACGATCGATCACGATCATCCGGTTGAAGAACTCGTCGAGGGTCCGGACCTCCGCGCCGTGCACGCTGACCTGGGCCACGTAGTCACGGGTCAGCGCATGGCGGCGGGCGCTGTGCTGGTAGAGCGTGCGCATGGTGACACCGCGGTCGAGCGCCGCACGATCGCGGTCGAGCGCCGCCTGCAGGCTGGCGCGCTCGCGGCCGGTCTGCGGCTGCGCGGTGAGCAGCTCCTCCTCGGCCTGGGCCACGGCCCCGGTCAGGAAGCTGCCGATCGCCTGGCCGCGGAACTCCGTGATCGGGCCGCGGACAGCAGTCGGCGAGCGCCGCCAGGACTGTGACAGGCCGCCGAACGCGCGTGCCCACTCCGACGACTCGCCCAACAGCTCGGCTCCGCGCTGACTCATCGGCCCGACGACGTGCGACTGCACCGTCGAGGGGTCGACCGGCAAGTAGGCGGCGTTCTCGTGGTCGTGCACCAGGAGGTTCAACGACACCAGGAGCCGGAGCGCGTCGGACAGCTCGCCGCCGTCGACGATCCGGGGATCGTCCTCCTTGAGACCGCCGTTGAGGGCAGTCTCTTCGTACAGCGGCGCCGCCTGGGACTCGAAGAGCTCCCGCTCCTCAGGACCGAGCTCTGCCACCGGTCACGCTCTCACCTTGCCCCACGCACGCATCGTCGCACATCGCCGAGGCCGCCATCACAGGGTTGAACAGGATTGCTGCCAACTGTGATGGCTAGGCGCCGAGGCGTGCCTTGAGCCCGTCCAGCTCGGTCCAGAGCACGGCGGGCAGCTGCTCGCCGAACTTGTCGAACCACTCCTGGATCTGCGGGATCTCGGCCTTCCACTCCTCGACGTCGACGGCCAACGCCTGGGCCAGCTCCTCCGGAGTCATGTCGAGACCCTCGGTGTCCAGCGACTCCGGGGTCGGCACGTGACCGATGGGCGTCTCGACCGCGGCCGCCTGGCCCTCGATCCGCTCGATGACCCATTTGAGGACCCGGCTGTTCTCACCGAAGCCCGGCCACAGGAAGTCGCCCTTGTCGTCGCGGCGGAACCAGTTGACGTAGAAGATCCGCGGCAGCTTGGCGGCGTCGCTCTGCTTGCCGACCGTGATCCAGTGGTTGAAGTAGTCGCCGGCGTTGTAGCCGATGAACGGCAGCATCGCCATCGGGTCGCGGCGTACGACGCCCACCTGGCCGACCGCCGCGGCGGTCGTCTCGGAGCTCAGCGTGGCCCCCATGAACGTGCCGTGGGTCCAGTCGCGGGCCTCGGTCACGAGCGGCACCGTCGTCTTCCGGCGACCACCGAAGAGGATCGCGTCGATCGGGACGCCGCGCGGGTCGTCGTACTCCGGCGCGAGGATCGGGCACTGCTTGATCGGCGTGCAGTAGCGGCTGTTCGGGTGGCTCGACAGCTCCTCGCTGTCGGGCGTCCACGGCTCGCCCTTCCAGCTGGTGGCGTGGGCCGGGGTGTTCTCCAGGCCTTCCCACCAGATGTCGCCGTCGTCGGTGAGCGCGACGTTGGTGAACACCGAGTTGCCCTGGTTCAGGGTGCGCATGGCGTTCGGGTTGGTGTGCTCGTTGGTGCCGGGCGCGACACCGAAGAAGCCGTACTCGGGGTTGACCGCCCAGAGGCGACCGTCGTCGCCGATACGCATCCACGCGATGTCGTCGCCCAGCGACTCGACCTTCCAGCCGGGGATCGTGGGCTCGAGCATGGCCAGGTTGGTCTTGCCGCAGGCGCTCGGGAACGCGGCGGCGACGTACTTGGTGACGCCCTGCGGCGAGGTGAGCTTGAGGATCAGCATGTGCTCGGCGAGCCAGCCCTCGTCGCGGGCCATCACGCTGGCGATGCGCAGCGCGTAGCACTTCTTGCCGAGCAGGGAGTTGCCGCCGTAGCCGGAGCCGTAGGACCAGATGGTCCGCTCCTCGGGGAACTGCACGATGTACTTGGTGTCACTGCACGGCCACGCGACGTCCGCCTGGCCCGGCTCGAGCGGCATGCCGACCGAGTGCAGCGCCGGCACCCACTGGAAGTCGACGCCCTCGGCATCGAGCTCCTCCATGCGGCGCAGGACGTTGGTGCCCATGCGGGCCATCACCCGCATCGAGACCACGACGTACGCCGAGTCGGTGATCTCGACGCCGAACATCGGCTTCTCGGCCTCGAGGTGACCCATCACGAACGGGATGACGTACATGGTGCGGCCCGTCATGCAGCCGGCGTACAGCCCGCGCATGAGGTCCTTCATCTCCGCGGGGTCCATCCAGTTGTTGGTGGGCCCGGCGTCCTTCTCCTCGCGGGAGCAGATGAAGGTGCGGTCCTCGACGCGAGCGACGTCGGTCGGGTCGGTGCGGGCCCAGAACGAGTTGGGCTTCTTCGCAGGGTCGAGCCGGGTGAACGTGCCGGTGGCGACGAGGGCGTCGGTGAGGTCGGCCCACTCCTCGTCGGAGCCGGTGCACCAGTGGACGCGGTCGGGAGTCGTCATCGCCGTGACCTCGGCGACGAAGTCGAGAATGCCCTGGTGCGTGGTCGGAGCGGACTCCGAGTCGTCCTGGGCGGTGGGCCGAGCCTGCGTATCGGCAGTCATCTGCTGTTGTGTCCTTCCGTACGTCGCGGTAGCCGCGCTGACCCGTTGGCTGGGTCGCGCCCGAGAGGTGAACCACCGGTCCGTCTTGCGACGGGGTGAACGTGAAGTTGTTGCTGCGATCGGCCGGCGTCGTTGCCGCCCGACGTGTGCCGCGGACGTTACCCGTGTCAGGAGTCCTGACATATTGGATCGATCAAGGGCCCGTGGCCGCGGTCACACCTCTTGACGTTCCCGCACTCGGCGTACTCATGCATCCCCTGGATGGGGGCATGTGCGGCCCGCGTCGACGCAGGCGGGACGCCCCCTCGCGCGCCCACGAACCGATTTCGGAAGCCCCTGGGGGCTCGGCTATCCTCGTCCAGTCCTCGTCGCGGCTTCCACGCGGCCTGGACACCTGCGCCCGTAGCTCAACGGATAGAGCATCTGACTACGGATCAGAAGGTTTGGGGTTCGAATCCCTACGGGCGCGCCAGTCAGGTCACGTTGTTCCGCGGCGCGGTGGCTCGGCTCGCGGAGGCCTTTCCGAACGCCTCCCTGACCAGGATCCCGGGCGCTCGCACCTTCGTCCCGATGGAGCACCCCGGACCGGTGGCCGACGTCGTCGCGTCGGCCACGGGAGTCCCGTCCTGACGGCGGGTCAGCCCTCGGAGTCCGCCGCCTCACGCTCGGCGCGTGCGGCGTCGCGCTCGGCGGACGAGCGGAGGATGCAGAACTCGTTGCCCTCGGGGTCGGCGAGGACGACCCAGCCGGAGCCGGGGCCCCATTGCTCGCGCATGTCGAGGACCTCGGTGGCGCCATGGACGAGGAGCCGTGCGAGCTCCTCGTCGCGGGTGCCGTCGCGCGGCATCAGGTCGAAGTGCATCCGGTTCTTGCCGGCCTTGGTGTCGGGCACCTCGATGAACAGCACGAGGTGGCCGGTCTCGGGGTCGCGGATCATGCACTCCTCGTGGCCGGGCTCGTTCGGGTCGCCCTCGAGGTCGGCGTACCCGAGGACAGGTTTCCACCACTCGGAGAGCTCGTAGGCGTTGTGGCAGTCGATCGTCGTGTGGGAGATGAACGAGGTCATGGCGTCACTGTGGCGGTCAGCCGGCACCGTGCTCAACCGATATCGGTACGACGGAACGGGCGCCGATAGCGCCCCGGCGACGTCCCCACCAGCCTGGTGAAGGCCGCGATGAAGCTGCTGGGGTTCGACCATCCGCAGGCCAGGGCCACGTAGGTCACGTCGTGCCCCTCGGCCAGGAGGACGAGCGCCCGATAGATCCGGATCTGGGTGCGCCATTCGTAGTAGGTCAGTCCCAGCTCGTCGGAGAGCAACCGACTCAGCGTGCGGGGGCTGGTGCCGATCCTGGGTCCGAGCTCTGTCAGGGGGGCGTTGGTGCCGGCATCGGTGTCGAGCAGCTGCGCGAGGGCACGCAGTCGCGGGTCGACGGGTCGGGGCAGCTCCAGCGGGCGCTCGGGTGCGACCTGCAGCTCGTCGAGGAGTACGAGCAGCAGGCGGTCCTGCGCTTGCCGGTGTCGAGCACGGATCGCCGGGTCGTAGCTGCGTGGGCCGGTGAGGGTCAGCAGGGTCTCGCGGGCGAGGTCGGAGACCGCCAGGACCGTCGGATGCCCGGGAAGCTGCGCTGCCAACGGGGCTGAGACGAACAGGATGCGCATGTCCGTCTCGCCGTGGGCGCGATGGCGATGCGCGGTCGCACCCGGCGTCCAGGCGATGCGGTTGGTGGGCACGACCGAGGTCCCGCGTTCGGTGTCGACGGTCAGCGTTCCTCGGGCCGCGTAGACGAGATGTCCGCGCTGATGGGTCTGGGGCCGACTGGCTCCTCCGCTCGGCCAGACGTGGACACCGCCGGACGGCCACAGATGGCGGACGTGTGGAGCGCCTTGGCGGCCGACAGGCATAACGTGGCAGTTTAGCGGTGGTACGCCACGCCCGCCGGGCCAAGACTGAATGCCATGAGAACTCAGCCAGTGGAATCGACGATCAGCGTGCCGGGCAAGCGCCTTCGTTACCTCACGCGGGGCACGGGACCCGCGCTCCTCCTCGTGGCCGGTGGCCATGGTGACGCGTCGAAGAGTCGGGCCCTCGCCGACCACCTCGCCGACGAGTACACCGTCGTGACCTACGACCGCCGTGGCTTGTCCGGAAGCGTCGGCGACCAGCCCGCCGGCAACATGGCCGAGCATGCGGACGACGCCTCGCTCGTGCTCGCCGAGGTGACCGCCGAGCCGGCGTACGTCTACGGGACCAGCCTCGGCGGTCTCATCGCGCTGGCACTCGCATCCCGGCACCCCGAGCAGGTGGCAGTCGTGGTCGCGCACGAACCGGGCGTGGTCGGCCTGCTGCCGCCGGCCGAGCGCGAGGCGGCGATCGGCGAGCTCCTCGCTGTCGAGCAGGCGTTCGCGGACGACGGCGTGGACGCCGCCCTGCAGCAGTTCGCGCGGCTCGCCGATGTCGATCCCGACGACCGGGAGCCGGACGTCGAGCGCGGTGCCCCGAGTGCCCAGGAGGCCGCGAACATGGCGTACTTCGTGCGGCACGACCTGCCGGTGGTCCGGGAGCACACGCTCGACCTGGAGGGGCTCCGGGCCTCGTCCGCCCGTGTCGTCCCCGCGGTGGGGGCGAGCTCGGCTCACCTCTGGCCCCACCGGTGCGGCCGCTTGCTGGCGGAAGCCCTGAGCGTGCCCACCGAGACCCTCCCGGGAGGACATCTCGGCTATGTCCAGCGTCCTCGGGGGACGGCATCACGGCTCCGTGAGGTGCTCGACCGACATGGTCACCCCTCGCGGTGAAGACGGGCGCTCGGCGCACTGCGAACAATCCGGCGCATGTCGTCGTCGAGCAGGTTCGGCCCACCCAACGGGCGCTCACTGGGGCGAGTGAGTGCGGCCCTGGTGGTCGGGTGCGGGGTGCTGTGCGCGGTCGTGGTCGCGGTCGGCTGGCTGCTGACCCATCCGTTGAAGGACACGATGCGCGGGGAGAACGACGTGAACCGGTGGTTCGCCGACCAGCGCACCGGCACCCTCACCGACGTGGCCGACGGAGGGACGATGCTGGGAGAGACCGTCACCGGCCTCGTCGTCCTGGCGGTGCTCGCCGTCGGGTTCGCTGTCTGGAAGAGATCGTGGTGGCCGCTGGCGTTCGTGGTGGTCCTCGACGCGGGCCTCGGGCTCTTCTACCTCGCCGGCACCGAGCTGGACCCGCGGCAGAGACCTCCGGTGCGCATCCTGCAGAGCGGGCTGGTCCCCGACGCCAGCTTCCCGTCCGGCCATACCGGGACGGCGACCGCCATCGGCGGCGTGCTGGCGGCGCTGCTGTGGGCCTACACCCGGGTGGCCCGGTGGCTGCTCGTGCTGCTGGTCGTGGTGCCGGCGTACACGATGATCTCGCGGCTGTACGTCGGAGCCCACCACGTCAGTGACGTCCTGACGGCGTTCGCGTACGCCGGCCTGTGGCTGCTGCTGTGCGCCCGGCTGCTGCTGCCGGCGCGGGCGACGGACGGTCAGCCCGGGATCGAGGCGGGCTCGCCGTCCTTGAAGAGGGTCGACAGGTAGATCACGACCGGCACGCTGCCCAGGTTCGCGGCGTGGTGGTGGTCGGTCGGCTGCTCGACCAGCCACTGACCGGGCCGCACCTTCGCGGTCTGACCGGCCCGGATGACGCGCACCAGCCGCGGGTCGTCGCCGGTGCCGGCCATCAGCCTGGCCCTCCCCTTCTCGACCGTGTAGGTCAGGACGCCGCGCTCGATGTAGCCGATCTGCGTGCCCGGGTGGTGGTGCAGGGCGAGCGTCGTACCCGGCATGACCGTGACCCGTGACAGCCCGAGCGTGCGGTGCACGGCGCCGCGCGGTTGCCCGGCGCCGGCCAGTGCCTCGCGGGTGACGGTGACGGGGTCCTGGGGTGCCTGCGGAGCGCCGAGTGCCTCGGTGAGCTGGAGACCGGCGGTGACGACGACGGCAGAGGCGACGACGGCCGCGGTGCGGCCGCGCGCCCAGGAGAGGACTGACATGGGGGCAGGCTAGATGGACCGATGGCGCCTCACGCGTCAGCGCCGCTCGAGGCGCGTCGGGACGACGCCGAGGAGGACCCCGAGCGCGAGAGCCAGGCCCGCGCCCGCGACCAGGCCCGCGGTCCAGTCGGCCACCACGGAGAAGATCAAGACGGTCATGCCCACGATCAGCAGGGCGACGGCGCCCATCACCACCTGGATCATCGCGTGCCCGACCGCGACCACGCGGTCCTTGCGTCGCTCTCGGAACACGCGGCGGTGGAGCATGATCGGGGTCATGTTCACGCCGACGGCGATACCGGCGATGACGACGAGCGTGAGATAGATGCCCTTCTGCCTCCCGTCGAGCGACGGGAACGCCTGGGTGAACGGCAGGGTCAGCAGGAAGCCGGACAACAGCTGAAGCCCGGTCTGGGTGATCCGGAGCTCCTGCAGCAGCTCGTCCCAGTTCCGGTCGAGTCGCTCGCTCTCCGACTCGTCCCGCTGGTCGTCGTCGGCGCCCGTCGGCTGGTCGGGTGGCGGAGTCATCGCGGTGCGCTCCTCTTTCGGCTACCGCCCCGGCAGGTCGTCGCCGCTCGCGCGGAGGCGGTCGGGTTGGAAACCGTGCTCGATGCCCCACAGGATCGCCCGCGACCGCGAGGTGACGCCGATCTTGCGGTACGCCGAACGGATGTAGGACTTGATGGAGTTGATCGAGAGCATCGTCGTCTCGACGATGTCGTTGTTGGAGTACCCCTGGGTGATCAGCGAGAGCACCTCGGACTCGCGAGCGGTCAGGCCCTCCTCGCGCCCGGGCCAGTCGCCGCCGACCAACGGGCCGTGGCCGGAGTCCTGCAGGCGCACCGGGTTGCCGGCATGGATCCGCTCGAGCGTCTCGACGAGGTCGGCGGCCGGCAGCCGCTTGCTGACGTACGCCGCGATGCCCGGCAGCCGCACCTGTCCGACCGCCGGGTCGTCGGCGCTCCAGGTGTAGACGACGACCTTGCCGATGCGGGGGTCGTTGACGAGCCGGGCGATGCGCGCCCGGTCGCGGAAGCTCTGGGCGAAGGTGTCGAACAGCGCGATGTCCACCTCCGACACCGGGTGGGTGTTGACGTCGACCTCGACGACCTCGACGCGGTCGCGATAGGAGCGCAGCATCGACGCGAGGCCGTGCACGACGACCTCGTAGTCGTTGACGATCGCGAGACGGATACCCACGGCCCGCACTTTAGGCGGGAAGGGGTACCCCCGTGGCTCCCCCGAAGGGGTGTATCGCCGGGTCCCTCCCCCGCGACAGGGTCCCAGTCGTGTCTATCTGAAGGAGAGGTGTGGTTCCGCATGGTCATCCTCGGACTGATCCTGCTGATCATCGGCTTGATCGCCAAGATCTCGATCCTGTGGCTCATCGGCCTGATCCTGATCGTCGTCGGGCTGGTGTTGAACTTCGTACCCGTGGGCGGCACGCGCCGACGCTGGTACTAGCAGCAACCCGTTCCTGCCACGACCCCCGCACTCCCGAGATGCGGGGGTCGTGGTGTGAGCGCCTGTTCGTCGCGCGGGCGCGGTGTCGGCCTCGACGCATAGGGTCGCCTCGTGGGTCTGCACGTCCATCGCGCCGAGCGCACCGATGTGTTGGCCGAGGCGTTGGCCGAGCTGCTGGCACATCCGCCGGGCGATCCCTTCGCCCAGGAGCTGGTCGTGGTGCCCGCGAAGGGCGTCGAGCGGTGGCTCTCCCAACGGCTGTCGCACCGCCTGGGTCGCGGGACCCGAGAGGGCGACGGCGTCTGCGCCGGTGTCCGCTTCGTCAGCCCGCGCTCGCTGGTCGGACTGCTTCTCGGGCAGGACGGTGACGACCCGTGGCATCCCGACCACTTGGTCTGGCCCCTGCTGGCGGTCATCGACGAGTCGCTCGACCAGCCCTGGTGCGCGCCGGTCGCGCGACACCTCGGTCACGGGCTGGACGCGGAGCAGGAGGAGATCCGACGCGGGCGACGATTCACGGTCGCCCAGCGGCTCGCCCGGCTGTTCGCGTCGTACGCCGCCCAGCGGCCGAGCCTCCTGGCCGCCTGGTCCGCGGGCCACGACACCGACGGGCACGACGCGGCCGTCGATGCGGACCTCGCCTGGCAGCCCCATCTGTGGCGGGGTGTGTGTGCCCGCGTCGACGACCCCCCACCAGGCGAGCGGCATGCGGAGACGGTCCGACGGCTCACCGACGAGCCCGAGTCCTTCGACCTGCCCGAGCGGCTCTCCCTGTTCGGACACACCCGGATGTCGGTGACCGAGGTCGACCTGCTCGCGGCGATCGGCCGTCACCGAGACGTCCACGCGTGGTTGCCTCATCCGTCGCCCGACCTGTGGTCGGCCCTCGCAGCCACACCCGGGCAGGCGCCGCGCGAAGCCGACCGGTCCGCCGACCAGACCGGACACCCTCTCCTCGCGGCGCTCGGGCGCGACGGGCGCGAGCTCCAGCAGCTCCTGTCCACCGCCGGCCCGCAGGTGGCCGACGCCCTCCCGGCACCACCGAGGCCGGCCACGCTGCTGGGGTGGCTCCAGACCGACATCGCCGCGAACCGACTGCCGACGCGGCCCGAGCTCGAGCGGCGTACGCCGGCATCGGTCGACCGCTCGGTCCAGGTGCACGCCTGTCACGGGCCGAGCCGCCAGGTCGAGGTGCTGCGCGAGGTGCTCGTCGGGCTGCTCGACGACGATCCAACCCTGGAGCCACGCGACATCGTCGTGATGTGCCCCGACGTCGAGACGTTCGCGCCGCTGATCTCAGCGGGGTTCGGGCTGGCCGACGTGGTCGGGGAGGAAGGTCACCCGGCTCACCAGCTGCGCGTTCGTCTGGCCGACCGTGCGCTGCCGTCGGTGAACCCGCTCCTGGCCCTGGGCGTGCGGCTCGTCGAGCTCTCCGGGAGCCGTGTGACGGCGACCGAGCTGCTCGACCTGCTGGGATCACCACCGGTCCGCGCGCGGTTCCGGTTGACCGACGACGACCTGACGCGCGTCACACGGTGGGTCTCGTCGGCTGGCATCCGCTGGGGCCTCGACGCCGACCAGCGCGCGGCATACGCGATGGACCGCTTCGCCCACAACACCTGGCGGGCGGGGCTCGACCGGATCCTGCTCGGCGTCGCGATGTCCGAGGAGGACCACCGCTACATCGGCACGGCTCTTCCGCTCGACGACCTGGCCTCCGGCGACATCGACCTGGCCGGGCGGCTGGCCGAGTTCGCCGACCGACTGGGTGAGTGCCTGGGCTCACTGCGGGACGCCCACGACGTCGGGGACTGGATGGGGGCGCTCCGGGTCGGCGTCCGACGCATCGGAGACGTGCCCGATCGGGACGGCTGGCAGGTCGCTCAGTTCGAGCGCGAGCTCGCGCGCATCGAGCAGTCCGCCGGCGGCGGCACGGCATCCCTGCGGATCGCCGACGTACGTGCGCTCTTCGACGCACGGCTCGGCGGCCGGCCGACGCGGGCCAACTTCCGCACCGGCACCCTGACCGTCTGCACGATGGTGCCGATGCGCTCGGTGCCCCACCGGGTCGTGTGCTTGGTCGGGCTCGACGACGGCGTCGTCCCACGAGCCGGCTTCGTGGACGGTGACGACGTGCTCGCACGCCGCCCGCTGACCGGTGAACGCGACGTGCGCAGCGAGGACCGCCAACTCCTGCTCGACGCGATCATGGCGACAACCGAGACGCTGGTGGTGACCTACACCGGAGCGAACGAGCACACGGGGCTCAGCGTGCCGCCCGCCGTGCCGCTCGGCGAGATCCTCGACAGTCTCGACACCGTCTCGGCCGAGCCGATGCGCGATCGCGTGCTCGTGCGACATCCCCTCCAGGCGTACGACGCCCGCAACCTCACGCCGGGTGCCCTCGGCGTACCGGGGCCGTTCAGCTTCGACCGCGCCGGTCTCGCGGCGGCCGGCGCCGCGCGCGGGGAGCGGCGACCACGTCCGCCGTTCCTCGAGGGTTCCCTTCCTCGGCGGGCTCCTGGAGACGTGAATCTCGACGACCTGAGGACCTTCCTGCTGAACCCGGTCCGCACGTTCCTCCGGTCGCGCCTCGACGTCTCGGCCCCGCTCGAGGCCGAGGAGCTCAGTGATGCCATCCCGATCGACCTGGACGGTCTGGAGAAGTGGGGCATCGGTGACCGCATCCTGCGTGACCTGCTGGCGGGTCAACCGCCCGAGGCGACGTTCACCGCCGAGCTGCTGCGCGGCACCGTCCCTCCCGGCAACCTCGGGCAGGGCGCGCTGCGGGAGGTCGTGGAAGAGGCCGGTGCGCTGTACGTGGCGACCGCACAGGTGCGCAGCGGCACCGAGCGCAGCGTCGACGTGGACGTCGACCTGGGTGACGGCCGCCGCCTGACGGGGACGGTCACCGGCGTCTGGGGCCAGCGCGTCGTGCGCCTGGGCTACTCGAGGCTGGGTCCTCGGCAACGGCTCTCCACGTGGGTCGACCTGCTGGCCCTGAGCGCGACGTACCCCGACGAGCACTGGACCGGCCACGCGATCGGCCGTAGCAAGGCCGGCCCCGGCCGCGCATTGTCCGGACCGCTCGACCACCGGGCGCCCGAGCTCCTCCGCGACCTGGTGGCCATGCACGACCTCGGGCTGGCGATGCCGATGCCGGCCCCGGTCAAGACCGCGTGCGCGTGGGCCGAGGCGCACGCGCGAGAGCTGCGGGGCGACGATCTGTCGCCCGACCGGGCGGCGGCACGCGAGTGGGTCACCGACCCGGACAACCGGTTCGGCATCACCGGCGAGGACGACGAGGCGGCACACCGGCAGGTGTACGGCGACCGGGCGCCGCTCCAGCGGCTCGTCGACGCGGGCCTCGCGTCCGCTGCCTGGCGCATCTGGGAGCCGGTTCTCGAGCACGAGAAGGCAGGACCACTGTGACCGACCTGCTGCCGTTCGAGATCACCGCGCCCTTGCCCGAGGGTCCGACCACGACGCTCCTGGAGGCGAGCGCCGGCACCGGCAAGACCTGGACCATCGGCGCGCTGGTGACCCGCTACGTCGCCGAGGGCAAGGCCCGGCTCGAGCAGCTGCTGGTCGTCACGTTCGGCCGGATGGCCAGCCGCGAGCTCCGGGAGCGCGTACGTCTCCAGCTGGTGGACGCCGAGAGAGCTCTCGCCGACCCCGACGCCCATCGCGGCACGGACGACCTCCTCGACCTGCTGCTGGACGGCGACGAGGCCGAGCTCGATCTCCGTCATCGTCGGGTGCGGGCAGCCCTCGCGTCGTACGACGCCGCGACGATCGCGACGACCCACCAGTTCTGCGCCGAGGTGCTCGGCTCGCTGGGCGTCGCCGGTGACTCGGACTCCCGCGCAGAGCTGGTCGAGGACCTCGACGACGTCCTGACCGAGGTGGTCGACGATCTCTACCTGCGGAAGTTCGCCTATCTCGACGGCGCCGAGTTCACACGGTCCGAGGCGCTGGCCATCGCGCGAGCGGCCGCCGACGACCCACGCGCCCGCGTCGAGCCGACCGACCAGCCGCCGGAGACCCCAGCGGGGATGCGCGTCGCCTTCGCGGAAGCCGCGCGGGCCGAGCTGAACCGCCGGAAGCGCCGGCTCGGGCTGCTGTCCTACGACGACCTCCTGAGTCAGGTCGCCGACGCGCTGCTCGATGACGACGCGCCGGCCCGCGCGCGCATGCGTCAGAGGTGGACCCATGTCCTCGTCGACGAGTTCCAGGACACCGACCCGGTCCAGTGGCAGGTACTCGACCGCGCCTTCTCCGACCACGCGACGATGGTCCTGATCGGTGACCCGAAGCAGGCGATCTACGCCTTCCGGGGAGGTGACGTCGTCAGCTATCTCAAGGCGGCGGACACGGCCGCCGACCGCCGCACCCTCTCGGTCAACCGGCGCTCCGATGCGGCACTGGTCGACGCCCTCGACGTCCTGCTCGGCGGTGCCGAGCTCGGAGACTCCGAGATCGTGGTGCGGCCGGTGGCGGCACACCACCGGGAGTCCCGGCTGGGTGGCGCCCCCGAGAACGCGCCCGTGCGGCTGCGCGTGGTGACCCGGGAGCAGTTCGGGCAGCGTGGCACCCGACCGCTCACCGTTGCCGCCGTGCGCCCCCACATCGCACGCGACCTCGCCTGCGACGTGCGCGCCCTCCTGGCGTCGCGGGCGACGTTCGACGGGTCGCCGCTCGAGCCGCGCGATGTCGCGGTGATTGCGTCGCGTCACGCCGATCTGGACGCCGCGCGCTCGGCGCTCGCGGCCGTGAACATCCCGGCGGTGATCGCCGGTGGCGGGAGCGTCTTCGCGACGCCGGCCGCCGTCGAGTGGCTCGCCGTCCTCGAGGCGCTCGAGCAGCCCCACCGCACCGCGCGCGTCAGGGCGGCCGCGCTCACCAGCCTGGTCGGCGTCTCGGCACGGGCGTTGGACGAGGGAGGCGACGCGTTCACCGACGAGCTCGCCGAGCTGCTGCGCGACTGGGCAGCGGTTCTCGCGGTCCGCGGCGTGGCCGCCGTGCTCGAGGCCGCCACCGAGCGCGGTCTCGGCGCGCGCTTGCTCGCCGAGGTCGCCGGCGAACGGCAGCTCACCGACCTGGCGCACATCTGCGAGGTCCTCCACGAGGTCGGCCTTCGCGAGGCCCTGGGACCGATCGGGCTGCTGGGATGGCTACGCCGCCAGATTGCCGACGCCCGCGACCACCGCGGGATCGAGCGCACCCGTCGTCTCGACAGCGATGCGGCCGCGGTCCAGCTGGTGACGATCCACGCGAGCAAGGGCCTGGAGTACCCCGTGGTGTATCTGCCGACCCTCGCCGACCAGTGGGAGGGCGAGCCGAGGCAGCCGCTCTACCACGACGACTCCGGCAGGCGGTGTCGTGATGTCGCGGGCTCCGGACCCGACTGGGACGACCACGCGCGGCGCTGGCGCGACGAGGAGCGGGGCGAGCGCCTGCGCCTGCTGTACGTCGCGATGACCCGCGCCAAGTCGCAGGTCGTGACGTGGTGGGCACCCAGTCGCAACGCGGTCGCCTCGCCACTTCAGCGACTGCTGCTCGGCCGCACGCCGGCGGTGTCGGCCGTCCCCCCGACGGTCACGACCCCGTCCGACGACGTCGCCGCCGAGACGTTCGCCCGGTGGGCCACGGCCGGCGGTTTGGTCGTCGAGCCGGCTGAGCCGGCGTCGTCCGCACCCGCTCGCCTGCCGGCCGACGATGCGCCCCTGTCCGTGCGTACGTTCGAGCGCGAGGTGGACACCGCGTGGCGGCGCACGTCGTACTCCGCGCTGGCGGCGTACGACGCACCCGTCGAGTCGCTCGCCACCGTCACCAGCGAGCCGGAGAACCCACCGCGCGACGACGAGGTGCTCCCGATCGTCGCGGACCCGGCGGTCACCCATCCCGACGCGACCGCCGAGACCGCCGAGACCGCCGAGAGCGTTGGCGCAGAGACCGTGGTCTCGCCGATGGCGGAGCTGCCGGTGGGCGCGACGTTCGGCTCGCTGGTGCACGCCGTGCTCGAGCACACCGACCCCGAGGCGCCGGCGTACGACGGCGACCTGCGGGCCGAGATCGCGGCGCGCGTGATGGAGCACCAGGTGTGGTGGCCGGTGCCCGACCTCGATGTCGAGGCGCTCACCGACGCCCTGGTCTCGGTGTGTGACAGCCCGCTCGGCGCCCTGGCGGCCGACCGCACGCTGCGGCAGATCACGCGCGGAGACCGGCTGTGCGAGCTCGACTTCGAGCTCCCGTTGGCCGGCGGCGACGTCCGGGGGTACGCCGCCGACCACGTCCGGCTCGGGCAGGTCGCCGACGTGCTTCGCCGTCATCTCGCACCGGGTGACCCGGTGCTGCCGTACGCCGAGCAGCTCGACCGACCGGGCCTGGGCGGCCAGGATCTCCTGGGCTACCTCACCGGGTCGATCGACGTGGTGCTCCGTGTCGACGACCGCTACCTCGTGGTCGACTACAAGACCAACTGGCTCGGTGTGCTCCCGGCGGGCCACGAGGACGCGACCCTGACCTCCGACGACTACACGCCGTCGCGACTCAGGGCCGCGATGGGCCACTCCGACTACCCGCTCCAGGCGCTGTTGTACGCCGTCGTGCTGCACCGGTTCCTTCGCTGGCGGGTCTCCGACTACGAGCCGGAGGCCCATCTCGGGGGCGTGCTCTATCTCTACCTGCGCGGGATGTGCGGGCCCGAGACACCTCGTGTCGACGGACACCCGTGCGGTGTCTTCGAGTGGCGGCCGCCGGCGGCGCTCGTGACCGAGCTGTCGGACCTCCTCGACGGGCTGGTGGCGGCCGGTGACTGAGCTGTTCGAGCCCGTCGACGTCTACGACCACCGCGTCGCCGAGGCGGACGGATCCGCGCTCGCGGCGTACAACGAGGCAGGGCTGCTGACCGCCGGCGATCTCCAGATCGCTCGGCGGATCGCGACGATCTGCGACGAGCGTGACCCCGACGTCGTCCTGGCCTTGGCGCTGACCGTGCGCGCGGTCCGCGACGGCTCGGTGTGTCTCGACCTCGATCACGCGCACGAGATCGCACCCGACCTTCCCTGGCCCGAACCGGGACCGTGGCGCGACGCCGTGGCCGCGTCGCGCGTCGTCGCCGAGAGCGCGGTCGTGGTCGACGAGGGCCTGGTCTACCTCGATCGCTACCACCGTCTCGAGCTCGCCGTCTGCGCCGATCTCGGCGAGCGGGCGCGGCGGACCGCACCGATCGTCGACGAGCCCGCTCTTAGCGCCGCCCTCGACCGTGCCTTCCCGCCGGCCGGCGCGCCAGGGGCCGGCGCAGCGCGACTACACCGAGCAACGGGGGGCCGCGGAGCAGGCCGCTCGTTCGTGGACGACGGTGCTCACGGGTGGCCCCGGCACCGGCAAGACGACGACAGTCGCGGGGCTCATCTGCGTCCTCGCCGACCAGGCCGGCGAAGGCCGACGGCTCTCGGTCGCGCTGGCCGCGCCGACGGGCAAGGCGGCGGCCCGGCTCCAGGAGTCGGTGCTGGACGAGGCCAAGGATGCGCGCTTCTCCGACGACGACCGGCGCCGTCTCCGCGACATGGACGCGGTGACGCTGCACCGGCTGCTCGGTTGGCGGCCCGACAACGCGACCCGCTTCCGGCACGACCGCGGCAACCGCCTCAAGTACGACCTGATCGTGGTCGACGAGTCGTCGATGGTCGAGCTGACCATGATGGCGCGACTGCTCGAGGCGACGCGCGCCGACTGCCGGCTGGTCCTGGTCGGTGACCCCCATCAGCTGACCTCGGTCGGCGCGGGCGCCGTCCTGGGCGATCTGGTGCGCGGCTACGAGTCGCAGTCCCGATCGCCGGTGGTCACGCTCGAGACGTCGCACCGCTTCGGCGACGAGATCGGAGCGCTGGCGCGAGCGGTCCGCGAGGAGCGCGTCGACGAGGTGCTCGAGCGGCTGCGGTCCGGCGTACCCGCGATCGAGTTCGTGGAGGAAGGCGATCACGAGGCACTGCTCCGCGATCTCGTGTTGGCGTCTGCGCGCGACGTACGCGCGGCCGCCGAGCGCGGCGACACCGAGGCCGCGATCCAGGCGCTCGATCGACACCGGCTGTTGTGCGCCCATCGCGAAGGGCCCTTCGGCGTGACCCACTGGAACCTCGCGGCCGAGGCCTGGCTGGCCGAGGAGGCCGGCAGTGACCACTGGCCGCTGTGGTACGCCGGGCGGCCGCTGATCGTGACCAGCAACGACTACGCAGTCGGCGTCTACAACGGCGAGACGGGTGTCGTCGTACGCCGGGGTGACGGTGCGCTGCGAGCGAAGATCTCGGGATCGGACGGCGTGCGCGACCTCGCGACGACTCGACTGGTCGACGTCGACACGATGC
This sequence comes from uncultured Actinomycetota bacterium, assembly GCA_963759515.1. Lineage (GTDB taxonomy): Bacteria > Actinomycetota > Actinomycetes > Propionibacteriales > Nocardioidaceae > Nocardioides. The sequence goes on along the minus strand of CAVWZR010000022.1, from coordinate 499,655 downwards.
ACGCCTTGACCATCCACAAGTCGCAGGGCAGCCAGGTCGACGAAGTAACCGTGCTCCTGCCACCCGCGGACTCCCGGCTGCTCTCCCGTGAGCTCTTCTACACCGCGATCACCCGCGCCCGGCAGGTCGTGCGGGTGATCGGGTCGGAGGAGACGGTGCGCGAGGCGGTACGCCGGAGGGTGCAGCGCGCGAGCGGTCTCGCCGCCCGGCTTGCTCACGAGTCGGGAAACCACCCGGGCCGTTCATGAGGCGTGGTTAGGGTCGGGGCATGCTGCTGCTGAGGGTCGCGCTGCCCAACGTGCCCGGTTCGCTGGGACGCCTGGCGACGGCGATCGGCGAGGCGGGCGGCGACATCGAGGCGATCGAGATCGTCGAGAAGCGGCTCGACGGCACCGACGTCGACGACGTCCTGCTCGACACGGTCGCGGGCACGATGCCCGACTCGGTGGTGTCCGCGTGCAACGCCGTCGACGGTGTCGAGGTGCTGTGGATCAGCCGCTACCTCGCCGGCGGCAACCTCTTCCCCGACCTCGAAGTGGTGGAGTCGCTTGACCGCGCACCCTGCGACGTCACTCGACACCGTGGTCACGGCGTTGCCGGTGGCCTTCCGTTGCGAGTGGGCCGCCCGGATCGCGATCACCGAGGACGGCTTCACGATCGAGCACGCGAGCGAGGGCGCCCCGACCACCATCGAGCTGAAGCCCGGATCCGGTCTCGACCGGCAGACGATCGGCGACGACCTGGTCGCGATCGCGCCACTGGGTCATGCCAGGGTCGTCGTCATCGGACGGCGTGGAGGCCCGGAGTTCCTCGACTCCGAGCTCGCCCGGCTCGGCCATCTGGTCGGGTTGGCTGCCTCGATCGCACGCACGCCCTAGTCAGCCGGCGCGTGGGGTCAGGCGACGCGCTCGAGCACGAAGACCGGGATCTCGCGATCGGTCCTCGTCTGGTACTCCGCGTACGTCGACCAGGTCGCGACGGCGTAGTCCCACCACTCGGTGCGCTCGTCGCCGGTCACCAGCCGCACGGCGTACGTGTGCTTGTCCGGCCCGTCCTGGAGCTCGACCTCGGGGTGGGCGAGGAAGTTGAAGTACCACTCGGGGTTCTTCGGTGAGCCACCCACGGACGCGATCGCGACGTACGTCCCGTCGCGCTCGACGCGCATCACGGGGTTCTTCCGCAGCTGTCCGCTCTTGGCCCCGATCGACGTGATGACGACGATCGGATAGCCGGTGTCGCGCAGCGTGTTGGCCCGAGCGCCGTCGGACGCCTCGAACTCCGCGACCTGGTCGCGGACCCACTGCTGCTTGCTGGGTGCGTAGGTGCCTTCGAGTGTCATGCAAGGTTCAACGAAGGTCCTGCTCTGGTCATTCCGCCGGTCGTGCTCGCCGGCGTCAGCCGGCTTGGTAGGCGAACATCGCCCGCGACGCCCAACCCGTACCTGCTGTGCTCAGCTGGGTCACGGTCCCCGCGACCGGTGCGTTCGCCGCCTGGCTCCAGGTCGCCGAGAACAGAGCGCCGGAGGTGTCGGCGTAGTACAGCTTCGTACCGACCACGAACGCGCCGCGCACGTTCGCCCAGTTGATGCCGCTCGTGGTGGTCGAGAACCTGTTCTGGCCGACCACGTCGTCCTCGACCTCGAAGCCGCGACGGTAGAGGGCGTTCGATCCCGACTTGGTGTAGTAGATCCGTCCGTTGGCGTAGAACAGGCTCGTCAACGTCTTGGCATCGGTGTGCCAGTCGGTCTGGGGACTCAGGAGATCCGCGGCGTTCACCGGCGACGAGGACCCGTAGGTGCTGCCGTTGAAGGACATCTTCGCGACCGTGCCGTCCGAGTTCACCTTGTAGAGCAGGCCGTTGACCATGAAGGCGCCGGTGGCGGTAGCCCAACCCGGGCCGTTGGGCGCGTTCGTGGCGGTGCCCGCCGTCGTTCCGGTGAAGCTGCGCGTGGTGAGCTGCGAGGCACCGGACGCGACCCGGTAGATGGTGACCGGCAGCGTCGTGGGCTGGAGCGGTGGGAGCACCTTGCCGCCGGTGAGCGGGAGGAACGCGATCCGCGGATGGAAGGTGTTGCCGGGCGTGTGGCCGATCAGCTCGGTGTCGGAGCCGACGTAGAGCCCGTCGGCCGTCGCCAACATGTCCTGCACACCGACGCCGCGGGCGCGGGTCGGGTTCCACGAGTACGGCATCCCGTTGATCGTGTCGAGCGCGGCGATGCCCTCGCGGCTCACCGCCCCAGGGCCGGCGGTGTTGTTGCCGCCGGGATTGTTCTGGTACTTCTGGTGGCCGCCGGCATAGACGACACGGTCGGTGACCTCGACGTTCCAGGTCGTGTCGCTCCCGGTGTACGCCGTCCAGCTCGGAGTGGACGTCGGCGTCGCGTTGTCCTCGAACCGCGCGACCACGTCGCACCCCGACGTGCCGGCGTTGCTGGCCGCGGCGCCGCCGTAGGCGCCGGTGGTGGACACGACGAAGAAGGTCCCGTCCGGCGCGTACTCGACGTCGGTCATGTAGGTGTCGAACCGCGCGGCACACGCGGAGGTGTAGAGGGACGTCGACCAGGGCGACAGGCTCGAGTGGACTGTCGAGTTGGTGCCGCTCGGGATGTTCGCGATGTCCAGGCGAGCGATCTGCCAGCGGGTCTGGCCGTCGATGCTGGTGAAGTTGCCCACCGCCATCAGCTCGGTGTTCTGCGGGTTGACCGAGATCTGGAGAACGTCGGTGACCGCGGCCGGGAGGGTGTTGCGCACGCCCGCGAACACGTTGTTGACGTAGGGGTCGCGCTTGCCGGTGTCGGCAAAGAGCGTGCCCAGCGCCTTCTGGTCGACGCCGCCGATCTGGCTGAACTTGCCCGCGACGAACAGGTGGTTCCCGACGACCTCCAGGTCGCGGACCTTGCCGTCGACCTTCGCTGCGACGAAGGTCGGGTCCACCACGCCGGTGGTCACGTTGACCTTGAACACGTGACCGGGCACCGACTTCCCGGCAGCCGACGTGAACTCTCCCGCGACGTACACCGACTTGCCGTCGGCGGCCGGAAGCACCTTCCAGACCTTGCCCGCCGGGTTGGGGGCGAAGGCCGTCACCAGCTTGCCCGTCGTGGCGTCGAACGCCAGGAGGTTGTTGCGGGTCACCGTCGTGGAGCTGCCGTGGTTCTCCGCCTGGGTGAACAGCCCACCGACCACGATCGTGTTGCCCACCTTGGCGATGGAGAAGACCGAGCCGTCGAGGATGTTCGGTGCGTTCTGGCCCGGCTCGTCGCTGACGATCCGGCCCACCTGTGGAGCCGGGTTGCCGGTGTCGGCAGCCTGCGCGCTCGACACCCACGCGCCGAAGCCTGTGGTCAGCAGACCCAGGAGCAGGATTGAATACAGCAATTTGCGCACGTCGACGGTCCCCCCGTTGAGAAGGCAGACCAGCATCCCCCCACTGATCGCCTTGCGGACGCAGCGTAACTCCCCTCAGACGATCGGCCTAGAGGCCGAGTTCCCGTGAATTGGTGAGGACGCCGACGAGTAGGTTCGCGCCATGAGTGCGATCGAGGGCGTGAGCGAGATCTTCGACCCCGAGCAGTGGGACGCCGTCCCGGGGTTCGACGACCTCACCGACCTGACGTACCACCGGGCCAGGGAGCACGGCACGGTCCGCGTCGCCTTCGACCGCCCCGACGTGCTCAACGCCTTCCGCCCGCACACCGTCGACGAGCTGCTGCGGGTCCTCGAGCACGCGCGGGCGTCGAGCGACGTGGGCTGCCTGCTCCTCACCGGCAACGGCCCGAGTGAGAAGAACGGCAAGTGGGCCTTCTGCACCGGCGGTGACCAGCGCATCCGTGGGCGGACGGGCTATCAGTACGCCGACGGCGAGACGTCCGAGTCGGTCGACCACGCCAAGCTCGGCCGGCTCCACATCCTCGAGTGCCAGCGGCTGATCAGGTTCATGCCGAAGGTCGTCGTCTGCCTGGTCCCGGGTTGGACCGCCGGCGGTGGTCACTCGCTCCACGTCGTGTGCGACCTGACGATCGCCAGCCAGGAGCATGCGCGGTTCAAGCAGACCGACGCCGACGTCGGCTCGTTCGACGGCGGCTTCGGGTCGGCGTACCTCGCCCGTCAGGTCGGCCAGAAGTTCGCCCGCGAGATCTTCTTCCTCGGCCAGGAGTACTCCGCGGCCGACGGCGTCCGCATGGGCACCGTCAACCGCGCCGTCCCGCACGCGGAGCTCGAGGCGACCGGCCTCGAGTGGGGTCGCCTCGTCAACGGCAAGAGCCCGACCGCCCAGCGGATGCTGAAGTACTCCTTCAACCTGATCGACGACGGGCTCGTCGGCCAGCAGCTGTTCGCCGGAGAGGCCACCCGGTTGGCGTACCTGACCGACGAGGCCCAGGAGGGACGCGACCAGTTCCTCGAGAAGCGCGAGCCCGACTGGTCGCCCTTCCCCTGGTACTACTGATCGGGACGTGCGTGGGCGCACTTCTCGCACCCGCGGAGGGCGGCGAGAACGCGCCTCACCAGAGGTCGGCCAGCCTGAGCTCCTGAAAGGGCGTCTGACACGGCTGCCCCGTGGCCAGCCACATCACGGCGGCCTCGACGTCGCACACCATCGCGAACTGGATCGCAGAGCCCTCGTCGCCGAGGGCCGGGTCGGGGTGGACGCAGATGTCTTGTCCTTCGGCGCCGTGATCACCGAGGATGCGCATCACCTCCGAAGGCGTTCGCAGCGGACCGGCCACCAGCGAGCTGGCGCGGGCATGCCGCGACAGGCTGCCGGGCGACGGCGCCTCGGCGATCTCGGCGATCGTGTGGTCGAGCGCATGGTTGGTGTGTACGGCACCCTCCACCAGTGCGTCGCGGGTCGCGGTCACCTCGAGCGTGAACGAGTCGCCGCCACGGAACGCATACATGTAGCTGTATCCGCCGGCCCGGTCCGGCCGAGTCGCGCGACGTCGCGCGTCTGCTCTGTCGACGGCCTCCACGCCGTCTCGTCCGAGCAATGCGCGCGGAACCCCGACCCTCTCGTCGCTGGCCGACAGTGACATCAGCCCCAGGGCGCCACCGCGCGCATTCATACCGACGAGGGGAAGGGTGCCGACTGCGGCCGGCGCCACGGTCGCTATCTCGTCGTCGGAGTCGGGATGCTCGACGATCACTGCGACTCCGCCGTCGTCGCCGGCGTACCACTGCTCGTTGTGAGCCAGGATCGTCGTGCCGGCGAGGTGAAGCACCAGGTCGGTGCAGCGCTCGACCGGCGCGGGTGGTGGTGCCGGCGAGAGGGTGACGCCGTTCGGCGGCGGCACGGAAAGCTCAAGGACTGCAGAGAGCTCTTCGAACGCGTTCACCGCGAAGACGTCCATGAACGGCAGTCGGCTCCCCGCGGCGATTCCCTCCAGCTGAGCGATCAGGCGCGGCACCGTCCGCCGAGCCACGGCCAGGTAGGGGGCGAGCAGCAGTGCGAGGTCATCGTCGGCGAGACCGTGTCGGCGGGTGTACCGATGCATGAAGTCGACCGACCGGGCATGGCCGTCAGCCAGCGCCTTGCCGATGGTCCGGCCTCTTCGGACAGGGTCACCCACCGCGTGGACGATCGTGACCTCGCTCATGCGAACACAACTTAGGTCACCATCCACCCGCCGGACTCGGAGCCCGCTACGACGGGATCCGGCGTACGTCGACCGAGATCTCCCGCGCGGGCACGGTGCCTCGGTTCTCCAGCCAGTGCACGGTCGTGTGGTCCTCCGGCCAGCCGAGACCGGCGGCGTACTCGGTTGCGATCCCGTCCCGGTGGTCGGTGACGGTGCCCTCGAGGACGTAGACGGTCCCGGGCCTGCCGACGTGGTCGTGCACCGGCCCGAGCACGCCTCCCGGTTCGATGGTCACCAGGCGCATCCGGAGCTGGAGGCCGTCCAGGCCCTCGAACTCGCGGCCGAGGTCGATGGTGGACAACAGCTGCTCCGTGACGCCGGTCGTCGCCGGCACCGCCTGGTCGTCCGACATGCCTGTTCTCCTTCTGGTCGCGCCGGGGCACGAGTCCGGGCTCCCTACGATGGCGTGCATGCAGATTCTCGCCGGGGCCGGGAGCTATGTCGCGACCACGGCCACCGACTGGCAAGAACACCTCGAGGTGCCGGACCTGAGCTGCGGCACCTACTCCCTGCCCGCGGGTGGCACGGATCCCCAGTCGCCGCACACCGAGGACGAGATCTACGTCGTCACGCGGGGTCGAGCGACGTTGTGGACCCCCGACGCATCCGCGGAGCTCGGGCCGGGCGACGTCGCGTTCGTCCCGGCCGGCGAGGAGCATCGTTTCGTCGACATCGTCGAGGACTTCGCCGTGCTCGTCGTCTTCGGACCGGCGGAGTACTCGCGGGCCGAGGGTCGCCCCTCGATCACGCCCGGGTGAAACCCGCCATCGACTCGTAGAGGGCGAGGCGCTTGGCCCGCAGCGAACCGGGAACGTACTTCTGCTGCCAGGTGTCGTCCTCGGCCAGGAACAGGCTGGCGTCGAGCACCGACTGCGGCTCGCCGGCGGTGGCCTCGGTGACGCTCCGGAAGTAGTAGTGGTTGAAGATCCGGTTGAACTCCGTGAGGTAGATGTCGGCCGTACGCCGGTCGCCACGGACCACGATCATGTTCTCGTCGTTCTCCATGGTCGAGGCCTGGCTGAAGTTCGCGGAGCCGGTGACCACGATCGGGTCGGGTCCGAGCGGGTCGATCAGCAGGAACTTCGAGTGCACGTAGCTGACGTGATGGTTGAGACCGAGCAGGCCGGCATTCGTCTCGGCGGCCCACTGGTAGACGGGGTTCTCGAGGAACGATCCCCAGGCCTGGTAGACGTTGTTGCTCGCGTTGATCCGGACGAACGCCGACGGGTCGTCGGGGTTCGGTCGGTCGCGCGACTCGAGCAGCATGAAGACGATCGCGTTCTGTGTCGTGTTGTCCTTGAGGAGCTCTTTGAAGCCCGCGCCGACGCCGAACGCGAACGTGATGCAGCCCTCGCGGGTCGCGGTGTCGAGCAGCACCTCGTAGGAGTCGAGGACGGCCGTCGTACGTCGTGGGCTGAAGACGGGTGTCACTCCGAGCGGCAGGCTGCGCAGGTCGGCCGGCACGGGTGACAGCTGCTCGACGGCGTCGCGCAACGCCTTGTTCTTGGCGAGGACGTCGGACCGGGTGTCGTCGGACCGGCCGCCCGGGTCGCCGGCGAGCAGGTTCCAGTAGCCGAGGAAGGCCAGCGCGGTCGCGCCGTCGCGCACCCAGTGTCCGACGTTCGTCTGCCCGGCGATGCCGCCGAGGGTGAGGTTGGTGGAGCCGGTCCAGACCTCGGTGGGCGTCGATCCGGCCGGCACGCGCACCATGAACTTGTTGTGGGCGATGGCCGACTTCCGTGCCTCGCGCAACCGGTAGTTCGCGTCCGTGATCCCGACCGCGGCGAGCGTCGCGAGGTTCTCCTCGCGGGGGTACGCCGCCTCGGTCGCCGACCCGTTCTCCTTGCCGTCGACGATCAGCTGGACGCCGACGCCACGATCGATGGCGGCCTTCAGCGCCGTGGCTGCGGGCTCGTAGGTGAACTCGTAGAAGCAGCCGAGCAACGTGTCCCCCGGCTGTGTCTGGCCGATGAACCGCAGCAGTGCGTCGTCGAGGTCGCGGCTGAGCCAGCCGAGTGCCTGCTGCTGCCGGTCGGGGTCGAGCTCGGCGATCGGCGTGTTGCCGTAGTGCTCGGTGTAGAACTGGCTGCTCGCCACCCCGCGGTTGAAGAACACGTCGTGGCGCTCGCCGTACACCGGCTCCGTGCGGACCGACAGCGTGAGCGGCGTGCCGGAGCGGACCAGCGTCTCGGGCGTGCCGCTGAGCGGGTGGAACACGTAGCGGTACCGGCTGCCCGGCTGGCAGGTGAAGTCGTCCCACACGAAGCTCTGGACCGGTTGGTCGTAGGTGCTGACGTGCTGACCGGGCAGCGGGTTCGGCACCAGGGTGCGGAACACCTTGAAGCCGGCCATCCACTCGTCGGTCCCGGCGGCCAGGTCGTAGCGGCGTACGGCGAACCCCAGCAGACCGGTCTTGGTGAGGTCGCTCGCCACGATCGCGAACGACACCGTGTTCGTGCCGGTCACGGCGTAGACCCGGCCTGCGGCCGCGGTGCGAGACCTGAAGCGCATGGCGCCCTCCCCGTTGTCCTGACGCTACTGCTGATCAGGAGGGCGCAGGGTCGCTTCGACGGACGTGAACCGCAGACCGGGTTGCCTGGGGATCCGCAGGTCAGCTCACGGCGCCGGCGATGAAGGCGGCGCCCACGGCGGCCGCCGTACCGTCCGCGCGCGGGACCTGGAGGCCTTCGATCCGCACATCCATCCGGCCGTCCTGGGTCGTCCGTGGGCAGGCTCGGTGTCAGGTCCGCCCGGATCAGGTCGCGAGCGTGGTGGCCGTGGTGGTGGCCGTGATGGTCGTGTCGGGCAGGCGCGCGTTCAGGCGCCGGTCTCGAAACCACTCGAGGTGGTGGTTTCGAGACGCTCGCTGCGCTCGCTCCTCAACCACCGGCGCAGTGCTCGCTGCGCTCGCTCCTCAACCACCGGCGCAGTGGGAATGTCAGCGTCGGGGCGTAGGTTGCCGACACGTGACGACCTCATCGAGCACTCGGGCGTCGCGGGCCGAGGTGGGCCTGCGCAGCGAGCGTGGACCGATCCTCCTGGCGGTCATGCTCAGCGTCGGTCTGGTCGCGATCGACTCGACGATCCTGGCCACGGCTGTGCCGTCCGTCGTCTCCGACCTCGGCGGCTTCACGTCGTTCCCGTGGCTGTTCTCGATCTACCTGCTGGCGCAGGCGATCTCGGTGCCGCTCTACGGCAAGCTGTCGGATCTGTACGGCCGGAAGCCGCTGATGCTGATCGGCGTCGGCCTGTTCATGGTGGGGTCGCTGCTCTGTGGGATCGCGTGGGGGATGACCTCACTGATCATCTTCCGGCTGGTCCAGGGGCTCGGCGCCGGCGCCATCGGCCCGATCGGGATGACGATCATCGGCGACATCTACACGTTGCAGGAGCGCGCGACGGTCCAGGGCTACATGGCCAGCGTCTGGGCGATCGCCGCCCTCGTCGGGCCGACGCTGGGCGGTGTCTTCTCCGACACGATCGGCTGGCGCTGGATCTTCTTCGTCAACCTGCCCCTCGGCGCGGCGGCTGCCTGGGTGCTGTGGCGACGCTTCCAGGAGAAGGTCGAGCGGCGCCGCCATCGCATCGACTACCTCGGCTCGTCGTTGCTCGGCGTCGGCGGCACGCTCCTGCTGCTCGCTCTCCTCGAGGGTGGCGTCGAGTGGGAGTGGGACTCGCTGGTGAGCATCGTGCTGTTCATCGGGTCGGTTCTCCTGCTGGTCGGGTTCGTCCTGGTCGAGCGAGTGGCGTCCGAGCCGATCCTCCCGCTGTGGATCTTCCGGATGCGCGTCCTCAACGTCACCAACGCCGGCTCACTGGTCGTCGGCATCCTGCTGATGGGGTTGTCGTCGTACGTCCCGCTCTACGCCCAGCGCGTGCTCGGCACCGGGGCGCTCGTGGCGGGGCTTGCACTGGCGGCGATGACGATCGGCTGGCCGATCGCGGCGTCGACGGCTGGCCGGCTGTACCTCACGATCGGGTTCCGGGCGACGCTGTCCATCGGTGCGTTCTTCTCGGTGGTCGGGGCCCTGATCCTGCTCAGCGTCGATGCCGACAGCTCCGTCTGGTACCTCGCGTTCGCCTGCTTCGTGATGGGACTCGGCTTCGGGTACGTCGCGAGCCCGGGCGTCGTCGCCGCGCAGACGGCTGTGTCGTGGTCGAGCCGCGGCGTCGCCACGAGTGCGAACATGTTCGCGCGCTCGGTGGGCAGCGCCGTCGGCGTGGCCATGTTCGGCGCGGTGGTCAACAGCTATGTGAGCAGCCACTCCGGGAGCAGCGACCCGAACATCGAGCACCTCTCCGCGGGGATCCTCGAGCCGGCGATCAACGACGTGTACCTCGTCACGGTGTTCATCACCCTGGCGCTGCTCGTGGTGGGCTTCCTGATGCCGACGCGGGTCGTCGAGGCCCAGGAGCCGGCAGCGGTCGAGCACCACTCGGACGTCGAGCCCGACGCGGTCACCTGAGCACCGGCTCGATGGGCACTGGCTCGATGGGCACTGGATCCATGAGCACTGGCTCACCGAGCACACCTGTGCTCCTTGAGGTAGCGCAGCTCGTCCGTGACGGACGATGTTCCGCATGAGCGCTGGGGAACGTCGTACCGCATGGCCCTTGATGGCCGCAGCCGCCCTCTTCCTGATCGCGGGCACGCTCATCGATGCCTCGGGTACCTTTCTCACCCTGCTCAAGCCCGACGACCGATCCTCCACTGGCTCAATGAGCACACCCGTGCTCATTGAGCTACAGGTGCCACAGGGGTCAGGAGGGTTCGGCGAGGCCGTCGAGCCATGGGCGGTAGACCGGCTCCGCCAGATCGAGCCCGGCTTCGAGGCTGCTGGGCGCGAGCTCGGCTGCCGCGATCTCGTCCAGCACCGCCCGGGTGAGCGCGATCCGGTCGAGGGACGGAGCCGGGCCGTCGTCGACGCCGTCTCGCTCGTCGGCGAACCCGTCGTGCAAGAGGACGATCGCCCCCGCGGGGTCGGTGGCGCGCAGCTCGGCGAGGTAGTCCTCGTGTGGATGGGTCTCCCAGTCGAGACAGGAGCTGCTCCACAGCACGGGTTGGAGTCCGGCGTCGCGGGCGGCACGCCATGAAGCGACGTCCTGCGCGCCGTACGGCGGCCGCGACCATCGGACGGCGGCGCCGGCCAGGTCCTCGAGCTCGGCCTTGGCCTCGCGGAAGCGAGTGGCGTGGGCGCCCGGTGGCAGGGAGGTGAGGCGAAGGTGGTCCGGACCGTGCAGAGCGATCTCGTGCCCGGCGGCCTGCACCTCCCGGAACAGCCCGGGGCTCGCGCGCACCCGCGTCAGCAGGACGAAGAACGTCGCGGTCGCGCCGGCTTCGGCCAACACCGGCAGCAGACGGTCGGTGACGTCAGGCGTCGGGCCGTCGTCGTAGGTCAGCACCGTCACGCCGACCGGCGGACGGAGCGCGACCAGGGAGCTCCCCTCCGGTTCCGGGGGTGTCACAGGCCGGGGTCCGTGGGAAGCCGACCGTGGATGTGGGCGTCGTCGCGGTCCTCGGTGCCCGGAACGGCGTACGCCGAACGGGCGGTGCCCTCGAGGACGAAGCCGGCCGCCTCGGCGACGCGACAGGACGCAGGGTTGTGGACGGAGTGCTCGAGCTGGACGCGCATCAGACCCCGCGACTCGAAGGCCCACCGGGTCACCGCGTCGACCATCTGGCGAGCGACGCCCCGGCCACGCGCGGTCGGCATCACCCGGTAGCCGATCTTCGCGACCCGGTCGTCGTGGTCGAAGCCGAAGAGGCTGACGTTCCCGACCATCTTCCCGGTCTCCGGGTCGACCGCGTGGAACGTCGCGTGGGTGCCGTCCGACCAGTCGGCGCCGTCGCGACACCACGCCACCGCCGTCTCGAGGTCGGGGCACTCACGACCGGGGTTCCAGAGCTTGACGTCGGGGTCGTTGAGCAGCTCGTACGCCTCCGGCGCGTCCTCTTCTGCCGGTGGACGCAGCACCAGATCGGCCGTCTCCAGGCGTTCCACGCCGACACCCTAGGGCGACGTGCGCACGAGTGCCCCGGCATGCGCCGGCAGGGTGAGGCCGGCCGAGCCGCAGGAGGCTGCCGTGGGCGTGGTGAACAACAGCTCACCGGTCTCCGGGAGCGTCACCTCGGCGTCGGAGAAGTTGACCGCGATCAACAGGTCACCGCGCCGCAGCGAGAACACCCGGGTGTCCTCGTCGACCGTGGCCGACAGGGACGAGAACGCCGGGTCGGTCAGCTCGGGCAGCGACCGACGGAGGGTGGCCAGGCGGCGGTAGACGTCGAGGACGACCGCGTGCCGGCCCTCCGACAGCTCCGACCAGTCGAGCTTCGACCGCTCGAAGGTCTCCGGGTCCTGCGGGTCGGGCACGTCCGACGGGTCCCACCCCATCCGCGCGAACTCCTCGATCCGCCCCTCGGCCGTCACTCGACCGAGCTCTCGGTCCTCGTGCGCGGTGAAGAACTGGAACGGCGTCGACGCGGCGTACTCCTCGCCCATGAACAGCATCGGTGTGAACGGCCCGCACAGCGTGAGCAGCGCCGCGCACGCGAGCTGGTCGTCGTCGAGGTGCTCGGTGAGCCGGTCGCCGCGGGCACGGTTGCCGATCTGGTCGTGGTTCTGGCTGCACACGACCAGCCGCCACGTCGGCAGGTGCTCGGTGTCGATCGGGACACCGTGGTCCCGCTCGCGGAACGACGACCAGGTGCCGTCGTGGAAGAAGCCTCGCTCGCACACCTTGGCGAGCGCCGACAGCGGCTCGAAGTCGGCGTAGTAGCCGGTGGTCTCCCCGGTCAGCGCCACGTGCAGTGCGTGGTGGAAGTCGTCGCTCCATTGCGCGTCCAGTCCGTAGCCACCGCCCTCGCGCGGCGTGACGAGCCGGGCGTCGTTCAGGTCCGACTCCGCGATCAACGTCAGGGGCCGGCCGAGGTGCGCCGACAACGCCGCCGTCTCGACCGCCATCTCCTCGAGGATGTGCCGCGGCGAGGAGTCCGACAGCGCGTGCACGGCGTCCAGCCGGAGCGCGTCGACGTGGTAGTCCGCGAACCACATGTGCACGTTGTCGAGGATGAAGCGGCGTACCTCGGCCGACCCCTCGCCGTCGAGGTTGACCAGGTCGCCCCAGGTGTTGCGTCCCTGCTTGAGGTAGGGCCCGAAGAGCGGCAGGTAGTTCCCCGACGGACCGAGGTGGTTGTAGACGACGTCCTGCACGACACCGAGACCGGCGGCGTGGCACGCGTCCACGAAGGCCTGGTACGCCGATGGGCCGCCGTACATCTGGCTCACCGCGAACCAGTCGACACCGTCGTAGCCCCAGTTGCGGGTGCCGTCGAACGCGTTGACCGGCATCAGCTCCACCAGGTCCACGCCGATCGAGCGCAGGTGGTCGAGCCTGCCGATCGCCGCCTCCAACGTGCCGCTCGGCGTGAACGTGCCGACGTGCAGCTCGTAGACCACCGAGCCGGCGAGCTGGCGTCCGGTCCACGACTGGTCGGTCCACGCGAACGTCGTCGGGTCGTAGAGCCGTGACATGCCGTGGACGTCGTACTGCTGCCGCGAGCGGGGATCCGGGTAGTCGCGCCCGTCGCCGTCGAGCACGAAGCCGTAGTCGACCTGGTGGAAAGCCTCGAGGATGCGGGCCACGTGCTCGCGCTCGCCGGGCGCGGGCTCCCACCAGCCGTCGCCGCTCGGGACCATCTCCATGATGCCGCCGCCATCGCCGTCCACGACGAGCCGCACGCGCTGCCGGGCCGGCGCCCACACGGAGAACGGCGCGCGGCCGTGGGTCCAGAAGCTCACGAGTCCTCCCCGATGAGCAACGCGACCGGGTAGTCGGCCAGCACGTCGTGCAGCGGCGCTTCACCGGCGTACTCACGTCCGGTCAGCAGGTCCGCCCACGCGCCCTCGGGAAGGAACAGCCGCGTGTCGGACCAGCCGCGCTCGGCCAGGCGTACCGGCAACCGGGTGGCGACCGTGAGGGCGCCGCCGCGGTCGAACGCCACGACGTGATCTGCCGCTGGACCGCGAGCCTCGACCGGGACGTACGTCGTGAACCGGTGTGGCTGGTTCCGGCGCACGGTCAGCGCCACCTGGGTCACCAGCAGCTTGGCGTGTCCGGGGTCGTCGAGGCGGGGGGTGAGCACGGGCCGCTCGCCCGCGAGCACGCGGGTGAGCACGTGGCGACGCGCACCGAAGTCCACCGGCCGTCGGTTGTCGGGATCCACCAGGGACTGCTCCCACAGCTCACTGCCCTGATAGACGTCCGGCACACCGGGCATCGTCAGCGCGATCGCCTTGGTCGCGACCGCGTTGCTCCACCCCGGCGCGGCGACCTGCTCGAGCAGACCGTCGAGGATCGCCGTCACGGCGGGGTTGTCGAACGCCGCGTCGACCGCGGCGTGCACCGATCGTTCGTACGCGACGTCGGGTGTCGTCCACGTGGTCCGGTCGCCGGCCTCGCGCATCGCCTTCTCGGCGTAGGCGTGCACGCGCTCGCGCGACGCCGGCCAGGCGCCGAGCACGGACTGCCAGAGGAGGTTTCCGAAGGATCGATCGGGGAGTGGCGTCAGCGTCTCCAGTGTCGTGAGCGCGTCTGCCCAGACGTCGGGGATCTCGGCGAGTACGGCGATGCGCGCCCGGACGTCCTCGCCACGCTTCGTGTCGTGGGTCGAGGTCGTGGTCATCGCCTGCGGCCACGACGACTGACGCGTGGCCATGGCCGCGTGGAAGGCCTCGACGGTCAGCGACCACTCGCTCGGGTCCCCGCCGACCTCGGTGAGCGAGCTCAGCCGTGAGGCGCGGTAGAACGCGCAGTCCTCGACCCCCTTGGCCATCACCGCCCCGGTCGTCTGCTGGAACCGCAGCGCGGCGGGATGGCTCGGGTCACCCAGCACCCGCTCGAGGTCGGCGAACGTCGCGACGAGGTCGGGACGCCGGCGACGTGCCTCGGCGAACGCCGCGTCCAGATGGGCGCGTCCGTCGGGAAGGTAGGAGCGGTACACCGGGAAGCACGCCGCCAGCTCCGCGATCGCGTCGACGAGGTGGTCTTCAGCCGGGTGGTTTCGAGACGCTCGCAGAGCTCGCTCCTCAACCACCGGCGCATCGGTGGTCGAGGAAGGCGCGCTGGCGCCTGTCTCGAAACCACCCGCCGCGACAACCTCGCGCGCTACCCGCCGGATCTCGGAGCCCAGGATCCCGTCGGCGACGCCGCGCTTGGTGTCGTGGACCAGCTCGTGGAAGTCGAGCGGCGTACCCCGCAAGCGGGTCTCCAGAGCGGTCAGGGGAGCTTGTCCGTCCGGGTCGGTGAGGACGCGGTCGACGATGCCGAGGGCGTCGTACCCGGTGGTCCCGGCGGTCGCCCAGGACGGCGACAAGCTCTCACCGGGCTCGAGGATCTTCTCCACGACCACGTAGGCACCACCCGTCAGCTCGCTCAGGTCGTCGAGGTACGCCGCGGGGTCGCGCAGGCCGTCGGGGTGGTCGACGCGCAGTCCGTCGACGAGCCCCTCGTCGAACCAGCGCTGGATCTCGGCGTGGGACTCGTCGAAGACCCGTCGATCCTCGACCCGCACTCCGGCCAGGGTGTTGACGGCGAAGAAGCGCCGGTAGTTGAGACCGTGATCGGCGTCGGTCCAGTGCACGAGCTCGTAGTGCTGCTCATCGTGCCTCGAGGTGCCGGGAGCGAGGGGAAAGACGTGGTCGTGGTAGCGCACGACACCTTCGTCGGCGTCGACCTCCACGCCTGCGGGACCGTCGTCACCGAGCACCGGGATCCGGATGCGTCCTCCGCCGGCGTCCCAGTCGACGTCGAAGCCTTCGGCGTGCGTGGACTCGCGACCGAGGAGGAGCAGGTCCCACCACCACGCGTTCTCCCGTGGCGTCGCGACCCCGACGTGGTTGGGCACGATGTCGACGAGGACCCCCATCCCCAGCCGCTTCGCCGCGGCGGACAGGGCAGCGAGACCCTCGGAGCCGCCGCGGTCCGGGTCGACGACTGCGTGGTCGACCACGTCGTACCCGTGGTCGCTCCCGGGCTCGGCCTTCAGCAGGGGCGACAGGTAGACCCAGTCGACGCCGAGGTCGTGCAGGTAGGGCAGCGTCGCGGCCGCGTCCTGGAGGGTGAAGCGCGCGTTGACCTGGAGTCGGTACGTGCTGGTCGGGACCCGCATGGTCAGGTCGTACCCGCTTGTCCGTTCTGTGCCGCGTTCTGGGCCGCACTCTGCTCCTGTGCGGCGACCGATGCGGCGGCCGAGGACTCGGGGGCGGCCGTCGGCGTGCTGTGCTCGCGCAGCACGAGCACGCTACGTCCGGCGACCTTCGTCCGGACTCCGGCTCGGACCGGACCGCTGCGGCGGCGCACCTCGCCGGTGTCGATGACGACGTCCCAGGCTGCGGCGTACTCCTCGGGCGGCAGCGTCAGCTGCACGTCGTCCGCGGCCGCGTTGAAGTACAGCAGGAAGTGGTCGTCCTCGACGTGCTGGCCGCGGCTGTCGGGGCTCTGGATGCCGTGGCCGTTGAGGTACATCCCGATCGAACGCGCGTCCGGCGCGCTCCAGTCGTCGGCCTCCATCGGCCGGCCGTCGAGGTGCAGCCAGACGATGTCGTTGAGCCGCTCGCCCTCTCCGCTGCCGGTGCGCACCGTCGTCCCGGTGAAGAAGCGGCGGCGGCGGAACGTCGTGTGCTCGCGGCGTAGCTGGGCCACGCGAGCCGTGAACTCGACCAGCGGCTCGTCGACCTCGTCCCAGTGCACCCACGAGATCGGCCCGTCCTGGGCATAGGTGTTGTTGTTGCCCTGCTGGGTGCGTCCGCCCTCGTCGCCGTGCAGCAGCATCGGCACGCCCTGGCTGAGCAGGAGCGTGGTGATGAAGTTGCGCTGCTGCTTCGCCCGCAGGGCGAGGACCTCCGGGTCGTCGGTCGGACCCTCCACACCGTGGTTCCACGAGCGGTTGTGGCTCTCGCCGTCGTTGTTGTCCTCGCCGTTCGCGTCGTTGTGCTTGTCGTTGTAGGAGACCAGGTCGCGCAGGGTGAAGCCGTCGTGCGCGGTGACGAAGTTGATCGAGGCGACCGGCCGGCGCCCGGACTGCTCGTAGAGGTCGCTCGACCCGGACAGCCGGCTCGCGAACTCGCCGAGCGATGGCTCACCGCGCCAGAAGTCGCGGACGGTGTCGCGGAACTTGCCGTTCCACTCGGTCCACTGCGGTGGGAAGCCGCCGACCTGGTAGCCGCCGGGCCCGACGTCCCACGGCTCCGCGATCAGCTTCACCTGGCTGACGACCGGGTCCTGCTGCACGAGCTCGAAGAACGTCGAGAGCCGGTCGACGTCGTAGAACTCGCGCGCCAGCGCGGACGCGAGGTCGAAGCGGAAGCCGTCGACGTGCATCTCGATCACCCAGTAGCGCAGCGAGTCCATGATCAGCTGCAGCGAGTGGGGGTGGCGGACGTTGAGGCTGTTACCCGTGCCGGTGTAGTCCATGTAGTAGCGCAGGTCGTCCTCGACCAGTCGGTAGTACGCCGGGTTGTCGAGACCCTTGAAGCTCAAGGTCGGTCCGAGGTGGTTGCCTTCCGCCGTGTGGTTGTAGACGACGTCGAGGATCACCTCGATGCCGGCCGCGTGCATCGCCCGGACCATCGACTTGAACTCCTGCACCTGCTGGCCGAGCTGGCCGGCGGCCGCGTAGTCCGCGTGCGGTGCGAGGAAGCCCAGGGTGTTGTAGCCCCAGTAGTTGCGCAGGCCCTGGTCGAGCAGCGTGCTGTCCTGCACGAACTGGTGCACCGGCATCAGCTCGATCGCGGTCACGCCCAGGCGCGTCAGGTGCGCGATGACCGAGGGGTGCGCGAGGCCGGCGTACGTCCCTCGCTCGCTCTCGGGGACGTCGGGATGCAGCTCGGTGAGACCTTTGACGTGGGCCTCGTAGATCAGCGACTGGACGTACGGCGTGTTCGGGCGGCGGTCACCCTCCCAGTCGAAGAAGGGGTTGATGACGACCCCGAGCATCATGTGGGCTCCGGAGTCGTCGTCGTTCTGCGAGTCGGGGTCGCCGAATTCGTAGCCGAACAGCGACGCATCCCAGTCGATGTCGCCGACGGTCGCCTTGGCGTACGGGTCGAGCAGCAGCTTGCGCCGGTTGCAGCGCAGCCCGCGCTCCGGGTCGTAGGTGCCGTGGACGCGGTAGCCGTACCGCTGCCCGGGCTGGACGGACGGCAGGTAGCAGTGCCAGACGAACGCGTCGACCTCGGTCATCGCCACGCGGGTCTCGTTGCGCGCATCGTCGAACAGGCACAGCTCCACCTGGTCGGCCACCTCGCTGAAGACCGCGAAGTTGGTGCCGACGCCGTCGAACGTCGCCCCCAAGGGGTACGCCGTGCCCGGCCAGACCTCCATCGATGACCCTTCCCGGTCGTGGCTGCTCACCACTGGAATCCCATCACACGCTCCGATGACCACGACCGGCAGTGGCCGCGGCCCGCGACCAGACCTCAGTAGTCCTGAGGCTGGCGGAAGAAGCCACTCGGGTCGTAGGTCGACCTCACCTGCGCGAGACGTCCGGCGTTGGACCCGAAGTACGCCTGCTGGAAGTCCGCGATCGAGGCGTCGGCGTAGTTGACGTAGGCGCCCGTTCCCCAGCTCGAGGTCATCGCGCTGCGGAAGCCCCGGACGTAGGACGTCGCCGCGGAGGCGGGGCCGGCGTCGTACGTCGCGGTGTACTGCACCGTGGTCAGCGCGCGCCGGTGGCCGAAGGCGGTCGCGCCTCCGCCGACGTCGTCGACCTTCCCGCCGAGGGCGTCGATCGAGATGCCGGCCTCCTTCAGCCCGCTGCTCTGGGCGGCCTCGACCTGGTCGAGCAGCGCCGACATGTCGACCTCCGGCTCGTCGATGATGTGGGACGTCGCCGCGAACGCCTCACGGTCGAGCGACCCACCCGGCCCCGTGTGGCACTGGTCGACCGGGATCGAGGAGCACCCGGCGTACGTCAGCATCGTGTCCAGGTAGCTCGCGGTGCTGCGTGAGTCCGTCGACGGCGTGGGAACACCGGACAAGAAGGGCTTCAACGCGGAGTCCATGGCGGACGACGCACCGGTCCAGGTGGCCGACATGAAGAGGGCCGGACCGCCGCCATGGGTCTGTCCGCCCAGCAGCTTGAGCGTTGCCCAGAGCTGCGGGTCGGCCTGCGGGACCGTCTTCAGCCAGCGGGGCACCACGTGCGAGGCCGCCGAGAACGGCCACGCGAGGTAGGCACGCGTGATCGTCGGTGCCGCGAACGTGCGGAACGTGAACGCCGTGACGACGCCGAGGTGGCCGCCGCCGCCGCCACGCAAGGCCCAGAAGAGGTCGGGCTCCTCGTCGGCGCTGGTCGTGACCACCTTCCCGTCGGCCAGGACGACGTCCATGGCCGTCACGGAGTCGCAGGTGAGGCCGTACGCCCGGGTCAGGACCCCGACGCCGCCGCCCTGGGTGAGCCCGGCGATGCCGACCGTGGGGCAGGAGCCACCCGGGATGCCGCGGCCGCGCGTGCCGAGCGCGTCGTACACCTGGACGAGGGAGGCGCCGGCACCGACGGTCGCGGTCGTGCCGCTGAGCGACACGCGGTCCAGCGGCCGGACGTCGACGACGAGCGCGCCGTCACCCGCCGACCAGCCGGGATAGCTGTGGCCCCCGGCACGGATCGCGATCTGGACACCGTGGTCCTGGGCGAACGCGAACGCCGTCGCCACGTCGCCCGCACTCGCGACCGAGAGGACGGCGAGCGGACGGGCGCCGTCGTACCGGGGGTTCTGCGTGAGCCGGACCGTGTCGTACGTCGAGGAGCCCGGCCGGGCCAGCGTGCCGTCGACGTGTCGGGCGAGCTGCTTCCAGTCGGCGGCGGTCGGCGGCCGGGTCGATCCCGACGGGCGAACGGACGGAGCCGGCGACGGGGGAGAGGGGCTCGCGTCGTGTGGGGCACACGCGGCGAGCGTGCCAGCCGCGGCTCCGGCGAGGAGGGTGCGGCGCGCCAGCTGCGGGGGGTGCTCGTCCACGTCGCCAGCCTAGGGATCGACGGGTCTTTCGCCGGTAGCCGACAGGACCGCGCATTCGCGCGTTGCGGACCCGGGGCGCCGGGTTCCGTGATCTCATGTGCGCGGCCCGAGACTCGGGGGACGGGAAGGACGACATGACGGCCTGGATCAAGGCGGCGTGCGTCGCCGGCGTACTGGTGGTGGCCTCCGGCTGCGGTGGCGGGGGCAGCTCGTTCGCGGGCGGCTCGTTCAAGGAGATCACCGACGCGACCTCGGGCGACATGAAGGACCTGAAGAGCCTCCACATGTCGGGAAGCCTCACGACCGGCAACTCGAAGATCGGCATCGACGTCAATGCGACCACCGACGGCGCGTGCCGAGGCACGATCTCGCAGGACGACGGTCACGCCGAGGTGCTCTCGACCGGGCACGAGTCGTGGATGAGGCCCGACGACGCGTTCTGGGAGAAGAGCGTCCCTGACCAGGCGGCCGTGATCGAGCAGGCCGTCGGCGACAAGTGGGTGGTCGTCCCCGCGGGCGCCGACTTCGACTCCTTCTGCGACCTCGACAGCTTGCTCGGCTCGTTCGACGACAAGAAGGACCCCTCGGACGGTCCGACCAAGAAGGAGGGGGTCGAGTCCGTCGGTGGTGTGGACGCGGTCAAGCTGAGCGGCAAGAGCGACGGCCAGGCGGTGGCCGCCTGGGTCGCCGTCGACGACCCGCACTACATCCTGAAGTTCGAGCTGGGCCAGGGCGGCGACACGTCCGGCACGCTCACGTTCTCCGAGTTCGACGAGTCGGTCGACGTGAAGGCGCCGGCGTCCTCGGACGTCTTCGATCTCGGCAGCCTCGGCTAGATCCCGCCTCCCGGCGCGACGAGTTCACCTCTTCCTTCACTCGGACCGAACCGAGCCGCCCGCTCCTGCATCCAACAGGTGTCCGGGCACGCGGACCCGGGCTCGGGACGAGGAGGACGGATGCGCAACGGCCGCGGGGGCCTGGTCGGGGTACCCGAGCGAGTCGACGCCGGGACCCGGATGCGGCGGGACCTGGGGGCGGCCCTGTCGCGACCCCGGCCCGCACGGGTGCTCCTGGCCGTCGACGCGTCTCCCTTGCTGGACCTCGAGCGACTGCGGCGCGACCACCCGGTGGCGATCGTCGAGGTCCTCGACGTGCGCTTCGGCTTCCGATCTGCGGGAGCCGAGTTCGACGCGGTGATCGACGCGACCCGGCAGACCGACCGGAGGGGCGCTCTTTTCGACGCCGCATTCTCGCGCCTCACGACGGGTGGGGTCTTCTTCGTCCTCGACCATCGGCCGCCCGGCTCCGACCAGGCGGGCCCGGTGCCAGAGGACCAGCTCTGGCCACGGCTCGTCACCACTCACACATCCCGCCGGCACGTGCGTCGGGTCGTGCTCGACGAGCAGCACCTGTGGGTCGAGCGCACCATGGGCCGGCGGACGCGCTCGGAGACCACGGGCTCCGGCCTGCCCGCGCTGGTACGCCGAGTGGTCGAGGTCGACCGGCCCCGCATCGCGGTCGTGGGTGCGCGTCGTGCCCAACGGGTCGTCGCGGAGCTTCGGCAAGCGCTGCCGCACGCACAGGTGATCGGGGTCCGACCGACCGCGCCCCCGCACCGTCGGCACTCGCGACTCGCCGCGCACGGGCCGCTCGACCTGCTGATCGACGCGACCGGCGGTAGCGAGGTCTCGGCCGACCTGCTCCGGTGGGGGTTCCTGCACCTGCGTGCCGGAGGATCCTCGGTGGTGCTGGACGCTTCACCACTGCACCGGAGGTCGGTGGCCTCGGGTGCCTTCTGGCAGGCCCTGACGGACGTCGTGTCGCGGCGAGCGATCGCCCCGGCGTACGAACGCAGTCGGGAGATGGAGTGGTCCAACCTCGCCGCGGCGATCGGTCGCGTGGCTGTCGGACCCCGTCACGTGGTGCTGACCAATCGGTTGCCCGCGGTGGCGCTGCTGCGCGACCGGGAGCTCCAGGGCGTCGCCCGGCGTCGGGCTGACCCCGCCATCCGGGTGCAGGTCCACGAGCGCCGGTCGCTCTTCACCAGTCGGGCGGTTCTGGGCGAGAGCACGAGTCGAGACGAGCGGCGGATGCCCGCGACGTACCGCGTCCCGGCACTCCACGTCCACGAGTACCGCGACGTGGTCTGTGTCCCGAAGCAGTTGGTGCTCAAGGACAACCTGGTGCTCCCGGACAGCTTCCGCCACCCGGGCTACCTCTGGCTGACCAACCGGAGCCTGCGGCCGATCACGCGGCTGTTCGGCGAGGCTCAGCCGACGCCGTCCCGTCGACTGGAGGGCTCGTTCTTCCACCTCGACGGCGAGGTCCGACACCACTTCGGGCACGTCATGACCGAGCACCTCTCGCGGCTGTGGGCATGGCCGGCGGCCAAGGCCGCCGATCCCGGGCTGCGGGCGCTGGTCTCGCGCGCCCACGGTCGGGCGGAGCTGCCGGAGTGGCAGCTCGCGCTCTACGAAGCGGCAGGTGTGGCGCGTCACGACCTCGTGACCGTCCGCGAGCCGGTCGTGGTCGACCGGTTGTTCGCGGCGACGCCGATGTTCTCGATGCCGTCGTACGCGCACCCCGGGATCGCCGAGGTCTGGGACCGGATCGGGGCCACGCTCGAGGCGGGCGCGGGTGCGGGGACGACGCATGACCGGATCTTCGTCACGCGAGGTCCCGGGTTGAAGCGGTGGTGCCACGAGACCCTGGAGCTGGAGCGGATCTTCCGCGAGAACGGGTACGCCGTGATCCGGCCCGAGCGGCTCCCGATCGCGCGCCAGGTTCAGCTGTTCCGGCGAGCCGAGGCCGTCGCCGGGTTCGCGGGGAGCGGCATGTTCTCCCTGATGTTCGCCACGGACCCGAAGCCGGTCCTGGTGATCCGCTCCACCGGCTACACCGCCAGCAACGAGTACCTGATCGCCTCGGTGCGCGGGCACCGTCTCGAGACGCTCACCGGGCGCCCCGACGTCGAGCGCACGCGTGGAGTCGGCCAGGCCTGGCCGACGGACTGGGACAACCGGGACCCCGCCTCGCACGCGGCCTTCCACGTCGACCTC
Source organism: uncultured Actinomycetota bacterium (assembly GCA_963759515.1). Lineage (GTDB taxonomy): Bacteria > Actinomycetota > Actinomycetes > Propionibacteriales > Nocardioidaceae > Nocardioides. The sequence continues at coordinate 476,946 of CAVWZR010000022.1, read as the reverse complement.
GACGCCGCGCACGCGGGCCTCGAAGCGTTGCGGCAGCTGCCCTCGGATGAGGCGCAGAAAGGCTCGTAAACGCTGGTGAAACCACCGAAAGGGTGAGTTTTTACAAGCCGGTATCGCCCGTATTGGGTACAAAGCTCACCTGATTGCAATCAGCCATATCCCAGCCCGCCGGGAGGGTGTCAGACTCCGCTGAACTGGCCCTCGGGGGCTGCTCAAAGGCGGGTCGACAACGGCCCATGAATGCCTCGGGGGGGCATCGAATGAGTTTTCGTTCTCGTGTTGCGTCTGTAGCAGCGCTCGCATTGGTCGGCGCTGTGCCGGTTCTGACTGTCGGTCTGGCGACGCCAGCCCACGCGGCTGCTGCCAACCTGTCCTACGTCGGGTCGGCATCCACCGCCGGCAACCGCACCGCCCACACCGTGGTCGTGCCGGCTGCCGTCAAGGCGGGCGACACGCTGGTCCTGGCGCTGACCACGAACAACACCACTTCCACGGTCGCCAACCCGGCTGGTTGGACGCTGCTCCAGTCGACCGAGGGCAACGGTGTCCGCGGCCGGCTGTGGACCAAGCAGGCCACCGCCGCCGACGCGGGCTCGACCGCCCGGGTCACGACGAGCGCGGCCGCGAAGTCGGTGCTGAGCGTCTCGGCGTACCACAGCAGCGACGGCGTCTCGGGCGTGACGGCATCGGCCGGCACCACGAGCTCCTCCGGCACCACCCACACGGCCCCGGGCGTCAACGTGACCGACCAGAACTCCTGGCTGGTCAACGTCTACGACGAGAAGTCGTCGGTGACCACCGCCTGGACCGCTCCGGCCACCTCCACACTGCGCACCACCGCCGCCACCACGGGCAGCGGCAAGACGAGTGGGATCGTGGCCGACTCGAACGGTCCGGTCGCGACGGGCGCGGCCGCCGGCCGCACCGCGACGACCGACGTGGCCGTCTCGCGTGACGTCCTCTACTCCGTCGTCGTCAGCCCGGGCCAGACCCAGGCTCCCGTCAACCACGCCCCGACCGCATCGTTCACCGGCGGTTGCGGCACCTCGCTCACCTGCTCGTTCGACGCATCCAACTCGGTCGACTCCGATGGTGACGCGATCACCTACGCCTGGAACTTCGGTGACGGCCAGACCGGCACCGGCAAGACCCCGTCGCACACCTACGCGTCCGCGGGCAACAAGAACGTCACCTTGACCGTGTCCGACGGCACGCTGACCGGGACGAGCACCGTCCAGGTGACCGCGTCCAACCCGCCGGGCGGCCCCGGTCACAACGCGTTGGTCCCGGCGACCGCGCGCGCCGGCCTGCCGAACATCAGCAACGGCGAGATCTGGGACATCGAGACCATCGGCAGCAACGTCTACGTCGCCGGCTCGTTCACCACGATCGCGAACAACACCGCCACCAACAAGACCAGCTACACCCGCCGGGGTCTGGCGATGTACAACCTCGACACCGGCCTGGTGAGCACGGCGTTCAACCCGACCATCAGCGGTGGCGGCATCGACGCGGTCGAGGCCTCGCCCGACGGCACCAAGCTCTTCGTGTCCGGCAACTTCAACAGTGTGGGCGGCCAGACCCGGCGTGACCTCGTGAGCCTCAACCCGACCACGGGCGCGCTCAACACCGGCTTCACGGCCAACGCCGACGCCAAGGTCGCCGAGATCGCCGTGAGCAACAGCACCGTCTACATGGGCGGTACGTTCCACAACGTCAACGGCACGCCTCGCGAGGCCCTGGCCGCGGTGAACATCAACACCGGCGCGGTGCTGTCGAGCTTCGTCAACAACCTGACCGGCGGTATCGGCACCAACGGCACCGCCGGTGTCCAGCGCCTGGTGCTCTCACCGGACCAGACCCGGCTGCTCGTCGTGCACACGGGCAAGCAGATCGCCGGCCAGGACCGCTACGGCGCGGCTCTCATCGACGCCACCACCAACCAGCTGCTGCCCTGGAGGACCAACCTCTGGAAGGACAACCTCCAGTACGTCGGTGGCATCCAGCGCGCCTTCGGTGGTGCGATCTCGCCCGACGGCAGCTACTTCGTCGTGACCAGCGGCTCCGGTGGTGACCGTCCGCCGATCAACGACACGGCGATGGCCTTCCCGATGAACGGGGGCGCCGACCCGAGCAACGTCCAGCCGCTGTGGATCACCCGCTGCTTCGACTCGATCTACTCCGTCGCGATCAGCGAGAAGGCGGTCTACATCGGAGGTCACTTCGCCTGGAACGAGTCGTCCACCGCTCCCGACCCGTGGCCGGGCCTGGACAACGTCGGCTACGGCACGGGCCAAGGCCTCTCGGGCTACAACCTCGGTGACGCCGTGGTTCGTCGCGACCACCTCGGTGCTCTCGACCCGGCCACCGGCCACGCGCTCGAGTGGAACCCCGGCTCGCTCTCGGTCGAGGGCAACAAGGCCATGGAGGTCACCTCACGCGGTCTGTTCACCGGTGGTGACACGGGTTACCAGGGCAACGGCAAGGTCGGGCGCGTCGCGTTCTTCGACCTGAGCCAGAACCCGGGCAACGAGAACACCGACACCACCATCACCGCCCCGATCGAGGGGCGCGTCGAGCCGACCGGCACGCCGTGGAACATCACGGGTCACGCGAAGGTGGCCAGCGGTGGCGTCAACCGCGTCCAGATCCAGGTCAAGGACCTCGGCTCCGGTCAGTACCTGCAGGACGACGGCACGACGTTCAGCTCCGCGTCGAACTCCATCAACGCGACGTTGTCCAACCAGACCACGACGGGTGCCGACTACTCGCTGTCGGCGAACATCGCGACCAACCGGGTGCTGAAGATCTTCGCGAAGACCTACGGCAGCAACGGCACCAGCGACCCGACGCAGGCCACGAAGAACATCGAGACCTTCGGAACCTCGGACAAGACGCCGACGACCAGCATCAGCGGTCCCGGCGGGAGCGTCGTCGCGACGACGACCTTCACGATCACGGGAAGCGGCTCGGACGACGTGGGCGTCAACCACATCAACCTGGCGCATGAAGGACCTGCAGACCAACAGATACCTGCAGTCCGATGGCTCGATGGGTCAGAGCGATCGACAACTTCCGTGTCACGCCCGACCTGGTCAACGGTCTGAACACGACCTGGTCCTACGAGATCACCGTGCCCTACGAGGGACAGTGGCGGGCGCAGGCGTGGTCCGTCGACACCGCGGGTCAGACGTCGCTCGACAACGCCACCCGTGACTGGGTGGTCAGCTCGACCGGCCTTGCGCCGTCGGTGAACATCAGCGCACCGACGACCATGAACCCGCCGACCACCGTGCCGGCACTGGTCGTGGCGCCGGGCAGCCCGATGACGTTCACGGGTCTTGCCGTCGACGACGAGGGTCTTCAGGACGTCGAGATCACGCTGCGCAACAACACCACGCGCGAGCAGCTCGACACCGGCTGCCAGTACAGCGCGGACTCCATCTCCGGGTGGTGCCGCATCTCGCCGGTCAACATCAGCGGGACCAGCTACACCTGGAGCTACACGACGCCGTTCAACCTGAAGCCGGGCACGTACAGCTTCTCGGTGCGTGCCACCGACGACATCGGGCTGACGACGTCCACGGGCAACCAGGGACGCCTGACGATCAACGCCCAGGTCGTGGGGGACAACCCGCCCGACGCCAGGCTGAACGTCACCGGCACGCAGTCGGGTCTGACCACTCGTCACATCGACCTCGCCGGCACGGCGACCGATGACTTCGGGGTCAACGCGGTCAACGTGGCGATCTACGAGAACGAGACCGACCGCTACCTGCAGCCGAACGGGACACTGTCGTCGAGCCTTCGCGACACGTCCGGCAACGCTGTCGGCAACGGGTACCGGCGCGACCAGCATCACCTGGACCCTGCCCGTCGACCTCCCGGTCAACGGCAGCTACAGCGTGACGGCGTACGGCGTGGACACGTCCAGCCAGCAGGATCCGTCGACCTCCGGGGCGACGGCGACCTACCTGGTGTTCCCGGGAGACACGGCGCCGATCGTCGTCGACAATCTCCACTCGCCCGCGGGTGGGGAGACCTTCGACGACGGGGTGATCCAGGTTTCTGGACGCATCCAGGACGACTTCCAGGTGACGGCCGCCCAGGTGGCGATCGTGGATGCCCAGGGTCGTTACATGGGCTCGTCCGGCACGTTCACCAGCACGAACGCGAGCTGGCGTACGGCGTTCCTGAACAGCCCTGGTTCGGACAGCTCGAACTACTCCTACACGACACCGGTCATCCCTGCGGGCACGTACACCGTGCGCGTGCGGGGTGTCGACAACCACAACCAGGCCACGGCGGTCCCGACCGACGCGGTCGTGACGGTCACGTTGCCGCCCAACAACGCACCCGTGGCGTCGTTCACGACGAGCTGTACCAACAACGTGTGCACGTTCGACGGTCGCGCCTCGACCGACGAGGATCCGGCGGACCTGACGTTCTCGTGGAGCTTCGGTCAGGGCAGTGGTTCCGGCCCGGTGGCGCTCAAGACGTACACGTCGGCCGGCACCTTCAACGTGAGGTTGACGGTCACCGACCAGTACGGCTTGACGAACCAGATCACCCAGCCGGTGACCATCGTGGAGCCTCCGGGCAACGCGGCGCCGAACCCGGTGATCAGTGCACCGTCGTGCCTGGGCCTGACGTGCAACTTCACGGGAGTGAGCTCGTCCGACCCGAACCAGGGTGACACGTTCAGCTACGCGTGGAACTTCGGGGACGCCGGCTCGACGAGCACGTCATCGGCACCGACCCACCTGTTCCCGGCGGCAGGCACCTACACGGTGACCCTGACGACCACGGACGGATGGGGCAAGAGCGCGTTCGTGCAACGAACCGTCACGGTCGCGCCCTGACACCCGGGGAGCTCGGGGGCTCCCCGGCCTGACATGCGACCCGCGGCGCTCTGCGCCGCGGGTCGCCTGCTTCTCCGCGTAGCGGAGTAGCGGAGGCTTGCCTTGCTTGCGGGTCCCACGGACCGTGGGGAGGATCGACGGGTGAGCGCCGAGATCGGGACCGACGAGGAGCCCCAGCACTGGCACGACGACATCGGTGAGGACGTCGGGAACCGGCTGAACTGGCTGCGTGCCGGAGTCCTGGGCGCCAACGACGGGATCGTCTCGGTCGCCGGCATCGTGATGGGCGTCGCCGGCGCGACCTCCGAGCGCTCCCCGGTCTTCGTGGCCGGTGTGGCGGGCCTCGTCGCAGGCGCGCTGAGCATGGCGGCCGGCGAGTACGTCTCGGTCAACGCCCAACGTGACTCCGAGCAGGCGATGCTCGCGTTGGAGGCGGAAGAGCTGGAGAAGATGCCGAAGGCCGAGCTCGGCGAGCTGGCGAAGATCTACCAGCGGAAGGGGCTCACCCGGGAGACCGCCCGCAGGGTCGCCGAGGAGCTGACGGCTCACGACGCGCTCGCCGCCCATGCCGAGGCCGAGTTCGGCATCGACAAGGACAACCTCACCAGTGCCTGGAACGCCGCACTGGCCTCGATGGTCGCCTTCACCGTCGGAGCCGTGCTCCCGCTGCTCGCGATCACGGTGTCGCCGCATGCGGCGCGCGTGTGGGTGACCGTCGCGACGGTCGCGGTCGCGTTGGCGGTCGCCGGGTTCATCCAGGCTCGGCTCGGCATGAGCCCCTGGGGCCGCGCGGTCGTGCGGAACGTCGGTGGCGGACTGCTGGCAATGGCGGTCACCTACGCCGTGGGAGCGGCCGTCGGAACTCACGTCTGAGCCGGTCTCGAGATCCAGCGATGCGGATGTTCGTGGCGGTGGTGCCGCCGCTCGTGGTGGTCGAGCACCTGGACGCGTTCCTCGACGTACGCCGGGAGGCAGCGGCGTTCCGATGGGCGGCGGCGGACCAGCTCCACGTGACGCTGGCGTTCCTGGCCGACGTGCCGGACCGCACGCTCGACGACCTCCTGGAGCGGCTGGGCCGGGCAGCGGCACGGCGCCACGCCTTCGCGGCGACCGTGGCCGGCGGCGGCGCGTTCCCGAACGCCGGTCACGCGCGGGTCCTGTGGGCCGGGCTGGATCTGGACGACGACGGCCGGACGGAGCTGGGTCGGATGGCGACGGGTGCTCGGGCCGCGGCCAACCGGGCCGGCGTACCGGTCGACGGTCAGCGGTTCCGTCCCCACCTGACCGTCGCCCGTCTCGGACGTCCTGAGGAGACCACCTCGTGGGTCCGACTCCTCGACTCCTACCGCGGCCCCACCTGGACCGTCGACCGGATGACCCTGGTCGCGTCGTACCTCGGCGAGGGTCCTCGCAACCGCCCCCGCTACGAGGTCGTGGAGGAGTTCGCGCTGGCACCATGAGGAGGCCTCCCCGCTGGTGGGTGTCGCGCCCTATAGGTTCGACGCCGTGAGAATTGCGGTGGCGAAGGAAACCCGGGACGGCGAGTCACGGGTCGCGATGGTGCCCGAGCTGGTCGGCAAGCTGACCGGCCTCGGGTACGACGTCGCGATCGAGCCGGGCGCCGGCCTGCACGCCCTGATCTCGGACGAGGAGTACGCCGAGTCCGGCGCGACCGTCGATGCCGACGCGTTCCAGGGCGCCGACGTGGTCGTCTCCGTGCAGCCGCTCGACGCCGCACAGATCCGGGCCCTCGCCGAGGGCACCACGACGGTCTCGTTCCTACCGACCGCGAACGAGCACCAGACCGTCGTCGAGCTCCGCGACCAGGGCGTCACGGCCCACGCCGTCGAGCTGATCCCGCGCATCTCGCGGGCGCAGTCGATGGACGGCCTGAGCTCGCAGGCCCTCGTCGCGGGCTACCGGTGCGCGATCGTCGCGGCCGGCATGCTCCGACGTTTCTTCCCGCTCAACATGACCGCGGCCGGCACCGTCCAGGCCGCCGAGGTCGTGGTGCTCGGCGCCGGAGTCGCCGGCCTCCAGGCCATCGCCACCGCGAAGCGCCTCGGCGCCGTCGTCCGTGCCTACGACGTCCGCGCGGCCGCCGCGGAGGAGATCCGGTCGATGGGGGCCAAGTCGATCGACCTGGACCTCGACTCCCTCGAGGGGTCCGGCGGATATGCCCGCGAGATGACCGACGACCGGGCCGCCCGCCAGCGCGAGCTGCTCACGCCGTACATCGCCGCGGCCGACGCCCTCATCACCACGGCCGCCGTTCCGGGTCGGCCGGCGCCGATGCTCGTGACGAGAGAGATGGTCGAGCAGATGAAGCCCGGCTCCGTCGTCGTCGACCTCGCCGCCGAGAGCGGCGGCAACGTCGAGGGCTCGGTCGCCGGTGAGGTCGTCCGCATCGGCAACGCCCAGGTCTGGGGCGGCAAGAACGTCGCGAGCCAGATGCCCGGCCCGTCGTCGCGGCTCTACGCCCAGAACGTCGTCAACCTCCTCACCCTGATGACCATCCAGGATCGCGGGGAGGACGGCACCGTCGTGCCTCGGTTCGCGCCCGACTACGCCGACGAGATCCTCTCCGGCAGCTGTGTCACCCAAGGCGGCCGGATCGTCCACGAGCCGACCCGCGAGGCGATCGAGGGTCCGACCGAGCCGGAGCCGGAGCCGGAGCCGGAGCCCGAGCCCCAGCCCGAGCCGGTGGCCGAGCCGGAACCCGCGCAGCCCGACCTGCCCTACGACCAGGAGGCCGACCAGTGATCCTCGCCACCGGAGTCGTCTGGCTGACGATCTTCGTGCTCAGCGTCTTCGTCGGGATCGAGGTGATCTCCAAGGTGTCGTCGACACTGCACACCCCGCTGATGTCCGGCGCGAACGCCATCCACGGGATCATCCTGCTCGGCGCGATCCTGGTCACCGGCACCACCGACAACAACCTCGCGCTCGTCGTCGGGCTGGTCGCCATCGTGCTCGCGTCGGTGAACATGGTCGGTGGCTTCGTGGTCACCGACCGGATGCTGCAGATGTTCGTCCGGAAGAAGCCCACCCCGAAGAAGGACGAGCCGACGGGCGGGGCTGCCTGATGCCCACCTGGATCCAGCTGGTCTTCCTGGCCTGCGGTGTCTGCTTCATCCTCGCGCTCAAGGGACTGTCCGGTCCCAGGACCGCGCGCAACGGCAATCTCCTCGGTGCAGCCGCCGCGGTCGTCGCGTGCCTCATGCCCTTCTTCTGGACCGACCTCCATCTCAAGCACATCCCCCTGATCATCCTGGCGATCGCCATCGGCACGGTCGGGGGTGTGTACGGCGCCCGCACCGTGCAGATGACCCAGATGCCGCAGATGGTGGCGCTGTTCAACGGCGTCGGCGGTGGCGCCGCGGCACTGGTCGCCCTGCTCGAGGTGCACGACGTGGTCGAGACGGGTGGCGACCCGGGTTGGTTCAACCTCGCCGCCGCAGCCTTCACCGTCGCCGTCGGTGCCATCTCGTTCGCGGGCTCGATCGTCACCTTCGCCAAGCTGCAGGACCTGATGACCTCACGGCCGGTGGTCTTCCCCGGCCTGCCCGTGGTCTTCGGTGGCTCGCTGGTCGCGGCCGTCGTGCTCGCCGTACTCCTGGTGAACGACCCGCGGATGTGGGTCGCCATCCTGCTCGGCCTGATCGGCCTGCTGGTCGGCGTCCTGCTGGTGCTGCCCGTCGGCGGTGCCGACGTCCCGATCGTGATCTCGATGCTGAACGCGTTCACCGGCCTCACCGTCGCGGCCGGCGGCTACGTGCTCTCCAACGTCCTGCTCCTGATCGCGGGCACGCTCGTCGGTGCCTCGGGTACCTTCCTCACCCTGCTGATGGCCGGCGCCATGGGCAGGTCGGTGGCCAACATCCTGTTCGGCGCTCTCAAGGGTGGCTCGACCCTCGGCGCCGGCGAGGCGAGCGACCGACCGGTCCGCAGCGTCAATCCCGAGGACGCCGCGATCATGCTGGCGTACGCCGACCGGGTGATCATCGTGCCCGGCTACGGCCTCGCCGTCGCCCAGGCCCAGCACACGCTGCGCGAGCTCGTCGACGTCCTCGGCGCGAAGGACATCCAGGTCGACTACGCGATCCATCCCGTCGCGGGCCGGATGCCCGGACACATGAACGTGCTGCTCGCCGAGGCCCAGGTGCCCTACGAGCAGCTGCGTGAGATGGACGAGATCAACGGCGACTTCAAGGACACCGACGTGGTCCTCATCGTCGGCGCCAACGACGTGGTCAACCCGGCCGCGAAGACGACGCCCGGCGCCCCGATCTACGGCATGCCGATCCTCAACGCCGACGAGGCCCGCCAGATCATCTTCATGAAGCGGTCGATGCGACCGGGCTTCGCCGGCATCGAGAACGAGCTGCTCTTCGACGAGAAGACCGCGCTCCTCTTCGGCGATGCCAAGGACTCCATGGGCAAGCTCCTCAACGCCGTCAAGGCTCTCTGACACCGGCAACGTCATACGGTCCGAGCCCTCGATGGCTCGGACCGTATGACGTTGCGGGCGTTCGCTCGTTGACCGGGCATGAGTCAGAACGACGATGACCCGATGCTCAGGCCCGACGGGCATCGGTACGAGAAGCCGGAGCCACGCGAGACGACCGTGTCCAAGGAGGTCGTGTACGCCGTGCTGGGCCTGCTGGTCGTGATCATCGCGGTCCTGATCGCGACCGGGACCGTCCCGATCTTCCCGGGTGGCTGAGTCAGCGGGTCAATCAGCCAGGCCGTACAGCCGATCACCGGCATCACCGAGGCCGGGGACGATGTAGCCCTTCTCGTTGAGCTTCTCGTCCATCGCCGCGGTGACGACCGTGACGGGGACGTCGAGTCCCTCGAGGGACTCCTCCAGCCGCTGGCAGCCCTCGGGTGCGGCGAGCAGGCAGATCGCGGTGATGTCGTCGGCACCGCGGTCGGTCAGGAACCGGATCGCGGCCGCGAGCGTGCCACCGGTGGCCAGCATCGGGTCGAGCACGTAGCACTGCCGGCCGGCGAGGTCGTCGGGCAACCTCTCGGCGTACGTCGAGGCCTGCAAGGTCTCCTCGTTGCGCATCATCCCGAGGAAGCCGACCTCCGCGGTCGGCAGCAGCTTCATCATCCCCTCGAGCATCCCGAGGCCGGCACGGAGGATCGGCACCACCATCGGCTGCGGCGCGGAGAGGCGTACGCCGGTCGTCGGTGCCACGGGAGTGGTGATCTCGAACGGCTCGACGCGCACGTCGCGGGTCGCCTCGTAGGCCAGCAGCGTGACGAGCTGGTCGACGAGCCGGCGGAACGTCGGTGAGTCCGTGCGCTCGTCGCGCAGGGCGGTCAGCTTGTGGGCGACGAGCGGGTGGTCGACGACGATCGTGCGCATGGCCGAACCCTAGTGGCTGCGGAGATGCCTTCCCCACGCTGCGGCAACGGGGTTGGCACGGCGAAATGCCTCTGTCACTCTGGACACGTCCTGCTGGTCCACATGCAGCCCACTGGCAACATCATGGAGATCGGAGGTGGCCATGAGCGAGCAGATCGACGGCATCGACTTCGCCGTAGCCGCCTACCGCGAAGAGGGCGAGTGGCAGGTGCAGGAGCTCGTCCACGACGTGCTCGGCGACGTCCCGGCCTTGGCCGGCGCCCTGCGCCGGTTCCCCGGTGACGGTGGCGCGATCGGGATGGTCGCCATCGACGAGGACTTCTTCGTGATCGTCCGTGTCGCCGGCCCGTCCGTGCGCATCCTGCTCTCCGACATCACCGCCGCCGAGGAGTGGGAGCTCGCGAGGTCCGCGGTCGACACCTTGGGTCTGCCCGAGCCGGACGACGAGGACGAGCAGGCGCCGGCCGGTGACCTCGACATCCTCGGCGACCTCGGCATGGCGGCGATGGACATGGGTGTGCTGCTCGACGACTTCGACCTCTACCCCGACGAGATGCTCTCCGACGTCGCGCGCCGGCTCGGGTTCGGTTCGCTGTTCGACGAGGCCGTCGGGCTCACCTCGGCCTGAGCTCACAACGGTGCCCGACCAGACGTACGACGCCGCCATGCGAGCGGCCCTCGACGAGGCGCGGCTCGCGCTCGACTCGCACGACGTCCCGATCGGCGCCGTCGTCCTCGACGCGGCCGGCGAGGTCGTCGGTCGGGGCCGCAACGTCCGCGAACGCGACGGCGACCCGACCGGCCACGCCGAGCTGGTCGCCTGCCGCCGAGCGGCCGAGGCCATGGGGGAGTGGCGGCTCGCCGGGTGCACCCTCGTCGTGACCCTCGAGCCGTGCACGATGTGCGCAGGTGCCGTCGTCCTCTCGCGCCTCGACCGGCTCGTGTTCGGCGCCTTCGACCCCAAGGCCGGGGCCGTCGGATCACTCTGGGACGTGGTCCGCGACCGCCGGCTGAACCACCGTCCGGAGGTCGTGAGCGGCGTCCTCGCGGACGACTGCTCGGCGCTGCTGGACGATTTCTTCGCCCACCAACGCCTCGGGTAGCCTTCCCGGCGGTGGCGTGTCCGAGCGGCCTAAGGAGAACGCCTCGAAAGCGTTTGTGGGCGCAAGTCCACCGCGGGTTCAAATCCCGCCGCCACCGCCACGAGCCTGCTCCGGCCCGGATGCGTCGGTACCCCGTGCAGAACAGCGGGTACGCCCCGTGCTCTTCCGGGCCGGAGGGGCAGAACGCCGTCAGGCTGGGCCCCTGCGGCACCGTGAGCATCGTCTGGACGGTGAGCCCGGCCGGCACCGGAGCCCCGGGCCCGCCGGGTGTCCTGTCCGGCAACGTCGTGATCAGACCGCCGATCAACCTCTGTACCGACTCCGCCCCGTTCGTCGCGGGGACGAACCCCGCTCTGGGGAACGGCTGCAGATCGAGAACGCCGGGCCAGGGGTGCGACGATGACCGGGTGCTGGCCCGCTCCGAGATAGACGACGCCGCTCGGCGCATCGGTGGCCGGGTTCGTCGTACGCCGGTCCAGCTCGTCGAGCCCGGCGACCCCTGGCTTCCGTACGGCGGATGTCTGAAGCTCGAGCAGCTGCAGCACACCGGGACCTTCAAGCCGCGCGGCGCCTTCAACCGCATCCTGTCCGCCCAGGAGCGCGGTGAGCTCGACCGCGAGACCGGGATCGTGGTCGCGTCGGGCGGGAACGCGGGACTGGCCAACGCGTTCGCCGCGCGGGCGGTCGGCGTGCCCGCCACCGTCTTCGTGCCGACGACCTCGTCGCCGACCAAGGTCAGCCGCCTCCAGGAGTACGGCGCGACCGTGCTCGCCCGCGGAACCGAGTACGCCGACGCCTTCGACGCCGCCATGGAGCACGTGGCGGGCACGGGCGCGGTGTACTGCCACGCCTACGACCAGCCGGAGGTCTGCGCCGGCGCCGGCACCCTGGGCCTGGAGCTCCTCGAGCAGCTCGAGCGCGCGGGGTGCGAGGTGGACACGGTCCTGGTGGCAGTCGGCGGCGGCGGCCTGATGGCCGGTGTGGCGACGGCCGTCGAGGGTCGGGCGCGAGTGGTGGGCGTCGAGCCGGCCGGTGCGCCGACGCTGCACGCCGCGCTGGCGGCCGGTGAGCCCGTGGACGTCGAGGTGTCCGGTGTCGCTGCGGACTCGTTGGGCGCTCGCCGGGTCGGCTCGATCGCCTGGGAGGTCGCCCGGCGTACCGGCGTGGGCAGCGTGCTCGTGGCGGACGACGCCCTCGTCGACGCACGGTGGCAGGCGTGGGATCGCTACCGGCTCGTGCTCGAGACCGGGGCGGCAGCGCCGCTGGCGGCGGTGCTGAGCGGCACGTACGTGCCCGCGGAGGGCGAGCGGGTCGCCGTCGTGCTCTGCGGTGCGAACACGGACCCGTCCGACCTGGTGGCCGACCCGGCGTGACGCAGACGCACCGCTGCCCCGGCCGATGGCCGGGGCAGCGACTCAGCCGTTCTGAGGACGGCCGAGGATCAGTAGTTCGTGGTCTCCGTGGTGACGTCGTCGCCGCGCTTCATGCACACGGCCCAGACGTTGACGGGCGTGTTCATCTCCTGCGAACCGAACCGGACCACCCAACCGTCAAGCCGGTCCGGCTTGGGGAAGGCGTCGTTGCCGTCCCCCGTGGCCCAGTGCATGCGACCCGGGAACGAGTCGGACACGACGGGATCCGCGTCGTTGCTGACGTCGCTGTCCGCGTCGGCGTCGACCATCTGGACGCCGCCGGCGATCGCGACGTAGTTCTGCGACTTGTTCTCGTTGTCGGCGCACGCGACCGTGGCGATGGCGCCCGACCCTGCGACGGCGTAGTGGGCCACCCGGTAGACGGTGCCGGCCGTGGCGGGGGCCTCGGCCTTGAGCAGGTCGTGGTTGACCCCGTCGCTGAGGTCGATCTTGTGAACGGCGCCGTCTTGGATGTCACCGCTGGTGATGAACGTGGTCGCGGCGGAGGACGCTCCGGCCGTGAGAGCGAGGACGGCCGCGGCCGCACCCACCGTGATGACGCGTGACTTGTTCATGTCTCTCTTTTCCCGTGAGGGCAAGAACGCACGCTCGAGGACGGATCGTGCCCGAGCCCGCGGTCCTGCGACTTCCCGGGCAACCGCGTTGTTGGTTGCCGAGGACATCGGTTCTATCCCGGTCCCCGCGCGGCTGTCAGCCGAACGGAGAAATCGAGGCAAAAGCCTGACCGATCGCTTGAGCGATCGCTCAAAAAGGCCTATCGTCGGAGTTGAGCAACCGCTCAACAAAGGGGTGTGAGATGACGACCCGCGAGAAGCTGCTGGACGCGACCGGCGAGGTGCTGGCCAGCGATGGTCTGAGTGCGGTGTCTGCCCGCAGCATCGCTGCGCGGGCCGAGGTCAACCAGGCCCTGGTCTTCTACCACTTCGGCAGCGTCGCCGAGCTCGTGGAGGAGTCGCTGCGCAGGTCGGCCGACCTGGCGGTCGGGACCTATCGCAACCGCTTCGACGACGTCACGTCGTTCACCGAGCTGCTCGAGCTGGGTCGCGAGGTCCATCGGGCCGAACGCGAGCGGGGAAACGTGGCCCGGATGGCGCAGGTGATGGCCGGGGCCCAAGGCGACGAGACGCTGGCACGCGCCGGGCGCTACGCCATCGATCTCCTCACCCGGCAGCTCGAGGGTGTCCTCAACCGGCTCCTCGCGTCGGGTCCCTTGCGCGGCCTGGTGGATCCGTCGGACCTGGCGCGCGCGGTGGCGGCAGCCTTCATCGGTCTGGAGCTCTACGAAGGGGTGGACCCCGACGGGGCGTCGTCCGCACTCGGGGTGCTCGAGTCGCTCGGGGGGATGCTCGAGCTCGTCGACGGCTTGGGCCCCGTCGGGTCGCGCGCCGTCCGTGGGCAGGTGCGTAAGGCGACCAAGGTGCGCTCGACGAGACGGAGCGCCGGGACATGATCACGAGTGGCGACTCCCTCCGTGCCTTCGCCGGGTGGTGCCTGGCCGGAGCCGGTGGCTGCTTCGGTGTCCTCTCGATCCTGACGGTGGGCCCGTTCGTCCTGCTGGGGACGTTGTTGTTGTCCGCCTGGTTGCTGTGGCGCTTCAACGTCGGCTGGGCCATGGGCGGTCTGCTGTCCGGTGCCGCCCTTCCGGTCCTGTACGTCGCGTGGCTCAACCGCGGCGGTCCCGGCCAGGTCTGCACGCACACGGCGACCACGGAGAGCTGCACGGACGCATGGAGCCCGTGGCCGTTCGTCGCCGTCGCCGTCGTGCTCGCGGTGGCCGGAATCGTGGTGCTCGCGCGCCGCCCGCATCTGTGACCGAGTCACTCGCAGCTGGTCGGTGCCGACACGATCGTCCGGTCGACCCCGTTGTGCAGGTACACGGGCGAGCCGCACACGAGGGCCACCGCCCGGTAGTGGTGGCTGAGGGTGCGTAGCACTCGGTAGTCCGGGTCGATGTTCCACGAGTTCATCGGCGTCGGCGCCAGCACGAAGGTCGGGGCGTCGCGACCGGACAAGACCTTGCGGAGGTCAGCCAGATCGGGATCGAGGACCCGCATCGGCAGGGTCCACATGAATGCGTACGCCGGGGTGATCCGCGCGTTCTCGTAGAGCCCGGCCTGGCCGTAGAGCACGACCATCCGGTCGCCGGGCCGCTTCATCTGGTCGAGCCACACCGAGGTGCCGCCGACCCACGACTCGTCGCTCGCCTGACGCTCGTTCGCCGCCTTCACGACGTGCCACCCGGTGATCACGACGCTCGACGCCACCAGCGCACCGACGAGCCGCGGCGCGGAGACCTTGCCGACGGCGTACGCCGCGAGCAAGGAGGTGATCGGGACCAGACCGAGGGCGTAGTGGATCCAGTACTGCCCGCCACCGGCCACTCCGACCAGCGCGGTGAAGGTCATCGCGAGCAGTGCCAGCGTCACCGGGTCACGCCACCACCGCCGGCGCAGCAGCCACAGGGAGGCGAGCGCGACCGGCACCAGGCCGCTGCGGATCGAGCAGTCGATCAGGTTGTGCAACCGATCGCCCTGCGCGCTGGTGGGCTGGGCCAACAGCGTCTGGCTTCCCTGGGCGCGGAACCCGAAGAGCTCGTACAGCAGCTCGTGCACGCCCGCCGACCACGCCTCGGCCCAGATCGCCGTGACCACGACCGGGACGGCGATCCCCAGGGCGAGCCAGGCGATGTCGCGGACCGCGGCCCGACGTTCCCCCGTGTCGACCAGGGCCGCGCCGACCACGAGCACGACGCCGAAGGCCAGCGAGTCCGCGAGGTTCTGCTTGGCGAGCAGCGCGCAGACCGCCAGTGCACCGCCGGCCGCGAGCAGCCAGGCCCGCCCGGCCGTGCCCCGCGGCCGGCGGTACGCCGCCAGCAGGCAGGCCGTGGCCGCCATCCCGAAGGGCAGCCCCACGGTCTCGGCGTCCACCTCGCGGGAGCCGAGCATGGGGTTGGTCATGTAGGCGGCGCTGACCAGGGCGGCCGTGACTGCTCCGCGCCGGCCGGCCAGCGACGCGCCCGCCCACGCCGCCGAGGCGACGATGATCGCGACCAGACCCAGGCCCAGGACGCGCACCGCCATCAGTCCACCGAGATCGCCGGCCAGCCGGAAGAACGCCATGATCAGCGGCGGCCGGGCCAAGAAGAGGTCGCCGTACAGGTAGGGCCCGCCCGTGTGCCACTCCCGGGCGACGACGAGCATGCCCCCCTCGTCGGGATAGATCCCGTTGTGCAGGAAGGGCACACGCACGAGGACGGCCAGGACCACGACCACGCCGACGACCGCATACGTCGCCCGCGTGCTCAGGCGACGTATCCGCGTGTGCACGCGGACACCCTAGGTGGGAGCGGGTGACGGACGAGAAATCACCCGTGCGTCAGGGGGAGAGATACCCGAGGTCGGTGAGTCGGTCGAGCTCGGCACGGAGGGCCGGGTGGGTGGCAGCATCGGCGGCACGGGCGCCGAGCACGTAGGGGTCGGTGGAAGGACCGGCCTCACCCACCTCGTCACGATCGAAGACGACGGTCAGCCGGTTCGTGGCCTCGGCGTTGAGCAGCGACCCGAGGAGGGCCACCGGATCCGCGCGGTCCTCGAGGGACAGCATCCTGACCCCGGCCGGGATGCGCGGAGCCTGGGCGCCGGGCGAGCCGGCCGTCACGACCTGCTCGACGGTGTACGTCGCACCGGGCTGACCGGCGAGCTCGGCGGCGACGAGACCCCCCGGGCCTCCGCCGACCAGCATCACCTTGGCGTCGGCATCGGTGATCGAGCGGGCGAGCGCGGCGCTGACGCGCGCGGCGTACGTCGACAGGTCGCCGCCGACGAGTCGCAACCGCGCGCTGCTGCCGCCGTCGGGCCCCGGGAGGTAGGCGATGTAGCGCCCGTCCGCGATCGGGTGGATGCCGAGTCCGCTGCTCGTCGACGTGAGGTTCTCGAGCAGACCGGTGAGGCCTCGCGGCAGTCCGGAGGGCGTGGGAGTCGGCTCGACGGTTGCCGACTCCTCGGGCCTCACGAAGTCGCCGGCGATGTCACGGACGGCGGAGGCCGGATCTGCCGTGAACGCGGGGATGCCGGTCGCGCGCAGCCCTCCTGCCGCTGCCTGCGATCCCAGGTCGTCGCCCAGCGCCCCTGCGGTGAGCAGCGATCTCAGCTGGAGGCTCTCGACGAGCCCACCACCACCGGCGGTGATGTGGTCGAGCAGGTCGGGGTTCTTCTCCGCGAGCTCGCCGAGGTACGACGCGATCCCGTCGCGCTCCACCACGTCGGTCTCGATCAGCCCGGCCGACACGATCGCGCCGCCCAGAGCGACCTCGGGAGCGAGGTAGCCGATCGCGCGGCCCGCGATCGAGCCCAGGGTGTGGTACGCCGCGTCCTGGAGCTCGTCGATCCAGCGATAGGTGAGCACGGTGGCACGGACGACGAGGGCGTCGGTGTCGAGCTCGATCGAGCGGTTCAGGACGCCGTGCTTGCCGGTCGTGGCTGCGCGGATGTCGTCGGCGGCCGCGGCGTACGTCGCGGCGGACAGCTCCTCCGAGGCGGCGACGTCCTCGTCGCCGAGCACCTCGACGCCCAGGCGCGCTCGTCGGCGCAGCTCGTCGCCGGTCGCCTCGAACAGGTCGGCCAGCTGGACCAGGTCGTCGTAGCGGTCGGAGCCGACCGCGGCCTCGGTGTGGCTGCTCACGACACCACCTCCGCGAGCACGAACGCGAGATCGTGGGCGAGGTCGTCGGCCGCGACCCGGCGTACCTCCACACGAGGCTCGTCGTCGAGCGCTGACCGGCGATGGGGGCGGAGGGCGCGCCAGCCGTCCGCGAGCAGGACCCAGGAGACGACACCCACCAGACGTGTCCGGTCGCCCGAGACTCCGGCTCCCAGGGCTCGGAGCCGGCCGCGGAGGTCGATGACCAGGGCGGAGAGCATCGAGGCCAGGTCGACCTCGTCGACCGTTCGGCCGTCGCCGTCGACGACCGAGCCCGAGTGCCGGGTAGCGAGCACCGGCAGCAGATCTGCGCGCCCGCTGCGCACCGCCTCACCGGCAGCGTCGAGCAGCTCGAAGGGCAGGTCGACGACGTCGGGAAGAGTCGTGCCGTGGAAGGCCTGTCCGTGCGGGAGCGTCGCCGCCCGTGCGAGCTCGGCCGCCCAGGAGGTGGCGGGGAACCAGGCCAGCTCGAAGACCACTCCGTCGACCGTGGCCAGGGTGGCCACCGCACCGCCGGCCTCGCGGTGCCAGGCCCGGGCCTGGACCCCGTCGATCACGACGTCGAGGTCGACCGCGATGGACGGCGTCGCGAGCAGCCCCAGGGCCCCCGCCAGACCCTCGTCGAGGACGCCGCCGTCGAGCAGCCCGCGCCGGGTCAGGGTCTCGGTGGGGTCGTGCAGAGTCGCCAGCGTCGAGAGGTAGGCGTGGTCCTCGACGGACGTCCTGGTCAGGCCGAGGCGTGCCTCGAAGGGATCGCCGGCCGTCGTACCCGCATCGAGGGCGTCGAACGGAAGGGGCGCACCACCGGCACGCTCGGCTGCCAGCTGCAGCTCGGGGAGGCTGAGACCGACGCGACGCGGCAGGGCGTCGAGCAGGCCGACCGGCGGTGGGGGAGGCGCGGTGAGGTCGACCGTTGCCATGACTCAGCTCCCCGGCAGCTCGAGGACGAGCCAGTCGGCGTGACCGGGGGGTGGCCAGGTCGCCGCCGCGTGACCGCGGACGTCTGCGGAGTCGTCGTCGTACCGGTCGCGCGCCCGTCGCTCGGCGTCGGCCACCGCGTCCTTGAGGCGGTCGACCTCGACCAGATGGCGCTCGAGCGACTCGGCAGCCGTGTCGTGGGCGTGCGCGGCGGCGCGCAGGTGGCCCGCGCGTTCCTTGACACGATGGCGCATCGCGTCGGCGGCACGACCGCGCCACGGCACGGCCTCGCTGCGCGCGACGAGCCGGTCGGCGGTCGCCCGGATGTCGGCGCCTTGCTCGCGCAGCTGGCCCGCGCGTCGGCGCATGACCGCGGTGTCCCCGTACATGTCAGTCCTCCCGAGCGGTTGAGCCCCACCTACCCGCGGCCGGTGCCCGCCAAACCATCGCCGGACCGTCACCGGGTGACCTGCAGGACCTGGCTGGTGGCCGACGCGCCCGATCCGAGGAAGCCGTGGCGGCGCAGGCTGTCGAGCTGCTC
Organism: uncultured Actinomycetota bacterium; assembly: GCA_963759515.1. GTDB lineage: Bacteria > Actinomycetota > Actinomycetes > Propionibacteriales > Nocardioidaceae > Nocardioides. Next base: position 458,014 of record CAVWZR010000022.1, on the reverse strand, counting down.
ACGGATCGAGGGGTCGGGCGACGCGTCGACCGCGGCCGCGCCGTCGACGTAGTGGCCGAGACCGTGGTTGGCAGCCAAGGACGTCTCGTGGTCGTCGAACCGGACGGTCACCTGGGCGATCGAGTCGGTGTTGTCGTGCCCGTCGAGCAGGGGGACCAGGTCACCGTGGTTCTCCAGCGACAGCACGTGGCTACCGGTGGGGTAGTGGTGGATGCCGGCGATCGGCGATCCGGCCGTCACGACGTGGGTCACGTCGAACCCCGACCCGTGCGCCAGCAGCGCCGCCGCCGCCATGCCGCCGAGGCTGTGCCCGACCAGCAGCACCGGGTCGCGTGGGCCGATCCCGGCCTCGGTCATGGCCTGCCGGATGCCGTCGGTGTACGTCGTGTCGGCTCCGGAGATCATGCGGAGATCTGCAGCCAGGTCGCGTGCGTCGCCGTCGGTCTGCCACGGGGTGGTCGCCAGGTCGTCGGTGCCGGGCAGGTAGACGATGTGGCGCACACTCCCGTCGGCGGCCCGCAACGTCTGGACCTCCAGCGTGCCCTGGTCGCCGGGCCGATCGACCGGAGACAGGGAGTTGGCCTGCTCGAGGTGACGCATCAGGTCCGTCAGGTCGCCCGGCGGGGTGGCTCCGAGCGGGACGGCGAGGTCGGCACGCCGACGGACGACGGGTGGGCCCTCGGGCGGGTACAGCCCGACGAGCTCGGCTGCGAGGGCGCGGTCGATCGCGTCGAGCGACTCGGCGACGAGGCGGTCGCACGCTCGGAAGGCGGCGACGGTGGTCCGGACCGCGAGCGCATCCGCTTCGTAGACGACCGACAGCTCGGCCGCGCCGCGCAAGCCGGACCCGGCCGCGAGGACGGCGGCCTCGGCCGCGGCGAAGGTCAGCGGTGACAACGGCGCCGACTCGAGCAGGTCGGGGTCCATCAGGACCCGGGCGTCGGTCGCCGCCCAGCCGCGCAGGTGGTCGCCGGCCTCGTCGTAGCGAGCCGCGAGCGCCCCGACCGCGGCGTACGTCGCGGACATCCCGGCGACGCCCCCGGTCACACCGATGATCGGTGGCGTCCGGGCCACCTCGGTGCTCATGCGACCGCGGGCAGGTGGACGTCGAGCCAGGCCCGACTGCCGTGGGCTGGCGGATCGAAGTCGCGTGCCCACCGGCCGACGGCGTCCGGAACCACCTGGCCGACCACGCCGACGACGCCGGCCACACCGGACGTCGCCGAGTCGAGGGCGCCGAGCACGTGACGCTCGATGCTCGCGATCAGCTCCTTCACCTCGTCGACCTCCTGGGCGTGCCGCTCGAGCGCCGCGGCGGCCCGAGCGTGGGCCTCCGCGCAGCCTTGCAGCCAGGCGGCGTGCTCGCGCGCCGTACGACGCATCGCGTCGGCAGCCACACCGTTCCACGGGACGGCCTCGGCGCGGGTCAGCAGGGCGATGCTCAGCGAGCCCATCTCTTCGGCCCGGTCGCGCTCGCCCCGGGCGTGGGCGCGGATCGCGCTGGTGTCGCCGTACAACGTCGCCTCCTCCGGCCGCCGACCGGGTGGCGGCGTCGCCGAGAACGCTGCCCGGCCGGGGGTGCGCCGCAAACCGGCGAGCGTCGTGGCTGTGGAGGAACGGTCAGTGGGTGGGGAAGGTGACGCCGTGCACGGCCTCCTCGAGACCTCCGAGGTGGCTGACAGTGCCGGTGAACGCCCACGACCAGACCACGGTGGTGCCGCCGCCGGGGACCCGGAAGGCGATGTACTGCGCCACCATGTCGGCCCAGATGCCCGTGCGCTCACGATCGTCCTGATAGGTGATCGCGTGGCACCGGAACCGCCCGCTGCACGTGGCGGCGCCACGACCGCTCCCGTGCGCGAGGACGACTCTCACCCGCCAGGCCTGGCGGCCGTCGAGCGTGGTCCGGGTGACCTTGCCCGCGTCCAGGAACGGCCGACCGGCGATCCACCTCACCAAGGCCTGGGGGTCGCTCCCGACGCCCGGCGCCGGCCCGAGTCCGGACGGGTCGGATGCATGCACGTGCTCGAGCACCGTGACCCCGGCGGTCGGGCCGGCCTGGCGGTAGGTCTCGACCTCCATGGCGGTGGCGCCAACGCCGGAGTTGACCCCGAAGTTGGGAGGGATCGCCCAGACGACGGGGGCGTCGAGATCGAAGCGGTAGCTCCGGTCGCCGAGGCAGGTCACCAGCGGCTGGTTGCAGGCGTCGCCGCCGGTGGCTTGCGTCGGGACGTTCGGACCCGGGGTGGGACTCTGACTCTGACCGTGTCCGGAGGGGCCGTGCTGCTCCTGGGCACCCGGCCGGGTCATCACCGAGCCGGCGGACCAGCCGACACCGAGCGCGATCGCGACGGCGGCGACGGCGCCCACCGCGGCGTGACGCCGGTGGCGTGCGTGACGCACGTGCAGGTCGGCCAGCCCGGCCTCCACGTCACCGGCCGTGCCGGTACGCAGCTCCTCGGCACTCGAGCGCGCGATGTCCTCGATCATGACTGCTCCTCCCTGGTCCCGAGCCGGGTGGCGAGCTCGGAGCGCGCGCGGGACAGGTGGGTCTTGACCGTCCCCTCCGCGCAGCCGAGGGTGTTGGCGACCTCGCTGACGGGGAGGTCGAGTGCGTAGAACAGGGCCGTGACCTGAGCCTGGCGCTTCGGCAGTCGGCGTACCTCCGACCAGAAGCGGTCGGGGTCGGTCGCGAGCGGGTCGGCGGTCGACACCGGACGACTGGCCAGTCGACGTACGGCGCGACGCTCGGCCATGCGTCGGCGTACCGACGAGACCGCCTGGTGGGCGCAGATGCCGCGGACGTATCCCGCGGGACTGCTCAGCTCGGCGATGCGCGACCACTGGCGGTACGCCGTGAGCATGGCCTCCTGCGCGATGTCCTCGGCTGCGACGTCCCCGGCCAACGCGCGAGCGAGCACCAGCAGTCGGGGCAGCTCGCGTCGGTAGAACTCCTCGAAGGACTCCGCGGCGGCGAATCCCACGTCGGGGGCGGTCGGCCGCGGACGTGACGCCTCCTCGACGAGCTCGATCACGTCGCGTGAGCGCGCGCGCTCCGGCTTGGTCATGTCCGTGAGTCGCTCCGGTGGGTCCGTTCGGTTGACACGCCCCCGCACTGTCCGCCCGTGCCGCCGATAAACTCTGGCATCGCAGCGCGCTTGCGCGTAAGACGACACATCCCGCTCGCGAGACTCGACGAGGAGAGGTGTCCATGACCTTCGACGTCCATCAGCTCGACGAGTTCGTGCTGATCGGCGCGGGGGTCACGCTCCTGGCCATCCTCGCAGTTCGGGTGAGCTCCCGGGCCGGTCTGCCCAGCCTGCTGCTCTACCTCCTGATGGGCGTCGCCCTCGGCGAGAACGGTGTCGGGATCGGGTTCGAGAACGCCGAGCTCGCCCACGCGCTGGGTTTCGGTGCCCTGGCCCTGATCCTGGCCGAAGGCGGTCTGACAACCAGCTGGAGCGAGGTCCGGCCGTCGATGCGGCTCGGAGTGTCGCTGGCGACCCTCGGCGTCGGCGTCTCGATCACGATCGTCGCCCTGATCGCCCACTTCGTGCTGGGTCTGTCGTGGCAGCTCGCCGTCCTGCTCGGTGCGGTGACGTCGCCGACGGACGCCGCCGCGGTGTTCTCGGTGCTCCGCGGCCTGCCGGTGTCGCCGCGCCTGGTCGGGACGCTCGAGGCGGAGTCCGGCCTGAACGACGCGCCCACCGTCGTCCTGGTCACGCTGATCTCCACCGGCTCGGTGGCGGACCACGGAGTCGCCGCCACGGCTCTGGTGATCGTCTTCGAGCTGGTCGTGGGCGTACTGGTCGGTGTCGGGGTCGGCTTCGGAGGTGCCTGGCTCATGCGCCGGGCTGCTCTCCCGTCGTCGGGTCTGTACCCCTTGGCCGTCCTCTGCCTCACCCTGCTGGCGTACGGCGCCGCGGCCGGCGTCCACGCGTCCGGCTTCGCCGCGATCTACGTCGCGGCCCTCGTGCTGGGGAACTCCGAGCTGCCCCACCGCACCGCGACGCGGTCGTTCGCCGAGGGAGTCGCCTCGCTGGCCCAGATCGGGCTGTTCGTGATGCTCGGTCTGCTGCTGTCCCCGAGCCGGATCACCTGGTCGGTGATCGGGATCGCCGTCGTGGGCAGCCTGGCGCTGATGTTCGTCGCACGTCCGGCCTCGGTGTGGGCGAGTGCCGTGGGGCAGCGGTTGCCCCGTCGCGACAAGGCGTTCGTCTCGTGGGCGGGGTTGCGCGGCGCGGTGCCGATCGTGCTGGCCACCATCCCGTTCGCCGAGCGGACGACGGACGCCGAGCGGCTCTTCGACATCGTGTTCGTGATCGTGGTGATCTCCACCGTGCTCACGGGGCCGACGCTGCCGTGGGTCGCTCGTCGGCTGGGAGTCACGCGTCGGCTGGAGCCGCGATCGTTGGACCTCGAGGTGGCGCCGCTCGAGCGCGTCGCCGCCGACCTGCTCCAGGTGACGGTCAGTCCGGTGTCGCGGCTCCACGGGGTCGAGGTGGGCGAGCTGCGGCTGCCCGAGGGATCGATGGTGTCGATGCTGGTCCGCGACGGACGCGCGATCGTCCCCGAACGCCGTACGGTCCTGCGCCGCGGCGACGACCTGCTCGTGGTCACGCCCCGTGGCCAGCGCGAGCCGACGGTGGCACGGCTGCGGACGGTCTCGGAGTTCGGCCGGTTGGGGCAATGGCTCGACTGAGGACGTTCCGACCCGGCGGAGCCGGGGCGGAACGGACGAGGGAGCGCCGCGCCCGCTTGCGGGCAAGGCGACGGACCAGACGGACCCGGCGGAGCCGGGGCGGAACGGACGAGGGAGCGCCGCGCCCGCTTGCGGGCAAGGCGACGGACCCGGCGGAGCCAGCGGAGCCGGCGGAGCCGGGGCGCGTCAGGTGGTCGGCGGCGAGCAGATCGTCGTCGGCTCGGTGACCTTCACCGACGGTCGTCCCTGGACCAGCTTCAGGAACTGCGGACCCACCATCACGCTGACCCCGGTCCCTCTCGGCGCGTGATCGATGATGTGCGCGCGGGGGCCGAGGCGGCTCGCGACCAGCCGGACCGCGGGGTTGGTCCGGTCATCGGTCCAGATCTGGGCGTAGAGGACGGTCGTCCCCTTGGCCGCGTTGCCGACCTTCCCGCCGTCGAAACCCTGGTCCTCGAGGGCCGACATGGTGCGCCCGGCCAGGCCGACCCGGTCGCTGGCGTTGTAGACGCTGACGGTCACCTTGGGAGGCGAGACCCGGTCGCCCGGCTCAACCCGGGTGGCGTAGCAGTCCTTCGGCGTCGCCTGGTGCGGAAAGGGCGCACTCATCGAGGTCCACCCCCACGCGACGCCGACGACGGCGAGCACGCCCAGGACGGCGAGCGTCAGCACCGTCTTGACGTGGATGTTCATGCGTCGGCCATCTCGTGCACGCGCGCGTGGAGCACGTGCCGCTGGTGCAGCGCGGCCCGCAGGGCGCGGTGCAGCCCGTCCTCGAGGTAGAGCTCACCGCGCCAGCGGACGACGTGGGCGAACAGGTCGCCGTAGAACGTCGAGTCCTCGTCCAGCAGGGTGTCGAGCCGCAGCGTGTCCTTGGTCGTGACCAGCTCGTCCAGCCGCACCTGGCGCGGCGGTAGCGAGGCCCAGCCCCGGGACGTGAGGTCGTGCGGAGGGTACGGTCGCCCGTCACCCACCCGCTTGAAGATCACCCGGCGAGTCTACGCAGAGCGCACCCGGCCCCTCACTGACTAGATTTCGTCCTGTGACCGACAACCCCATCGTCGCGGCCGTCGCTCCCGGGTACGAATTCACCGGGCCGGCGCTGGAGCTCGGCGGCCTGATGCTGGACGAGACCAACCTGTCGGACGTCCACATCAAGATCCCGCTGGGCATGCTCAACCGGCACGGACTCGTGGCGGGTGCCACGGGCACCGGCAAGACCAAGACCCTGCAGCTGCTCGCCGAGCAGCTGTCGACGAACGGCGTCCCGGTCTTCGCCGCCGACATCAAGGGTGACCTCTCGGGCATGAGCGCGCCCGGCGTCGAGGACGACAAGATCAAGGCCCGCGCCTCGTCGGTCGGTCAGGCATGGGAGGGGAAGGGTTTCCCGGTCACCTACTACGCGCTCGGCGGGCAGGGGACCGGCATCCCGCTCCGGGTGACGATGACCGCGTTCGGCCCGGTGCTGCTGAGCAAGGTGCTCGGGCTCAACGACACCCAGGAGTCCAGCCTCGGCCTGGTGTTCCACTACGCCGACCAGGCCGGCCTCCCGCTGCTCGACCTCAAGGACCTGCGCGCCGTCGTGCACTACCTGAACAGCGACGAGGGCAAGCCCGACCTGAAGGAGCTCGGTGGGCTCTCCAGCGCCACCGCCGGTGTGATCCTCCGTGAGCTGATCGCGTTCCAGAACCAAGGCGCCGACGTGTTCTTCGGCGAGCCGGAGTTCGAGTCGTCCGACCTGCTCCAAGTGGCAGCCGACGGCCGCGGCACGGTGTCGATGCTCGAGCTTCCGAACCTGCAGGACCGGCCCGCGCTCTTCTCGACGTTCCTGATGTGGCTGCTCGCCGACCTGTTCCACGACCTGCCCGAGGTCGGCGACGTCGACAAGCCCAAGCTGGTGTTCTTCTTCGACGAGGCCCACCTGCTGTTCAACGACGCCTCGAAGGCGTTCCTCGACCAGATCGCCCAGACCGTGCGGCTGATCCGCTCGAAGGGCGTCGGTGTCTTCTTCGTGACGCAGAGCCCGACCGACGTACCGAACGACGTCCTCGCCCAGCTCGGGTCGCGCGTCCAGCACCAGCTCCGGGCGGCCACCCCGAACGACGCCAAGGCGCTCAAGGCCACGGTGAACACCTACCCCACCTCGTCGTACGACGATCTCGGCAAGGTGATCCTCTCCCTCGGCATCGGTGAGGCCATCGTGACCGTGATGAACGAGCGCGGGGCGCCGACCCCGGTCGCGTGGACCCGGCTGCGCGCGCCGGAGTCGCTCATGGGGCCGGCCGATCCCGCCGCCATGGAGGCCGCGGTCAAGGCGAGCCCCGGCTGGGCGACGTACTCCGAGACGGTCGACCGCGAGTCGGCCAGCGAGAAGCTGGCGGCCCGGATGCAGGCCGGTGCGGACAAGGCGGCGGCGGAGGCGGCCGACAAGGAAACGGCCGGGACCGGCACCAAGACCACGCCGAAGCCCGCACCCAAGGCCAAGGCCGCCAAGCCGCAGGACAGCACCTTCGACAAGGTCGTGAAGTCCAGCACCTTCAAGTACGCCGTGCGCTACGCCGCCCGCGAAGCGGTCCGCGGCATGTTCGGCATCGGCCGCCGCTGAGTCCGGTTCGTCTCGACGCGTGCGGTCGTGAAAACGCCGCGGGGTCGGAATGCGCGACAGGCTCACCCCGGCGGCGTAGGGTCACGGCCGTACGAAAGGACCCGTCATGCGCCGCCTTCCCCGAGCGGCAAGGACGCTCGTGCCAGTGGCTGCGACCTTCCTCGCTGCGTCCATCATCCCCGTCACCACCGCCGCTCGTGCCGACACGCACGCCGCGGTGACGTCGAAGCTGTCCACCCCCGACCGGATCTCGAGCGCCAAGGGCGTCCGCGGGCCACACCCCGGTGAGACCACGATCAAGTGGAAGACGTCCGGACATCACACCGATCTCTTCAAGATCACGACGGCTCTCTCGCCCTTCGGCTCGCGCAGCCATCGTTCGAAGGGGCGGCACCGCACGTCGTTCGTCGTACGGAACTCGCATCGGCGTTCGTTCACGCTCAGCGCGGCTCAGACCGCGAGGGCCGGCGCCGGGCTGAGCACCGGACGCCGTCTCTTCTTCCGGATCAAGGCCGTCAACAAGCGTGGGTCGTCCTCGAAGGCGCGGCCGTACCGGCACCTTCAGCACGCCACGATCGCCGGACAGTCGTCGAGGATGAACGGCGCGCGCCTCCGGTTCGCCGAGTTCAACGTGAGGGTGCAGGCAGCCGACACCCGGCGTCACCGCTGGAAGCACCGCCAACACCAGGTCGCCAGAGTCATCGCCCGGGCGCATCCGGCCGTGGTCGGCGTCCAGGAGCTGATGCCGGCCATGTGGACCGGGCGCGGCGGCGGGATCGGGCTCAAGCGATCACTGCGGCGGGCCGGTGCCGGCGAGTACAAGCTGACCCGCAAGACGGCGTACTTCCACGGCTCCGCCCAGGACACCCGGATCCTCTACAACACCCATCGCGTGCGGATGACCAGCACCTGTCGCCAAGGCGTCCCGTCCTGCTACATCTCGTTGCCCGGTGACGGACACCGGCGGGTGGCGGCCTACGCACGCTTCCAGGACCGGGCGTCCGGTCAGCAGTTCTACTTCGTCAGCGCCCACCTGACCGCCGGCAACCACGCCGCCACCGACGGGTTGCGCGGTCGCCAGGCACGGGCGATCACCGCCGGCGTCCGAGCGATCGATGGTGGCAACCTGCCAGTCGTCCTGGCGACGGACGCCAACAGCTCGCAGACCAGCAAGGGTGTCGACGCTCCGCACACGGCGCTCGTCGGGGCCGGTTGGTACAACACGATCGCCGCAGCGCGGACGGAGAAGGTGCAGTACAACTCGGTGAACGGCTATCAGTTCCCCCAGCGGCCGTCCCCCTACGGTTTCGGGAGCATGTACGACTCGATCCTGACCCTGCACATGCCAGGGGCCGACCTGTTCAAGCAGGTGCTCACCAGAGCCTCGGACCACAACCTGGTCTTCAGCGACCTCCGGCTTCCCCGCTCCTGACGCCCACTCGCCGCGATCAGCGCGGTGTGACGAGGCCTGTGTCTTGACTTCAAGTTCGCTTGAGGTGTCACGCTGCGTGCACGACTCCGAGAGACGGTGATTCCATGAGCACGAGCAGCGCGTTCGCCCTCCACCTCGTCGTCGAGGACGTCTCGGCTGCCGTGGACTTCTACGAGCGGGCCTTGGGTGCGCAGGTGACCCGCGTGCTGCACCTGCCGGACGGATCACCGGCGATCGCCGAGCTCGCGGTGCACGGCGTACAGGTGGCGTTGGCCGCGCCGGTGCCCGGCACCTTCCTGGCGACTCCGCGCTCGACGGCGACCTCCGTGGCCGCCTACCGGTTCACCGTTCCCGACGCTGACGCCGCGATGGACCGGGCGGTGTCGGCGGGGGCGTCGGTGCACGCACCGGTGCAGGACGCGTTCTGGGGAGTGCGGACCGGGGAGGTCCTGGATCCCTCGGGACACCGGTGGGCCTTCGACCAGCTCCTTCGGGAGGTCTCGGTGGAGGAGATCGAGGCGCAGCTCGCGACCATGTTCGCCGACGACTGACTACGTCAGGTCGACGGTGGCGAGGACCGACGCAACGATCTCCGCGCGCTTCCGTCTCGGACCGGTGAGCTCGAACGAGATGCGCACCAGTCGGGAGTCGTGGACGGTGCCGTAGTCCTCGAGGTGCTTGCCCTCGCCGATGGGCCCGGTCAGGTGGTACCACTGCTCGTCGTCGATGGTGACCGATGCCGCGGTGCGTGGTTGCCGCCTCCACGAGCTGTTCTTGATCGTGAGACGCGCCGCGGTGGCGTTCGTCGTACCGGGATAGACGGTGACGTCGCTGAACGTGAGGTCCTGCCCGAGGTCGCGCGAGCTGGAGAACACGATCTCCTTCGCCAACGAGTTGTCGTAGTCGTAGCCGTCGACCGTGCGGGCGGTGAGGGCGGCCAACGCGACCTTCCGTCCGCGCGCAGGCTCGACGGCCGGCGGACTGCCGGACGCGCTGGGCGAGGCGGAACCCGAGGTCGGCTCGGCGGCGGCGCTCGAGCCGTCGTCGCCGTTGCACGCGGCGAGCAGCGGCGTGAGGCAGGCGAGCGCCACGAGCGACGTCGTACGCCGAAGCCAGGGCCGACCTTTCACAGCGACGGCTCCCGCCAGGCGAGCTGCACGACCTCGACCCCTCGGTCACGCGTGACCAGCCGACCGCGTCCGGCCGATGCCGGAGCGGGTCGGACGTTGCCGATCAGCGGCCCTTCGTCGGGGCTGCCGGAGAGCTGGAGTCCTGGACTCGCCAGGTCGCGCAGGGACTGGATGATCGGCTCGTACAGCGCCCGCGACGCTCCTCCCGACCGCCGTGCCACGACCAGGTGGAGCCCGACGTCGCGGGCCTGGGCGAGCAGGGGCTGGAGCGCCTGCACCGGCGAGCTCGTGGAGGTCGCGACCAGGTCGTAGTCGTCGATCACGACGTACACCTCCGCCCCGGTCCACCATGACCTGCTCCGCAGCTGCTCCGGCGTGACGTCGGGACCGGGAATGCGGTTCTCGAGGTACGACGCGAGGTCGGCCAGGGTGGGCGTGGCCTGGGCCGATGAGGTCAGGTAGTTGAGGAGGTAGTCCTCGGGCACCTCGCCGAGCAGCGATCGCCGGTAGTCGACCACGACCAGCTGGGCCTCCTGCGGAGTGCGCGTGCGCATCACCTCGTGCACGTAGCTCCGCAGTGCGGCGCTCTTGCCGGACCGACCGTCGCCGAAGATCAGCCAGTGTGGCTCGGAGTCCGGATCGAGACCGACCGGCGCCAGCTCCTTCTCGTCGACACCGAGCAGCAGCCGCCCGCTCTCGCGGGTCTGCTCGTCGGCCTGCGCCAGCAGGTCCTCGAACCCGAGCCGTTCGGGCAGCAGGCGGAGCTTCGGACCGGTCGGTCCGGTCCAGGCCTCGCTGACCTGCTTGACCAGTGTCTCGACCCCGTCGCCGAGGGTGGCGACGTCGGGGTCGCCGTCGATGCGCGGGAGCGCCGCCAGGAAGTGGAGCTTGCCCGGCACCAGGCCACGACCGGGGCGCGAGGGTGGCACGAGGCTCGCGAGCTTCCGGTCGACCTCGGAGTCCATCGGATCGCCGAGGCGCAGCTCCAGCCGAGTGCCGAGCAGATCGCGCACGGCGGCGCGGTAGTCGGCCCAGCGTGACGATGCGGTGACGACGTGCAAGCCGAACGTGAGACCGCGCGACGCGAGCTGCTGGAGCTCGAGCTCCAGGTCGTCGAAGTCGGCTCGGAGGGTGCTCCATCCGTCCACGACCAGGAAGACGTCGCCGTACCCGTCGTCGGCCCGACCGAGCACGCGGCGGCTGCGGTAGGTCTCGATCGAGTCGATGCCGTGGCTGCGGAAGTACGCCTCGCGTCGGTCGACGATCCCGGTGACCTCGGCCACGATCCGGCGGACGACGTCGGGCTCCGACCGGGTGCCGATGCCAGCCATGTGGGGGAGCGACTGGAGTGCGGCGAAGGTGCCGCCGCCGAAGTCGAGCACGAAGAACTGGGACTCCAGCGGTGTGGTGGTCAGCGACAGGCTGGTGACCAGCGTCCGCAGCAGCGTGCTCTTGCCGGTCCGCGGGCCACCGACGACGGCCACGTGTCCGCCTGCGCCGGTGAGGTCGACGGTGAGGGTGTCGCGCCGTTGCTCGCGCGGACGGTCGACCGTGCCGAGCGGGACCGTCAGTCCGCCGAGGGCGCGCCACCGCGGCGAGACCAGGCCGAGCTCTCGGTCGGGCGCGAGGTCGGACATCAGCTCGTCGAGGGTGTCGGGGAGGTCCAGGGGCGGCAGCCAGACCTGGTGGGCCTCGGGACCGAGACCCCTCATCCGGCCGACGGCGACGTCGAGGAGCGACTCGTGCTCGCCGGCCGCGGCCGGCACCGGGGCGGGCTCCGGCTCGGGCTCGCGCACCGGCTCGGGCAGCGCCGGAAGAGGCACCTCGGTGATGGTCCACGGCAAGATCCCCTGCAGGACGCCGGACTCGTCGCGCGTCACCGCCGCCTGCCGTGCGCTTGCGGGCGGGCCCGAGACGTACGCCGCCTTGAACCGCACGAGCGTCGACTGGTCCGGCTTGAGGAAGCCGAGCCCGGGCATCGGAGGCAGCTCGTACGCGTCGGGTACGCCGAGGACGGTGCGCGACTCCTGGGCGGAGAACGTGCGCAGGCCGAGCCGGTAGGACAGGTGTGACTCGAGGCCACGCAGCCGGCCCTCCTCGAGCCGCTGCGACGCGAGCAGGAGGTGGAGGCCGAGCGAGCGGCCGAGCCGGCCGATGGCCACGAAGAGGTCGATGAACTCCGGCTTGGCCGACAACAACTCGGAGAACTCGTCGACGACGATGAACAGCGACGGAAGCGGGGTGAGCTGCTCACCGGCGGCCCGTGCGCGCTCGTAGTCGCGGACCGAGGCGTAGTTGCCCGCGTCGCGCAGGAGCTCCTGCCGGCGCACCATCTCGCCGGACAGGGCGTCCTGCATCCGGTCGACCAGGGTGAGCTCGTTGGCGAGGTTGGTGATCACCGCCGACACGTGCGGCATCTCCGACATCCCCGCGAACGTCGCGCCACCCTTGAAGTCGACCAGCACCAGGTTGAGCTGCTCGGGCGAGTGGGTGAGGGCCAGGCCGAGCACCAGGGTGCGCAGGAACTCCGACTTGCCGGACCCGGTCGCGCCGATGACGAGTCCGTGCGGACCCATGCCCTGCTGGGCGGACTCCTTGATGTCGAGGTGCACCATCGTCCCGCCGTCGCCGAGCCCGATCGGCACCCGCAAGCGGTCGCGCGCCGGACGGGTGCGCCAGGCCGAGGCCGCGTCGTACCGCTGGACGTCGCCGAGGCCGAGGAGGTCCATGAAGTCCGACGGACCGGCGATCTCCGCACTGCTGGTCGGCTCGGCCTCGACCCCCGCGGTGACCACGTGCAGCGGAGCCAGGCGCCGCGCGACCGCCTCGGCCGTCGGCAGGTCGCTCTGATCGGCGCCCGCGCGCACCGGTGACTCTCGAAGCCGTAACGCACTGATGACCGGGCGCCCGTCCTCGAGCACCGCGACGTCATCGAAGAGCAGCCTCAGCCGGCTGCTGTCCTGGAGCTCGTCCCACCGGGTCGGCAGGTCGAGCACGGTCATGCCGTGAAGGCCGTCGGGTGGGATCACGTGGTTGCCCGGCGGCAGCTCGGCGCCGTCGACCACGAACAGCACGTGAGGGTCAGGTGGCCGCTCGTCGGCACCGAAGCGTGGACGCTCCGCCAGGTCTGCCGGGAGCAGGGTGGCGAGCTCGGCCAGGCTGGTCGACACCATCCGGCGGGGGCCGACCGCGTCCGAGTCACGACCCGACAGTGCGTGGGGGAGCCACTTGACCCAGTCCCACTCGGCCAGCGTCTCCTCCGAGGCGAGGACGGCGATCGCCAGGTGCGCCGGCGACTGGAACGAGGCGGCCGAGCAGATCATGGCGCGGGCGAGTGAGCGGGCCTCCTCCTCCGGTCCACAGACCTCGATCCGGTCGAAGGCCCTGAGGTCCACGGCGGCCGGCAGGTTCGGCTGGACGCGGTGTACGGCGAGCAGCCGGTGCAGCGCGGACGCGGCCGCCGGGTCGACCTGGTCGATCGGTGCCGAGTCGGGAGGGACGAGCTCGAGTGACAGCGGCTGGCTGCACACGCCGTACCGCACCTGGAGGAACTGGGGGTCGGTCGCCGTGTGTTCCCACACACGTGAGCGCTCCTCGGCGAGCGCGGGCAGCGCGGCCGGGTCGGGGTGCTCCCACAGCAGTGCCGCGCGCTGCTGCACGGCGGCCTCGCGGGCGATCTTGCGGACCGTGCCGAGATAGCGGAGGTACTCCGTGCGGGTGCCGGTCACGGTCTGCGTCCGCTGCTTCCGCTGCCGGTCGAGCTGGACGACGATGAAACCCAGGGTGGCGAAGAGGAACATCCCGGCCGCGAGGAAGCTGCGTCCCTGGCCGCCGGGTGTCGAGCTGCCCATGGTCGCGACCAGCACGATCGACCCGAGGCTGCCGAGCATCGGGATCGCGTTCATCAGGACGCCGCTCGCGCCTTCGGCCTCCTCGATCTCCGGGGGTGCCTGGATCCGGATCTCGCCGGTCGGGAGCTCGGGCCGCTCGGCCCGCCCGCCACGCAGCGTGGTCGTCAAGGACTCTCCCGAGATGCGTCGTCCTGTGGTGCTCCTGCTGTTCCTGCTCGCCGCCGATGATAGGCGGAGGAGTCGGGGACGGGACAGACTGTTCACACGCCCGGAGGCGGCTTACGCTGCCGGTGCGGCCGATGGTCCGGCGGCGTGATCGGGTACGACGAGAGGACCGGCATGACTCGGGGCACGACCGAGGGACGGGTACGTCCCGTCGCCGACGTCCTGGCTCTCACCGTGCACGGACCCGTCGGAGCGCTCGATCTCGTCGTGCCGGCGAACGCGGTCGTCACCGATGTCGCCCGCGAGTACGCCGACCAGTCGGGGCTCGGGGCGATTCCGCTGCTCTACTCGCGCACCGGCGACGTCCTGCTCGCCACCGCCACGCTCAGCGAGCTCGGCGTCGGCACCGGCAGCATCCTGGTCGCGGCCACCGGGGTCCATCGATCGGGCACGCGCGCAGCCGGGTCTGTCCCGGAGCACGACGTCGCGCCCGAATCCCACCCGGTGGCGGTGCTGTGGTGCACGGTGGCGGCAGGTGTCGCCAGCATCGGCGCGTGGTGTGCCGCTCACGCGACCGGCGCCGATCACGACGTCGCGGTCGGCGTGCTCGTCGTCGCGGCCGTGCTCGGGTTGCTGCCGACCGGGCGTTCGGTCGTGCCTCGGATGCTGGCCGCTCCCTGCTTCCTGGGGGCCGCCGGCTTCGCCTGGGCCTGGGATCCCGCTCCCGAGCGACTGCCGATGGTGGTGGGCGTGACCGCCGGGGCGGTGGCCGTGGGCGCTGCTCTCGCGCGCGCCGTCGCCGCCCGAGCCGAGGCTCAGCTGGGCGTGCTGGTCGTGGCCGGCTCGCTGGTCTTCACCCTGACCGGCATGGTGACCCTGCTCGGCTGGTCGCCTCGTGCGGCCTGGGCGACCCTGCTCGCGGCCGCTCTGCTGGCCGCGAGGTTCGTCCCGGCCCTGGCGGTCGACGTCCCGGACCAGTACCTCGTCGACGTCGACCGGCTGGCCGTGACCGCCTGGTCGGCGCGCGACCCGGCCCCGCGACGTCGGGTCCGGTCGATCGTGCCGGTCGCGGCGGTGACCGCCGTGGCAGACCGCGGGGCGCGGGTGCTGGGAGCCGCGGGCGGGTGCGTGCTCGTGGTTGTCATGGCCACCGCTCCCTTGCTCCTGTGGACCGCGACGCTGCCGGTCGACCGGGTCGGTGCGCGGCTCGAGGTCGCACTGGTCGGGTTCGGACTCCTGCTGGCGGCCCGCAGCTACCGGCATCCGGCCGCCCGGGCGCTGCTGCGACTGGCCGGACTGGCCTGTGGTGCCGCACTGGCGGCGTACGCCGGCCCGCGGCTCGACCGCGGTGAGCTCCTGGCCGTGACGCTCGCTGCGGTCGCGACCGGGCTGCTTCTCGTGGTGGCGGCGATCGCGACCGGCCGCGGCTGGCGGTCAGCCTGGTGGTCACGACGGGCCGAGGTGGCCGAGGCGCTGTGCGGATCCTCTGCCCTCGCCGTCGTGCTCGTGGCCGGCGGTTTCTTCCGCCACCTGTGGGAAATGACCAGCTGATGTTTGAAGGAGGGGAGCGGGGGTAGACCAACGTCTGTCCGATCGGCGTTGCGGACTCGGGCAGTAAGCACGATCAGGAGCTCAACGGTTTCGAGCGGCAACTCCGCCGCCTCGGGGAAAGGAGACGGCTCATGTCGTCTGCGAACGAGATGGGACAGGGCCACGGCACTCTCTCGGCTGCCGCCGGGATGGTGACCGACGCCAAGCACGACTTCGACCGGCTCAACAACGAGCTGGTCCAGCACATCGACGCCGCCAAGGCGAAGTGGGCCGGACAGGGCGGCACCGCCTTCAACTCACTCGGTCACGCGTGGTCGGAGAAGCAGCGCACGATCGTCAGCGCGCTCAACCAGTTCGAGGCCTCGCTGCGCTCGACCGAGAAGGACAACACCAGCACCGACGACACCCAGTCGGCCGCATTCGCCCGCAACCACCAGCGCCTCGGCTGAGCCGTCGAGAAGAGAGGAAACCGACATGGAGCTCGACGGACTGAAGGTCAACCACGCCGGCCTCGACCAGGCGGCCGACGACCTGATGGGCATCGTCAACAAGATCGACGCCCGCATGAACCACCTCGAGCAGGAGCTCAACCCCCTCCGCTCGAACTGGATCGGTGACGCGCAGCAGGCGTACACGGTCGCCAAGCAGCGTTGGGACGGCGCGATCCACGAGATGAAGGACCTGCTCCACACCACGTCTCAGCAGGTCACCCAGTCCAACGCCGAGTACCGCGCGGCCGACGCCCGCGGCGCCCGTTCGTTCGACATCTGACGCGGGGCCCGGCGGGGGTCGCGGCCGGTCGACGGCGATGTCGATGAGCAGGTCGCGCTCCCGCTGAGCCGGTACCAGGGACTTCTCGGGGACCGATCTCCCCTGACGACCGGAGGACAACGAGAACGACATGGCCCTTTTCTCACTCAACCAGGTCGCGGCGCTGGGCAACGAGCTCAAGGAGCTCCACGTCGACGACGAGCTCATCCACCAGATCACCAGTGACCTGGTCGACAACGCCGACGCGGTCACCGGCACCGGGTTCCAGAAGCTCCACACCGACGGCGCGGTGTTCGGAGAGTCCACGGTGGGTGGCTCGCTCGGTTACCACCACACCCTGGCGCACGCCAAGGTCGCCGACACGTTGGCCGCCGTCATCGACGACCTGCACACCTTCCGGATGGGTCTGCAGACGTTCAAGAAGGCCGTCGACTCGGCGGACACGCGGAGCTCGCAGGACCTCCACCGTCGCCACGACGCCGTGGTGGCGCTGGCCCGGTCGGCGGACTTCCATCACACCCACCAGCGCAACGACTACTACCACCCGGGCCGACAGGTGCCCGGCGACCACGGCCTGGACGATGTCGCGACCGACGCCACACCAGGGGGCACCGATGCCTAAGGGTCCCCAGGAGCTCCGGCTCGACACCTACGTCGCCGGCGGCAGCGTGGCGTCCATCCGGCACTCGGCCCACGTATGGACGCAGGGACAGCGGGTGCTCGAGCGGCTGGCGACGGCGCTCGAGACCGTCAAACCCCAGCTGAACGACAAGTTCGGCCCCCAGACCGGGCCGGCGGCATCGGCGGCGTTCGAGAAGGTCGCCCGCAACGTCCGTGAGCAAGCGTCCGAGATGCAGCGCGCGAGCGGTGCGCTGACGACGGCGGCCGATGCGCTCCACGACGCGCAGACGACCCACCACCGGCTCGGCAACTCCCCGGCCGCTCCGCCGGCCGACGCGGCCCAGAGGTCCGGTGAGTCCGCGGAGGCGTTCCATGTGCGTCAGCGCAACGTGACCGCATCTCAGCACCACTACGCCTCCGAGTCCGCGCAGCGTGAGCGTGACTCGCAGGCCGCCATCCACACCGTGGACAGCACGTACGACCACGCGATCAAGGTCATGGAGCGCATCCACGGCCAACCGGCTCGCGACCACGGGAGCAGCGGTGGTGGCGGCAGCGACGGCGCCCCCCACGGCTCGGTGCCCGCTCCGCCGACGAGCACCGGGGGCCCACACGGCTCCACGTGGCACCCCACGACCGGTGGTCACGACTCTCCGGGTGGCACCCACGACGGCGGTCACGACACCGGTCATGACGATGGCCACCACACCACGGGCGGCACCGACGACCCTCCGACGTACGACGACCCCGGGGTCCCCCAGGGTCCCGGCTGGGTCGACCCGGGCGCCCCCCAGGCCCAGCCGCCCGGTGGTGTCCCGTTCGGCCCGTCGAGCGCTCCCCATCTCGGACCGGTCGCGACCTCGCCGGCGGTCGGCAGCATCCTCAGCGGCGGCATCGTGGGCGGCACGACCGGCCTGAGCAACGGCCTCAGCAACGCCATGCGCTCGAGCACGATGGCCACGCTGACGGCCGAGCAGCAGGCCGCGCTCTCCGCGTCGCGTCCGACGAGCACCTCGGGTGCCGCCGCCGTCGCGGGTCGCGGTGGCGCTGTCGGCATGACCGGCAGCTCGCGCGCTTCGGCTCGAGGCGGGGCGCGCGGCGCGGGCATCGGCGCCGGTGGCCGTCGCGACCGCGGTCGGGACAAGAAGCGTCGTGCCGGCACCGACTTCTTCGAGGACGCCGAGGACTGGCTCGACGACGACGAGGCGTCTCCGGGCGTGCTCGACTAGCACCACGGCCGCCCGTCTACGATGCGGGTCGACTGACAAGCCTCTGACCGCAGCACACTCGGGAGTGTTCGGAGATGACCCAGGCGCCGACCGGTGCGACCGGGTTGGTGCGCGTCACCGTGACCTCGGGCACGCGCCGGGTCGACCTGGTCCTCCCGGGGGCGGTCCCGGTCGCCGAGCTGGTGCCCGAGCTTGCTCGCAGCGTCGGCCTGCTCGACGCCGTGACCGTGTACGCCGGCTATCGACTGGTCACCCAGGACGGCCGCGAGCTGGTCAGCGATGCCGGCCTCACCATCCAGGGCATCGAGGACGGCGGGGTGATCACGGTGGCGGCCGGCGTCGACGACGAGCCACCCCGCGTGTACGACGACGTCGTCGAGGCCATGACCGATGTCGTGGAGCGCGACCTCGAGCCGTGGGACGCGGCCGCCGGCCGGCGTACGGCGCTGTGGGCAGCGGTGCTCCTCCTCCTCGTGGGTGCCGGGGCGCTCCTCCTCCAGCACGGGTCCGACGTGGCGGCCGCGGCCGCGGTCGTGGTTGCCGTCGTCCTGGTGCTCGGGGCGGTCGTGCTCTCGCGCACGCAGGGAGAGACCGACGCGGCGGTCACGGTGGCCGTCATGGGATGCACGTACGCCGCGGTCGCGGGCCTGATGATCGCGTGGGAGACCCCGTTCTTCGGGACGCCCGTGGCAGCCGCCGGTGGCGGAGCGCTGGCCGCCGGGCTGGTGGCCGCGCTCGGGCTGGGCGAGGCCCGGACGCTGCTCCTGCCCCCGGTCGTCGTGGGTGCGGTCTTCCTGACCACCGGCTTGCTGATGCGGTCGTCGTCGTTCGACCCGGCGGTGGTCCTGACGACGGCCCTGGCGCTCGTCGTGATCGCCGGCAGTGTCTTTCCGTGGCTGGCCCTGGGCGCGACCGGCACCAGCGTCGACCAGCTGTTCAGCACGGCGGACATCACCGTCGATCCCGACCAGATCGACCCGGCCGAGGTCAGCGCGGATGCCCGGGTCGCCCACGAGATCCTGGTCGCGGTCTCGGCGACGGTCGGCGTCCTGCTCGTGCTCGTGGCACCGCTCGCCGTCTCGCTCGGCGTGGCCGGCGCGCTGGTCTCGGTGCTCGCCTGCCTGGTGATGATGCTGCGCACCCGTCAGTACCGCACCGGCGCCGAGGTGCTGGTCGGGCTGGGGTCGGGTGTGCTCGGCCTGGTCTCGTCGGCACTCTCGGCGCTGTGGCTGCATCCCGACTGGCGGCCGACGGCGGCGGTGGCGCTGGCCGTGACGGGCGCCGTGCTGCTCGCGCTCACCCTCCTGCCGCAACCGCCTTCGGTACGCCGGGGTCGTCTCGGTGACCTGGTCGAGACGGTCGCCCTGCTCGCGATGGTGCCGACGCTCGTCGTCGCGACCGGCATCTACTCCTCGATCCGGGGCTAGGCGGCGCCCCCATGGCCACCAAGCGCGACCTGGTCGAGGCTCACGCGTTCAGCCGCCGGCGACTGGTCACGGCGTTCGTGTCCGGAGCACCCGGCGGCCGTGAGGTCGAGCCCGCGCGACCCGGTCGCACCGTCGTCGGGGGAGTGGCTCTCGGCGTACTGCTGATGGCGGGTGCCGCGGTCAGCGGTGTCCTCGCGGGGCGCACCGCCGTCGACTGGAACAACCCGGGACTCGTGATCTCCAAGGACAAGGGACAGCCCTACGTGATCACCCGCGCGAGCGACCATCCGGTGCTCAACCCGGTCATCAACATCACCTCGGCCAGGTTGATCCTCGGCTCGTCGGTGGAGCCGGTGATCGTCCCGGAGGACACGATCCAGGAGCAGACGATCGGGCCCGAGATCGGCATCCTCGGCGCGCCCGCGACGGTGCCCGACCCAGACGACCTGGTCGAGACCGGTTGGTCGTCCTGCACAGCCTCGGGTCACGGCATCCGGACCTACGTCGCGCAGACCCCGCAGGCCACCGTCGCGCCGGACGACGGATTCGTCGTGCAGAGCGGCGGCGAACGCTGGCTGATCGCCACGTCCGGGGCCGGCACCGGCGGCTACCGCTACGTGCTGCCGCCGAAGGCCGGCGGAGCCCAGGACCGCTTCCTGCAGTCGGTCGGGCTGGGCGTCGGCAACGAGGCCGTACGCGTCCCGACCCAGTGGCTCGACCTGTGGCCGGCGGGTGGCGAGCTGGCGTGGCAGAGCTTCGGCATCCCGGGGTCGGCGTTCGGCTCGCCGCTCGCGTACGCCGACCAGATCCACGTGCCCGACGCTCAGGTCGGCGACCTCGTGCAGGTCGGTGACCTCGGCTACCTGCTCGGTCCCGACGGGCCGATCCGCCTCAGCGCCTTCGCCCAAGGCGTCTACCAGGCGAGCACCCCGCCGAGCGGCGGGTTCCGCACGTTCCACCAGCCCACGATGGACAAGGACGCCGTGGTGAGCCCCTACGCCGGCGCGAGCTGGCCGGACGGACTCCTCACGCCCGCGGGTGGTGACCTGTGCGCCGTGCTCCACACCAAGTCCGGCGCCAAGCCGGAGGTGGCACTCGCCACGGAGCCGGCCGACCTCGCCACCGCCTCCGGCGTCCCGGCCGACGAACGTGAGGCCGGCGTCGCCGCCCGGGCCGGGGCGTACGTGCTCTCGGCGGACTTCGCGCAGACCACGCACGGACTGCCCTACCTGATCGACCTCAAGGGCGCCAGCCACGTGCTCGAGGGCGGAGCCGCGGACCGGCTCGGCTACGCCGGGTACGCCGCACCGGTCGTGCCCGACACCTGGGTCAAGCTCTTCCAGCCCGGTGCCGTGCTCTCACCGAGCCTGGCGCTCTGCGAACCGGCCAAGGGCGGCTGCTCGTGAGGTCGGCCCGCGTCGTGGCCGCCGCAGCCGGCGCGCTGGCGATGTCCGCGATCTCGGTGCTCGGCGCGACACCTGTCCATGCCGCCGACGTGCCGGACTGCACCGAGAGCTCCGCGACCGACGTACCCCAGCTGAGCCATCGGCGGTCCCAGCCATTCGACCTGCTCGACGTCGACGAGGCGCAGCGACTGGCGTCGACCTCCGGCGGGCTGCCCGGCTCGGGCGTCACCGTCGCCGTCGTCGACAGCGGGATCGCCCCCCACGACCAGGTCACGATCTCCGCCCAGCACTCGGTGCGCACGGGGCCGGTCGTCCACACGAGTGACTACCACGGCACGGCGGTGGCCGGCCTGATCTCCGGTCGCCCCCGGCCCGGAGGCGGGTCGGTCGGCATCGCGCCCGGTGCGCGCATCGTCGACGTGCAGGTGTACGGCTGGTCCGAGGGCAGCACCGGTCAGCCGGCCCAGGCCACGCGGACCGATCTCGTCGCCGGACTCGAGTGGCTCGCCGACCAGGCCCGCGGACTGGGCGTGGACGTCGCCGTCGTGCCGCTCGCGGTCGAACCCGACGCATCGCTCGCCACCGCCGTCCGGCACCTGGAGTCGCAGGGCGTGCTGGTCGTCGCGCCCTCGGGCAACCGCCCCGACCCGTCGGAAGGCGGCCCGTTCGCGGCGTACGCGACCGACCGGCCGGGCCAGGACGGCTTCGCCGACATCGGTCCGGCCGACGAGCCCGGCGTGCTCGTCGCCGGCACCATGGCGGCCGGCAGCACCCCGGCGGAGAACCCGGGCTCGATCCCCAACCACGCGGTCGATGTGGTGGTCCCCACGGCCGGGGGCATCTCCGTCGCCCTCAGCGGCGGCACCTGCGTGCTGACCGCGCCGGCGACCTCGTGGGCGGCGGCCGAGGTCGGCGGGATCGCGGCCCTGCTGTTCCAGCGGTACGCCGGTGAGTCGGCCGAGCAGATCGCCGCGCGGATCATCGGCACGGCCAGCGGCACCGTCGCCGAGGAGGCGGGGAGTGCCGCGGCCAGCCGCTACT
Organism: uncultured Actinomycetota bacterium; assembly: GCA_963759515.1. Lineage (GTDB taxonomy): Bacteria > Actinomycetota > Actinomycetes > Propionibacteriales > Nocardioidaceae > Nocardioides. The sequence continues at coordinate 436,083 of CAVWZR010000022.1, read as the reverse complement.
TCGGGGCCGGCGTCGTGCAGCCGGTGGACGCGTTGACGCGGCCGCTGACTCCGAGTGGCGCCGCTTTCGGTGAGCTGCGCTCGCTGCCCGAGCAGACTCCGCCGGTCCGCCCGCCGGTCGAGCGGTCGGACGCTCTCCACGACACCCGGCGCCTCGCGATCTGGGCCGGCCTCGTCGGTGGTGCGTCGATCGTCGTCGCGTGCGTGCTCCGGCCGCTCCTCAGCCGGCGGCCACGGTCACAGTCGTCGAGGCAGGACCGTGCTTCCTCGTCGAAGGCAGCCTGACGACGTACGCCGTGCGGGTGGCGCGTGCCTTCACCGCGAAGCTCACCGAGCCGTCGGCGCCCAACCTTCCGTGACGCATCCGGACCAGCCGGCCGTCCACCCGACGGAGCAGGAGGACCCGGTCGCCGGCCCGGGCTCCCTCAGCATGCGCGGACACCGTGACGACCGTGGTCGACCGCTCGGCCGAGGCGGACAGCGTCGGGACCTCGACGACCCGCCAGACGACACTCGCCACGTGGTGGTCCGTCCGCAGCCGGAACCGTGAGGTTGCGGCGATCGCCGGGGTCGCGAACGAGACGTGCCCGGCGGCGTCGGTGACCGTGCGGGCGACGCAGCAGCCAGCGGGCCGGGCCGCGTCGGAGCAGGACGACCCGGTGTCCGGGCAGCGGGTCGCCCGAGGCGGAGGTGACCGTCCCGCCGAGGGTGACGTTGCCGCCGGTGGTGACGCGCGAGGCCGAGCCGGAGACGGTCAGACCCGCCGGTGCCGGTGGCACGACCGGCACCCGTGCCCTCGCCGCGGCATGGAGTCGCGTCCGCAGCAGTCGGACGGCGTACGTCGCATGGCGGCGCGGAGTGAGCACCGACACCGACGCTGATCCGGATGCGTCGACCCGGGCCCGGCGTACCGGCGCGGTGCGACCCGCCAGGTGTCGGAGCACCTGGAAGCGATCTCCCGCACGCGTGCCCTGGCTCGTCAGCGTCAACGTGGTGCGGCTGCCACCGACGTCGGCCGTCAGTGACAGGACCGGGACCATCTGCACCAGCCAGCGAGTGCTGGAGACTCCGCGATCGGCATGCCAGCGGAAGCGAGTGCTCCGGGTCACGGGCGGGGTCGTCGCCGTGGCGAGACCCGTGGTGTCGGTCGTCGTCTCGACGACCGGGCGCCAGTGCCGGGGTCCGCGGACCTGCAGGACGACGGTGTGCCCGGCCAGCGGCGTACCGGTGTCGTCGGTCACCAGACCGGACAACGTGAGCGTCTGACCGAGGCCGACCCGGTGCGTCGGCGCGCTCACGGTCATCGCCGAGGCCGAACCGCCGCTCGAGGTCGTCGGTGGCGAGGTCGCGCCGGAGGACGGTGAGTCGCTGGGGGCGTCGTCGCCGTGCGACTGCGTGGTCCCGGGTCGGTCGTCGTCGCCCGAGGCGGTCGGGCTCGACGGCGCCTGAGGCGACGTGGAGGTCGACGGATCGGTCGACGGCTCGGTCGACCCGGTCGAGGGAGGTACGCCATGCGTCCGTGGACCGGATGCGTGGTGCCGTCCCTCGGTGTCGGGAGCCGGAGCGCCGATCACGGAGTGGGCGACCTGCTGGACGGGATCCGGCAGATGACCGGTGAACGCCGCCGCCACCCCGCTGGTGAGGGCGACGGTGACGACGACGGCGGTGCCTCCCGCGCCGAAGCGGCCGGCCGCCCGACGGGGGAGGGAGCGCACGCTCGAGTCGCCCGCCTCGCGGAACGCCGCGACGTACTGCTCCTGGTCGGCGAGCTCGGTGGCGGTGCCGGGAGCGCGGAGCGCGCGGACGAGGTCGTCGTCCGCCCACGCAGCCAGGTCGTCCCTGGGATCGTCGGGGTTGTCGGGACGCTCGGTCATCTCACACCACCTCTCTGCCGTTTGCTGCCGTTGCTGCCGTCGATGTCGTTGCTGTCCATCGTCGCCCTGGACCGGGCCAGGGACTTGAGCGCGCGGTGCACCGCCACGCGTACGGCGCCGGGCTTCTTGCCGACCAGCTCGGCCACGGCCGCGACGTCCAGGCCGGCCACGACCCGGAGCATCACCATCTCGGCCTGCTCCGCCGGGAGAGTGGCGACCAGCCGAACCGCAGCCGCGGTGGCCTCACGTTCGACGGCGTCCTGCTCCGCGCTGGGCACCGCGGGCCCGTGGTCGTCACGTGGTTCGGCCATCGCGACGACGGGCCGCGCCGCGCGAGCCCGTCCCTGGTCGATGGCGCGATGCCGGGCCACCGTGAACAGCCAGGCGCGGAACTCGGGGACACCCCCGGAGAAGCCGCGCAGGTCGCGCACGACCTGGAGCCAGGTCTCGGCCGCGACGTCCTCGGGAGCCTCGTCGCCACGCACCGTGAGGTAGCGCAGCAACGGGGGATGGAGAGTCCGCCATACCTCGGTGAACCCGGCCTCGTCACCGCTGCAGGCCCGCTCCAGGGCCCGTTCGAGGTCCGGGTCGGCCGGGTGGGCAGGCTGCCGCCCACCGGTCCGTTCCCCCGTGGGGTCGGACTGGTGGGCGGCGGCTCGGGTCGGGCGTTCCAGCGCCGGTCCCTCTCGCGGTGAGCGAACGGCCTCAGGAGACGACGGTCCCGCTGGTGCTCGGTGCGAACCGCGGGCCACCCGCATAGGCGAGACGGTATCCGGTGCCGGGAGCCTGCGGCTCGTGGAACTTCACGAATCCGTGCCGGTTGGTCTTCGCCGTACCGGCGTCGGTCCAGTCGGCCGAGCCCGACGCCTGGGCCTGCAGGGTCACCACGCGGTGGCCGAGCGGGTGGCCGCCGCCGCGCAGGATGCCGCTGACCGCGAAGTCGGTGTCCGTCGCCCGACCGCGGATCGAGAGGTTGCTGGGCAGCCGGACGGCGACCCGAGCGGCGTCGCTCAGCGCTGCCCGCACGCCCGTCGCGTGGACGAGCCGGAGCCGGTAGCCGGTCGTGACCTTCGGCGACTCGATGAAGGCGATCGAGCCGTCCGCGGCCGTCGTCCCGGAGTCGACCACGTGCACCCGGTGGGTGCCGGCCTTGCGTGCGAGCAGCTTCACCGTGGCGCCGGCGATCGCCGTCCCCTCGTCCGTTGCGACACCGGAGACGGTCGTGCTCTCGCCGCGCAGGATGTGGGTCGGGTCGGCCGCGATGGTCAGGCCCGGTCGCGTCCCGATCCGGACCACCGCGCTGCGCGACGGCTGCAGGAGGCCGGACCCGAGGAACGCCAGGCGGTACGCCGTGTTCTCGTCCGGCGAGACGCGGAAGGCGACGGCACCGAGCCTGCGGGTGCGGTGGGCGCCCTCGAAGGCCCAGCTGTCGCTGTCGGCGGTCCGCGACACCAGGATCACCACACGGTGCGCGAGGGGGACGCGACGGGCGCGCAGTCGCCCGGCGATGACGTCGCTGCCGTTGGGCATGACGACGCGGTGCGCGGCGCGGATGGAGAGCGAGGTCGCGATGCGGTGGGCCGGGTGGTGCGGCGTACGCACGCGGATGGTGGCGATGCCGCTGACACTCGGCCGGGTGTCCGTGTCACCGGCGTAGTGCCAGCGGTAGCGAGTCGTGACGTCCGGCACGACCGACTCGCGGAGGCCGCCGCGGTCACCCGCCGTGGCGGTCCCGATCGGCGTGAACGAGTCGGCACCCATCGGCCTGGCCTCCAGGGTCACCGCGCGGCCCGAGGGCGAGAGGTCGCCGGCGATGCCGAGGTGACCGATGACGGCGTCGGTGCCGCCGGGGCGGACGGCTGGATGCGCCGTCCGGATGGACAGGGACGTGGCCGCGCGCGTCGCGGCGTCGGCCTGGAACACAGGGGCGACGGCGAGGCCGGCAGCGGTGGCGGCGAGCACGGCCACGGGGGCCGCGGTACGTCGCAGGGCGGTGAGGCTCATGGGGTTCCTCCTGGGTGGGGGCGCCGAGGCGCGTGTCACTCAGGAAGCGGATCCCACGCCGATCCCGTTACACCGAGTCGGCGCAAAGTGACATCGAAATCACGCCGAGTCGGCGCAAAGCGACATCGAAATCACGCCGAGTCGTCATGTGACGACTCGGCGGCGTAGCGCTGGCTCTGGCGGCGCATGATCTCGCGCATGGACGTGCCGCGTGGGACGCCGTACATGGTGCCGGGGAAGTCGAGCGGTTCCTGGACCGCCCAGAGCTCGTCGTGCCGGTCGGGGGAGAAGAGCTGTGCCGGGTCGCCGGCGGCGATCCACCCGATGGGGACGACGGAGTCAGGCGGGAGCCTGCTGTTCACGTGCAGCACGCTGTTGATCCGCAGCTCGCAGCGCATGCCGGCCCGCGAGCCGGCGAACATCGAGACCCCGGTCGCGACGAACACCTCGTCCTCGACCGTCGTCCCGTTGAGGTGCGCGTGTGGTCCGACGAGGACGGCGTCCCCGATCCGCAGGGGGTGCTCGGCGCGGCCACGCAGCACGGCGTTCTCCATCACGAGGACGTCGCTGCCGATCTCGACCGGCCCGCCGTCGCCGGTGACCACGGCTCCATGCAGGACCCGGCTACCGGCACCGATCGTGACGTCTCCGCTGATGACGGCCGTGGGCGCGACCCAGGCCGTGGGATCGATGCGAGGCATCAGGCCAACCTATGCCGCACCGCGCGGCGTGGGTTGCGACCGGTTCGCGATAATCCGCGCATGCGCATCCTCGTCACCGGCGGCGCGGGCTACATCGGCTCGCACACGACCCTGCAGCTGATCGCGGCCGGCCACGAGGCGGTGATCGTCGACGACTTCCGCCGCAGCAAGAGGTCGGTGGTCCCGCGGCTCGAGAGCCTGGCGGGGCGACCCATCGAGGTCCATGCCCTCGACCTCACCGACCTCGAGGGCACCGATGCCCTGCTGGCCTCCGGGTCGTACGACGCGGTCATCCACTTCGCCGGGCTGAAGGCGGTCGGTGAGTCGGTCGAGAAGCCGTTGGACTACTACCGCAACAACCTCGACTCGACGTTCTCCCTCCTCGCCGCGATGAACCGGCACGGCGTACGCCGGCTGGTGTTCTCCTCCTCCGCCACGGTGTACGGCGAGCACGCGCCGGTGCCGATGGAGGAGGACTTCCCGACCTCGGCCAACAACCCCTACGGCTGGACCAAGGTGATGCAGGAGCAGGTCTTCCGCGATGCCGCTGCCGCCGACCACTCGCTGAGGATCGCATTGCTGCGCTACTTCAACCCGGTGGGCGCCCATGCGTCGGGGACGATCGGCGAGGACCCCGCCGGCTTCCCGAACAACCTGATGCCGATCCTGACCGAGATCGCCGTCGGCCGCCGCGAGAAGCTGCTGGTGTACGGCGACGACTACCCGACGCCCGACGGCACCGGGCGACGCGACTACCTCCACGTCGAGGACCTCGCCGCCGGCCACGTCGCCGCGCTCGAGCGCCTCGGCAGCACCGACGAGCCCGTCTCCACCTGGAACCTCGGGACCGGCCGCCCCACGTCGGTCAAGGAGATGCTCGACGCGTTCTCCCGCGCGTGCGGGAAGGACCTGGCCTTCGAGATCGCGCCCCGTCGCGCCGGCGACATCGCCGAGTCGTACGCCGACCCCGCCAAGGCGCAAGCCGAGCTCGGCTGGACCGCCGAGCGCACCATCGACGAGATGTGCGAGGACAGCTGGCGCTGGGCCTCGCAGAACCCGGACGGCTACCCGGAGCAGTGACTGGGCCCGACCGTGCTGGCGGAGGATAGGGGATTCGAACCCCTGAGGGCTTGCACCCAACCCGCTTTCCAAGCGAGCGCCATAGGCCACTAGGCGAATCCTCCGCCGAGGAGGCTACCCAAGCCGTCACCTGCCCACGAAATCGCTCACATGAGCCGTGACGATGAACTAACTGGCATACAGACCGGACCCAGGAGCCTCGCCACGGTCCGGTCTGTATGCCAGTTAGTTGCACAGCGAGCCCGGTCCGAGCCCGCGAGTTCGTGGGACAACGAGTGCTCACCTAGACTCGCCGGCAACCCCCCATGCGGCGGCATCTCGCTGAACTCCCCCAGGGCCGGAAGGCAGCAAGGGCAGGCGGGCTCTGCTGGGTGCGTGGGGGGCCTTCTCATGCCCTGGGACACAAGCGCAGTGGCCCTCTTCCACCGGATCTCGGCTGAAGGCTCGCGAGCAAGCTCGCTACGCCACTCGCTCCGTCCGCTCCGCGGAGCAGCCCACTCCGTGAGTTCGGAGCGTCCTCACTCGCCCGGTTGTCGGCGTGGCTCGTTAGGGTTCAGGAGTGGAGACCCCGCTCGCGCTCTACCGGCGCTACCGCCCCGATACCTTCGCCGAGGTCATCGGGCAGGACCACGTGACCGAGCCGCTGCGTGCGGCTCTCGCGGGCAACCGGGTCAACCACGCCTATCTCTTCTCCGGTCCGCGGGGCTGTGGCAAGACCACCTCGGCTCGCATCCTGGCGCGGTCGCTGAACTGCGAGAAGGCTCCGGTCGCCGACCCGTGCGGCGAGTGTGACTCGTGCAGCGACCTGGCGCGTGGTGGCCCGGGGTCCATCGACGTGATCGAGATCGACGCCGCCTCCCACGGTGGCGTCGACGACGCCCGCGACCTGCGCGAGAAGGCGTTCTTCGCCCCGGTGCGGAGCCGCTACAAGGTCTACATCATCGATGAGGCCCACATGGTCAGCACGCAGGGCTTCAACGCCCTGCTGAAGCTGGTCGAGGAGCCACCGCCCCACCTGCGCTTCATCTTCGCGACCACCGAGCCGGAGAAGGTCATCCCGACCATCCGCTCGCGCACCCACCACTATCCGTTCCGGCTCATCCCGCCGCGCCTGCTCACGTCGTACCTCTCGGAGCTCTGCGAGAAGGAGTCCGTGACGATCGAGCCGGCCGCGCTGCCGCTCGTGGTGCGGGCCGGGGCGGGGTCGGCGCGCGACACGTTGTCGGTGCTCGACCAGCTCATGGGCGGTGCGGGGCCTGGCGGCATCACCTACGCGCTGGCCGCCGGTCTGTTGGGCTACACGCCCGACACGCTCCTCGACGAGGTGGTCGACGCGTTCGCCGCCGGTGACGGCTCCGCAGTGTTCGGCGTCGTCGACAAGGTGATCGAGACCGGGCAGGACCCGCGTCGCTTCACCGAAGACCTTCTCCGCCGCCTCCGTGACCTCGTGATCGTCTCCGCCGTCCCCGACGCCCCGGCGACCGGGCTCATCGACATCGCCGAGGACGCCGCGGAGCGGTTGGTCGCCCAGGCCGCGCGCTTCGGCCCGGCCGAGCTCAGCCGCGCCGCCGACCTGGTCGCCACCGGGCTCACCGAGATGCGGGGCGCGACCGCACCGCGGCTGCTGCTCGAGCTCATCTGTGCCCGCGTGCTCCTGCCCGGCGCCGACCACTCGACCGAAGGTGTGATGGCGCGGCTCGACCGCCTCGAGCGCCGCATGACCATCACCGGCGGCGACCCCTCGCCCGCGCCGACGGCTCCGACCGAGCCCGCGTCGGTGAAGCCGGCACCGCACGTGGTCGAGCCCACGGTGATCGAGCCGGTCCGTCCCTCGGAGCCCGAGCCTCCGACCCAGCCCGAGGCGGCCGCCGCTCCGGTGGCCGACGCACCCGAGCCCGCACCCGCCCGGTCGAGCCCGAGCCCGCGCCGACGACCACCACGAAGGCCGGCTCCACCCTGACCCTCGTCGACGTACGCCGACTCTGGCCCGACATCGTCGAGGCCACGAAGCAGCGTCGGCGACTGACCTGGATCTACCTCACGCAGCAGGCGCAGGTCGTGGCCGTCGACGACCAGACGCTGACGCTGGGGTTCACCAACTCCGGGGCGCGCGACTCGTTCGACAGCGGCGGCAGCGCCGAGATCGTCCGCCAGGCCGCCATCGACGTCGTCGGCCACGACTGGCGGGTCGAGACGATCGTCGACCCGGGCGCGGAGCCCGAGGCAGCCACACCACCGGCGGCCCCGCCCGCGTCGACCGGCAAGCCGACCGCGGGACACCAGCTCGGTACGCCGCCGACGCCCGAGCCCGGCACGTCCCACCCTCCCGACTGGGCCGCGACGGAGTCCTCGGACGACCCCTCGGAGCGTCCATCCGCGTCGGCCCGCGAGGCCATCGCCCCGACCCGGGGCGCGGACGCGTCGGCCGAGCCGGCCGAGGCGACCGCGCCGACCGACCCCGACGGCGGGGCGCGCCATGACGACACCGACGCCGAGTCGTCCGGTCTCGACGGTGCGCAGCTGCTCGCCGACGCGCTCGGCGCCCAGGTCATCGACGAGATCCCCCACCAGTGAGAGGCGTGCATCCATGACCGACAACCCGTTCGAGGCGCTGGGTGGTGGCGGCGGGTTCGACCTCCAGGGCCTCCTCGAGCAGGCGCAGCAGATGCAGGAGCAGCTCGAGAGCGCCCAGGAGCGGCTCGCTGACGCGCGCGTCGACGGCACGGCCGGCAGTGGCGCGGTCACCGTGACCGTCAACGGCATCGGCGAGCTCCAGTCCGTGACCATCAGGTCCGGGTCGTTCGACGGGTCGAGTGATGACGACCTGAGCGACCTCGGCGACCTCGTGGTCGCGGCGTACCGCGACGCGAAGGCGCAGGCCGACTCGCTGGCCAGCAACGCGCTCGGCCCGCTCGCGGGTGGCGGCATGCCCGGCGCCGGCGCCGGCGACACCGACCCGGGCACCGGCCCCGGCCAGCTCGGGTTCACCCAGGGAGACTGAGGCACCAGTTGTACGAAGGCATCGTCCAGGACCTGATCGACGAGCTCGGCCGACTGCCGGGTGTGGGTCCCAAGGGAGCGCAGCGGATCGCGTTCCACCTCCTCCAGTCCGAGCCTGCCGACGTACGCCGGCTGGCCGAGGTGCTGTTGGAGGTCAAGCAGCGTGTGCGGTTCTGCGCGACCTGCTTCAACGTCTCCGAGTCCGAGCAGTGCCGCATCTGCGCCGACCCGCGGCGCGACCAGGCCGTGCTGTGCGTGGTCGAGGAGTACAAGGACGTCGTCGCGATCGAGCGCACCAAGGAGTTCCGCGGCCGCTACCACGTGCTCGGCGGCGCGATCTCCCCGATCGACGGCATCGGCCCCGACCAGCTCCACATCCGCGAGCTGCTCACCAGGCTCGCCGACGGCACCGTCACCGAGGTGATCCTGGCCACCGACCCGAACCTCGAGGGCGAGGCGACCGCGACCTACCTCACCCGTATGCTCAAACCGATGGACCTACACATCACCCGCCTGGCGAGCGGCCTCCCGGTCGGAGGAGACCTGGAGTACGCCGACGAGGTCACCCTCGGGCGGGCATTCGCGGGAAGGCGATCAGCCGAATGACCGAACGCACCACCGAGGAGATCCTCTCCGGCGGCGCCGCGTTGCCACCGGTGGCGCCGGAGGACGAGTTCGCGGTCCAGATCGCCGACCAGGTCGAGAGCTTCCTGATCGCGCTGAAGGCCGTTGCCGCCGAGGGCAACCCCGGCACGGGCATCTCGCTGCTCCTGCTCGAGATCAGCCAGCTGCTGCTCGCCGGCGCGCGGCTCGGCGCCCAGATCGACTTCACCCCGACGTCCGACTACCAGCCCGACGTGGGGCCCGACCCCGACCTCGACGAGCTGCGCCTGCGCCTCGCGCTGCTCTTCGGGGGCGTCGACACCTACAGCTTCGTGTTCGACCCCTACGACCCCGAGCAGGTCGAGAGCCAGCTCTCCGACGACCTCACCCAGGTCGCGGCCGACCTGGAGAACGGCCTGCGCCACTTCAACCTCGGCAACACCGCCGAGGCGTTGTGGTGGTGGCAGTTCTCCTACGTCTCGTCGTGGGGCAACCTCGGTGGCGCCCTGCTGAACGCGCTGCTCTCGATCGTGGCCCACGACCGTCTCGACGTGGAGTACACCGGCGAGCTCGACCGGGTCGCCGCCGCCAACGAGATGCTCGAGGGAGCGCCCGAGGTCGAGGCCTGACCTGCGCCAAGCGCCTGAGACGCGCTCAGGGTCGGCGGGCCCGCCCCGGTAAACTCGGGCACGGTCGCAGCGTCGCGGCGTACACGTTCCGTCGAGTCTCCTCAAGGACCCCCGTGATCCCGCAGGTCAGCGCGTCATGAGCCAGCATGAGCCAGTCATGAGCATCGTCGTGCAGAAGTACGGCGGCTCCTCGCTGGCCGACGCCGAAGCCGTCAAGCGGGTGGCGCACCGCATCGTGCAGGCCAAGAAGCAGGGGCACGAGGTCGTCGTCGCCGTGTCGGCCATGGGCGACAGCACCGACGAGCTGCTCGACCTGGCCAACGAGGTGAGCCCGCTGCCGCCGGCACGCGAGCTCGACATGCTGATGACCGCCGGCGAGCGGATCTCGATGGCCCTGGTGGCGATGGCGATCTCCGACCTCGGCTGCACCGCACGCTCGTTCACCGGCTCCCAGGCCGGGGTCATCACCGACTCGGCGCACGGCAAGGCCAAGATCATCGACATCACGCCGGGTCGCATCACCCAGGCGCTGAACGAGGGACACGTCGTGATCGTCGCGGGCTTCCAGGGGGTCAGCCAGGACACCAAGGAGATCACCACGCTCGGGCGTGGCGGCACCGACACCACGGCGGTCGCCCTGGCCGCCGCCCTCGACGCGGAGGTGTGCGAGATCTACACCGACGTCGACGGGGTCTTCTCCGCCGACCCGCGGCTGGTGCCGACCGCTCGCAAGCTCGACCACATCTCCCACGAGGAGATGCTCGAGATGGCCGCGTGCGGTGCCAAGATCCTTCACCTGCGGTGCGTCGAGTACGCCCGCCGCTACGACATCCCGGTCCACGTCCGCTCCTCCTTCTCGCAGAAGGAGGGCACCTGGATCGTGCCCGACCCCACGGAGGGAGCTGAGATGGAGCAGGCGATCATCGCCGGCATCGCCCACGACCGCAGCGAGGCCAAGGTCACCGTCGTCGGTGTCCCCGACAAGGTCGGCGTGGCGGCCCAGGTCTTCGAAGCCCTCGCCGACGCCGAGATCAACATCGACATGGTCGTGCAGAACGTCTCGGCGCAGGCAACCGGGCTCACCGACATCTCCTTCACGCTGCCGCGAGACGACGGCCAGACCGCCATGGCCGCGCTGGCCCGGCTGCAGAGGGACGTCGGCTACGACCGGCTCCTCTACGACGACGAGATCGGGAAGATCTCGTTGATCGGCGCCGGCATGCGCTCCCACCCCGGCATCACCGCGAAGTTCTTCGCCGCCCTGGCGAACGCCGGCGTCAACATCGAGATGATCTCCACCTCCGAGATCCGCATCTCGGTGATCGTCGACCAGGCGGACGTCGTGTCGGCGGTCCAGGCGGCCCACACCGCGTTCGACCTCGACAGCGCCGAGGTCGAGGCGGTCGTGTACGGCGGGACAGGGCGCTGATGTCCGGCCTGAATGTCGGCGTCGTCGGCGCCACCGGTCAGGTGGGCGCCGCGATGCGGCAGATCCTGCTCGAACGGGACTTCCCGATCGAGACCGTGCGCTTCTTCTCCTCGTCCCGCTCGGCGGGCACCGTCCTGCCCTTCGGCGATCGCGAGGTGACGGTCGAGGACTCCGACATCGCCGACCCGAGCGGCCTCGACCTGGCGCTGTTCTCGGCCGGGGCGGTCGCGTCGCGGTCGCTGGCCCCGCGCTATGCGAGTGCGGGCGTGACCGTGATCGACAACTCGTCGGCCTGGCGGATGGATCCCGACGTGCCGCTGGTCGTCTCGGAGGTGAACCCCGGCGAGATCGCGCACGCCCGCAAGGGGATCATCGCCAACCCCAACTGCACGACGATGGCCGCGATGCCGGTGCTCAAGCCCCTTCACGACGATGCGGGCCTCATCCGGCTCGTGGCGTCGACGTACCAAGCGGTGTCGGGGAGCGGCCTGGCCGGCGTCGACGAGCTCGCCGAACAGGTCGCGGCCGCGGGCGACAAGGCGCGCGAGCTGGCGTACGACGGGTCGGCGGTGACGTTCCCGGAGCCGGTGAAGTACGTCGACACCATCGCCCACAACGTCCTCCCGCTGGCGGGGTCGATCGTCGACGACGGTGAGTTCGAGACCGACGAGGAGAAGAAGCTGCGCAACGAGTCGCGCAAGATCCTCGGCCTGCCCGACCTGCTGGTCTCGGGCACGTGCGTGCGCGTGCCGGTCTTCACGGGGCACAGCCTGTCGATCAACGCGGAGTTCGAGCGACCGATCAGCGTCGCCCACGCCAGCGAGGTGCTGCGCTCCGCACCGGGCGTCGAGCTCGCCGACGTGCCCACTCCGCTGCACGCCGCGGGCCGCGACCCGTCGTACGTCGGACGCATCCGGCAGGACCCCGGCGTGCCCGACCAGCGTGGGTTGGTGCTGTTCGTCAGCAACGACAACCTCCGCAAGGGAGCCGCCCTCAACGCCGTCCAGATCGCCGAGCTGGTGGCCGCAGGCCGCTGAGCCGGGGTCGTCGTATCACGCGAGGCCGATCCCGCCTCCTTGGAGGCAAACCACGTCCACGAGGGGGCCATCGTGCCTGCAGCGAAGAAGACCGCCACCAAGAAGAGCGACCGCCAAGAAGAGCGCGGCCAAGAAGAGCGCCGGAGCGTCGAGCTTCCGTGACCGCATCTGCAACGTGGTCCCGTCGAAGGAGACCGAGACCGACTTCGACTACGCCAGCTCGGTCAGGTCGGGTGCCGTCGCCGCGAGGGCGTCACTTCCGTCGAGCGTCGATCTGCGCGCCACGTGGTGGAAGATCAACGACCAGGAGGCGACGGGCTCGTGCGTCGGCTGGGCGACCGCCGACGGCGTCGTCCGGTGGCACATGGTCCAGGCGGGGAAGCTGGCCAAGAACACGATGCTCTCGCCGCGCCATGTCTGGATGGCCAGCAAGGAGACCGACGCGCTGAGTGCGCTGCCGGAGACCTTCCTGGAGGAGGCGGGCACGATGACCAAGGCCGCGGTGAAGGTGGCGCGCAACACCGGGGTCGCGTTGGAGAGCGACCTGCCCTTCCACATCGACACCACGATGTACACCGGCGCGGAGGACACGTTCTACACGCGCAGCGCCAAGCACCGGATCGCGTCGTACCACAATCTTCACCACGACCTCCAGGCCTGGAAGCACTGGCTCGCCGAGCAGGGCCCGATCCTGGTGGCGCTCCTCGTCGACAGCAGCTGGGACAACGCCGGCCTGAACGCCGGCAAGATCGACAGCTTCCAGCCCGCCACGGTGCGAGGCGGACACGCGGTCGCGGTCGTCGGGTATCGCAAGGACGGGCGCTTCATCGTCCGCAACAGCTGGGGGACGAGCTGGGGCGTCAAGGGCTTCGGCTACGTCAGTGCCGCCTACATCGCCGACTCGTTCTACCCGGAGGCCTACGGCGTCACGCTCTGAGACGACTCAGCGCGGACTCACCTCTGCCCGTCGCCCGGCTCGGCGTACGTCGTGGTCAGCCACCACGCGGCGAGGAACGTGAGCATCGCGATCGCCGGGACGGCGATCACCACCCACGACTCGTCGAGCACCGGGAGCAGGGCGAGCAGGATCAGCACCACGAGCAGGCCGACGCCGAGGAAGCTCGTGCTGCCGTGGGCGGCGACGCCGGCGAGCCGCAGCAGGAGTGAGCCCAGCAGGATCGCCACTGCGGTGATCACCAGCAGGACCAGGATCCCGGGCTTGCCGCAGGAGTCCGTGCCGCGCACCGAGGTGCACAGGTGCAAGCCGCCGGCGGTCAGGCCGACCATGGCCAGCCCGACCACGGCGCCGGTGATCGGCGCGGCCACCGGCCCGGGCAGGTGCATCCGCAACCGTCGCCGTGGCCGACGCGCCGGCCGAGGTTCCGTCTCGCCACCCGGCTCTGTCTCCGGCTCGACCTGCCGAGTCGTCATGTGACGACTCGGCGTGATTTCGGTGTCACTTTGCGCCGACTCGGCGGATGAGGGTGTGGGTGGGGGCGTCCGCCGGCGTCGCCGGAACGCCGACCTCAGGCTCGGCAGCTCGAGAGACGAGTCGGTCTGATCGGGGTCGTGGCGTTCGTCGTCCGCCATAGCGCCTCAGTCTGCCACCGGCCAGTGCACGGGCCGTGCCAGGTCCTCCGGAAGCGTGGTACGCCGATCGCCTCGGGCTCCGCCGACCTGCGTCTGCGTGAGGTAGAGAGCTCCGGCCAACCGCGCGCCACGCAGGTCCGCGCCGCGGAGGTCGGCGCCCAGGAGGTCGGCGGAGGTGAGGTCGGCGTCGTGGAGGTCCGCGCCGAGGAGGCGGGCGCCGCGCAGGCAGGCCCCCCGCAGGTCGCCGCCGCTCAGGTCAGCACCGGTCAGGTCGTGGTCGGCGAGGTCCTCCCCGTCGTACTCCGCGCGGGCGAGCCGGCTGGCCTCACGAAGGACTGGCGCGACGCGGGCCCGCATCAGGCCGACGTCCACCTCGAGAATCAGGTCCGCCGGGGCCGCCGCTGCCTCCTCGACCCGCTCCAGGGCCGAGGCGAGCTCGGCGGCCAGCGGCTCGGACGGGGATCGGCTGAGCGCATCGCCGAGGTACCAGAGCAGCTCGTGCAGTCCGCGCAGAATCGGCAGTGCGGCCATGACCGGCGCCACCACCTCGTGGTGGGTCCGCCAGTCGCGGCCGCCGAACGTGACCTGGGCGAGCCGCTGCCCCGCTCCGAAGCAGTCGTACGCCGTACACCCGGCGAATCCCTCTTCCTGCAGGCGCTCGTGGATCGAGCAGTGGTGGTCGTCGGCGAGGTTCGGGCAGGGGACTCCTGCCGGCTTGTCGATCGCGAACTCGGACGAGCGCGCGAAGGCCGGTGAGACGCAGCAGAGCGCGAAGCACCGACCGCAGTCGGCGCGCAGGTCGGCCCGCATCGTCACGCACCCGATCATCCTCCGAAGCGCTGATCAGGATCCTCCTCGAGGATGATCCTGGCCCTCGGCGCGGTTGCGTCGGCGTTCTGGACATTACGATCGCGGCCGTGGACGAGTGGACGCGGTTGGCGTTGGCGGCGCGCGGCAGCCGCGACCGGCACGCGCTCGAGTCGTTCGTCCGGGCCACCCAGGACGACGTGTGGCGACTCTGCGCCCACCTGGGCGACCGGGATCGTGCCGACGACCTCACCCAGGAGACCTACGTCCGGGTCCTGCGCTCGCTGCCGCTCTTCCGGGGCGACGCTCCGGTGCGGTCGTGGCTGTTCAGCATCGTCCGCCGGGTCGTGGCCGACGACATCGCCGCACGACAGCGACGCCGCCGGCACCACAGCGACGTCGGAGACGGCAGCGTCCGCGAGGGTGCGTCGCCGGACCACCAGGGTTCGGTGACCCTCGAGCACCTTCTCGGCGCGCTCGACCCCGATCGCCGCGCGGCGTTCGTGCTGACTCAACTGCTCGGCTACACCTACGCCGAAGCCGCCGACACCTGCTGCGTGCCGATCGGCACCATCCGCTCCCGGGTCGCGCGTGCCCGCGAGTCCCTGATCACGCTCCTCGGCGACCCGGTCGCGGACTACCAGGTCGTCTAGGTACGCCGCCGCAGAAGCGTGGTGCCCAGTGCAGCGGCACCGAGCAGGACCGCGACGATCGAGAGGACGAGGGCCGTGGTCGCCGTCCCGTCGCCGTCCTCCCCGTCGCCCGTCCCACCCGCGACGCTGTCGGCGGAGTCGCCCGACGCCGCCACCAAGGTCAGGGTCGGGGCCGGGTGCTCGGGCTCGGGCTGGCCCTCGGGGGCGGGCGGGTCGATCCAGCGGACGACGCTCCCGTCGGAGTAGGTCTGCAGCGCCTTGAAGGTCAGTGACGAGACCTCCGGCAGCGGGCCGACCGAGATGTCGAACTCGTCGTACTCCCCGGGCTTGATGGCGTCCTTCTGGCTGTCCGGCTTCCAGGTGATGCTGTAGACGCCCTCGGTCACCTCGCCGTCGTCGGTGCTGAGCGGGGTGGCGAGCTTCTTGGTGACCACCTGCGCCTGCCACCCCGGGTGTGGCTTCACGCTGACCGACGCCAGCGGGTGGTCCTGCGGCAGGAAGACCTGCACCTTCGTGGTCGAGGTCGCGTCCGTCTCGTTCGGGACGCGGAAGCTGAGCGCGGTGTAGCCACCCTGGGTCGCCGTCCCAGGATCGATCTCGACGTGCGCCCAGCCGGGCGCGGCGACGAGCACCAGGCAGGCAGTGGTGAACGCGGCCAGGGTGCCGAGTGCGGCGTGAGTCGCCCTCCGCAGAGTGGTCGATGGCTGCATGCCGGTCCTTCCGTCGTCGGCGCACCCCCTCGGTCGCCGTCCTGTCCGAGTAGTCCGTCGCGGGGGTGGTTCGGTTCCCGGAGATCGACGGGAACTTTTCGAGGTCGCGGGCAGACTGCTCGGTCGTGAGGTGTGCGGAGGCGCGTGAGGCGCTCTCGTCGTGGTACGACGACGAACGCTGCGACGCCGACTCCGCAACCGTCGACGCGCATCTCTCGGGCTGCCGCGCGTGCGCGACGTACCAAGGCGGCCTGGACCGACTCGACGACCTCGCCACGCCGGATGTTCCGCCGTCCGGCCTGACCGCCGCCGTCCTCGCCGACTCCCGCGTCCGGCTCGGCCGGCGGACGGCGAGCCGTGGGCACATGCGTCTGGCGCTCACCGCAGTCGCGGCGCTGGCGGTGGTCGCGCTCGTCGTGCTCACCGCGGCCCACGCGTCGGCGCACGCCATGCTCCTGGGCAGCAACCCGGCCGCCGACGCCGTCCTCACCGAGCCGCCCAGCACCGTCGAGCTCACGTTCAGCGAGGCGGTCACCTTGACGCCCGACTCCCTCCGGGTCTTCGGCCCGGACGGCGACCGCGTCGACAACGACCTCGTCGGCCACACCCACGACGACGCGGCGACGGTCGCGGTCCGGCTGCGGGCGAAACTCTCGACCGGCACCTACCTGGTCTCCTACCGCGTGGTCTCCGCGGACTCCCACCCGATCGGGGGCGCGTACACGTTCTCCGTCGGCCACGCCACCGCGACGCCGACGCCGGGCGGCTCGGACGACGGCTCGGACGTCGTCGACGTCGGGCTCGGCATCTCGCGCTGGCTGACCTACGCCGGCTCCGCGCTCGGCATCGGCGGCTTCGCCTTCCTGGTCTGGTGCTGGCCGAGCGGCTGGCGCTCCCGGCGTGCACGCGGTCTGGTGACCGCCGGCGTGAGCTCACTCGTGGTGGGCACCCTGCTCGCGCTCCTCCTCAAGGGACCGTACGACGAGGGGTCCGGCCTCGGGACCGTCACCGACGGCCCGTTGCTGCGCCAGGTGCTGGCCACGACGTACGGCGAGGCGCTCGACGCCCGCCTGCTGCTGATCGCTGTCCTCGTGCTGCTGCTGACCTACCGCGACCACCTGCCACGCCGGCTGATGAAGGTCGCGCCGGCGCTCATGCTGGTCGGTGTCGGCGTCACGTTCGCGCTGTGCGGCCATGCCGCGGCGGGTGGCCATCGTCCCCTTGCGGTCGCCAGCGACACCGTCCATGTGGCCGCGATGAGCCTGTGGTTGGGCGGACTCGTCATGCTGCTGAGCGCCGTCCTGGTCACGGCCGGACGAGACGAGGCGACGCCTCCGGTGCTGCGCTTCTCGGCATGCGCCACGGGGGCGGTGACGACGTTGGTCGTGACCGGCACCTACCAGGCGCTGCGCGAGGTGCGGTCGTGGGACGTGCTCTTCCATACCCACTACGGCCACGTGCTCGTGGTGAAGCTCGGCATCGTCGCGCTCGCCTTCCTCGCCGCGGTCGGGTCGCGTACGTGGGTGTGGCAGACGGTCAACCCCGTGGTGCCGGTGCACGCGGCCACCGCGGCACCCCCGGCCCCCGAGGTCGACGGCCGCCCGCACCTGAGTCGGCTCCGGATCAGCGTGGGCTTCGAGACGCTGCTGCTGATCGGGGTCCTGGTGGTCACGTCGCTGCTGGTGACCAGCGACCCGGCGCGCTCGACCACTCCCGCCGGCCCGGTGACCAAGACCCTGACCGTGGGTCCGGACCGGGTGCGGGTCTCGGTGGTCCCCGGCGGGCACCGTCGGGTCGAGGTCATCCTCGGTGTGACGGACGCGGCCGGCCGACCCACGGAGCCGAAGGAGATCGACGCCTCGCTGACGCTGACCGCGGACAAGATCGGCCCGCTGCCGGTCATGCTCCACTCGACCGGCCGCGCTCAGCACACCGGCCAGGTGAGCGTCCCGTTGCCCGGCACCTGGCGGCTCGCGGTCACCGTCCGCACGTCTGCCATCGACGAGGCGACGGCGTACGTCGACGTCCCGATCGACTAGCTCGTCCTCACGCTCCCGCGACCAGGGTGCGCGTGCGATGCCACGCCACGACCGGGATCAGCAGGAGCGACAAGAACCCGCCGGCCAGAGACAGCACGGCGAAGCTCGACGCGTCGACGACCATGCCCGAGAGCGCTCCGCCACCCGCACCCGAGATCGCGATCAACACGTCGACGGAGCCCTGGGTGCGAGCCCGGGTCTCGACCGGTGTGGAGTCGACGATGAGCGCCGTGCCGCTGATCAGGCCGAAGTTCCAGCCGAGACCGAGCAGGACGAGCGCGACGGTGAGCAACGGCATCGAGTCGCCGGGCGAGAGACCGGCCACGAGACCGGCGGCGAGCAGGGTGACGGCGGCGGCGACGGCCATCGGAAGCCGGCCGACCCGGTCGACGAGCCGGCCGGTCACCAGGGACGGCAGGTACATCGCCCCGATGTGCATGCCGATGACGAAGCCGACCTCTCCGAGCGAGTGGTGATGGTGGCGCATCTGCACCGGCGTCATCGTCATGATCGCGACCATCGCCACCTGGGTCAGCACCATCACGGTCGCGCCGACGAGGACGCCGCTGCCGTACGCCGGACGGGGGGTGGTCTCGGCCATCGCCTCCTCGGCCGGCACGACGTCGTACGCCGGCTCCTCGGCCAGCATCCGGGCCACCACGAAGGGATCCGGACGCAGGAAGACGAACAGCACCAGCGCGGCCAACCCGTAGGCCACGGCGGCGAGGAGGAAGGGGCCGGCCAGGGCCGGGATGCCGAGACTCTCCGCGAGGTCGCCGAGCGGACCGACCAGGTTGGGTCCGGCGACCGCGCCGAAGGTCGTCGACACCATGGCGATCGAGACCGCCGTCGCTCGGCTCTGCGCGGGTGCGAGATCGGTGCCGGCGTACCGCGCCTGGAGGTTCGTCGCGGTCCCCGCGCCGTAGACGAACATGCTGGTGAAGAGCAGCACGGGGTTGTCGGCCACCGCCGCCACCACGATGCCGCCCGCACCGACGGCGCCGACGAGGAAGCCGCTGGCCAGGCCGAGCCGTCGCCCGGAGCGTTGGGTCAGACGTCCGACGCTGTACGCCGCGAGCGCCGAGCCGAGGGTGAAGAGGGCAGCGGGGAGTCCGGCGATCGAGTCGCCGCCGACCATCTGCTGGGCGAGCAGCGCCCCGACCGTGACCCCGGCCGCGAGCCCCGCCCCGCCGAAGATCTGCGAGCAGACGACGACCGCCAGCGACCGTCGGTAGAGCGCGTGCCGAGCCGCCGCGTCGTACTCGGTCACCAGGTCGTCCGGACGGCGTACGCCGGCTCGCTCATGCGTGTGCGCCCTGCTCGTGCCCCGCGTGGCCCGCGGGCTCGAGCTGGAACGTCGAGTGCTCGACGTCGAAGTGACCGACCAGGCAGGCCTGGAGCTCGTCGAGCAGCTGCGGGGCGTGCCCGTCGGTGAAGCAGGAGTCGTCCACGACGATGTGGGCCGACAGCGCGGGCAGCGCCGAGGTGACCGTCCAGACGTGCAGGTCGTGGATGTCGTGCACGTGAGGCTCGCGGAGCAGGTGGCTGCGGATGTCGTCGAGATCGGTCGACTCGGGGGCGACCTCGAGGAGGATCCGGCCGGAGTCGCGCAGGAGTCCCCAGGCGGCGTGCACCATCAGGGCCACGACGACCAGCGAGGCGATGGGGTCGGCCCGGGTGAAGCCGGTGACGATGATGACGAGTCCGGCGATGGCCGTCCCGATGAACCCGTAGAGGTCGGTCAGCAGATGCTTGAAGGCGCCCTCGACGTTCAGGCTCGACCGGTTGGCCCGCGCGAGCACCCACGCGGCCACGAGGTTGACGGCCACGCCCACGAGGGCGACGACGAGCACCGGGCCGCCCTCGGTCTCCGGTGGGTCGACGAGACGTCGGACCGCCTCGAACGCCACCACCCCGCTGACGACCAGCAGGGTGATGCCGTTCAGCGCGGCCGAGACGATCTCGGCCCGCTTCCAGCCGAACGTCCACACACCGGCGGCCGGTCGTGCCGCCAGCCGCATCGCCCACAGGGCTGCGCCGATGGCCCCGACGTCGGACAACATGTGACCGGCGTCGGACAGCAGCACCAGGGACTTCGACGCGAACGCCACCACGACCTCGCCGACCATGAAGGCGCCCAGGAGCAGCAGGGCCGTCCAGAGGTAGCGCCGGTCGGCGTCCGAGCTCACACCGTGGGCGTGGGGATCACTCACCTGGTCCCCCGCTCGGGGCACGTGAAGTGTCGTTCATGCGTCCAGTGTGGACGGGTCGACCGAGTGACACCACGGTGGTCGGGCTGACCGTGTCATCGATCGGGACATCCCGGCGAGTGGTCAGTCGCGTGCGCCCTCAGGCTGCAGGTCTGAAGGCGATCGTGTAGGCCACCGCAGGGCTCGAGGTGCCGGTACCCACGGCGGTGAAGGTACCCGTGGGCGCGACCGGTACGCCGAGACCGGTGTCCGCGAGCGTGGCGGTGATGTGACCGCCCGAGCTGCCGGACATGGCCCGGCGCAGGGTCAGCGAGGCGGGAATCGAGTCGCCGGTGCTGGTCGAGGACTTGTCGGCCCAGTAGACGACCACCCAGTCGCCGTCCTGCGTCGGGGTCACGGACGGGGCCGGGTGGGACGTCGTGTTGACGGTCTGGACACTGACCGCCTGCACGTCGAGCGGACTCGTCCCCGACGTACCTCGATAGGCGGCGACGGTCAGGTCCGCCTTGTTGAGCACCGAGTTGCCCACCGTGACCGTGGCGCCGGGGTCAGCGGCGGTCGCCGTCCGCATCCAGACTCGGCCGCGCAGACCCCGGGGGTCGATCGCCTGGATCTGGGTCCAGCCCGCGGGAGCAGTGGTCGTTCCCGGGTTCTGGTTGGCGGTGAAGAAGAGCAACAACGTGTCGCCCGGCTGGACCGTGCTCGGGATCCGGACGCTGTGGTTGTTGGTGTTGGTGTTGGTTCCCGCGCTGTCGACGAACGCGAGATCGCTGGGCGGGGGAGGCGGTGGCGGGGTGATGCCGCCGTTGTAGAACGGGTCGGTCGCCATGGCGGCGAACGCGGCCTGTGCCGAGGTGCTGCTGTCCGTGACCCAGGCGCAGGTTCCCTGGCGCTTGTCGAAGGCGGAGATGCCTTGGAACTGGGAGTAGTCGGGTCGCTTGAACAACGCCTGGGCGTCGGCGATGAACTGGGCCTTGCGAGTCGGCCTGGCTGAGTCCTCCGTGCTCGCCCACTCGGTGAGCCAGAGCTCCTTGTCCGGATGGGCGGCTCCGAAGTCGCGGAACGGCTTGATGACCTGCTCGAGCGACTTCCAGGCATTGGGCGATCCCGAGTGACACGTGTACCAGTTGTAGGCGTCGATCCCCATGGCGTCGACGTAGTCATCGCCCGGGTAGTACTTCGGGGCGTAGTTGCCTGCCTGGGGCCCGACCGAGAACGAGTACGCGGTCATGATCCAGATGAACTTGGCGTTGGTGACGTCGTGTGCGTCGAAGACGTCGTGGATCTTGCGCCAGGCGGCGATGAAGTTCGCGGGCGTGCCCATGTCCGAGCTGGCGCTGGACTCGGGCTCGTGGTTGAAGGCGAAGTAGATCGGGACGCCGTACGCCTTGATCTTGTCCGCCCAGCCCTCGATCTGGCTGTAGAGGGTGCTGCCGGGCTGAGCCGCGGCGATGTCGGCCCACCGGATGGTGCCGTTGTTCCGGTGAGACTTCACCGACAGGATCAGGGTGTGGTCGGTGTCGCGCAGCCACGTGTCGAACGAGGCCGGGAAGGGGCTGTCCCAGTTCAGGAACTCGCGCACGACGTCGAGGTGGCGGCCGGACGTGCTCTCCAACCTGAGCACCGCATCCTGTTGGGTCTCCCCACTCCGCGCCGTGGCATTGGCCCCGAACTCCAGCCCCGACGACGTCGCCTGTGCGGTCGGCTGGCTCCAGCACGTGACCGCCAGAGCAGCACACGCCAAAGACGTCACCAACAGAGAAAACCTGCGCATGGCACCCACCCCCGTACCTGGGTGATCCTGTCCGACGATGCGCCTTCTGTCATGACGTGAACGGGCCTGTGGACGCCGAGCAGCCTACGAACGGCGAGAGGCCGTCTCCCACTGAGGTGGAAAACAGCCTCTGACCTGCGGAAACGTTGGTCGGGCTGACAGGATTTGAACCTGCGGCCTCCTCGTCCCGAACGAGGCGCGCTACCAAACTGCGCCACAGCCCGATTGCCGCGCCGGCACCGAGTCAGCCATGACTCTCGGGCACCCGGGGGGCGGCAAGCACGGCGAGCATACCCGAGCGGAACGGCCGGTCCGAATCGGTATCGGAGGCCTCGCAGACGCTGGTGAATCAGCCTGCCGACGTCAACGTCAGCAGGGTCGCCTCGGGCAGGCAGGCGGTGCGGATCGGGAAGTACGGCGAGGTGCCCAGACCGGCCGAGACGTGCAGCCAGGCCGAGCCGTCGTCGCCCGGTCGCGAGTCGGCCGGATGGCGGTGCAGGCCCTTGGCGCGGGCCGGCTCGAGGTCGCAGTTGGTGACCAGCGCGCCCCAGATCGGGAGGGCGATCTGCCCACCGTGCGTGTGTCCGGCGAAGATCGCGTCGTAGCCGTCGGCGGCGAACTGGTCGAGCACCCGGAGGTACGGCGCGTGCGCGACCGCCAGGCGCAGGTCGGCGTCGGTGTCGGCCGGCCCGGCGACCGCGTCCAGGTCGTCGTAGCGCAGGTGGGGGTCGTCGACACCGGCCCACGCCACGGTCAGGTCACGCACCGACGTCGTGGTGCGCCGGTTGGTGAGATCGGTCCACCCGGCGTCCGAGAAGGCGTCGGCCAGGTCGCGCCACGGGAGCTTGGTGGTGTGCACGTTGCGGGTGCCGTCGTCCGGCAGCACGTACCAGAAAGGGTTGCGCAGGATCGGGGCGAAGTAGTCGTTGGAACCGAGGACGAAGACACCGGGCACGTCGAGCAGAGGCCCGAGCGCCTCGAGCAGCGGAGGGAGTGCCTCGACGTGGGCCATGCTGTCGCCGGTGTTGATCACCAGGTCCGGCTCGAGATCGGCGAGCGACCGCACCCACTCACGCTTGCGTGACTGACCCGGTGTCAGGTGGAGGTCGCTCAGGTGCAGCACCCGCAGCGGTTGCTTCCCGGCCGGCAGGATCGGCAGCTCCACCGAGCGGAGGGTGTAGGCCCGCGCCTCCCACACGGCGTACGCCGTGACCGCGGCGCCGAGGGCCGTGCCCGCACCCAGGGTGCCGGCCAGCAGGCGCGCGGGGTTCATCGGGCAAGGCTGTCACATGGGTAGACGCCCTGCACACTGTCGGCACACCGGCGGCACAATGGCGCCATGAGCGAGCTCAAGGACCGTCTGCGGAGCGACCTGACCACCGCGATCAAGGGGCGCGACGGGGTGCGCTCCTCGACGATTCGGATGGTGCTGGCCGCGATCACCAACGCCGAGGTCGCCGGGAAGGTCGCCCGCGACCTCGACGACGACGACATCATCGGTGTGCTGTCGACCGAGGCGAAGAAACGTCGTGAAGCCGCGACGGCGTTCTCCGACGCCGGCCGTACCGAGCTCGCTGACAAGGAGACGGCCGAGGCAGCCGTGATCGCCGACTACCTGCCGGCCCAGCTCGACGCGGCGGCGATCAGCGAGATCGTCACCGCCGCCATCCAGCAGACCGCCGCGGCCGACGAGGGCATGCGCGCGATGGGCAAGGTGATGGGCGTGATCCAGCCGCAGGTGCGCGGTCGCGCCGACGGTGCCGCGGTCGCGGCGGAGGTCAGACGGCAGCTCGAGCCGCAGTGAGCGAGCCTGCGAGCTGACCGATGACGGCGAAGGATCGAGGCGCGAGCGGCCCGTCTCGAAACCCGGTGACGGGGGCGCCTAACGGCTAATGGTGCCCGTGGTCATGACCGTGGCCGTGGTGCTTGTGCTTCGGCGGGACGTACGGCGTGCCGTCGGAGCGGTAGATCGTGACCGTGGTGCCGCTGGCGACCTGTGACCCGCCCTGAGGGTTGGTGTAGGCGACGGTGTCCTGCGCGTAGGCCGAGTCGCGGTAGCCACCGTCGGCGACGGCGAAGCCGGCCTGCCGGAGCTGCTGGACCGCCTGGTCGTAGCCCAGCCCGCCTACGTCGGGCACGGTGGTCAGGACGCCGTTGACCTCGTTGCCGTTCGGTGCCGTGAAGGTCGCGTCGGGCAGGTAGTTCTGGACCACCCTCATCGCGTCGTACCACATCGGCCCGGCCGTCGTGGAGCCGTGGGCGGTCGGCACGTAGGCGCCGTTGAGGAGCTGGCCGTTCAGGGTGACCCAGTGGCCGAGCCGGTTGGCGCCGGCGATCATCGACGCGGTGGCGAGGTTGGGCGTGTAGCCCATGTACCAGACCGACATGTTGTCGTCGTTGGTCCCGGTCTTGGCCGCGGACTCCTGGTTGAGGAGGAGGGCCGCGCCGAAACCGGAAGGCGACTGCACGCCGCGCAGCACGTCGTTCACGGCGTCGGCCACCGGTGCCGCGATCACCTGCTGGCACTGCTGGGGGTAGGCCTTGAGCTGGTGGCCGTTGGAGTCGTCGATGGACACCACCGGGCGCGGGTCGCAGTGCAGACCGCGGGCGGCGAAGGTGGCGTACGCGTCGGCGAGCTCGAGTGGGCTCACCGAGGCGACACCGAGCGTGAACGACGGCACCATCTCGCGGGACGGGTCGTGGAGCGGAATGCCCATCTTCTGAGCCAGGTGGTACGGCTCGCAGAGCCCGGTCTGCAGCTCCAGCTTCGCGAAGAAGGTGTTCACCGACTGCTGGGTGCCGGTGTAGGCGTCCATCGGGAAACCGCCGATGGTCGAGCTGTGCACGTCCCACGTGTCGGTGCTGTAGAAGTTGTGCCCGCCGCAGGTACGGAACTCGCTCATGGGGATCTGCTCCTCCATGGGCGAGTTGATCTTCTGGGTGAGCGGGAAGCCCTGCTGGATCGCAGATGCGAGCACGAACGCCTTGAACGTCGACCCCGGCTGGAAGCCGGCGGAGTCGCCGTACTTCTGTGGCACGACGTAGTTCAGGAAGGTCTGCCCGTGCGCCGCGTCGCGACCCATCGGGCGCGACTGCGCGATGGCCTTCACGTCACCGGTGCCGGGCTCGATCATGGCGAGCGCGCCGATCGCCTGGTCGGTCGGCGCGACGTGGGCCTTGACGGAGTTGTCGGCCGCTGTCTGGAAGCGGGGGTCGATCGTGGTGTGGATCGTGAGACCGCCGGTGTAGATCAGCTTGCGGCGGGCGTCCTGGGTCTTGCCCAGGGCGGGGTCCTGCTCGAGGTAGCGCACGACGTAGTCGCAGAAGAACGGCGCGCTGGAGTTGATGCAGCCGTTCGGCGTTGCCACCGGGTGCAGCCCGAGGGGCTGCTTCTTGTACTTGTCGGCCTTGTGCTGGCTGATCACGTGCAGCTGGGCGAGCCGGTCGAGGACGACGTTGCGCCGCTGGAGCCCACGATCGGCGTTGCGCAGGGGGTCGTACGCGCTGGGGTTCTTCACCAGGCCCGCGAGCGTCGCGCCCTGGATCCAGGTGAGGTCCTTGGCGTTGGTGCCGAAGTAGTGACGCGCCGCCGCCTGCACGCCGTACGCACCGTCGCCGAAGTAGGCGATGTTCAGGTAGCGCTCGAGGATCCAGTCCTTGGAGTAGTGCTGCTCGAAGGCGATCGCGTAGCGCAGCTCGGTGAGCTTGCGGGAGTAGGTGTCGGCCGTGGCCTCCTTGCGCTCCTTGGCGGTCTTCGCCTGGGAGAGGAGGGTCATCTTGACCATCTGCTGGGTGATCGAGGAGCCACCCTGCACGACGCCGCCGCTGGACTGGTTGGTGATCAGCGCCCGCAGCGTGCCCTTCAGGTCGAGGGCGCCGTGCTGGTAGTAGCGGTAGTCCTCGATCGCGACGATCGACTTGACCATCTTCCGCGAGATCTGGCTCAGCGGGACGTTGATGCGGTTCTCGTCGTACAGCGTGGCGATCGTCTTGCCCGCGGGATCCACGATCTTGGTCTGCTGGGCCAGGGGTTGTGTGCGCAGGTCGGCCGGGAGGGACTCCACGGTGCGCGAGAGCGACTTGGAGGCGATTCCGAGTACGCCGGCGAAGGGAATCGCCAGGCCCGCGACGACCACCCCCATGACCGCCGCGACGACCGCCATCACGCCCAGATGGGAGGCGACACGAGACGCGGGGAGGCGCTCTCCCGGGGGCACGGACATGCCATTGAGACTACGTGACGGGTCAGAAAGGTGCTCATTCTCGGCCCCCGGTGACTAGTCCGATGGGACTAGGGTGATCGATCCGGAATGGTCTGTCCCTGGTCGGCCCGCGTTCTTTACCTTGGAGCCTCGACTGAAACATTCGTTCGGGCGGGTGGCTTCATGGGGAAGCTTCAGTCATATGACGATCGTGGGGCCGTCACCATGTGGAATCAAGATTGGGCAGCCCAGGCCGCGTGCCGTGGGCAGCAACCCGACAAGCTGTTCGTTCGTGGAGCAGAGCAGAACAAGGCCAAGCAGGTCTGCGGTGCGTGCCCTGTACGCACCGAGTGCCTCGCCGAGGCTCTCGACAACCAGATCGAGTGGGGCGTCTGGGGCGGGATGACCGAACGCGAGCGCCGAGCCCTGCTGCGGCGTCGTCCGAACGCTTCGTGGCGAGTCGTCCTCGAGACGGCTCGTGAGCAGCACACCGGTGTGGCCATCAGCGCCTGAGCCGCGCTGACGAGCACATCAACACCGGCAACACCCGTCGGGCTACCGCGTCAGGTCGGCCTCTCCCCCGCTAAGAGAGAGCCGACCTGACGTAACCCGTCCAGGTCGTGCACGTCGCCCGCGAGGGCCGGTACGACGGCCGTCGGCACCTGTGGGTGCGCCGCCTCGAAGCGGCGTCGTAGCCGCGCCTCCCGTTCGACCATCCGCACGCGGTCGGCGTGCAGCCGCAGCAGGCCCGCGGTCAGCGAGTCGGCGTCGTGCTTGCGCAGTCTCTGCGACGCGGCCATCGCCGCGTCGGCGCTCACGTCCCCCTCGGGCTGCGGGCTCGCCCGGTTGACCACGAGCCCGGCCAGTGGCATCTCGTCCTCGCTGAGCCGCTCCACGAAGTACGCCGCCTCGCGCAGCGCGTCCGGCTCGGGCGCCGCGACCACCAGGAACGCCGTCCCGTCGGCCTGGAGCAGCTCGAACGTCTTCTGGGCGCGCTGCCGGAACCCGCCGAAGAGGGTGTCGAACGCCGCCACGAACGTCTGCATGTCGCGCAGGACCTGGGCGCCGAGGATCTTGGTCAGGGCGTTCGTGACCAGTCCGATGCTCGCGGACATCAGCCGAGCCGGGCCCTTCGCCGGAGCAAGCAGCAGCTTGATGAACCGGCCGTCGAGAAAGCTGGACAGCCGCTCGGGTGCGTCGAGGAAGTCGAGCGCCGAGCGAGACGGAGGGGTGTCGACGACGATCAGGTCGTAGGAGCCGTCGCGCTGGGCGTCGGCATGGATCTGCCCCAGCTTCTCCATCGCCATGTACTCCTGCGTGCCCGCGAAGGAGCTCGACAGCGCGACGTAGAAGGGGTTCTGGAGGATCTGCTGCGCCTTCTCCGGACTGGCCTGGCTCTCGACCACCTCGTCGAAGGTGCGCTTCATGTCGAGCATCATCGCGTCGAGCCGGCCGTCCCCCGCGACTCCGGCGACCGGGCGCGGGGTGTTGTCGAGGACCCCGATCCCCATCGACTGAGCGAGCCGGCGGGCCGGGTCGATGGTGAGCACGACGACCGTCCGTCCGCGCTCGGCCGCGCGCAGCGCCAGCGCGGCCGAGGTCGTGGTCTTGCCGACGCCGCCGCTCCCGCAGCACACGATGATCCCGGTGTGCGGGTCGTCGAGGAGGCGGTCGACGTCGAGCGTCCGACCACCGGTCAGCGACTGCGGTCCGACGCGGCTCCGGGTCCTGGTCATGGCCTCATGCCAAACCCTGGTCGCGCAGGAGCGCGGCCAGCTCGTAGAGACCGCCGAGGTCGATGCCGCCGGCCAGCCGCGGCAGCTCGTACGTCGGGACGCCCAGCTTGCCGACGAGTGCGCGTTGATCGTCCTCGAGCGCCCTCCGCTCGGCGTGCTCTCGGGCCTCGCTGAGCAGACCCGTCACCAGGTCGCTGTCTCCCGCGAGCCCACCACGGTTGAGCTCGGAGGCGACCTTGCGCTTGGTCACCTTGCCGGCACGCACGGCGGCCAGGTCGTCGTCGTCCAGGTCGCGCGGCCGGACCAGGTCGACGACCACACCACCCACCGGCAGTCCGTGCTCGCGCAGCTCGGCGATGCCGTCGGTGGTCTCCTGCACCGGCATCTCCTCGAGGACCGTCACGAGGTGGACCGCGGTCCTCTGCGACCGGAACAGCCGGGTGACCGAGTCGGCCTGGCTCTTGATCGGACCCATCCGGGCCAGGCCGGCCAGCTCCTGGTTGACGCCGAGGAACGCCGCGATCCGCCCCGTCGGCGGCGCGTCGAGCACGACGGCGTCGTAGGTGATCGCCTTCTTGTTCCGGGCGTTGCGCTTCGTGGCCTCGTACACCTTCCCGGTGAGGAGCACGTCGCGGACGCCCGGCGCGATGGTCGTCGCGAACTCGACGACTCCGAAGCGGTCGAGCGCCTTTCCGGCGCGACCGAGCTTGTAGTACATGGAGAGGTACTCCAACAACGCCGACTCCGGGTCGATGTGCAGCGCGTGGACGACACCGCCGCGCTCTCCCTCGGGTCCTGGCAGGCCGGTGGCGACCCGTCGTTCGGCGTACGGAAGCGGCTCGACGTCGAACATCCGCGCGATGCCCTGACGCCCCTCGACCTCGCACAGCAGGACGTTCTGCCCGCTCGAGGCCAGGCCGAGTGCGAGCGACGCGGCCACGGTCGACTTCCCGGTGCCGCCCTTGCCGGTGACGACGTGCAGGCGCACCTGCGGGAAGTCACGGCTCGGCACCTCAGCAAGCCTAGGACAGCGGCGTTCGTGCGAGGTTGTGCCGGTCGCTCAGGTCAAAGGTTCGCCAGATCGCTCGCGGCCACGTCCGTTCCCCCTTACCGTCATGCATCGGGGGGAACACGGATGGAGTGGAAGAGACTCGAGGTCGGCGGGCGCGTCACCGCGCTGGCGCGCGGCCACTGCGCGGGTGTCGACGTGGACGGCAACGCGTTCGTCGTGCCGCTGCGCCTGCCGCACCCGCCGGTGCAGACGTACGACGGGCTCATGCTCGACTCGTTCGGGGTGCTGGGCGTGGCCCAGGGCGAGCAGACCTGGCTCACCGGTCGCGGCGCGGACGGACGGCTCCACCTGTGGTCGGCGTACGACGACGGCAGCATGTTCGTGCCGCACTCGCTCGACAACGTCGACGCGATGTGGGCCGTGCCGGTGCTCGACGCTCACACGGAGATGGTGCTGGCGGCTCATCTCGACGGTGGGTCGTGGCGGCTGCGTGCCTACCCGCGTGAGGCGGCGATCCTCGGCGGGCAGCCGCTGGCCGACGACCTCGTCATGGGGTCCGATCCCGGCACGGCGCTCGCGTTCGCGTTCTACGAGCAGGAGCCGCTCGTGGTCGCTGGCCCGCTGGGCGACTCGGGGACTCCGCGCGCCTGGTCCCTCGCCCGGACCGACGGCGAGTGGCGACGGATCCATCTCTCGTCGACGCCGGACGCCCTCTGCTCGGTGGGCACCGGTCAGCTCGGCCGGCACACCTGGGTGGCGGGCCACCTCGAGGGCAAGCCGGTGATCCACCAGGTGCTCCCGCTGCCGTTTCGTGGGCTGCTCCGCAGTGCGATCGTCGACGTGCCCGCGCTGCCCCTTGCCGAGGATGCGCTGGCGGTGGGCGACCGACCGATCGTCCTGGTCGACGGGCACGAGCACGATCTGCCCGTCTTCGTGGCCGCCCTGCCGCGGGGCAACCGGCTGTGCTGGCACGACGGGACCGAGTGGAAGGCGCACCCCGCGCCCGAGGGTCGGATCCGCAGTGCGAGTGCCTCCGAGGGTGCGGTCCACCTGCTCATCGACGGTGCGGTCTGGTCGATCTCGGACCCCACCTGACGCGGCCCGCGGACGTCGCACGCCCCGTGACAGGATGCGCGGAGGAGGTGCCTGGATGGACAAGGTCGTGGCGAGCGCCGCGGAGGCGGTGGCCGACGTCCCGAACGGAGTGACCCTCGCGGTCGGCGGCTTCGGGCTGTGCGGTGTGCCGTCGGTGCTGATCGACGCGCTGCTCGAGTCGGGCAAGACCGACCTCGAGGCGGTGTCGAACAACTGCGGCGTCGACGAGTGGGGCCTGGGCCGGCTGCTCATGGAGAAGCGGTTGCGGCGGATGATCTCGTCGTACGTCGGGGAGAACAAGGAGTTCGCCCGGCAGTACCTCTCCGGCGAGCTCGAGGTCGAGCTGACTCCTCAGGGCACGCTCGCCGAGCGGATGCGAGCCGGCGGGTCGGGCATCCCCGCGTTCTTCACCGCGACCGGCGGCGGCACTCAGGTGGCCGAGGGCGGTCTGCCGTGGAAGTACGACAGCGACGGCAACGTCATCGTCAGCTCGCCGCCCAAGGAGACCCGTGACTTCGGTGGGCGCGACTACGTCCTCGAGGCCGCGATCGTGGCCGACTTCGGGCTCGTGCGTGCCTGGAAGGGCGACCGGCACGGCAACCTCGTCTATCGGGAGTCCGCGCGCAACTTCAACCCGCTCGCGGCGATGTGTGGCCGAGTCACCATCGCCGAGGTCGAGCACCTCGTCGAGCCGGGTGACATCAAGCCCGAGGACGTCCACACGCCCGGTGTCTACGTGCAGCGCGTCGTCGCCCTGACGCCCGAGCAGGCGGCGGACAAGAAGATCGAGAAGCGGACGACGCGTCCGCGGCCGGCCACGACGGAGGGTGCCTGAGATGGCCTGGACGCGTGAGCAGATGGCCGCCCGGGCGGCGTCCGAGCTGACCGACGGCTCCTACGTCAACCTCGGCATCGGCCTTCCGACGCTGGTGCCCAACTACGTCGCGGACGACGTCGAGCTGGTGCTCCAGTCGGAGAACGGCATCCTCGGGGTCGGCGCCTATCCCTACGAGGGCGACGAGGACCCCGACCTGATCAACGCCGGCAAGGAGACGGTCACCTTGCGCAAGGGGGCGTCGTTCTTCGACTCGGCCACGTCGTTCGGGATGATCCGCGGCGGCAAGATCGACGCCGCGATCCTCGGCGCCATGCAGGTCTCGGCGAAGGGCGACATCGCGAACTGGATGATCCCCGGGAAGATGGTCAAGGGCATGGGCGGTGCGATGGACCTGGTCCACGGCGCCAAGCGCGTGATCGTGCTGATGGAGCACGTCGCCAAGGACGGGTCGAAGAAGATCCTGGACGAGTGCGACCTGCCCTACACGGGGCGGGGTGTCGTGGAACGGATCATCACCGACCTGTGCGTCCTCGACATCACCGGGCCTGACGACAGCTGGGGCCTCCGGCTGGTCGAGCTCGCCCCCGACGTCACGCTCGACGAGGTGCGTGAGATGACCGAGCCCGAGATCCTGGCATGAACCTCCCGTCTCGGATCCGCCCCGGCTCCGCCGTCCGCGGCGCGGGTGTCGCACTGGCCTGCCTCCTGCCTCACCTGCCCGGCCGCGCCCGCGCTGTGGTCGCGTCGTACGCCGCGGGCTGGCCGCTCGGCAAGCCCGGTCTCCAGGTGTTCGTGGTCGTGCCGGACGAGGACGAGGAGCCCTGGAAGCGCGCCGTCGTCCCGTTCGCGACGTCCGGTGTGTCGTGGACGGCGGTGATGCTGGTCGGGGTCTCCGCCGTACGCCGCAGCTCGCTCCCCGCGCCGGTGGCCGCCGTACTCCTCGGTGGCGCCGTCGCTCTCGGCGACTCCCTGCTCGCCGACCTCGGCGAGCGCGCCAAGGCCCGGTCGGCTGAGG
This sequence comes from uncultured Actinomycetota bacterium, assembly GCA_963759515.1. Taxonomy (GTDB): domain Bacteria; phylum Actinomycetota; class Actinomycetes; order Propionibacteriales; family Nocardioidaceae; genus Nocardioides. Next base: position 404,046 of record CAVWZR010000022.1, on the reverse strand, counting down.
CCGCGGCGACGCGCGACGGATCCCCCGCCTAGCCGGGGGAAGCCGCACTTGGTGGGGGTTGCAACCCCCGACAACCGCGGGATCACCCGCCTGAGCGGGTGATCCGGACAGACCGACCTCCCATCCGCCGACCCGTTCGCTCCGAACTGCCTGTGGCGCGCCTCACAACGAGCGTGCCCAGCACAGGAGGGCTCTGATGAGCGACACGAGTAGAAGGAAGCTTCTTGCCGTTGGCGGTGCGAGCGTGGCGGCCGGCACCGTCGGGCTGGCCATGGGTCCCGCCCAGGCGGCCGAGGCGCGGCGATCTCAGACCAGCGCGCGGGAGTCGGTCGTGGCGTACGTCCACGACCACCGATCCCACGAGGTCCGGCTGATGGTCGGCGAGAGGGAGATCGTGGTCCACGACCGCGACCTCGCCACCCGCATCCTCAACGCGGCGGGGGGTCAGTGATGTCCTCGCACCGCGAAGCACCCGAGATGGCCAAGGACCCCGTGGCCGACAGCACCGATGTCTACGCCTTCGTCAGCCCCGACCGTCCGAACACGGTCACGCTGATCGCCAACTACATCCCGTTCCAGGCTCCGGAGGGCGGCCCGAACTTCTACGAGTTCGGCGACGACGTCTCCTACGACATCCACATCTCGAACAAGGGCAAGGCCGAGGCGGACGTGACCTACCGGTTCCGTTTCCACACCGAGGTGCGCGACCCGAAGACGTTCCTGTACAACACCGGCCCGATCTCGAGCATCCACGACACCACGTGGAACCGCCCGCAGTTCTACTCGGTCACCCGGATCAAGAACGGCAAGCACAAGGTGATCGCCCACCGCCTGGCCTGCCCGCCGGTCAACGTCGGCAAACGCAGCACGCCGAACTACGCCGACCTCGCCGACGAGGCGGTCCACAAGATCGGTCGTCGCCGGGTGTTCGCCGGGCAGCGTGCCGACGCGTTCCACGTCGACCTCGGCAGCGTCTTCGACCTCGGTGCGCTGCGCCCGGTGCAGAACCTGCACCTGATCCCGATGGCCGCGGCCGCGGGTCGCAACTCGCTGCAGGCGTTCAACGTGCACTCCATCGTGCTGCAGGTGCCGATCTCGGAGATCAGCCGCAAGGGCGACGTACCGAGCGACCCGGACAAGGGCTCGTCGGTGGTCGGCGTCTGGACGTCGGCGCACCGGCGGAAGTCGCGGATGTTCGACAAGTCCGAGGGTCGGTACGTCGGGCACGGTCCCTGGGAGCAGGTCTCACGCCTCGGCAACCCGCTCTTCAACGAGGTCATCACGCCGATGTCCCGCAAGGACGAGTGGAATGCCACGCACCCGAAGGGTGACGCGGCGTTCGCGAAGTACGTCAACCACCCGGAGCTGGCCCGGCTGCTGCCGGTGCTCTATCCCGGCGTCTTCCCGAACCTCGCCGGGTACCACAAGGCACGGGCGGATCTGAACGCCGTCCTGCTGACCGGCATCCCGTCGGGAGTCGTCCCGGGGTTCCAGAACTTCACGGGGACCGTCGAGTCGGACATGCTGCGACTCAACCTGGCGATCCCGCCGACGGGCAGCCCGAACAGCCTGGGCCTGCTCGGTGGTGACGCGGGGGGCTTCCCGAACGGACGCCGTATCGGTGACGACGTCGTGGCGATCGAGCTGCGGGCCGTGGCCGGTCTGACCATCCCGCTCGTCGACCCGTCGTTCACTCCGGACGGTGCGGCCAGCGTGCTCACCGACGGGACGACGGACACCAACGGCGGCACGACGGACACGTTCCCGTTCCTGGGCAACCCGGGCGGGGGCTTCCAGACCCAGCCCGGTACGTCCTCGGTGGCATGACCGTCACGACGGCGGTCGCCGCCGAGCCGGAGAACGCGTGGGCGGGTCAAGGAGCCGTGCTGCTCGACATCGGCGGCGACGTCGGGGCCCTGGTGGTCGCGATGCCGGCGTCGATGGTCGGGCTCGAGGTCGAGATCCGACCTCTCGGCGACGAAGCGGTGCATACGCACACGCACGCACACGGCGATGGCCAAGCGCACACCCACCTCGCGCACGTGGCGGTGGTGGCCCGGCCGGTCGGGGACGGACACCTGCCCTCGCTGGTCTTCCCGGACCTGCAGGCGGGCGAGTACGACCTGTTCGAGAAGGGCAGGTCGGACGCCGTCGCGCTGCGCGTCGAGATCGTCGGCGGCGAGGTGGCGTCGGTGTCCTGGCCGGAGTGATCGGAAGCTTTACCTGGGAGACCGAGACTTCCACGGGGATGTCTCGTTCTTCCTGGTGACGTCGCCATCGAGACGCCGGCCGACCGGCATCTCGGGGCATCCGAGGCGGACGCCCGGCCGAGCTGACCCCCCTCAGCGGCCGGGCGGTCCGCCGGTCCCCCACCGCGAGCTCGCGCAGTAGGGTCGCGCCATGAGCCAGATCCAACGGTGGGAGTACCTCACGGCGCCGATCCTCGTGCATGCCGCCAAGCAGATCCTCGACAACTTCGGGGCGGACGGCTGGGAGCTGGTGCAGGTGGCGCCCGGGATGAACCCGGAGAACATGGTGGGCTACTTCAAGCGGCCGGTGACCGACTGATGGGCGCCGTGGAGGACCGCTTGGCGGAGCTCGGCCTCTCGGTGCCGGACGTCGCGAAGCCGGTGGCGTCGTACGTGCCGTCCGTGCGAAGCGGGTCGTTCGTCTTCACCTCGGGACAGCTGCCGATGCGTGCGGGCGAGCTGATGACGACCGGGAAGGTCGGCGACTCGGTCTCGCCGGAAGAGGCTGCGCAGTGCGCTCAGCAGTGCGCCCTGAACGCGATCGCCGCGGTCAAGGCCGAGGTCGGTGACCTCGATGTGGTCAAGCGGGTGGTCAAGGTCTTGTGCTTCGTGTCGTCGGAGCCGAGCTTCACCGGGCAACCGCAGGTCGCCAACGGCGCCTCTGACCTCCTGGGCAAGGCGTTCGGCGACGCAGGTGTGCACGCGCGCTCCGCGGTGGGCGTCCCCGTGCTGCCGCTCGACGCGCCCGTCGAGGTCGAGATCATCGTCGAGGTCTGACGTGCGGGTGGCCCTGCCGCCGCAGCTGGTGGAGCACGCTCGGGAGTTCGCCGAGGGACGCCGTACGCCGACCGAGCCTCGTGACGCGGCCACGGTCGTCCTGATGCGTGCCGGGGTTGCCGGACCGGATCTCTATCTCCTCCGACGGCAGACCTCGATGGCGTTCGCCGGCGGGATGTGCGTGTTCCCCGGGGGCGGCGTCGACCCGCGCGACTTCGACAGCGCCGTCGGCTGGGCCGGTCCGTCGGCAGCTGCCTGGGCCGAGCAGCTGCTGACCTCCGAGGAGCTGGGTCGTGCCCTGGTGTCCGCGGCCGTCCGCGAGACCTTCGAGGAGTCCGGAGTGCTCCTCGCGGGACCCTCCCCGTCCGAGGTCGTGGCGGACACCACCGGAGACGACTGGGAGGCGGACCGGCGAGCTCTCGAGGCGAAGGAGCTCTCGTTCACGTCGTTCCTCGAGCGACGCGGGCTCGTGCTGCGCTCCGACCTGCTCGGTGCGTGGGGAGCGTGGTGCACCCCGGAGTTCGAGCCGCGCCGGTTCCGCACCTGGTTCTTCGTGGCGGCGCTGCCTCCCGGCCAGCGGACGCGCGACGTGTCGAGCGAGTCGTCGTCGGTGACCTGGATGTCGGCGCTCGGTGCCTGCGACGCCGTCGATGCGCAGGAGATCGGCATGATGCCGCCGACGTACGTCACCTGCCTCGAGGTCGGTCAGTACGCCGGCCCCGACGCGGTGCTCGCGGCCTCGACCGGGCGAGACCTCACGATGTTCACGCCGCAGGTGGAGAGCGACGCGACGATGTCGGTCCCGGATCGGGTGCACGGTCTCCTCGAGGTGCGTGGTGGCTGACCCGGCCTGGTCCGGCGGCGCCTTCGGCTCGGTGGCGCAGTGCGTGCTGGCGCCCAACGCGTCGCCCATGACGCTCGACGGCACCAACACGTGGGTGCTCCGCGACCCGGACTCCGCACGCTCGATCGTGGTCGACCCCGGGCCACCCGACCCGGCACACCTGGACTCGGTGGCGTCGGCTGCCGGTGAGGTCGCGGTCGTGCTGCTCACCCATCACCATCTCGACCACTCCGAGGCCGCGCGGGCGTTCGCGGAGCGAGTGGGGTGCGGCGTACGCGCGCTGGACCCGGCGTACCGGCTCGGCTCGGAGGGCCTCGGCGAGGGCGACGTGGTCGGAGTCGGTGACCTGGAGGTGCGCGTCGTCGCGACGCCCGGGCACACGTCGGACTCGTTGTCTTTCGTGATCCCGGCGGAGCGCGCCGTGCTGACCGGCGACACCGTGCTCGGGCGCGGGACGACGGTCGTGGCCCACCCGGACGGCCGGCTCGGTGCGTACCTCGCCTCCCTCGACCGCCTCCACGCCCTGGCCGAGGCGCACGAGATCACCTCCATCTGGCCCGGGCACGGCCCGGTGATCGACTCGGCCCTCCCGGTGCTGGACCACTACATCGCCCATCGCCACGAGCGGCTCGACCAGGTCCGCGAGGCACTCCGCACCCTCCACGCCTCCGCTCGCGACGGCGTACCCCTCGACCACGACACCATCCCCCACCGCATCGTCGAGATCGTGTACGCCGACATCGACCCCGTCCTCTGGCCCGCCGCCGAGCTCTCGGTGCGAGCCCAGCTGGACTACTTGCGTTCGTCGGGTGGGCTCGCTAGCAACGGTTTCATCATGTGATGCAGGTGAGCCCTCACTTCTCACGGCGAGCTCACCGTGAGATGTGCAGGTTCACCACCTTCACATGATGAAACCCGTCGAAAGCCGCCCACCCACCGCTCAGCGTGCGCGGCGTCGGAGGCGGTCGACCTCCATGATCACCACGGAGCGGGGCTCGAGGCGGAGCCAGCCACGGGAGGCGAAGTCGGCGAGAGCCTTGTTGACGGTCTCGCGGGAGGCGCCGACGAGCTGGGCGAGCTCTTCCTGGGTCAGGTCGTGGTGGACGTGGACGCCGTCGTCGGCGGTGCGGCCGAAGCGGTCGGCCAGGTCGAGCAGGGCCTTCGCCACGCGACCGGGTACGTCGGAGAACACCAGGTCGGCGTTGACGTCGTTGGCCTTCCGGAGCCGGGACGCGATCTGCGACAGGAGTCCGCGGGCGACCTGCGGCCGCCCCTCGAGCCACTTGAGGAGGTCTTCGTGCGAGAGCGAGGCGAACACGGTGTCGGTCACCGCCGTCACGGTCGCGGAGCGCGGGCCGGGGTCGAACAGCGACAGCTCGCCGAACATCTGGCCCGGGCCGAGGATGGCCAACAGGTTCTCGCGGCCGTCGCTCGAGGTGCGGCCGAGCTTCACCTTGCCGTCGATCACGACGTAGAGCTTGTCGCCGGGGTCACCCTCGTGGAACAAGACGTCGCCCCGGCGCAGCTTGGTCTCGCCCATCGACCCGCCCAGGGCGGTCGCGGCCTCGTCGTCGAGCGCGCTGAACAGCGGCGCCTGACGCAGTACCTCGTTGTCCACGACGTCCTCCAGGTCATTCTCGCGGCCGGCCGCTGCGCGCCGTCGGTCGGTCGCCGCGCGTCCGTCGCCACGATCCTATCCAGTGGCGTGGGTCACACGTATCAGTCGGGCGGCGGGCGGGAGGGTCGGTGCGCCACCGTAGGCTGACGGCGTGCCAGCCGTTGCCGCGCCCGAGTCCCGCACCGGTCTGGTCCGTCGTGCGCGCCGCATCAACCGCACCCTCGCCGAGACCTATCCGGACGCTCGCATCGAGCTCGATTTCGACGACCCGTTCCAGCTCCTCGTCGTCACGGTGCTGAGCGCGCAGACCACCGACCGGCGCGTCAACGCGGTCCGCCCGACCCTCTTCGCGGCGTACGCCGACGCTCACGCGATGGCGGCTGCCCCCCGCGAGCACCTCGAGCAGATCATCGGCCCGCTCGGCTTCTTCCGGGCCAAGACCGACGCGCTGCTCAAGCTCAGTGCCGCCCTCGTCGAGCGGTACGACGGCCAGGTGCCGCCGCGGTTGACCGACCTCGTGACGCTCCCCGGCGTCGGCCGCAAGACCGCCAACGTCGTCCTCGGCAACGCCTTCGGCATCCCGGGCATCACCGTCGACACCCACTTCGGCCGGCTCGCCCGTCGCTTCGGCTGGACCGACGAGACCGACCCGGTCAAGGTCGAGCACGCGGTCGGCGCTCTGTTCGAGAAGCGCGACTGGGTGATGTTGTGCCACCACCTGATCTGGCACGGCCGCCGCATGTGCCACGCCAAGAAGCCCGCGTGCGGTGTGTGTCCGGTCGCGCGCGCCTGCCCGTCGTACGGCGAGGGGCCGGTCGATGCCGAAGCGGCCGCGAAGCTGGTGAAGACGGAGGGCCCGGCGTGAGGCGCAGGCCGCACACCGTGCTCGCGTCGCTCGCGGGCCTGCTGCTCGTGCTCGTCACCGGCTGCTCCGGAGCCCATCCGGGCGATCTCGTGCAGGGAAGGTCCCGAGTGGTGCTGGACTCGCCGGACCTGGTGGCCTTCAAGAAGAAGCAGACCGACGTTCCTGACTGCCCGAAGGTCTCCTCGACCCAGGTCGACGGCGGCATGCCGGGCGTGACGATCGACTGTCTCGGCGGGGGGAGGTCGGTCGACGTGGCCGGCCTGCGCGGTCCGATGATCGTGAACTTCTGGGCGTCGACGTGCGGCCCGTGTCGCGAGGAGATGCCGGCGCTCGCGGCGTACGCACGCCACCAGTCAGCCGTGCAGGTGCTCGGGATCGACTTCCTCGACGTCCAACCCGGGGCGGCTCTCCAGCTGGCCCGCGACAGCTTGGTCGCCTACCCGTTGGCGGCGGACCCCGCGGGCAACCTCGCCGGACGCGGCCCGGTGCCGCGCGCGGTCGGCCTTCCGTTGACCGTCTTCGTGGGGGCATCGGGACGTGTGGTGCACGTCGAGGCGGGGGCCATGACCACGCAGGCCGATGTGAAGGCCGCGGCCGAGAAGTACCTCGGGACCACCGGGTGATCCCCGACTGGCTGGAGCCGGTGGTGCAGGCGGCCGAGAAGATCACGGCCGACGACCTGACCCGGTTCGTCCCACCCGACGGCGCTGTGGCTCGTCGGGGTGCCGTGCTCCTGCTGTTCGGGTCCCAGCGCGACCTGCTCCTGACCGAGCGGGCGCACGACATGAGGTCACACCCCGGCCAGGTGTCGTTCCCCGGCGGCTCGATCGACCCCGGCGAGACCGCGCGCGAGGCGGCCTTGCGCGAGGCCGAGGAGGAGACCGGTCTGGACGCCGATGGTGTCGAGGTGTTCGCCGAGCTGCCCGAGCTGTGGCTCCCCCCGAGCAACTTCGCGGTGACCCCGATCCTGGGGTGGTGGGCCCACGAGACACCGGTCGGGGTCGTCGACCCGGCCGAGGTCCACGCGGTCTACCGCGTTGCGATCGAGGAGCTGCTCGACCCGGCCCATCGCGTCTCGGCGCGTCACCCGAGTGGCTGGGTCGGCCCGGCGTTCCTGATCGGGCCGCAGCACGACGTGGTCCTGTGGGGCTTCACCGCCGGGATCATCTCCCGGCTCCTCGACTTCCTGGGGTGGACGCGCCCCTGGGACGAGAGCTCGGTGCGTGACCTCCCGCCGTACATGCTGCAGGGTTATCAACAGCAGGGGGCTGTACCGCCCTCCGCCGCGAGACCTGCCGAGGAGCGCCCGTGAACCTGCTCGACTGGGTGCTGATCATCGTGGTGGTGCTCTACGCCGTCTCGGGCTACTGGCAGGGCTTCATCACGGGGGCCTTCGCCACGGTCGGCCTCCTGGTCGGCGGACTGCTCGGCGTCTGGCTGGCGCCGACCGTGCTCGGCAACGCGAACCCGTCGATCCTGGTGTCCCTGGCGGCGGTGTTCATCGTGATCGTGTGCGCCTCGCTGGGCCAGGCGGTCTTCCAGGTCGGCGGTGCCAGGCTCCGCGACAAGATCAAGTGGCAACCCGTGCGCGCCCTCGACGCGGCGGGCGGTGCCGTGCTCAGCGGGGCGGCGGCCCTGCTGGTCGCCTGGGCCCTCGGCGTGGCGCTCTCGGGCTCCGGGCTGCGCACCATCACCCCGCTCGTGCAGGACTCCAAGGTCCTGGCCGAGGTCAACCGCGTCCTGCCCGCGAGCGCCAGCTCCAAGCTGTCGGCGTTCAACGACGTCGTCGGGACGACGTTCTTCCCGCGTTACCTCGAGCCGTTCGCGCCGGAGCGGATCGTCCCCGTGCCGCCCGGTCCGCGTCGCCTGCTCACCGACCCCGACGTACAGCGGGCTGCCGAGGAGGTCGTGCGGGTGCGCGGCACCAACCGCTGTCACCAGGGGATCGAGGGCTCCGGCTTCGTGTACGCCCCCGACCGGGTGATGACCAACGCCCACGTGGTCGCCGGTGTCCACAGCCCGGTGATCGACATCCGTGGCACGGCCGTGCCGGCGCGCGTCGTCTACTACAACCCCGACCTCGACGTCGCCGTTCTCTCCGTGGCGACCGGGACGATCCGGCCCCTCCGGTTCGCGAGCGCCGACCCGGGTGAGGGGGTCGCGATCCTGGGCTTCCCGGAGAACGGCCCGTACGACGTGCAGGTCGGCCGGGTGCGCGCCGACCAGCGACTCCGGTCACCCGACATCTACGGTCACGGCACGGTCATCCGTGACGTGCTGTCGCTGCGCGGTCTGATCCGACCCGGCAACTCCGGGGGACCGGTCGTCGACTCGGCCGGCCGAGTCGTCGGCGTCGTCTTCGCCGCGTCGGTGACCAGTGACGACACCGGCTACGCACTGTCGTCCGGCCAGGTCACGCAGGCCGCCGCCACCGGACGCGCGTCCTCGCGATCGGTCTCGACGCAGGGTTGCGCCACCTGATCTAGCCGCGTCGCAGGATCTGCTTGGCCTCGTTGGCCTGCGCGATCGCCTTCTCCGGCGCGCGCACCTTCTTCACCTTGCGGACGCCGAGGTAGCCGAGCAGTGCGGCGACCAGCAGGTAGAAGCCGAACACGATCAGGAACGCCCAGTGGAGCGAGAGCCCCTTGCCGTTCCAGTTGATGAAGTACGCGATCGCGACGGACAGCATGATCAGGGCCATCAGCGCGAAGAAGGCCGCCGCGGCGAACATGGCGATCCCCATCCCACCGGCCTTGACGCTGAACCGGATCTCGGACTTCGCGAGCTGGATCTCGTTGCGGATCAGGCTGGAGACGTCGCGGGTCGCGTCGGAGACGAGTCGACCGATCGTCGGATCGGCGTCGTTCTCCGCTTCGTTCGCCACGCGCCGACCCTACAACGGCGTACGCCGGACCCCGGACGTGCGGTGGACCCTCTCCGAGCACCGGTAACGTGACCGTCGGAGCGCCGGGAAGTCTGGTCGGCCCGTCAGCGATGACGGTGCGAAGCCCGCCGACCTCAGGAGCGACATGGCTGACACTCTGACGTTCGCCTGGCTGCTGTTCCTGGCGGCGCTGGTGGGTCTGGTCGCGCTGCTGTCGTACCAGGTGACGCGCTGGTTCCGGATCCCCGCGGCCGTGCTCCTCCTCGTGGCCGCCGCCGTGGCGGTCCAGGCCCTGCCGTCGCTCGACGCACCCCCCGACGAGACCGTCGAGCGGGTCGTCAGCGTGGCGCTGGCGTTCATCCTGTTCGAGGGCGGCATGGGCATCGGCGTGCCGAGGTTCCGCAGCGCGGCGCGCACCATCGGCCTGGTGGGCGTGCTCGGCACGTTCGTCACCGCGGTCGGTGTCGCGCTGTTCCTGCACACGGTCGTGCGGCTCGACTGGTACTCCTCGTTCCTGGTCGCCACGGCCATCGCGCCGACCGACCCGGCGGTGGTGTTCTCGGTCCTCGGCCAGCAGGAGATCGAGGGCCCGAGCGGCACCGTCGTCGAAGGCGAGTCGGGAGCCAACGACCCGGTGGGGATCGCGCTCATGATCAGCCTGCTCGCGGCCGGCGGGCTGACGGGAGGTGCGGCGGCCCACGTCCTGGGTGAGTTCCTGCTGCAGATGGGGGTGGGCCTCGTCGTCGGCCTCGTGGGTGGTGTGGCGGTCCGCAGGTTCGTGGAGCGGGTCCCGCTCCCCGACGGCGGCCTCGAGCCGATCCGCACCATCGCCTGTGTGCTGCTCCTGTTCGCCGTCGCGACCCTGTTGCACGGCTCCGGCTTCCTCGCGGTCTTCGTGGCGGGCGTGCTCATGAGCGAGCTGCGCACGCCGTACCGCCGCGACGTCGAGCGCGTGCACGCCGGACTGGCGAGCCTCGGCGAGGTCATCGCCTTCGTCGTGCTGGGCCTGACCGTCTCGCTCCCGACCCTGACCCATGCGAACGTCTGGGTGCCGGGGGTGGGGCTCGCCCTCGTGCTGGGGCTGGTCCTGCGGCCGCTGCTCGTCGGGCCGCTGCTGATCGGGTCCGGACTCAGCCGGAACGAGCGATGGTTCGTGCTCCTCGCCGGCCTCAAGGGCGCCGTCCCGATCCTGCTCGGCCTGCTGCTCCTCGGTGCGGACGTCGACCAGCCCGAGCGCCTCTACGGCATCGTCGTCGTCGCGGTCCTCCTGTCCGTCTCCGTGCAGGGGAGCATGGTGCCGACGATGATGCGCAGGCTCGGGATCAGGACCCGCCCGGTCGACGCCTGACACGCCGAGTCGGCGCACAGTGACACGAAAAGAACGCCGAGTCGGCGCACAGTGACACGAAAAGAACGCCGAGTCGTCCTATGACGACTCGGCGTTCCTATGACGGCGCCGAGCGCCAGAGCGCCGAGCGTCGAGACGCGGGCGGGCTCAGTCGTCGTCCGAGCCCTTGGTCATGCCTTCCTTGATCTTGTCCATGACCGCCGAGTCGGCGAGCGTCGTGACGTCACCGACCTCGCGCTGCTCGGCCACGTCGCGCAGCAGGCGACGCATGATCTTCCCGGACCGGGTCTTCGGCAGCTCGGAGACGACCAGGATCGACTTCGGCTTGGCGATCGGACCGATCTCCTTGGCCACGTGGTTGCGCAGGTCCTTGACGATGTCCGGGTCGGCCTCGCCGTCGGTCAGCGCCGACTCGCGCAGGATCACGAACGCGTTGACGGCCTGGCCGGTGTCGGCGTCGTTCGCCCCCACGACCGCGGCCTCGGCCACGCTCGGGTGCGACACCAGGGCCGACTCGATCTCGGTGGTCGAGAGCCGGTGACCCGACACGTTCATCACGTCGTCGACCCGGCCGAGCAGCCAGATGTCGCCGTCCTCGTCGAGCTTCGCGCCGTCGCCGGCGAAGTACATCCCGGGGAATCGCGACCAGTACGTCTCCTGGTAGCGCTCGTCGTCGCCCCAGATGGTGCGCAGCATCGCCGGCCACGGCTCGGTGAGCACGAGGTAGCCACCGGAGCCCGGCTGCACGGCGTTCCCCTCGTCGTTCACGACCAGTGCCGAGACTCCCGGCAGCGCCTTCATCGCCGACCCCGGCTTGCCGGCGGTCACGCCGGGCAGCGGGCTGATCATGTGCATGCCGGTCTCGGTCTGCCACCACGTGTCCATCACCGGCGTACGGCCGGCGCCGATGGTCTCGCGGTACCAGATGTAGGCCTCGGGGTTGATCGGCTCACCGACCGAGCCGATGATCCGCAGGGTCGACAGGTCGAACTCCGCCGGGATGTCGGCGCCCCACTTCATGAACGTGCGGATCACCGTCGGCGCGCAGTAGAGCAGCGTCACCTTGTAGTTCTGGATGATCTCCCACCAGCGACCCTTGTGCGGGGTGTCCGGCGTCCCCTCGTACATCACCGACGTCGCGCCGTTCGCGAGCGGCCCGTAGACGATGTAGGAGTGGCCGGTCACCCAGCCGATGTCGGCTGCGGTCCAGAAGACGTCGTCGTCCTTGAGGTCGAACACCGCCCAGTGCGTGTAGGAGCAGCCGACGAGGTAGCCACCCGTCGTGTGCAGGATGCCCTTCGGCTTGCCGGTCGTGCCCGACGTGTACATCACGTAGAGCGGGTGCTCGGCGTCGAACGCCTCGGGGGCGTGCTCCTTCGACGCGCCGTCGACGGCGTCGTGCCACCACACGTCGCGGCCGTCGGTCCAGTCGACGTCCTGCCCGGTCCGGCGTACGACGAGCACGTTGCGGACGTCGGGGCACTGCTCGAGCGCCTCGTCCACCGCGGGCTTCAGCGCGGCCGCTGCGCCGCGCCGGTAGCCGCCGTCGGAGGTGATCACGATCCGGGCGTCGCAGTCCTGGATGCGGTCACGGAGCGCGGTCGACGAGAAGCCGCCGAACACGACCGTGTGGGGCGCACCCAGCCGTGCGCAGGCCAGCATCGCGACGACGGTCTCGGGGATCATCGGCATGTAGATGGCGACGCGGTCGCCCTTCTGCACCCCGAGGTCGGTCAGCGCGTTGGCTGCCTGGCAGACCATGTCCTTGAGCTCGGCGTAGGTGATGTCGCGGGTGTCGTCCGCGGGCTCGCCCACCCAGTGGTAGGCCACACGGTCGCCGAGCCCGTTCTCCACGTGCCGGTCCACGCAGTTGTACGCCGCGTTGAGGGTCCCGCCGACGTACCACTTCGCGAAGGGCGGGTTGTCCCAGTCGAGTGCGCGGTCCCACTTGGTCTCCCAGGTGAGCCGCTCGGCGGCCTTCTCCCAGAACGCGACCGGGTCCTGGTCGGCCTCGTCGTAGGCATCCGCCGTGACATTGGCGTGCGCGGCGAGATCGGCCGGTGGCTCGAACCGGCGCTCCTCGTGGAGCAGGTTGGACAGGGTTTCTTGGCTCACGACTCTTCGTCTCCTCTCGGGCGGGCCCTCGCACCCGGATCGAGCTCCACCCTGCCCTCAGCCTAGGAGCGGATGGTTGCATCAATGTCGGTCGGGTGCGAGGGAGCCACCAGTGGCGGGCGGCTTCTGGTCGGGGTGCTAGCTGCGCGGACCGACCGGCGCGATCTCGCGCTTCCAGGTGAACGCCGTGACACCGGCGAACGACGCGTAGAACGCCGGGATCGCGGTGAGCAGGCCGAGGTAGCCACCCAGCTTGTGGATGCCGTCGGATCCGGCGAACTCACCCCACGCGAGGACCAGGAAGGTGGCCGTCAGCAGCACGAAGACGGCCAGGACCGCTGCGCTGACACGGCTCGCGGCGACCGTCATGTATGCCGTGAAGATGCCCCAGATCAGCAGGTACATCCCGACCGCGTGGTCGATGTCGGTGGGCGCGGCGTCGCCGAAGTCCGTGTGACCGGTCAGGTACCAGAACGAGATCCAGAACGAGCCGTACGAGCAGAACGCCGTCGCGCCGAACGTGTTGCCCTTGGCGAACTCCCAGATCCCGGCTGCGAACTGCCCGATGCCGCCGTACGCGAGAGCCAGGCCGAACACCGCCGGCTCGACGGTGGCAGGGAGCCAGCCGGCGTTCACCGTGCTGAGCAGGAACGTGGTGAGGGCGAAAGCGGCGAGACCGAGGGGTGCGGGATCGGCGATGTGCGCACCGGGGATCCGCGAGGTCGACTCCGCGGTCTGGGTGGGGTGGTTCGTCTGCGTGTTGGACAAGGCTGCTCCTCGGATCGTGCAGCCTCCGGCCGGCCCGAGAAGGCCCCGAGTGTGCCCGGCGGCCGCGGTGGTTGAACCTTTGTTCACCTTCTGGCCCCCGTACCCCAACCGTCAAGGTTCAATCCCGGCAGGCGACCGGGTGCGGCTCAGCGGAAGTCGATCAGCAGCGTGTCGTCGGGACCATCGGTCGGCGGGCCCGCGGCTGCGTCGCCCCCACCGTCCCCGGAATCGGTGGCGGAGGAGCTCGTCGCGCTCGACTGGGCCCGCTCGAGGACGTCGGCGCGGTAGCACCGGGTGACGTAGGGGAGCTGCATGCCGTCCATGCCGCGGCCGTACTCGTCGTAGAACGCCAGCACCTCGGCCAGCTTGGCCGCGCGCCCCTGCTCGTCGAGGACGGCGACGTTCGACCGGGAGAGCACGAGGTCCTGGATCGACTTGCGGTGGATGACCTGCCAGTGCGCGAACTCCTTGTCCTCCACGAACCCGAAGAGCTCGCTGAAGATCAGTGCCTGCGCGGGGTCCTCCTGCTGCTCCTGGGTGCCGATCAGGCCGCCGAGGCGGCGTACCCACGGGATCTTCTCGTTGCGGTAGTTCCACACCAGGCACAGGTGACCACCCGGCCGCAGGACGCGAGAGATCTCGGGGAGAGCGCGGTCGAGGTCGAACCAGTGGAAGGCCTGCGCGGCGATCACGGCGTCGACCGATGCGTCGCCGAGCGGGATGTCCTCGGCGCTCGCCTCGGCCGCGCGGACGCCGGGCAGCTCGCGCTCGAGGATCTTGAGCATCTCCGAGTCGGGATCTGTCGCATGCACGTCGTGCCCCAGCTGCGCGATGACCCGGGTGAGCTTGCCGGTGCCGGCACCGAGCTCGAGGACCGTCAGCGCCTGCTCGCCGAGCAACCAGCGCACGGCCTCGACGGGGTACGTCGGGCGGCCGCGCTCGTAGGCCTCCGCGACGCCGCCGAAGGAGTGCGCCCAGTCGGGCTGCTGGTCGTCGCTCATCGCCACCGAGGCTACCCGGCCGCCGGAGGCCGACGGCGCTCATCACTAGTGTGCCGCGGGTGGATCGTCTGGCCGGGGTCGAGGAGCTCGAGGGGGTCGCCTCGGGGTTCGCGGCGACTCGCGACGGCATCGACACGATGCTCCGCGACCGGGGCCTGCGACAGACCTCGCCCGACCTCACCACCGAGTCGCTCCTCCGCGGCGCTCAGGCGAGTGCTGCGCTGGCGGGGTCGTCGTCGACTCCGGATCAGGCACGGGCGGGCACCGCAGACCCGATCACCCAGGCCGCGTTGCGGATCTCGGTCGAGCTGCTCGGGCTCGTCCCGGTCTTCTCGCGTACGCCGCTCCAAGCCCTCGCGCGGCTGCACGCGCTGGCGGCCGCCGGGACCGTGCCCGACGACGAGGTCGGACGTCCCCGCGACTCGGAGTCGGCCGCGCGGTTGCGCGAGATCTCGAACCTCGTGACTGCGGGCCGGCCGGCCCTGGTCACCGCCGCCCTGGTGCACGCCGAGCTGGCGACCGCTGCTCCGTTCGGGTCTGCCGACGGGCTCGTGGCCCGTGCCTCCGAGCGGTTGGTGCTGGTGAGCAGCGGGCTCGACGCGAAGTCGTTGGTGGTGCCGGAGGCCGGACACCTCGCCCTGCGGCCGGCGTACGAGAGCAACCTGCGGGCGTACGCCGAGGGCGGCCGTGCCGGCGTCCACGCGTGGCTGCTGCACTGCGCGGCGGCGTACACCGCGGGTGCGGAAGCGAGTCCCCTGCGGGCGTGATCTCCCGCGTCAACCGGGTCTCGACACGCGGTCACGTCCTCGCGAGCGAGGTCGTGCGCTTGCTCGGTGAGATGCGAGCGGCACCCGAAGAATCGGGTGCCGCCGCTGACACGCGAACCCGGCTACCAAGCGTGCATCTCTCTGTAGCAGCCCCGGGAGTCTCCCGTTGACGTGCGCCCTGTAGGAAGGGTGGATCGCCGCGTGGGTACCCGGTTCACGTGCTGGTCTTGAGGTGTACCTCTCTGTGTACGCCGGTCCGGCGCCTGCCACAACCCTTGACTTTGGTCTACCCCCTTGCGTGCGCGTGTCGTCGTGCCGAGATCGCACCGAACCGAACCAGGTGCGGCGGCGTCAGACGGGTCGGAGCACTTCGAAAGGACCCGCATGAATCTCGGACGTCGTACCGCCACCGCGGCCTTGCTGCTCATCGCATCGCTGCTGACGCCGTTCAGCTCGACGGCGTCTGCCTTCGCCGCCGAGCCCGCCTGGCAGGCGCCCCATCACGTGCCCCAGCCGGTTCACGTGGTCGACCGCTCGATCTCGTGCGTGACAGCGAGCTGGTGCATGGCCGTCGACTCGCTCGGGCACGGCCAGCGGTTCGACGGCCGTGGCTGGCGCACGCCCACGCCGGCATCGCACCACTACGGCTATCTCAACGACGTGTCCTGCCCCAGCACACGCTTCTGCATGGCGGTCGGTCCGTACGCCTACGTCGTGCATCGGCCGGCCGGATGGTCCGAGCCGCGAACCTTGCCGATCACAGGTGGGGCGGTCTCGTGCACGTCAGCCTCCTTCTGCCTGGTCGTGGACTCGGCGGGTCATTCGGCTCGATGGAACGGTCGACACTGGGGTGACGTGCGACTGATCAACCGCCACCACCCCATGGAGCAGATTTCCTGCGGGAGCCCGACGATGTGCCTGGCGGCGGGTGGGACCGGCCGCAGCTATCGGTACGACGGACACGGCTGGGCCGCGGCAGGAAGTCCGTTCGCGGCCTCGAAGTGGAAGCAGAACGGCCTCTCGCTCTCGTGCCTCTCGCGCTCCTGGTGCTTCGGGGCCTCCAACTCCTCCGGGACGCATCACTGGGCGGCGTACGACGGTCGGCGCTGGGGGCACGCACACCGGCTGGCGGGCAAGAAGTCCACGACTGCGGCCTCGTGCGCGAGCCGTCGTTTCTGCGTCGTGGCCTCCGGCCACCAGCTGACGACGTGGCACGGCCATGGCAGCGGGAAGGCCCACGCCTTCGGCCCGGACTACTCGCCGCAGTCGGTGGCGTGCGGGGCCGTCGGCCGCTGCGTGGCGTCCGGGTACGGCGATGGGCTCTACGAACCCGTCAACGACCACTCGTACGCGCTGCGCACTGGGACCTGGCACCGGATGAACGACACCGATGCGACGGATCCGGACGATGCCGTCGGCGTCTCGTGTGCGTCTGAGACCTGGTGCATGGTCGCCACCGGATCGCGACGTACCTGGGTGCACGCCGGTGACACCTGGACCCCACGGCTCCTCCCTGACAACCCGCCGCGCGTCGCCGGGAACTCGCCTCCGGCGCACGTCTCGTGCACGTCTTCCGACTTCTGCGCGCTCCTCCAGCACGGTGCGCTCCACACCTGGGACGGCACGAGCTGGTCCGGCGGCACCGTCGCGGCGGGTGGAACGTGGCAGGACGTCGCGTGCGGTTCGGCGACCATGTGCCTCGCCGTGGGTGAGGACTCCGCCCTCCGGGGCGTCACCGCGTTGTGGGACGGATCGTCCTGGGGTGCGGCCACCGCGGCTCCGGGTGGAGACCTGCTGACGGTCTCCTGCGCGACCGCGGATCACTGCGTGGCAGGGGACATCGTGGGTGAGGCACTCACGCTGGACCACGGCATTTGGTCGAGCGTGGACGCGGTACCCGTCGAGGACGAGACCGAGCACTTGTCCTCCATGTCCTGCCCGACCCCGACGTTCTGCATGGTCGAGAGCCTGACCAGCGGAGTCGTCGCGGTGTTGATCGATGGTGTGTGGAAACTGGTCGACGATGCCCCCCTCGGATCCATCTCCTGCCCGATGGAGGGTCACTGCACGGTTGTGCGGCGCACGGGGAAGCGGATGGAGTCGTGGGACTACACGCCGTCCGACGGATTCACGAACCGGCAGCGGATCGACCCTCCTGCCTACGCGCGGCGGCAGCCGGTCGTCGCGTGCGCGGGGCCGACGTACTGCCTGGCGGTCGACGACGAGGTCAACGCGTTCGAGCGGAGATGAGTGCTAGGCACCCAGCTTGCGGCGGCGGTTGAGCCAGATCGCACCACCGAGGGTGAGCGCGGTGCCGACGGTGATCGCCGCGAGGGTCGGCTTGACCGGGATGCGGCTGCGCAGGGTGACCGGGCGGGTGAACTGGAGGATCGGCCAGCCCTTGGACGCCGCGAGCCTGCGGAGGTCCTTGTCGGGGTTGACGGCGTGGGGATGACCGACGACGGCCAGCATGGGCGCGTCGGTGATCGAGTCGCTGTAGGCGAAGCACTGCTCGAGGTCGTAGCCGCGCTCGGCCGCCATCGCCTCGATCGCTGCGGCCTTCTCCTCGGCGTACGCGTAGTACTCGATCTCGCCGGTGTACTTGCCGTCGACGATCTCGAGGCGGCTGGCGATCACGTCGTCGGCGCCGAGGAGCTCGCCGATCGGCTCGACGACCTCGGCCCCGCTGGCGGAGACGACCACGACGTCGCGACCGATCGCGTGGTGCTCCTCCATCAGCGAGACGGCCTCGTCGTACACGATCGGGTCGACGACGTGGTGCAGCGTCTCGGCCACGATCTCCTTGACCGTCTCGACGTCCCAGCCCTCGACGAGCTGCGACATGAACGCCCGGATCTTCTCCATCTGGTCGTGGTCAGCGCCGCCGACGAGGTAGACGAACTGGGCGTACGCCGAGCGCAGCATCGCGCCGCGGGTGATCAGGCCGCCGGCCTGGAACGGCTTGTTGAAGGCCAGTGAGCTCGACTTGGCGATGATCGTCTTGTCGAGGTCGAAGAACGCCGCGCCGGTGCCGGTCGCCATGTGTCAATCGTAGGTCGAGCGGCACCTCCAGCCCGGGAGAACGAACCAAACGTGACCGTGTGGTCGGTTCGACGGCGAGCGCGCCACCCGACGTCCACAACGCGGTCTCGCGCGCTTGCCCTCCCCAAGGGCGCGTGACGCGCGCACTCGCGCACGTGATCAGGAGCAGCGTGAGCGGCATGACCGCACCGCTCTTCGTGACCGCCGACGAGACCCTGCTCGACGAGCTGCTGCGGCTTGCTGCTGCCGCGGGGACGACGCCGGAGGTCGCCCACGACGCGCCGTCAGCGCTGCGCGCCTGGCTCAAGGCGCCGCTGGTCCTCGTCGGGGAGGACCTCGCAGCCGACGTGGCACGCGTGTCGCCCACGCGCCGCGACGCGGTGTTCGTCGTCCTGACCGCGCCGGTCCCCGACCGGGTCTTCCAGGTCGCGCTCGCGCTCGGTGCCGAGAGCGTCGCCGAGCTGCCGCGGTCCGAGGGCTGGCTCGTCGAGCGGCTCACCGACGTGGTCGACTCGGGGCCGGCTCGTGGACTGACGATCGGCGTGGTCGGTGGGAGTGGTGGGTCAGGGGCCACGACGTTCGCCTGCGCCCTGGGGCAGGTCGCGGGGCGTGCAGGTGCGTCGGTGGTCGTCGACACCGACCCGCTCGGGCCGGGAGTCGACCGGGTGCTCGGTCTCGATCTCGTCGACGGAGTCCGGTGGGATGCGCTCGGCCACACGACCGGCCGCCTGAGTGCCCGCGCGTTGCGCGAGTCGCTGCCCAGGCGCGACGGCGTGGCCGCGCTCACCTGGTACGCCGGGTCGCGGCCGCGTCCTCTTCAGGCCTTCGCCGTGCGCGAGGCGCTCTCGGCCGCCCGACGGGGTCACGACACCGTCGTGGTCGACCTGCCCCGGGTTCCCGATCCCGTGACGGAGGAGGTCGTGGCGCGCTGTGACCAGGTCGTGGTCGTGGTGGTGACGACGGTCGCGGGCATCGCCGCGGCGACGCGCACCTGTGGGCGCTTCGCCGATCCCGGCGCACTCGGCCTGGTCGTCCGGGGCTCGGGGATCGACGACGAGACCCTGACCAAGGCGCTCGGCGTTCCTGTGCTCCACCGGATGCCCGACCAACGCGGGCTGGCCGAGGCGATCGACGTGGGCCTCGGTCCGGTCCGCACGCGGCGTGCTCCGCTCGGGCGAGCCGCGTCCGGTGTCTTGGCGGTCCTCGCGGAGTCCACGGCGGCGCGCGCGGCGTGATGCGGATCGAGATGGACCTCGTCGAGGAGGTTCGCGAGCGGCTGGCCCGCGAGTCCGGAGAGGTGACTCCGCATCAGGTGGCAGACGCGTTGCGGTCCTCGGGTCGCCCCGTGGGTGACGCGACGGTGCTGGCTGTGCACGAGGCGCTACGACGCGACGTCGTCGGCGCCGGCCCGCTCGAGCCGCTGCTGCGAGCACCCGAGGTCACCGACGTGCTGGTCAACGGCGCCGACCAGGTCTACGTCGAGCGCGGGTTCGGCCTCGAGCGGGCGGACGTCTCGTTCCCCGACGACGAGTCCGTTCGGCGGCTCGCGCAGCGGCTCGCCGCCTCGGGCGGTCGACGCCTCGACGACGCCACGCCCCATGTCGACGTGCGCCTCCGCGACGGCACTCGCTTCCATGCCGTGCTGGCCCCGCTGGCGAGACCCGGCACGGTGCTGTCGCTCCGCGTGCCGCACCAGCGCGTCCTCACCATCGACGAACTGCTGGCGGCCGGCACGCTCACCGAGCACGGCGCACGTCTGCTGCAACGCGTCGTGTCCGAGCGGCTGGCGTTCCTGGTGAGCGGAGGCACGGGCTCGGGCAAGACCACCCTGCTCAACACGCTGCTGTCGCTGGTCCCTGACAGCCAGCGGCTCGTGGTGGTCGAGGACGCCAGTGAGCTCCGACCGTCGCATCCGCACGTCGTGGGACTCGAGGCGCGTCCTGCGAACATCGAGGGGGCGGGTGAGGTCACGCTGCGCACCCTGGTTCGACAAGCGTTGCGGATGCGACCGGATCGGCTGGTCGTCGGCGAGGTGCGTGGCGCCGAGGTCGTCGAGATGCTCGCCGCTCTCAACACGGGTCACGAGGGTGGCTGCGGGACCATCCATGCGAACTCCGCCCGCGACGTGCCCGCACGCGTCGAGGCCCTGGCGCTCGCTGCCGGGCTGGGTCGCGACGCGGCGCACAGCCAGTTCCTGGCGGGTGTCGACGCGGTTCTCCACCTCGGCCGTGACGTCGACGGTGGCCGGGTCCTGCGTGAGGTCGCCGTGCCCCAGCGTCGCCCCGACGGAATGGCCGACATGCTGACCGCCGTGTCCTTCCCGGGTGCGGGGCGTGCGGTCACGGGCCCCGGTGAGTGTGCGCTCGCCGCGCGGCTGGGTGGGTGAGCTCGGGGTGATCCCCATGTCCCCAGCCGTTGTCGCCGCTGTGGCGGCCGGGGGCTCGTCCTGGCTGATCATGGCGCCTTCCGCGTCCGATCTCTTCGGGCCGCGGCGTCGGCCACGCATGACGGT
This sequence comes from uncultured Actinomycetota bacterium, assembly GCA_963759515.1. Classification (GTDB taxonomy): domain Bacteria; phylum Actinomycetota; class Actinomycetes; order Propionibacteriales; family Nocardioidaceae; genus Nocardioides. The sequence goes on along the minus strand of CAVWZR010000022.1, from coordinate 383,256 downwards.
GGTCGTCGTCGGTGTCGCTGCGCTGGTCGTGATGATCCCTCGGAGCTGGGTCGGGCTGGCCCTGGTCGTGCTGCCGGCGTCCTGGGCGGCGCGCACCCTGTGGCGCCGCCGCGCGACCGCGCGGCTGGCCGAGGCCAACGCAGCCCGGATGGCCGAGGTGTGTGACCTCCTCGCGGCAGAGCTGTCCGCGGGCCGTCCTCCGGAGGCTGCCTTGCGCGAGGCGGCCGCGAGCTGGCCGGCTCTGGCGCCGGTGGCCGAGGTGAGCCGACTGGGAGGCGATGTGCCGGCAGCGCTGCGTGAGGCAGCGACGTTGCCCGGTGCCAGCGGACTCGGGCTCCTGGCTGCGGCGTGGACGGTGTCGCGACGCACCGGTGGGAGCCTCGGCGCCGCCACCCGACGGGTCGCCGACGCGGTTCGACGGCAGCAGGCCACGCGCAGCGTGGTCGCCGGCGAACTGACATCGGCGCGTGCGACGGCTCGGCTGATGGCCGGACTGCCGGTGCTCGCCCTGCTGATGGGCAGCGGAGCGGGCGCCGACCCGTGGTCGTTCTTGCTGCGCACGCCGGCCGGCCTGGGCTGCCTCGCGGCGGGCCTGACGGCGGGCTTCGCCGGCCTGTGGTGGATCGAAGAGATCGCCCGCGGGGTCGAGCCGTGATCATCTGGGTGGCGGTGACGTGCAGCGCGGGTGCCGCCGCGTTGTCCGTCCCACCTCGGCGTCGGTGGGCACAGCGTTCCCGGCCGCCCTCGTCCCCTCATGACGACTCGGGGTGGATGCATCGAGGCCGATCGGTCTGGTCGTTGCTGGCCGGCCTCGGGGCGGCGACGTTCGTCTCGGGCGTTGGAGGCGTAGTGGCCGGCATCGGGATCGCGGCCGTGACGTGGTCGTGGATCGGTCGTCTCGAATCTCCGTCCGTACGCCGGCTGCGTGAGCTGGCCGAGCGTGACCTGCCCGGCGTCGTCCATCTCCTGGCCACCGCCTTGGAGTCCGGGTGTGACGTCGCCGAGGCACTCCGGCTCGTGGGAGATGCCTTGCCCGGTCCGTCGACCACGTTGCTCGACGCCGTCCCCGCGCGCCTCGCTCTCGGCGTACCGCCGGACGTCGCCTGGCGTCCGGTCCTCGACACCGAGGAGCTCGCTCCGCTGGGACGCGCGATGGTGCGAGCCCATCGCTCGGGAGCTCCGGTGACCGAGGAGGTGGCACGCCTCGCCGACGAGCTCGAGCGCCGGGCCCGAGCACGCGTCGAGGACCGCGCCCGAGCGGTCGGCGTGAAGGCGGCGCTACCGCTCGGCCTGTGCCTCCTGCCGTCGTTCCTGTTGATCGGCGTCGTCCCGTTGGTGGCCGGACTCCTGCGTTCGCTCGCGTGGTGACGCTCGCCCCCAGTGCCCACAGGCCGCAGACCATCCACCGTGAGCACTGGGGACGAGTCGATCCCCAGCCGCCCCTCCCGTCCCGGCGGGCACCCCGGTGGCGGGGCCACAGTGCTGGTCGAAGGCCGCGCTCGCGGCCACGATCCGAGGAGGAGATCTCATGCACCACCACGATCAGCGCGGCATCACCACGGCGGAGTACGCCGTCGGCACGGCCGCCGGGGCCGGGCTCGCCGGGCTGCTCTTCAAGTTGCTCACGGGTGGTTTCGGAGAGCAGCTGCTCCGCACCCTGTTCGACCACGTGCTCTCGTTGCTGGGCATCGGGTGAGACGTGATCAGCGCGGCGCGGTCACGGCCGAGCTGGCACTGGGCATCCCGGTGCTGGTCTCCTTGACGATCGGGCTCGTCTGGCTGCTGACCATCGGTCTCGCGCAGGTGCGCATGGTCGACGCGGCGCGTGAGACCGCGCGTGCCGCCGCCCGAGGTGACTCCGCGAGCGCGGCGATCGCCCAGGGCGAGCGGGTCGCGCCGGGCGCCGTCGGTCACGGTGTCGAGCACCGACGCAGACGTGGTGGCCACCGCCAGCGATGTGGTGGAGCCGCCCGGAGGGCTCCTGGGCTTCCTCCCCGACGTCCACGTGCGTGCCGAGGCCGTCACCACCGCGGAGGCGGTGCCGTGAGGCCCCGGGGCAACCAGTCCGGGGCGGCCACACTTCTCGTGATGGCGATGGCCGGCGTCCTCCTGCTGCTCGGGGCCGCATTGGCGGTGGTGACGGCCCTGGTCGCTGCCCACCGGGTCGCGCAGGCCGCGGCCGATCTGGCGGCCCTGGCCGGAGCCCGAGGTGTGTCCGCAGGTGACGACGGTTGCGATGTGGCCCGCCGGATCGCCCTCGCCAACGGCGCTCGACTGACGGCCTGCGAGATCACCGGACGGGTGGTCGACGTCGAGGTCGAGGCTCCGGGTCCCCGGTGGTTGGGCCAGACCGCCGACCTGTCGGCGCGGGCACGGGCCGGTCCCGCACCGTGAGCCCTCGGTTCGACGGTCCTGATCAGGTCCTAGTCGGCTGGTGCGTGGTCGAGCAGGACCTCGAGCAGAGCGACGGCGCCGGGCTTGTCGAGCGGATGGTTCTGGTTGCCGCACTTGGGCGACTGCACGCACGACGGGCACCCGTCCGGGCAGGTGCACGATCGGATCGTCTCGCGCGTGGCCGTGAGCCAGGCTCGCGCGGCGTCGAAGCCTCGCGAGCTGATCCCCGCCCCGCCCGGGTGACCGTCATACACGAACACGGTGAGTCGGCCGGTGTCGGAGTGGTGAGCGGTCGACACCCCGCCGATGTCCCAGCGGTCGCACGTCGCGAAGAGTGGCAGCAATCCGATGGAGCAGTGCTCGGCCGCGTGCGCGGCACCGGGCAGGTCCGCCGAAAGCAACCCGCTGTCGGCGAGCTGGTCGTCGCTCAGCGTCCACCACACGGCCTGCGTCGTGAGGTTCTGCTCCGGGAGGTCGAGTGGCACCTCGTCGATGACGTCACCCGACGGCTGGCGACGTCGCAGATAGGCCACGACCCGGTGGGACACCTCGACCACTCCGTACGACAACCGCGCCTGCCCCCAGGCGCGATGGTCGAGCTCACGCGTGATCGCGATGTCGGTGAGCTCGCGAGCCGTCGTGGAGTAGTCCACGTCGGCGCGTCGGATCATGGCGACGTGTTCCTCCAGATCCAGTGACTCGACGAGCCAGGTCTCGCCCCGATGCACGTACACGGCGCCGGCGTGAGCCGTCGCGTGGGCGCTGCCGCCGTCGACGGTGCCGACGACGCGACCCGTCTCGGACTCGACGAGGGAGAATGCCCGTCCCGACCCGGACCTGATGTCGGTGAGGGCACTGGCCGGCTCGGGGTGCGTCCAGTACCACCCGTGTGGCCGGCGCCGCAGGCGTCCCGACGCCGTGAGCTCGTCGAGGAGCTCCCGGGCGTGCGCGCCGAAGAGGTCGAGCTCGTGCTCGCGGATCGGTACCTCCTGGGCGGCCGCGCACAGATGGGGCCCCACGACGTAGGGGTTCGCGGGATCGAAGACGGTGCGTTCGACGTCCTGGTCCAGGAGTGCCTCGGGATGGGTCACCAGATAGGTGTCGAGTGGGTCGTCGCGCGCGATCAGCACGGCCAGGGCGTCCCCGGCGTTGCGTCCCGCCCGACCGACCTGCTGCCACCAGGCGGCCCGGGTCCCGGGGAAGCCGGCCACCAGCACCGCGTCGAGGCCGGAGACATCGATGCCGAGCTCGAGGGCGTTGGTCGCAGCCAGGCCCAGCAGCCGCCCGTCGCGCAGTGCCTGCTCGATCTCGCGTCGCTCTTCGGGGAGGTAGCCGCCGCGGTAGCCGGCCACCCGCTCGGGCAGCGACGGGTCGACCTCGGCCAGGAGCCGGGCCGTCGTCGTCGAGACCTGTTCGGCGGCCCGGCGCGACCGGACGAACGCCAGGGTCCGCACGCCCCCGCTGACGAGGTCGGCCAGGAGGTCGGCCGACTCCGACGAGGCTGCGCGACGGACGGGCGCGCCGTTCTCGCCGGCGTACGACGTGAAGCGCGGCTCCCAGAGCACCACCGCGACCTTCCCTCGGGGTGCGTCGTCGTGACTGACCGCCATCACGTCGAGGCCGGTCAGGCGGTGGGCGTGTTCGGCCGGGTTGCCGACCGTGGCCGAGGCCAGCACGAACGTCGGGTCGGATCCGTGTGCCTGGCACACCCGGCGAAGTCTTCTCAAGACCTGGGCGACGTGGGCTCCGAACACTCCTCGGTAGTGGTGGCACTCGTCGACGACGACCAGATCGAGCGCCCGGAACAGACCGGACCAGCGTTCGTGCCGGGGCAGCAGCGAACGGTGGAGCATGTCGGGGTTGGTGAGGACGTACTCGCCGTGCTCGCGCGTCCAGTCGCGTTCCTCGTACGACGAGTCGCCGTCGTGGGTGGTCACGCGGACGTCCAGCCCGAGCCCCGCGATCGTCGTCAGCTGGTCCTGAGCGAGTGCCTTCGTGGGACTGATGTAGAGAGTCGAAGCGCCCCGCTCGCCGCGGGTGCCGCGACGCTCGAGGATCGAGGTGAGTGCGGGGAGCTGGTAGGCCAGCGACTTCCCGGACGCCGTACCGGTGGAGAGGACGACGTGCTGGCGCGCGTGTGCCGCTTCGGCGGCGACCGCCTGGTGGCGCCACAGCTCGGTGACACCGCGGCGGGCGAAGGCGTCGACGACCCGCGGGTCGGCCCAGTCCGGCCACGGCGCCGTGATCGCCGTACGAGGCGGAAGCATCCGGAGATGGCGCAAGGAGTTCTCGCGGCCGGGGCCGTCGGCCAGCCGCCGACCGAGCTCCTCGACGTTCACCGGGCCCACGCGGGGACCCGGCGAGCCACCCGCGACACCTGCCACCGCATCAGTCTGGCAAAGCCGACCGACAGCCCTGACGCGAGTGCTGGCGAGGGTGCGGGGCATCTTGCCCATGATTGCCTGGGGCGTGGTTTGATAGGTGCGACGGGACCGGGGCCGCACGCTCCCGCCACCCCCGACCGGGAGCTTGGAGTGGACACGTGGACCTGACCATCTCGACGCGCGAGGCCGAAGGCCGCACGGTCGTGTCGGTCGCCGGCGAGATCGACGTCTACACCGCACCGCGCTTGCGTGAGGAGATCACCGAGCTCGTCGCCGCCGGCACCTACGACCTCGTCATCGACATGTCTGAGGTCGAGTTCCTCGACTCCACCGGCCTCGGTGTCCTCGTCGGCGGCTTGAAGAAGGTCCGGGCCCACGACGGCTCGCTGCAGCTCGTGTGCAGCCAGGACCGCCTCCTCAAGATCTTCCGGATCACCGGTCTCGCGAAGGTGTTCGTCATCCACGACACCGCCGAGGCCGCCCTCGCGGCCAGCTGACACCAGCCCTCACCGACGACCGCACACCACGTCGTCGTACGCCGTTCGGTGCTGTCCATGCCCGCGCACCCGGTGTGACTCCGGTGACGCCGCAATGACATGATCCACCGGGCGCATGGCACAATCCGCGCCGTTCAGAGAACGTATTCCCAGGAGGAAATCCATGACCGGGATCAGTCCCGACGTGGTGCACCTCTCCGGCGGCAACCTCGTCCTGGTCATCATCGTCTTCGTGATCGCGCTCGGCGCGCTCGCGATGGCGTACATGTTCCGCCAGGAAGTCCTTGCCGCCGGCGAAGGCACCGACAACATGAAGAACATCGCGCATGCGGTGCAGGAGGGGGCCAACGCCTACCTCCAGCGGCAGTTCCGCACGCTGGCGGTCTTCGCTGCGATCGCGTTCGTCGTGCTGGCGTTCCTGCCGGCCGACGACTGGGGGGTCCGGATCGGGCGGTCGATCTTCTTCCTGTTCGGTGCCGGGTTCTCGGCCGCCGTGGGCTACTTCGGGATGAACCTCGCGGTGCGCGCCAACCTGCGCGTCGCGGCTGCGGCCAACACCGAGGGCCGCGAGCGCGCCATGAGCATCGGCTTCCGCACGGGCGCCATGGTCGGCATGATGACCGTCGGCCTGGGGCTCCTGGGTGCCAGCGCCGTCGTCCTGCTGTTCAAGGACAAGGCACCGCACGTCCTCGAGGGCTTCGGCTTCGGTGCCGCCTTGCTGGCGATGTTCATGCGCGTCGGCGGCGGCATCTTCACCAAGGCCGCCGACGTCGGTGCCGACCTCGTCGGCAAGGTCGAGCAGGGCATCCCCGAGGACGACCCGCGCAACGCCGCGACGATCGCGGACAACGTCGGCGACAACGTCGGCGACTGCGCCGGCATGGCGGCCGACCTCTTCGAGTCGTACGCCGTGACCCTGGTCGCAGCGCTGATCCTGGGCTCGCAGGCGTTCGGCGACAAGGGGCTCGTGCTGCCCCTGCTGATCCCCGCCATCGGCGCCCTGACCGCGGTCGTGGGCGTCTACCTGTGCAAGCCGCGCGTCGGTGAGAACGGCCTGGTCACCATCAACCGCGCCTTCTACATCTCGGCCGCGATCAGCGCCGTCGCGTCCGTGGTCCTGTGCCTGGTCTATCTCCCCAGCGGCTTCGCCGACCTGGGTGTCAGCGCCGACGGCAACCCGAAGTTCGTCGCCGCCGGTGCCGTGCTGATCGGCATCGTGCTCGCTGCGGCGATCCTGGCCCTGACCGGCTACTTCACCGGCACCGACTATCGCCCGGTCAGGGATGTCGGCAAGACGTCGCTGACCGGCGCCGCGACCGTGATCCTCTCCGGCATCGGAGTCGGCCTCGAGTCGGCCGTCTACACGACACTCGTGATCGCCGCGGCCGTCTTCGGGGCCTTCCTGATCGGTGGCGGCAGCGTCACCGTCGCCCTCGCCGCAGTGTCCCTGGCGGGATGCGGCCTGCTGACCACGGTCGGCGTCATCGTGGCGATGGACACCTTCGGCCCGGTCTCCGACAACGCGCAGGGCATCGCGGAGATGTCCGGCGACGTCCACGCCGAGGGCGCCCAGATCCTCACCGAGCTGGACGCGGTCGGCAACACCACGAAGGCGATCACCAAGGGCATCGCGATCGCGACCGCGGTCCTGGCGGCGAGCGCGCTGTTCGGTTCGTACACCAACGCGATGAACGACGCCTTGCGGGCTGCAGCGGAGAAGGCCGACCTGAGTACGACCGGGCAGCTGACGCAGCTCGCGTTCTCGTTCGACATCTCGGTCCCGAACGTCCTGGTGGGTGTCCTCCTCGGGGTGGCAGCCGTCTTCCTGTTCTCGGGCCTCGCCATCAACGCCGTCGGTCGTGCCGCGGGTGCTGTGGTCTTCGAGGTACGTCGCCAGTTCCGCGACATCCCCGGGATCATGGAGGGCACCGGTCGGCCCGAGTACGGCAAGGTCGTGGACATCGTCACCAAGGACTCGCTGCGCGAGCTGGCGACGCCCGGCCTGCTGGCGATCCTGGCTCCGGTCGCGGTCGGCTTCGGCCTCGGCGTCGGCCCGCTGGCCGGGTTCCTGGCCGGCGCGATCGGCGGCGGCGCGCTGATGGCCGTCTTCCTGGCCAACTCCGGTGGTGCCTGGGACAACGCCAAGAAGCTGGTCGAGGACGGCAACCACGGTGGCAAGGGCTCGGCGGCTCACGAGGCCACGATCATCGGCGACACGGTGGGCGACCCGTTCAAGGACACCGCGGGTCCGTCGATCAACCCGCTGATCAAGGTGATGAACCTGGTCTCGCTGCTGATCGTCTCGGCCATCGTCAAGATGTCGGTCGGTGCGGACGCCAACACTCCGCTGCGCATCATCATCGCGCTCGCGGCTGTCGCCGGCATCGCCGCCGCGGTGATCGTGACCAAGCGGCGTCCGGTCGTGCTGGGCGACGACGACTCGGGCACTCCTGCCCCGCCGTCAGCGCCCGCTCCGGCCGACGAGCCGGCTCCGGCCGAGGCGGACGGCACGGAGACCCGACAGTTCGAGCAGAGCTGACACCGGCTCTACTGCTGCACCAGATACGACGGCCCGTCCGGGATCACCCCGGGCGGGCCGTCGGCATGTCCACCCGCCGAGTCGTCATATGACGACTCGGCGTGATTTCGGCGTCACTTTGCGCCGACTCGGCGTGAATTCGATGTCGCTTTGCGCCGACTCGGCGTCGGACGGCGTGACGCCATCGCCACGAAGTCGTCAGGTCAGCGGACGAGCAGCGAGACCTTGGCCATCTTGTAGGTGACGCCGGGCCTGAAGAAGCGGTGGTACGCGCGGGTCAGGGCGAGGATGTCGCTCGGCGACATCTTGATGCAGCCGTGGGACGTGTAGTCGTTGATCTTCGGATACTCCCACCGACAGAGCTGGTCGCCCGGTCCGTCCGCGCACTGCGCATTGCCGGCCGCGGCCTCGGTGTGGATGAACAGCTCCTGGCGCAGCGTGCCGTTCGAGCAGCGCTTGTCGGACAGCCGGAACGCCCGACCGTGGATCAGGTTGCCGGCGTAGTCGTCGTACTGACGCAGGGTGTACCGACCGTCCGGCAGCCAGCCGTGGTTCTTCACGCACGAGTTCGTCGCGGATCCACCGGGCAGTCCGGAGCCGGCCCGCCAGGAGTCCTGCGCGACGGTCTTCCAGGTGCCGTCTACCCGCTGCCGCTCGGCCAGCCAGGTGATCCGGCTGTTCCAGGGATGGGCGGGCTTCTTGATGAAGGTGATCTGCGCTCGCACCGAGCCGGGGTGGGCGTTCGGGTCGACGACGCCGCCCTCCTCGTGGCCGCCCGGGGCGGCCAGGGCCGGCGCGACGCCGGTCAGCGCGGCCGTCGTCAGCACGGCGCTGCCGGCGATCGACGCGAGGACACGGAGACCGCGAGACATGCCCCGATTGAAACACCTCTCGCCCGCGGCGGGGGTCGTCACTACCTGATTGGGTCCCTCCGGCACCATGACCGCATGGCTCCCACCTCGGAACGGATCGCCCTCATCTCCGACGTCCACGGCAACCTCACCGCCCTCGAGGCCGTGCTCGACGACATCGACGCCCGCGGGATCACCCGCATCTTCAACCTCGGTGACTACGTCGGGAAGGGTCATCGCGGCCGTGAGGTGATCGACCTCTGCCGGGAGCGCTGCGAGGTCAACATCCTCGGCAACTGGGACGATTTCCTGCCCCATCCGGGCCGCGAGTTCGACAGCCCCGCCTTGCAGTGGTGGCTCGACCAGCTCTCCCCGGGACAGGGTGACTGGCTCCGCGCCCTGCCGTTCGCTCACGACTTCACCGTCAGTGGCAGGCAGGTCCGCCTCATGCACGCGTCGGCCGAGACCGTCCACCGTCGCGTCCGCTACGTCCACGACGAGGCGGAGTTCCTCGGCCAGTTCGCCAACACCCCCGCCACCGGCAACGGTCCGATCCCGGACGTCGTGGGGTACGCCGACACGCACGACCCGTTCTACGAGACCCAGCTCCGCGGGCGCACGCTGTTCAACACCGGCAGCGTCGGCAACAGCATGGGCGACCCGACACCTCTCTACTGCATCCTCGAGGGCGTCATGGACAGCCCCGACCCCGCACCCTTCTCGCTGGCCTTCGTCCGCGTCCCGTACGACGTCGAGGCCGAGCTCGCCCACGCGCGCGAGGTCGGCGCTCCGGAGTACGCCGGCTACGAGTCCGAGCTCCGCCGCGGCGTCTACCGCGGCGCGATGACCGAGTACGCCGACGACGCCAGCCTCGACACCTACTATCACGACGTCCTCGTCAGGTGACCGTCCCGGACCGGTCCCTCGCACGCCCCCTGCGCGACGCCCTGACCGCGGCGGCCTACACCGTGGACGCGGTGGACTCCGTGCTCGGCGACACCGCCCGAGCGGCGTTGGCGCGCAGCGAGACCACCCCCTCCCTCCGGCGTACGACGGACCGCTCGCCGCTCGCGACCCTGGTCCGGCTGTTCCTCCTCCAGACCACCGTCGATCGAGCAGACGCCGACCGTGCTCTGCCGGGCCTCGTCGACGAGCTCGCCGCCGCGGAGATGCTGGTGGCCTCCGCCGGTGAGGTCCGCGCCGCCCTCGACTGCCGCCCGTACGCCGACGACGGTCGCGACTGGTGGGTGGTCAGCGACCTCACTCCGGGCCTCGACGGCCAGCCGCTGCGGGTCGCATCTGACACCGTCCTCGGCGTCACCCCGGCCTCGACGTCACTCGCTCAGCTCACCACGAGGAGACGCGTCGGCCGCGCCCTCGACCTCGGCACCGGGTGCGGCGTCCAGTCGCTCCACCTCTCGACCCACGCCGACAGCATCGTGGCCACCGATGTCAACGCGCGTGCCCTCGCGATCACGGCGTTCAACGCCGCCCTCAACGACCTCGAGGTCGACCTCCGCGCGGGGTCCCTCTGGGAGCCCGTCTCCGACGAGACCTTCGACCTCATCACCGCCAACCCACCGTTCGTGATCTCGCCCGCCACCGACCGTCACGACGAGCGCCTGACCTACCGCGACTCCGGACTCCCCGGGGACCAGGTCGTCGAGGCGATCGTGCGTGGTGCGCCGAGCCACCTGGTGGCCGGTGGCTGGTGTCACGTCGTCGCCAACTGGGCGATCAGCGAAGGACAGCCGTGGGACGAACGCGTCGGCGAGTGGCTCGCCCCCGACTGCGATGCCCTCGTCGTGCAGCGCGAGGCGCTCGACCCCCCGGCGTACGTCGAGCTCTGGCTCAAGGACGCCGGCCGGCACGGAGGCTCCGGCTACCTGGAGGCGTACGACGCGTGGCTCGGGTGGTTCGAGGAGCAGGGCATCGAGGCGATCGGCTTCGGCTGGGTCAACCTGCGCCGAGCAGGCTCGGCCAGGGAAGCGGTCCACGAGCTGCTCGACCACCCGTACGCCGTCGAGCAACCGGTCGCGCCCGCCGTCGAGGCGTGGGCCTCGGGTCAGCAGATGTCCGTCGACGAGAGAACCCGGCTCACGCTGCGCGTCGACGTCGTCCAGGAGACCCACGGTGACCCGGGAGCGGAGGATCCCGAGACCATCGTGCTGCGCCAGCAGCGCGGCCTCTGCCGCGCCCGCCAGGTCGACACGGTCGAGGCGGCGCTCGCCGGAGCCAGCGACGGGGATCTCACCATCGGTCAGATCCTCGACGCCCTCGCCCAGCTGTTGGATCGCGACCGTGACGAGCTCGCGGCGGCGTACCTCCCCGCGGCGCGGAGCCTGGTCCGCGAGGGGTTCCTGTCCGTGGTCGACGGCACGCTCTGACCAGGGAGTTCTTGGGGATCGGGAACATTGTCTTGGTATCGACGCGCTACCGTGAGCGGCCGTGAGCCCCCCGGTGGTCCGGTGACGCACGGGCATCACCCGGAGATTTCGAGTCAGGAGAAGCAGTGCCACACAAGCTGGTGATCGTCGAGTCGCCCGCGAAAGCGCGGACGATCGGCGGCTACCTCGGCGACGACTACGTGGTCGAGTCATCGGTCGGCCACATCCGCGATCTCCCCAACTCCGCCGCCGACACCCCGGCCAGCATCAAGGACAAGCCGTGGGGTCGCCTCGCGGTCGACACCGAGAACGGCTTCACCCCTTACTACGTCGTCCCGCGCGACAAGAAGAGCCACATCGCCAAGCTGAAGAGTCTGCTCAAGGACGCCGACGCGCTCTACCTCGCCACCGACGAGGACCGCGAGGGAGAGGCGATCGCCTGGCACCTGCTCGACGAGCTGAAGCCGAAGGTCCCGGTCCACCGGATGGTGTTCCACGAGATCACGAAGCCGGCCATCCTCGAGGCGGTCGAGAACCCCCGCCAGATCATCGACGACCTCGTGGAGGCGCAGGAGACCCGCCGCATCCTCGACCGTCTCTACGGCTACGAGGTCAGCCCGGTCCTGTGGAAGAAGGTCATGTCCGGCCTCTCCGCCGGCCGCGTGCAGTCGGTGGCCACCCGCCTCGTCGTCGACCGCGAGCGCGAGCGGATGGCGTTCCGCGTCGCCTCCTACTGGGACCTCGAGGGCACCTTCGACGCCGGCTCCGGCAAGGAGCCGCGGATGTTCCCCGCGAAGCTCCACTCGATCGACGAGATGCGCGTCGCCGGTGGTGCCGACTTCGGCACCGACGGCGAGCTCAAGGGGAAGCGGCAGAGCGACCGCGTCCACCTCGACCGCAACGCCGCCGAGGGTCTCGTCGCCGCGCTGCGCGACACGTCGTACGCCGTGCGGTCGGTGGAGTCCAAGCCCTACCGTCGCCAGCCCTACGCGCCGTTTCGCACCACGACGATGCAGCAGGAGGCGAGCCGCAAGCTCGGCATGACCGCGTCGGGGACGATGTCGGTCGCGCAGCGGCTGTACGAGGGCGGCTACATCACCTACATGCGGACCGACTCCACGACGCTCTCGTCGGCCGCGGTCGGAGCCGCGCGGTCGCAGGTGCGGGAGCTGTACGGCGCCGAGTACCTCCCCGACTCACCCCGCACCTACGCCTCCAAGGTGAAGAACGCGCAGGAGGCGCACGAGGCGATCCGCCCCTCCGGCGAGCGCTTCCGTACGCCGGCCGAGACCGGCCTGACCGGTGAGCAGTTCCGCCTCTACGAGCTGATCTGGATGCGCACGGTCGCCTCCCAGATGAAGGACGCCGTCGGCCAGTCGGTGACGATCCGCATCGGCGGTGCCACGTCGGACGGCCGTGACGTGGTGTTCTCCGCCAGCGGTCGGGTCATCACGTTCCACGGCTTCCTCAAGGCGTACGTCGAGGGCACCGACAACGACAAGCGCAAGGACGACGCCGAGACACCGCTCCCCGACCTCCACGAGAACGACGCGGTCTCGGCCGCATCCCTGACGCCTCAGGGTCACGAGACCAAGCCGCCCGCGCGCTACACCGAGGCCACGCTGATCAAGGAGCTCGAGGATCGGGAGATCGGGCGACCGTCGACGTACGCCTCGATCATCGGGACGATCCTCAACCGCGGCTACGTCTACAAGAAGGGCACCGCGCTGGTGCCGGCCTGGATCGCGTTCTCCGTCGTACGCCTGCTGGAGGAGCACTTCCCGCGGCAGATCAGCTACGAGTTCACCGCCGGCATGGAGGACGTGCTCGACGAGATCGCGGCCGGCCGGGCGAACCGGGTGACCGAGCTCGACGAGTTCTACTTCGGGTCCGACCGCGTCGTCGGCCTGCATCAGCTGGTCAACGAGCTCGGGGAGATCGACGCCAAGGAGCTGGCGACGTTCCCGGTGGGGGACGCCGACAGCGGGATCGTGCTCCGGGTCGGGCGCTACGGGCCCTACCTCGAGGGGCCGGGCGGCGAGGACGGCGCCGCCGTCCGGGCGAACGTCCCGGACGACCTGCCTCCCGACGAGCTCACGATGGCCATGGCGAAGGAGCTCCTGGCCAACCCGGCGGGTGAGGAGAAGGAGCTCGGCGAGCACCCGGACACCGGGCTGCGGGTCGTGGCGAAGAACGGCCGGTACGGGCCCTACGTCACCGAGCAGCTCCCCGAGGACGCCGCCAAGAACGCTCGACCGCGCACGGGATCCCTGTTCAAGTCGATGTCCCTCGACACCGTCACCCTCGACGACGCGGTGAAGCTGCTGTCACTGCCCCGTGTTGTCGGCACGGACGCCGAGGGTGTCGAGATCACCGCACAGAACGGCCGCTACGGGCCCTACCTGAAGAAGGGCACCGACTCGCGGTCGCTCCAGACCGAGGACCAGCTGCTCACGATCACCGTGGACGAGGCGTTGGCGATCTACGCCCAGCCCAAGCAGCGCGGGCGCGCCGCCGCGGCTCCGCCGCTCAAGGAGCTCGGCCCCGACCCCGTTTCCGGTGCGCCCGTCGTGGTGAAGTCCGGCCGGTTCGGCGACTACGTCACCGACGGCGAGTACAACGCCACGCTCCGCAAGGAGGACACCGTCGAAGCGCTCACGCTCGAGCGGGCGGCCGAGCTGCTCGCCGAGCGCCGGGCGAAGGGGCCGGCCAAGAAGGCGGCCAAGCGCGGGGCGAAGAAGGCGACCAAGAAGTCGTCGGCCAAGAAGACCACCAAGAAGACCACCAAGAAGTCCGCTGCTTCCTGATTCCCAACTAAGTCAACCAAATTAGTTGTGTTAGGATACCCGCACGGTGCCGCTGCCCGCGGACGCCCTTACGCAGCGTGCTTCCGCGGGCGCGCCCGCCAGCTGCCGGAGCCGAGGAGGCGGACCCGGTGGTTGAGGAGCGAGCTCTGCGAGCATCTCGAAACCGCCCTCCACGGACACGGCGGCGTCGCTGCGCTCCGCGGGGCCCCTCGCGAGCCAGCCGGTGGTTGAGGAGGTCGCTCTGCGACCGTCTCGAAACCCGGTGACGGTGCCTGACGCCAGGGCACCGTCACCGGGTTTCGACTCGCCGTCACGGCTTCGCACGCTCAGCCGTGGGCTCGCTCAACCGGGAGAGCCTCGACCGAGAGCTCGTTCCTCGCTCTCGGTCGGCCTCACCCCCACCAGAACGCGGTGGCGACGATGCCGTAGAGCACGATCAGCGACGCGCCCTCGATCCAGGTCGACTCCCCGTCGAAGGCGATGAACGCGGCGAGCATCACCGACAGCAGCAGGACGACGACGAGCATCGGGGAGAACACCAGGGTCAGCGAGGCCAGCCCGAAGATCTGGGAGATCAGCACCAGCAGCGGCGCGAGGACGAGTGCGATCTGTATCGGACTGTTGAGGATGACCGAGAAGGCGTACGCCGACTCGTCCTTGGCAGCCAGCTGGACGCCGACGACGTTCTCGATCGCGTTGCCGGCGATCGCGACGACCACCAGACCGGCGAACGTCTCGTTCACCGACAGCGCGTCCATCGCCGGCGTCAGGGCGTGGACGAACCAGTCGGAGACGAACGCCGCTGCTACTCCCGCCGCAGCGAGCAGACCGATCGCCAGCCACACCGGCCAGCGCGGTGCTTCTGGCGCCTCGTCCTCCTCCTCGTGTCCGACGTCGTCGGACGCCGAGCGACGGAGCGAGAAGGGCAGCGACAACGCGAAGAGCACGAGCAGCAGGACCGAGACGATCACCGAGAACGTCGTCTGGTGCGCCGCGGCTGGAGTGTGGAGCCAGTGCGCGAGCGACGGGATCGCCATCGCCGAGACCGACAGCAGCATCAGCACCACGATGACCCGCGCCCGCTCGGACCCGAGCTGTTGCGTGCCGTGCCGCAGCCCGCCGACGACGAACGCGATGCCGAGCACCAGGAGCAGGTTGGCCAGGATCGAGCCGACCAGTGCCGCCCGGACGACGTCCACCAGTCCGGCCTTGAGCGCGAAGATGCAGATGAAGAGCTCGGGCAGGTTGCCCAGTGCCGACTGCAGCACACCCGTGGCACCGGGCCCGAAGCGGTCGCCGAGCTGCTCGACCGAACGCCCCACGACCGATGCGAGCAGACAGACCGCCCCGCCCGAGATGACGAAGGAGAGGACGGACGTCCACCCGCCGTAGTCGGCGACCCCGGCCAGCACCGTCAGGAGCGCGCCGCCGCCGAGGATCACCTTGTCCGAGGTGATCAGGGTGGGGGAGGCAGTCGCGGCGGCTGTCATGGCGTCACCGTAGCGAGAGGCGTACGTCGTGGTGCGACGAGGAGGGACTCGGCCATCCGATGGTGTGGGTGGCCTCGACTACGCTCGACCAGCGATCGCTCCACCACACCGAGAGGCCGGGTTGCGTGCACACCACCACCGGGGTCTTCGTCGCCTTCGAGGGCGGAGACGGGACGGGCAAGTCCACCCAGGCGCGGGCACTCGCAGCCTCCCTGTCGGACGCCGGATACCGCACCCTGCTGACCTACGAGCCGGGTGACACGTCCGTCGGCAAGGAGATGCGGCGGATCGTGCTGGACCCCGCCACCGGTGAGCTGTCCCACCGCACCGAGGTCCTGCTCTACGCGGCCGACAAGGCGGAGCACGTCGACACCGTGGTGATGCCGGCGCTCCAGCGCGGTGAGGTCGTGATCACCGATCGCTACGTCGACTCGACGCTGGCCTACCAGGGGGCCGGTCGTGAGCTCGGCGTCGTCGAGGTCGAGCGCGTCGCGCGCTGGGCGACCCGTGACCTCCGACCTGACCTGACCGTCGTCCTGGACCTCGAGCCGGAGCGCGGGTTGAGCAGGTTCGACCAGCGTGACCGGATCGAGGGCGAGACGCAGGACTTCTTCGTGCGCGCGCGCGACGCGTTCCTGACCTTCGCGGCCGCCGATCCCGACCACTATCTCGTCATCGACGCCGGTCGGCCGCCGGAGGAGATCGCCGAGGTCGTCATGACCCGCCTGGAGCCCCTCCTGGACAAGGCGATCCGTTGACCGCGACGTCCGCCGACACCGAGTCCGTGTGGTCCACGCTGGTCGGCCAAGCCCGGGCGGTCGAGCCGCTGCGCGCGGCGGCGTCGGGTCACGGCATGAGCCACGCGTTCCTGTTCACCGGCCCGCCCGGCTCGGGTCGGTCCAACGCCGCGGTGGCCTTCACCGCGGCCTTGCAGTGCGAGGAGCAGCCGCCTGGGTGCGGCACCTGTCACTCGTGCCACACCGTGCTGGCCGGCAGTCACGCCGACGTCACCATCGTGCGCACCGACAAGCTGTCGATCGGCGTCGACGAGGTGCGCGACCTCGTCCGCCGCTCCGCGTTGGCGCCCGTCGGCCGTCGCTGGCAGGTGATGATCGTCGAGGATGCCGACCGGCTGACCGACCAGGCCGCCAACGCTCTGCTCAAGGCGATCGAGGAGCCGACCGATCGGACGGTGTGGATGCTGTGCGCCCCCACCGTCGAGGACCTCCTGCCGACGATCCGCTCGCGGTGCCGACTGGTCACGCTGTCGACGCCCTCAGCCGAGGACGTCGCCGGCTTCCTGGTCCGCACGGACGGCGTAGACCCGGCGCTCGCGTCGTACTCCGCGCGCGCCAGTCAGGGTCACATCGGCCGGGCGCGTGCCCTGGCCCGCGACGAGGGCGCTCGCAACCGGCGCAAGGAGGTCGTGTCGGTGCCGGCCCGGCTCACCAGCCTCGGCTCGTGCATGAACGCCGCCCAGAACCTCCTCGAGACCACGCAGGAGGAGGCCGACCTGATCACGAGTGAGCTCGACGCTCGCGAGCGGTCAGACCTCGACCTGTCGTACGGCGTGGTCGAGCGTGGGCGCCGTCCGCGCGAGTACGCCCCGGCCCTCTCGGCCCTCGAGCGTGGCCAGAAGACCAGGGCCAAGCGACGTCACCTCGACGTCGTCGACCGCGGCCTGATGGATCTCGCGTCGGTCTATCGTGACGCGATCGCCGTCGCGACCGGAGCCCCAGGGGTCCTGGTGAACGAGGAGCTCCGCCCCGACATCGACCAGATCGTGGGCAGCTCCACCCCCGAGCTCAACCTGCGCAGGATCGGCTGGATCTTCGACGCCCGCGAGCAGATGCTCGAGTTCAACGTCCCGGCGGCGCTGGCACTCGAGTCGTTGATGGTCGCCCTCAAGGTGCCGTCACGATGAGGCGCCGATGAAGCGTCTCGTGGCCGCGATCACCCTGGTGGTGGTCGTGGTGCTGGTGGTGGGTGCCGCGCTCGTGGTCACCCGCGACTCGTCCGGAGACGATGCCGGCCCCACCCCCGTCGCGCCGTCCGGTGGGCCACCGGCGGACCGCCCGACGTCCCCCGACCTGACGGGCTTCTACTCCCAGCGCCTCGACTGGTCGGCCTGCACCGGCTCCGCCAGCGAAGGAGACCAGTGCGCCCGGCTCTCCGTTCCCCTGGACTACCGGCGCGCGTCCGGTCCCACCATCGAGATCTCGGTGCTGAAGGTGCCCGCGTCCGGCAGCCGGATCGGGTCGCTGATGGTCAACCCCGGCGGTCCCGGCGCTCCCGGTACGTCGTTCGCCGCCGGTCGCGGCACGTGGTTCGGTGAGCCGCTGCTCCAGCACTTCGACATCGTCGGCTTCGACCCGCGCGGCACGGGCGACAGCTCGCCGGTCGACTGCCTGTCCGACCCGGCCATGAACCGCTACCTCAGTGGCAACCCGACGCCGACCACGCGGGCCGAGATCGCGACGTACCACCGGCTCCAGGCCAGGCTGGTGCGCGGTTGCAGCGTGCGCTCCGGCGAGCTGGCGGCGCACGTGTCGACCGTGGAGGCAGCCCGCGACATGGACATCCTGCGGTCCGCTCTGGGCGAGCGGACGATGAGCTACCTCGGCGCGTCGTACGGCACGAAGCTCGGCGCGACCTATGCCCAGCTGTTCCCACAGCGGGTCGGCCGCTTCGTCCTCGACGGCGCCATCGACCCCGAGCTCGGCACCCGCGCGACCTCGGTTCAACAGGCCAAGGGGTTCCAGACCGCGCTCGACGCCTACGCCGCCAACTGCGTGCAGGAGTCCATCGGCTGCTTCCTCGGCAAGGACGTCGACGGCGTCGAGCACACGATCAGCAGCCTTCTCGACACGATCGCCGATCATCCGCTCCCGGCCGGCGACCGGACGCTCACCGCCGGCAGCGCCTACTACGGCATCTCGGCGGCGCTCTACAACCGCGAGTACTGGATCGTCCTCAGCGCCGGGCTCCGCGGTGCCCTGAACGGCGACGGGTCGCTGCTCATGCAGCTGGCCGACGCGTACGCCGACCGCAACGCCGACGGCTCGTTCAACTCCAACCTGCTGGAGGCCTTCACCGACATCTCGTGCCTGGACGCCCACTACTCGATCCCCTACTCGAAGGTGCCGCGCCAGTTCGCTGCGTTCGACAAGGCGTCGCCCGTCTTCGGCCGCACCTTCGCCTGGAGCCTGACGATGTGCGACGGGTTCAAGCCGCGCAGCGACGAGCCGGTGCCGACGATCCGGGCGGCCGGCGCCGCCCCGATCGTGGTGATCGGCACCACCCGCGACCCCGCCACGCCCTACCCCTGGGCGGTCGCGTTGGCCCGCCAGCTGCAGTCCGGCGTACTGATCTCGCGCGCCGGCGACGGCCACACCGGCTACCACCACGGCAACCCGTGCGTCGACCGCGCCGTCGAGTCCTACCTCGTCTCCGGGGTCGTCCCGCGCGACGGACTCTCGTGCTGACGCCGATTCCCTGAGGGGCCTCGCGTCTCCGTATACTTCCGGCCGTTGCCCGGACCGCCTCCGCCGAGGATGTCGCGGGCACCGCGCCGCCTTAGCTCAGTCGGTAGAGCGATTCACTCGTAATGAATAGGTCGTCGGTTCGATTCCGACAGGCGGCTCCATCTCCCTGGTCACGGCGCCTTCGCTGCGGGCGCCGGAGCGGACGGGTTACGCCGTCGATTCGGGCAGCAGGGGTCGCATGAAGCTGCGGTCGTACCTGACCACGCAACGGCTCTCGTCCCGGATGCGGTCCGCCGCGATGAACTCCGGGTCGACGCCGAACAGCGTGCGGTACTCCTCGTACGCCGCGAGCGAGGGGAAGCTGAACAGGGCCATTGCCCGGTCACTGGAGCCCTCCGACGGCAGGAAGTACCCGTGGTGGGTGCCGCCGTGGGCGTTGACCAGCCGGGTCCACTCGTTGGCGAACCGCTCGAAGGCCTCGATCTCGGATGGGTCGATGGTGTAGTCGACGACGCAGGTGATCACGTCCGCATCATGCGACACACCTGGGGAAGGTCGTCACCCGGTGGCAATCTCCGCCGATCTCCCACCATGCGCCCACTCTTGGGTTAACAATTTGCGTATGGACGTCGCGGAGTCGGCGGGCCCTCCGGGTCCGTTGGAGCCAGCTGCAGTCCCCGTGCCGCTGGGCTCAGGGGAGGATCGTCGCGACCCCATGGACGCCGACTGGCCGTGGGAGACGCTCCGGGTCGAGCAGGAGGCACGACCGGGGTCGTTCACCGACGCGATCCGGCACGAGTACCGCTGGGACGCGGATTCCTTCACCCGTCTCGAGGCAGCGATGCGAGCGGCTTGCGAGGTGCTCGAGGACCACCCCACGATCGAGCGTTGGGTGGGCGAGGGCTTCTGGTGCTGGACGGCCGTGGTCCCCGAGCTCACCGAGCATCCACGCTTCGCGGCCCCGGAGGCGACGTACCTGCGCCGCTGCCTGGCCCGACTCCGGGATCTCGGCTCGTGGTTCTTCAACGGCACGTCGCCCTACGGCCCCGATCACGTGTGGGAGCCGGTACCGCCCGCGTATTCCTGATTCGCACGTCTGCGTGGATGAGCGCACGTGGGCTCATCGAGCCAGTGGTGCACCGCACGCCGTCCGGTCGTCCTGCTATCCATTGAACGGGCACTCAGGGTAATTTGACCCAACTCGAGACGGCGGGTCAGGGAGACAGGGCCGTCCCGAGCCAGGCGTCGAGCGCGGCGTCCGGAGGTTGGGGGAGGGTTCCGTGGCGCGTCTGCTCCATCGGCTCGGGATGCTCTGTGCCCGCAAACCACTGATCGTCATCGGCGTGTGGGTGGTGCTGCTGGTCGTCGTCTTCGGCGCGGTCGGCAGGTTCGGTGCGGTCACCAACAACAACGTCTCCCTGCCCGGCACCGGGAGCCAGGAGGCCACCGACCTGCTGGAGGCCAAGTTCCCGCCGCAGCAGAACGGCGCCAACCCGATCGTCTTCGACATCAAGTCGGGGAAGCTGACCGACGACAAGTACAAGGCGGCGATCAAGGAGTCCATCAAGGCGATCAAGCACGAGAAGCACGTCTACAGCGTCACCAACCCGCTCAGCAGCGCAGGTCAGACGGCGGGGTTGCTGAGCAAGGACAAGCGGACGGCGTTCGCGCCGGTCCTGCTGGACGTCGGCTCCAGCGACCTGACCGACCAGATCGCCGAGCACGTCTTCGACGCGACCAAGCCGGCCCAGAAGGAACACATCACGGTCGCCGCCGCCGGCAACCTCGGCACGACGTTGTCCACCGAGGAGTCCGAGACCAGTGAGGTCGTCGGCATCATCGTCGCGATGATCATCCTCAGCCTGGTGCTGGGGAGCCTGGTGGCGATGGGGATGCCGATCCTCACCGCGGTCCTGGGGCTCGGTGCGGCCCTGTCGCTGGTCGGCCTGCTCGGGCACCTGCTGTCGATCCCGACCAGCGGCCCGACCCTCGCGACGATGATCGGACTCGGCGTCGGCATCGACTACGCGCTGTTCCTCGTCACCCGACATCAAGAACAGCTGCGCGAGGGCATGGCGATGCACGACTCCATCGCGAACGCCGTCGCGACCTCCGGCAGCGCGATCGTGTTCGCCGGTGGCACGGTCGTGATCGCCCTGATCTCCTTGTACGTCGCGGGCATCCCGCTGGTCACCTCGCTCGGACTCGCCTCCGCGGTCGGTGTGGTCATGGCGGTACTGGGTGCGATCTCACTGCTGCCGGCGTTCCTCGGCCTGATCAAGCACCGCATCCGCTGGGCCTCGGTGCCGAAGTTCATCGCACCGCCGCATGTGCCCGGCAAGGGCATGTGGCACCGCTGGTCCGGCGTCGTACGCCGCAACCCGGTGCTCATCAGTCTGGTCTCGCTGGCCTTCCTGGTGCCGCTCATCATCCCGGCGTTCTCGCTCGAGCTCGGCCAGGAGGACATCGGGGCGACGAACCCGTCGACCACCGAGCGTCAGGCCTACGACCTGATCGCGGCCGGCTTCGGGGTGGGCTTCAACGGACCGCTCCAGGTCGCCAACGAGCTGAACCCGCCCGCGACGCAGAGCGCCGAGTACACCAAGAAGTACGACAAGGCGACCTCGCTCCAGAAGAAGCTCGAGAAGGATCAGAAGACCCTTCCCAAGCAGCAGAAGCAGCTCGAGCAGCAGCAGAAGCAGCTCGAGGCCCAGCAGGCGAAGCTGACCCAGCAGGGCAACGCGCTCAAGGCGCAGCAGGCCTCCCTCACCGCGCAGGGCGACCAGCTCAAGCGGGAGCAGGCGTCGCTGGAGCAGCAGGCCAACCAGCTCAAGGCCCAACAGGCGAAGCTCGAGGCGCAGAAGCGGCATCTCGAGACCGAGCAGGCGGCGCTCAAGCGCCGGGCCGATGCCCTCGCGGCCAAGATCAAGCCGCTGGCCGCGCGCCTGGTGTTCCTCACGGCCCGGGAACGCATCTTGCGCCACCGCATCGAGCAGGCTCAGGACGATCCGGTGCTCCTGGCCCGGCTCCGAGCCCGCCTGCAGCGCGTCCTCGACCGCGAAGCAGAGGTCCACCAGAGGCTCGACCCGCTGAAGAAGCAGGCGGAGGTTCTGGCCGCGCAGGCACGCCGCCTCCAGACCCAGGCGAACAAGCTGCAGGCCCAGGCCAACGCCCTCCAGGCCAAGGCTGACGATCTGAACCGGCAGAAGACGAGTCTCGAGGCCCAGGCAGCCTCACTCAACAGACAGGCGGACGCCCTCCAGGCGCAGGCGAGCCAGCTCCAGGCCGAGGGCAACGACCTGAAGGCTCAGGGAGACGAGCTCCAGAAGCAGGCCGACCAGCTCAAGCAGAAGCAGAAGAAGGCCAAGCAGCAGCAGAAGGAGGCGGAGAAGCTCCAGAGCCAGCTGACCACGATGGTCACCGCTGCCGGTGGTGACGCGCGCGGCACCGATCCGCGCGTGGTCAATCTGCAGAGTGCGCTGCTGGGGACCAAGGGCGTCGTCTCGCTCACTCCGCCCCAGATCAACAAGAAGGGCGACGTCGTCCTGCTCTCGGCTGTCCCCTCGACCTCACCGGCCTCCGACGCGACGGCGAGTCTGGTCGGCAAGGTGCGCGACGACGTCCTGCCTCCGGTCGACGTCAACGGCATGACGTCGTACGTCGGCGGCTACACCGCGTCGTACGTCGACCTCGCGGCCCTGATCACCGACCGCCTGCTGCTGGTCATCGGCACGGTCATCCTGCTCGGCTTCCTGCTGCTGATGATCGCCTTCCGGTCGATCCTGATCCCGCTGCAGGCGGCGATCACCAACCTGTTGTCGGCGGCCGCGTCCTTCGGTGTGCTGACGGCGGTCTTCCAGTGGGGCTGGGGCATCTCGCAGGTCGGCATCGACACACCGGACACCAGCGTGCCCATCGCGAGCTATGTCCCGCTGATGATGTTCGCGGTGCTGTTCGGCCTGTCGATGGACTACGAGGTGTTCTTGGTCAGCCACGTGCAGGCGCACCACCACTCAGGGGATCCGGCGAAGGTGGCCGTCCGCAACGGTCTTGCGTCGAGCGCGCGCATCACGTCCGCGGCGGCGCTGATCATGGCGTCGGTGTTCGCCAGCTTCATCCTCAACGGCGATCCGGTGATCAAGCAGTTCGGCGTCGGACTGGCCACGGCCGTCGTGCTCGCGGGCATCCTCGTGGTGACGCTGGCACCGGCTTCGATCGTGCTCTTCGGGGAGGCCGCCTGGTGGCTGCCCCGATGGCTGGACAAGCTCCTGCCGCACATCTCCGTCGAGGGCGAGACCATGCCGGCCTCCGACCCTCCGCCGGACGACGACCCGGGCAGTGACGATCCCGAGCCCGCCCCGGCCCCGACTCCGGCCTAGGACGACCGGGTCGCCGATCTCAGGTGGAGCGGCGTCCGAAGGTCGCGAGTCCGACCCACAGCCCGGCGACCGCGGCGAGCGCCAGGCTGGTCCCGACCCGCAGGAGGTCCACGCCGGCGTCACTCAGGTCGCCATGATCGGGCCAGATCTGGCGCATCAGCCAGCGCACGGCCACGAACACGACGACGAACGCCACTGCGCCGGCCAGCCAGCCGCGCACGAACGCGATGCGGTTGGGCACCTCGTGGTCTGCATGTGCCGGGGCCTCGACGGGTTCCACACCGTGATGATGACCCAGACGAGGGGCTCGCGGAAGAGGCTCCTTCGAGCCCGACGGCTCTAGGGCGTGTTTCCCTGCCCCGTGGCCTGCTGCGCGGCGCCGGCGCAGGATGTGCTTGACGCACCGGACGCCGCTCGCGACGGCCCCGGAGAGAGACACGCCCTAGCATCGAGCCACGGGCGCGCGGTCGCCCGAGGTACGGGGAGGGCCGATGACGACCCACGAGCCGGTCCAGGACCTGGACCCACGGGTGCCGTTGCGCCTCTTGGCCGGCCTGGCGGCGCTCCTGGTCGTGCTCTTCTCGGTCACCACCCTCCCCGGGATCCGGTCCGACCACGACTTCCATACGACGTACGACGGGTGGCTCCAGGGCACGGCGTACGTCGTGCTGGCCCTGGTGGCGGTGGTACGCCCGCTCTCGGTCTGGCGGGACCGGCTCCTGTGGGGGTTGTTCGCGCTGGCTGTCGGCCTCAGGGCGCTGGGGTTCGTGATCTTCCTGGGCTACGTGAGACTCCAGGACCCCCCGCCGTACCCGTCCGTCGCCGACTACGCCTGGCTCGCGATGGACGGCGTGCTGCTGCTGGCGCTGTGGCTCCTCCTCCGCCGCCGCATCCGGCGACGCTCGGTCGACATCGCGCTCGCCGCGGTGCAGATGGGCGTGACCGTCGCGGGCCTCTCGGTGGTGATGCTCTTCGGGACCCTCGACACCATCTCCGACGCTGACCTTCCCGACCGCGTCATCGTCACCAACCTCGCCTATCCCCTGCTCGACATCGCGATGCTCGTGGTGGTGTCCAGCGCCTTGGTCGCGACCGGCTTCCGGTCGTGGGCCACGGTCACCCTGACGCTCGGGATCACCGGGTTCGCGATCGTCGACGCCCTCTTCGTCTATGAGGTCACCGCCGAGACGTACCACCCCGGCACGCTGCTCGCCGCCCTCTCGCTGGTCTCGACCGCGGCCATCGCGATCTCGGGTTGGCTGCCCGAGGTCAAGCGCCCCCGGCTTCCCACCGTCGAGTTCTCTCGGGTGGGGATCGCCGCGATCCTCGGCGTCACCGCGATCGCCACGCTCGTGTACGCCGCGCTCGAGCGGGTCACCCTGGCCGGGATCCTGCTGCCTGCCCTGGCGCTCGTGGTCGGCATCGGTCGTGGCGTGTGGTTGGTCGGGCGCAACAAGGACACCGCGCTCACTGCGATCAGCGCCAAGAACGCCGAGCTCGTGCGCTTCCAGTCGCTGGTGGAGACCTCGGGTGACTTCATCGCAATGGCCGATCTCAACGGGAACGTCCTCTACGTCAACCCCGCCGGGCGACGCCTCGTGGGCATCGAGGACCGCGACGTCGCGGAGATGTCGATCTCCGAATTCCTGACCGACGAGGGGCTGGCCGCCTCGCTCGAGGTCGAGCAGCCCGCGGTCGTCGCCCACGGGCGCTGGTCCGGACAGTCGACGCTGCGCGACCATCGCGGGGGCCCACCGATCCCGGTGGCGATCGCGAGCTTCCTGATGAGTGACCCGGAGTCGGGGGAGCCGTTGGCGTTGGCGACCGTTCAGCGTGACATCTCCGAACGGGTCTCCGCGCAGAACGAGCTCCAGCGGTTGGCCGACGTGCGGCAGCACCTGCTCGACCGTCTGGTGCAGGCGCAGGAGGACGAGCGGGCCAGGATCGCCGCGGACGTCCACGACGACTCGGTGCAGGCCCTGGCCGCGGTCGAGCTACGCCTGGGCCTCCTGCGCCGACAGCTCGCCGAGTCACCTGCACACCTGCAGGAGACCGCTGAGACGTTGTCGAGCACGGTCCGGGAGGCGATCGGACGGCTCCGCACCTTGCTGTTCGACCTCGAGTCACCGGCCGTCGAGGCCGACCTCGCCACGGCCCTCGGTGTGGCCGCCGCGAACACGTTCGAGGACCGGGTGGCCTGGAGCATCGCCGGCGACACCGATCTCGACGTCCCTCAGGGGCAGCGCGTGACGGCGTACCGGATCGCGAAGGAGGCCATGGCCAACGTCGTGCGGCATGCCGAGGCCCGCCGGGTCCTGATCACGCTGGCGCGAAGCGACGGCGGGTTCCAGGTCGTGGTCGACGACGACGGGCGTGGCTTCGACCCCGCATCCGTGGAGGACCGGCCGGGACACCTGGGCATCCCCGCGATGGCCGACCGCGCGATCATCGCGGGCGGTCGGCTCGACCTCGAACGCCGCGCGGAGGGCGGTATGCGGGTCCGGCTGTGGCTTCCGGACGCACCGAGCGATCCACGTTCGGACGGAGTCCCGGAGGGCCCCGCCTGACCGTACCGGGGGGAACCGGGTCAGGCGGAGCCCGCTCCGGGTCCTCCGAGAGACCCGCCGACCGACGTCACGGGGGAGACGCAGCCATCGCGGGACCACTCGTCGGGTGGCGGTCCGAACGTTTCTCGGTCACCGACGTGCAGAGACCGTGAACCGTGGGGGAGGGCGGAGACCGGCGCGATCGTCCACCCGTGGACCGCTCCCCTTGACGGGGGCGTTTAACAGGGTCCCTTTCCGTGGAATCCCGTGCATGAGTCGCGGGGGTCCACCTGCCTAGTGCCGATCTACTACGCGCGCTGGGTCGCCCCGTGATCACAGGTCCGGCAGGAGGCCCCGGCGTACGGCGATCGAGAGCGCCTCGAGCTTGGAGTGCGCGCCCAGCTTCCCGGAGAGACTGGCGATGTGGTTGCGCACGGTGTGCACCGAGACGACCAGTCGTTCGGCGATCGCGGCGTTGGAGAGCCCCTCCGCCACCAGGGCGAGGACCTCTCGCTCACGCTCGGTGAGCTCGTCGACCGCGTGGGGGCTGGACCGGCCGAACCGTGGCAGCAGGCGGGCCAGCATCTCCGGTGAGATCACCGACTCGCCGGCGGCCGCGGCCCGCACGGCCGCGGTGACCTCGTCCAGGCTGCGCGTCTTGGACAAGAAGCCGGAGGCTCCGGCCTCGATCGCGGCCAGCAGCACGTGGTCGGCCGAGCTCGCGGTGAGGACCACGATCCCGATCGACGGCCGCAGCTCGCGCAGGTCCGGGATGGCGGTGACACCGTCGCCGTCCGGCATCCGGTGGTCGAGCAGGAGCACATCGGGCTGAGCCGAGTCGATCATGGCGCGCGCCTGCTCGAGGGTGGTGGCGACCCCGACGGCGGTGATGTCGGGTTCGGCGTCCAGCACCATCGCCAGACTCGAGGCCAGGACGTCGTGGTCGTCGACGATCAGCACCCGGATCGGGCGCGCGGAAGTCGTGGTGGCAGGCTCGCGTCCCTCGACCACGTGACTCTCCCTCACGTCTCGCCCGAACCACGGTGGCACACATCTAGTGCGTCCGCACTACTCGTCTTGGAACTGCGAACGCATGTGTCCACCCGCGGCTGGGCAGGACCGTGTTTGAGTGACCACCGTGGGGCCCTCCTGCATCACGCCGGACGACGCATGAGCGCGATCCGCGTGGTCGTCGCCGACGACGATGAGACGATGCGACGCGCCATCGTCGACGTGCTGGAGGCGCACGATGCCTTCACCGTCGTCGCGAACGTCGCCACGGGTGACGGCCTGCCCGAGCTCGTCGCGCAGACACACGCCGAGCTCGTGGTGCTCGACGTCCGGATGCCGTCAGGGGGCGCCGCGGCGGCGAGTGCGCTGCGGGAGCACGACCCGCACACCGTGGTGGTGGCGGTCTCGGCGAGCAACCAGGTGTCGACCGTGGCCGCGATGTTCCGGGCCGGCGCGACCGGCTTCCTGGCCAAGGGGCAACTCGGTGCGAGCTTCGCCGACGACCTTGTGCGGTGCACGCGCGGGCAGGTGATGATTGCGGTGCCCCACGCGGTCGAGGTGCTGCGTGCTCTGGGCGACGGATCGGTGGAGCGCCCCTGATCGAGCAGATCAGGACTCGTCGACGAACCGCACCCTCGACCGCTGTACCTGGGCGCTGTCCTCGGGGACGACGTTGGTGCCGTCGAGGTCGGCGAGCGTCCGCCGCACGGCCTCGCGGTCGGGGTCGCCCCCGCGGGCGCCGATGATCACGATCGGCGAGGACGGGCCGGGTTCGGAGTCCGCGGACGCGTCGTACCCGGCCTGGCGGAGGCCCGCGAGCACCGCGGCCGGATCCTGCCCGGCCGGCACCTCGTAGCGCAGGGTCTCGCGGTGGTCTTCCTGAAGACGGTCGCTGTGCTGGACCTCGCGAGCGCCGAAGCGCTTCATGGCCAGTGCCGCGGCGACGGCCACGACGATGAGCAAGATGACGGGAACGAAGACGGCGCCCATGCCGATTCCGTGCCCGATCGGACCGCGAACATGCGCCGGCGAGACCTCGCACTAGCCTCGGCCGCGTGAGGACGCCCCGGGCTCGTGCGGTGGCGCTCGGTCTGGTGGCTGCGGCTCTCGCAGGCTGCACCGGCGTCGACCAGTCGCCGAAGCCGGAGCCCCTGCGCGTGACCTGGAGCCAGACGGGGCTGCCGGTGCCGTCGGGTGAACGTGCGGTGGTCCGGGCGGCCACGTGGTGTGCCGGCCGCTGGGTGGTCGTCGGCGCGACGGCGACCACCGACGGTCGCACCCGGCCCGCCGTGTGGACCAGCACCAACGCCCGGAGCTGGCAGAGCACGGCGTTGCACCCGGGTCGCGACTTCTACACCTCGCGCGAGATCCTCGGCTCGGTCGCCTGCAGCAAGGGGCGGGTCGCCGCGATCGGCGCCAAGTCCGGCGGCGCCCACGGGATGCCGCGAACGGCGACCTGGCACGAGCGGCCCGACGGTTCGCTGGCCGCCGTGCGTGCGCCGTTGCAGCTCTTCGGCGGGAGCGAGGCGGTCGCGGTCGGGGCCTTGGCGGGTGGCCCTGCCGGCTACCTGGTCGCGGGCACCCGCACCAGCGGCGCGGCCGTCTGGCGGTCGGCGAACGGCGCGGCGTTCCGGCTGTACGACGCGGTGCCCGGTCTGTCGAGCACCTCGCGGCTGCGCACCCAAGCCGCCGGCGCGATGCCGTACCGGGACGGTTGGCTCGTGGTGGGCGAGGCCACGGAGGCGGACGGACGTCTCCGCGGTGTCACGTGGACCGGTGACCGTGCCGGACCGTGGGCGCGGCTGGAGCTCCCAGGTGGTGAGACCGTCTCGACCGCCGAGCGACTCGTCGTGGCATCCGGCGGACCCGACGTGGCCGGGCTCCTCGACGACGGGTTCGGTCTCTGGGGGCTGCGGAACGGTGCGTGGAGTCTGGTGGAGCGCTTCGGCTCCAGCGACCCGGACGGGACGGGCGCGTCGTACGTCTCGGGTCTGGCGTATGGGGACGGCCGGCTGGCGGCGACGTACAGCGACGGTGCCCGGTTCCGTCTCTGGGTCGGCGAGGACGTGCCGATGCCGACCGAAGTCACGGTCGACGGCCACCGCACCGCGACGGTCGCGGCCCACGGGCGGCACCTGCTGCTGCTCACCGATGACGGGAGCGCCGGCCGGGCTTGGGTGACGACGCTCCCGCGGCCGGTGATGTGACGACGAGTCGGCGCAACGAGACTGAAATGACGCCGAGTCGGCGCACAGTGACGCAGCAATCGCGCCGAGTCGTCACATGCCGACTCGGCGAAGGGGTGTGCGGAGCGAGGTCGTAGAGTGGAGGACACAAGACAGGGGAGCCCCGAGCGGGGCTGAGAGTGCGGGCGATCCGCAGACCCTCCGAACCTGATCCGGTTAGCACCGGCGAAGGGAGTCACCGTCATGGCACCGGCCCAGCTTCGCGCGCGCGCCCTCGCGGCCCTGGCCGCAACCGCGTTGTCACTCACGAGCTGTTCGTTGATCGGCTCCGACGGCTCGACCGCTAAGAGCACGGACGTCGTCCTGGTCACCCACGACTCGTTCGTGCTGCCCAAGCCGCTGATCCAGCGGTTCGAGCGGCGGTCGGGCTACCACCTGATCGTCCACGCGGCCGGCGACGGAGGCACGCTCACCAACAAGCTCGTGCTCACCCAGGGCGACCCGACCGGCGACGTCGCGTTCGGGGTCGACAACACCTTCGCCAGCCGCGCCCTCGATGCCGACGTGTTCGCGAAGTCCGACGTCGCCCTCCCCGCCGGCGCTGCTCCGTACGCCGTACCGGGCGACGACGGCCGTCTGGCGCCGATCGACAACGGCAACGTCTGCGTGAACATCGACACCGGGTGGTTCGCCGACCATCACGTCGCGCCGCCGCGCACGCTCGACGACCTGGTCGAGCCGGCGTACGACGGGCTGATCGCCGTCCCCGGAGCCACCACCAGCTCGACGGGCCTGGCCTTCCTCCTCGGCACCATCGGCAAGTACGGCGACGGCTGGGCCTCGTGGTGGCAGAAGCTCGTCGGCAACGGCGCGACGATCACCGACGGCTGGACGCAGGCGTACGAGACGGACTTCACCCAGGGCGGCGGCGACGGCCAGGACCCGATCGTGGTCTCCTACGACTCGTCCCCGGCGTTCACGGTCCCGAAGGGCAGCAGTGCCTCGACCAC
This sequence comes from uncultured Actinomycetota bacterium, assembly GCA_963759515.1. GTDB lineage: Bacteria > Actinomycetota > Actinomycetes > Propionibacteriales > Nocardioidaceae > Nocardioides. The sequence continues at coordinate 353,290 of CAVWZR010000022.1, read as the reverse complement.
GAAGGCGCTGCTCGACACCTGCTTCCGCCAGGTCGAGTACGCCGGCGTACTCACCGGCGCTGCCAACCCGGACGGCGCGAAGGCCTTCGTCGAGTTCCTGCTGAGCCCCGAGGTGCAGAAGGCGCTCCCCGACTCGATGTACGTCTTCCCGGTGCGTCAGGGGACGCCGCTCCCGCCGAACTGGACGACGTTCGCGATCCAGCCGCAGCACCCGTACGCCGTGAGTCCTGCGGAGATCTCGGCCCATCGCGAGACGTGGCTGCGCGACTGGAGCGACATCGTGAGCCGATGAGCCGGGTGCCTCGATGACCACGGCGCGACGTCTGGGCACGCTCGCGGCCACCGCGATCGTCCCGCTGGCGGTGCTCGCCGTCTTCTTCGTGCTGCCGGTGAGCGGGATGATCGGCAGGGGCTTCGTGCCGGACGGCCAGCTCGACGTCGGCGGCGTCGTCGAGGTGCTGACCCGACCCGAGATCCAGCGCGCGATCTGGTTCACCGTCTGGACGTCGACCGTCGCGACGCTGCTCGCCTGCGCGCTCGGTCTGCCGGCGGCGTACGCCCTCCACCGGGTGGCGATCCCGGGCCGTGCCTGGATCCGAGCGATCCTGGTCGTGCCCTTCGTGCTGCCGACGGTCGTCGTCGGCGTCGCGTTCGAGCTCGTGATCGGCGACAGCGGGCCGCTGTCGTTCCTCGGCGCCGACGGCAGCCCGATGGCGATCGTCGCGGGCCTCGTGTTCTTCAACGCGTCGGTCGTGATCCGTGTCGTGGGCGGCGCCTGGGAGTCGCTCGACCCACGTCCCGCCGAGGCGGCGGCGGCCCTCGGCGCCTCGCCGCGCCAAGTCCTGCGCGACGTCACCCTGCCGGCGCTGCGCCCGGCGGTCGTGTCGGCCGCCACGGTGGTCTTCCTCTTCTGTGCCACGGCCTTCGGGATCGTGCTGACGTTGGGCGGCCTGCGCTACTCCAGTGTCGAGACCCAGATCTACCTGCTGACGGCGAATCTCCTGGACCTCCAGGGCGCCGCTGCGCTGTCGGTGCTCCAGCTCCTCGTCGTCACCGTGCTCCTGGTCGCCGCGGCCCGCGCACGTCGTACGCCGGACGCGACCGTGGCCCGCACACGCACCAGGCTCCGACGGCCGACCCGAGGCGACCTGCCGGCCTTGGGCGCGACGTTCGTGCTCCTGGTCCTCGTCGTCGTGCCTCTCGCCTCCCTGGTCGTCGCCTCGCTGCGCGTCGACGGAGCCTGGAGCCTGGCCAACTACCGCGCCCTCCAGACGCCGGGCTCCCACCAGGCGCTGCTCGTGCCGGTCACGGACGCCGTCGTGAACTCCCTGCGCATCGCCGTCGACGCGACCTGGATGTCGCTGCTGCTCGGGCTCGCCGTGGCGACCGTCGTCACCCGTCGGTCGCGCGGTGTCTCCGAGCGCCGCCTGCGCGCGTTGCTCGACGCCCTCTTCATGCTGCCGCTCGGGGTCTCCGCGGTGACCCTGGGCTTCGGCTTCCTGGTCACCCTGGGCCGACCGCCGCTCGACCTCCGCGACTCACCCTTGCTGATCCCGGTCGCCCAGGCACTGGTCGCGCTGCCGTTGGTCGTCCGGGTGCTCGTCCCCGTTCTGTCCGGGATCGACGACCGGCTGCGCCAGGCCGCCGCCACCCTCGGCGCGTCCCCGGCCCGGGCGCTGCTGGTGGTCGACCTCCCGGTGATCCTCAAGCCCTTGCTGGCTGCTGCCGGGTTCGCGTTCGCCTGCTCGCTGGGTGAGTTCGGCGCGACGTCGTTCCTCGTCCGCGACGACCACCCGACCCTGCCGGTCGTGATCTTCCGGCTGATCGGGCATCCGGGCGACCTCAACTACGGGATGGCCCTCGCCGGCTCCGTCGTGCTCGGCGCCACGACGGCCGCCGTCATGCTCGTGGTCGAGCGCCTGCGCGTGCCGTCCGTGGGGGCGTTCTGATGGCGGCGCTCTCCGTGCGCGGCGTCTCGGTGTCGTACGACGGTGTGCCGGCCGTGGTCGACGCCGACCTCGACGTCGACGACGGGCGGGTGCTGGCCGTCCTCGGGCCGTCCGGGTGTGGCAAGTCGACCCTGCTGCGCGCGGTCGCCGGGCTCGAGCCGGCTTCGGGTCGGGTGAGCTGGCACGACGAGGACCTGTCCCGGACCCCGACGCATCGCCGCGGCTTCGCGCTGATGTTCCAGGACGGCCAGCTGTTCCCGCAGCTGTCGGTCGCCCGCAACATCGCCTACCCGCTACGCATCCGGCGTACGCCGCGAGCCGCGACGTCCGCGCGGGTCGCCGAGCTGCTCGAGCTGGTCGGTCTGACCGGCTTCGACGACCGGTTGCCGACGACCCTCTCCGGAGGTGAGCGGCAACGCGTCGCTCTCGCGCGTGCCCTCGCGGCTGCGCCGCGGCTGCTGCTCCTCGACGAGCCGTTGAGCGCGCTCGACGCCGGGTTGCGCACGCGTCTGGCCGAGGACCTACGCCGGATCCTGGTCGAGGCCGGCACGACAGCGGTGATGGTGACCCACGACCACGAAGAGGCGTTCGCCGTCGCCGACGACCTCGCCGTGATGCGGGCCGGGCGCATCGTGCAGGCGGGTCCCATCGCCGACGTGTGGCGCGCTCCGGTCGATCCCGAGACCGCGCTGTTCCTCGGCTACGCGCGCGTCCTCGACGGGGCGGCGGCCGCGGAGCTCCTCGCTGCGGCCGGCCTTCCGGACGCCCCCGCGATCGCCGTACGCCGGTCGGCCCTGGCCGTGGCCGACGACGGGGTCCTGGCGGCCGAGGTCGTCGAGGTCCGGACGACGCCGGGACAGCTCCGCCTGGTGTGTCGTACCGGGCTCGGCGAGCTCGACGCCGTCGCCCCGCTCGACCTGCGACTGGCGCCGGGCGACGGCGTACGACTTCGGGTGGAGGCGACGCGCATGGCCCCCCTGCCGGGCCGGATCGAGGCCCGCGAGGGCGCCCTAGACTGACCGGCGTGTTCCGCCGCGCCCAGATCCTCATGGTCTCGATCGCCGTGGGCATGGGCGTGCTCGCGGTCCTCGCCGCGGTCGTCTTCGACGCCAAGCTGGTCGACCCCGACGGCTTCATCGGTCCGTCGTACCTGCGACTGCCGACCGTGGTCGCGCTCGGCTTTGCCATCGACCTGATCCCGCGCACGCTGTGGGTCTCGCGCTTCGACCCGCGACGGATGCCCGGCGTCTTCCGGACCCGGGTGCGCACCCACTGGACCCGCGACCGGATGATCCTCGTGGTCAGCGGGATCCTGTGCTTCTACGTCACCTACGTCAGCTACCGGAACCTGAAGTCCCAGCTGCCGTTCATCGAGGGCGTCCACCACAAGTTCGACCGCGAGCTCTTCAGCATGGACCGGGCGGTGTTCCTCGGGCACGAGCCCGCGATCGTGCTGCACGACCTGCTGGGTGACGGCATCTCGGCGGAGATCCTGTCCAGCGTCTACCTCTGGTTCCTGCCGTTGGTGCCGCTCGCGCTGGCGGTGTGGCTGGTCTGGTCGCGCAACCTCGGCTACGGCTACTGGTTCGCCAGCTCGCAGTGCATCGCCTGGACGCTGGGGACGGTCTCCTACTACGCGCTGCCCACGCTCGGCCCGGGGTTCTACCACCCGTGGCTCTACCAGACGATCGACGACACCAACGCCGGCCGCCTGATGAACTCCCTGGCGAACACGAGAGTGTGGGCCGTCAACACCAGCGCCCCGTCGCTGATCGACATCACCAACTTCCTGAGCGGGGTCGCCGGGTTCGCGAGTCTGCACGTGGCGATCACCATGCTGGTGGCGCTGATGATCCAGTACACGACCACGATGCGCTGGCTGAAGATCGTCTTCTGGGTCAACGCCTCGATCACCGCTGTGGCCACCCTCTACTTCGGCTGGCACTACGTCGCCGACGACATCGCCGGCGTCGCGATCGCCCTCACCTCCTTCTACGTCGGGGCGTGGGCGAGCGGTCAGTCGCTGAGCCGTGAGCGAGCGGTCGCGCCTGTGCGCGAGGAAGTTACAACCGTGTAGTTCGTCAAGGCGACACGCCGGTGACTCCTGGGAATTTTGTGAAAGATGTTCCTTTTGTGACTCGAGCGCATTAGCGTGCTCGACGGTGCCACGGGTGGAGAGGAAGCCACCCGAGGCGCTTTCCATCACACGCAGCCCTCGGCTGTGGACCCCAGTCGCAGGAGGAACCACCCGTGCATCGAGTCGGCGTCACCGCCCTCGCCCTCTCCCTGGTCACGGGCCTCGGAGGCTTCGCCGCGGCCGCGGCGGACCCGGGCGGCCACGACGTGTACCCGAGCAAGCAGCAGGTGCACGACGCGCGTCATCGCGCGGCGCGAGCGGCGGACGACGTCGACGCGATCAAGGCGCAGCTGGTCCAAGCCGATCTCGAGGCCCAGGCGGCCGCGACCACAGCCGAGCAGGCTGCGGAGCGCTACAACGGCGCGCGGTGGGAGCTGCAGCAGGCCCGCCGCGACGCGCGCGTGGCCGAGCGGCATGCCCAGATCGCGACGCGCGACGCGCGGCACCAGCGGCACGAGTACGCCGCGACCGTCGTGACGTCGTACGAGATGGGACCCACGCTCAGCCCGATCTCGGCCCTCCAAGGGGCCGACGGACTCGACGGCGTGGTGGACACGATGTCCACGCTCCAGAACGCACAGTCCGCGATGGACTACAGCTACGACTCCTACACCGCGTCGTCCACGTTGGCCGGTGTGGCCAGCGACCAGGCCGACGCGGCCAGGTCGAAGGCCGAGGCCCTCGCCGAGAAGGCCAAGCAGGCACGCGACGCCGCCACGTCGGCAGCCGCTGCCGCCGACGCCGCGACGCAGCAGATCGCCGCTCGCAAGGCCCAGCTCATCCACCGGCTCGCGAAGCTCCAGCACATCACCGTCTCCCTGGCCCAGAAGCGACAGGCGGGCATCGAGCAGGCGGCGCGCGAGGCCGCGCAGCGAGCGGCCGAGAAGAAGGCGCGTCAGGAGGCGGCCCAGCAGGCTCGGGAGCAGCAGCAGAGCCAGGACCCCTCGCCGACCAGCGACCCGACGCCGGATCCCTCCGGACCGGCCACCCCCCCAGCACCCCCGGCCGCTCCTCCGGCTCCGGCGTCGGGCGCGTCGCGTGCGATCGCGTTCGCGCGCAGCCAGATCGGCGACCCCTACGTCTGGGGAGCGGCTGGTCCGAACGCCTGGGACTGCTCGGGGCTCACCATGGGCGCGTGGCGCGCCGGCGGCATCTCCCTGCCGCACTACTCGGTGGCGCAGTACTCCGGGTCGACCCCCATCTCACTCAGCTCGCTTCGGCCCGGTGACCTCGTCTTCTGGGGCTCCTCGAGCAGCCCGTCGTCGATCTACCACGTCGCGCTCTACGCCGGGAACGGGATGATCATCCAGGCCCCGCGCACCGGCCGGGACGTGGAAGAGGTGTCGATGTACTACTGGATCACCCCGAACTTCTTCGCTCGGCCTTGAGCACACAGCCGGACCCGAGGAACGAGGGGCCGGCGTGGCAGTGCGAGACCGAGCGTGCGCGCGACCGAGCGTGCGAGGTCGACGCCGCGAGTCAACAGTGCGCATCGACGGGAGCGGTGGCTTCGAGACAGGCGCCAGGGCGCGTTCATCGACCACCGACCGGCACGGTGGTTGAGGAGCGAGCTCTGCGAGCGTCTCGAAGCCACCGCCCGTGGGTACGGTCGGCCCATGGCCTCGTTCTCGGACGCGTCCGCGGAAGCGGCGTACCAGCCGCCTGAGATCGACGTCGCGGAGCTGAGGCGTCTGCTCGACGGCCGGTACGCCGAGGTGCGCGACCTCGTGCGCACCAACCTCGCCGAGCACGCCTCGGTGCTCGAGGACGCCGAGACGATGACGCGCGCGGACTTCCGGGAGCGGGTGAAGGACCTCCTCGTGCTGATGGCGGGCACCGGGCAGACCGGCATGGGCTTCCCGCAGGAGTACGGCGGCGGTGGCGACCTCGGCGCGTCCATCGCGGCGTTCGAGACCCTGGCCCTCGGTGACCTCTCGCTGCTGGTGAAGGTCGGCGTGCAGTTCGGGTTGTTCGGCGGCGCCGTGCTGATGCTGGGCAGCAAGCGCCACCACGACGCCCATCTCGAGGACCTGATCGCGGGGCGTCTGCTCGGCTGCTTCGCGATGACGGAGTCCGGCCACGGCTCCAACGTCCAGGCGCTCGGCACGCTCGCGACGTACGACCCGGCGACCGACGAGTTCGCGATCACGACGCCCGACGACGCGTCCCGCAAGGACTACATCGGCAACGCCGCCCAGCACGCCGAAGCCGCGGTGGTCTTCGCCCAGCTCGAGGTCGCGGGTGAGGGGCACGGGGTGCACGCGTTCGTCGTGCCACTACGTCGTGACGGCCGGCTGCTGCCCGGCATCCGGGCCGAGGACGACGGCCTGAAGATGGGACTGAACGGCGTCGACAACGGTCGCCTCTGGTTCGACGGAGTCCGCATCCCGCGCGACAACCTGCTGAACCGCTTCGCCGACGTCACCGACGACGGCCGTTACGTCAGCCCGATCGACAACCCCGACAAGCGGTTCTTCACGATGCTCGGCACGCTCGTGCAGGGCCGGGTCTGCGTGTCCGGGGCGGGGATCAACGCGGCCAAGGTCGCCCTGACGCTCGCCGTGAAGTACGCCGTACGCCGGCGGCAGTTCCACGCGACCTCGGAGGAAGCCGAGGAGCTGCTGCTCGACTACGGCTTGCACCAACGCCGGTTGTTCCCGCTGCTGGCCGAGAACTACGCCCTGCACTTCGCACAGGAGCGTCTCGCGCTCCAGACCCACGACGTCTTCTCGGTCGCGACGGCCGAGGACGAGGACGAGCAGGCGCGCCGCGAGCTGGAGTCGCGGGCGGCGGGGACCAAGGCACTCGGCACCTGGCACGCGACCCGGGCGATCCAGGAGTGCCGGGAAGCGTGCGGCGGCGCGGGCTACCTCGCGGTCAACCGGTTCGCGGCCTTGAAGGCCGACACGGACGTGTTCACGACCTTCGAGGGTGACAACCACGTCCTGCTCCAGCTGGTCGCGAAGGGTCTGCTCACGAACTACGCGAGCGAGTTCGAGGACCTCGACCAGCTCGGCATGGTGCGCTTCGTCGCCGGCGCGGCGCTGGAGACGGTGATCGAGCGGACCGCCGCCCACAAGCTCCTCGAGGCGATCAGGGACGCGCTGCCCGGCGGTGCCGACTGGGACGACGAGGCGGGGCTGCTGGACCCGGAGTACCACCTCGCGATGCTCCGCTTCCGCGAGGAGCACACGCTGTCGGGAGTCGCCCGCCGGCTCAAGCGAGGAATCGACGAAGGCCTCAAGCCGGGCGAGGTCTTCTCCCGCGCCCAGGACCACGTGCTCGCCGCCGCCCGGTCTCATGTCGAGCGGCTGGTGCTCGAGGCGTTCGTCGACAAGGTCGGCGCCCTACCGGACGGCGATCTCAGGGTCGCCGTCACCCTGCTCCGCGACCTGCACGCCCTGTCGACGATCGAGCGGGACCGCGCGTGGTTCATGGAGCACGGTCGTCTCACGTCGGCGCGCTCGAAGGCGATCACGCGTGAGGTCAACGACCTCTGCCGCAAGCTCCGCCCGATCGCCGTCGACCTCGTCGACGCCTACGGCGTACCTCCCGAGCTCCTCCGCTCCCCGGACCTCCTCTGATCGGCCGGGGTGGGAAGGTAGGGCCGTGCAGGTCCCGGGAGTCTTCAGTACGTCGTTCGAGCCCGCCGGGGCGGCGATCGGTACGGCGGTGCTCGTGCCCGGCAGGGGATACCCGCCGATGGCGCCGCTGCTGTTCTTCACCGGGCTCGCCCTCCTGCAGCACGGGTGGCGGGTCGAGCACCACTGGTGGGACCCGCCGCGGCACGTGTCCGACGAGCAGACGATCGCCTGGGTGCGCGCAGAGGTCGACCGGGCACTCCCGGTCGAAGGTCGGGTCCTGGTGGTCGGCAAGTCGCTCGGCACCTGGGCGACGCCGCTCGTGGCTGAACGACAGCTCCCGGCGATCTGGTTGACCCCGATCCTCGACGTGCCGGAGCTCGTGGACTCGATCCGGGCGAACCCCGCGCCCCAGCTCCTCGTCGGCGGCTCGGTCGATGAGTTCTGGGACGCCGACGTGGCCCGAGGGCTGGCGGACGAGACCCGCACGGTGGTCGAGATCGCCGACGCCGACCACATCATGATGACGCCGGGGGATGTGGTGCGCGGTGTCGAGGCCCATGTCGAGGTCGCGCGAGCCGTCGACCGCTGGCTCGCCATCGGGGGTTGTCGATCGTGGCATGACGAAGCCGGCGGTGCTTCGGGTCACAGGGTGGCCCCGCCAGGGTTCCCTTGCACCACTCCTGTCACGTCGGTCAGGCACTCCCGTCGCTTCTCGGGGGTTGCAACCGCCGACAAGCGACGGGATACCCGGCCCACCGGGGATCCCGACGCCCCACCCGCCGAGCGTCCCGGGAGCTCAGAGAACCAGCCGCGCGTCGTACAGACGCTCGTACGCCGGACGCGTGGCGGCGACGACCTCCTCGCCCTCCCGGGTGAGCTCGACCCGCCGCGGTCGGTAGGGCTCGAAGCCGGTCGAGCGCAGCACGGCGTCGTACCAGTACGGCGCCCACACGCCGTCGCTCTCACGCGGGCCGGCCGGCCACGCCAGCATCGTGTCGGTGAACTCGACGCCGACATACGAGCAGAGCCAGCGCAGGTAGGCCGCCGGTGAGCGCAGGAAGTCGGCGGAGTCGATGACGGGCACCGACGGGTCGAGCAGTACCTGCAGCTCCAGCTGCTGCAGGATCCCGATGTCGTCCGGAGCCACCGAGGCTCGCGACCGCAGGTACGACGAGACCACCTCCGCCGGGTCGCGGATCAGCAGCACGTTGTGCAAAGACGCGATCCACTCCCGCGGAAGGCCGGGGACGAGGTGCTGGGCCATGTGCTTCTGGTACTGCAGCAGCGGCCCGTCCGGCCACGGCCGGGTGAGCGAGTCGACGACGCGTCGCCAGTCGGTCTCGCCCGCGGCGATCACCTCGTCGCGGCCCGGGTGGTCGAGACCGGTGTGGGCGAGGTACCAGGCGTAGAGCGGCTCGTCGAGGACCTCGGTGTCGGGCCGGTTCTCCCAGGCCCGCATCGTCGCGGTCGAGATGTTGCGTGGCCCGGACCAACAGGCCAGGCGGATCGTCATGCCCGAGCGGCGACGTCGCGGCGCACCAGGTCGGCGTACAGCTCCTGGAGCCGCGACACCATCGGTCCGCGGCGCCCCGACCCGATCGTGCGCCCGTCGACGGTGTGCACGGGTACGACGCCCGCGAAGGTCCCGGTCACGAACGCCTCGTCGGCGGAGTAGACCTCGGTCAGGCTGAACAACCGCTCCTGGTGAGGGATCTCGGCCTCCCGGCAGACGCGGAGCACGTTGCCGCGGGTGATCCCGCCGAGGCAGTAGGCGCCGGACGACGTCCACACCTCACCCCGGCGTACGACGAAGAAGTGGGTGCTGTTGCACGTCGCCACGAAACCCTGCGGATCGAGCATCAGCGCCTCGTCCGCCCCGGCCGTGTAGGCCTGGATGCAAGCGGTGATGTCGTTCAGCTTGCTGTGGGCGTTGAGCTTCGGGTCGAGCGTGTCCGGCGACGCCCGTCGCACGTGCACGGTGAACAGCGACAGGCCCTGCTCGACCGTCGCCGGCAGGGGGTCCTTGTGCTCGGCGATGATCACGACGGTGGCCGGACCGGCGGAGAAGCGAGGGTCCTGGTACGGCGTGGACTTCGGCCCGCGGGTCACCATCAGCCGGATGTGCACACCGTCGGACATGTCGTTGGCGCGGAGCGTCTCGTAGATCCGATCGGTGAGCTGGTCGCGCGTCAGCCCGATGTCGAGCGCGATCGCGGTCGCGCCCTCCCAGAGCCGGTCGAGGTGCAGGTCGAGGAACGCCGGGTGTCCGGCGTGCACGCGGATGCCCTCCCACACGCCGTCACCCAGGACGAACCCGGCGTCGAACACCGAGACCACGGCCTCGGCTCTCGGCACCAGTACGCCGTTGACGTGGATCAGCACGCCGGAGTTGCGCGGGTCGTCGGCGAAGTCGTGGGCGCCGTGAGTGGTCTCGCTCACCGGATGGTCAGGAGAGCTCGGGCTGACGCTGCGGCTCGCCCTGCGCGGCCGGCTGGGGCTGGTGACCGCCGGTCTCCTGCAGTCGCGCGAACGACGCGTGGACCTCCTTCTCGGCCTCGTCGCGGCCGACCCAGTCGGCGCCCTCGACGGACTTCCCGGGCTCGAGGTCCTTGTAGACGGTGAAGAAGTGCTCGATCTCCATCCGGTCGAACTTCGGCAGGTGGTTGATGTCGCGCATGTGCTCGATGCGCGGGTCGGACACCGGCACGCACAGCACCTTGTCGTCGGCGCCCTTCTCGTCGGTCATCCGGTACATCCCGATCGCGCGGCACTTGATCAGGCAGCCGGGGAACGTGGGCTCCCCGAGCAGCAGGACCAGCGCGTCGAGCGGGTCGCCGTCCTGGCCGAGGGTCTGCTCGATGTAGCCGTAGTCGGCTGGATACTGCGTCGCCGTGAACAGCGTCCGGTCGAGCCGGATGCGGCCGGACTCGTGGTCGACCTCGTACTTGTTGCGGCTCCCCTTCGGGATCTCCACCAGTACGTCGAACTCCACCCTGACCTCCACGTGTCTGCCCTCGGTCGTCCGGCCCGCGGTCCGGCTCCGGGCAAGTCTCGCGCAGAATGAGGGCTCCTGCCCAACCTGACCGAGGAGCCCGACCAGACATGGTGGCCCGAGACCCCCGCCGCCGGCGGTGGGTCCGGCGCGTCCTCCTTTGGGCGACCGGAGTCCTGGTGCTGGCGCTGGCCGGTGGCGCCGCCGCGGCGTACGAGACGGGTCGGCTCGACGACTGGTTCGGCGACGGAGACACACCCCCTCCGCTCGTCACGCCCGTGCCGGGCTACACCGCCCCCACCGCACCGACGCCTGGCGCGGTGGCGCGGACCGCCCCGTCGCCGCGGCCCACCACGGCCTGCGTGCGCCGTGCGCTCGAGCCGGAGGTGGGTGACCCCCACCTGGCCGACCTGCGCACCGTCGTCGCGCCGCTCGCCGGCGACCCGCTGCTCGACCTGGGGCAGGGCACGTCCACTCCGGCCTCCACCCTCAAGCTCCTGACCGCCACCGCCGCCCTCCGTGCGCTCGGCCCCGACCGGACCTTCGCGACCCGCGTGGTCGCCGACGGCCGAGCCGCATCGTCCTGGTGGGCGGCGGCGACCCCTTCCTGCAGAACGCGCAGCCGACCGAGGGGCCCGGCCGTCGTGACGCGAGCCTCCAGACCCTGGCCGTGCTGACGGCGAAGCGCCTCCACACCGAAGGCGTCCGGAAGATCCGGCTCTTCTACGACACCTCCCTGTTCACCGGCCCGCGGGTCAACCCGCACTGGCCGAAGACCTACCTCCCCGACGTGGTCTCGCCGATCACCGCTCTCTGGGCCGACGAAGGTCTCGACCCGGACGGCTACGGCCGCGTCCCCGACCCACCGGCGACCGCGGCCGGCCTGTTCGCGACGTACCTCCGCAAGCGAGGCATCGACGTCGCGTCCACGATCGCGCAGCAGAAGGCCGTCGGGCATGCCCACGAGCTGGCCCGGGTGACCAGCCTCCCGGTCGCCGACATCGTCGAGCGTGTGCTGCAGTACAGCGACAACGAGGGCGCCGAGGTGCTCGCGCACCAGGTCGGGCTGGCGGTCGGGGGAGACGCGTCGTACGACGGTGGTGTGCGCGGCGTGCGGTCCACACTGCGCGACCTCGGCATCGACCTCGGCCACGCGACCATCCAGGACGGCAGCGGTCTCTCCCGCCACGACCGCCTCGATGCCGAGACGCTCGTCGACGTGCTCCAGCTCGCCGCCTCGCCCGACCACCCCGACCTCCGCTCGGTGATCACCGGCCTCCCCGTCGCGGGATACGACGGGTCGCTGGCCTACCGCTTCGGCGACAAGAGCGGTGGCCGCGGTCTCGTCCGCGCCAAGACCGGGACCCTGACCGGCACCAGCGCCCTGGCCGGCATCACCACCGACGCCCGCAACCGCACCCTGGTCTTCGCGTTCGTCAGCAACCACATCAAGTACGCCGAGACACTCGATGCGCGAGCGGCCCTCGAACGCCTCACCACCGCCCTGGCCACCAGCCACTGTTGATCCGAATCGCCCGGTGGTTGAGGAGCGAGCCCTGCGAGCGTCTCGAAACCACCCTCACCCGAGGGACGGTTCCGGCGGGTTGGGCATTCGGAACCCCCGAAAGGGGTACAGAGTGCTCTACGTCGGGATGGGGAGTCACATGGTTCACACGGTCGTCGCCAACTGCGCCTCAGCCGGCCGAGCACGCGGCAGGCACCGTTCGACACGGCTCCTCGTCGCGGTCGCTCTGGCCGCTGGACTGACGTTGAGCCTGCCGCCCTCGGTGGCCTCCGCGGCCACCGTCAGGAGCACGCCGGCGGACTGGACGCCGTACCTGCTCCCGGATCCGGTGAACCAGAACATCGCGGAGCTCGCGCAGTGCAAGGGAACGATGTACGCCGTGGGCGAAGCGACAGCGGTGGCCCGTGGGGCGGCCACCTACGCCCGCTCCAACGCCTTCAGCTTCTCCGCCAAGACCGGCGCCATGACCACGTGGGCACCCGAGGTCAACGGCCCGGTTCAGTCGATCGCCCTCTCGCCTGACTGTCGCACGGCGTACCTCGGCGGGAAGTTCACCGAGGTGAACCAGGTGGCCGTGCACAACCTGGTGGCGGTCAACGCCGTCACCGGTGCCGTGCGGAACGGCTTCGCGCACGCGGTCAACGGTCCGGTGAACACGGTCCGCCATGTCCATGGCGCGGTGATCATCGGTGGCCGCTTCACAGCGGTCAACGGAGCCTCGCGGACCGCGATGGCCAGTCTGCGACCGAGCACCGGTGCCGTCACGAACTACCTCCGGGTGCGGATCAGAGGCAAGTTGGGGGAGTCCGCCACCTCGGTGTTCAACTCCCAGCCCAGTCATGACGGTCACCGGTTGCTGATCGAGGGCACGTTCACCTCGATCAACGGGCACGCCCGGCAGCAAGCAGCGGTGCTCAAGCTCGGCAAGCACGCGGTGAGGGTGGACGGCTGGACGTCCCCCGAGCTGCGCGGAACGTGTGTCATCGGCTTCTACGTGCGAGCCGGCAACTGGTCACCCGACGACAAGACGATCTACCTCGCCGCGACCGGGCTCCACCCGAAGTCCGGACCCGGCTCCGGGTCGAGCCAGCCACGGGCCGGGCTCTGCGACGCCGTGTCGGCCTTCTCGTCCGCCTCGCGGTCGGTCCACCACCAGTGGATCAACTACAGCGGCTGCGACTCCTTCTTCGCGGTGGCCGCCGACAAGGACAACGTGTACGCCGGCGGCCATCCGCGCTGGATGGACAACGGCGACGGGTGCAACACGGCCGGGCCGGGAGCCAAGAGCCGGCCCGGCATCGGGTCCATCAATCCGCGCACGGGCAAGGCGACCTCGTGGAACCCGACCCACTCACGCGGTCGCGGAGTCGATCACCTGCTGGTCACCAAGGCCGGGCTGTGGGTCGCCAGTGACACGTTCACCGACGGCGCCGCTCAGCAGTGCGGCGGTGTCTCCCACCACGGCGGGATCTGCTTCTTCCCCTACTAGCCCGCACTCGCCGAACCTCGGTGGTTGAGGAGCGAGCTCTGCGAGCGTCTCGAAACCACGCTCCGCGGCGCAGAATCTCGGTGGTTGAGGAGCGCTCTGCGAGCGTCTCGAAACCACGCGACGGGTGGCGGTCCTTGCGTGCGTTGCTCTGCAGGCGTCTGCGCCCTCGTTCTTCTCGATCACACCGGAGCTTCGCTCCGCCGGTTCGCGGCTCGCCGGCCTCCGGTGGTTGAGGAGCGAGCTCTGCGAGCGTCTCGAAACCACGCTCCGCGGTGGCGGCCTTTGCGTGCGTTGCTCTGCAGGCGTCTGCGCCCTCGTTCCTCTCGATCACACCCGGAGCTTCGCTCCTGGTGTGATCTCGCCCCGTAGGCTCGCGTCATGACGGAGATGGTCGACTGGCGTCTCGCGGTCTCGATCGGGTCCCGGCTGGCCGGCGCGGGTCCCGAGGTCACCGCCGAGGAGGCCGAGGCCGTCGTCGCCGAGCTCCGCGAGGGCGCTGAGCGATCCACGTCGTACGTCCGCGAGTTCACCGGGCTGGACGCCGGAGGACTGACGGCGCCGGTCCTCGTCGTCGACCGACCCGCCTGGATCCAGGCCAACGTCGAGGGCTTCGCCCAGCTGCTCACCCCGGTGCTCGAGAAGGTCGCGGAGAAGAAGGGGCCCCCCGGTCCGGTCGTCCAGGCCGTCGGCTCCCGCTTCACCGGCGCCGAGGTCGGCGGTCTCCTCGGCTTCATGGCCAGCAAGGTGCTCGGCCAGTTCGACCCGTTCCACGAGCCTCACGGCCAGCTCCTGCTCGTCGCGCCCAACGTCGTCCACGTGGAGCGGGAGCTCCAGGCCGACCCGAGCGACTTCCGGCTCTGGGTGTGTCTGCACGAGGAGACCCACCGCGTGCAGTTCACGGCTGTGCCGTGGATGCGCGAGCACCTCTTCGCCCAGTTCACGCAGCTCGCCGAGACCGTCGAGCCGGAGAAGTTCCTGGGAGAGGGGTTCCAGCGGGTCGCCGAGGCGCTGAAGAAGGGCCGCAGCGGCAGCGTGCTCGACCTCCTCGGGTCGCCGGAGCAGAAGGCGATCCTCGACCGCTTGACCGGCGTGATGTCGCTGCTCGAGGGCCACGCCGACGTCGTCATGGATGACGTCGGTCCCGAGGTGATCCCGAGCGTCTCGTCGATCCGGACGAAGTTCACCCAGCGCCGCAAGGGCACCGGCTCCCTCGACCGGTTCCTGCGCAAGCTCCTCGGGCTCGAGGCGAAGATGGCGCAGTATCGCGACGGCGCCTTGTTCGTCCGCGCCGTCCTCGACAAGGTCGGCATGGACGACTTCAACGCCGTGTGGGCCACCGCCGACAACCTGCCGACCCTGGCCGAGATCCACGATCCGGACAGCTGGGTCGCGCGCGTACATCCGTGAGCACGCCATGACCCTGCACCCGTCGGTCGCGGCCGTCCGGAACGCCGTACGTCATGGCCTCGCGGACCTCGAGCCGGGTGCCCGGCTGCTGGTGGCGTGCAGCGGTGGTGCGGACTCGCTCGCCCTGGCGTCGGCCGCGGTCTTCGAGGGACGCGACCAGGGCTGGTACGTCGTCGGCGTGACCGTCGACCACGGACTCCAGGACGACTCCGCGGTGCGGGCCGAGCGTGTGGTCGGCCAGCTCGCCGCACTCGGGGTCGACGAGACCGTCAGCGCACGCGCGGACGTCCGGGCTCCCGGGCTCGGTCCGGAGGCGGCTGCCAGGGCAGCTCGGTACGCCCTCCTCGACGAGGTCCGCGAGCGGTTCGAGGCCGAGGCGGTGCTGCTCGGCCACACGCGGGACGACCAGGCCGAGACCGTGTTGATGGGTCTCGCCCGCGGGTCGGGCGGTCGGTCGATCGCCGGGATGCGCCGTACCTTCGACCACTACCGTCGGCCACTGCTCGACGTGTCCCACACCGACACGGTGACCGCCTGTCAGGTCGAGGGCCTCGAGTACTGGGAGGACCCGCACAACGCCGACGACGCCTATACCCGGGTCCGGGTGAGGCGGCGCGTGCTGCCGGTGCTCGAGGACGAGCTCGGTCCCGGTGTCACCGAGTCGCTGGCCCGCACCGCTGACCTGCTCCGTGCCGACATGGAGCTCCTCGACGAGTACGCCGAGCGGGCCCTCGCCGAGGTCGCGCTCGACGGTGGCCTGTCCGTCGACCAGATGACCCGACTCGAGGCGCCGATCCGCTCGCGGGTGCTGCGTGCGGCTGCCGTCGCGGCCGGCGCCCCGGCCGGCGAGACCTTCCTCCAGCACGTGGTCGCGGTCGATGCCCTCGTCACCGACTGGCACGGGCAGAAGTGGGTCGACCTGCCCGGCCACATGCGCGCCGTACGACGAGACGGAGTGCTCGCGTTCGAGCGGGTCATCGACACACCTTGAGGGCGCGACCCTCGACTCGGCGCGTGCTGCGCGTGCTTTCGCATCCGATCCGGCGGCGTTGTCGGCGACTCGTCGGGCCTCCGGCCCGCCTTCGCACCTCCGCCTTGCCAGGTCGGCGCGAAAACCCGCTCGCGACTGCGCCGATTCGAAAGACGCACCCTAAGGTTCTGCCCATGGACGCCACGCAGGTCGAGGACGATCTCGTCGAGATCCTCTTCACCGAGAAGCAGATCCACGACCGGCTCGAGGAGCTGGCCCAGGAGATCACCGCCGACTACCAGGGCAAGGACCTGCTGATCGTCGGCATCCTGCGCGGCGCGGCGATGGTGATGGTGGATCTCGCCCGGGCGCTGCCGCGGCACGTGGAGATGGACTGGATGGCCATCAGCTCCTACGGCTCCGGCACCAAGTCCAGCGGCGTCGTACGGATCCTCAAGGACCTCGACACCGACATCACCGGCCGCCACGTGCTCATCGTCGACGAGATCATCGAGACCGGCCTGACCCAGAGCTGGGTCACCAACAACCTGGCCATCCGCAACCCCGCGAGCGTCGAGATCTGCACGCTGCTGCGCAAGCCCGACGCCTCGCAGATGCCGCTCGAGGTGAAGTACGTCGGCTGGGACATCCCCAACGACTTCGTCGTCGGCTACGGGCTCGACTACCGGCAGAAGTACCGCAACCTCCGCGACATCGGCACGCTGGCGCCGCACGTCTACTCCTGAGCGTCACGCGGCCGCTCCCGCCGAGCGGGTGAAATCGGGCTCCCGAAGTAGGTCTGCGCCGTTCGGAGATGGACAATGGGCGTTGGGAATGACGTGTACCGTCGTGATTCTCGGAAATCCAGTGCTCTTCGGCCGGCGCCGATGAGCAAGAGTCTCGTCGTCGAGAGAGTCCTGTGAAGCGTTTCGCCCGTAGCCCGTGGCCGTGGATCGTCGTCGCGGTGCTGCTGATCCTGTTCGCGTTGCAGTACATCGCGTCACCGGGCGGGTACGACGAGATCAAGACCAGCCAGATGCAGCAGTACATCAACGACGGTCAGGTCAAGACGATCACCCTCGCCGACGGCGACCAGACCATCAAGGCGACGCTCAAGGACGGCGTCCGCTCGACCGGCGCCGACGTCACCGCGCACTGGCTCGACGGCACGCAGGGCGAGCTCCAGGCCTCGATCCAGAAGGACATCGACAACAAGACGCTGGAGGCCGATGCCTACGACGTCAGCATCAGCCACCCCAGCCTGATCGGCCAGATCGTCACGACGCTGCTGCCGTTCGTCCTGATCGTGCTGCTCTTCCTGTTCCTGATGAACCAGGTGCAAGGCGGCGGCGGTCGCGGCGTCATGCAGTTCGCCAAGTCGCGCGCGAAGCTGATCACCAAAGACATGCCGAAGACGACGTTCGGCGACGTGGCCGGCGCCGACGAGGCGGTCGAGGAGCTCGGCGAGATCAAGGAGTTCCTCCAGGAACCCGCGAAGTTCCAGGCCGTCGGCGCGAAGATCCCCAAGGGCGTGCTGCTCTACGGACCCCCGGGCACCGGCAAGACCCTGTTGGCGCGCGCCGTCGCGGGCGAGGCGGGTGTGCCCTTCTACTCGATCTCCGGCTCCGACTTCGTCGAGATGTTCGTCGGCGTCGGCGCCAGCCGCGTGCGCGACCTCTTCGAGCAGGCCAAGGAGAACGCGCCGGCCATCGTCTTCATCGACGAGATCGACGCCGTCGGCCGTCACCGTGGTGCCGGCATGGGTGGCGGCCACGACGAGCGCGAGCAGACGCTGAACCAGCTGCTGGTCGAGATGGACGGCTTCGACGTCCGGGGCGGCGTCATCCTGATCGCGGCCACCAACCGGCCCGACGTGCTCGACCCCGCGCTGCTGCGCCCCGGGCGCTTCGACCGGCAGATCCAGGTCGACGCACCCGACCTCGCCGGCCGCCACAAGATCCTCGAGGTCCACTCGCGGGGCAAGCCGCTGGCGCCCGCGGTCGACCTGCTCGCGGTGGCGCGGCGTACGCCGGGCTTCACCGGCGCCGACCTCGAGAACGTCCTCAACGAGGCCGCGCTGCTGACCGCGCGCACGAACCAGAAGCTGATCACCGACGAGTCGCTCGACGAGGCGATCGACCGCGTGATCGCCGGCCCCCAGCGTCGTACGCGCCTGATGAGCGAGAAGGAGAAGCTCATCACCGCCTACCACGAGGGCGGACACGCGCTGGTCGCCGCCGCGTTCCCGGGCAACGACCCGGTGCACAAGGTGACGATCCTGCCGCGCGGCCGGGCACTCGGCTACACGATGGTCCTGCCCGACCAGGACAAGTACAGCCAGACCCGGAGCGAGCTGCTCGACACCCTGGCTTACATGATGGGTGGCCGCGCCGCGGAGGAGATGGTCTTCCACGACCCGACCACCGGCGCCGGCAACGACATCGAGAAGGCGACGGCGGTCGCGCGCGCGATGGTCACCCAGTACGGCATGACCGAGCGGCTCGGCGCGATCAAGCTGGGCGAGGCCAACTCCGAGCCGTTCCTCGGCCGCGACATCGGTCACAGCCGCAACTACTCCGAGGAGGTGGCGGCGGCCGTCGACGAGGAGACCAAGAAGCTGCTGGCGACCGCCCACCAGGAGGCCTTCGACATCCTGGAGGAGAACCGCGACGTCCTCGACAGCCTGGTCCTGGAGCTGATGGACAAGGAGACGCTCGACAAGCAGCAGGTCGCCACCGCCTTCCTCGCCCTGCGCAAGCGCGCGCCGCGCCCGGCATGGACCGGTTCCCCCGACCGCAACCCGTCGGAGATCCCGCCCGTCGAGATCCCTCAGGCGATCAAGGACCGCATCAAGGTCAACGGCACCCGCCCGGACACCGACACCGGCGGGATCCTGACGCCTCCGGGCCCGGGCGGCGACGTCCACGGCGCTCCGCTCCCGCCGAGTGCCAGCCCCGAGCCGCCTCCGCCGACGGCCTGACCGTCATGAGCAGGGCATGACCGACCCGATCGCCTGGGCCGAGCGTCCGGTGGCCGACGTGCCGGACTTCGACCACGAGCGGGCCGCTGCCGCCGTCCACGAGCTCCTGATCGCCATGGGCGAGGACCCGGAGCGTGAGGGTCTGCGTGACACCCCTGCGCGGGTGGCCCGGGCGTACGCCGAGCTCACTGCCGGACTCCGCCAGTCGCCGTCCGACGTGCTGACCACGACGTTCGACATCGGGCACGACGAGATGGTGCTGGTGCGCGACATCGAGCTGTGGTCGATGTGCGAGCACCACCTCGTGCCGTTCACGGGGGTCGCGCACGTCGGCTACATCCCGTCGGACGCCGGGAAGATCACCGGTCTGTCGAAGCTCGCCCGGCTGGTGGACGTGTACTCCAAACGCCCTCAGGTGCAGGAGCGGCTGACGACGCAGATCGCGGACGCCTTGGTGACCGGTCTCGAGGCTCGTGGCGTGATCGTGGTGATCGAGGCCGAGCACCTCTGCATGACCATGCGCGGGGTCCGCAAGGCGGGGGCGCGCACGATCACCTCCGCAGTGCGCGGGCAGATGCACAACGCCGCCACTCGGTCCGAGGCGATGGCGCTGATCAACAGCAACAAGGGATAGTGCGGCCCATGCCGCTTCTCATGGGCGTGGTCAACGTGACGCCCGACTCGTTCTCCGACGGCGGCCGGTGGGCGACGCCGGACACCGCGATCGCCCACGGACGTGACCTGCTCGCCGACGGCGCGGACATCCTCGACATCGGCGGAGAGTCGACCCGTCCGGGTGCCACCCGTCCGCTCGTCGAGGAGGAGCTGGGCCGCGTGATCCCGGTGATCCGCGAGCTCGCCGCCGGCGGTGCCACGGTGTCGGTCGACACGATGCGGTCCGACGTGGCCGAGCAGGCGGTGGTCGCGGGTGCGTCGATCGTCAACGACGTGTCAGGTGGTCTGGCCGACCCCCGGATCCTCGACGTGGCCGCAGCCGCAGGCGCGACGTACGTCTGCATGCACTGGCGCGGCCACAGCGACCACATGCAGGAGCTCGCGGCGTACGACGGCCCGGGCGGCGTCGTCGCAGCGGTGCGGGACGAGCTCGGCCAGCGCGTGGACGCGGCCCGCGCCGCGGGGATCGCCGACGACCGGATCGTGCTGGACCCGGGCTTGGGCTTCGCCAAGAGGTCCGTGCACAACTGGGCGCTGCTGACCGGACTCGACGGGCTGCGCACGCTGGGGTTCCCGCTGCTGGTCGGCGCGAGCCGCAAGTCCTTCCTGGGATCGCTGCTGGCTGCTCCCGACGGCACGCCGCGCGGCGTCGACGAGCGGGAGGCCGCCACCACCGCGCTCACCGTGCTCCTGGCCCAGCAGGGGGTGTGGGGGCTACGCGTGCACGACGTACGCTCCAGCCGCGACGCGCTGCGAGCGTTCGCGCGCTGGCAGGAGGCGAGCACGTGACAGACGAGCTGTCGATCACGGGCATCGCCTGCTTCGCCCATCACGGTGTCTTCGAGCACGAGCGACGGGAGGGGCAGGTGTTCGTGGTCGACCTCACGCTGGGCGTGGACACCCGTGCGGCGGCGGCCTCCGATGACTTGCACGACACCGTCGACTACGGAAGTCTCGTCGCGCAGGTGAAAGCCGCCGTGGAGTCGGATCCGGTCGACCTCATCGAGACTTTGGCCGAACGCATCTCGGACGTCTGCCTCTTGGATGGGCGTGTTGAATGGGCTCGGGTCACGGTGCACAAACCGGACGCCCCCATCGACGCGACGTTCGCCGACGTGACGCTGACGATCACCCGACCAGCCCCGACCAGCGAGGTGCGACCGTGACCGAGACGCCCAACCCGAACATCGTCGACGCCGACACCCTCACCGGCGAGATGCGACCGATCCGCCGGGCCGTGGTGGCGCTGGGGTCCAACCTGGGCGAGAAGCTGACCAGCCTGCAGGGCGCCGTCCACGCGCTCGCCGACACCCCGGACGTCTGGGTGACCGGGGTGTCCCCGATCTACGAGACCGAGCCCATCGATGCGCCGGACGGCTCGGACACCTTCCTCAACGCCGTGGTCCTGCTCGACACCACCCTGGCGGCCAGCCGGCTGCTGGACCGTGCGCAGGCCATCGAGGACGCGTTCGGTCGCGACCGCAGCACCGACCTGCAGAACGCTCCCCGCACCCTGGACGTCGACGTGATCGTGGTCGGAGACCGGCGTCGCAACGACGAGGTCATGCAGCTGCCCCACCCGCGGGCGGCCGAGCGGGCCTTCGTGCTCCAGCCCTGGTACGACGTCGAGCCCGACGCCGAGATCCCCGACGCCGGGCCGATCGCCGACCTCCTCGAGCAGAGCGATCGCAGCGGGCTCAAGAAGCGCGACGACCTGGTGCTCCAGGTGCAGTGAAGCGGGTCTGAGCCGGTGGTGACAGCGCAGTGACAGCCCGGTGAGCGCCGACCCCGAACCGCCGGACGACGCGCCCGAACCCCCCGATCCCGAGGGTCGGCTGCGGCCGATGGGCCCGGCCGGCCTGTGTGCCTGGGCGGTCGTCGGCCTGATCGCGGGCTGGGTGTTCCACGCCGTCGCCGACCGTGGCACCGGGCTGCCGCCACAGGTGTCCTGGGCTCAGCCGCTAGCCCTCGTCCTGGTGGCCGCGATCCTGTTCGGAACCGCCTGGTCCACGCGCCGTACCATCGCCCAGCACCCCGGCCGTCTCTCGCCGCACCAGGCGGTGAACCGGCTCGTCCTGGCCCGCGCCTGCGCCTACGTCGGCGCCCTCGCCGGGGGTGCCTACCTCGGGTACGCCGTCAGCTGGCTGGGCGTCGAAAGCACCGAACTCGCAGGTCAGCGGGCCTTCAGAGCCGCTTGCGCCGGGGTCGCGGGCATCCTGATCGTGGTCGGCGGGGTCCTGCTCGAACGCGCGTGTCGTGTCCCTCCGAAGGACGACGAGCCCTAGCCTTTGCTCATGTCTTCCCCACAGGCACGTCGTCGGCAGCGCAGTACCCGAATAGTGATCGCTGCCGTACTCATCATCATCGCGACGGGCGCTGTCATCGGCGCCGTCCTCAGTGCATCCCTCACGTTCGTGTCGGTCGCTGCCGTCCTTGCCGTCGTCCTCGGGGCCACGGCCGTCCGCATCACCCACTCGGAGCTCATCCGGGCACGCCGCGACGCGGCCGCCGACCGGGCTGAGCAGGCCCAGGCCTACCGGGCGCTCGGCGACACGCAGTCGCGTGAGCACCGCTCCTTCGTGGACGCGATGTCGGCCAAGCTCGGCCGGGCGCAGGAGGCGGCGACTCAGCTCGAGTCCGCTGTCGTCTCGTCCCAGGGTCGAGCCGCCGACTCGGCACGCCGGCTCAAGGCCGAGGCCCACCGGGCCGACGACGCCGAGGCCGAGGGCCGCCGGCTCGCGGTCGCCCTGGAGGATTCCGACCAGCGAGCCGCCGAGGCGACCGTCCGGGTCGCCGAGCTCGAGGACGAGAACGGCGTACTCCGCACGGAGAACGCCACCCTCAAGTCCGAGCTCGACATCGCGACCTCCTGGCCCGCCGCCGGCACCGCCTGAGACGAGCAGCCGAGACCCGGTGACGGTGCCTGACGCCCCAGGCACCGTCACCGGGTTTCGACACGCCCGACACGGCTTCGCAAGCTCAGCCGTGGGCTCGCTCAACCTGCGCTCGCGACGCCGTTCCCTCGTTCCTCGGAATCGGCTGCGAGGCTTGCGCGGAGGGCACGGTGGATGCCGTCGGGGGTGAGGACGCCCACGAACCGGGCGCCGTCCTTCACCCCGACGACCGCCTTGTCGTCCCGCAGGAGTACGGCGAGGGCGTGCTCCAGCGTCGAGTCGAGGTCGATCGCCGCGCCGAGATCGCCGGTGGCGACGCCGTCGAGCGGCTCGAGGTGCTCGGGGTCGAGCTTGGTCACCGTGAGCCGGCGGAGGCCGGCGGTGGACCCGACGAAGTCGGCCACGAAGTCGTCGGCCGGGTGGCCGAGGAGCTCGGCCGGGGTCGCGAACTGGGCGAGGTGGCCGCCCTGGGCGAGTACGGCGACCTTGTCGCCCATCTTCACGGCCTCGTCGATGTCGTGGGTGACCAGGACGACGGTCTTGCCGAGCTCTTCTTGAAGTCGAAGGAACTCGTCCTGCAGCCGCGCGCGCACGATCGGGTCGACGGCCGCGAACGGCTCGTCCATCAGCAAGACCGGCGGGTCAGCGGCGAGCGCGCGGGCCACGCCGACCCGCTGCTGCTGACCGCCCGACAGCTGCCGCGGGTAGCGGTCGGCGAACGTCTTGGGGTCGAGCCCGACGAGGTCGAGCAGCTCGAGAGCGCGGTCGTGGGCCTGCTTCTTCGGCGTCCCGATCAGTGACGGCACGGTGGCGACGTTCGTGACGATCTTCTGGTGGGGGAACAGCCCGATCTGCTGGATCACGTAGCCGATCCGGCGCCGGAGCTGCACCGGGTCCTCCGAGGTGACGTCGCGTCCCTCGAGGAAGATCCGGCCGGAGGTCGGCTCGATCAGCCGGTTGATCATCTTCAGGGTCGTGGACTTCCCGCAGCCCGACGGACCCACCAGGACCACCATCTCGCCCGCCGCGACCTCGAGGTCGAGCTCGTGCACCGCGACCGTTCCGTCGGCGTACTTCTTCCCGACTCCCTCGAGCCGGATCATCGCCTCGGTCGAGGGTTCGCCCGGCGCCGACTCCTCCGCAGCCGCGGTAGCGTTCATGCCCGTGACCCTACTCGCGGGAGACGGGATCTCTATCCAGCCCAGCTGCTACAGCCGGCTCGTCAACAAGTGGTACTGCACGGACTACTTCAAGGACTTCCACCACGAGCTGTGGGAGGCGACCAAGCAGCACCTGCAGATCACCGCATGGTCGATCCTGCTGGGCCTGGTGATCGCCTTTCCGCTCGCACTGCTGGCGCGACGGTTCCAGCCGCTGCAGGGCGCGATCCTGGGCACCAGCACGATGATCTACACCATCCCGAGCATCGCGCTCTTCCCGTTCCTCGTGCCGTTCACCGGCCTCAGCATGAAGACCGCGGTGATCGGCCTCGGCCTGTACGCCCTCACGATCCTGGTCCGCAGCATGCTCGCGGGACTCCAAGGGGTCCCCGACGAGGTGCGTGAGTCGGCGACGGGCCTGGGCTACGGCAAGGTCCGCCTGCTCGTCCGGGTCGAGCTGCCGCTCGCCCTGCCGGTGATCATGGCCGGGCTCCGGGTGGCCACGGTCTCCACGGTCGCCCTCACCACCATCGGCACCCTGGTGTCGTACGGCGGACTGGGCAACCTGATCAGCGACGGCGTCAGGAACGACTTCAAGGCGGAGATCCTCGCCGCCAGCGTCCTGTGCGTCGTGCTGGCCGTCGTGCTCGACGCGTTGATCGTCGGTGTCCAGTGGCTGACGACACCCTGGACCCATCGGAGGCGGACCGCATGAGAAACCTCCGCGACGCCTGGCACTACCTCACGACCGGCTCCAACTGGGGCGGCGACCAGGGCATGTGGCACCTGCTCGTGCAACAGCTCCTGCTGACCTTCACCGCGATGGCCGTCGCGATGGCGATCGGGCTGACGATCGCTTTGTGGCTCGGGCACTTCGGCCGCGCCGGCTTCCTCACGGTCAACCTCACCAACGTCGGCCGCGCGGTCCCGACGTTCGCCCTGCTCGCGATCCTGGTCAGCCTCGACCATCCGGGGACCGCGGAGTTCGGCCCCTACGGTCGGGCCGGGCTGGCGACCCTCATCGCCCTCGCTCTCTTCGCCCTGCCACCGATCTACACCAATGCGTACGTCGCCGTCCGCGAGGTCGCCGCCCCGATCAAGGAGTCCGCCATCGGGATGGGTATGACCGGGTCGCAACGGTTCTGGCGCGTGGAGCTGCCCCTCGCGCTGCCGCTCATCGTCTCCGGCCTCCGGCTGGCGCTGGTGCAGGTGTGGGCGACCGCCACGATCGCGGCCCTCGTGGCCGGCCCGGGGCTCGGCACACTGATCACGCAAGGCTTCTACCGCACCGACTACCCCAAGGGCATCGCGGCGGCGTTCATCGTCGCCGTCGTCGCGTTCATCCTGGAGCTGGCCAGTGCGTGGCTGGAGCGCGCGGTGGACCCGAATCGTAAGGGAACCGCAACCCGGAACGGCCCGACCCGGTCTCGCGTGGCCTCCGGCGTTGGAGCATGATGGGCGCTCCACGCCCTGGAAGGGGGGCACCGGACACGCGCGCCGTTCACAAGCGACGCGGGACACAGAAGGTGGGATCCAATGCAGACCCGACGCCTCTTGGCCGGGGTGGTGGCGGCAAGTGCCGCGCTCCTCACGGCCTGCGGCAGCTCTGACAGCAGTAGCTCGTCCGCGACCGACAACCCGCCCTCGTCCTCCACAACGGACAAGGGCACCGTGCGCATCTCCGGCCAGAACTTCACCGAGGCCGAGATCGTCGCCGACATGTACGCCGCCGTCCTCCAGAAGGCCGGCTACGACCCGCAGGTGAAGCTCGTCGACACCCGCGACGTCTACATGAAGATCTTCCCGAAGAAGCTCGATGTGGTGCCGGAGTACACCGGCTCCATCGTGGAGTTCCTCAACGGCACCTACAACGGTGCCAACGCCAAACCGATCACGGTCTCCGATGCGCAGAAGACGATCGACAAGGCCAAGCCGTTGCTCGACAAGGCCGGCATCACGTTGCTGGACCCGTCCGCAGCGACGGACACCAACGCGTTCTTCGTGTCCAAGAAGTACTCCGATGACAACAACGTGACGACGCTGTCGGACCTCAAGGGCAAGTCGGTGGTGCTCGCCGCGGCGCCGGACTGCGAGGGTCGGCTCGACTGCGAGGGCGGTCTGTCGTCCTCGTACGGCATCGACATCACCAAGATCCTGCCGCTGGGCTACGCCAGCCCGCAGACGTACAAGTCCGTGGTGGACGGTGAGTCCCAGCTCGGTGAGACCAGCACCACCGACGGCACCTTGGAGAGCCAGGGTCTGGTGCTGCTGCCGGACGACCAGCAGATCCAGCCGGCACAGAACCTCGTGCCGATGGTCTCGACGGCCTTCCTCCAGAAGCACCCGGACGTGGCCGACCCGCTGAACAACCTGATGGCGAAGCTCACCACCGAGGTGCTCACCCAGCTCAATGCCGAGGTGTCGGTCAACCGGGCCAAGCCGGAGGACGTCGCCCAGAAGTGGCTCTCGGACAACGGTCTGCTCTGACCGGAAGCTGAACGCGCACAGCGGCGCGGGGACCAGATCCCCGCGCCGTTGTTCGTGCCCTAGGGTCGCCCTATGCCGCCCCGGTCGCGCCTGCGCGAGCTCGCGCGGTCGGCGTTGGGGCACGTGCCGGGCCCGCTGCGGGCACGCGTTCTCGGGACGGTCGGCAGCCGGATCGGCGTCCCGGGCAGCGCGATCGGCCAGGTCACCGTGGTCGTGGTGCCCGAGGAGGGCGACCGCGTCGAGGAGTGCCTGGCCTCGGTGCGCGGCCAGACGCATGCGCTGCTCGACGTCGTCGTGTGCCCGGTCGGGCCGGCGGGCTGTGACCTGCCGGACGACCCGCGCTTCCGGACCATCGCTCCCGAGAGCGCGTCGTACGCCGCGGTGCGGGCGGGCGTGGCTGCCGCCACCGGCCGGTACGTCGTGCTCGTGCGGGGCTGCGACCAGCTGCTGCCCCGAGCCGTGGCCGACCTCGCCGGTGCGCTGGTCGCGAGCGGCGCCGGCCTCGCGACAGGGATCCTCGAGCAGGCGGGCGAGGCCGAGCCCTGGCTCACCCGCGCCCAGGCGGACGCGCACGCCGGCTCTGCCTCGCACTCGCCTGCTCGTCCCGAGCTGGCCGGTGACCTGACCCTCGCCAACAAGATGTTCACGCGCGGGCTGGCGGGGCGCCTCGAGCTCTCGCCGTACGACGACTGGCGGTGCTCTCCGGCGCTCGCCGCCCTCCTCCCCGGGCTCGCCGTCGACGTTCTCGACCAGCCGGTCGCGAGGCTGGCCCACGAACGCGGTCATCGCGCCTTCGGCGCGAGGCCGAGCCCGCTGCCCGAGCTCGAGCACTGGCTCGACCTCGACCGGCGGGTCACGGACGCCTTGGCCGGCACGCCGCTCGAGGCCGGGTGGCGTCGGCACTGGTACGACGTCGTCCTACCGCGGTTCGTCGCCGACACCGAGCGTGCCGACGACGAGACGTGGAGCCGCCTGGTCGGGCTCGGTGCCACACCCGAGCACGTCGAGGTGCGCGCCTCGTCTCGGAGCCTGCTCACGCTCGCAGCAGCCGGCCGGCGCCCGGATGTGGAGGCGCTGGCCGCCGAGCTCGAGTCGCTCGGGGACGACGTGCCGACGGAGCTCGTCGACGGTCATCCCGTTGCGGTCTGGCGGTCGGTGGAGCTCCCGGCCGCTCAGCGACGACTCGCCGACAGCGAGACCCGCCTCGCCGTACGCGCCGTCCGGGCGACGGAGGCGACAGCGAGCTCGGAGGCGCGCGTCGTCGACCTGTGGGTCCGCGTCGGCGGCATCGACCTCGCCCGTCATCCGCTCGAGCTCTCCGTGGAGGCCGACGGCGTCGCGACCGGAGTGGAGCGCCACCGCGACTCGACGGCCGAGCGCTGGGCCGGGACACGCTTCCAGTCCGCGGCCGATGGCGCCGTACGAGTGACGGTGCCGCCCGGCACACCCGAGCTGCAGATCCGGGCACAGGTCGCCGACCTCGCCCGCACGGCCGTCGTGGCGCTGCCGCCCCGTGCGGCGGTCCCCGAAGGCCCGGAGCCCGTCGTCCACGGGATCTCACTCCACGGTGACCGGCTCGTGGTCCAGCTCGATCGACCGGTGGACGGACTACGACTGCGCGGGCCGGGCACGGACGTCGCCGGCGAGCCGCAGCGCGACGGCACGGTCGCGTTCGACACCCGTCGCGACCTCCACGGACGAGCGGTCTGGCTGGCGACCGCCGTCTACCACCTGGACCGCCCCGGCGGGCTGGCCGCCACGGCGACCTGGCGGTCGTCCCTCCCGGTCGAGACGGTCGGCGACCGGCACCGGCTCCGGGTGCTCCCCGGTCGCGACGGTGTCGGCGAGCTCCACCTGGGCCCGCCTCGGGCCGACGACGAGCTGGGTGCCTACGGCCAGGAGCAGCTGCGGGCGGCGTACGCCGTCGACGAGCGCGCGACCGACGCGAACCTGTGGTACTTCGAGTCCTTCGCGGGTCGCTCCGCCACCGACACTCCGCTCGCGGTGTTCGCGGAGCTCCGGGGGCGCGATCCGGACGCCGAGGTCGCGTGGGGGATCCTCGACCACGGTCACTGGGCGCCGTCGGGCGCCGAGGCCGTCGTGATCGGCTCACGTCGGTGGTACGACGTGCTGAGCACGGCTCGGGTACTGGTGACGAACACCGAGCTCGAGGAGTGGTACCGCCGGCGTGCCGACCAGCTGGTCGTCCAGTGCTTCCACGGCTACCCGTCGAAGGCCATGGGTGAGTCACAGTGGCGGGCCCGCGACCTTCCCCCTCGCCGGGTGGCGATCATGCGACGCCGGAGCGTCGAGACCTGGGACCTCATCTCGACGCCGACCCCTGCGATGACCGAGGTCTATCGCGAGCAGTACGGGTACGACGGGCCTGCCGCGGAGCAGGGCTACCCACGCGACGACGCCTTGCGCGCGGATGACGCGGAGGCCGTGCGCGAGCGGGCCCGCCGGCGGCTCGGCGTACGCCCCGACCAGACGGCGGTGCTCTACGCCCCGACCTGGCGCGACCATCTCGCCAGCCGCCCGCGCGCCGCGGCGATGACCGAGCATCTCGACGTCGACGCGGCGGCGGCCGCGCTGGGTGACTCCCACGTGATCCTGCTGCGCGGGCATCGCTTCCACACGCCGGGTCCCTCGCGGGACGGGGTGGTCGACGTCACCGACCACCCCGAGATCAACGAGCTGATCCTGGCCTCGGACGTCGCCGTGCTCGACTACTCGTCGCTGCGCTTCGACTACGCCCAGACGCGGCGGCCGATGGTGTTCCTGGTGCCCGACCTCGAGGACTACACCGCCGGCGTCCGCGGGTTCTTGTTCCCGTTCGAGGAGACCGCTCCCGGGCCACTCGTGCGGACCACCCAGGACGTGGTCGACCAGGTCCGCGACGTGCCGACGCTCGCGGCGACGTGGGCCGGTCGGATCGCCGACTTCGACGCGGCGTACAACCCCCACCAGGACGGGCACGCCGCCGCACGCATGCTCGACGCGATCACGTCGATGCTCTGATCGCCGAGTCGTCATATGACGACTCGGCGTGTTTTCGCCGCTACTTTGCGCCGACTCGGCGTGTTTTCGCTGTCTATTTGCGCCGACTCGGCGTCAGTCGCCGCGGGTGGCGAAGACGGCGTCGACGAGGCGGGCGGAGGCGTGACCGTCGTCGAGGTCGGCGTACTCACGCCGGAAGGTCTCGCGCTGAGCAGCGGTACGACGGGCGAGTCCGTCGAGGTCGCGGACCAGCCCGACCACCTCCTGCGTGGTGGTCACGTGCGGACCCGGAGCCGTGGGCGCATAGGGGATGACGCCTCCCCGCACCGCGTCGTACCTCTCGAGGTCCGGGACGAGGAAGATCATCGGCCGGTCCACCAGTGCGTAGTCGAACCTCAGCGAGGAGTAGTCGAGGACCGCGCAGTCGGAGGCCAGGATGAGGTCGTTGATGTCCGGGTGACCGGTCACGTCGATGATGTTGGCCCCGCCCTCGTGCCGACCGCCCGCCCGCGCGTGGAACGCATGGCCCCGCACCAGGAACGTGTATCCCGCCCCGACCTCACGGGCGGCCTTGTCGACGTCGAAGAAGTCGACTCGCTCGGCCGCCATGTCGTCCGCGGACATGTAGTCGCGGAAGGTCGGCGCGTACATCACGACGCGTTGGCCGTCGGCGATCCCCAGCACCTTCCGCACGCGGTCCCGGATGTCGCCGGCCTGACCGGACTGCAGCACGTCGTTGCGCGGGTAGCCGATCTGGAGGATCTCGGGCGTCGCGCCGGCTGGGTCGAGGAACGCCGCCTTCAGCAGCGGGGTCGCGTACGACGCGGGCGAGACGAAGTAGTCCCAGTCGCGCGCCCGGCGGTCGAAGCTGTTGATCTGACCGGCCGGGAAACCGCCCTTCTCCCACCACTCGTGACCCATCACCTTGTACGGGTAGCCGTGCATGGTCTGGATCAGCACCTGCCCACGAGGCTTGCGGTGCCAGTCGGGCTGGTGGACGTTGACCATGACGTAGCGCGACGTGGCCAGCGCTTCGTGCCACTCGGGCGTCCCCTCGATGACGCCGACGCCTCCCTCGGGCACCGGCACCGAGTGGTCGCGCACCGACCAGTAGCGCGTCAGCTGCGTGCCGCGGTGGCCGAGCTCGTCATGCACACCGAGCATGTTGCAGTTCGCGACCTCGCTGTAGAGCGCCCGGAAGAACACGCTGTCCTGGGTGGCCTCCTCGACGCGGGCCGCCTGCCAGAGCCGATGCTGGTTGCGCTGCCCACGGACCTCGTCGGCCAGCGGCTCCTGCACGTTGAGGATCAGCACCGGCAGCTTCAGGGTCATCACCTCGACCAACGACCGGAAGCGCTGCCGGGACTCCTCGGCCGGGAGCCGGTCGAGCAAGCCGGCGGACGGCGTGACCGGCAGGTCCTCCAGGCGGTCGTCGTCGCGGGCGCGCAGGAGGACGGCGTACTTGTTGCGGGGGAGCGTCAGGTCGTCGTAGCCCCATCGCGAGCCGACGAGGGGGAAGGTCAGGGTGTAGCCGCCGTCCGCCTCGGGGACGGCGCTGCCGGAGACGTCGAGATCGGAGCTGGACAGCACCGGGTCGTACGCCGCGAGGTCGACGCGCGAGTGCACCCGCACCGTGAGCGTCTCGTCGGAGACGGTGTACGCCGTGGCGACCGGGCCGCGGTCCATCACCTCCAGCTCGCCACCCTTGCTCCGGGTCAGCCGTCGCGGCGACGACGACTCGTCCACCACCGCGGGGGACACATCGCTGCCCGGCGGGGCCAGGATCGGCGTCCAGTCACCGTCCGCCTTCCGCATCCGGATGCGGAGCGGCCGCGTGGTCGCGCCCTGGGTCCCGGTGGTGGGCGCGGGTGTCGGCAGCGAGGCGAGGTCAAGCGCCACCTGCCACCGACCGTCGGCCTCCATCGGCTCCGGGTCAGCCGACAGCAGCTCGCGCCTGCCGGAGTCGATGTGGTTCACCACGACCCGCCCCGGCGCCGGCGCCTGGAACGTCACGGTCGCGACGCCGTCGTCGCGCAGCTCCGTGGAGCAGGCGTACGCCGGGGCGTGCAGCACGCGCACGACCGCCTGACGCTCATCGCCCCGCAGCACGGTGCGGACGAGCCCGCCGTCGTCGACGTACGACTGGGGGACCGACGCGGAGCCGGCCGCCGACAGGTCCTGGATCCGCGAGGTGCGGCGTACGCCGGCGGCGGTCATGGTCACCTCGAACGACCAGTCCTGGTCGACGTCGGCGGGGATCGAGCTGGCCGAGATCCGCGCTCGCCAGCCTCCCGGCCGGTAGTTGCAGTGCCAGTGCACGCCGAACAGGTCGAGCCGCGGCTCGTCGAAGGTCTCGCTCGGCAGCGTCAGCCGGGTGGCCCCGTCGGCCGACACCAGCTCGACGGTGAGCTCCGGGGGGTTCGTCGCGAGATCGATGTTGCGGATGTAGGACCACCCGGTCACGGTGAGCTCGTCGGCGTCCCAGGTCGCCCGCATCAGCCGGCTCACCAGCTCGAGCTGGCCCTCGGACAAGATGTCGACGTCATCGGGGAGCCCCTCGGTCAGGGGCAGCTCGATCCGGATGCCCTCCGGGCGTCGCCCTCGTCGGGAAGCGCCTGGCCTCGCCGCCCCAGTTCTCGATGTAGGCGACGGCGGCGTCGCGACGGTCGTTCGCGATCAGCTCCACGAGCACCTTGTCCTGGGCGCCCACGCTGTGCACGAACTCCTCCCGCGAGACGCGCTTCACGAGGTCGAGGAGGGCTTCGCGCAGCAACGCCCAGAACTCCGGACCTCCCTTGACCAGGTGCCGGGTGAAGAACGGCATGTTGAACGAGATGAGCTGCAGGGCCCGGATCTGGACCGCGCGGTCCTTCCCGGCGTTCTGCAGCGCCTCGAACGACGCCGCGACCGACTCGTTGTGTGCGGCCAGGTTGCGTGTCGACCAGGCGCTCTGGGAGATCGACGACCGGTCGTTCCGGATGCGCCACGACACCGAGATGTCCGGCACGACGTCGAAGGTCCTGGCCGCGGCGAAGGCCGCGGCACTGACCGGCTGGTCCTCGTAGATCTTGCCCTCGGGGAACCGCAGGCCGGCTCGGTCCCAGAACTCGCGACGGTAGGTCTTGCTCCACGCCACCGCGTTGACCATCGCGTCCGGGAACGTGTCGAGGTCCACGCCCAGTCGTCGGCGGGCATGGGCAGCTCGGATCCAGCTGCCGGCGGGCACCCGCTTCTTGTTCTCGAGGCGGTCGTAGCACGAGATGACGAAGTCGGACCCGGACTCGAGCAGCGCATCGATGGCGCTCGTGTAGGCCTCGGGGGAGACGACGTCGTCGGAGTCCACGAAGGTCAGGAACTCGCCCCGGGCGTGCTCGATCCCGGTGTTGCGAGCCGCACTCAGCCCGCCGTTCTCGCGGGTGACCACGCGGACGCGGAGGTCGCGGCGCGCGTGTCGCCGCGCCATGGCGCCGCTCCGGTCCGGGCTGCCGTCGTCGACCACGATGATCTCGATCTCGCGGTAGCGCTGGAACCGCAGCGAGACCAGGCACTCGTCCAGGAAGTCCTCGACCTGGTAGCAGGGCACGACGATGGACAGCAGGCCGGGGACGTAGCGGCCACGGTGCACGGCGCGGCGTGCTCGGATGCGCGCTCCGTCGGTGGCACGACGGGCGCGCTCGGGCACGGTGCGGGCCAGGCTCCTCGCCCGGTCGACGGTGGTTCTCGGCAGCCGGGTGGGCGGCGTGAGGCGGTTGTGCATCGATCCCTTGCGTCGGTCGGTACGGCGGAAGGCGCCGGCTTGCAGGACAGGGTGAACGTGCCCATCCGAGAGGCGCCTCATGCTACTGGCGTGCGACCTGGTGATCGACTCGCCGGGAGAGGTCAGCCCAGATCGCTCTCGACGCCCAGGTCGTCGGCCAGGTCGTCGGCCAGCGGGTCCAGCTTGCGCAGGTCGAGCACGTGACCCGTGCCGTCGGAGAGGAGGACGTCGATCGAGGACTTGGCCACGGCGCGGGAGTCGAGCAGGGAGTCGGCCGGCTCCTCGCCGAACGCCTTCGTCCGCATCGGCGTCCCGGTGCGCTCCGGATTGACGCAGTTCACGCGGACGCCGCTCTCGGCCCACTCGTCGGCGAGCGCCTGGGTCAGGTTGACCACCGCCGCCTTGGCCGACGAGTAGAGGCTGTAGCCGCTCCGTCCCCTGGTGTAGCTGCTCGAGGTGAACAACAGCAGGCTGCCACCCGTGCGGTGCAGGTGGGGGAAGAAGACCTGCGCGATGAAGACCGGGGCCAGGTAGTTCACCTCGGTGGCCGCGTAGATCGTCTCCTCGGTGGTCTCCAGCAGAGAGCCGCGGGGGAGGATGCCCGCGGTCGCCACCACGAAGTCGATGCGGCCGTGCTTCTCGCTCACCTGGTCGGCGACGGCGACCAGGTCGGAGCGGCGTTCGACGTGCGTGTCGGTGCTGGACCGGCTGAAGGTCTCGACGGTGGCGCCGTACTCGACCGCGAGCGCCGCGATGTCGGCGCCGATGCCGTAGCTCCCGCCCAGCACCACGACGACCTTGCCGTCCAGGGCCGTGCGGTACTCCTCGGGGCTGTGCCCCTCCGGCACGTAGCTGCTGGTGAGCTGGAAGAGCTTGTCGGCCAGGAAGACGTCGATCGGGTCCGTGACCTTCATGTTCCGCTCCTCTCCCGAGACGACCCAGATCGGTACGTCGGGGAGATAGCGCAGGACGACGCCGCAGTCGTCGGTCGCGGTGAAGTCCGGGTCCTGACCTGCGACGTCGTACGCCGCGCGGAGCACCGAGGCGCGGAAGGCCTGAGGCGTCTGGCCGCGTCGCAGGTGGGCGCGCTTCGGGATGGCCCGGATCGTGTTGTCCTGCGGGTCGACCTCGATGATCGTGTCGGCCGAAGGGATGGCGACGTCGACGGCGTCGTACTGCTCCAGTGCCTCGAAGCACTCGGTGATGATCCGTTGACTGACCATCGGCCGCACCGCGTCGTGGAAGAGCACGGGACAGTCGTCGGGGAGGTTCTGCAGGGCGCGCAGGGTCGTGCCGTTGCGCGTGTCGGCGCCCTCGTGGACCTGGGTGACCTTGTCGTAGCCGCCGTTGCGCACCATCGCGCGCACCGCGTCGAGATGGCCGGGCGCCATCATCACCACGATCTCGTCGACCATGGGGTGCGACTGGAACGCCGCGAGGGTGTGCTCGAGGATCGTCTTGCCCGCGATCTTGATCAGCTGCTTGGGGATGTCGAGCCCCACCCGCATGCCGACCCCTCCGGCAAGGAGCACGGCGACGCGCGGAGACGCCGGCCGCACGGCGCCGTCGGTCACGACGTCGACCTCCGCAGCCGTCCGGCAGTACGCCGGAGTGCCGCGCCGGCGCGGGCGGCGGGGCTCTGCTCGGGCGGTGTCTCGCGCAGCTCCTCACGCACCCGTCGGGCGACCTTGCGCTTCTCGCGACGGGCGAAGGCACCGGTGCGGTTGCGCGCGACATCGAAGCACTCGTCGTAGTAGGCGCCGAGCTCCGCGCGCAGCGCGTCGAGCTCGCCGCGGGTCGCCTCCTGATCCGCCGCGGTGGTGCCGACCAGCCGACCGTAGGTGTCGTAGGTGCGCACCGCGAGGTCGAGCACGCGCGCGGGCAGCCCGAGCTCGTCCCAGTCGGCGCTCGACCGGCGGAGAGTCGGGTCGACCAGAGCATCGGCGTCGGCCAGCTGCTCGTCGGTGGCCCGCGCGAAGAGCCCCATCTCGATCGTCTCGTCGGCCTGGGTCATCGCCGTGCGCCAGTCGCCGAGGAGGTCGTCGTACCGGACCGTCGCGCGCGGCAGGTCACGGGTGCGGATCTCGGTGCCGAGCATCATCGTCAACCACCCGATGACGCGGGTGGTGTTGGCGGTGCGGGTGCCGTAGGCGATCTCGCGTGACCGCATCACCTCGGCCGGGTGGCGCAGCATCGTGGCGACCCTCACGTCCGCACCCACCTTCGCGGCGGCTGCCCGATGCAGCTCCAGGAACCACGCCAGTCGCGGATCCTTGACGACGATCCGCGCGTTCTCGCCGAACTGCAGCTCCAGCCAGTCGACGAGCGGCCCGAGCGCCTTCGGGTCCGCGGCCAGCTTGTCGGTGAGGTCCCACGCCTCGGGGCGGCCGTCCTCGACGACGACGTCGACGGAGGAGAGGAGGTCGTTGTGGTAGTCGACCAGCCAGCGGGGCTCGCCGAAGCCGCGCGGGTTGGACTTGTTCGCGCTGACCTCGGGCTTCGGGATGTGGACGCCGAGCCGCCCGGTGAGGCCGGTGAAGAGGCTGGTGCCGCTGCGGCCCGAGCCGGCCACCACGAGCATCTGCCGCTGCCCGGGCGCCTCCGGGGTCAGGTCCTGCATGGGGGAAACTGTGTCACATCGGCAGCGCCGGGCCCGCGTCGGCGACGCCGGGGCCGAGCAGGGGGATGGCTAGACTTCCCGCCGGTCCGAAGGGATGGAGGAGTCGGGATGTCGGCGGTGGCGGAGCTGCTCCCCGAGCGAGCGGTCCTCGTGCACATCGGCCCCTACAAGACCGGCACCACCGCCATCCAGAGCAGCCTGCACGCGCATCGCGACGAGCTCGGCGCACACGGCGTCACCTACCCCGGCAGCTACCACCGGCAGATGCGTCCGAGCTGGGCCCTGCTCGGACGCAGCCGGATCGGCGAGGCCGACGTACCCGAGAGCGAGTGGGACGGCCTGGTCGACGAGGTGCGGGCCGCGACCGGTCGGGTCGTGATCAGCAGCGAGGACTTCGCGTCGGCGCGCCCCAAGCACGTGCGCAAGCTGGTCGAGGATCTCGGCGCCGAGCGCGTCCACGTGCTCGTCGTGGCCCGCCGCCTCGACAAGCTCCTGCCGTCGGCCTGGCAGGAGCGCGTGAAGTCGGTGAACGAGACCCGCACGTACGACGCGTGGCTGCGCGAGGTGCTCGGCACCGACCGTGAGGGCGAGGCGGCCCGGGTCTTCTGGCACAACCACGGGCTCCAGAGCCTGGTCGAGAGGTGGACGGCCGCTCTCCCGCCCGAGCAGGTGGTGGTCCTGGTCAACGACGAGTCCGACCGACGACTCCAGCCCTCGACGTTCGAGCGCCTGCTCGGCCTGGGCGAGGGCAGCCTCACACCCGGTCCGCACGTCAACACCTCGCTCTCGATGGAGCGCATCGAGCTGTGCCGCCAGCTCAACCTGGCAGCGGAGGCCAGGGGCTGGGTCGGCCTGCGCCAGCTCAACGGACCCCGCCGCGCGATGCTCGCCGGCCTCCGCGCAGCACCGACCGCGGACTTCGAGACCCTCATCCCTCCCCTTCCCGCCTGGACCGGACCTCGCCTGGTGGAGCTGAGCGACGAACGTGCCCGATGGGTCACCGAGTCCGGCGTCCAGGTCATCGGTGACCCCGAGCTGCTGCGCTACACCGGCGACCCCGACGCGCCCGAGCTGGGCGTGCCCCCGACGGTGCTTCCGGTGGAGGCGGCGGCGAGCGCGATCACGCAGACGTTGGCCGGTGTCCTCAAGCGTGAGGAGGCGCGGTCCCGCAGGAGAGCGGCCGCACCGAAGCAGGTGCAGCCGCGGGCCGCGGTGGCCGACGTCCCCGCCCGGACGATGCTGCGCGAGCTCGCCCGACGCCAGAAGGCGCGGCTCCGCCGGATCGGCCGAGGCGATCGGTGACCACCGACCTCCAGCCGCTGCCGCCTGGCGCGATCCTGTTGCACATCGGTCCCTACAAGACCGGGTCGACGGCCATCCAGCAGTCCCTCTTCGACCAACGCGACGTGCTTGCTGAACATGGCGTCCACTACCCCGACCAATGGCGACGCCTCTTCCGCGAGGGTCACTCCCTGATGCGGTGGGCGCCGCGTGGCAGGACGGTGCCACCGGTGTCGGTGTGGGACGAGTTCGCCGCCGGTATCCGGGCACGCAGCAGCGAACGCGTGTGCATCAGCACGGAGGACTTCGGCCGGCTCCGGAACCGTGACCGATCGCGGAAGATCGTCGCCGACCTGGGCGCCGATCGCGTGCACGTCCTCGCCGTGGCCCGCGCCTACCACCGCCTCCTGCCCTCGCACTGGCAGGAACGGGTCAAGAGCGGCGAGAGGCTGACGTACGACGAGTGGCTCCACCAGGTCTTCGAGGGCGACGACACCCAGGCCGCCCACCGCAGCTTCTGGACCTCCCACGACATCGAGCGGATGGCGAGCCAGTGGCTCGACGTGCTGCCGGCCGAGCGCTTCACCGTCGTGGTCAGCGACGACTCCGACCGCTTCCTGTTGTCGCAGGTGTTCGAGCGCCTCCTCGATCTTCCGGCGGGGCTGCTCGCACCGACCGGCAGCGCCAACGCGTCGCTGAGCGCGAACGCCGCCGAGGTACTACGCCGTGTGAACGGGGCATTCGCCGACCGCGGCTGGTCCGACCGCCACTACCGCGCGCTGGTGCGCAACGGAGTCGTGCAGGGGCTGCAGGCCGCCGGCCGGCCGGGGGCCGATGAGTCGATGCCGCCCCTCCCTGACTGGGTGCGCCCGCTCGTCACGGCGCGCAGTCAGGGACGGATCGACGCCATCCGCTCCCTGGGACTGCAGGTCGTCGGCGATCCCGAACGACTGCTCCCCCCGGAGTCCGAGCCCGACGACGCCACCGCCGCCGACCTCGCGCCCAGCACGGTCTCGGTGGAGACCGCGGCGGCCGGCATCGTCGGCGTCCTCGAGGCGTCGATGCGCCCTCGTGCCGCCGCGCCCCGGCCGGCCGGGGCAGCCCGAGCCTCCCTCGCGCCCGACACGTCTGCCCTCTCGGAGGTCGCGGGAAGCGACATCGTCAGCGAGCTCGGACGGCGGATCCGACGGCATCTTGCTGGTCGTCGTTGAGCTTCCTGCGGGGCCTCGGACGGTGCCTGGGTCTCGGGCAGGGTGGCTAGTAGGGTCGCCGCATGCGTGTGTCGGACGCCCATCGCGTGCTCTTCGTGCACGTACCCAAGACGGGCGGTTCGACCGTCGACCTGATCTTCGACCAAGAGGTCGATGACGCACGCAAGGTGACCGGAGCACGCCGGCACGACAACTACGGCCAGCTGCTGGAGCTCGAGCCCGACCTGGCGGACTACTGGTCGTGCGGCTTCGTCCGAAACCCGTGGGCGCGGATGGTCTCGTGGTGGGCGATGACCGTCGACATGTACGAGCGAGCCGAGCGTG
Source organism: uncultured Actinomycetota bacterium (assembly GCA_963759515.1). Lineage (GTDB taxonomy): Bacteria > Actinomycetota > Actinomycetes > Propionibacteriales > Nocardioidaceae > Nocardioides. The sequence continues at coordinate 314,848 of CAVWZR010000022.1, read as the reverse complement.
GTCAGGAGCCGGCTCGCACGAAGGTCGAGAAGCTGAAGCGCATCTGGGGGCCCCTCGGTGCCTATCGCCAGGACTTCCCGACGTTCGTCCTGGAAGGAACGGAGAACGTCAAGCGGCTCCGGGTCCCCCAGGTGCGGCGGCTGCGGGCCAAGGGGAAGGGTGAGGTCGACTTCATCGGCAAGGTCGAGAACTTCGTCCACGACGTCAACGTGGTCCGCGAGCGGGTCGGCCTCGAGCCGGTCGAGGAGATGCCGCGCCGCAACAAGAGCACGCACGGTCACTACCGCGACTACTACGACGACCGCACCCGTGAGCGGGTCGCCGAGCTCTACGCCATGGACATCGAGGCGTTCGACTACACGTTCTGAGCCCGCTGGCCTGCGAAAGTCGGCTACGTCACATCGTCGTTCGGTTCCGGCGTGCGGGAACAGCCGCGTACATTCGGGTTGTTCCAACAACGTGCGGTACCCGTACCGGCCCTCGGCGCGAGGGTGGTCGGCGGGACCTGAACGCGAGGAAGTTCGATGACGCCACTCCGTGTGGGCGTGATCGGTGCCGGCCGGGTCGGCGCCGTGCTCGCCGCCGCGTTGCGATCACGCGGCCACACCATCGTCTCGGCCGCCGGTGAGTCCGACGCATCCAAGCGTCGTGCCGCCGACCTGCTGCCCGGCGTCCTGATGGACAAGCCCACGGCGGTGGCTCGGGCCTGCGACGTGCTGCTGTTGACGGTCCCCGACGACATGCTCGAGAACGTCGTCACCCAGCTCGCCGCCAGCGGGGCGCTGCGCCCGGGCCAGTTCGTCGTTCACACCAGTGGGAGCCACGGACTCCGGGTGCTCGAGCCGGCGACCCTGATCGGCGCCCGGCCGGTGGCCCTGCACCCCGCGATGACCTTCACCGGCACCGCGCGCGACCTCGACCGGCTCCCGGACTGCGTCTTCGGCGTGACCGCGGGCCCGGAGGAGCGCGAGTGGGCGGCCGAGGTCGTGACCGAGCTGGGCGCCACCGTGATGTGGGTGCCCGAGGAGCTTCGCTCCCTCTATCACGCGGGCCTCGCGCACGGCGCCAACCACCTGGTCACGCTGGTCACCCAAGCGATGGAGCTACTGAGCGCGGCTGGTGCCGACGACCCGGCGGCGATCCTCCGCCCGCTGCTGCAGGCGGCTCTCGACAACGCGCTGGCCGAGGGCGACAGCGCCCTCACCGGTCCGATCGTGCGGGGCGACGTGAACACGGTGCGCGCTCATCTCGCAGAGCTGGCTCGCACCGCACCCGAAACCCTGCCGTCCTACGTCGCGCTGGCCCGGGCCACCCTCGATCGGGTCGTCACCGACGGTCGAGTGCTGCCGATCCGCGCCTCGGCCATCCGCCGGGTGCTGGACGAGGCCGTGCGGCCGGTCGCCGACCCCGTCCGTCGTACGCCGCTGAAGTGACACCGCACCCACCGATCGCGTCGACGCGCGACGAGCTCGCGGACGCCCTCGCGCCGTTCCGACGTCGCGGCGAGATGGTGGGCGTGGTCACCACGATGGGTGCGCTGCACGAAGGACACGCGAGCCTGTTCCGCGAGGCGCGCAAGCGCGTCGGCGACGGCCCCGTCGTGGCCACGATCTTCGTGAACCCCCTGCAGTTCGGCGCGGGCGAGGACCTCGACCGCTACCCCCGCACCCTCGACGCAGATCTCGCGATCTGTGCGCAGGAAGGGGTGGACCTGGTGTTCGCGCCCTCGGTGGAGGAGGTCTACCCAGGGGGCGAGCCCGGTCGTGACCGTGTCGCCCGGTCCGCTCGGCGACGAGCTCGAGGGCGCGTCCCGGCCGGGGCACTTCCGGGGTGTGCTCACGGTCGTGGCCAAGCTGTTCGGCCTGGTCCGCCCCGAGGTGGCGGTGTTCGGGCAGAAGGACTACCAGCAGCTCGTGCTGGTCCGACGGATGAGCCGGGACCTCTGTCTGGGAGTCGAGGTCGTGGGGGCCGAGACGGTTCGCGAGACCGACGGCCTTGCCCTGTCGAGCCGCAACCGATTCCTCGGCCCGGCCGAGCGCGAGCGCGCCACTGCGCTCAGCCGGGCACTCCGCGCCGCACAGGACCAGGCGGCGTACGGCCTCCCTGCGGCTCGGGGGGCCGCGATGCGCGTGCTGGAGGAGGTGCCCGACTCCGAGCTGGACCTGGACTACCTCTCGATCCGCACGACGGAGCTGGACGAGGTTGCGGACCCGCATCCGAACGAGCCGGTCGAGGCCCGGATCCTGGTCGCTGCCCGGGTGGGCACGACGCGCCTCATCGACAACCTGCCGCTCACGCTCGGTGGGGCCAGGTCTCCTGATGCGGGCGCACCGATCGCCGGTCAGTAGCCTGCCGTCGTGGACGTACGCCGCGTGGCCGGACGGTTGGCGGCCCCCGATCCCGGCTGGTCGGTGCGCGCCGACGTCGTGGTCATCGGTTCGGGGATCGCCGGGCTGACCGCCGCGCTGCGGTTGCGCGGCCGCGTCGACAAGGTCCTGGTCGTCACCAAGGACGTGCTCGACGCCGGCTCCACGCAGTGGGCGCAGGGCGGCATCGCGGCCGCACTCGGGCCCGGCGACACCCCGGAGCAGCACGAGCGAGACACCCTCGTCGCCGGCGCCGGGGCGTGCGACGAGGAGGCGGTGCGGGTCCTGGTCACCGAGGGACCGGACGCCGTACGCGAGCTGATCGAGCTCGGCGCGAACTTCGACCTCCACCCCGACGGGGAGCTGAGCCTGACCCGCGAGGGCGGCCATCACCGCGACCGCATCGCCCACGCCGGAGGTGACGCGACCGGGGCGGAGATCCAGCGGGCTCTGATCGCCGCCGTCGAGCGGGCTCCGGAGATCGAGGTCATCCCGCACGCCCTCGCGGTCGACCTGCTGCTGGCCGAGGACGGCGGCGTCGCCGGCGTCACCCTGCACGTGATGGGAGAGGGCCAGCGCGACGGCGTCGGAGCCGTGGCATGCCGGGCGGTGGTGCTGGCCAGCGGGGGGCTCGGCCAGGTCTTCTCGCAGACCACCAACCCGTCGGTGTCGACCGGTGACGGGATGGCCGTCGCGTACCGGGCCGGTGCGGTCATGCGCGACCTCGAGTTCGTGCAGTTCCACCCGACCGTGATGTGGCTGGGGCCCGACTCGCGCGGCCAGCAGCCGCTGATCTCGGAGGCCGTGCGAGGGGAAGGCGCTTTCCTCGTCGACTGGGAGGGGCGACGCTTCATGCAGGGTCTGCACGAGCTCGCCGACCTCGCCCCGCGCGACGTCGTCGCCAAGGCGATCACCCGCCGGATGATGGAGAGCGGTCACCCGCACATGTGGCTCGACGCCCGCCACGTGGGCGGGATGCCGGAGGGCGGAGCCGCGAGTGCAGCGAGCGACGAGCTCGGTGATCGAGCAGCGAGCGTAGCGAGCGCGTCGAGATTCTGGGAGACCCGCTTCCCGACGATCCTCGCCACCTGCCGGCGGCACGGTGTCGACCCCGTGACCGAGCTGATCCCGGTCGCGCCGGCGTGCCACTACGCCTCCGGCGGGGTCGCCACCGACACGTGGGGCAGAAGCTCCGTCGCCGGCCTCTACGCGACCGGCGAGGTCGCCTGTTCCGGAGTACACGGCGCCAACCGGCTCGCCTCGAACTCCCTGCTCGAGGGCCTGGTGTTCTCGCGACGGATCGCCGAGGTGCTTCCCGACGAGCTGCGCCCGTGGGCTGATCCGGTCGAGGACCCTCGCGAGATCGGGCTCGTGGACGGCGGCGCCCGTCGTGGCCTGCAGGAGGAGATGACCTCGCGGGTCGGCGTACTCCGCTCGGCCGAGGGTCTGCGGACCGCCGTCGACAGCCTCGACGCTCTGGCGAAGGCCCCGGCCGACGCCGTCGACCAGGACGCCTGGGAGACCACGAACCTCCACACGGTCAGCACCCTGCTCGCGACCGCGGCCCTGCTCCGGGAGGAGACCCGTGGCTCCCACTGGCGCGAGGACTTCCCCGACCGGGACGACGCCCAGTGGGCGGGGCACATCGACTGGGTGCTCGTCGCCGGTCACCGCCAGGGCGGGTTCCAGCCGTCGCGCCCGACCGACCCCACCTCGGTGACCACGTGATCGCGCGCACGCCGTACGCCGACCTCCCGGGCGGTCTCGTCGACGAGCTCGCGCACGCCGGACTCGATCCGCAGGACGTCTACGCGATGGTCGTCCGCGCCTTCGACGAGGACCTGCCGGACGGTGGCCGCGACGTCACCAGCAGTGCGATGCCCCCGATGGGGATCGGCGTCGGCGACATCGGATCGCGTGAAGCCGGGGTGGTCGCCGGGCTCGGCGTCGCGGAGCTGGTCCTCGTCTATGCGATGGGCTCCGAGGTCGACGTCTCCGGTCGTGTCCCCGACGGCAGCCGGGTCTCCGCCGGTGATGTCGTGATGACCGTGTCGGGTCCCGTGCGGGACCTGCTGACCGCCGAGCGGACGGCTCTGAACTTCGCCTCGCACCTGTCCGGGGTCGCGACCGCCACCAGCCACTGGGTCGAGGCACTCGCAGGCACCGGGTCCCGGGTCCTCGACACCCGCAAGACGCTGCCGACGTATCGCGCCCTCCAGAAGTACGCCGTGCGCTGCGGCGGCGGGGTGAACCACCGGTTCAGCCTGTCCGACCGGGCGATGGTGAAGGACAACCACGTGCTCGCCGCCGGCGGCGTGGTGCCGGCGTACGAGCTGGTGCGCGACGCCAATCCCGGCCTGCGCGTCGAGGTCGAGGTCACCGACCTCGACCAGCTGCGCGACCTGCTCGACGCCGGCTGTACCGAGATCCTGCTCGACAACATGGACTCGACGACCATGGCCGAGGCGGTGCGCCTCACCGCGGGTCGGCGCCACCCTCGAGGCTTCGGGTGGGCTCACGCTCGAGCGGGCGCGGGAAGTGGCCGAGACGGGCGTCGACTTCATCTCCGTCGGAGCGCTCACGCACTCGGTCAAGGTCTTCGACCTGGGTCTGGACCTGCGATGACCGCCCTGCTGGCCGCGGACATCGGCAACAGCCACACCGTCCTCGGTCTGGTCAGCGACGGCGAGGTCTCGGCCGACTGGCGGGTCGCGACCGTCGAGTCGCGGACCGCCGACGAGTGGGCGGTCCTGATCCGGGGGCTGCTGGGCGATCGCGAGGCCGAGGTGAGCGGGATCGTGGTCTGCTCCACGGTGCCGGCGGCCCTCCAGGAGTGGCGACTCATGCTCACCCACCACTTCGGGATGCTGGCGAGCGTCGTCGTCGAGCCGGGGGTACGAACCGGCGTACCGGTCCTGACCGACAACCCGCGGGAGGTCGGCACCGACCGGATCGTCAACGCGCTGGCTGCCGCGACCCGTTACGGCGGTCCGGCCGTCGTCGTCGACTTCGGCGGCACGGCGACCACGTTCGACGTGGTGAATTCGGAGGGTCAGTACGTCGGAGGCGCCATTTCGCCTGGCATCGAGATATCGCTGGAGGCGCTGGAACGCCGAGGTGCCCAATTGCGGATGGTCGAATTGCGGCGGCCGCGCTCGGTGATCGCTCGGAACACGGTGGAGGCACTCCAGTCGGGGATGGTGTTCGGAGTCGCCAGCCAGGTCGACGGAATTGTTGCCCGAATCATCGATGAACTCGGCGTCGAGACGTCGTCGGTCACGGTCGTCGCCACCGGCTATCTGGCTTCTCTCGTGTACGACGAATGCCGCTGCTTCACCGCGCACGACCCCTGGCTGACGCTGCGAGGGCTGGAGCTCGTCTACGCCCGAAACCGCGGCGGTTCCGGTTCTTAATACGCCGATATCACCGCACTAACCGAACCGTGTGCGCGTCAGTTTGTCTCTTATCGTGTGCTCCGATACGTTTTCCGAACGGACGCCGGCACGGCACGGTTATCGTGGGTCCGTCACCCCCTCGAAAGGACAGCTTCACCATGGCGCAGAAAGTGCACATCACCCTCGAGGACGACCTCGACGGCGGCGACGCCGCCGAGACCGTCGCTTTCGGCCTCGATGGTCGTAGCTACGAGATCGACCTGAACGCGAAGAATGCCAAGGGATTGCGCGACTCCCTCGCCAAGTACGTCGCCGCCGGCCGCCGGGCCGGAGGCCGCAGCGGTGCGAAGCGCCGCACTCAGGTGGGCACGAGCGCCCGCGAGATCCGTGACTGGGCCCGCTCCAACGGCCACAAGGTCCCCGACCGTGGCCGCATCCCCTCCGACGTACGCGAGGCCTTCGAAGCGGCTCACTGAGCCGTCTGGACACGACAGCGATCGAGGGTCGCCCGCAAGTGCTCGGGCGGCCCTTCGTCGTTCCTGCGGGCAACCGACCCGGACACGTTCGCTGTGAGCGGACGACGGGTACGGAGGCCTGGGAACACGTAGGCTGGAGGACCAGTTGGAAAAGGTGACGCCCGCCGCCCCTGAGCAGGGCGTCCCCTGATTTCCTTCGACGAGGAGCGATAGGCATGTTCGAGCGGTTCACAGACCGAGCCCGCCGGGTGGTCGTGCTGGCCCAAGAAGAGGCCCGCATGCTCTCCCACAACTACATCGGCACCGAGCACATCCTGCTCGGCCTGATCCACGAGGGCGAAGGTGTCGCCGCGAAGGCTCTCGAGAGCCTGGACATCTCCCTGGAGGCCGTGCGTGCGCAGGTCGAGGAGATCATCGGTCAGGGCCAGCAGGCCCCGAGCGGTCACATCCCCTTCACCCCGCGCGCCAAGAAGGTCCTCGAGCTGTCGCTGCGCGAAGCGCTCCAGCTCGGCCACTCCTACATCGGCACCGAGCACATTCTGCTCGGCCTGATCCGTGAGGGCGAGGGCGTCGCTGCCCAGGTGCTGCAGAAGCTCGGCGCCGACCTCAACCGCGTGCGCCAGCAGGTCATCCAGCTGCTCAGCGGCTTCCAGGGCAAGGAGCAGTCCGGGGCTCAGGCCGCGACGGCGGGCGCACCCGCGGACACCCCGTCCTCGTCGCTGGTGCTCGACCAGTTCGGAAGGAACCTCACCCAGGACGCCAGAGAGTCCAAGCTCGACCCGGTCATCGGGCGCGAGCAGGAGATCGAGCGCGTCATGCAGATCCTGAGCCGACGTACCAAGAACAACCCGGTGCTGATCGGAGAGCCCGGCGTCGGCAAGACCACGATCGTGGCCGGCCTGGCACAGGACATCGTCCGCGGCAACGTGCCGGAGACGCTCAAGGACAAGCAGATCTACACCCTCGACCTCGGCGCGCTGGTGGCCGGCTCGCGCTACCGCGGTGACTTCGAGGAGCGCCTGAAGAAGGTGCTGAAGGAGATCCGCACCCGCGGCGACATCGTGCTGTTCATCGACGAGATCCACACGTTGGTCGGTGCCGGTGCGGCCGAGGGCGCGATCGACGCGGCCAGCATCCTCAAGCCGATGCTGGCGCGCGGCGAGCTGCAGACCATCGGCGCGACGACCCTCGACGAGTACCGCAAGTACCTCGAGAAGGACGCCGCGCTCGAGCGTCGCTTCCAGCCGATCCAGGTCGCCGAGCCGTCGATCGCCCACACGATCGAGATGCTCAAGGGCCTGCGCGACCGCTACGAGGCGCACCACCGGGTGACGATCACCGACGAGGCCCTGGTCTCGGCGGCGACGCTGGCCGACCGCTACATCTCCGACCGCTTCCTGCCCGACAAGGCGATCGACCTGATCGACGAGGCCGGGTCGCGGCTGCGCATCCGCCGGATGACGGCACCCGCCGACCTGCGCGAGTTCGACGACAAGATCGCCGAGGTGCGGCAGCGCAAGGAGGCCGCGATCGACGGTCAGGACTTCGAGGCCGCGGCCAAGCTCCGCGACGAGGAGAAGCAGCTCACGGCGGCCAAGGTCGAGCGTGAGAAGCAGTGGCGCGCCGGCGACCTCGACGAGGTCGCAGAGGTCGACGAGGAGCTGATCGCCGAGGTCCTCGCCGTGGCGACGGGCATCCCGATCGTGAAGCTGTCCGAGGAGGAGTCCACGCGGCTGCTCAAGATGGAGGACGAGCTCCACAAGCGGGTCATCGGCCAGGACCAGGCTGTCGCGGCCCTCAGCCGGGCCATCCGGCGTACCCGTGCCGGCCTGAAGGACCCGAAGCGTCCCGGCGGCTCGTTCATCTTCGCCGGCCCGTCCGGCGTCGGTAAGACGTGGCTGTCCAAGACGCTGGCGGAGTTCCTCTTCGGCGACGAGGACGCGTTGATCCAGCTCGACATGAGCGAGTTCAGCGAGAAGCACACCGTCTCTCGGCTGTTCGGCTCGCCGCCGGGCTACGTCGGCTACGAGGAGGGCGGCCAGCTCACCGAGAAGGTGCGCCGCAAGCCGTTCTCCGTGGTGCTGTTCGACGAGGTCGAGAAGGCCCACCCGGACATCTTCAACAGCCTGTTGCAGATCCTGGAGGAAGGTCGTCTGACCGACTCCCAGGGCCGGGTCGTGGACTTCAAGAACACCGTGATCATCATGACCACCAACCTCGGCACGAAGGACATCGCCAAGGGCATGAACCTCGGCTTCGCCCAGAGCCAGGACACCGCGGGCTCCTACGAGCGGATGAAGAACAAGGTGCAGGAGGAGCTCAAGCAGCACTTCCGCCCGGAGTTCCTCAACCGCGTCGACGAGATCATCGTGTTCCCGCCGCTGTCGCAGGAGCAGATCGTCCACATGGTCGACAACATGATCGCGGGCGTCGAGCTCCGGTTGAAGGACCGCGACATGAGCCTCGAGCTCACCCAGGCGGCGAAGAACCTGCTGGCGACCCGGGGCTTCGACCCCGTGCTCGGCGCGCGGCCGCTGCGTCGCACGATCCAGCGCGAGATCGAGGACACCCTGGCGGAGAAGATGCTCTTCGGCGAGGTCGGCCCCGGACAGATCGTCCTGGTCGGCGTCGAGGGCGAGGGTGAGGAGGCGCAGTTCACCTTCAAGGGCCAGAAGATGGCCGAGCTGCCCGACCTGCCCCCGCTGGAGACCGTGGGCGCCGAGCCGTCCCCGGGCCCCGACGGGCGCGGCGAAGGCGACGACGAGACCCCGGGACCGACGGACGTCGAGAAGGCCACCGGCCCCGAGTAGGACCTCGGTCCGCTCGGTCAGCGCTCACCGAAGCTCAACCGAAGCTCACTGCGAAGAGCCCGGTCACCCACGCAGGGTGGCCGGGCTCTTCGCCGAGTCGGCGCAAAGTGACGTCCCAGGTGCGCCGAGTCGGCGCAAAGTGACATCGAAATTGCGCCGAGTCGTCATCTGACGACTCGGCGATCAGTGGGCGGTGCTGTGCAGGTTGAGGACGACGACGCCGACGATGATCAGGGCCAGGGCGGTCAGCTTGACCGCATCCATGCGCTCACCCATCGTGAGCACGCCGACCGCGGCGATGGCCGCCGTACCGAGCCCGGACCAGAGGGCATACGCCACCGAGACGGACATCTGGCGGACCACGACGGCCAGGAGCCAGATGGACAGGGCATAGCCACCCATCACCAGGACCGACCAGAACAGGTCGTGGAAGCCCCGGGTGCGGGGAAGCGCAGCGGTGGCGCCGACCTCGATGCCGATCGCGGCAAGCAGGACGACGAACGGGCTCAACATGATCATCACTCTCTCGTGTGGTGTAGCACTTGCTACAAGAACGAGTGTAGCGCCCGCTACATTCCCCGATCCAAGGATTTGTCCTGGATAGGGTGTGCCGGTGGCCACACGCCGTGAGGAGCTCGCCGAGGCGGCGACCGACTACGCGCTGGAGCACGGGCTGATCGGGCTCAGCCTCCGCCCGCTCGCCCAGGCGCTCGGCACCAGCGACCGCATGCTGCTGTATCACTTCGACGACAAGGACGACCTGGTCGCGACGATCCTCCGCAGGACCGTCGGCCGGTCCGCGCAGAGCCTGCGTGAGCTGCCCACCCCGCGCGACGTGCGGTCAGCGGTCATCGAGCTGTGGCGGGCCGTCACGACCGGCCCGCAGGAGCGCTGTCAGCGGCTGTACGTCGAGGCGGCCGCGCTCGGTCTGTTCGGGCGGGAGCCCTACGCGACCACCGTGCGGGAGACCAACGCCGAGTGGGTCGCGGCGGTGTCCGGCCACTTCGAGCGTGCCGGCCTGACCCGAGCGGCGGCCCGCCAGGCGACCGTGCTGGTGGATGCGGCCTTCATGGGTCTGCAGCTCGACGAGCCGTTGGACTCCGAGGCCCAGCTGAAGCGGACGGTCAGAGACCTGGCGGACGCGGTCGTCGCCCGCTGGGGCGATCACTCCGGCAAGGAGTAGCCGGGGCCCGACCGCACCAGCAGTCGGTCGGCGAGGAGGGACTCGAGGCAGCGGGCACGTTGTGCGTCGTCGGCCCAGGCCTGCGCCATCCGGCGAGGACTCACCCGGCCCCGCGTCTCGCGGGCGAGCGCCATGAGCCGGCCACGGCACTGTCGGTCGGTGCCGGACCACGCCTGTCCGCGCCGGGGCGGGCCGTCGTACGCCGGGTGGCCGGCCGCGCGCCAGGCGCAGGCGTCGTGCACGGGGCAGGCGTTGCACCGAGGAGAAGCCGCGGTGCAGACGAGGGCGCCGAGCTCCATGAGGGCCACCGACCACGTGGCCGCGGTCGCATCGTCGTCGGGCAGCAGCCCGGTCGCGACTGTCTTCTCGGCGACGGTGACGGCAGGTGGCGGGAACTCGGAGCCGCCGACCAGGCGGGTGAGCACCCGCCGGACATTCGTGTCGAGCACGGGCTGGCGTCGCCCGAACGCGAAGGCCAAGACCGCCGAGGCCGTGTAGTCGCCGACACCCGGCAGCGACCGGAGCGCCTCGAACGAGTCCGGCACCCGGCCGTCGTGGTCGTCGCGGATCACGGTCGCGGCAGCATGCAGCCGGACCGCGCGGCGCGGATAGCCGAGCCGCCCCCACGCGCGGATCGCCTCGCCCGACGGCTCTGCGGCGAGGTCGGCCGGGGCCGGCCAGCGGGCGAGCCACGCGTCGTACACCGGAAGCACGCGTGCGACGGGCGTCTGCTGGAGCATGAACTCCGAGACCATGACGCCCCACGCAGACGCCTCCGGACTCCGCCACGGCAGCTCGCGGGCGTGCGCGTCGTACCACTCCAGCAGCGGGCGCGTGGAGGTCCGGCACGTGGCGATCGTAGAACCCCTGCCCCGAGATCAGACGTCCTCGCTCAGAGTGGCAACCGTGCGCGACGGGTTGCTCTGATTAGCGTGACTGCATGACAGGTTCGACGCGAGGACGGCTCCCGGCCCGCGTCTACTGGGTACGCCGGCTGATGGTGCTCGGCATCGCGATGCTGCTCGTCGTCGGCATCGCCAAGATGCTCGGCGGCTCGAGCGACGGCTCCGGCGGAGACACCGCCACGAACGTGGCCGACACCGGGCCCTCCGACTCCACCTCCACCACGAGCGGGACACCTCGTCCTGGCGGCGACGGAAAGCACCACCGGAAGAAGGTCGACGACCCCGTCACTCCGGCCGCGATGCCCTCGGGACCCTGCGCGGCCAGCGACGTCGCCATCACGCCGTCGGTGCCGAAGCCGATCGCCGGGAGTGACATCAAGCTCGTGCTGGACATCTCCAGCCTCGAGACTCCGGCCTGCACCTGGACGCTGTCGGGGAAGACCATGGCGCTCAAGATCACCTCGGGCCGCGACCTGATCTGGACCACCGGCGAGTGTCCGAAGGCCATCGCGAGCGAGGACCTCACGCTCCGTCAGGCCGAGCCGACCCGGGTGAAGCTGACCTGGGACGCCCGCCGGTCCGAGCCCGGATGTCCGGTGCGCACGGAGTGGGCCCTACCCGGGACCTACCACCTGGACGTAGCGGCCCTGGCCGGCCAGCCGCAGGACGTCACGTTCGTGCTCAGCGCCCCGTCGCCGGCCGAGATCACCAAGACCGCACACCCCCACCGGCACCACGGCCATGGCAACGACCACGGCCACGGCAAGAAGAAGCACCACTCCCACCACTGATCGTCGGGGTGTCGCCGCGGCGGATCACCCGACTGGGCGGGGAATCCGTCAGACGTAGCGCTCGAGGATCGAGGACTCGGCGAGGCGCGAGAGGCCTTCGCGGACGCTGCGGGCGCGCAGCTCCCCGACGCCGTCGACGGCCTGGAGGTCCTCGACGCCGGCCGACAGCAGCTTCTGCAGGGTGTCGAAGTGCTCCACGAGGCGCTCGACGACCGTCGGTGGCAGTCGCGGCACCTTGGCGAGCAGGCGGTAGCCGCGAGGTGCGACCGCACCGTCGAGGTGCTCGCCGAGGCTGAGCGCGCGGGAGGCGGAGGCCGGGTCGACCAGGTCGATCGACGACATCCCCTCGAGCCGGGCGAGCGCGGCCTCGGGTCCCTTGGCACGCCGTCCCGACGGCAGGTAGTCGCGTACGACGAGCTCCCGCTCCTGGTCGACTCCGGTGACCAGCTCCTCGAGCTGGAGCGACAGCAGTCGCCCGTCGGTACCGAGCTCGAGCACGTAGTCCTCGATCTCACTGGCGATGCGGGTGACCATCTCGAGCCGCTGGGCGACGACGGCGACGTCGCGGACCGTCACCAGGTCCTCGATCTCGAGGGCCGACAGGGTCGCCGAGACCTCGTCGAGGCGCAGCTTGTAGCGCTCGAGCGTCGCCAGCGCCTGGTTGGCTCGCGACAGGATCTGCGCCGAGCCCTCGATGACGTGCCGGATCTCCCCGACGTACGCCGCGATGATCTGCATCGACTGCGACACCGAGATCACCGGGAACCCGGTCTGTCGCGCCACGCGGTCGGCCGTGCGGTGGCGCGTGCCGGTCTCTTCGGACGGGATCGAAGGGTCGGGCATCAGGTGCACGGCCGCACGTGTGATGCGGGTGAGCTCGCGGTCGATGATGATCGCGCCGTCCATCTTGGCCAGCTCGCGGAGGCCGTTGCCGGTGAACGGCACGTCGAGGGTGAAGCCACCGGTGCAGATCGACTCGACGACCTTGTCATGGCCGAGCACGATCAGTGCGCCGGTACGCCCGCGCAGGATGCGCTCGAGCCCGTCGCGCAGGGCCGTGCCGGGAGCGATCTGCGACAGCGTCTCGCGCATGCGCATCGTGTCGTCGGTCCCCGTGGCGCCTGGCACCGGGCCTCCCCTCGTCAGTGTGCGGCGTCAGTGTAGGGCGTGATCACGAGCCCGCCGGTGATGGCACCTCGCCGTCGGTCTCCTCCGCGATCACGTGGAGGACGGCGTTGATCAGGGCCAGGTGGGTGAAGGCCTGTGGGAAGTTCCCGAGGTGGTGCCCGCTGTGGGGGTCGATCTCCTCGCCGTAGAGCTCCAGCGGGCCGGCGAACGACAGCAGCTTCGCGCACAGCTGCCGCGCGAGCTGGTGCTCCCCGATCTCGCACAGTGCCGAGACCAGCCAGAAGGAGCAGATCGTGAACGTCCCCTCCTCACCGCTGAACCCGTCGTCGGTCTCCTCGACCTTGTAGCGCAGCACCAGGCCGTCCACGGTGAGCTCGTCTCGGATCGCCATCACCGTCGCCCGGATGCGCGGGTCGTCGGGCGGCAGGAAGCGGAGCAGCGGAGCCAGCAGCAGCGACGCGTCGAGCGACGTACCGCCGTAGTACTGGGTCAGGACGCCGCGCTCGTCGACGCCGTTGTCGAGGATGTCCTGCTTGATCTCCTCGGCCGCGAGCTCCCACTCGGAGGCCTTGCCGCCGTCGCCGTTCATCCGGGCGAGCTTCGCGCCACGGTCGACGGCGACCCAGCACATGATCTTCGACGACGTGAAGTGCTTCGGCTCGCCACGTACCTCCCAGATCCCGGCGTCGGGCTCGCGCCAGTGCTTGAGCGCCTCGCCGACCTGCTTGTCGAGGATCGGCCAGATGCGGTTGTCGAGATGGTCGGCGGCCTTCGAGTGCAGGTACACCGAGTCGAGCAGGGCACCCCACACGTCGTGCTGCTTCTGCGAGTACGCCGCGTTGCCGATCCGGACGGGCCGGGAGTTCGCATAGCCCGGGAGGTGGTCGAGCTCGAACTCCTGCAGCTCCCGCTCGCCGCCGATGCCGTACATGATCTGGAGGTCCTGGTCGCCGCCGGCCATGTCGGCGATGAACTCGAAGAAGTCCACGGCCTCCCAGTCGAGTCCCAGCGAGTACATCGCCCACAACGCGAACGTCGCGTCGCGAATCCACGCGTAGCGGTAGTCGTAGTTGCGGTTGCCACCCGGTGTCTCGGGCAACGACGTGCTCCCCGCGGCGGTGACGGCGCCGGTCGGGGCGTACGTCAGGCCCTTCAGGGTGAGCGCACTGCGCTGGAGGTAGCTGCGCCACGGGTGGTCGGGGAAGCGGCCGCGCGCCAGCCAGTGCTGCCAGTGGTGCGCGGTCCAGACCAGTCGCTCGTAGGCGTCGTCGTACGTCGTGGGCGGCTCCGCCCCACCCCACGACAGCGCGACGAACCGGACGTCGCCCTCCTTGAGCAGGGTCCGCGACCCGGCATGGCCACCCTCGAAGCCCAGCGACATGTCGGTGGTCAACGTGAGGTGGACGTCGCTTCCTTCGCTCGTCGAGACGGCGGTGCCCTGGTGGTAGCTCTCGCCGGTGTACTCCCAGCTCGCCAGCGACCGGCCGTAGTCGAAGACCGGCTCGCAGTCGAGGACGGTCTGCACCTCACCCGAGACGCACCGGATCGTCCGCAGCAGGATGTGCTCGGCCTCGTAGTCGTTCGGTGTACGCCGGTAGGTCCGCGAGCGGTCCGCCGTGTGGTGCCACGGCCCGACGAGCAGGACGTCGCGGATGATGATCCAACCGGTCTGCGTGCCCCAGCTGGTCTCCAGGATCATCGTGCCGGGCAGGTAGCGACGGCTCGCCGGGACGTTGACGTCCAACGGCGCGATCCGGAACTTGCCTGCGCGGGCGCCGAGGATCGACCCGAACACGCTGGGGGCGTCGAACCTCGGGACGCACATCCACGACACCGAGCCGTCGGGCGCGAGCAGCGCGGAGACCTCGCCGTCGCTGAGGAAGCCGTGGTCGCCGATAGGCACCGCGCGGGCGCGTCCGATGGCGTCGGTCAGGGCGTCTGATGCGTCGGCGGGCATACCGGCAGGATCGACCGGCGCCGGAGGTTGTGCAAGCGGGTCAGTCGGGCTCGCGCGTCGTCGTACGGCGGGTGGCGGCGAGTCGGAGGGCCGCCAGAGCGCCGGGCAGGTCGGCGACCTCGAGCACGGTCATGCCGTCGACCGTGCGCCGAGCGGGCTGGGCGTTGCGGTCGCCGACGGGCGCGACGGCCACGCGGAACCCGAGTCGGGCGGCCTCGGCGAGGCGCTGGGGGAGGTCGCGCACCTTGCGCACCTCGCCCGCCAGGCTGATCTCGCCGAGGGCGACGACACCCTGGGGTGGCGACATCCCGGTGGCGGCCGACGCGAGAGCGATCGCGATCGCGAGGTCGTTGGCGGGCTCGGTCAGACGGGCCCCGCCGACCGACGAGACGAAGACGTCCTCGGAGAAGAGCGCGATGCGACAGTGCTGCTGGAGCACGGCCAGGATCATCGCGACCCGCGACGAGTCGAGGCCGGACGTCGTACGACGTGGTCGCTCCAGCGGGCTCTTGGTGACCAGGGCCTGGACCTCGGCGAGCATCGGCCGGCGCCCCTCCATCGACACCGCGACACAGGTGCCCGGCACGCGGGCCTGGTGGTTCTCCACGAAGAGGCCGGTCGGGTCGGTCACCGCCGTGATGCCATCGGCGCCGAGGTCGAAGCAACCGACCTCGTCGATCGGGCCGAAGCGGTTCTTCATCGCGCGGACCATGCGGAACCGGGAGTTGCGGTCGCCCTCGAAGTGGAGCACGACGTCGACGACGTGCTCGAGCACCCTCGGCCCGGCGATCGAGCCGTCCTTGGTCACGTGGCCGACGATGATCGTGGTGATGTTGCGCGTCTTGGCGACCCGGATCAACGCGGCGGCGACCTCCTTGACCTGGGTGACGCCGCCCGGCACGCCGTCGAGGCCCGACGCGTTCATGGTCTGGATCGAGTCGACCACCAGCACCTCGGGCCGCACCTGCTCGACGTGGGTCAGGATCGCCCCGAGGTCGGTCTCGGCCGCGAGGTAGAGCTCCTCGTGCACACCACCCGTGCGGTCGGCCCGCAGGCGCACCTGGGACGCCGACTCCTCGCCGGTGACGTAGAGGGTGCGCCGTTGGTAGCGCGAGGTCTGCGCGGCGACCTCCAGCAGGAGCGTGCTCTTGCCGACGCCGGGCTCGCCGGCCAGCAGGATCGCGGCCCCCGGCACCAGACCCCCGCCGAGGACGCGGTCGAGCTCGGGCACCCCGCTGCTGCGGAACGCCGAGGCCTCCACCGAGACCTGCGCGATCGGCAGCGCCGCCGTGGTCACCGGACCCGCCTCGGCTCGGATCGCGCGCGGCGCCGTGCGGATCATCACGGCCTCGGCCACGGACCCCCAGGCCTGGCACTCGCCGCACCGCCCGGCCCACTTCGCGGACGTCCACCCGCACTCGGAGCACTGGTAGGACGGTCGCGGGGTCTTGGACATGGCGGGAACGCTAGAGGGCGCCACCGACAGGCTCCGACAGCGACGACGCGACGCGCCGTACCCGTGCGGATGTACCGGTCACCGAGCCGAGTCGTGGACGGTATCCTCCACTTGGATCGATCAAGAGGGGGATCTCGATGGCGTGGTCCGGGCGTCTCTCGCTCACGCCTCCGACGCTCGCCGACGTCGCGGAGCGAGCCGGCGTCTCGCGCCAGACGGTCTCGAACGCCGTCAACAACCCCGAGCTGCTCCGGCCCGACACCCTTGCCCGCGTGCAGGACGCGATCGCCGAGCTGGGCTACTCGCCCAACCGCGCCGCGCGCAACCTGCGGACGCGCGCCTCGCACCTGATCGGCATGAAGTTCAACCCGGCGCAGGAGGGCACGGCCAACGCCACGATGGACCGTTTCGTGCACACGCTGGTCGAGACGGCGGGTGACAGCGGCTACCACCTCCTGCTCTTCGCGGGATCGTCCGAGGACGACGCCGTCGACGGGTACGACGACCTCCTCCGCTCGACCGCCGTCGACGCGTTCATCGTGACCGACACCTATCTCGGCAACCCCCAGTCGGCCTGGCTCACCCAGCGACGGGCGCCCTTCGTCGCGTTCGGTCGCCCCTGGGACAACCCCGAGGCCACGCACGCGTGGGTCGACGTCGACGGGGCCGCCGGCACCGAGCTCGCCACCCAGCACCTGCTCGACAAGGGACACACGCGTATTGCCTGGATCGGTTGGCGCAAGGACTCCTTCATCGGCGAGGACCGACGGTCCGGATGGACCCGCGCGATGCACGCCCGCGACCTGCCGACCACCGGACTGGCCTCCCGCGTCGAGGACACCGTGTCGTCCGGACGCGAGGCGGCGTCGGTGCTGCTCGACGAGGCCTCGCCGACGGCGTTCGTGTGTGCCTCCGACACCTTGGCGATGGGGGTGCTCCACGCGCTGGGTGACCGCGGCATCCACTGGGGCCACGACGTCGCCGTCGTCGGCTTCGACGACTCCCAGGTCGCCCAGGTGGTGCCGGGTGGTCTCACCTCCGTCCGGCAGCCGTTGGAGGACGTCGCCGTCGAGCTGGTGAAGGCGCTGGAGGGCCTCCTCTCGACTCCTCCCGTCGCCGGTCCGGGGGTGCTGCTCTCGCCGACGCTGGCGGTGCGGTTGTCGACGGGGTAGGTGGGTGGTCGGGCGGGTTTCCCCCGCTCAGGCGGGGGAAACCGCTCGGGTGGGCCTCTGGAACCCCCACGAAGTTCCGGGTCGGGTCATCGGGTGCTGCGGGTGGGGCCGGTGAGTCAGTGAGTCAGAACCTCCGCCACCAGAGGTTGACCGCGTAGTCGACCGTCGTCCCGGTGTGCTCGGCGAGGATCTCGTCGGCGAGCTCGGGGCTGAACTCGATGCGTACGACGGCCTCCAGCTCGGCGCGGTCGTCGAAGCACCAGTCGATGTCGAGTGGCACACGGGTCCAGCCCTGGGATCGCCCAGAAGCGCTCGACGGCGACCGGGTCGATCCCGGGATACCCGCGCCGGAACCATCGGCCGAACGTCGAGCGCGTCGCATCGTTGTCGATCACGAACGCCGTCCCGCCCCGGCGTACGACGCGTGCCAGCTCGAGCAGCCCCGGTTCGCACCCCGGCCCGAAGAAGTACGCCCACCGGGCATGGACCATGTCGACGGACGCGTCGGGCAACGGCACCGCCTGGGCGGTCCCGGCCAACAACGTCACGTTCGCCAGCGACCGGGTACGCCGCGCGGCCAGCCGCAGCAACGCAGGGTGCGGCTCCACGCCGTACACCCGCGATGCCGAGGAGGCGAACCGCGGCAGGTGGAAGCCCGACCCGCATCCGAGGTCGAGCACCTCCCGCCCCGACCACGAAGCGACCGACGACATCGCCTGCTCGATCACACCGTCGCGGTCGACCGCGCGGTTCTCGATCTCGTACGTCGCGGGGTGCTCCCAGATGTTCGGGCTGGGGACCGTCCCCCGCGGTACGTCAGTCAGACCCGGACCAACCCGCTCGGGGTCTGGAACTGGGCGGCGATGATGCCCGGCGTGCCGTGCGGCGCGACCCACTCGACCTTGACGTCCTCGAGCGGCGCCTCGACCGTCTCGCCGAGCCACTCGCTCACGCGCTGCGGGTCTCCGGCGATCTCGAGGCAGGCGAGCGACCAGTCGTCGACGCCGCCGATCGACGGGTGCAACGTGTCGGGGCTCAGCCACTGCACGAAGAACGGCAGCTGCGGGTCGGAGATCAGGCCGTTGACGCCGATCTGCTTCCAGAGCAGCTCGGTGCCGTCGGGGCGACGACGGTTGCCCGCGACCGACTCGCGACCGAGCCGGTGCTCGAGTTTGGCGATGTCGTCGACCGCCACGACCCAGCCGAGCCAGCCGCCGCCGAGAGCAGAACGAGCGCGCACGGCCTGACCGAACGGAGCCTTGTCGGAGGCGGGGTGGTCGAGCACCTCGACCACCTCGAGGTAGGTGTGGTCCGAGAGCGGCAGGACCATGTTGCGCGTGCCGAATCGAGGGTGGATGCCACCCTCGAGGAAGTCACGACCGAGCAACCCCCCGATGCGCTGGGCGGTGCCGGCGAGGCCGTCCGGTCCGGCGGCGTAGCTGAGATGGTCCAGGCGCATGCCGAGCATTCTGCGCCACGACGTGGGCCGATCCCGACAGGGGGTCGGAGTCTCTCGACGTCGAGACGGTGGTACAAGCGGTCGGTCTGCGGTCCGCTGCGGCCGTCCGCTCCGGCTAACGCCGCTTCGGACGGTCCTCGCTCGGATCCGCCGGATGGATCGCCAGTCGATCGCGTGCGGCGAGGTGGCGTTCGCAGTGCGTCACGAGCTCGTCGTACGCCGGTCGTCCCATCAGCTCGACGAGCTCCGGCTCGTTCGTGACGTAGAGGGCATCGCGCGCGACGTGCGCCTCGGTGTTGCCCGAGCAGTACCAGTCGAGGTCATGGCCGCCCGGTCCCCAGCCGCGGCGGTCGTACTCGCTGATCGTCACCTCGGTGTACGACGTGTCGTCCTGCCGCTTGATCGTGCGGAAGGTCCGGCGGATCGGGAGCTGCCAACAGACGTCGGGCTTGGTCTCGAGCGGGTTGCGTCCCTGCTGCAACGCCAGCGAGTGCAGGGCACAGCCGGCGCCGGTCGGGAAGTCCTGGCGGTTGTGGAAGATGCACGCCGACTGACCGTCGTGCTCGACGACCTTCGTCTTGCGCTCGCCCTCCTCGTCCTTCTCGATCCAGTCCGCCTTCTTGACCTTCCCGGGCTTCCCGCTCGGGTGGAACTGCCACAGGTCGGGCCCGAGCTGGTCGACGTACGACGAGACCCGCTTCTCGTCGGCCTTGTCCGCGAAGTGTGCCCCGAGGGTGCAGCACCCGACGTCGGGCGACTCGGCGTAGATCCCGTGGCAGCCCTGACCGAAGATGCACGTGTAGCGCGAGGTCAGCCACGTCAGGTCGCACTTGAAGACCTGGTCTCCGTCGCCCGGGTCGACGAACTCGACGAAGGCACGCGGAAAGACGAGATCGACCTCTGGCACCCGACAAGACTAGGTCGCGTTCGTCCTCGCAGTAGATTCGGCCCATGCGCCTCGGCGTCCTCGACATCGGCTCCAATACAGGGCACCTCCTCGTCGTCGACGCACATCGCGGCGCGGCGCCGCTGCCGGCGTACTCCCACAAGGAGCCGCTACGGCTCGCCGAGCACCTCGAGGACGGCGAGATCACGCAGGGCGGGATCAAGGCGCTGACCAAGTTCGTCGCCGACGCCGTCGTCGTCGCCGAGGACAAGGGCGCGCAGGACATGCTCGGGTTCGCGACCTCGGCGGTCCGCGACGCCGGCAACAGCGACGCCGTCCTCGACCACGTCGCCGACGAGACCGGCGTGCGCATCGCCGTCCTGCCCGGCGAGGACGAGGCGCGGCTGACCTTCCTCGCCGTACGCCGGTGGTTCGGGTGGTCGGCCGGGCGGCTGGCGGTCTTCGACATCGGCGGCGGTTCGCTGGAGATCGCGGGCGGGGCGGACGAGGAACCCGACGTGGCGTGGTCGATCCCGCTCGGCGCTGCCCGGCTCGCCCGCGACTACTTCGACGAAGGCCCGCCGGACGTGGCGCAGATCCGCGCCCTTCGCAAGAAGATCCGCGCCGACATCGCCACCGACGCGGGGCACCTCCTGCGAGCAGGGCCACCCCACATCGCCGCGGCCACCTCGAAGACCTTCCGCTCGCTGGCGCGCATCTGCGGCGCGGCCCCGAGCGAGGCGGGCCCCCTGGTCGCACGCACCCTGGCCCTCGCCGATCTCCAGGACTGGATCCCGCGGCTGATCGAGATGGATCCTGCGGACCTCGCGACGTTGCCCGGTGTCTCGCCGAGCCGCACCCACCAGATCGTCCCGGGCGCGTTGGTGGCGGAGGCCGTGATGGACATCTTCGACCTCGCCGAGCTCCAGGTGTGCCCCTGGGCTCTCCGCGAGGGCGTGATCCTCGAGCGCCTCGACCAGCTCCCCGAGTCGGCCCCGGACAAGGGAGACCGGTGAGCCTGGTCGCCCTCTCCACGGCGTCGGTCTATCCCGAGTCGAGCGCCCACGCGTTCAGCTACGCGAGCTCGTTGGGGTACGACGCCGTCGAGGTGATGGTCGGCATCGACGCCCTCAGCCAGCAGACGACGGCGGTCAAGCAGCTCTCCGACCATCACGACCTGCCGATCTGCGCGATCCACTCGCCGTGCCTGCTGTTCACGCAGCGCGTCTGGGGCACCGACCCCTGGGGCAAGCTCGAGCGTTCCGCGGAGATGGCGCACGCCGTCGGCGCCGACGTCGTCGTCGTGCACCCGCCGTTCCGGTGGCAGCGGGAGTACGCCGCGGGGTTCGTCGACGGCATCGCGGCCCTCGAGGAGTCGACCGGCCTGGCCTTCGCCGTCGAGAACATGTACCCGTGGCGCGCGTCTGCCCGTCGCGGTGTGGAGATGTACCTCCCGGGATGGGACCCGTCCGAGGAGAACTACGCGAACACCACCGTCGACCTCTCTCATGCGGCGATCGCGCAGAGCTCGCCGGTCGACATGGCCGAGCGGCTGGGGGAGCGGTTGCGTCACGTCCACCTGACCGACGGGTCGGGCTCGCCGAAGGACGAACACCTCGTGCCCGGCCGGGGTGCCATGGACGCCCAGGGCTTCCTGGAGTACCTCTCGAGCATCCACTTCGGCGGTCACATCGTGCTGGAGATCAACACCCGCAAGGCGACCACCCGCGACGAGCGCGAGGCCGACCTGCGCGAGTCGCTCGAGTTCGCGCGGCGGCACTTCCGGTCCTGACCGGCTCGCCGTCCGGCGTACCATCGGGCGAGGCGCGCAGGAACGCCCGACGTCCGCTCGAAGAGGCTCAGCCTCCCTGCTGCTCCACCTCAGAGTCCGACCTCCCTTTCCGGTCCGACCTCGCGGACGCCGGACGCACGGAAGGGGTCCCCGATGGCCAGCTCGCTGCCCGACTCACCCTCGCTGGACAAGCTGCGCGACGAAGCGCGCAAGCTCCAGCGACTCACCCGAGCCGCCGATCCGGACGCGCTCGCGTTCCTCGCCGAGTGGCACCCGCGACCGGACCGGGCGGACGCCGCCTCGCTCCGTCTCCACGACGCGCAGCTCGCGGTCGCCCGGCGCTGCGGCTTCGCCGGCTGGCCCGCCCTCGTCGCCTACATCGAGACCGCCCGGCCCCTGAGTCGCGACCCGGCACAGGTCGCCGAGGAGGGCCTGGACCCCGCCGACGCGTTCTGCGTCCTGGGCTGCCTGCGGTACGACGAGCAGGACGAGCCGCCGCGCTGGGAGCGAGCCGCCACCCTGCTCGTCGAGCACCCAGATCTCGTCTCGACGAGCATCTGGGCGGCTGCCGCTGCGGCCGACCCCGACGCCGTACGCCGTCACCTGGCTCGAGATCCGTCCCTCGCTCGGGGAGCGGGTGGGCCCCACCGGTGGGAGCCACTGCTCTATCTCTGCTACTCCCGCGTCCCTCTCGGCCGGAGCGAGGACGAGGTGCTCGATGCCGCACGCGCGCTGCTCGACGCCGGTGCGGACCCCGACGCCGGGTACCTGTGGCGCGGGCTGTCGACGCCGTTCACCGCGATCACGGGCGCCTTCGGCGAGGGCGAGCAGGGCCCGGGTCGGCAGCCGCGGCACGCGTACGACGTAGCGCTGGCGACGCTGCTCCTGGAGCGCGGGGCCGAGGCCAACGACGGGCAGTCGCTCTACAACCGGATGTTCACGCCGGGCATCGAGCACCTCGAGGTTCTGTTCCGCTTCGGTCTCGGCGGACCCGACCGAGGTCCTTGGCGACGTCGGCTCGGCGATGCGATGGAGGCGCCGGCGGAGATGCTCGACCGTCAGGTGACGTGGGCGGCCGAGCACGGGTTCACGGACCGGCTCGAGCTCCTCGCACGGCACGGCATCGACGTCGGCGGCGTCGACGTGCGCGACCCCACGCGGCTGCCGGATGACGTCAACGCCAAGGTCGACGGCCGCACAGCCCTGCACGATGCGGCCTGGGCGGGCGACCTCGCCCGCATCGACGCGCTGCTCGCGGCGGGGGCCGACCCGACGATCACCGACGACACGTACGGCGGCCGGCCGGTCGACTGGGCCGAGCATGCCTACCAGCCCGAAGCGGTGGCGTTCCTGCGTCGGCGTACTCCCTGAGGCCCTGACCATCCCGCCACGCCCCTTGCCGACCACGAAGTAGCCTGTCCGGCATGTCGGTCCTCCGTCAGCCGCTGCTCCTGCTTGCCCGCAGCGGTCGCATCAAACGCCTGGTCAGCACCATGCCGGTCTCGGCTGGCATCGTGCGCAGCTACGTGCCGGGGGAGCAGACCGAGGACGCCGTGCACGCGACCGCCGACCTCGTCGAGGAGCACCTGCGGGTCACCCTCGACTACCTCGGCGAGGACACCCTCGACACCGATCAGGCCGACGCCACGGTCCAGGCGTACGTCGACGCGCTGGAGGCGCTCTCGGCACGCGGCCTGACCCGGCACGCCGAGGTCTCGGTGAAGCTCTCCGCGATCGGGCAGGCCATCGCCGCGCAGGGCGACAAGATCGCGTTGGAGAACGCCCGCACGATCTGCCGTGCTGCCCGCAACGCCGGCACCACGGTGACCCTCGACATGGAGGACCACACCACCACCGATGCGACGTTGGCGACGCTGCGCGAGCTCCGCAAGGACTTCCCCGAGACCGGCGCCGTCCTGCAGGCCTACCTCCACCGCACCGAGGCCGACTGTCGCGCCCTGGCCTACGAGGGCTCGCGGGTGCGCCTCTGCAAGGGGGCGTACGACGAGCCCGCGGACGTCGCCTTCCAGAGCCGGCTCGAGGTCGACAAGTCCTACGTCCGCTGCCTCAAGGTGCTGCTGGGCGGGCAGGGCTACCCGATGATCGCGACCCACGACCCGCGGATGATCACGATCGCCTCGGCCCTGGCCAGCCGCAACGGCCGCGCGGCAGGCAGCTACGAGTTCCAGATGCTCTACGGCATCCGCCCCGAGGAGCAGCGTCGTCTGGCCGACGAGGGCGAGACGATGCGCGTCTACATTCCCTACGGCACCGAGTGGTACGGGTACCTCATGAGACGTCTCGCGGAGCGACCGCAGAACCTGACATTCTTCGTCCGCTCGCTCATCTCGAAGAACTAGCTCTCCAGGAAGTCAGGCAGCGCATGTCCACCACCACGGCGATCATCGGTGCCGGGGTCATGGGCGAGACCCTGCTCTCCGGGCTGATCCGCGGGGGCCGCCCCGTCTCCGAGCTCCTCGTCGGCGAGAAGCGCCCGGAGCGGGCGCAGGAGCTCCAGGAGAAGTACGGGGTCTCCGTCGTCTCCAACCTCGACGCCACCAAGGGCGCGGACACGATCGCGCTGGTCGTGAAGCCCCAGGACATGGGGTCGCTCCTCGACGAGATCGCCCCGGCCGTGCGGCCGGGCCAGCTCGTCGTGTCGCTGGCGGCCGGCATCACCACCGCCTTCCTCGAGTCGCGGCTGCCCGACGGTGTCGCCGTCGTCCGGGTCATGCCGAACACCCCGGCCCTGGTCGACGAGGGCATGGCCGCGATCGCACCCGGCTCACACTGCGACGACGACCACCTGGCGATCGCCGAAGAGCTGCTCGGGTCGACCGGCCGGGTGCTGCGGG
The DNA here is from genome assembly GCA_963759515.1 of uncultured Actinomycetota bacterium. GTDB lineage: Bacteria > Actinomycetota > Actinomycetes > Propionibacteriales > Nocardioidaceae > Nocardioides. Next base: position 290,217 of record CAVWZR010000022.1, on the reverse strand, counting down.
TCCCGGAGAAGCAGATGGACGCCGTCACCGCCATCTCCGGCACCGGGCCGGCGTACGTCTTCTTCGTCGTCGAGTCGATGATCGAGGCAGGGGTCCACCTGGGTCTGCCGCGTGCCACGGCCACCGAGCTCGTCGTCCAGACGCTGGTCGGCTCGGCGAAGATGCTGCGCGAGACCGGGAGCCATCCGGTCGTCCTCCGCGAGCAGGTCACCTCACCGGGAGGCACGACCGCCGCCGCCTTGCGTGAGCTCGAGGTGCACAAGGTGCGCGCGGCGTTCCTGGCCGCGATGGAGGCCGCCCGCAACCGGTCCGCGGAGCTCGCCGAAGGCTCGTGACCTCGCGGGGTTTCATCATGTGAAGGTGCTGAACCGTCGCTTCACACGGTGAGCCCGCCGTGAGAAGTGACGGTTCGACCACATCTCATGATGAAACCGTGACAGACGCGACTAGCCTCCTGACCCGAGGAGGCTGCGATGGGCCGTCGGACGACGTACCGGTCACTCGCGGTCGCCCTCGCCGCCGTCGTCGGCGTCGCCCTCCTGTCCGGGAGCGGCCAACCGGTCACGGCGCGGTCCTACTCCCACTGGCAGGAGCTGCCCGCTCCGCCGTTGGTCCCACGGACCCATGCGCTCGGGGTCCCTGCGGGGCATCGAGTCCTGGTGCTGGGCGGGCTCCGGGCGGGCGTGCCGGTCGTCGACGGCGCGGCGTACGACCTGCGCACCGGGAACTGGCGCCGTCTGCGCACACCGGTCTCGTTCTCCGACCGTGACGCTGCGGTGGTCGCCGCCGGTGTCGTCGTGGTCCGTCACCCCACCCCCTCCGGAGCCGCCGCCTGGTGGCGGTACGACGTGCGGGAGGCCACGTGGTCGCGTCTCCACGACGTACCCCGGCGCCTCTCGGTGCCGTCGGCGTTCGGCTCGGAGGTGTACGCCGTGTCCCGCCATCGGGTCGCCGTCTACAGCGTCCAGCTCGGACGCTGGACGACGCGGCCGATCGATCCACGGAGACCAGCGCTGCGGCGGGCGAGCGTCACCGCGTCCCGCGAGGGCACGGTCGTCACCGGGCACCCGGTCGGCCACCCGCATCGGCTGGTCGCCGATCGATGGAACGGTCTGGAGTGGCGGCGGACGCGGGTGACGCGTACCTCGCCCGTGACCGCGGCGCCCGACGGGTCCACGCGCGTGAGCATCGGCGGCCGCACGCTGGTCGTGAAAGGCGATCGGGCCTGGATCCGCCTGCCGTGACCGGAACCGAACCTTTCTCGTCCCCGTCGACGTTCAGGGAGCAGAGAGGTCGGGAGGTGGCATGACGGTCCTGGAGTACGACGACGTCTACGCCGCGCTCTGGCCGCGCCTGGTGCGCACGGCGTACGCCGTCTCCGGTGACCGCGGGCTCGCGGAGGACGCCGTCCAGACCGCGTTCGCCAAGGCGTTCCGCAGCTGGCGCCGCATCTCCGGGATGGAAGCGCCCGAGGCCTATCTGCGCCGGATGACGATCAACGAGGTGCTCAACGACCGTCGGCTGGCCCGACGCCGACACGAGGTGACGAGCGCCGAACCGCCGGACCTGATCTCGGCCGGCGGCAGCGACGGCGCGTCGGCGCACGACGAGATGTGGCGAGCTCTGTCGACGTTGCCGCCGCGGCAACGGGCGGTGCTCGTGCTGCGGTACTACGAGGACCTCAGTGAGCAGCAGATCGCCGACGCGCTCGGCTGCCGCCCGGGCACCGTCAAGTCGCAGGCCTCGGCGGCACTGGCGACGCTGCGGAGTCGCCTCGACCAACCGACCCGCACCCGAGAGGGGCTGTGATGGACCTCGAGCAGCAGCTGAAGGACACGTACGCCGAGCGGCTGGATGGGCTGGACGCGACGGGCGGCGACCTCGACGCGGCTCGGCGCACCGGGGCTCGCCTGCGAGTACGCCGCCGTGTCGCCGTCGGCGGGGCTGCGCTGGCGGTCGTCGCGGTGGCAATCGGGGGCTCGCTGCTCGGCACCGGCCAGATCTCGATCGGTCCCTCGGACAGTCGTGGGGAGTGGCGCGAGCTGCCCGCAGCGCCGCTCTCGCCACGCGCGTATGCCGAGAGCGTGTGGACCGGTCAGGAAGTGATCGTGCTCGGGGGCGAGACAGATCCCTGTCCTCCGACCGCCGACTGTGCCTCGCCGTCGAAGGTGCTGAGCGACGGGGCGGCGTACAACCCGCGGACGGACAGCTGGCGCGAGATCCCACCGGCCCCGGTGCCGGTGGGTTCCGGCGACCGACTCGTCGTGGCGGACGGGGTGGTCGTGCTGCGCGACTGGAGGCAGGGCGGCTCTCGTTGGTTCACCTACGAGCCGGACCACAACCGCTGGTCGCGGATCGATGACGTCCCGGAGGGGATCGGTGACCTCCCGTCGGCGTACGGGTCCAAGGTCTACGCCCTGGTCGGCGGGCGGGTGGCTGTGTACGACGTGCGGTCCTTCCAGTGGTCGATGCTGCCGCCCGAGGACCATCGAGCCGCCGCTCACCCACCGGCGCATCACCGCGACGCCGTACGGGCCCGTGGTCACCGGGCACGTCGCGCGATCAACGGACCGGAACCGTCACGGCGTGGTCGCCGACCTCTACGACGGCACCTCCTGGCATCGGTTTCCGGCGACGACACATCGCGGGCAACGACTGGGCCTGGGCCGGCGACCGGATGATCGACTTCGACTCACGCCAACATCAGGGCATGGACCGCATGCTTCCGGGCGGCCCATCGTCGGGCGGCACCACTCGACCCGGCCACCGGCCGATCGGGCTCCGCTCCCCGAGTCCGCACTCGAGACGCCGGAGGACCCGTGGTCGCCGAACGCCATCGGTCCTGGACCGTGGGCCGCCTGCTGGGGCCTGGTGTACGACGTGGCGCACGGACGGGCCTGGACACTTCCGCGCCCCGACGGCGAGCCCGACCTCGGAGTCTCGGCAGCGCTGGGCCGACGGGCAGCTGCTCGCGTTCGGTGGCGTCGCCTACGGGTCCGACGGCGCCGAGCCGACCAACCACGCCTGGCTCTACACCCCCTGATCGCCGTCGCTCCGGCACCACTTGTCAGGGAGTCTCCGCGCTTGTCCGCGTTTGCAACCCCTGATATGCGGGGCGATACCCGGCTCACCGGGGATCGCCACCGAAGCCCTCACAGTCCCATCGCAGCCGTCGCGTCGGCGAGGACGGAGGCCGTCACCTCCCGGCACCGCGCGGAGCCGTCGGCGAAGACGGAGGCGACGTACGCCGGGTCGTCGGCCAGCTCGGCGTACGCCTTCTGCAACGGCTCGAGGGTCGCGACCACGGCTTCGGTGACGGCCGCCTTCAGGGCGCCGTACGTCGTGATGCCCTCGGCCGAGCCACCACAGGCCGACAGGATGTCGAGCAGGTTGGTGACCCCCGGCTTGGCCTCGCGTGAAGTCCGCACCGCGTCCGGGCCCGTGTCGGAGTCGGTCACGGCCCGCGCCACCTTGCGCCGGATCACATCAGGCGGATCGAGGAGCCGGATCACGCCGGCATCCACACCCGGGTCGATCGACTTCGACATCTTCTTCTCCGGGCTCTGCAGGTCCATCACCCGCGCCCCCGCGGCGGGCGTGCGCACCTCGGGCACCACGAACACCGGTCCGTAGGTGTGGTTGAAGCGGATCGCGAGGTCCCGTGTGAGCTCGACGTGCTGGCGTTGGTCGTCACCGACCGGCACCACCGACGGCCGGTAGAGCAGGATGTCGGCCGCCATCAGCGCCGGGTAGGTGTAGAGCGAGACGCGCGTGGACGGCACGCCCCGTCCCTTCTCCTTGAACTGGATCATCCGGCTCAGCTCGCCGGTGTACGCCGTGCACTCCAGCAGGTAGGCCAGCTCGCGGTGCGCGGGCACCTGGCTCTGCCGGAACAGCGTCACCCGCGTGGGGTCCAGCCCGGCCGCGAGGAACAGCGTCGCCATCTCGTCGATGGTCGCCCGGAGGACGCCCGGGTCCTGCGGGGTGGTCAGGGCGTGCAGGTCGGACAGTCCGAAGAAGCAGTCGTCGGGTGACCTGGCCGAGTCCTGCGCCGCGACGAAGCCGCGCAGCGCGCCGAGGTAGTTGCCGAGCGTCAGCCGCCCGGTGGGAGTGATGAGGGAGAGGTTGCGGTCCATGGTGGGCTCCTGGTGGTGGTGTCGGCCCACCGGCGTGGTCTCGCGAGCTCGACCAACGAGAAACGGCCGCCCGTGGGCGGCCGTGGGATCAGTGCGTGCTCGATCGGTGGTCCGCCGTCAGGCGGGCCACCAGCAGAGGTTCGAGGTACCGAGCACGTCCCCATCCTACGGGTAGGTTCCCTGCAGAACCAGCGGACGGCCGGGCGCCCGCCAACGGCAGGAGGGTGCCATGGCCGTCGCTGAAGCAACCGAGGTTCCCGCTGGCAAGGGGCTCAAGCCCGGGGCGCTCGGACTCCTCGGGAGCATCGTGGTCGGAGTTGCGTCGACCGCACCGGCGTACAGCCTGGCCGCGAGCCTGGGTTACGTCGTCGTCGTGTCGAACGGCGACGGCATCGTCGGGGTCAAGGCCCCGCTGATCATGGTGCTGGCGTTCCTCCCGATGTACTTCATCGCCGTCGCCTATGCCGAGCTGAACAAGGCCGAGCCCGACTGCGGGACGACGTTCACCTGGGCGGCTCGGGCCTTCGGGACCCGGGTCGGGTGGATGGGCGGCTGGGGGATCATCATCGCCGACGTCATCGTGATGGCGAACCTCTCGCAGATCGCCGGCTCGTACACGTTCGGGCTGTTCAACCTCGACTCGCTCGCGGCGAGCACCTTCTGGTCCACGGTCGCGGGGATCGTCTGGATCATCGTGATGACCTACATCTGCTACCGGGGCATCGAGGTCAGCGCGCGCATGCAGTACGCCCTGCTGGGGGTCGAGGTCGTCACCCTGATCGGGTTCGCGCTGTTCGCCCTCGCCAAGGTGTACGGCGACGACGCCCCGGCGGGCATCAAGCCGAGCCTGTCGTGGCTGTCGCCGAGCGGGCTCTCCGGGACCGCCGTCGTGACCGCGACCCTGATCGCCGTCTTCATCTACTGGGGCTGGGACACCGCGGTCGCCACCAACGAGGAGGCCGACGACCCGGCGACGACGCCGGGCCGCGCGGCGGTGATCTCGACCGTCCTGCTCCTGCTCACCTACGCCTTGGTCTCGGTGGCGACCATCGCGTTCGCCGGCGTCGGAACCAGCGGCATCGGGCTCGGCAACGAGGCGAACGCCGACGACGTGTTCCACGCGATGGGGCACGAGGTCTTCGGGGGCGGCACGCTCGGCTTCATCATGGTCCACCTGCTCGCCATCACCGTCCTGACCTCGGCGTCGGCGAGCACCCAGACCACGATCCTGCCGACCGCGCGCACGGCCTTGTCGATGGCCGCGTTCAAGGCGATCCCCGACCGTTTCGCCCGGATCCACCCGCGCTTCCTGACCCCGACCGACGCCACCATCGGCATGGGCCTGGTGTCGATCGTCTTCTACGTCGGCCTCACCCTGATCAGCTCGAACATCCTGGCCGACACGATCGCGGCGGTCGGCCTGATGATCGCGTTCTACTACGGGCTCACCGGCTTCGCCTGCGCGTGGTTCTACCGCAAGACCATGCGCGGCAGCCTCCGCGACGTCGTGATGCAGGGCGTGCTGCCGCTGACCGGTGGCGTGATCCTCCTCGGGTTCTTCCTCTACGCCTCGAAGACCTACCTCGACCCGGAGTACGGATACACCAGCATCGGGAGCATCGGCGGCGTGTTCCTGCTCGGGATCGGCTCCCTGGCGCTGGGCGTGGTCCTGATGCTGGTCTACCAGGGGATCCGTCCGGCGTACTTCCGCGGCGAGACCCTGCCCATGCGGGATTCCAGCGACCTGGTGCTCCTCGACGGCGCGCCGCGCGACGGACTCCAGCTGCCGGACTCGGCCGAGGGCACGGTGATCGCGCCCGACCTCTCGAACCTCCCGCCGGGTGCCACGGCCGTCGACCTCCGCACCGGCGAGGAGGTGCAGCTCGAGTCCGGTCAGCGCTACGTCGACGAGAGCGAGGCCGAGCAGGAGGCGCGCCGACGCTCGGAGGAGGACGGGTAACGTCCGACCCATGCCAGCGTGCGAGGTCCCGGCCACGGTGGTGTTCGACCCGGCGCTGACCGAGTACGACTTCGGCGCCTCCCACCCGATGTCGCCGATCCGGGTCGACCTGACGATGCGGCTGGCGCGCGACCTCGGTGTGCTCGACCACCTCCGCACGGTCGACGCCCCGATCGCCGGCGACGACCTGATCGGCACGGTCCACGAGCAGGGACTGATCGATGCCGTGAAGCGGGCCGGCGTGGACCCGCTCGGCTTCGAGCCGGCGTACGGGCTGGGGAGCGACGACAACCCGGTCTTCGCCGACATGCACCACGCGGCGGCTCACGTCGTGGGCGCCACGCACGAGGCGTTCCGTCAGGTGTGGAGCGGCGAGAGCCGCCACAGCGCCAGCATCTGTGGCGGACTGCACCACGCGATGCCCGACCGTGCGAGCGGGTTCTGCATCTACAACGACGTCGCGGTCGGCATCCGCTGGCTCCTCGACCAAGGGGTCGAGCGGGTGGCCTACGTCGACGTCGACGTCCATCACGGCGACGGGGTGGAGTCGATCTTCTACGACGACCCGCGCGTCCTGACCATCTCCCTCCACGAGACCGGGCAGGCGCTCTTCCCGGGCACCGGGTTCCCGCCCGACTGTGGTCAGGGCGACGCCGAGGGTACGGCGGTGAACGTCGCGCTCCCACCGGGCACCGCGGACGCCGGTTGGTTGCGCGCGTTCCACGCCGTGGTCCCGCCCCTGGTGCGTCAGTTCGCTCCCGAGGTCCTGGTGACCCAGCACGGCTGCGACAGCCATCGCGACGACCCGCTCGCGGACCTCATGCTGAGCGTCGACGGCCAGCGCGCGTCGTACCTCGCGCTGCACGACCTCGCCCACGAGGTCGCCGGAGGGCGCTGGGTGGCGACGGGCGGGGGCGGCTACGCCCTGGTCGAGGTCGTCCCGCGGGCGTGGTCCCACCTCCTCGCGATCGTCTCCGGACAGCCGCTCGACCCCGGCACTGCCACCCCGGAGTCGTGGCGCTCGTACGTCCGGGAGACCCTGGGCCGCACGGCGCCGTCGCGGATGACCGACGGGCGGGAGCCGGCGTACCGCGACTGGTCCGAGGGGTACGACCCCGGTTCGTGGCTCGATCGCTCGATCCTGGCCACCCGGGAAGAGATCTTCCCGCGACACGGCCTCGATCCACTCCCATGACTCGTCCGGACGCGTCCAGAGCGTAAAATTCGCGTCAGTTTCAACTCGACACGCGTGGGTACCGTGAGTTTCTGTAGGGATTTCCTTCCCCACGAGTCACTTCAGGCCCTATTCTCACCACGAAGCGCGGGACGTCGGTCACCGGAGGGGAAGCCGGTGCGTGCCTGCCAGGAAAGAACGGTGCCCTGCGATGCCTGCCCACGAGCCCGGAGACATCTCCGACGTGAAGTTCCTGACCGTGGCTGAAGTAGCCGCGACGATGCGCGTGTCCAAGATGACGGTCTACCGCCTGGTGCATGGCGGCGACCTGCCCGCGGTGCGCGTCGGCCGGTCGTTCCGTGTGACCGAGGACGACGTGAACGAGTACCTCCGCAAGAGCTTCTACAGCGCCGGCTGATTTCGACGAGTTCGCGCCTCACCCGCTGGCCGTTAGGCTGTGCGGGTCGTCCCGGCAGGTCCGGGTTCGGAGGACATGTCTGGTCGGAAGAGGTATTCGTGGGTTCGGTCATCAAGAAGCGTCGCAAGCGGATGGCGAAGAAGAAGCACCGCAAGCTGCTGAAGAAGACGCGCGTCCAGCGACGCAAGCTCGGGAAGTAAGCCCACTCCAGGTCCTGGAGGAGGGAGCGCGTGGGCAAGGTCGTCCTGGTCACCGGGGTCTCCCGAGACCTGGGTCGTAGGTTCGCGCGCCGCCTCGTCGCCGATCCCGGGATCGACCGCGTGATCGGCGTCGACGCCGTGCCTCCGCGCGACGACATCGGCGACGTCACGTTCGTGCGCGCCGACATCCGCAACCCCGTGATCGCCAAGGTGATCGCCAAGGAGAGCGTCGACACCGTCGTCCACATGAGCGTCATCGCCACCCCGGGCTCCACCGGCGGGCGCGGCACGATGAAGGAGCTCAACGTCATCGGCACGATGCAGCTCCTCGCTGCCTGCCAGAGGTCCGAGAGCATCCGGCACCTCGTCGTGAAGTCCACCTCGACCGTGTACGGCGCCAGCAGCCGCGACCCGGCGATGTTCACCGAGGACATGCAGCCGCGCCGGCAGCCCAGCTCCGGCTACGCCAAGGACGTCGCCGAGATCGAGGGCTACGTCCGCGGCTTCGCCCGTCGTCGTCCCGACGTCCGGGTCACCACCCTCCGGCTCGCCAACGTGCTGGGTCCCCACGTCACCAGCCCGATCACGTCGTACTTCCGGCTCCCGGTCATCCCGACCGTGCTCGGCTTCGACCCGCGACTCCAGTTCGTGCACGAGACCGATCTGATGCAGGCACTCACGCACTGTGTCCAGACCGACCTCCCCGGCACGTTCAACGTCGCCGGCGACGGCGTCATGCTGCTGTCCCAGGCCGTGCGCCGCCTGCGCAAGCCGTCGGTCCCGCTCGTCCGCCCGGCGGTGGGCGGTGTCGCCGCCGCCCTCAAGTCGGCCCGGATGGCCGACTTCTCGCCCGAGCAGCTCGGCTTCCTGACCTTCGGTCGCGGGATCGACACCACGCGGATGCGCACCGAGCTCGGGTTCGAGCCGGCGTACACCACCGAGCAGGCGTTCGCCGACTTCGCCACCGGCGTCGGCAACCCCGAGAGTGCGGTCGAGCGTGTCGTCGACGGGCTCGCCTCGTCGCTTCCGGATGCGGGAGGTGTGCGTGGCTGACGCCGAGGTCATCCCGATCGGCACCGGGGGTCGTCCCGGTCGCGGCACCGGAAGCGCACGTCCCTCGGCGGCGTCACGCACGCTGAGCGCGCGACCAAGAAGCCCGCGAGCCGGCGCCCGCCGCGCGAGCAGCCGGACGAGCAGGACGAGGTCCGCCCGCCGGTGACCACGCAGGAGCGCGGCCCGACCGCGGGCATCTCACCGGCCGAATGGCTGGCGGCGTTCCAGACGGGTGCGGCCGAGGTCTTCGGCGACGACTGGGAGCACCAGCTGGCCCGCTTCCTGGCCTTCCTGCGCCGGCGACTGACCGGCGAGTACGCCGTGGACGAGTACGGCTTCGACCAGGAGGTCGCCGAGAAGCTGCTCCTGGCCAGCCTGCGCCCGATCGCCGAGAAGTGGTTCCGGATCGACGTCCGTGGCCTCGAGAACCTCCCGGCCGAAGGTGGGGCACTGGTGGTGTCGAACCACTCCGGCACGCTCCCGGTCGACGGCCTGATGACGATGTGGACCATCCACGAGCACACGGGCCGGTTCCTCCGGCCGCTGGGTGCCGATCTGGTGTTCCGGATGCCGTTCGTCAGCAGCCTCGCCCGCAAGGGCGGTGCGACGCTGGCCTGCGCCGAGGACGCCGAGCGGATGTTGTCCGGTGGCGAGCTGGTGGGCGTCTGGCCCGAAGGCTTCAAGGGCATCGGCAAGCCGTTCACCGAGCGCTACAAGCTGCAGCGCTTCGGTCGCGGGGGCTTCGTCGCGGCGGCCGTCCGCACCGGCGTCCCCATCGTGCCGCTCTCGGTGGTGGGCGCCGAGGAGATCTTCCCCCTGGTCGGGAACGTGCCGTCGCTGGCCCGCCTGCTCGGCATCCCCTACGTCCCGATCACCCCGCTCTTCCCGTTACTGGGCCCGCTCGGACTGGTGCCGTTGCCCTCGAAGTGGCTGATGGAGTTCGGCGAGCCGATCCGCACCGACGAGTACGACGCGGGCGCGGCCGACGACCCGATGCTGGTCTTCAACGTGACCGACCAGGTGCGCGAGACCATCCAGCACTCGCTGTACGCGCTGCTCATGCAGCGGTCGTCGGTCTGGCGCTGAGACTGAGTCTGAGGCTGGGCCTAAGGGAGCAGCGTCGGCAGCAGGGTGCCGATCCCGCCGACGGTGTCGTCGAGCGTGCCGGCGACCTGGTTGCCGACCTGACCGACGGCGTCGAGCAGGTTGTTGGCCGTGTCGGAGACGGTCGAGCCGACGTCGTGCTGGTTGCCGTCGGTGAGCCCGTCGGTGAGGTGCTTGACGGTGTGCTGGACGTCGTCCGCACTCGGTGGAGGCGGCGCGTCCGACACCGAGTCGGGGTCGGTCACGCTCGCGGGCGGGAGCTGATGGCCCTCGACGTCGGGGAGCGTCGGCCCACCGTTCGAGCCGGACGGCGACTGCGCGTGGCGAGGCTTCGGGATCGAGACCTGCCAGGAGTCCACGGTCGCCTCGCTGGCCTGGGCCAGCACGCTCGGGATCGACCCGATCAGCGGTCCGTCGCAGACCGAGCAGGCGTGCACGGACGTCTCCTGCACCTGGTCGAGCGCCTGGGCCGCCTGGAGGAGTGAGGTGTAGGACTGCGGCGGCACCTGCGACTGCATGATCTTCAGTCGTTCCATGCTGGTCGCGGTGAAGGTCCGCAGGGTCGAGATCGACGAGCGGTCACCGGTCGCCTGGTAGTCGGCGACGAGCAGGTCGGACCCGTCGATGGCTTCCTGGGTGAACGCCCCGAGAGCCTGGTCGATGTGTGCCGGGTCGGCCTGTCCGCGACTGAGCTGCTGGGCCTCGTCGAGCCGCGTGCCGGCATTGTCGAGCAGCACACGTCCGCGTGCCGCGCGGTCGAACGTGAGCTGGGCGTGCGCACTCTCCAAGCCGCGCTTGACCGAGTAGAGCTGGTCGCCTGGCAGAGCGCTCTGGCTTGCGACGGCAACCGTGGTGGAGACACCGACCAGGGCCACGCCGCTGATGACGGCCGCGAGCCGACGGTGACGCCGCCGGGTGTGCGGCGCTGATGGCCGCAGGCGCAAGCGCTCGTCGGCGTCTTCACTCGCGGCCGCGGCCGCGGCGAGGACCGACTCGGCCTCGATGATCAGTCGCTCACGGAGCGCGGAGACGAAGGCCGGGTCGGCGATCGGCTCGGGCACGGCGCGGAGGGCGCCGACGACGTCGAGGAGGTCGGCGTACTCGGACAGGCGGGCGCCACCGCCCGTCGAAGAGTCTTCGACGAGCTCGTGGAACTGCTGAGCGCGGCGCCCCGTGATCACGATGGTTCCTGGTGGTCGATGTGGTGGACGTGGAGAAGGTCGCGGCCGGAGCCGAACACCCCTCTCAACGAGCCGCTGAGGCGCCGGGTTACGGGACCAAGGTCCCGAACCTCCCTCGCCCTACTCATCGCGCAACCCCGCCGGCATGAGCTTCGCGAGGTTGCGGACACCCCGGAGCTGGAGCTGCTTGACGGCGCCTTCGCTACGACCGAGGACCCCGGCGGTCTCGGCGATGCTGAGACCTTGCAGAAAGCGCATGATGAGGCAGTCGCGCTGCTCGTCGGACAGCTGCTTGAGACCACCCAGCAGCACCTCGTTGGTGAGGCCGGCCAGGACGGCGTTCTCCGGACCCTCCGTGGCGTCGTCGTGGGCGCCCATGTCCTCGGTGGTCAGCTCGAGCCGGGTGCGGCCGGCCTTGAAGTGGTCGGTGCACAGGTTGCGGGCGATGGTCATCAGCCACGCGCCGAAGTCCTTGCCCTGCCAGCGGAAGCCGCTCATGTTCCGCAGCGCGCGCAGGAAGGTCTCGGAGGTCAGGTCCTCGGCCAGCGTCTGGCTGCGCGTGCGGTAGTACACGAAGCGGTAGACCGACCCCTGGTAGTGGTCGTAGAGCTGGCCGAAGGCCTCGCTGTCGCCGCCTCGGGCGAGCTCGACCAAGGCGATCAGGCGCGTGCGCTCGGCCTCGGTCTCCTCGGACGAGGCGGCCCGGTCGGAGTCGTCGTGGTCGCCGCCCGGCGAGGACGAGCCGCTGACGGTGGCCTCGCTCAGCAACATCCAGGACGGGACACCGACCGGCTGGGGCAGGAGGCCGAGGGCGCCGAGGACCGCGGCGCGCAGGTCGTCGAGCCCACGTGCCTTGTCGTGGTGAGCCCACGTCATGGCGGTCGTTCCTCCCGAGCACCAGGGGGGTTGGCGCTTCCTCATGGTAGGTGCGACGGGCCGCAGGTGTAACCCGCTGTGACACATACGGCTTTACCGTCGCCCCGTCAGCCCGAGCGGCGTCAGTGGCGTCAGCGGCGGCGGCGTACGGCGGCTCCGGCGGCGACGGCGCCGGTCACCGCCCCCGCGAGCCCGGCCGCGACCAGCCCGGCCCGAGCCGCTTTCCGACCCGTGCGGTAGTCGCGGATCCGCCAGCCCTGCTGCCGGGCGTACGCCCGGAGGCGGGCGTCCGGGTTGACCGCGCACGGATCGCCGACGAGCGAGAGCATGGTGAGGTCGTTGTAGGAGTCGGAGTACGCCGAGCACCGGTCGAGGGCCAGCCCCTCGCGCTCGGCGAGCGCTCGGATCGCCTCGCCCTTGGCCGGCCCGTGCAGCATGTCGCCGACGAGGCGTCCGGTGTAGACCCCGTCGACGTGCTCGGCCACCGTGCCGAGCGCACCGGTGAGGCCGAGCCGGCGCGCGATGATCTGCGCGATCTCGATCGGGGCGGCGGTGACGAGCCAGACGCGTTGGCCTTCGTCGAGGTGCATCTGGGCGAGAGCTCTCGTCCCGGGCCAGATGCGGTGGGCCATCGCCTCGTCGAAGATCTCCTCGCCGAGCTCTTCGAGCTCCTGCACGGTGTGGCCCGAGATGAACGACAGGGCGCTCGTGCGGGTGCTGGCGACGTGCTCGGGATCCTCCACGCCGACGATGCGGAAGTAGGCCTGCTTCCAGGCGGCCGAGGCGATCTCGCGCGACGTGAAGAACTTCCGCCGATGCAGTCCGCGCGCGAGGTGGAAGATGCTCGCGCCCTGCATCAAGGTGTTGTCGACGTCGAAGAACGCGGCCGCCGTGAGGTCCGCGGGCGTGGCGAGCGCGGTCTCGACCTCCGCCGAGGCGGCTGCCGCTTCACCTGCGAGGGCCGAGCGCTGCTGCAGGTTCAGCGGCTTGCGGCTCTTCTCGCGAGTCACCCGCGCAAGCCTAGTGGCTGTGGATCGGGCGTCGTGCGTAACGGGTCTGGGCCGCGAAGCGTTGTGGGATCATGCCCCGCATGCCCGCGCACGATGTGTCCACACTCGTCGCCGAGGCCGCCCTCGACCGTCCGGAGATGCTCGCGATCGTGGAGTCCGGGGGACGCAGTGTCACGTGGGCCGAGCTCGAGGAGGAGGTAGCCCGGGTCGCGACCGGACTCGGGGCTGCCGGACTGGTCGCCGGGCAGCGTGCCCTGGTCGCGCTGGGCAACCGCATCGAGTTCGTCACGACGTACCTCGGCGTGCTGCGGGCGCAGGTCGTGGCCGTTCCGGTCAACCCTCGGTCGACGCCGGGCGAGCTGGCGCGGATGATTGCCGACTCGGGGTCGCGGGTGGTCGTCGCCGACGCCGAGACCATCGGCACCGTGCGTGAAGCCGTCGTCCAGGTCAGGGCCGCGCTCGCCGGCGAGACCGACGAGCTGGGTGCCGACCTCGTGGCGCGGGCCTTCGAGCCACGCGTCTACGTCGTCGATGCTGAGCCGGCCGAGGGCGAGCAGGCGTACGCCGCGCTGCGGGCCGCCGCGCCGCGACCGGTGCCACCCCTTCCCGACCCGGACAAGCTCGCCTGCCTGCTCTACACGAGTGGTACGTCGGGCCGGCCGCGCGCCGCGATGCTGACCCATCGCGCCCTGGTCGCCAACATCGAGCAGGCGGCTCAGGTACAGCCGCCGATGATCCACGGCGACGACGTCGTGCTCGGGGTGCTCCCGCTCTTCCACGTCTACGGGCTGAACGCCGTGCTCGGCGGCGTCCTGCGCCATCGGGCCAAGCTGGTGCTGGTCGAGCACTTCGACCCGCAGTCGACGCTGGACCTGATCGACGACGAGGCCGTGAGCGTCGTACCGGTCGCGCCGCCGGTGTTCGCCTACTGGCTGCCGGAGGACCACCTGCGCGAGCGCCTGGGTCCGGTGCGGTTGATGCTCTCCGGCTCGGCGCCGCTGTCGGACGACCTCGTCGCGAGGTTCACCGCCGCGACGTCGATCCCGGTCCACCAGGGCTACGGGTTGACCGAGGCCTCACCGATCGTGACGTCCACGTTGTGCAGCGCCGAGCTCCAGAACGGGTCGGTCGGCGCGGCCCTGCCCGGCATCGAGATCAAGCTCCGCGACGAGCTCGGCCACGAACCCGATGGTGACGATCCCGGCGAGATCTGGATCCGCGGGGAGAACGTCTTCAGCGGCTACTGGCCGGACGGCGACGACGGCCCCGACGCGGACGGGTGGTGGGGCACCGGCGATGTCGGGTTCCTCGACGCGTCCGGCGACCTGTTCCTGGTCGACCGGCTCAAGGACCTGGTGATCGTCTCGGGCTTCAACGTCTACCCGATCGAGGTCGAGGCGGTCATCCGCGAGGCGGAGGGCGTCGCCGAGGCGGCAGTCATCGGGGTCGAGGACCCCGCGACCGGGGAGGCGGTCGTGGCGTACGTCGTACCCGGTGACGGGGTGGGTGCCGACGCCGTCGCCGCTGCTGTCCGGGACCACTGCGGCGTACGTCTGGCGCGCTTCAAGCAGCCGTCGCGGATCGAGGTCGTCGAGGAGCTTCCACTCACCGTCACGGGCAAGGTGCAGAAGGGCCGGCTGCGCGGCATGGAGCGCCGACGTGCCCTGGGCCTGCTGGAGTGAGCCTGCTGGAATGAGGGCGTGAGCGAGCACCGCGTCACCCTGTACACCCGGCCCGGGTGTCACCTCTGCGACGACGCGCGAGCTCTCATCGAGCAGGTGTGCGCGGATCTGGGGGAGTCGTACGCCGAGGTGTCCGTCGCCGACGACCCCGACCTCGAGCGCCGCTTCGGCCACGAGGTGCCGGTGACCTTCGTCGACGGCCGGCAGCACGACTACTGGCGGGTCGACCCCACTCGCCTGCGCGCCGCCCTGGTCTCCGGCGGCTGAGGGCCGAGGCCGAGCATCGTGCGCCTGCGCGCCCGTCGAGATGTGTCGGCGCGGCGCCGTAGGGTCGCAGACGTGACGCGACGATGAGCAAGATGGACAACCTCCGGGCCATGCGTGAGGCGCGCTACGAGCAGGCCCGGGCGCGCGGCGCGTCGGGGGCCACCACGGCTCCGCGTTCGCGACCCGCGGCTCTGGCACCGGTCACGACGGCCGGGACACCGGACGAGCCCACGGACGCGGAGGCGGGCGAGGCTCTGTGCGGCCACCGCAACATGGGCGGTCGCACCTGCACCCGCGAGGCCGGCCACGCGGCCAAGAGCCACCGCTACTCCTGACCCGGCCCACCGCGGGCATGCACGTCGCCGTGCTCTCCGACG
Organism: uncultured Actinomycetota bacterium; assembly: GCA_963759515.1. Taxonomy (GTDB): domain Bacteria; phylum Actinomycetota; class Actinomycetes; order Propionibacteriales; family Nocardioidaceae; genus Nocardioides. The sequence continues at coordinate 274,779 of CAVWZR010000022.1, read as the reverse complement.
CCCACGACTTCTGCGCCCTTCCTGATACTTCGCAGCGTTCGGCACCTTCATTGGCCCTCAGAAGGTGCTTATTGCTGCGAGCTATCGAGCCCGGCCTTGGCTCTCAGCACCGCGAGGTCCGCATCCCGAGCGGCCGTCGTCGTCATTTTGTTCTCGCGTTCACAAACTTCTACAGTGAACGGTGCCGTCGGGCCGGGCCTGTCCCAACCGCGGGTCGACCCCCGTGTCCGCTGGCTGGAAAGACGACAAGCAGTGAGTGCACGGACGTCCCACGACACCGCCCGGGAGATTCCCGAGGCGACCGTGGCCCGGCTCCCCGTCTACCTACGGGCGCTGACCACCCTGTCCGAGGCCGGCACGGGGGTCTGCTCGAGCGAGGACCTCGCCGCCGCGGCCGGTGTCAACAGCGCCAAGCTGCGCAAGGACCTCTCCTACCTCGGTAGCTACGGCACCCGCGGCGTCGGGTACGACGTGGACTACCTGCGCTTCCAGATCGCCCGGGAGATGGGCGCGACCCGTGACTGGCCGGTCGTCATCGTCGGCATCGGCAACCTCGGGCACGCGCTCGCCAACTACTCCGGATTCCGCAGCCGTGGCTTCCGGGTCGTCGCGCTGCTCGACGCCGACGACCAGCGTCACGGCGAGACCGTCGCCGGTGTCGTCGTACGGCCGTTCGACGACCTGCGGGCGATCGTCCGCGAGCACGGTGTCGCCATCGGCGTGATCGCCACCCCGGCGGCTGCGGCCCAGGACGTCGCCGACCAGATGGTCGACGCCGGCATCACCAGCATCCTGAACTTCGCGCCGACCGTCCTCACCGTCGCCGCCGAGGTCGCGGTCAGCAAGGTCGACCTCTCCAAGGAGCTGCAGGTCCTCGCCTACCACGAGCAGCGCAAGGCACACGCACAGGAGACCGCATCATGACCGCCCTGGTCGTCGGGATCTCCCACCGGTCCGCGCCGATCGCGCTGCTCGAGCAGCTCACGGTCGACCCCGACGGTGCGGTGAAGCTGATCGAGGACGTGCTGGCGAACCCCCACGTCTCCGAGGCGACCGTGGTCGCCACCTGCAACCGGCTCGAGATCTACGCCGCCGTCGATCGTTTCCACGGCAGTGTCGAGGACATCTCGGGGCTCCTGCTCGCACCGGCCAGCGGCAGCGTCGACGCGCTGATCCCCCACCTCTACGTCCACTACGACGACGGCGCGGTGTCCCATCTCTTCCGCGTGGCCGCCGGCCTCGACTCGATGGCCGTCGGCGAGGCGCAGATCCTCGGCCAGACCCGCGACGCCCTCCGCCTCGGCCAGGAGCAGGGCTCCATCGGGCCGGTGCTCAACTCGCTCTTCCAGCAGGCCCTGCGCGTCGGCAAGCGGGCCCACGCCGAGACCGGCATCGACCGCGCGGCACCGACCCTGGTCGCGTCCGCCCTCGACCGCGCCTGCCCCGACCTCACCGGCCGTCGCGTGGTCGTCGTCGGCGCGGGCGCCATGGCCGCACTGACCGTCGCCACCGTCGTACGCCGAGGGGCCGGCGAGGTGGTCGTCGTCAACCGCACCCCCGAGCGCGCCGCACGCCTCGCCGCCGAGTACGCCGCTCGGTGGGCGCCGCTGAGCGCGGTGGCGACCGAGGTCGCCGAGGCGGACGTCGTCGTCGCCTGCGCCGGCGCGACCGGCATCCTCGTCAGCCGTGCGGCCATCGCGGCCGCACCCGGGCCGATCGCACTGGTCGACCTGGCCCTGCCCCACGACATCGACCCGGCCGTCGCCGACCTGCCCGGTGTCACCCTGGTGACCCTGGCCGATCTCGGCGAGGAGCTCCGCACGTCGGAGGCGGGCACGGAGGTCGAGGCCGTCCGCACGATCGTCACCGCCGAGGTCGAGGCGTTCGTGTCCGCGCGACGACAGGCGGGGGTGACGCCGGCCGTCGTGGCGCTGCGCTCCATGGCCACCGGCGTCGTGGAGTCCGAGATGGCGCGGCTCGACCGGCGGCTGCCCGGTCTCGACGACACCACCCGGGCCGAGCTCCAGCAGACCCTGCGCCGGGTCACCGACAAGCTGGTCCACCAGCCCACGATCCGGGCCAAGGAGCTGGGTGACCGCGACGCGGTGTCCTACGCCACGGCCCTGGCGGAGCTCTTCGCGCTCGACCCCGACGCCGTCGACGCGGTCACCCGCCCCGTCGAGCCGATCCAGCCGGGGGACGACGCATGAGCGCCCCGATCCGGCTCGGCACCCGGGCCTCGATCCTCGCCACCACGCAGTCGCGCTGGGTGGGCGAGCGACTGACCGCTGCCCTCGGCCGCGAGGTCGAGCTGGTCGAGGTCACCACCGAGGGCGACCGCGACAGCTCTCCGATCGCCCAGCTCGGTGGCACCGGCGTCTTCGTCAGCGCGCTGCGCGAAGCGCTGCTCGACGGCCACATCGACGTCGCCGTCCACTCGCTGAAGGACCTGCCGACACAGCCTCACGCCGGCATCGCCCTGGCCGCCGTCCCCCTGCGCGAAGACCCGCGCGACGTGATCGTCGCCCGCGACGGCCTGACCCTGGGCGAGCTCCCGGTCGGGAGCCGGGTCGGCACCGGCGCGCCCCGCCGCTCCGCCCAGCTCCACGCCCTCGGCCTCGGTTTGGAGATCACCGACATCCGGGGCAATGTGGACACCCGGATCCGCAAGGTCCGAGACGGTACGTACGACGCGGTCGTCCTCGCTCGTGCCGGCCTCGCCCGGTTGGGCCGGCTGGACGAGGCGACCGAGGTGCTCGACCCGCTGCAGATGCTCCCGGCCCCTGGGCAGGGAGCCCTGGCGGTCGAGACGCGGGAGGGAGACGTTCTGACGGAAGAGGCGTCCGTCCTCGACGACCCGCACACGCGTGCGGCCGTGACCGCGGAGCGCGCGGTCCTGGCCACGCTCGAAGGCGGGTGCGCGGCCCCGGTCGGGGTCCTCGCCGAGGTCGTCGAGGGAGAGACCGGGGACGAGCTCTGGGTGAGGGCCGCCGCGCTCTCACCCGACGGGTCGCTGGCCGTGCGGATGTCCGCCACCGGCGACCCGGCCGACGCCGCCGGCGTGGGCAACCGCCTCGGGGAGCAGATGCTCGCCGAGGGAGCAGGACAGCTGACGGAGGCCCCACCAGCACAAGCAGCCCACCCAGCACCAGAAGCAGAGACAGCACAGCAAGGGACACCGCACGAGCAGCCGGTGACCGACTGCGAAAGGCAAGACGCATGACACGAGCCCCCAGGGCCCAGTCCACGACCACCCCGTCGAAGATCGCCCGAGCCACGAACGGTCAGCCCAAGAACGGCCAGCCCAAGAACGGGCGGGCCGGCTCGGTGGCCTTCGTCGGCAGCGGGCCGGGCGACCCCGGTCTGCTGACCGTCCGCGCCGCGGATCTCATCCGTACGGCGGACATCGTGATCACCGAAGGCCCCGAGCACCCCGAGCTCGTGCGCACCCTCCTCGGCCTGCCCGAGAGCTCCGAGGGCGGCCCCGAGCTGGTCGACGGCGGCTTCGGTGAGGACGGCCAGCCGCTGACCCACGCCGCCCGGGCCAAGGTCGTGGTCAAGCAGGTCAAGCGCGGCGGTCAGGTCGTCCGGTTGATGACCGGCGACCCGTTCGTCTACGCGTCCGGCCCGGAAGAGGCGGCCGCGTGCGCCAAGGCCGGACTCTCCTTCGAGATCGTCCCGGGCGTCTCCTCGGCGTCCGCGGTCCCGGCGTACGCCGGCATCCCGTTGACCACCAAGGACCACCGTGAGGTCGTCGTCGTGACCGCGGGAGACAAGGTCGACTGGAGCCGGCACGCCGACACCAAGACGCTGGTCCTCCTGTCCGCCGTGAACGCCATCAGCGACATCGCCAAGGCTTTGATCGCTGCCGGCCGCAACCCCGAGACGCCGGTCGCGATGACCCGCACGGGCACCACGACGGACCAGAAGACCGTCACGTCCACGCTGCAGCACATCGCTGCCGACGCCCGCGCCGCGCGGATGACGCCGCCGGCGGTCACCGTCGTCGGCGAGGTGGTGGCGATGCGCGAGGCGCTGTCGTGGTTCGAGACCAAGCCGCTGTTCGGCTGGCGGATCCTGGTGCCGCGCACCAAGGAGCAGGCCGGCTCGCTGTCGACCCGGCTGCGCGGCTTCGGTGGCGTGCCCGAGGAGGTCCCGACGATCTCCGTCGAGCCGCCGCGCAACCCGCTGCAGATGGACAAGGCCGTGCGTGGCCTGGTCGAGGGACGGTACGAGTGGATCGCGTTCACCAGCGTGAACGCGGTCAAGGCAGTGCGCGAGAAGTTCGAGGAGTACGGCCTCGACGCGCGTGCCTTCTCCGGTCTCAAGATCGCCGCGGTCGGTGACAAGACGGCCGCTGCCATCGCCGCCTGGGGCCTGCGTGCCGACCTCACCCCGAGCGGCGAGCAGTCCGCGGCCGGGCTCCTCGAGGACTGGCCCGAGTACGACGAGCTCCTCGACCCGATCAACCGCGTCTTCCTGCCGCGGGCCGACATCGCCACCGAGAACCTCGTGGCCGGGCTGATCGACCTCGGCTGGGAGTGCGACGACGTGACGGCGTACCGCACCGTCCGGGCCGCGCCGCCGCCGGCTCCGGTGCGCGACGCGATCAAGAGCGGCAAGTTCGACGCGGTCGTGTTCACGTCGTCCTCGACGGTGCGCAACCTGGTCGGCATCGCCGGCAAGCCGCACCCGTCGACGGTGATCGCGGTGATCGGCCCGGCGACGGCGAAGACCGCTGAGGAGCACGGCCTGCGGGTCGACGTACTGGCGCCCACGCCCGACGTCGACGAGCTGGTCGACGCGCTCGCGGACTTCGGCGCTGCGCGCCGTGCGGAGATGCTCGAGTCCGGGTTGCCGGTGACGAAGCCGTCCGAGCGCAAGCCGTCGGCTCGGAAGAAGGTCACGTCCTCGCGATGAGTGAGGACGTCACCCAGGTCCCGCGGCCGGTCACCCGGCCGCGCCGGCTCCGCACGACCCAGGGTCTGCGGAGCCTGGTCGCCGAGACGCAGCTGGCGCCCGGACAGCTCGTGCTGCCGATGTTCGTCCGCGAGGGGGCGACCGATCCGCGGCCGATCTCGTCGATGCCCGGCGTCGTCCAGCACACCCGCGACTCCCTGCTGAAGGCCGCCCACGAGGCGGCCGACCTCGGGCTCGGTGGCGTGATGCTGTTCGGCATCCCGGAGGAGAAGGACGCCGTCGGCTCCGGCGCGATCGACCCCTCGGGTGTGCTCAACGTCGCGATCACCGACGTCGTCGCCGAGGTCGGCGATGCCCTCACCGTGATGAGTGACCTGTGCCTGGACGAGTTCACCGACCACGGTCACTGCGGGGTGCTCACTCCCGACGGCACCGTCGACAACGACCGCACGCTCGACCTGTACGCCGAGATGGCGCTCGCCCACGCGGATGCCGGCGTCGACATGGTCGGACCGAGCGGGATGATGGACGGGCAGGTCGCGGCCATCCGCACCGCACTCGACGGTGCCGGGCACACCGACGTCGCGATCCTCGCCTACTCCGCGAAGTACGCCTCTGCCTTCTTCGGACCCTTCCGCGAGGCTGTCGACTCCTCGCTCCAGGGTGATCGGCGCAGCTACCAGCAGGACCCCGCGAACGCCCGCGAAGGCGTCCGCGAGGCCCTCCTCGACGTGGCCGAAGGCGCCGACATCGTGATGGTGAAGCCGGCCCTCGGCTACCTCGACGTCGTACGCCGCGTGCGCGAGGCCGTCGACGTCCCGGTGGCGGCGTACAACGTCTCGGGCGAGTACGCCATGGTCGAGGCCGCCGCCGAGAACGGCTGGATCGACCGTGAGCGCGCTGTCCTCGAGGTCCTGACCTCGATCCGACGGGCGGGTGCCGACGTGGTGCTGACCTACTGGGCCGCCGAGGCGGCCCGCCTGCTCCGGCGCTGAACCCGAGCGCTCACCCGCCGGTGAGCTCCGCGACGCACTCGGTGAACGCCGGCGTGCCGGTGAGCAGCCCTTCGGCCAGGCACTGCACGACGGCCTCGGCGTGGGTCAGGATCGGCGGCGTCGAGACGGAAGGCAGCGTCGGCAGGGTGACCGTCGGTCCACCGCCCGGCACCGTGACCGTGGGCGGCTTCGGCTTGTGGGTCGGGCCGGAGGTCGGGCCGGACGTCGGCCCCGAGGTCGGACCGGTGGAGGGCCCGCTGGTCGGGTCGTCTCCGCCCGGCGTCGTCGGGGAGTGGTGACCGTGGTGTCGGGTGTGGTGGTGGCGGCCGTGGTGGTCGACGTTGCTGACGCGCGGAGGAGCGCCGAGGGTGAACCCGGTCGACGTGGTGCCGTTCGGCACGGCGGTGTAGTCACCGGCGAGGTAGGCCTGCTCGATCGCCAGCACCAGGTCGACGTACCGCTGGCTGTGGTTGTAGCGGAACACCGCCGACCGCTGGCCCGCGGTCGTGGACAGGTCGTCGGAGCCGGAGCAGAGATAGACCGCCGAGGCGAGGGATGCGTCGTAGATGTCCTGTGGGTTGCGCTGGCCGTCGTTGTCCGCGTCGACGCCGACGATGGCCCAGGTCGACGGGATGAACTGCATGGGACCGACCGCGCGGTCGAACCTCGCGTCCTGGTCGTACTGTCCGGCGTCGGTGTCGCGGATCTCGCTCGTGCCGCGCCGCCCGTCCAGCGCCGGGCCGAAGATCCCGGGCTTCGCGATGCCGTGGTCGGTCAGGGCGTTGCCGTTCGCGCGGCCGTGGTCGGACTCGACCCGGCCGATCGCCGCGACCAGCTGCCACGGGAGGTGGCAGCTACGGTCGGCGGCGTCGATGACGGTGGCGGCGCGTTGGTACGCCACGAGCGCGACCGCGGGGATGCCGCTGGCGGAGGCCGTGGCGACGACCTGGTCCGCGTGGTTGCGGATGCCTCGGGTCAGGTCGTGCGAGGGAGTCAGGCTCGCGGGGGGCTTCACGGCCTGGGACGGGACGCGGGTGCCGTCGGGGAGCGTGTGCGGATCGGCGGCCGCCGACGCGTCGGACCCGGTCGTGGCGAGCCCCGCCGTCCAGGCGGCCGACAGCACGGCGAGCGGCAATAGTGCCGACGCCTTCTGAGCGCGTCCGAACCTGGCCATCGAAAGCGTTAGTTCCCTCCCTGACACTCATCTAAACGGGCGAGACGCTTCGATGTTACGCACGAGTAGGCGTGGTCTGGGCCACAGCCCGGACTCCTTTACCTGCCGGTGCCCGCTCGGACGTGGACCTCGATGCGGAGCCGGTTGGCGTCCTCGGCCACAATGTCCCGGTGACTCACGACCGGTCGGAGGCCCTGTTCGCACGTGCGAGCGCGGTCACGCCCGGAGGTGTGAACTCGCCGGTACGCGCGTTCCGCGCCGTCGGTGGGACTCCGCGGTTCATCCGGTCCGCGTCCGGTGCCCGGCTGACCGACGTCGACGGCCAGGAGTACGTCGACCTGGTCGGCTCGTGGGGCCCGATGCTGCTGGGGCATGCGCACCCCGAGGTGATGGCAGCGGTGCAGGACGCGCTCGCTCGCGGCACGTCGTACGGCGCGCCCACCGAGGCCGAGGTCGACCTGGCCGAAGAGATCGTCGCCCGCACGCCGGTCGAGCAGGTCCGCCTGGTCTCCTCCGGCACCGAGGCCACGATGTCGGCGATCCGGCTGGCGCGCGGTTTCACCGGGCGAGACGTCGTCGTGAAGTTCGCGGGCTGCTACCACGGTCACGTGGACGCACTGCTCGCGGCCGCAGGCTCGGGCCTCACGACCCTGGCCGTCCCGGGCACTCCGGGCGTCCCCGAGACCGCGACCGCGCTGACGCGGGTGCTGCCCTACAACGACCGCGACGCGGTGGCCGAGCTCTTCGCCGCCGAGGGTGACCGGATCGCGTGCGTCATCACCGAGGCCGCTCCCGGCAACATGGGCGTGATCGCGCCCGACCCGGGCTTCAACCAGTTCCTGGCGACGACCTGTGCCGATCACGGAGCGCTGTTCGTGAGCGACGAGGTGATGACCGGCTTCCGGGCCTCTCCGCGCGGACAGTGGGGGCTCGACGGCGCCCTCGAGGGCTGGCGTCCCGACCTGATGACCTTCGGCAAGGTGATGGGCGGGGGCTTCCCGGCGGCGGCGTTCGGCGGGCGTGCCGACGTGATGGCCATGCTGTCTCCGGTCGGGCCCGTCTACCAGGCCGGCACCCTCTCGGGGAACCCGATCGCGGCGACCGCCGGCCTGTCCACCCTGCGGCTGGCCACCGACGAGGTGTACGACCACATCACCGCCGCCGGTGACGCGATCAAGGACGCGGCCGACAAGGCGTTGTCGGACGCCGGGGTGCCTCACGCGGTGCAGTCCGCCGGCACGATGTTCTCGGTGTTCCTCACCGACGGGCCTGTGCGCGACTTCGACGACGCGCAGCGCCAGGACACCGCGGCGTACGCCGCCTTCTTCCACGCGATGCTGGACCGCGGGGTCTACCTGCCACCGTCGGCGTACGAAGCCTGGTTCGTGTCGTCGGCCCACGACGACGACGCCGTGCAGACGGTCGTCGACGCGATGCCCGCCGCTGCGGCCGCGGCCCGGGAGGCGAGCCGTGGCTGACCCCACGACGGAGACGACCGTCCACCTGATCCGGCACGGCGAGGTGCACAACCCCGAAGGCGTGCTGTACGGACGCCGAGACGGCTACCACCTGTCCGACCTCGGCCGCGACATGGCCGAGCGGGTCGCCAAGACGCTCGCCGACCGCGACATCGTCCACCTCCGCTGCTCTCCGCTCGAGCGCGCCCAGGAGACCGTGGCTCCGCTGGCCAAGGCGCTCGCACTGACCCCGGTCATCGACCCGCGGGTCATCGAGTCCGCCAACGTCTTCGAGGGCAAGCGGTTCGGCCACGGCGAGAACGCGCTGCGCAGGCCGTCCACGTGGATCCACCTGTGGAACCCACTGCGTCCGTCATGGGGCGAGCCGTACAAGGAGATCGTCGCCCGGATGCTCGCGGCGGCGTACGACGCCCGCGACGCGGCCCGCGGACACGAGGCGGCGATCGTCTCCCACCAGCTGCCGATCTGGGTGACCCGGCTGGCGCTGGAGAAGCGGTCCTTCCTGCACGACCCGCGCAAACGCGAGTGCACGCTGTGCTCCATCACGTCCTTGCAGTTCACCGGCGACCGGCTGACCACGATCAGCTACTCCGAGCCCGCCGGCGACCTGATCCCGGTGCGCGACAAGGGCGCGCCGTTCTCGGCGGGCAACGCCCCGGAGGCGAGGAAGCCCTGAGCCTGGATCCGTGGATGGCCACCTACTGCGCGGCCCCAGAGCGGCACACCGGCGGCGTTGCCGACGCTCAACGGTGCAACCAGACCGCCCTCGCGCCGGCGCCTTGCCGTCGCACCCCTCTGGAGCCGCTCGCTACGGCGCCCATCCACGGATCCGGGCTGAGCGTGGTGGCCAAGCGTGCGCTCTCGACGGTTGCGACGGTCGTGGTCCTGCTGACCGCGACCGCGTGCACGTCTCTCCAAGGCACCAAGGCCGGCACCACCGTCGTGACGCAGGACGGCGGGTTCGCGCAGATCGAGCCCGACAACCGTGGCGAGCCCGTTGCGTTGGACGGCGAGGACCTCCGCGGACGACCCCTCTCGCTGGACACGATGCGCGGCAAGCCGACCGTGGTGAACGTGTGGGGTTCGTGGTGCGGGCCCTGCCAGAAGGAGGCCCCGCTCCTCGTCGACGCGGCCAAGACCCTCGGCGACAAGGCGAACTTCCTCGGCATCGACTCGCGCGACGCCGGGACGGCGGCCGGGAAGACCTTCGAGGCCCGCAACGGCATCACCTGGCCCTCCCTGTTCTCACCCGGTGGTGAGGCGGTCCTGGCGTTCAACGGCCTGGTCGCGCCGCGCGGCGTACCGACGACGGTGGTCCTCGACGCCCAGGGCCGGCCCGCTGGGGTCTTCTCCGGTGAGGTCCCCTCGGCGTTGACACTGGTGCAGTACGTCGAGCAGGTGGCCGACGGTGGCTGACTGGTTCCAGACGCAGGCGTCGTCCGGCTCACTCCTCCTCGCGATCCCGGTGGCGCTGATCGCCGGGCTCGTCTCGTTCTTCTCTCCCTGCGTGATCCCGCTGCTGCCCGGATACCTCTCCTATGCGACCGGGCTCTCCGGCGCCGACCTCGAGCACGCCCGCCGAGGACGGATGCTGGCAGGGGCCGTGCTCTTCGTGCTCGGCTTCTCGGCGGTGTACGTCCTGGTCGGCTTCACGGCGGGCTCGTTCGGCACCTGGCTGATCCGGTCGCGGACGCAGCTCGAGATCGTCCTCGGCGTGGTGATGGTGCTGCTCGGGCTGGCCTTCGCCGGGCTGGTTCCGTTCGTCCAGCGCGACCTGCGCGTCCACACCATCCCGGCCGTCGGGCTCGGTGCCGCGCCCGTGATCGGCTTCCTGTTCGGCCTCGGCTGGACGCCGTGCATCGGCCCGACGCTGGCCGCGATCATCACCCTCTCGATCAACGAGGGGACCTCCGGACGTGGTGCCCTGCTCGCGGCCGTCTACTGCCTCGGCCTGGGACTGCCCTTCATCGTGGCCGCGCTCGCCTACCGGAGGGCCCTCGGTGCGTTCCAGGTGATCCGCCGGCACCAGCAGTGGGTGACCCGCATCGGCGGCGCGATGCTGGTGCTGGTCGGACTCGCGCTGGTGACCGGTTTCTGGGACCAGGCCGTGAGCTGGATCCAGCTCCACCTGGTCCAGGACTCGTCGGTGGCGTTGTGAGGACCCGCGCATGACGTCGGAGGACACCGGTAGCTGGCAGCCGAGCGGCGACCGTGACCACCACCGGAGACCCGGCGAGCTGACCCCCTGGGAGCTGGTGCGCTGGATGTGGCGCCAGCTCACCTCGATGCGCACCGCCCTGATCCTGCTTCTCCTGCTCGCCCTCGGCGCGATCCCGGGCTCGGTGATCCCGCAGAGCGGCGTCGACGCCTTGAAGACGCAGAACTGGCAGGACGCCCACCAGACGCTCACGCCGATCTACGAGAAGCTCTCGCTGTTCTCCGTCTACCACTCGCCGTGGTTCGCGGCGATCTACCTGCTGCTGATGGTGTCGCTGGTCGGCTGCATCGTGCCTCGGCTGTTCGTCTACTGGCGGGGTTTCCGCCAGGCGCCACCCGCCGCACCGCGCAACCTCACCCGCCTTCCGGACCACGCGTCGTACACCACCGACGAGGAGCCGGACGTCGTCCTCGAGCGGGCGGCGCGCCAGTTGTCGCGCCGCAACCGCATCGCGACCGGTGACGGCTGGGTCGCCGCCGAGCGCGGACAGCTGCGCGAGGCGGGCAACCTGCTCTTCCACCTGTCGGTGCTGGTCGTGCTGGTCGGCTTCGGCGTCGGGAGCCTCTTCGGCTACAAGGGCGGCGTCATCCTCGTCGTCGACAACGGCTTCTCGAACTCGCTCACCCAGTACGACGACTTCGACCCGGGCTCGCTCTTCGACGCGGACAAGATGGAGCCGTTCTGCTTCACCGTGCACGACTTCAAGGTGCAGTGGATCGACAGCGGTCCGCGGCAGGGGATGGCACGTGGCTTCCAGGCGCCCCTGACCTACCGGGACTCGTGCCAGGGCAACCGCTCCTCGTGGTCGCCCGAGAAGAGCTACGACCTGCGGGTCAACCACCCGCTGACGATCGGCGGCACCCAGGTCTTCCTGATCGGCCACGGCTACGCACCGAAGATCATCGTCCGCGACGCGCAGGGTCACCGGCTCACGAACGGCCCCACGGTCTTCCTGCCGGAGAGCGCGAACTTCGAGTCGTTCGGGGTGGTGAAGGCATCGGGCCGCACGCCCGGTCAGGACATCGGGCTCGAGGGACTCTTCTACCCGACGTACGCGAACATCAACGGCGACCCGGTCAACGTGATGGGCGACGACAAGAACCCGACGATCTCGATGCTCGCCTACACCGGGGACCTCGGCCTGAGCAACGGCGTGCCGCAGTCGATCTACGCGTTGGACAAGGCCGGCATGAAGCAGCTGAAGAAGCCGGACGGGAAGATGTTCCGGGTCGACCTCCAGCCCGGCGAGACCGTGCAGCTGCCGGACGGCAAGGGCTCGGTGACCTTCCAGGGTGTCGAGCACTGGACCCGGCTGCAGATCAGCCGTACGCCGGACGTGTGGGTCACGCTGCTCGGCGTCTGCCTCGCGCTCGTCGGCCTGCTCGGGTCGCTGTTCATCCGTCCCCGTCGACTCTGGGTGCGCGCTCGCCGGCAGGACGGCACGACGGTGGTCGAGGTGGCTGCCTTGGACCGGTCGGGTGGCGGCGACCTCGCCCCCGTACTCTCGTCGGTGGTGGACTCGCTGCAGGGTGCAGGGCAAGGCCTCCCTGCGGAGGACGTTCGGCGTACCGAGGAGGGAACGCGCGCATGAGCGATGCCGGCTGGGCCGACCTCAGCAACCAGGCGATCGGGGCCGCCGGGGTCGTCTACTTCCTGGCACTGCTCGCCCATCTCGTGGAGTGGAGCGCGCTGCGCTCGGTCCCGGTCCCGGTGAAGGTCACGGCGCGCGCCGCCGTACCCGCCGGTGGCCCCTCGGTAGCGGAAGAGCCCGGCGACATCACGACCGATGAGTCGACGCGCTTCCGCGTCGAGATGTTCGGTCGGCTCGCCTTGATGCTCACGGTGATCGCGTGCGCGGCCCACTTCGTGGCGCTGCTCGGGCGAGGCATGGCCGCAGACCCGCACCGGGTGCCCTGGGGCAACATGTACGAGTTCACGCTCTCGGGATCCTTCGTCGTCGTGGTCGGGTACCTGCTGCTGCGCAAGCGGTTCGGGCTCGCCTGGATGGGTCCGATCGTCACGGCGATGACCGTCGTCCTGCTGATGGTCGCGGTGCTCTGGCTGTACTCGCCGGTCGAGCCGCTGACCGAGGCCCTGAACTCTCCGTGGCTGGTGATCCACGTGATGTCGGCGATCATCGCGACCGGCGCCTTCACGCTCGGCGGCATCACCTCGGCGCTCTACCTCGTGCGCGCACGAGCCGAGAGGCGTGAGCTCGACGCCACCCGCGGCTACGTCGCGCGGCTGCCGTCACTGGCGTCGCTCGACCGGGTGTCCTACCGCATCCACGCGTTCGCGTTCCCGGTGTGGACGTTCGCGGTGCTGATCAGCGGACCGATCTGGGCGCACCAGGCGTGGTCGTCGTACTGGAACTGGGACCCGAAGGAGGTCTGCGCCTTCATCACGTGGGTCGTGTACGCCGCCTACCTGCACGCGCGCGCGACCGCGGGCTGGCGCGGACGGAACGCCGCGATCCTGGCGCTGGTCGGGGTGGCGACACTGTGGTTCAACTTCATCGGGATCAACTACTTCTCGAGCACCAGCCAGCACTCGTACGCCAGCGGTGCCCCGGCCGTCAGCCTGCGCGATTCGTGAGGGATCGCTAGGACGGGTCGTCGGGCCCCTTCTTGCGCGAGATCTGCGAGAGGAACTCGTCGTCGTCATCGGGACCGAACGGGCGGACGTACACGTCCTCGTCGTACCGGCGCCGCCAACGCGGGAGACCCTCGAGCAGGAAACGAGCGGCGTAGTAGGAGCCGACGGCGACGACCACCAACAGCAGCACGAACTTCCACACGCGGTAAGCGTAGGCCGCGTGTGGTGGCGGCGTGCGACCCTTCGCGATTCTGGTCACCGAGGGCCGCTGACTACCCTGTCGGCGTGAAGGAGTTCTGGGTCTACACGGGGCTGCGACTGCTGCTGTTCGCCGGGTCGGTGGCCGTGGTCGGGGGCATCTGGCTCGCGGTCTCGGACTCCGCCAACGTGATGTGGATCCTGATCATCGCCCTCGTGGTCAGCGGCGCGGCGTCGTACTTCCTGCTCGGCCGCCAGCGCACGGCCCTCGCCCACCACGTCGACGAGCGCGCCAGCCGCGTGACGGCAAGGATCGAGGAGATGAACGCGAAGGAAGACGCCGACTAGCGATGCCTCGGTGGTTTCGAGGACAGGCGCCCTGCGACCGTCTCGAAACCACCCGACCACGTGGCTACTTGCGGCGGTTGATCTGGCGGTTCACCCGCGACTCGGACTGACCGAGGATCTTCGCGAGCAGCTTGACCCGCAACTTCCAGGCGACGAACCCGAGCACGACGACCACGAGCAGCACCCAGAAGATCATGCAGCCAGCGTAGACGGCGGGTGGCTGATCAGCCGTCGGATCGGCCGGCGGCGACGTAGGGGCGGCGCATCACGAGCTCGTCGTCCGACAGCTCGCCGGTCTCGGTGAAGCCGAGCGAGACGTAGAGCGCGATCGCCTTCGGGTTGTCCGGCGCCACGGACAATGCCGCCTGGGTGTACGGCGTGCCGGAGAGCTCGGGCTCCTCCTCCCACAGCGCGAGCACGGCCTCCACGGCGGCTCGGCCGAGTCCTCGGCCCTGGTGCTCGCGGTCGACGACCAGACCGCCGAGCCAGTGGCTGTCGTCCTCGGGGTCGACGCCCCACATCACGTGACCGACGACGATGTCCCCGTCGAGCACGGCGCACGACCGCCAGACGTCGCCGTACGTCGAGAGGCAGAGGTAGAAGGCCACGTCGGCGACCCAGTCGCTCTGCTCCTCGGTGGGTCGGACGGCGACGACGTCGCGCCAGTTCTCCGACGTGACGGGTGTCAGCGAGACCATGGGACCTCCCTCAGGCGCCGATCGCGAGCCCGACCAGGAGCCCGAGGCCGTAGAGCAGCTCGGCGATGCCGGTCAGCTGGAGCACCGGGATCAGAGCGGGGCCGCGCGCCTTCTCGCCGACGATCCGGGCGGCCTGGGCGCCGGGCGCGCCGTACCCGAGTGCGAGCAGGGCCCACCACGTGGTCGTCAGGGCAACGCCCAGGACGGCGACGAGAGCGAGCAGCAGGAGCAGCGCGTAGAAGATCCGGGTGCGATCCTCACCGAGGCGGACCGCGAGCGTCATCTTGCCCGCCTCGCGGTCGGTCGGGATGTCCCTGAGGTTGTTGGCCACGAGGATGGCGCAGGCGATCGCACCGATGCCGACCGCGGCGTACAGGGCCGAGACCTGCCACGCCTCGGTCTGGACGTACGCCGTGCCGATCACGGCGACCAGGCCGAAGAAGACGAAGACCATCACCTCGCCGAGGCCGAGGTAGCCGTACGGCTTCGAGCCGCCGGTGTAGAACCACGCGGCCACGACACACAGGGCGCCGACGGCCAGGAGCCACCAGGCGGTGGTGGCGGCCAGCACGAGCCCGGCCACGGCCGCGACCCCGAACGCCAGGAACGCCGCGCGCTTGACCGCTCCCGGCGTCGCCGTCCCGGACCCCACCAGCCGCATCGGCCCGACCCGCTCCGCGTCGGTGCCGCGGATGCCGTCGGAGTAGTCGTTGGCGTAGTTCACGCCGACCTGCAGTGCGAGGGCGACCACGAGGGCCAGCAACGCCTTCCACCAGACCGCGTCATCGTCGTACGCCGCGATGCCGGTGCCGGCGAGCACCGGCGAGATCGCAGCAGGCAGCGTGCGCGGCCGCGCGCCGGCGAGCCAGTCAGCGGCGGAGGGCCCGGTCGATGCCATGGCCGGATTCAAGCAGCCGTGCCCTAGCGTTCGTCGCATGGGTCTGCGGCTCACCGGCGATGTCGAGCGCGACGTCGACGCCGTGGCGGCGTGGCTCGGAGCGGACGACCCGGGCCGGCGGTCGTCGAGACCTCGGGTTCGTCAGGTACGCCGAAGCTGGTGGTGCTGTCCCGCGACGCCGTGGTCGCCTCGGCGTCCGCCTCGGCCGCTCGACTCGGCGGGACCGGACCGTGGCTGCTCGCCCTGCCGTCGTCGTACGTCGCCGGACTGAACGTGATGGTCCGCTCGCTGCTCGCCGGCCACCGACCGCTCGTGCTCGGCCAGGGCCTGCCTCGCGACGCGGTGCTCGAGGACGGCTACCTCTCCCTGGTGCCGACGCAGCTCCACCGCTGGCTCGAGTCGCGTGCGGATCGCGACGCGCTGGCGCGGTTCGCCGGCGTGCTGATCGGGGGCGGCCCGGTCGACAGCTCGCTCAAGGAGCGCGCGCGCGACGCCGGCATCCGGTTGGTGGCGACGTACGGCATGGCCGAGACCTGTGGCGGTTGCGTGTACGACGGGCTGCCGCTCGACGGGGTGGGGCTCGCCCTGGCGACCGACGGGCGGGTCCGGCTGGCGGGGCCGACGCTGTTCGACGGCTACCTCGACGACCCGGCCGCGACGAGCGAGGTGCTGGTCGACGGGTGGTTCCACACCTCCGACGCCGGGCGACTCGACGAGGACGGGCGGCTGCAGGTGCTCGGGCGGGTCGACGACATCGTGGTGAGCGGAGGGGTGAACGTGCCGGCCACGGCGGTGGCGGCCCGTCTCCGCGAGCACCCACACGTGCGGGCGGCCGAGGTGGTGGGCGTCGCCGACCCGGAGTGGGGCCACCGTGTCGTCGCCGTCGTCGTCGGCGACCTGGCTCTCGACGAGGCCCGAGCCTGGGTGGGCGAGAAGCATCCGCGGTCCTGGGCGCCGCGCGAGGTGGTCGTCGTACCGGAGCTGCCGATGCTGGCCAACGGCAAGGTCGACCGGCTCGCGATCCGTCGCGCTGGCAGGTGCTGCGCGGTGAGGGTGTTCTCGATCCCGATGACGACGCGCTTCCGCGGGATCACCGTCCGCGAAGGGGCGCTGATCGAGGGCGAGGCGGGATGGGGCGAGTGGAGCCCCTTCACCGAGTACTCGCCGGCCGTGGCAGAGCCGTGGCTGCGCTGCGCCGAGGAGGCCGCGGCCGGTGACTGGCCCGAGCCGGTGCGTGACCGGGTCCCGGTCAACGCGACCGTCCCGGTCGTCTCGCCGGAGGAGGCCCACGCGCTCGTCGTCCGGTCGGGGTGCGCGACCGCGAAGGTCAAGGTGGCCGACCCCGGCGCGCCGCTGGGCGACGATCTTGCCCGGGTGGAGGCGGTGCGCGACGCGCTCGGTCCGTCGGGGCGCGTCCGGGTCGATGCGAACGGCGCCTGGTCGGTCGATGAGGCAGTCGCCGCCATCGTCGAGCTCGACCGAGCCGCCGGTGGTCTCGAGTACGTCGAGCAGCCGTGCGCGTCGGTCGAGGACCTCGCCGTCGTACGTCGCCGGGTCGACGTCCCGATCGCCGCCGACGAGTCCATCCGCCGGGCCGAGGATCCCTACCGCGTGCGCGACCTCGAGGCCGCCGACATCGCCGTGCTCAAGGTCCAGCCGCTCGGAGGGGTGCGGGCCTGCCTGCGCATCGCCGAGGACATCGGGCTGCCGGTCGTGGTGTCGTCGGCCCTCGAGACGTCACTCGGTCTCGCCGCCGGCGTGGCCCTGGCCGCCGCGCTGCCCGACCTGGACCACGCCTGCGGGCTCGCGACCCGGTCGTTGCTGACCGCCGACGTGGCGTCGCCGGACGTGGTCCCGGTGAACGGCGAGCTCGTGGTCGGCGTCCCCCGGCTCGTGCCCGCTCTCGCCGACGCCGTCGCCGCTGCGCCCGATCGGGTGGCGTGGTGGGAGGAGCGGCTGGCGGCGGTGCGTGCCGTGCGCGAGGCTGGGCGATCGTGACCGACTCGACCGCCCTGGCGCGTGCCGTCGTCGGACGCCTGGTCGAGCAGGGCATCCGCGAGATCGTGCTCGCGCCCGGCTCCCGGAACGCACCGCTGGCCTTCGCGGCGTACGACGCGGCCGAGGCGGGGCTGGTCCGGCTGCACACGCGCATCGACGAGCGGTCGGCAGGTTTCCTCGCGTTGGGTCTGACCAAGGTCGGCTCCGCCGCAGCGGTCATGTGCACGTCGGGCACCGCCGTCGCGAACCTCCACCCGGCGATGCTCGAGGCCGTCCACGCCGGGGTGAACCTGGTCGCGGTCACCGCCGACCGACCCGTCCGCCTGCGCGGCACCGGCGCCAACCAGACCACCGATCAGGTCGGCATCTTCGGTCCGCTCATCCGCGACGGTCGACGTGGCGGACGTCGCCGGGATAGTCCGTGACCTTCCGGCCCTCGGATCGGCCCACGGATCGGACCCGGGGCCGAAACGTCACGGACTACCCCTCCATCTCAACCTCCAGCTGGACGACCCGCTGGTGCCGGGGGACCGATGGACGGGTCTGCCGGAGAACCCGGAGCAGGAGGTACGACGGGGATGGCGGCCGGAGCCCGGCGAGGCCCTCACCGAGATCCCGCTGGGCCCTCGGACCGTCGTGGTGGCGGGCGACGACAGCGGACCGCCGGCCCGGGTGCTGGCCGAGCGGGCGAACTGGCCGCTGCTCGCCGAGCCCACCAGCGGCTCGCGGACGGGCACCCACGCGATCCGGACCTACCGGCTGCTCCTCGGCGGCGACCTCGCCGAGGAGGTCGAGCGCGTCGTCGTGTTCGGCCACCCGACCCTTTCGCGGCCCGTGTCCCGCCTGCTCGCGCGCGACGACGTCGAGGTCTGGAGCGTCCGTTCGCGTGGCGTGTGGTCGAGTCGGCCGTTCCCCGTCGATCGCGAGGAGTGGCACCTGAGCGTCGATGAGAGCACCGGACACGGCGTGGGTCGACCGGTGGCGTGAGGCCGATGCTCGCGTGAGCCACGACCTCGACGCGCTGCTCGCCGCCGAGCCGGCCCTGACGGCGTACGACGTCGCAGGTGCCGTCGCGCGGGCGCTCCCGCGCGAGGGCCTCCTCGTCGTCGGTGCCTCGAACCCGATCCGCGACCTCGACCTGATGGTGCCGCGCTACGAGGTCGGTGGACGCCGGAAGACGATCGCCAACCGCGGTCTCTCCGGCATCGACGGCGTCGTCTCCACGGCGGTCGGTGCAGCCCTCGGCCGTCCCTCTGACCGGAGCCTGGCACTGGTCGGCGACGTCACCTTCCTGCACGACTCGAACGGCCTGGTCCTCGGGCCCGACGAGCCGAGGCCCGACCTCACGATCGTCGTGGTCAACGACGACGGCGGCTCGATCTTCGCGACGCTCGAGCAGGGCGCGGAGGAGTACGCCGACCGGTACGAGCGCCTCTTCGGCACGCCCCACGGCGTCGAGCTGGCGAGCCTCTGTGCGGCCACCCGCACGCCGCACCTGCAGGTGCGGAGCCGGCCGGAGCTCGAGCAGGTGCTCGCGTCGCCCAACGGCGGGATCGAGGTCGTGGAGGCCGTCTGCCGACGCGACGACCGGCGCGCCCTCGACGCGCGCATCAGAGCGCTCGTGTCAGGTCACTGACCGTCACGGTTTCGCAACGTCAGTTCCCCGATGGCACAGCGGGGGTCATCCTTCGTGCATGAGCGGACGTCTGCGCATGGCCACGCTCATGGGCGTCACCGTCCTCCTCACCGGGTGCTCGTCCTCGAGCCACCGTGCCGTCGAGCAGGATCCGGACAACCTCGCGCTCCCGGTGCCGGCCGGCGACCCGGCGTACGCGCTGACCGCCCTGCACGACGCGCCCGAAGGCGACTACGGCGTGCTCCCGATGACCCTCGCCGAGGCCCTGCCGAACCACCGTCTGACGTTGCAGGGGAAGACCCACGACCACGTCGTCACGTTCTCCCGTGCGCTCGTGGTCGGACGCGTCCTACGAGTGGACAAGGGGCAGGGGGCCGTGTGGCGTGACGACGAGTCCTACCGGTTGGTGGGCTTCGACGACTCCCGAGCGGCCACCCGCACCGTGCTGGTCACGATGTCCGCGGACGAGATCACCGGCGAGCCGATGCCGTCGTCCGGGACCGTCATGTTCCGGGTCCTCGTTCCCCAGGAGACCGATCCACAGAGGTTCGCCGAGGGGCTCGCCGGTCTGCGCGACATCGCGGTCCTGCTCGACCACGATCCGAGCCCGATCGACAGGACGCCGTGGCGCCCGATCATCGACGACAAGCTGATCGCGGTGGTGGCGGACAACGGCTCCTTGTCGCTGCCGACCGTTCGCGACGGCCGGTCGTTCGCCGGCGACATCCACACCGTCGACGACCTCCTCGCCGTCGCCCGCGGCCCGGTCACGACCTCGACCCTGGACGCCCACCGCTTCCTTCCTTGACCGAGCCGGCGCAACGACGGTCAAGACGCGACCAGCAGAAGCGAGGCACCATGTCGGCATGACCGTCGCCGCCGACACCTTCGCCGAGTTCGTCGACGGGCTCGCCGCTGCGCTCGACGACCACGACGCGACCGGCGAGGACTGGGCGGCGCGTCACCACTTCTCGCGCTTCCACTTCGACCGGATGATCAAGTCGGTCGGGGGAGAACCTCCGCAGGCGCTGCGCCGGCGCATCCTGCTCGAGCGCGCGGCGTACCGGATGATCACGACGAAGGCGCCCCTGATCGACGTGGCGATCGAGGCCGGCTACTCCTCGCACGAGGCGTTCACCCGCGCGTTCACCAAGGCCTATGACATGGCGCCGCGCGAGTGGCGCAAGAAGCCCGGCCACATCCAGATCGGCGAGGCGAACGGCGTGCACTTCGTCCCACCCGCCAGCATCCGGCTGCCGTCGCGCGACGTCGTCCGCGGCCCCGACCTGCTGGAGAAGATGGTCGAGCACCACGCGTGGCTGGTCGGCGAGCTGATCCGCGTCGCGGGCTCGCTCACCGACGAGCAGCTCGACGAGACGGTCGTGATGGAGGACGACGACGAGGGCCAGACGGTCCGGTCGCTGCTCAGCCGGCTCGTCGGTCAGATGGGCATGTGGAACGCCGCGATGGCGACCCGCGACTACGACTGGAGCGTCGAGGACCACGAGTCCCTCAGCTCGATGCGACGCCGGCTCGGCATCGAGGGTCCGCGCTACCTCGCCCACGTGCGCGAGGTGTGCGACCAGGGGCGTATCGAGGACACCTTCGTCGACGCGTTGTGCGAGCGCGCGGAGGTCTTCACGTACGGCGGGATGATCGCCCACGTGCTGACGTTCGCGGCGTACCGCCGGACCGTCGTCGTGCTCGCGCTGGCCAGGCTCGGACACGACGAGCTCGGCTGGGGCGATCCCATGAGGTGGGTCGCGGACCGGGCGTGACCCCCGCGGCTTCGCGGGGCAGGTGAGAATGTCCGGGTGGAGATCGCTTTCGAGCTGGTCGCTCTGGCGATCGTCGTGCTCGCCGGGACGGCGTTGGCGGACCGGGTCCGCTTTCCCGCACCGCTCGGGCTGATCGTCGTCGGCGTCGTCGCGTCGTACTCACCCGGCGTGCCGACCGTCCACCTCAGCTCCGACATCGTGCTGCTCGGACTGCTCCCGCCTCTGCTGTACGCCGCCGCCATCCAGACGTCGCTCGTCGACTTCAACGCGAACCGCCGGCCGATCCTGCTGCTCAGCGTGGGGCTCGTGCTGTTCACGACGCTCGGGGTCGGGGCTCTCGTGCACGCGCTGCTACCGGGCATCAAGTGGTGGGCGGCTCTCGCGATCGGCGCCGTCGTCGCCCCGCCGGACGCCGTCGCCGCGACCGCGATCGGGCGCCGGATCGGACTGCCACGGCGCGTCGTCACGATCCTCGAGGGCGAGTCGCTGTTCAACGACGCGACCGCGCTGGTCGCTCTTCGCACCGCGGTGGCGGCCGGCGCCGGCGGGGTCCACATGTGGCACGTCGGCACGGACTTCCTGATCGCGTCCCTCGGTGGCGCCGCGATCGGCTTCGTGGTGTTCGTCGCGGTCGCCCGGATGCGTCGTCACATCACCGACCCGATCCTCGACACCGCGATCTCGTTCGTGGTGCCCTACGCGACGTACATCCTGTCCGAGGAGGTGCACTCCTCCGGCGTCGTCAGCGTGGTCGTCACCGGGCTGCTGCTCGGGCACAAGGCGCCGATCATCCAGACCGCTCAGTCGCGGATCGCCGAGCGGATGAACTGGCGCACCATCGCCTACTTCCTGGAGAACACCGTCTTCCTCCTGATCGGTCTGCAGGCGCAGTGGATCCTGCAGGACGTCGGGAACAGCGGGACCTCCGGAGGGCGGGTCGTCGCGGTCTGCCTCCTGACCCTGCTCGTGGCGGTCGTGCTGCGGATGGTGTGGGTGTTCTTCGCCCGCTACCTGCTGATCCGCCCGAGCGCCGACCCCACCACGGGGAAGCTGCCGTCGCCGAAGTTCACCGTCCTGCTCGGCTGGGCCGGCATGCGAGGCGTGGTGACCCTGGCCGCGGCGTTCGTGATCCCTCCCGACGCGCCGTACCGCGAGGTGCTGCTGCTGATCGCCTTCACGGTGGTGGCCGGCACGCTGTTCATCCAGGGCCTCTCGCTGCCGTGGCTCGCGCGCCGGCTGCGGGTGCCGTCCCCCGACCCGCTCGAGGACGCGCTCGCCCGCGCGACCGTCCTCCAGCAGGCGTCGAAGGCCGGCTTCAAGAAGCTCAAGGAGCTCGAGTACGACGACCGCGTCGGCGTGTTCGCGCTGCTGAAGCAGCGCATCGAGCAGCGCAACTTCGCGGAGTGGGAGCGCCTCGGCACCGTCGCCGACCAGGAGGCGCCCAGCGAGCTGTACACCCGCGTGCGCATCGAGATGATCGCGGCCGAGCGGGCGCGAGTGCTCGAGATCCGGCGCTCGGGCCAGGTCGCCAGCGACGTGATCAGCCAGGTGCTGGCGATGCTCGACGTCGAGGAGTCGATGCTCGACATCAGCCGCGACGAGCGCGAGGAGCTCCGGCAGACGTCGGCGCAGCGGCGTACCGGCGAGAGCTGCGAGGACCTCGACGTCTACGTCGTCGTCGAGACCCCCGAGGACCCGGAGTGCGGCGACTGCCTGCGTGAGGGTACGGCGTGGGTCGCGCTCCGCCAGTGTCTCGAGTGCGGCAACATCGGGTGCTGCGACTCCTCACCCCGCCGCCACGCCACCGCCCACTTCCACGAGTACCAGCACCCCGTGATCGAGTCCGCCGAGCCGGGCGAGGACTGGCGCTGGTGCTACTTCCACCACGCGACGGCGTGACTCCGTGGGGTTGATTAGGGTGGCCGGGTGCGGATCACGAAGTTCGGGCATGCCTGCGTTCGGCTGGAGCACGACGGGAAGACGGTGGTCCTCGATCCCGGGATGTTCACCGATCCCGAGGCGGTCGACGGGGCGGACGCGGTGGTGATCACCCACGAGCACCCCGACCACTACGTGCCCGAGACGCTGGCTCGGTCCGACGCGCCGGTGTTCACGATCGCGGCCGTCGCCGCCAAGATCCGCGACGACGCCCCCGGGGTGAGCGAGCGGGTCACGATCGTCGCGCCGGGGGAGTCGTTCGACCCGGGCATCCCCGCGGTGTCGGTGGGCGAGCTCCATGCGGTGATCCATCCCGACCTGCCCCGGTTCTACAACTCCGGCTACGTCTTCGACCTCGGCGGTACGACGGTCTACCACCCCGGCGACTCCCTCACCGTCCCCGAGCAACGCGTCGACGTGCTCTGCGTCCCGGTCTGCGCGCCCTGGATGCGCGCCGCCGAGGGGGTCGACTTCGCGCGCGCCGTCGGCGCCCCGCGCAACGTCGCCATCCACGACCGGATCTACTCCGAGGCCGGGCTCAAGATCGTCGACGGCCACTACGGACTCCTGCTGCCCGAGACCTCGACGTACCACCGTCTCGCCGACGGCGAGGACCTCGACTGACGCTCAGCCGGTGGCCAGTGAGTCGCGCACCGGCACGAGCTTGGCCTGCGACTCGGCGAGCTCGGCCTCGGGATCCGAGTCGGCGACGATGCCGCATCCGGCGAACAGACGCACCGTGTTGTCGGCGATCTCGGCCGACCGGAGAGCGATGCCCCACTCCCCGTCGCCGGTGGCGTCGATCCAGCCGACCGGGCCGGCGTAGCGCCCGCGCTCCATGCCCTCGATCTCGGAGATCAGCGCCACGGCCTCGGTGGTCGGCGTGCCGCCGACGGCGGCAGACGGGTGCAGCGACGCAGCCAGCTGCAACGACGAGACTGTGCTGGCGTCGTGCACGACGCCGGCGACGTCGGAGGCCAGGTGCATGACGTTCGGGAGGTGGAGCACGAACGGCGTCTCGGGGACGATCATCGACGAGCAGTGCGGTTCGAGCGCGTCGGCGACCGAGCGTACGGCGTACTCGTGCTCCTCGTGGTCCTTGCTCGACCGCGCGAGCGCGGCAGCCAGAGCGAGGTCGCGCTCGTCGTCGCCGGTACGCCGGATGGTCCCGGCCAGCACCCGCGAGGTGACCAGACCGCGCTCGCGACGCACCAGCATCTCGGGCGTCGCGCCGAAGAGCCCGTCGACGTGGAACGTCCAGCACATGGGGTAGCTCTCGGCCAGCCGGTGCAACGGCCAGCGCACGTCGATCCGGCTCGCGGCGGTCGCGACCAGGTCGCGCGCCAGCACGACCTTGCCGAGCGCCCCGGACGCGATCCGGCGGACGGCTTCGGCCACGACGCCCATCCAGTGCTCGCCGTCCATCGCGCCGTCGCTGAAGACGACATCCTCGGGTGCCTCCGCCGCGCCGCTCGGTCCGGCGTACGCCGCGTCGCCGACGAGGGTCAGCCACGTCCGGCCGGCGCGGCGTCCCACCACGACCTGGGGGACGGTGAGCACCGAGTCGCCCGGGTCGTCTGCGAACGCGAACGACCCGAAGCTGACCAGGCCGGTGCCGGGCTCGTTGACGTCGTCGTGGATGTCCGCGCGCGCGACGGTCTCGGTCCACCACTTGTCGGCGTCGGAGAAGCGGGTCATGCCGCGCGGCCGGAGCTGGGCGGCGACGCCGTAGCCGACCAGGCCCTCGTCACGACGCAGCCAGGCCATGCCACCGTCGGCGGGCAGCAGGGCGAGGAGGGGGTGGTCGTCGTCGATCTCCGTCGTCCGGACCGACAACCCGGGCGACGCGGGGGTGGCCGCAGGGCTCGTCACAGTCGGGAAGCGTACCCGGCGGCAGCGCCGGATTCCGCCTCAACGGCGGCATCTGTCGCGCACGTCACGACCAGTACACGACGACCTTGTCGCCGACGCGCACCTGGGAGAACAGCCACTTGACGCCGTCGTAGTCGCGGATGTTCACGCATCCGTGCGAGGCGCCGTTGTAGCCCACTGCCGCGAAGTCCGAGGAATAGTGCACCGCCTGGCCGCCCGAGAAGAACATCGAGTACGGCATCGACGACCCGAAGAGCTGCGACACGTGGTCGGCGTCCTTGAGGTAGACGTGGAACAGGCCCTCGCGCGTCGGGGTGTTGCTGACGGTCGAGCCGAAGCGCGCGTCGAGCAGCTGGAGGACCTTGCCGTCGACGACCCAGCGCAGTGTGCTCGTGGTCTTGTCGATGCACATCACGCGGCCGGTGAGGCAGCGCGGGTCGAGCTTGCTCGGCGACGGGATCTTGTTGTGCAGCTCGGCGGTCGTCGGCGAGGTGGTCATGCCGGCCAGCCGGTCGAGGGTGCGCTGGTCCACGTCTCCGGTGACAGGGATGAGTCGCTTGGCCTGGAAGCCCTTGACCGCGGCGACCGTGCTCGCGTCGTACGAGCCGGTGACGTCGCCGAAGTACCAGTCGATCTGACGCAGCCGCGCCTGGAGCGTGCGCACGTCCTTGCCGGTGTCTCCGGCTCCGATCAGGGCGGTGCCCGGGTGCAGCACGTTGTACATCGCGTCGTGGGTCGGCGTGCTCGTCATGTTCGTGATCCGGCTCCAGGTCCGGTCGTCGAGGACGCCGGTACGCCGCAGCCCGTGCTTGCCCTGGAAGCCCTTCACCGCGTTCGCGGTGGCGGCGTCGTACACACCGGTGGTGGTCTCGGGCAGCCACGCGAGCTGGAACAGGCGCTGCTGCAGCTCACGGACCCTCGGACCCTTCACCCCGGGCTTCAGTACGTCGGTGACGACCGCCGCGTGGTGCGTCGGCGAGCTGCTCGGTGAGCTGGGGGAGGACGAGGGAGAGGTCGGGGACGACACCGGCGACTCGGGCAGCCGGGTCGACGACGCGACCGGGTGTCCACGGTGGTCGGACACCAGCCGGCCCACGCCGTACGCCGCACCGCCGAGCACGCCGACGAGCAGCGTCAGCGTCAGCAGCGTCTTGACGACCTTCATCGTTCTCCTCCGGGGAAGTTCCGTGTCCCGAGACGGTTCGACCCGGGAACGGTGAGGTCGTCCCAGTGTCGATCCTGAAGACGCGATTGCCCGGCATTTGGTTGCTGTCCGGCGCTCGCGTCGCCCGAGCGCGCTGCCCCCGGCGGTTGATGAGCGAGCTCTGGTCTCGGTGGTTGAGGAGCGCGCCGGGTGGTTGAGGAGCGCTCTGGTCGGTGGTTGAGGAGCGAGCTCTGCGAGCGTCTCGAAACCACCCCTGACCGGAACGTCGGCACCGTCACGGACCGTGGGTGGTTGCGGTCCTTGGCTGAAGAGAGGGAGTCGCCGGTTTTGTCCCCGGGCCGCCGACGCCGGGTTCCGGTGTGCCTGTGGAGAATAAGTGGCCCCGATATTCTCATCTTCTTTTCAGAAAAGAATCCTCGATATTGCTGTGGATAACCGGTCTGAGTGTCGGTGGGCTCTGATTCGATATTCCTATGTCGATCTCGGACCTCCACCCCCAGCCCAGCCCCGCCGCGGTGCTGGCCGACGTGGTCGCCACGGTCCGGGATCTGGACGCGACCTGGTGGACGCACCAGACCGACGACGACCTGGTCGCGACCGTGGAGCTGGTCGAGCAGGCCCGGTCCGCGTTGGCGGCGGTCCAGGCCGGGGCGGTCGCCGAGGCCGACACCCGCGACCTGGGCAAGACAGAGCTGGCCTACGGGTCGACCGGTGACTGGCTCACCCACCTCGGCGGCCTCCGCAAGGGCGAGGGCCGCCGGATCGTGGCCCGTGCCCACGCCCTGACCGGACCACTCGCAGCGACCCGGGACGGCCATGACGGCCGGGACGGTGTCGCCGGAGCAGGCCGACGTCATCGTGCGCTCGATCGACCTGCTGCCGTCGGGGACCGCGGTCCGGGCCCGTGGTGAGGCCACGCTGGTCGAGCACGCGACGTGCTTCGACGCCACCGACCTGGCCCGCACCGGACGGCACCTGGTCCACGTCGTCGACCCCGACGCCACCGACCGCAAGCTCGAACGCCTCCTGGACCGGGCCGAACGCGCCTCCCACCACGCCCGCTACCTGTCCATCGTGGGTGACGGTGCCGGCGGAGTCCGACTCAAGGGCCGCGGCTCCGCCGAGGACGGCGCACTCCTCAAGGCAGCCCTCCTCCCACTGACCACACCCGCCCCCGCCGTCGACGACCACCACGGGCACGACGGGCACGACGACCACCACGGGCACGACGGTGAGCTGGTGCAGGACCCGCGCGATGCCGGTGCCCGACTGTGGGACGCCCTCGTCGCCACCGCTCAGCACGGGTTGGACAGCGACCTGCCACCCGACTCCCACGGCGCACCCACCCGCCTCCTGGTCACCACCACCCTCGACGCCCTGCGCGACGGCCTCGGGTCCAGCCTGGCCCACGACGCTCTGAACGAGCTGTCGGCCGCGACCATCCGGCGGCTGGCGTGTGACGCCGAGATCATCCCCGCCGTGCTGGGCAGCACAGGTGAGCCGTTGGACGTCGGCCGCGCCAAACGGCTCGTCACCCCAGCGATCTGGGTCGCCCTGGTCCTCCGCGACCAACACTGTGCGTTCCCCGGCTGCGACCGACCACCCCTGATGTGCCACGCCCACCACATCCGGCACTGGATAACCGGCGGCACAACCAAACTCGACAACCTCGTCTTGCTGTGCGGCCACCACCACCGCACCCTCCACCACACACCCTGGGAAGTCCGCATCAACCCCCACGACCACCACCCCGAATTCAAACCACCACCCAAACCCGGCATCCAACAACACTGGATCAGACAACGACCCCGCCGCACGTGAGGTCCCCAGCGCGGCCCCCTACTCTCGTCGCGTGACCCGAGCGCGCCTGGACAAGCAGCCGAGCGACGTACGCCGGATGTTCGACGACGTCGCGCAGCGCTACGACGTCACCAACGACGTGCTGTCCCTGGGGCAGGACCGCGGCTGGCGCAAGGCGGTCTTCGACGCCGCCGGGACGAAGAGCGGGGACCTCGTGCTGGACCTCGCGGCCGGCACCGGCACGTCGAGCCAGCCGTTCGTCGAGGCGGGCGCGACCGTCGTTCCCACCGACTTCTCCCTCGGCATGCTCCAGGTCGGCAAGAAGGCCAGGCCGCACCTGCCGTTCACTGCGGGCGACGGGACGCGACTCCCGTTCGCCGACGACGTCTTCGACGCCGTGACGATCTCGTTCGGCCTGCGCAACATCGTCGACCCGGTGGTGGGTCTCCGCGAGATGCGCCGCGTCACCCGCCCCGGCGGCACCCTCGTCGTCTGCGAGTTCAGCCACCCGACGTGGGCACCGTTCCGCACCCTGTACGTCGAGTACCTCATGCGAGCACTCCCGCCGGTCGCCCGCTCGGTCTCCTCCAGCCCCGACGCCTACGTCTATCTCGCCGAGTCGATCCGGGCCTGGCCGGACCAGGCCGCGCTCGCCGACCTGATCGGCGAAGCCGGGTGGCAGCGGACCGCAGTGGCGGAACCTCTCCGGCGGCATCGTGGCGCTGCATCGGGCCCGTGCTTGACGGACTCGAAGGGCCCGGATTTAGGCCACACAAGGGTTTGTTAAATGCCCAGGTGAGAGGCCCTTCGCGAGTGGTCGGACCCGGGGGTGCAGAGCGTCCGGCGGGCGTCCTAGACTGGCCGACGGCCGGGTTCGTGAAGGCGTTCACAAAGTCACAATCTCGTGACGCAGGTCACGGACGGACCCGGCGGCAAGCAGGGGAAGGAAGGCTGGATGGAGCTCTACGCGCCCGTCCTGGTGCTCGCAGCGATCGCGGCGGCCTTCGCGATCGGATCGGTGATCATGTCGGCCGGGGTCGGACCCCGTCGCTACAACCGAGCCAAGCTCGACTCCTACGAATGCGGCATCGAGCCGACGCCCCAGCCGGTGGGCGGCGGGCGGTTCCCGGTGAAGTACTTCATCACCGCGATGATGTTCATCGTCTTCGACATCGAGATCGTCTTCCTCTATCCCTGGGCCGTGCACTTCGACTCGCTCAAGACCTTCGGGCTCGTCGAGATGGTGCTGTTCATCGCCACCGTGTTCGTCGCCTACGCCTACGTCTGGCGTCGCGGCGGACTCGACTGGGACTGAGGGAGTCATGGGTCTCGAAGAGAAACTTCCGAGCGGCGTCCTGCTGACCACCGTCGAGGGCGTCGCCGGCTACATGCGCAAGGCCAGCTTCTGGCCGGCGACGTTCGGACTGGCCTGCTGCGCCATCGAGATGATGACCACCGGCGGCCCGAAGTACGACCTCGGCCGCTTCGGCATGGAGGTCTTCCGTGCCAGCCCGCGCCAGGCCGACCTGATGATCGTGGCCGGTCGCGTGAGCCAGAAGATGGCTCCGGTCCTGCGCCAGATCTACGACCAGATGCCCGACCCGAAGTGGGTGCTCGCGATGGGCGTCTGCGCCAGCAGTGGCGGAATGTTCAACAACTACGCCGTCGTGCAAGGCGTCGACCACGTCGTCCCGGTCGACATGTACCTCCCCGGCTGCCCGCCACGTCCGGAGATGCTGATCGACGCGATCCTCAAGCTCCACGACCAGGTCCAGAGCAAGCCGCTCGGCGCCAACGCCCGTACGGCGATCGAGGAGCGCGAGACCGCCGCCCTCGCCGCGATCCCGACCTCGCAGCTGAAGGGCCTCATGCGGTGACGGAAGAGCAGAGCAACGTCCCCGCCCAGCCCGGCTCGGTCGAGAGCATGGGCACCCGCCAGGGCATGTTCGGCGTCTCCGGCACGGGCGACACGAGTGGGTACGGCGGGCTGGTCAAGCAGACGATCTTCCCCGGCGCCACGCAACGCCCCTACGGCGGCTGGTACGACGAGGTGGCGGACGCCCTCGAGGCGCGGCTGAAGGCGACGGATCTGATGTCGGCCATCGAGAAGGTCGTCATCGACCGCGGCGAGATCACGTTCCACGTCCGACGCGAGGACCTGCCCTTCGTGGCGCAGATGTTCCGCGACGACGAGGCTCTCCGCTTCGAACTGTGCTCGGGAGTCAGCGGCGTCCACTACCCCGGTGACATCGGCCGCGAGCTGCACGCCGTCTACCACCTGTTGTCGATGACCTACAACCGCCGGGTGCGGCTCGAGGTCAGCGTCCCCGACGCCGACCCCCACATCCCGAGCATCGTCAGCATCTACCCGACCAACGACTGGCACGAGCGCGAGACCTACGACATGTTCGGGATCCTGTTCGACGGCCACCCGGCACTGACCCGCATCCTGATGCCGGACGACTGGCCCGGCCACCCCCAGCGGAAGGACTACCCGCTCGGAGGCATCCCGGTGGAGTACAAGGGCGGGACCATCCCACCCCCGGACGAGCGGAGGTCGTACTCGTGATGTCACCCCACGACCTTCTTCTCCTCCTCCGCTGCGCTCCCCCGTCGAACAACGCCGCGGGGACCCCGACGTCTCGTGGAGATGTGGCATGACACAGGACATGTACGCCGGCGCCGCCGACACGCACGAGGGCAAGGTCTTCACCGTCACCGGCCAGGACTGGGACTCCATCACCCAGAGCATCGGTGAGGACGCCGACGAGCGGGTCGTGGTCAACATGGGCCCCCAGCACCCGTCGACCCACGGCGTGCTCCGGCTGATCCTCGAGCTCGAGGGCGAGACGGTGACGGAGGCCCGCTGCGGCATCGGCTACCTCCACACCGGCATCGAGAAGAACATGGAGTACCGCTCCTGGACGCAGGGCGTCACGTTCTGCACCCGGATGGACTACCTCGCGCCGTTCTTCAACGAGGCGACCTACACCTTCGGTGTCGAGAAGCTGCTGGGGATCGAGGACGACATCCCGGAGAAGGCCCAGGTCATGCGGGTCCTGCTGATGGAGCTCAACCGCATCTCCTCCCACCTGGTCTGCATCGCCACCGGCGGCATGGAGATCGGCGCCCTGACGGTGATGACGATCGGTTTCCGCGAGCGCGAGCTGGTGCTGGACCTCTTCGAGCTGATCACCGGGCTCCGCATGAACCACGCGTTCATCCGCCCGGGCGGTGTCGCTCAGGACCTCCCGCCCGGAGCGCTCGACGAGATCCGCGGCTTCATCGCGCTGATGAAGAAGCGCCTGCCGGAGTACGCCGACCTCTGCAACGCCAACCCGATCTTCAGGGGTCGCCTCGACGGCGTCGGTCACCTCGACCTCGCCGGCTGCCTGGCGCTCGGCATGACCGGGCCGGTCCTGCGGTCGACGGGATATCCGTGGGACCTCCGGAAGACGCAGCCCTACTGCGGCTACGAGACCTACGACTTCGACGTGCAGACCTGGGACACCAGTGACTCCTACGGTCGGTTCCGGGTCCGGCTCGCCGAGATGTGGGAGTCGCTGCGGATCGTCGAGCAGGCCGCCGACCGGTTGGCCAACCTCGAGGGCGCCCCGGTGATGGTGGCCGACAAGAAGATCGCCTGGCCCAGCCAGCTCGCGATCGGCTCGGACGGCATGGGCAACAGCCTCGACCACATCCGTCACATCATGGGCGAGTCGATGGAGGCCCTGATCCACCACTTCAAGCTGGTCACCGAGGGCTTCCGGGTCCCGCCGGGTCAGGCCTACGTCCCGATCGAGTCGCCGCGCGGAGAGCTCGGCGCACACGTGGTCTCCGACGGCGGCACCCGCCCGTTCCGCGCACACTTCCGCGACCCGTCGTTCACCAACCTGCAGGCCACGAGCGTGATGTCCGAGGGCGGCATGGTCGCCGACGTGATCGTGGCCATCGCCAGCATCGACCCCGTGATGGGAGGGGTGGACAGGTGACTGCGGAGGCCACCAGCGAGCTCAGCGACGCGACGTACGACGAGCTGCGAGAGATCGCGGGGCGCTACCCGGAGGCACGCTCGGGCCTGCTCCCGATGCTCCATCTCGTGCAGTCGGTCTCCGGCCGGGTGACGCCGGAGGGCATCGAGGCCTGCGCCGACATCCTCGGCATCACCGCGGCCGAGGTGAGCGGCGTGGCGACGTTCTACACGATGTACAAGCGCCGTTCGGTCGGCGACTACCACGTCGGCGTCTGCACCAACACGCTCTGCGCGGTGATGGGGGGCGACGCGATCTTCGAGCGGCTCAAGGAGCACCTCGACATCGGCAACGACGAGACCACCGACGACGGCAAGGTCACCCTCGAGCACGTCGAGTGCAACGCCGCGTGCGACTACGCACCGGTGATGATGGTGAACTGGGAGTTCATGGACAACATGACCCCGACGTCGGCGACCCAGCTGGTCGACGACCTGCGCGACGGCACCGAGGTGCGGTCCACGCGCGGCCCGCGCATCGCCACCTGGCGGGAGATCGAGCGGGTCCTCGCGGGCTTCCCCGACGGGCTTGTCGACGAGGGACCTGCCGCCGGGCCGGCCTCACTGGTCGGGCTCGAGATCGCGCGCGAGCGCGGTTGGGCCGCGCCGCACGGCAACGCCTCGGGCGACACGGGTAGCCCGGCCGACACCGCGGGCGAGTCGGCGGAGCTGGCTGACACCAGCCGCGCCGAGAGCGAGACGACGCAGGAGGACGGCAAGTGACGGACACATTGACGCCGGTCCTGACCGCCGACTGGGCGGACGAGCAGAGCTGGAAGCTCTCGACGTACGAGCGCAACGGCGGCTACCGCGCCGCACGCAAGGCCCTGACCATGGCGCCCGACGACATCGTCACCGCGGTCAAGGACTCCGGGCTGCGCGGCCGTGGCGGTGCGGGCTTCCCGACGGGCATGAAGTGGGGCTTCATCCCGCAGGACAACCCGAACCCGAAGTACCTCGTGGTCAACGCCGACGAGTCCGAGCCCGGCACGTGCAAGGACATCCCGCTGATGATGGCCGCGCCGCACACGCTCGTGGAGGGCGTGATCATCAGCAGCTTCGCGATTCGCGCCAACCTGGCCTTCATCTACATCCGCGGTGAGGTCGTGCACGTGATCCGGCGCGTGCAGGCGGCCGTCGCCGAGGCCTACGCCGCGGGTCACCTCGGGCAGAACATCCACGGCTCGGGCTACGACCTCGACGTCGTCGTCCACGCCGGCGCCGGCGCCTACATCTGTGGCGAGGAGACCGCACTCCTCGAGGGACTCGAGGGTCGTCGCGGCCAGCCTCGCCTGCGCCCGCCGTTCCCGGCCGTGGCCGGGCTGTACGCCTCCCCGACCGTGATCAACAACGTCGAGTCGATCGCCTCGGTGCCCAGCATCATCGCCAACGGCGCCGAGTGGTTCGCCTCGATGGGCACCGAGAAGTCCAAGGGCTTCGGCATCTTCAGCCTCTCGGGGCACATCACGAAGCCGGGCCAGTACGAAGCCCCGCTCGGGATCACCCTGCGCGAGCTGATCGACCTGGCCGGGGGCATGCGGCACGGTCACGAGCTGAAGTTCTGGACGCCGGGCGGCTCGTCCACGCCGATCCTGACCGACGAGCACCTCGACATCCCCCTCGACTTCGAGGGCGTCGGCGCGGCGGGCTCGATGCTCGGCACGCGAGCCCTGCAGCTCTTCGACGACACCACCTGTGTGGTGCGAGCGGTGCTGCGCTGGACGGAGTTCTACAAGCACGAGTCGTGCGGCAAGTGCACGCCCTGTCGCGAAGGCACCTACTGGCTCGTGCAGACCCTGACCAACCTGGAGAAGGGCGTCGGCCGCGAGGAAGACCTCGACATCCTCCTCGACCAGTGCGACAACATCCTGGGCCGCTCGTTCTGTGCGCTCGGTGACGGAGCTGCGAGCCCGATCATGAGCTCGATCCAGTACTTCCGCGACGAGTACCTCCAGCACCTGAGCACCGGCGGCTGCCCCTTCGACCCGGTGGCCTCGACCCTGTTCGCCGCGGAGGGCACTCGATGACGACTTCGGAGATCGCGAAGACCGATCTGGTGACCCTGACGATCGACGGCGTCCAGGTGAGCGTGCCGGCCGGCACGCTGATCATCCGCGCGGCCGAGCAGGTGGGCGTGCAGATCCCACGCTTCTGCGACCACCCGCTCCTGGACCCCGTGGGCGCCTGCCGGCAGTGCCTGGTCGACGTACCCGATGCGGGAAACGGCCGGCCGATGCCCAAGCCGCAGGCGTCGTGCACGATCCCGGTGGCCGAGGGCATGGTCGTCAACACCCAGGTCACCAGCGAGGTCGCCGACAAGGCGCAGCAGGGGATCATGGAGTTCCTGCTGGTCAACCACCCGCTCGACTGCCCCGTCTGCGACAAGGGCGGCGAGTGCCCCCTGCAGAACCAAGCGATGTCCAACGGCCGCGGTGAGTCCCGCTTCGCCGCGAGTGGTGGCGTCAAGCGCACCTTCCCCAAACCGATCAACATCTCCGCCCAGGTGCTGCTCGACCGCGAGCGCTGCGTCCTGTGTGCGCGCTGCACCCGGTTCTCCGAGCAGATCGCCGGCGATCCGTTCATCGAGCTGCTCGAGCGCGGCGCACTGCAGCAGGTCGGCATCTACGAGAAGCAGCCGTTCGAGTCCTACTTCTCGGGCAACACCATCCAGATCTGCCCGGTGGGTGCGCTCACCAGCGCCGACTACCGCTTCCGGTCGCGGCCGTTCGACCTCGTGTCGACGCCGTCGGTCGCCGAGCACGACGCCTGCGGCGCAGCGATCCGCGTCGACCACCGGCGTGGCCAGGTGATGCGCCGGCTCGCCGGCAACGACCCCGAGGTCAACGAGGAGTGGATCACCGACAAGGACCGGTTCGCGTTCGGCTACCTGCGCACCGACGACCGGCTCGCCTACCCGCAGATCCGCGAGGACCCTTCGACAGGCTCAGGACAACGCGGTGAGCTCCGACCGGCGTCGTGGCCCGAGGCCTTCGCCGTCGCGGCGCGTGGTCTCGAGGCCGCGGGCGCAACCGGGGTCCTGCCGGGTGGGCGGCTGACCGCCGAGGACGCCTTCGCCTACAGCACGTTCGCGCGCGTCGCGCTCGGCACCCACGACATCGACTTCCGGGCCCGCCCGCTCTCCCACGAGGAGTCGGACTTCCTGGCCGCCGAGGTCGTCCTGCGTGGTGTCGGCAACGGCGGACCGTCGTACGCCGATCTCGACGCCGCCAACTCGGTCGTCCTCGTCGGCCTCGAGCCCGAGGACGAAGCCGGCACGATCTTCCTGCGCCTGCGCAAGGCCCACCGCGAGCACCGCACCCGCGTCTGGTCGGTCGCGGCGTACGCGACCAACGGCCTGCGCAAGATGGGTGGCTCCCTGATCACCGCCCGGCCGGGCTCCGAGGCGGACGTGATCTCGGGGCTCCTGCACCGTGACGACGTCGAGCTCGGCAGCACCAGTGTGATCCTGGTCGGTGACCGGATGGCGACCGTACCCGGTGCCCTGACCGCGGTCGCCCACCTCGCGCGCAGCACCGGCGCGAAGCTGGCCTGGGTGCCTCGACGTGCCGGCGATCGAGGCGCGGTCGAGACCGGGTGCCTGCCCCATCTTCTGCCAGGTGGCCGACCCGTCGGCGATGCCGCTGCGCGCGTCGACGCGGCCACTGTCTGGGGCGTGGCGGGCCTTCCCGACCAGCCCGGCCGCGACGCGGACGCGATCGTCGCCGCCGTTGCGTCGGGCACGCTCGGTGGCCTCGTCGTCGGCGGGGTCGACCCGGACGACACGGCCGACCCGGCCGCGTTCCGCGCCGCGCTCGACGCGGCACGTTTCGTCGTGGCCCTGGAGCAACGCGAGACCGACGTCACCCGAGCGGCCGACGTCGTGTTCCCGGTCGCTCCGGTGACCGACAAGCCCGGCACGTTCGTGAACTGGGAGGGCCGCCCCCGCGAGTTCGAGGCGGTCTTCGTCAACCCCCACGCACTGCCCGACGCCCGAGTGCTCGCCGGCATCGCGGAGGAGCTGGGCACGACCCTCGGCTTCCGTACCTCGGCCGAAGCCCACCAGCGGATGGTCGAGATGGGTCCCTGGGACGGCGCCCGAGCGCCCCTGCCGGAGACGCCGGCCCCGTCCACGGTCGCCGGACCGCGCGAGGGCCAGGTCGCCCTGGCCACCTGGAAGCTCATGCTCGACAACGGCTCGATGCAGGACGGCGAGAAGCACCTGCGGGCGACCGGCCGTACGCCGGTCTGCCGTGTCTCCCCGACGGCTGCGGCGGCGCTCGGCGCGATGGTGACCCTCGAGGGTGACCGGGGGTCGGTGACGCTCCCGATCGAGGTCGCCGACGACCTGGCCGACGACGTCGCCTGGGTGCCCGCCAACTCCACGGGCAACGGCGTCCTCGCCGACCTGGCCTCTCCCGGGTCCGGCGTCCACCTGAAGGGAGGCGGCCAGTGACCGTCATGGACCTCTCACCGAGCGCCGGGGCCCGCGGCCTGGGTCTGTTCGGCCAGGACCCCTGGTGGATCATCCTGATCAAGGCCCTGCTGATCTTCGTGATCCTGGTCCTGCTCACGCTGTTCAACATCTGGTTCGAGCGTCGGGTCGTGGCCCGGATGCAGCACCGCATCGGGCCGAACGTCCACGGCCCCTTCGGCCTCCTGCAGAGCCTGGCCGACGGTGTGAAGCTGGCGCTGAAGGAGGACCTCATCCCGAAGGCCGCCGACAAGGCGGTCTTCGTCCTGGCTCCGGTGATGGCCACCATCCCGGCGTTCGTCGCGTTCTCGGTGATCCCGTTCGGACCCGAGGTGAAGGTGCCCTGGAGCGACCGGCACACGCCCCTGCAGCTGACCGACATGCCCATGGCCGTGCTGTTCGTGCTGGCGATCTCCTCGATCGGCATCTACGGCATCGTGCTGGGCGGCTGGTCCAGCGGATCGACGTACTCCCTGCTCGGCGCGCTCCGCTCGAGCGCCCAGATGATCTCCTACGAGGTCGCGATGGGCCTCGCGCTGGTCGCGGTCTTCTTGTACGCCGGCTCCATGTCGACCAGCCAGATCGTCGCCGCCCAGGACAACCTGTGGTTCGGGCTGACGTTGCTGCCGTCGTTCGTGATCTACACGATCGCGATGGTCGGCGAGACCAACCGCGCGCCGTTCGACCTGCCCGAGGCCGAGGGCGAGCTCGTCGGTGGCTTCCACACCGAGTACTCCAGCCTGAAGTTCGCCCTGTTCTTCCTGGCCGAGTACATCAACATGGCCACGGTCTCCGCGCTCGCCACGACGTTGTTCCTCGGTGGCTGGCACGTGCCGTTCTGGATCGACAACGTCTGGGCCGGAGCGAACTCCGGCTACTGGCCCTTCCTGTGGTTCATGGGCAAGGTCATGTTCTTCGTCTTCATCTTCATCTGGCTGCGCGGCACCCTGCCGCGGATGCGCTACGACCAGTTCATGGCGTTCGGCTGGAAGGTGCTGATCCCGTTCTCGCTGGTCTGGATCGTGATGGTGGCGGCCGTCCGCACGGCGTCCCTCGACGGAGGCATCGACCGGAAATACCTCCTGATCGCCCTCGGGGCCGTCGTCGTGATCTTCCTGGCCGTGTTCTTCTTCGGTGAGCAGCAGGCGCAGGACGAGCCGGAGCACGAGCTGCAGCCCGACGGGTACGCCGGTGGCTACCCCGTCCCGGTGATGCCCACCGGTGGCGCGGTGCGCGGCGCCGCTGCCGGCCTCACGTTCTCGACCGGCCGCACGGTCACCGCCATGGCGGACGAACCCGCCGGATCGGTGGACGTGGTCTCCAGCGACCAACCCGACCACGATGGGCAAGGGGAGGAGCGCTGATGAGCTCCCAGCAGGAGGGCAAGACCCTCAAGGAGCAGCTCTGGGACCCGGTCGCCGGATTCGGGGTGACCTTCCGGACCATGTTCAAGAAGGTCGTCACCGAGCAGTACCCGTTCGAGAAGCAGCCGACCGCCCCACGCTTCCACGGCCGCCACCAGCTCAACCGCTGGCCGGACGGGCTCGAGAAGTGCATCGGCTGCGAGCTGTGCGCGTGGGCCTGCCCGGCCGACGCGATCTACGTCGAGGGTGCCTCGAACACCGAGGGGCCCGAGGGTGAGCGGTTCAGCCCCGGCGAGCGCTACGGCCGCGTCTACCAGATCAACTACCTGCGCTGCATCCTCTGCGGACTGTGCATCGAGGCCTGCCCCACGCGGGCGCTGACGATGACCAACGAGTACGAGCTCGCCGACGACAACCGCGCCGACCTGATCTACGAGAAGCAGGACCTGCTGGCACCGCTGCTGCCCGGCATGGAGCAGCCACCGCACCCGATGCGCCTCGGCGACGACGAGGGCGACTACTACCGCGGCACGTTCAAGTCGCCCGGCACGGAGACCGCGCGCGCGACCGAAGCGGAGGGGGGTGCCTGATGGCGACGTTCTGGATCCTGGCTCCGATCATGGTGCTGGCTGCGCTCGGCATCCTGTTCGTCCGGAAGGCCGTGCACGCCGCGTTGCTGCTGGCCGTCGTGATGATCGGGCTGGCCGTGCTCTACCTGTCGCTCGACGCGCCGTTCCTGGCTGCCGTGCAGGTGGCGGTCTACATGGGCGCGATCCTGATGCTCTTCCTGTTCGTGCTGATGCTCGTCGGCGTCGACGCGTCCGACTCGGTCGTCGAGACGATCAAGGGTCAGCGGGTCATGGCGATCGTGGCCGGCCTGCTCCTCGGAGTGGTCCTCGTCCTGGGCCTCGGCCAGCTCAGCCTGGGCACGGTGGTCGGGCTCGACGACGCCAACGCGAACGGCAACATCCCCGCGCTTGCGGACCTCCTCTTCAGCAACTGGGTCTTCGCGTTCGAGGTCACCAGCGCGCTGCTGATCACGGCCGCGGTCGGTGCGATGGTGCTGGCGCACCGGGAGCGCCTGGAGCCGAAGCCGACGCAGGCCGACCTGGCTGCGCGACGGATGCAGGACTACGCCGCCTCAGGGAAGCACCCCGGCAACCTGCCCACGCCCGGTGTCTTCGCCCGGCACAACGCCGTGGACACACCGGCCCTGCTGCCCGACGGCACGGCGTCCGAGTCGTCGGTCTCGCGGGTGCTGGCCGCGCGCGGAACGATCCGCTCGGCACCCGCCATGGCCGAGGACGTCGCCGGCATGGAGAAGCAGCTCGGCCCGGCCCCGCATGCGGGCCGTGATGCGTCGGCCCCCGCCACGACGGAGGAGGAGGCGCCGGCAACATGACGCCGTATGTGATCTTGTCCTCGATCCTGTTCACGATCGGCTGCGTGGGTGTGCTCACGCGCCGCAACGCGATCGTCGTGTTCATGTGCGTGGAGCTGATGCTCAACGCCTCGAACCTCGCGCTGGTGGCCTTCTCCAAGCAGAACGGCAACCTCGACGGCCAGGTGACCGCGTTCTTCGTCATGGTCGTGGCCGCGGCCGAGGTCGTCGTGGGCCTCGCGATCATCATGACGATCTTCCGTACCCGTCGCTCGGCCTCGGTCGACGACGCCAGCCTGCTGAAGTACTGAGGGGACTCTGTCGATGTTCGTTCTCGCCGAGGGTGCCGCCCCGCTGGTGGACCCGTCGTCGGCCGACGGAGTGTTCTCCCTCCTCTGGCTGGTGATCGGACTCCCGTTGCTGGGTGCCGTCATCCTCCTGATCGGCGGACCACTCGCCAAGGGACGGCTGGACAAGAACGGTCACCTGATCGGGGCCGCACTGCCGGTGCTCTCGTTCGTGCTGAGCCTGATCATGTTCCTCACCCTGCTCGGGCGCGGCAGTGACGACCGCCAGGTCAGTCAGCACCTCTACACGTGGTTCGAGGCCGGTGGGCTCCATGTCGGTGCGGATCTGCTCTACGACCCGCTGTCGGCCCTGTTCCTGCTGCTGATCACCGGTGTCGGCTCGCTGATCCACATCTACTCCATCGGTTACATGGAGCACGACCCGCGGCGCCGTCGCTTCTTCGGTTACCTCAACCTCTTCGTCGCCGCGATGCTGACCTTGGTCCTGGCGGGCAACTACCTCGGCGTGTTCCTCGGCTGGGAGGGAGTCGGTCTCGCGTCGTACCTGCTGATCGGCTTCTGGCAGCACAAGCACTCGGCGGCAGCCGCGGCGAAGAAGGCGTTCCTCCTCAACCGCGTGGGCGACATCGGCCTCTCGCTGGGCGTCGGCCTGTTCTTCGTGACCTTCGGCACGACCGACTTCTCGACGATCTCCGAGAACGCCGGGAACGTCTCCGAGGGCACGATGACCGCTCTGGGCCTGCTGCTGCTGCTCGCTGCCTGCGGCAAGTCGGCCCAGGTGCCGCTGCAGTCCTGGCTGCTGGACGCGATGGAGGGCCCGACCCCGGTGTCGGCCCTGATCCACGCGGCGACCATGGTGACCGCGGGCGTCTACCTCGTCGTCCGATCCAACTTCGTCTTCGACTACGCGCCGCACGCGCGCACGGTCGTGGTCATCGTCGCCACCGTGACGATTCTGTGGGGCGCGGTCATCGGGTGCGCGAAGGACGACATCAAGAAGGCTCTGGCGGGCTCCACGATGAGCCAGATCGGTTACATGCTGCTCGGTGCCGGCATCGGTGTCGCCGGCTACCCGTTCGCGATCTTCCACCTCCTCACGCACGGCTTCTTCAAGGCGAACATGTTCCTCGGCGCCGGCTCGGTCATGCACGGCATGGACGACGACGTCGACATGCGCCACTACGGCGCCCTCAGCCGCGCGATGCCGGTGACGTTCCTGACGTTCGCGATGGGTTACCTCGCGATCATCGGCTTCCCGGGCTTCTCCGGCTTCTGGTCCAAGGACAAGATCATCGAGGCGGCTCTCACCGAGAACTGGCTGGTGGGCGTGCTCGCCATGGTCGGCGCCGGTGTCACCGGCTTCTACATGAGCCGCCTGATGTTCATGACCTTCTTCTCCCAGAAGCGCTGGCAGGACGACGTACACCCGCACGAGTCGCCCCTGGTGATGACCGTCCCGCTGATGGTGCTGGCGGCCCTGTCCGTGCTCGGCGGCCTGATGCTCGCCGGCGACTGGATCGTGAACTTCCTCGAGCCCGTGGTCGGCACCCACGTCGAGGAGAGCCCACCGATCTCCGGGCTCATGGTGTCGGTGATCGTCGTCCTGATCGTCGCCGTCGGCGTTGCCCTGGCCTGGTACCTCTTCCAGCGGCAGGAGGTGCCGCGCGAGGCCCCGCAGGACGTCTCCTTCGCGACCCGCGCCGCGCGAGCCGAGCTGTACGGCAACGAGATCAACGACGTCCTCGTCGTCCACCCGGGTGGTCAGCTGGTGGACGGCCTGGTGCTGTTCGACCGCCACGGTGTCGACGGTGTCGTCGAGGGCACCGCCCTCGGGGTCGGCGCCACCGGCTCGGTGGTGAGGCTCACGCAGACCGGCTTCGTCCGGTCCTACGCCCTGTCCCTGCTCGCCGGCGCCGTGCTCGTCGTCGTGGCCCTCCTGGCGGTGAACCTGACATGAACGACTTCCCCTGGCTCACCCTGCTGATCGTGGTCCCGCTGGTCGGGGCGGTGGCGACCGCTGCTCTGCCCGGTGGGCACAAGGTGGAGCTGCCCAAGCAGGTGGCCCTCGGCGCCTCCGTGCTGACCCTGGCGCTCGCGGTGGTCATGGCGTTCGGCTACGACCTCCACGGCGGCTTCCAGTTCACCGAGGACCACACCTGGATCAAGGAGTTCGGCGCTCACTACGCACTCGGTGTCGACGGCCTCGGCCTCTTGATGGTCCTGCTCACGGCTGCGCTGACGCCGATCGTGATCGGCGCCAGCTGGTACGACGCCGACCCCGGATCGACGCTCCGCCACGACGACGAGGCCGCCGCCACCCGGCACACGAAGGCGTTCTTCGCCTGGGCGCTGGCACTCGAGGCGATGTCGATCGCGGTGTTCGCCGCGACCGACGTGTTCCTCTTCTACGTCGTCTTCGAGGCGACCCTGATCCCGGCGTACTTCCTGATCGGCGGGTTCGGCGGCAACAAGCGACGCAAGGCCGCGGTGAAGTTCCTCGTCTACCAGCTCGCCGGTGGACTCGTGATGCTCGCGTCGGTGATCGGGCTGTACGTCGTGTCCGCGAGTCGTGGCACGCCGTCGTACCTCTTCGGCGACCTGCAGGGCCTCACCATCGACCCCGGCACCCAGAAGTGGCTGTTCGTCGGCTTCTTCGTCGCGTTCGCGATCAAGGCGCCGTTGTTCCCGGTCCACACCTGGCTGCCCGACACCACGGAGCAGGCCACGACCGGCACGAGCGTGCTGCTGGTCTGCGTGCTCGACAAGATCGGTGCCTACGGGATGCTGCGCTTCTGTCTCGGGCTGCTGCCGGACGGCACCCAGTGGGCGACGCCGGTGGTGATCACCCTCGCCCTGATCTCCATCGTGTACGGCGCGCTGGTGGCGATCGGCGAGGACGACATGCTGCGGCTCTTCGGCTACATGTCGGTCAGCCACTTCGGGTTCATCGTGCTCGGCATCTTCGTGCTCTCGAGCCAGGGCGGCTCGGGCGCGGTGCTCTACATGGTCAACCACGGCATCGCCACGGCGGCGCTCTTCCTCGTCGCGGGCTACCTCATCAAGCGCCGCGGCACGGCGTCGATCCGGGCGATGGGTGGCGTCGAGAAGGTCGCACCCGTCCTCGGCGGTCTCTTCCTGGTCTTCGGCCTCGCCGCACTCAGCCTGCCCGGGCTCTCACCGTTCGTCTCCGAGATCCTGGTGCTCATCGCGGCGTTCCAGCACCACTGGTGGACCGGAGCGATCGCGGTCAGCGCGATCGTCCTCACGGCCTGGTACGTCCTCTGGATGTACCAGCGCACGATGACCGGGCCCGACCTCATCGGAGGCCGCGAGGCGGAGACCCGCGACCTCGACCGGCGTGAGGTCGGCACCCTGGCGCCGCTGTTCGTCGCGCTGGTCGTGTTCGGGTTCTTCCCGATGCCGTTGCTCAAGGTGATCAACCCCTACGTCGACGACACGCTCCAGCACATCGGTGTCCACGATCCGGCGCCGACCGTGGCCACCAGCACCCTGCCCGCCGAGGGAGGACAGCAGTGATCGCGCTCGTCGCGAACGACACGTTCGTCAAGCCACACATCGAGTACGGCTCGCTGTGGCCGATCCTCGTCGTGTTCGGCGCGGCGTGCGTCGGCGTCCTGATCGAGGCCTTCCTGCCGAGGCAGTGGCGTTACGTCGCTCAGTTCGGCATGTCGCTGACCGCGATCGTGGTCGCGCTGGTGGGGGTGGGCTTCGTGACCAACGGGCTGCCCGAGCGCGGCAACGGCACGGCTCGCGGTCTCTTCGGCTCGCAAGGGACCATCGCGCTCGACGGGCCGACGATGTTCCTCTGGGGCGTCGTCCTGGTCTTCAGCCTCGGCGGGGTCCTGCTCTTCGCGGAGCGGCACGTCGAAGGCGGCGTGTCGGCGTTCGCAGGTCAGGCGGCCGCACTGCCCGGCACCGAGTCCGA
The DNA here is from genome assembly GCA_963759515.1 of uncultured Actinomycetota bacterium. Classification (GTDB taxonomy): domain Bacteria; phylum Actinomycetota; class Actinomycetes; order Propionibacteriales; family Nocardioidaceae; genus Nocardioides. The sequence goes on along the minus strand of CAVWZR010000022.1, from coordinate 231,570 downwards.
GCGTCAGGCTGCCGGGCTCGACCACACCGAGGTCTACCCCCTGCTGCTCTTCGCGGTCGGCGGGATGATGCTGTTCCCGGCCGCCGGCGACCTGCTCACGATGTTCGTCGCGCTCGAGGTCCTGTCGCTCCCGCTGTACCTGCTCTGCGGGTTGGCGCGCCGCCGCCGCCTGCTCAGCCAGGAAGCCGCGATGAAGTACTTCCTGCTGGGCGCGTTCTCGTCCGGGTTCTTCCTCTACGGCGTCGCCCTCATCTACGGCTACGCCGGCTCGATGGACTTCGGCGCGATCAACGAGGCGGTCAACAACAACGCCGGCAACCAGACGCTGCTCGTCATCGGCATGGGCATGCTGACCGTCGGACTGCTGTTCAAGGTCGGCGCCGCGCCGTTCCAGGCCTGGGTGCCGGACGTCTACCAGGGCGCCCCGACCGCGGTGACGGCGTTCATGGCGGCGGCGACGAAGGCCGCGGCGTTCGGCGCCATCCTGCGCCTGTTCTACGTCGCCTTCGGCAGTGCGCGCTGGACCTGGCAGCCGATGCTGTGGGTCATCGCGATCCTGACGATGATCCTCGGCACGGTGCTCGCCCTGGTGCAGACGGACGTGAAGCGGATGCTCGCGTACTCCTCGGTCGCGCACACCGGCTTCCTGCTCACCGGCGTCCTCGGCCTGCAGGGTGCGGGCGAGGTCCACCCGGGACAGATCACCTCGCTGGAGGCGGTCCTGTTCTACCTGGTGACCTACGGCCTCACCACGCTCGGTGCCTTCGCGGTCGTCGGACTGGTCCGCGACTCCGCCGGCGAGCAGTCGGCGATCTCCCGGTGGGCCGGACTCGGCAAGCACTCACCGGTCGTCGCCGGCGTCTTCGCGCTCTTCCTCCTCGGCATGGCCGGGATTCCGCTGACCTCCGGGTTCACCGGGAAGTGGGCGGTCTTCGAGGTGGCCCTGGCCGCCGGCGCCTGGCCGGTCGTGATCGTCGCGGTGCTGGCGAGCGCCGCCGCGGCGGTGTTCTACGTGCGAGTGATCGTGGTCATGTACTTCCACGAGCCCGACTCCGACAGTGCCCACGTCGTGCACCCGTCGATCCTGTCCGCCGCGGCGATCGGCGTCTCGGCCGCGGCGACGCTGGCGTTGGGAGTCCTGCCGGGCCCGGTTCTCGATCTGGCGCACTCTGCGGGACAATTCATCAGGTGAGCGATGCCCCACCGCGGTCCGGCGACGCCGGTCTCGCGATGCCGGTGACCGACGACGCCCTCGCCGGTCGCCTTGCCGAGCGGATGAAGGCGGTCGAGCACGCCCTCACAGGTCACGTCCGGAGTCGTGCGCCGTTCGTCACCGACGCCGCCAGCCACCTCATGGAGGCCGGAGGCAAGCGCTTTCGCCCGCTGCTCGTGCTGCTCGCCGCCGAGGCCGGTCCACACCCGGACTCCGAGGACGTGATCACGGCGGCGTGCGTGGTCGAGCTGACCCACCTGGCCTCGCTGTACCACGACGACGTCATGGACGAGGCCGCGCTGCGCCGTGGTGCCGAGTCGGCGAACGCGCGCTGGGACAACCACGTCGCGATCCTGACCGGCGACTTCCTCTTCTCGAAGTCCTCGGAGCTGACCGCCGAGCTGGGTGCCGACGCCGTGCGTATCCAGGCCCAGACCTTCACCCGGCTGGTCGAGGGCCAGATCCAGGAGACGGTGAAGCCGGGCGCCGACGACGACCCCCTCGAGCACTACCTCGACGTCGTCGCCGGCAAGACCGGCTCGCTGATCGCCACCTCCGCTCGGTACGGCGCCCGCTTCGGAGGCGCGACCCCCGAGGTCGAGGAGGCGCTCACGGCGTACGGCGACATCGTCGGCACGGCGTTCCAGCTCTCCGACGACATCCTCGACGTCGCCTCCGACTCGGTCGACTCCGGCAAGACCCCGGGCACCGACCTTCGCGAAGGCGTGCCGACGCTGCCCGTGCTGATGGCGCGAGCATCGACGCGCCCCGAGGACGCCCGCCTGCTGCAGCTGCTCGACTCCGACCTCAGCGACGACGACCTCCACGCGGAGGCACTCGCGCTCCTTCGCGCCCATCCGGCGATGGAAGCCGCCCGTGCCTACGTGGTCGCGCGGGCTGCAGCAGGCCAAAGCCCTCCTGGCCGCCCTTCCGACCGGTCCCGTCCGCGACGCCCTGGAGAGCTTCGCCGACATCGTCGCGACCCGCTCGACGTAGCCGCCCGGGAGGGTCGCCGGCAACCAAGTGGCATGAAGACGACGGATCAGAGCGCTCCACGGCGTCGCCCGTAAGCCAGTCAGTTGCTGCCGTCGTCGAGCGGCGCAGCGCCGAAGCTGATCTCGTTCCCGTCGGGGTCGCGGAAGGTGACGTGGCGGACGCCGTTGTCGTAGGTCTCCCGCACCACGGGCTCGATGCCGCGCGAGACGATCGGGTCGACCCACCCGTCGAGGTCGTCGACGAACAGCGTGCACTGCGAGTGCCCGGCATGATCAGGGCGAGCCTCGATGTAGACGTAACGGTGCTCGTCCACCTCCCAGACCGCCTCGACCTCGTTCGGGAGGAACGCGGGCTCGGAGCCGAAGAAGCGTTCGTACCACGCTCGTGCTGCAGCGAGGTCGCTCACCGAGATCCCGGCGAAGAGGTCGACGGTCATCGGTCGACCCTAACCACAGGGCGCGGCGGCCACCTCGACGGTGGCGCGCAACGCACGGCGCCGGGTGCGCAGCGAGTCGACGGTGAAGATCGCCAGCGCCACCCACACCAGCATGAACCCGATCCAGCGACCCGTCGGCATGTCCTCGTGGAAGTGCACGACGCCGAGGATGAACTGCAGGGTCGGGGTGAGGTACTGCAGGAGCCCGAGGGTCACCATCGGCACCCGGATCGCGGCCCCTCCGAAGCAGATCAGCGGGACCGCCGTGACGATGCCGGTGGACATGAACAGCAGCGAGTGTCCGACGCCGTGGCTGGCGAAGTTCGAGTCGCCCTGCGCGCCCAACCACACGACGTATCCCGAGCGCGAGTGGTCCGACCAGCATCGTCTCGAAGGTGATGCTCTCGATCGCCGGCGCACCCGCCTGCTTCTTGCAGAGTCCGTAGCTGCCGAACGTCAGCGCCAGCACCAGGGCGACCCACGGCAGTCGCCCGTAGTCGATGGTGAGCACCACGACCGCCAGCCCGGCGACCCCCATCGCCACCCACTGCCACGGCCGCAGGCGCTCGCCGAGGATGAAGACGCCCATCAGCACGGTGACGAGGGGATTGATGAAGTAGCCGAGCGCGGTCTCGACGACGTGACCGTTGTTGACGCCCCAGATGTAGACGGCCCAGTTGACCGTGATCAGGGTCGCGGCCAGCGCCAGCAGCAATGCCACTCGTCGTACCGCGATCACCCGCCGGAACGACGCCGTCCGCGCGAGCACGAGCACCAGAACGCCCATGGTCACCAGCGACCACAACATCCGGTGCGCCAGGATCTCGACCGCACCCGCGGGCTCCAGCAGCGGCCAGTAGAGCGGGAACAGTCCCCAGATGGAGTACGCCGCGACCCCGAGCAGCAAGCCGCGCCGGGACTCGGTCATGGCCGGGTCATCGTCGGGGTCATCGTCAGGTCATCGAGGCAGCTACGCCACGGTCCAGGTGTCGCCCCCGCCGATCAGCGCGGCCAGCCGCTCCGACGGCGCACCCTCGACCCCGGCGGCGGCCTGGGTGATCTGGTCGCGCGCCTGGTCGTCGTACGTCGGCCGGGCCACCTGACGGAAGATGCCGATCGGCGCCTGGTGGAGCCGGCCGGCGTCGGTCAGCCGCGAGATCGCGAAGGCGGTGGTGGCGTCGGGGCTGTGCGCGTCGTGGACCAGCAGGTCGTCGGGCGCGACCTGGTCGAGCTCCTCACCGACCTCCACGACCTTGACGCCGCCGGTGACGCTGTCGCGGATCAAGCCCTTGACCCCCTCGACGCCGAACCGGATCGGCTCACCGTGCACGAGCGGGATGATCGCCTCGTCGCGGGTGGTGGGTGACTTGACCGCGTCGAAGGCTCCGTCGTTGAAGATGGGGCAGTTCTGGTAGATCTCGACGAACGACGTACCGCGGTGCTCGGCAGCCGCCGACAGGACGGCCGTGAGGTGCTTGCGGTCGGAGTCGATGGTGCGCGCCACGAACGTCGCCTCCGCGCCGAGCGCGAGCGACACGGGGTTGAACGGGTGGTCGAGCGATCCCATCGGCGTCGACTTGGTCACCTTGCCGGTCTCGGAGGTGGGGGAGTACTGACCCTTGGTCAGACCGTAGATCCGATTGTTGAACAGCAGGATCGTCATGTTGACGTTGCGTCGGAGCGCGTGGATCAGGTGGTTGCCACCGATGGAGAGCGCGTCGCCGTCGCCGGTGACGACCCACACCGACAGGTCCTCGCGCGTGGTGGCGATGCCGGTCGCGATCGACGGGGCGCGCCCGTGGATCGAGTGCATGCCGTAGGTCTCGAGGTAGTAGGGGAACCGTGACGAGCACCCGATGCCCGAGACGAAGACGATGTTCTCGCGTCGCAGGCCGAGGTCGGGCAGGAAGCTCTGCACCGCCTTGAGGACCGCGTAGTCCCCGCAGCCCGGGCACCAGCGGACCTCCTGGTCGCTGGTGAAGTCCTTGCCGGTCTGGGGGCCGGCGCCCTCCGGCAGCGTGGGCACGGACTCGATGCCGCTCCGCATCACAGGGAGGGGCAGCTCGCTGGTGCTCATGACTCTCCTCCGCTCGTCGCGTGCACGGTGTGGGCGGTCAGGTCGACCTCGATCCCCTCGGCATCGGCCACGAGGTTCCCGATCGCCTCGGCGAGCTCGGCCGCCTTCAGCGGCAGGCCACGCACGTGGTTGTAGCCGACGGCGTCGACCAGGTAGCGGGCTCGGATCAGCATCGCCAGCTGCCCGAGGTTCATCTCGGGGATCAGGATCTTGTCGTAGCGCTTGAGCACGTCGCCCAGGTCGCGGGGGAACGGGTTCAGGTGGCGCAGGTGCACCTGCGCGACGTGGTAGCCGGCGGCGCGCACGCGGCGTACGCCGGCACCGATCGGTCCGTACGTCGACCCCCAGCCGAGCACGAGCACCTTGGCCCGGCCCTCCGGGTCGTCGACCTCGAGCGGAGGGAGCGACTCGGCGATCCTCTCCACCTTCGCCGCACGGGTGCGGACCATGAAGTCGTGGTTGGCCGGGTCGTAGGAGATGTTCCCGTGGCCGTCGCCCTTCTCGAGTCCGCCGATGCGGTGCTCGAGGTCCGGCGTACCCGGGATCGCCCACGGTCGCGCCAGCGTCTGCTCGTCGCGGAGATAGGGCCAGAACTCCGCGTCCTCCCCGGTTCCGTGGTTGGTGGCCGTGGCGAACGCCGGGTCGATCTCCGGCAGCTCGGCGAGCTCCGGGATGCGCCAGGGCTCCGAGCCGTTGGCCAGCATGCCGTCGGAGAGCAGCATCACCGGGGTGCGGTAGGTGACCGCGATCCGAATCGCCTCGAGGGTGGCATCGAAGCAGTCGCCCGGGGAGCGCGGGGCGACGATCGGCACCGGTGACTCGCCGTTGCGGCCGAACATCGCCTGCAGGAGATCGGCCTGCTCGGTCTTGGTCGGCAGGCCGGTGGACGGCCCGCCACGCTGGACGTCGACCACCAGCAGTGGCAGCTCGGTCATCACCGCGAGGCCGATCGACTCGGACTTCAGCGCGATGCCGGGACCGGACGTCGTGGTGACACCGAGGCCCCCCGAGAACGACGCACCGATCGCCGCACCGATGCCGGCGATCTCGTCCTCGGCCTGGAAGGTCGTGACGCCGAACGCCTTGTGCTTGCTGAGCTCGTGGAGGATGTCGGAGGCCGGTGTGATCGGGTAGGACCCGAGGAAGAGGTTGAGCCCCGACTGCACGCTGCCGGCGATGAGGCCGTAGGCCAGCGCGAGGTTGCCGGTGATGTTGCGGTAGGTGCCGACCGGCATCGGGGCGGGCTTGATCTCGTAGGAGACCACGAAGGTCTCGGTCGTCTCGCCGAAGTTCCACCCGGCTCGGTACGCCGTGATGTTGGCGTCGCGGATGTCCGGGACCTTGGCGAACCGCTTCTGCAGGAACGCGATCGTGGACTCGGTGGGCCGGCCGTACAGCCAGGAGAGCAGGCCGAGCGCGAACATGTTCTTCGCGCGGGCGGCGTCCTTGCGCGACAGCCCGAACTCCTTGACCGCCTCGACCGTCATGCCCGTGAGGTCGAGCGCGTGCACGTCGTACTCCGCGAGGTCGTCGTTCTCCAGCGGGTTGTCGGCGTATCCGGCCTTGGTCAGGTTGCGCGCGGTGAAGTCGTGGGTGTCGACCACGATCGTGGCACTGCGCGGCAGGTCGCCGAGGTTGGCCCGGAGGGCGGCGGGGTTCATCGCCACCAGGACGTCCGGAGCGTCGCCGGGAGTGAGGATGTCGTGGTCGGCGAAGTGGACCTGGAACGACGAGACGCCGGGCAGCGTGCCCTGCGGGGCGCGGATCTCGGCCGGGAAGTTGGGCAGCGTCGACAGGTCGTTGCCGAACGCTGCCGACTCCTGGGTGAAGCGATCACCGGTCAGCTGCATGCCGTCGCCCGAGTCGCCAGCGAACCGGATGATCACGCGGTCGAGCCGCTTGACCTGCTTGGACAACGACGTGCACTTCCTTCTGCTGGTGGCGGCGTGTCGTGCCCACTCATGCGGTGCTCGACACAACTCCCCCACGATAGTCCGGCGCCGGCTCCCAACCGAACCGGTCCAGCGGTTTCGGACCGTGAGCCTGCGCACCACGGGCCCGCTTCGCGGAGCACAGGAACCGGCGCAGGGGCGACCGCACGCCGACACGCATACCCAACCCCGATGACGTGTTCCCGAGGTCTGCCTGTTATTGTCTATCAAACAACGTGACTTACGTTGAACACCCGAGAACGAAAACGAAAGAGTTCACCATGACCCAGCGGACCAGGTTCCTCGCGCTGACCGCCGCGGCTCTCGCCGTACCGGCCATCCTGTCCGGCTGCGCCGCGTCCAGCGGAAGCTCCGGCGACGACGACCAGCTCAGCGTCGTCGGCTTCTCCGTCCTCAAGACTGCCAACGAGCCGGTCGTCTCGGCGTTCCAGAAGACCGACGCCGGCAAGGACATCAAGTTCACGACCTCGTACGGCGCCTCGGGCGACCAGGCACGTGCCGTCATCGGCGGCCTCCACGCCGATGAGGTCCACCTGTCGCTCGAGCCCGACATGACGAAGCTGGTCGACTCGGGTGACGTCGACAAGAGCTGGAACCAGAACGACACCCAGGGCATCCTGACGGACTCCGTCGTGGTCTTCCTGGTGCGCAAGGGCAACCCCCTGGGCATCAAGACCTGGGACGACCTGGTCAAGCCGGGTGTCAAGGTGATCACCCCCAACCCGGAGTCCTCCGGGTCGGCGAAGTGGAACATCCTGGCCGCCTGGGCACACGCCGCCAACGCACCGGGCGGCAGCGACGCCACGGCCAAGAGCTTCGTCACCAAGCTGCTGCACAACACCGTGGCCATGCCCGGCAGTGGCAGCGACGCCCTCGCCTCCTTCCTGGCCGGCAACGGCGACGTCCTCCTCGCCTACGAGAACGACTCCATCGAGGCTCGCGCGTCTGGCGAGGACGTGGACTACGTGATCCCCGACGACACCCTGCTGATCCAGAACCCGGCCGCCGTCACCACCGACGCGTCGCCGGCCGCGAAGGACTTCTTGGACTTCCAGCTCAGCAAGGAGGGCCAGACCCTCTACGCCAAGGCCGGGTTCCGTCCGGTCATCGACGGCGTGCAGACCGACGTGCCGGGGTCCGAGACGCCGAGCGACCCCTTCCCGGACGTCAAGACCCTGTTCACGCTCGACGACACCTTCGGCGGTTGGTCCGAGGCGGACCCGAAGTACTTCGACGAGGACAACGGGATCATCACCAAGATCATCTCGGGTCTCAACATCGGCGAGTGACATCTGATGTCAACTGCCGTCCTCAGTCAGGACACCCGGGCGGTCGGGCGCGGCCGTCCGGGTGTCCGATCGACGCTCACGGCGGGCTCGGGTCTCGGGCTCGGGATCGCCATGACGTGGTTCAGCCTGCTCGTTCTGATCCCGTTGGCCGCCATCGTGGCGACCGCGGGTGACGACGGGTTCGGTGGGTACGTCGACACCCTCAAGAGCCCCCAGTCCTGGGCAGCGATCAAGCTGACCGTCGGGCAGTCGCTCCTCGTCACCGCGATCAACGTGGTGATGGGCACGATGATCGCCTGGGTCCTGGTCCGCGACCGGTTCTGGGGCAAGCGCCTGCTCGACCTCGTCATCGACATCCCGTTCGCGATGCCGACGATCGTGGCCGGTCTCGTGCTGCTGGGCCTCTACGGTCCGGGCAGCCCGCTCGGCATCAACGTCTCGAACGCGCGCACGTCGGTGACGCTGGCTCTGGCCTTCGTCACCCTGCCCTTCATCGTCCGCACGGTGCAGCCGGTGCTCGCCGAGCTCGAGGCGGACGTCGAGGAGGCGGCGGCGTCGCTCGGCGCCAGCAGGTCCACCATCCTGCGGCGGATCGTGCTGCCGTCCATCGTCCCGGCCGTCGCGGCGGGCGCGGCCCTCTCGTTCGCGCGGGCGATCTCGGAGTACGGGTCACTGGTGCTGCTCAGCGGCTCGCTCCCGTTCCACACCGAGGTGGTCTCGGTCCGGGTCTACAGCTTCATCGAGGGTGGCAACCGGACGTCGGCGGCCGCGCTGGCGACGATCATGCTCGCCGTCGCACTCGCGGTGATCGTCGCGCTCGACGTACTCCAACGACGGGTGGCCCGTCGTGGTTGAGCTGTCCACCCCGGTCAAGTGGCTCGTCCGCGTCGCGGCTCTGGTCTACGTCTTCCTCCTGGTCGGCTGGCCGGTGCTCACGCTGACGCAGCGCACCTTCGCCGACGGGTTCACGAGCTTCAACCAGGCGTTCTCCGACCCTGACGTCACGCACGCGCTGCTGGTCACCGTGGAGATCGCTGCCTGGGCCGTCATCATCAACACGGTGTTCGGTGTCGGCATGGCGTTGCTGCTGGTCCGTTACGAGTTCCCCGGCAAGCGGGTGCTGTCGGCCTTCATCGACCTGCCGATGTCGATGTCGCCCGTCGTCATCGGCCTGGCCCTGATGTTGGTCTACAGCGGTCGGTACGGCTGGTTCGGTCCGACCCTCGAGGCACACGGCCTCGTGGTGATCTTCAACAGTCCCGGCATGATCATGGCGACCTGCTTCGTCGCCCTGCCCCTCGTCGTACGCGAGGTGGTGCCGGTGCTCGCGGAGGTCGGCGACGACCAGGAGCAAGCCGCTCGCAGCCTCGGCGCCAACGCCGTGCAGGTGCTGCGTCGGATCACGCTCCCGGCCATCAAGTGGGCCGTCGTGTACGGCGTCGTCCTCTCGCTGGCTCGTTCACTCGGCGAGTTCGGTGCCCTCAAGATCGTCTCGGGAAACCTGACAGGTCAGACGCAGACCGCACCGCTGGTGGTCGAGCAGAAGTACAACAACTTCGCCCAGGGCGAGGCCTACGCGGTCTCGTTCATCCTCGTCCTGATCAGCGTGCTGTGCATCCTCGTCGTCTCCCTGCTGCGCCCCCAGGAGTCCACTTCATGAGTATCGAGATCCGAGACGTCAACAAGCGCTTCGGCGACTTCGTCGCCCTGGAGGACATCAACGTCTCACTGCCCACCGGTCAGCTGACGGCCCTGCTCGGGCCCGTCCGGCGGTGGCAAGTCCACCCTGCTGCGGATCATCGCCGGCCTCGAGAAGGCCGACAGCGGCAGCGTGAACATCGAGGGCGTCGACGCGACGAGGATGTCGCCGCGGAAACGCAACGTCGGCTTCGTGTTCCAGCACTACGCGGTGTTCAAGCACATGACGGTCGCCAAGAACGTCGCCTTCGGTCTGGAGATCAGGCGGAAGTCGAAGGACGAGGTGCGCGAACGCGTCGACGAGCTGCTCAAGCTGGTCCACCTCTCGCAGTTCGCAGACCGGCTCCCGTCCCAGCTGTCGGGCGGTCAGCGGCAGCGGATGGCGCTGGCCCGAGCCCTCGCCGTACAGCCGAAGGTGTTGCTGCTCGACGAGCCGTTCGGTGCTCTCGACGCGAAGGTCCGCAAGGAGCTGCGCGAGTGGCTGCGTCGCCTCCACGACGAGGTCCCGGTGACGACGGTGTTCGTGACCCACGACCAGGAGGAGGCCATGGAGGTCGCCGACGAGATCGTCGTGATCAACGACGGCCGGATCGAGCAGGTCGGAACCCCGGACTCCTTGTACGACGAGCCGGCCAACGACTTCGTGATGGACTTCCTCGGCGAGGTGACCCAGCTCGGCGAGCTGCGCCTGCGTCCGCACGACGTCGAGATCTCACTGAACCCCGATCTCGCCGGCAGCACGTCGGCCGACATCCTGCGGCTCACCCGGGTCGGCTTCGAGGTCCGCCTCGTCGTCGGCAGCGAGGAGGGCCAGGAGGTCTCGGTGGTCACCACCCGTTCCCACGCGCGGGCGCTCGGCCTCGAGGAGGGCCAGCGGGTCTGGCTCACCCCGTCCAGTGGCGCCGCGACCGTCCCGGCCATGAAGTCCCTGCTGGTCGGGTGAGAAGTCGGCCTCCGATCCGTCCGGAGGTCGGCCCGGGGATGGTGGTGCCGCGGGCAGGGCGCGCCCGCGGCACCACCGCCGAGTCGGCGCAGAGTGACACGCGAATCGCGCCGAGTCGGCGCAAAGAGACACGCGAGATCGCGCCGAGTCGTCATGTGCCGACTCGGCGAGCATGGGCGTCGGTGAGCCGCAGCCCATCGGTTGAAGCGCAGATGAGAATGGCAACGACACCTCCACAGGCGCGCCACAGTTCGGCAAAAATCGCATCCCTAGGGGTGGGTTGGAGCAGCGGTGGTCTTGACCTGATGACCGTGGCGTGTTGTCGTGCCAGCCACGGGTGATGACCTGCGGATCCGCTCGCAGGAGCCTTCGGGGGGAGGCCAGATGTCGAAGTGGTGTCAGTTCGCCATGGTGACGGGCTTGGCAGTTCTGTTGGCGGCGACCGCGGTGCCGGCTCGGGCCGGCTCACCCGGCCCATCCGGCCCATCGGGCCGGCTGGTGATCATCCAGGCTGTTCCGAAGCAGGCACTCGACGTCACGATCGACGGTCGCACGGTACGCCGGGCGACAGCTGTCGGCGACGTCTTGGGTCCGTTCACGGTCAGCCCCGGGCGACACCGGATCGGTTTCGCCGACGCGTCCGGAGGGGTCCGGCTCACCTCGATCGTCGACGTGGCCGCGGGCTCCAGCCGCGACATCGTCGTGCATCTGCCCGCCTCGGTGGGCGGGGACCCGGTGGTCAACGACTACGCGACGCCGCGCCGTACGATCTCGCCCGGGATGGCCCGTGTGCTGATCGCCCATACGGCCACGGTCGCGCCCGCCGACGTACGCGTGGATGGCAAGGTCGTCTTCCGCAACATCGCCAATGGTGAGTACGCCACCGCCGACCTCGCAGCCGGAGAGCACAGCGTTGCCCTGCTGCCGGCCGGCCTCACCCACGACCCGATCCTCGGCCCGCTGCACGTGGACCTGCAGGAGGGCACCGTCACGATGGTGTACGCCGTGGGCAGCCCGCGCGAGCACTCGATGAATGTCATCGCCCACACGGCGCGCGTGGCCTCCAACGGGGCGGTCGTCCCGGGCAGCATCGACACGGGTCAGGCCTCGTTCGCAGCCGGGATCGCCGTCCACACCTTCGGGCCGTCCGCACACGGTCGTGACCACGACGCTTCGTCATCGTCCGGACCGGCGAGCTGGTGGGAGTGGGGCGGCATCCTCGTGGCCGCCCTGGGCGCGGCGATGGTGCAGCTCCGGCGGAGAGGACTGCCGAGCCGATCGGCGTGATGCCAGGTGGTCGTGGGATGGAGTCCGCGAGCGGCTGGTGGCGCGATCCTCGTCGGCGCCGTACTGGTGAGTGCCACCGTGGCCTGCGGCGTCCGCGGAGGAGGCACGCACCCGGCCGCTGCTCACGGCACGAGCGACGCCGGGCCGGCCGACCGCTCGACGACTCGCGCAGTGCCGGCTCGCCGCGTGGGTGCCCCGGTGCCGGAGACGCCTACTCGGAGCGTGCTTCCGAGCGGGACGGTCGTCTCGGTCCGCGCGGTCGGGACCGCCGCTGACGGCAGCCTGGCGGTGCCCGAGGACATCCGGTTGGCCGGCTGGTGGAAGGGAAGTGCTCGGCTGGGCGATCCCTTCGGCTCCACGCTGGTGGCGGCGCACGTCGACTCCACGACTCAGGGCCTCGGCCCCTTCGCGAGCCTCCTCGGAGTGCGGCCGCGCCAGCGGATCACACTCACGTCGTCCCACCTCACGCAGACGTTCACGGTCGTGTCGCTGAGGCTCGTGCCCCGCGGGACGCTCGCCGGCCATCCGAGGATCTTCTCCCCGCGAGGGCCCCGCCGGCTGACCCTGGTGACCTGTGCCGGCCCGTACGTCGCCGGTCGGGGCGGCTACCAGAATCTGGCCGTGGTCACGGCTCGCGCCATCGGTGACGTCGAGCGAAGGGTCGGCTGATGACCGGGCGAGGGAGGTCGAGCCGGAACCGTGCCCGGGCGCGGCAGGTGCGACTGCTCCCGGTCGAGTCGTCGACGCCCCCGAGATCGTCCCCGCACGCGCCGAAGCGGGAGGAGAGCGAGGACGCGGCTCGACAGACAGCTCCGTCCGAGGATGGGCCCGAGGAGACCCGCTGGGCGGTCGACGATCTCACCGCCACGTGGTGGGACGACGTGTGGCCGTTCAACGAGGGGGCGGCCGGGGAGCGGATGGCGGAGACGCGCACGGAGCGGGTCGAGGACGTCGAGGACCCGTCGGACACCGCGGAGGAGGAGGTCGCGCCGCCGCGGAGCGAGGAGGCGCCCTCGGTCGCGTCGGGTCCACCACCTTCCCGTGTCCGCATCAGCTGGGTGGCCGCACTCGTCATCGCCGTCGCACTCGCCGACTTCGTCCTCTGGCTGCGGGTGAGCCCGACCGAGGACCAGGTCCCGCCCCGCCACCATGCCGACCAGCACGCCGCACCGGTCCACCTCGACGCGGACACGTCGTACGTCCGGAGCCGGGTCCTGCCGTCCGGGAAGATCGAGGTGACCCACTGGATCCGCACCGGACGTCCCGTGCGCGCCGTGACTCTGCAGACCCCGGACGTTCCGGGTCTCGCGCTCGATCACGTCCTGGTGTCACACGTGCAGGTCTTCAGTGACGGCGACGCGCTGCCGGTGGCGGACACCGTGTTCCCGGACGTGCCCGCGACCCTCACGCTGCCGCCCACGCGGCGGGTGTTCATCCGGTACCGCCTCTCCGGCGTCACGCAGAAGGCCGGCGGGTCGCAGGACCGCGCCCTCGCCCGGATCACCGCTCTGGACGTGTCGACCGAACGTCGGCTGGTGCGCACGACCCGGACGGTGGTGGGGGTCCAGGTGCTCTCTCTCGCGTGTACGTCGGGTCGCAGCGCGCCGATCCCGTGCGGAGATGTACGCCGGGGAACGTGGAGCACCACGCTCGGGACCGGACGTCAGCACAGTCAGGTGATGGCGCAGGTCAACCTGTCCTGACGCTCACCAGCAGCCCCTCGATGGCTCATCGGTAGTTCGTGAACTGCACCGCGAAGTCGTAGTCCTGCTGCTTCACCAGCGCGATGATGGCCTGGAGGTCGTCACGCTTCTTGCTCGACACCCGCAGCTCGTCGCCCTGGATCTGCGACTTCACGCCCTTGGGGCCCTCGTCGCGGATCAGCTTCGAGATCTTCTTGGCGTCCTCCGAGGTGATGCCCTCCTTGAGGGCGATCGCGATCTTCGAGACCTGGCCGGACTGGCGGGGCTCCGAGGCGTCGAGGATCTTCAGGCTCTGGTTGCGCTTGATCAGCTTCTGCTGGAACACGTCGAGGACGGCGCTGGCCCGGTCGTCGGCCGACGCGCTGATCTCGATCGCCTCCTCGCCCTGCCACTCGATGGTCGCGCCGGTCCCCTTGAAGTCGAAGCGGGTGGCGATCTCGCGGGCGGTCTGGCCCAGCGCGTTGTCGACCTCCTGGCGGTCGATCTTGCTCACGATGTCGAACGAGCTGTCGGCCATCGGACTGCCTCCTGGCGTTTTCGGGTCTCCGGGCGTGCCTTGCTATTCTTCCGACCGCCCGAGCGGCCCGCTACAGCGGGGCGAAGGGGCACGGCAGATTGCCCGAGCGGCCAATGGGAGCGGACTGTAAATCCGTCGGCTTATGCCTACCCAGGTTCGAATCCTGGATCTGCCACCCTCGCCACGACCCCCGCCCAGCACGCGCGGGGGTCGTTGCGTGTCCGGGTCAGCGGGGCAGGTCCTCGTCCGGTGTGCTGAACCCGTGCGCCACGATCTCGTCGAACCGCCGCCGCGTCTGCGAGCGCGCCGACACCTGGTCGACCACGAGGCCGCGCAGCCCAGCCTCGCGCCACCCCCGAAGGAGGGGTGAGGAGAGGACGGCGAGGGCGACGACCAGGAAGGTCCAGCCGCCGATCACGTCGGCCAGCCCGATCACCGCCAGGAGCAGGGCGGCGGAGGCCGGCGCCACCCGCAGCACGATCCGGCGTACGTCGACACCCACCTCGGTGAGCAGGCTCCACGCGACCGGGGCCACGGTCACCTCGAGGACGCCCAGGGCCACCAGGAACATCAACGGTCCCGTCCATCGGTACGCCGCGACCAGGCCCAGCCCCGTGACCAGGCCGGTCGCGACCGGCCAAGCCAGGTCGAACCAGAGATGAGTGCGCACCTTGCCCACGCGACGAGGGTGAGCGTGCGACCTCGCTCGCGGCAGGGTCCGCGGTCCGGGACCGCCGGGACGAACGTCCCGTGGATCCGGGCCGATGGCCGGATGCGTCCCGATCGGGGTGCCGCCACCCTGATTCGGTGAGAGACCAGGGTGGCGCCATCGTGGTCGGGGTCGACGCGAGCGCAGGCGCCGCGGCGGCGCTCGCGTTCGCGCTCACCGAAGGCTGGGAGCGTGGCTGCACGGTCGAGGTCGTCACCGCCTGGCTGGGTGGCGGCTCGCTCGAGGCGACACCCGAATCGGACGAGCTCGCCGACGGCCGCGCGCGAGTGCACCACATGCAGGGCGACGTCGTCGCTCGGTGTCTGGAGGAGCGCGGCGAGAACGTGCCGAATCTCCTGCGCGTCGTCGTTCACGACTACGCCGGTCGCGTGCTGGTCGCCCGCGCCGAGTCGGCGTCCATGGTCGTGGTCGGGAGCGGCAGCCCGAGCAGCGCCAGCCACCAAGTGCTGGGCTCGGTCGCCGAGTACTGCATCCGGCACTCGCCGGTGCCGGTGGTGATCGTCCCGGCCCCGGCCCGCCTCGAGCGCCGGGCCGCCGCCAGCGCAGCGCTGGTCGTCTGAGCCGAGCAGTCCGGAACTCTGGCCGCGCGCGCTCCGGCGTTCACGGGGTTATCGTCTGAGCGTGGCGAATCACGGGGATGTCGCCGAGGACCGGATGCGGGCGCTGCTCGAGGCCAACCGCACCATCGTCGCCGACCTCGACCTGGCACTGGTCCTACGACGCATCGTCGAGTCCGCCCTGCAGCTGGTGGGAGCCGACTACGGCGCGCTGGGTGTCGTGGAAGACGGTGTCCTCGAGGAGTTCGTCCACGTCGGCATGGACGACGACACCGTCCGCACGATCGGGCACCTGCCCGAAGGGCTCGGTCTGCTCGGGCTTGTCATCGAGAAGCAGCAGGTGATCCGGGTCGACGACGTCACCGGGCACGAGGGCGCCATCGGCTTCCCCGACGGCCATCCGACCATGCGTGCGTTCCTCGGCGTGCCGATCCGCGTGCGCGAGGAGGCCTACGGCAACCTCTACCTGACCCGGACCACGGCTGATCCCTTCACCGATCGCGACGAGGAGCTGGTCCAGGCACTGGCCGCAACCGCCGGCGTCGCGATCGAGAACGCGCGGCTCTTCGAGGAGGCTCGGCTCCGCCACCAGTGGCTGGCCGCGTCCACCGAGGTCACCCGCGGCGTGCTGGCCGGCGACGACGCCGCGTTGCGCCTGGTTGCCCGCAGCGTCCACGACCTGGCCGGGTCCGATCTCACGACGGTCGTGCTGCCGGTCGACGCGGAGCTGCGCGTCGCCGTCGCCGTGGGCGTCGACGCCGCCGGTCTGGAGGACACGCGGTACGCCGCGTCGGGCACGCTGAGCGAGCGCGTGCTGCGGACCGGGAAGCCGGTCCGTCTGATCGACGCCGAGGACACCGACAGCGTCGACGGACTCACGATCTATCTCAGCGGACGGGTCCGTGTCGGACCGACGATGGTGCTGCCGTTGCTGGGGCGCGAGGACGTCCGCGGCACGCTGGTCGTGATGCGCGGACCGGATCGTCGCCCCTTCTCGGAAGTCGACGCCGAGATGGCCACGACCTTCGCGAACCACGCCGCGATCGCCCTGGAGCTCGCGGAGGCCAGGCGCGACCAGCAGCGGGTGCTGCTCCTGGAGGACCGGGCGCGCATCGCCCGCGACCTGCACGACCATGTGATCCAGCAGATCTTCGCCGCCGGGCTCGTGGTCCAGGCGACGGCGTCGAGCGTCCACGATGCGGCCTCCACAACGGCGCTCCAGGAGGTCGTCGACCATCTGGACGACGCCATCAAGCAGATCCGGGTGTCGATCTTCCAGCTCCAACCGCCCGTCCCCGGTGGGCTGCGGGCAGCCGTCATGGACGTCGTGGCCGAGCTCCAGCCCGCTCTCGGCTATGCCCCGCGCATCGACCTGGACGGCCCGCTCGACTCGGTCGCCACGGCCGATCTGGTGAGCGACGTGACCGCCGTCGTGCGTGAGGGGCTCTCCAACGTCGCCCGGCACTCGTCCGCGACGACATCCCAGCTCAGCGTCTTCGCCACCACCACCCGGCTCACGGTCACGATCAGCGACGACGGCAGCGGGGTCGGCGACGGCACTCGCCGCAGCGGCCTCGACAACATGCGGAAACGGGCGGAGGACCGCAACGGGTCGATGGCGATCGCGGAGGTGCCCGACCTGGGAGGCACCACCGTGGTGTGGACGGTGCCCATCATCTGACGGCGGCGTACGCCGGGTCTCGCCGGTGGTGGATCATGGACTCGATGGCCGAGCAGATCCACGACATCGGCAGACGTCGTGCGTGGGTGATCTGGCTGGCCGGCCTGTCGGTCTACGTCCTCGCGATCTTCAACCGCAGCTCCCTCGGCGTGGCCGGGCTGCTCGCCACCCAGCGCTTCGGGATCTCCGCCACCCAGCTGTCGTTCTTCACGGTCCTCCAGCTCGTGGTGTACGCCGGCCTCCAGGTGCCGATCGGCGTCCTCCTCGACCGCTACGGATCGCGGGTGCTGCTGCTCGGCGGGCTGGTCCTGATGACGGTCGGTCAGCTGGCCTTCGCGTTCGCGACCTCGTTCCCGCTCGCGGTGCTCGCGCGAGCACTCGTCGGGGCGGGCGACGCCGCGATCTTCGTCAGCGTGATCCGGCTGGTGACGCTCTGGTTCCTGGTCCGGCAGGCGCCGATGATCACGCAGCTGACCGGTCAGCTCGGACAGGTGGGAGCGATCGTGGCCGCGGCACCGTTGTCCCTCGCGTTGCGGCACCTGGGCTGGACGAAGTCGTTCGCACTCGCGTCGACGCTCGGGATCGTGGGACTGCTGGTGGTCGCGCTGCTCGTGACGGACTCGCCGTACACCCGTGAGCGAGTCGGGCGGATCAAGATGCGAGCCCTGACCAGAAGCCTGAGGTTGGTGTGGGGCAATCCCGGCACCCGCCTCGGGATGTGGTCGCACTTCACCTCGCAGTTCAGCGGCACGGTCTTCGCCCTGCTGTGGGGCTACCCGTTCCTGGTGCGTGCCGAGGGTCTGTCACCCGGCACGGCCAGCACGCTGCTGATGCTGATGACCGGCTGGATCATCGTCAGCGGCCTGGTGCTCGGCTCGATGGTCTCGCGCTACCCGTTCTACCGCTCCTGGATGGTGCTCGGCATCGTGGGGGCGATGGCGCTCGGCTGGGGTGCCGTGCTCGCGCGGTCGACCCCCGCGCCCCTCTGGCTCCTCGTGGTCCTGGTCTGCCTGATGGCGACGGGCGGTCCGGCCTCGATGGTGGGCTTCGACCTGGCGCGCACGTTCGTGCCGGTGGAGGCCTCGGGCCGCGCGAACGGCTTCGTCAACATCGGTGGCTTCTCGGCGAGCCTGCTCACCATGGGCCTGATCGGCGTGGTGCTCGACTGGCACAGCGACGGCGGCGCCGACACCTACGGCCTCGACGACTTCCGGGTGGCGATGTCGGTCCAGGCGCTGTTCTGGGTGTTCGGCGCGATCCAGATCCTCCGCTTCCGGCGCAAGGCGATCTCCCACCTGGAGCGGCTCCACCCCGGCGCCGTCGAGGCCCTCAAGCGAGGCGAGCCGGTGGCCCACCTCGGCTTCCACGAGCGCGAGGGCTTGTGAGGCGTGCTCGGGCGTGGCCTCAGGCCACCGCCTCGGCCTCCATCGCCGCGACGTAGTCGCGCTTGATCCGGCGCCACGCCTCGTCGCTCATGGTCCGTCGCCAGTACGGCGAGCACGAGAGGTCCTGACGGGTCAGCCCGCGCTCCTGCAGCAGGTGCCGGCGTACGCCGCGGATCTCGTCGGCCTCACCGTGCACGAAGCCGAACGGCGTGCCGGTGCCGAAGTCAACGGCTTCGACGGCTGCCAGCAGCAGCGACTCGTCGCGCTCGTCGCCGTTCCTGTGCAGCCAGGCCAGGTCGACGTCGCCGGGGCTCGGGAGTTCGATCTCGTGGTCGGGGCCGTCGCAGACGATCCGGACCACTGCGCGGGCGCTCGCCGGGAGTGCCTCCAGCGACGCCGCGATGGCCGGAAGGGCCGACTCGTCACCGAGCAGCAGGTGCCAGTCGGCCGAGGGGTCTGGCCGGTAGTCGCCGTTCGGGCCGGTGAACACCAGCACGTCGCCGGCCCGCGCGCCGGCCGCCCACGGCCCCGCCACCCCGCTGTCACCGTGGACGACGAAGTCGATGGTCAGCCGGTGGGAGGCCGCGTCCCACGTGCGCACCGTGTAGCGGCGGCGCGCCGGCGGCTCGGCGTCCGGATGGGTGTCGCGCAGGGACTGCGGGTCGAACACCTCGTCGTACGGCGCGCCGGCGGGGCGGAAGGCGGCGTTGATGTAGGCGTCGGTCGCGTCGGGCATCACCAGGTCGGCGAGGTCCCCGCCCTCGAGCACCACCCGCACCAGGTGGGGCGTCAGCGCCTCGGTCGTGGTCACGCGTCCGTACATCTCTCTCCTCCGCCATCGAACTTAGGCGAGCCTAACTTGCCGGTGGCTGCGCGGAGCAATCCAGTCCTCGGTGCTTGAGGATCGAGCTCTGCGAACGGCTCGAAATCAGCGCCGGAAGTCTCACGGGCGCGCGGGCTCGATCCGGCCGGTCACCTCTCCGAGCGTGATCCGGCCACCGCCGGTGCTGGGGGCGGAGTAGCGCAGGGTGACTTCGTCACCGTCCTCGAGGAAGGTGCGGCCGTCCGCGAAGGGCTCCTTCCCGCCCCAGCTCAGCTCGAGGAACGAGCCGCGCTGGTCGGGCTCGGGCCCGCTGATCGTGCCGGAGGCGAACAGGTCGCCGGGACGCGTGCTGGCGCCGTTCACGGTGAGGTGGGCGAGCATCTGTGCGGGCGACCAGTACATCGTGCGGTAGGGCGGCCGGCTCACCACCTCGCCGTTGAGCACGACCTCGACCTCGATCTCGAGGGCCCAGGTGTCGGAGCCGCCGGCGAGGTAGGGGAGCGGCGCCGGCTCCTGCGTCGGCAGCTCGGAACGCGCGGCAGCCAGGGCTGCGAGGGGCGTCACCCAGGCACTCACCGAGGTGGCGAACGACTTCCCCAGGAACGGGCCGAGCGGGACGTACTCCCACGCCTGGATGTCGCGCGCGCTCCAGTCGTTGAGGCCGACCACCCCGAAGACGTGCTCCTGGAACTCGTCCACGCCGATCCGGCTGCCTTGCTCCGAGCCGACACCGACCACGAAGCCGAGCTCGGCCTCGATGTCGAGCCGTCGGCTCGGCCCGTATTCGGGGCGCGGAGAATCCTCGGTGGTCGGGCCTGTCGAGACCCGCTGCCCACACGGTCGGATGACCCGCGTGCCACTGACGACGATGGTGCCCGCGCGCCCGTGGTAGCCGACCGGAAGGTGCCGCCAGTTCGGCAGCAGCGGCTCCTGGTCGGGGCGGAAGATGCGTCCGACGTTGGAGGCGTGGTCGAGCGAGGCGTAGAAGTCGACGTAGTCACCGACCGTGAAGGGAAGGTGCAGGGCCACCGAGTCGATCGGGACGGTGGGCAGCGCCTCGGCGGACACGAGGGTCGAGATCTCGGCGCGCGCGTCCGCCCACGCGCCCGACCCGAGTGCCATGAAGTCGTTCAGGGTCGGCCGGTCGAGCTCGGGTCGCACGGTCGAGACGTCGACGACCGAGTCGGCGTGGCGGACACCGATGCGCGGCCTCGAGTTCTCCGTCGAGAACACGGCGTACGGCAGGTGGTCGAGCCCGAACCCCTCACTCATGGGGTGCCTCGAGCAGACCCAGCCCCACGAGGTCGTCGAACGGGTCGCTGACGCTGCACGAGCCGAACGACGTGAACCAGCGCCGCGCGCCCTCGAGGTCGCTCTGCCGGGCCATCGCGACGAGGTCGTTCGCGTAGTGGTCGTCGAGCACCCGCGCGGTCTCGGTCACGCTGCCGCCGTCGAAGGCGACCCGGGTGGCGAGCAGGACGTTGAGGAACCCGAGGTGCTCGAAGCCGGTCTCGTGGTCGCGGTGGCGCACGGCGTGGTGCAGCCCCGCCGTGCACTTGAACGCCGTCTCGCGGTCGAGGGCCACGTCGATCCAGGCGGCGACGGTGGCGGCGGACGGGAAGAGGTGGGCCTCGACGCCGCCGGTGCGGAACTTCAGGTGGTGCTCGGCTTCGGCTACAGCGTCGGCTGCGGCCAGCCAGTCGGGGGTCGGCTCGGCCTGCGGGAGCTCGACGTACACCGAGGTGTCCTCGAGGCCACCGGTGTCGCGCGCGGCGGCGACGGCGGTGGTGATCCGTCGGACGTTGCCGGCCATGTCGTCGAGGTCGCGGACGGCTGCCTCGAGGCCGACCAGCCGATGTCCCTTCTTGGAGGCGAGTGCCGCCACGCCGGCGACCGCCCCCGCGCCGCCGGTCAGCACCACGGAGACCGGGACCTCGGGATCCACGTCGGGCAGGTCGGTGTCGCGTACGACGAGCGGACCGACCAGGTCGGCGTACCACTCGTCGTGGCGCTGCCGGTACGCCGTGACGGCGTCGGGCAGGGGTACGTCACCCGGCGGGAAGATCGCCGCGTCGTCGACCAGGCCGGACCAGGCGACGGGGACTTCGCTCACGCGACCTACCCAATCACAGAGCCACCCACACGTCAGACGAGCGCAGCCCGCCCACGTTTGCCGAGCTGCGCGGCGATGATCGCGCGCTGGACCTCGCTCGCTCCCTCCCAGATCCGCTCGACCCGGAGCTCGCGGTAGAAGCGCTCGGCGACGTTCTCACGCATGTAGCCCCGGCCACCGAAGATCTGCACCGCACGATCGGCGACACGGCCGGCCATCTCGCTGACGTAGAGCTTCACCATCGAGCACTGGGCGTGCGCCACCTTGAGGTCGGCGCCGCCCGACTGCCGGTCGAGCGAGCGGGCGACCTCGTAGACCATGGCGCGGGCCGCGAAGAGCTCGGTCAGGCTGTCGGCGAGCATGCCCTGCACGAGCTGCTTGTCGGCGAGGTACTCGTCGCCGACGCGGCGCTGGGCCGCGAACGCCTGCATCTCGTCGACCAGCCGTTCGGCCGCACCCAGACACCGGGCGCCGATCATCAGCCGCTCGTAGCGGAACCACTCGTAGACGAAGGACATGCCGTCCGACTCCGAGCCGATCAGCTGGGAGGCCGGCACGCGCACGTCCTCGAAGGCGAGGATCGGGTGGTGGTGCGCGAAGGTGTGGGTGTACGCCGGGGTCCGCACCACGCGGATGCCGGGGGTGTCGTTGTCGACGACGAACATCGCCTGCTCGCCCGCGTGGTCGCCGGTCGTCAGCACGCCCTGGAAGAACACGTGGTCGGACTTGTTGAACGACGTCACGTGCCACTTCTCGCCGTTGAGCACGTAGTCGTCGCCGTCACGCGCGGCCGTCGCCTTCAGGTCTGAGACGTCGGAGCCGGCGAACTCCTCGGTGATGGCGTACGCGCCCTCGCGCCGGCCCTCGATCGTCGGGATCAGATAGGTGTCGCGCTGGTGGTCGTTGGCGACGGCGGCCCACCAGCCCGGGGGAGTCGTCAGGCACCAGGCCAGGGCGTTGGTGACGCGGCCGCCCTGTTCCTGCACGAGCACCTGCTGCAGCGTGCTGCACCCGCGGCCGCCCAGCTCCACCGGGATGTTGGTGGCGGTCAGGCCGAGCTCACCGGCTCGCGCCTCGAGCCGATGCGCGACGTCCTCGGGCAGCTCGCCGCCGTGCTCCTCGGCGTACTGCTCGTGGGGGATCAGCTCGTCGGCGAAGCCGCGGGCGCGGGCCTGGAGCTCGAGGTCCTCGGGCGTGAGTCCGTACAACGTCCCTCTCCGATCCTGCGATGTCGCGATTGACTGACTGTTCAGTCTAGGGCAGCGTGCGGCAGCATGACCATCATGACGAGCATGCCGAGGACGGCGGACGTGGTGGTGGTCGGCGGGGGGACGATCGGCGCCTGGGCGGCGTGGTTCCTGAAGCGGTCCGGCGTCGGCGAGGTCGTGCTGCTCGAGCGCGACACCCTCGGTCAGGGCGCCAGCTCGCGGGCGGCCGGGATGGTGCGTGCGCAGGGCGGCACCGAGTGGGCGGTCCGGCTCGGGATGTTCAGCCGCGAGTTCTACGCCGGGCAGCGCGACCTGCTCGGGATCGACTCGGGCTTCGTGGCGCAGGGCTACTTCGTGCCGTGCTTCTCCGACCCGGAGGTCGTCGCGGCGCACGAGCGGATCGCGATGCAGCAGGCGGTCGGGCTCGACGTCCGCTGGGTCGAGCCCGACGAGGTGGACGCGATGAACCCGGCGATGGCTCCCGGGCAGACCCTGGGGGCGTCGTACTCCCCGAGCGACGGGTACATCGACCCGCCGCGCAACGTGCTCGCCTACACCGCTGCCCTCCTCGGCGCCGGGGTGCGTGTGTGCGAGCGGACGGCGTTCACCGGCCTCCTGGTCGAAGGTGGCCGCGTCGCCGGTGTGCGCACGTCGGCCGGTGACGTCGCCACGTCACGGGTGGTGCTCACCGGTGGTCCGACGCTCGCAGCTGTGGGGAGGGCCGCGGGTGTCCGGATCCCCACCAGCGGTGCGCGACACCAGGTCGTGGTGACCGAGCCGCATGCCGACTTCGCGGCCGACCGGCTGCCGATGGGCTTCGACCTGATGGCGGGGATCTACTGGCGGCCGCACGAGGACGGGCTGATGTGGGGGATGAGCAACCCGGACGAGGAGCCGGGCGAGGCGACCGAGTTCGACACGGCGTACTTCGAGAAGATGCGCGGCCGGATGGCGATGCTCCTCCCGACCACCGCGAAGGTCGGTCTGCGCAAGACCTGGGCCGCCACCATCGACTTCACCCCCGACCACCTGCCGATCCTCGGGCCGGCCATCGGCGACGACGGCGTCATCGAGGGCACGACGATCGCCGCGGCCGGAGGTCACGGGATGATGTGGGGCCCCGGGGTCGCGAAGGCCGCCGCCGACCTCGCCGCCTCGGGCACGACCGACGTCCTCGACGTCTCCGAGCTCGGACTCGACCGGTTCGACGAGCACGGCCGCAGCCGCCTCGCCCCCGACCCCATCGCCCTGCCCTTCCCCATCCGCTGAGTGCGCATATCTGCTTGTAACGCCCTGTTATCTGCACACGGGCGCCCGCGTGAGGGCGCACTCGAGCAGGTAACGGAGCGTTACAAGGGGGCGACAGCCTCAGCGGGGGAGGACGAGGGCATCGACGACGAGGGCGGAGTCTGGGCCGACGATCACCGGGTTGAGGTCGACGCCCGCGAGGTGGTCGCCGAGCTCGACGACCAGCCGGCCGAGGGCGACGACGGCGTCGGCGAGCGCGCCCACGTCGGAGGGGGCCGCACCACGGAAGCCGGCGAGCAGGGTGGACACCTTGAGCCGGCCGATCATCTCCAGGGCGGTCTCGCGGTCGAGCGGGGGCAGGGCGACGGCGCGGTCGGCGACGAGCTCGACCAGCACACCGCCGGCCGCGACCATCACCAGTGGCCCGAGCAGAGGATCGGCCACCACGCCGAGGGCGACCTCGACGCCGGACGCCTGGTGCTGCACCACGACCTGCGGACCCAGCCGCCCCGCGAGATCGGCGTACGCCGACCCCACGGCCCCGGCATCGGCCAACCCGAGGCGTACGCCGTCCACCTCGGTCTTGTGGTGCACCTCGGGAGCGTCGCTCTTCAGCACCACGGGGTAGCCGAGCCGGTCGGCCGCCTCGACCGCACCCTCCGACGTCGTCACGCTCTCGCCCGGCGTGACCGCGATGCCGTAGTCACCCAGCAGCGAGGCCCACTCGGTCGTCGCGAGGGTGTCGCCGGTCGAGAGCCGCGCGACCCAGCGTGACTGCCGGTCTCGGTCGACGGTGATCTCCGGTCTCGGCCGCGGCTTCTCGGACATCAGGTGCCCGAGCGCTCGGAGACCGGAGGCCGTGCCCTCGAGCACCGGGATGCCCTGCGCCCGGAGCCGCTCGGCGAAGGCCGGCGAGATGGCCGACGTGAGGTTGGTGAGCACCGCGAGCGGCTTGTCGGTGCGAGGCAGGAGGTTCTCCATCACCACCGGGTAGCTCTCGTCGCCGTCGTACTCGTCCGCGAGGTCGACGGCCAGCACGACCGCACCCGTGGCGGGGTCCTCGGCCATCGCCGCGAGGCACTCGGTGAAGAGCTCGACCGTGTCGCTTCCCCGACCCCACACGTCGAGCGGGTTCATGGGGATCAGGCCCGGGTCGAGATGCCCCGCGAGCCGCGAGACGGTCGACTCGGCGAGAGGCGCGAAGCTCACGTCGAGGCCCTCGGCCAGGTCGGCGACCAGCACCCGCTCGGCTCCCGAGTCGTGCGCCGTGACGATCCCGCGGCCGGCGCCGGGGACCGGACGGCGCCCGATCGCGAACAGCTCGAGGCTGTCGGTGAGGTCGTCCAGGTCGCCGCACCGGTGCACGCCGTACGCCGTGAACAGCGCCTCCCAGCCCGCGTCCGACCCCGCGATGGCTCCGGAGTGGGCGTCGACCAGCGCCTGCCCGCCCTCGGAGATCCCGACCGTCAGCGCGCACACGGGGATGTCCCGCGCGGCCGCATCCGCCAGGCAGGCCTCCAAGCGCTTCGCGTCGCGCATCGTCTCCATGACCAGCCCGATCACACGCGTCTCGGGCAGGGAGAGGGCGTACTCGAGGTAGTCGGGCGTCGTGGTGACCAGCTCCTGGCCGGACGACACCGCGAGGGTCCAGCCGAGTGCCCGACGCGTCCGCAGGATGGCGGAGAAGACGGAGCCGGAGTGGGTCACCAACGCGATGGGTCCGGCGGGCAGCGGGTCGCGCTCCATGTAGCCGATCGCGCGGACGCCGGTGACGTTGTTGACGAACCCCATGCACCCGCCGCCGACCAGCGCCATGTCGCCGACGGCAGCCACGACGTCGTCCTTGAAGCCGGACAGCAGTCCGAAGGTCACCGCGCCCGCGTCTCCCCGCTCGGACGCCATCGCCAGGGTGGACGCGACCGCCTTGTCCGGGACGCCGCACATGACCAGGTCGACCGGCTCCGGCACGTCCGCGAGCGACGGGACGCACGGCAGGTCGAGTACGGTCGGGCGGGTCGGATGGACCAGGTGGACCCGCTCGATCCCCGGGCTGCGGAGGGCCTCGAGCGCCAGTCGTCGACCGAAGGACTCGGGCCGATCACTGGCTCCCACGACGGCCACGGAGCGCGCGGACAACATCGCCCGGACCCGGGCCGCGGAGCTGGTCATGCGTCACCGATCTCGAGAGGTCCTGACTGACTGTTCAGTCTATGATCGTGCTAGCCTGCGACACAAGATCGACACGGACCAGGGTAGGGATGTCGGGAGGCGGGATGGCAGCACGTGAGCATCATGATGCCGTGGCCGACGTACGCCGGGACCAGATGCTCGCTGCAGCCTCGACCCTGATCGCCGAGCGCGGGTTCAGCGACACCCGCATCGCCGACGTCGCCAAGCGCGTCGGTGCCAGCCCGGCCCTCGTCATCTACTACTTCGGCACCAAGGACAGCCTGCTCACCGAGGCGCTCCGCTGGTCCGAGCGGACGTTCTACGCCGCCGCCGAGGAGATGCTGAAGTCCACCGAGAAGCTGCGTGACCGGCTCGAGGTCCTCCTGGACTGGAACCTCATGCCCGACAAGCAGCAGGACGTCGCCGGCGACTGGGGCCTGTGGTTCGACCTCTGGGCCCAGGCGTTCCGCCATCCCGAGGTGAAGAAGGACCGCGCCGAGCTCGACGCCCAGTGGCGCGACCTGATCGCCCGCATCGTCCAGGACGGCATCGACCACGGCGAGATCCAGAGGGTCGACGTGCACGAGTTCGCCGTCATGTGGAGCTCGCTGCTCGACGGGCTCGTCATCCAGGTCTCCCTCGACGACCCCGTCGTCACACCGTCGCTGGCGCGGAGGATCGCGCTCGACATGGCCGATCGGGAGCTCGGCCTCGGCGCCGCGAGCTCACGGCGTACCTCCAAGAAGTCCTGACCCCGCACGGGCCCGTGGTCCGTGCGTGTCTGGCCACTGGACGTCGCTCTGCCTAACGTGGAGAGTCGAGCACCAGACCACCTCATCCGAGATGGCCTGCCGAACAGGAGGCCATGACGTGTTCATCCAAGTGATCCAGGGAAAGTCCTCACGACCCGACGAGCTCCGCACCCTCGCCCAGGCGTGGCGCGACGAGGGCGGGGGCGATGCCGTCGGCTATCTCGGTGGGACGTACGGCGTGACCGACGACGGCGACTTCCTCGGCGTCATCCGGTTCTCGTCCAAGGACGAGGCGATGGCGAACTCCGCCCGGCCGGAGACCGGCGCCTTCGCCGAGAAGATGGCGGCCCTCATGGACGGCCCGGTCGAGTTCCACGACTGCGAGGACGTCACGACGCTGCTCGACGGCGGGTCCGACGACGCGGGCTTCGTCCAGGTGATCCGCGGACACGTCGACGACCCGGAGCCGGTCAAGGCCATGGCACACGACACCGGCGACCTCCGCGCCATGCGGCCGGAGATCATCGGCGGCACGCTCGCCCTGAAGCCCGACGGGACGTTCTTCCAGACGATCTACTTCACCGACGAGGACAGCGCTCGCAAGGGCGAGCAGCTCGAGCCGCCGGAGGAGATCCGGGGCCAGCTCGAGTCGATGATGGCCGGGGCGACGTTCTACGACCTGCCCAACCCCTGGTTCACCTCGCCCTGACGGGTTCACACTCGGCCCATGAGCTTCAACGTCCCGGCGGACGCCTACCTACGCTTCATGGGCCGCTACTCCGAGCCGCTCGCCGACCAGTTCGTGGAGCTGGTCGGCGTCGGCCCGGGTGACCGCGTCCTCGACGTCGGCTGCGGGCCGGGCGTCCTGACCGCTCCGCTCGTCGCCCGCTGTGGCGCCGACCGGGTCGCCGCCGCCGACCCGTCACCGCCGTTCGTCGCGGCCGCACGCGAGCGGTTCCCCGGGGTCGACGTACGCGAGGCCACGGCCGAGGATCTCCCGTACGACGACGCCGCGTTCGACGCCGCCCTCGCGCAGCTCGTCGTCCACTTCATGGCCGACCCGGTGGCGGGCCTCCGCGAGATGGGGCGGGTCACCACGCCGGGCGGCACGATCGCGGCCAGCGTGTGGGACTGCGCCGGCCCGAGCGGCCCGCTCTCGGTGTTCTGGGACGCCGTGCACGAGATCGACCCCTCCGTGGGAGGCGAGGCTCATCTCGCCGGCGCGCGCGAGGGCCATCTGGTCGAGCTGGCCGAGCAAGCCGGCCTGGCGCGCATCACGTCGACGTCTCTCACGGTGCACGTCCCGTTCGCGTCGTTCGAGGACTGGTGGTCGCCGTACCTGCTGGGCGTCGGCCCGTCGGGCGCCTACGTCGCGGGCCTCGACGACGTACGCCGCGACGAGCTCGCGCAGCGCTGCCGCGCCCTCCTGCCGGAGCCGCCGTTCGAGCATGCCGCGACGGCCTGGGTGGTGCTGGCCCGAGCCGGCTAGCGATCAGTCGACGAGGACCCGGAAGGCCTTGGGCGAGACCTGGGCAGCGACGTCGGCGCCCTCGCACAGCCAGTCCGGCGGAGCGCCGGCGACGTTCGCGACCTCCGCCTCGAGCCGCAGGTCGGCGCACTCGAGCAGGACGTTGGTGTGCGCGCCGCGGAAGGTCAGCGTGCGCACCTTGGCCTTGAGCACGTTCGCACCGTCGACACCCGACGCGTCGGCCGCGACCGCCACCCGCTCCGGGCGCACCATCACCGACACCTCGGCACCGTTGTCGGCCTGGTGGTCGGCGATGCGTACCTGTATCCCGCCGAGCGAGCACGTGACGCCCTCGGCGTCGGTCGCGGTCACGGTGGCCGGCCACAGGTTGGAGGTGCCGAGGAACGTCGCGACGTGGGAGTTCGCGGGTGAGCTGTAGACCTCGCTCGGGGTGCCGATCTGCATGACCTTGCCCTTGTCGAGCACGGCCAGGCGATCGCTCATCGTGAGCGCCTCGTCCTGGTCGTGGGTGACATAGACGAACGTCGTGCCCACGGTCTTCTGCAGGGTCCGCAGCTCGACCTGGAGCTGCTTGCGCAGCTTCGCGTCGAGGGCACCCATCGGCTCGTCGAGCAGCAGCACCGTCGGCTCCAGCACCAGCGCGCGCGCCAACGCGACCCGCTGCTGTTGCCCACCCGAGAGCTGGTGGGGCTTGCGCTTGGCCATCGAGCCCATCTGCACGAGGTCGAGCGCGGCGCCGACCCTGCGGCGTACCTCGTCCTTGGTCGCACGTTGGTAGCTCAACCCGAACGCGACGTTCTCGTGGACGTCGAGGAACGGGAACAGCGCGTAGGACTGGAACACGGTGTTGACGGGACGCTTGTGCGGCGGCACCTGCGACAGGTCGCGACCGTCGAGCTCGATGGTCCCGGCGTCGGGCTGCTCGAAGCCGGCCACCATCCTCAGCGTCGTGGTCTTCCCGCATCCCGACGAGCCCAGCAACGAGAAGAACTCACCCTCCCCGATCTCGAGGTCGAGGCCGTCGACCGCGACCTCGTCTCCGAACCGCTTCACCAGTCCGGTGAGGGAGAGGGCGCCGGACATCAGGCAGGGACTCCGTACAGCTTGGTCACGAGCTCGTCGAAGTTGGCGACGAACGTGTCGACGTCCTCGTCGGTGTGCTGCACCGACATCAGCCACTGCTCGACCTTGCCCCACGGCGGGAGGAAGGCTCCGCGGTTGTGCTGGACCAGCCAGTGGGCGTGGCCGTAGCGACCGTCGAGGGAGCGGAAGTCGCGGAAGTTCCTGATCTTGCTCGGCAGGAACGAGACGCAGCCCTTGGCGCCGGCCGTCACGACCATCCAGTGTTGGTCGTGCCGGTCGATGACAGCCTGGAGCCCGTCGCGCATCCGGATGCGCAGACGGTCGAGATGCGCGTACGCGTCGTCGGTCAACACCTCGGTGAGCATGGCACGAGCGGCGGCCATCGCCAACGGGTTGCCGTTGAACGTGCCGACCTGCTGGTAGTCGCCGCTGACGACCAGCTCCATCACCTTGTCGCCACCGATCGCCGACGTCGACAGCCCACCGCCCATCGCCTTGGCCACGCAGACCAGGTCGGAGGTGACGCCGAGCAGCCCGGAGGCTCCACCGGGGCCGACGGTGAAACCGGTCTTGACCTCGTCGAAGGTGAGCAGCGCGCCGTGGGCGTGGAGAAGGTCCTTGAGTGCCTCGAGGTAGCCGTCGTCGGGGTAGATGATCCCCGCGTTCATCATGATCGGCTCGAGGATCATGCCGGCGATCTCGCCGGGGTAGCGGGTCAGCGCGGCCTCGACGGCCGGCAGGTTGTTGGCCGGCACGATGACGGTGCCGTCCAGGGTGGCGCGGAGGAGGCCGGTGTTCTCCGGGATGCCGATCGGGGCGTCGGCCGGACCCAGGTCGCCCACCGCCTCGGGCTGCACCGAGATCATCACCGAGTCGTGGTGGCCGTGGTAGCCGCCCTCGAGCTTGAGGATCCGCTCGCGACCGGTGAACGCGCGCATCAGGTGGACGGCGTCCATGGTGGACTCGGTGCCGGAGTTGCCGAACCGCCACAGCGGCTGGTGGTAGCGCTCGGCGAGGTTCTCCGCCACCACGATGGAGTCCTCGGTGGGCTGGGCGAAGTGGGTGCCGAGGCCGACCCGGCGGCGTACCGCCTCGACGATCGCGGGGTGGTTGTGACCGGCCAGGGAGACGCCGTACCCGCCGTGGAAGTCGGAGTACTCGTTGCCGTCGACGTCGTAGAGCTTGGAGCCGTCGCCGTGGCTCAGCCAGACCGCGTGCGGCTCGGCGACCTGCCAGCTCGAGGTGGCGCCGCCGGCGAGCACCGTCGCGCGCTCGGACATCTCCGCGCTGCGATGCTGTCGGTCGAGGAACGCCTGGGTCTCGTCCTCGATGATCGAGTCGAGGCGAGTGGACAGCTCGGGTGCGATCTGCGTCGCGGTCATCAGGGGGCTCCTGCCCATGCGAATCATTGACTGATTGTTCAGTCTATGCCAGCGTGAGACACTCCGGCAAGGAGCCGACGGCGGCTCAACCGGGTCCGGCCAGGTGGTTGGTCCGGTGGTCGGGTGGGGGGTTGGATGGGCGCAAGGACGGGTCCCGCGAGCGACCCGACGCGGCTCGGCCGGCGGACCCTGTTGCGCGCGGGGCTGACGGCCGCTGCGGCCGTCCCCTTGCTCTCGGCGTGCCGCACCCGCCCCCACTACGGAGGGGCGCTGAGGATCCCGTCGCCCGCCAACCCGATCCGCTGGTCCCTCAGCAAGCGCTATCCGCTCATCGAGTCCGGCCTGAAGCCCAAGTCCGGCAGCATCCTGCGCGTCTACAACTACGCCGACTACGTCTCGCCCCGCATGGTCAAGGACTTCGAGTCCCAGTGGGGTGTCGACGTCCGGATCTCGACCTTCAACGACGCTGACGAGGCGCTGACCAAGATCGCGTCGGAGAGCCTCGGCTTCGACCTCTACTTCCCCGGCTACGACTCGGTGGGCAAGCTGATCCAGGCCGACCTGCTGCGCCCGCTCAACGCCGACTACCTGCCGAACCGCAAGAACCTCTGGGACCTCTTCGCCGACCCCTGGTGGGACAAGGGCGCTCGGTACACGATCCCCTACACCGTCTACAGCACCGGCATCGGCTGGCGGACCGACCTCGCCGACGTCGATCTCACGACGTACGACACTCCGTGGGACATCTTCTGGGACAGCCACTACCGCGGGAACGTCGCGATCCTCGACGACTGGCACAGCGCCATGGCGGTCGTGCTCTCCCGCCATGGCTACGACCTGAACACCACCGACGCGAAGGACCTCGCCGTCGTCCGCGAGGAGCTCCTCGAGCTGCGCTCGACGATGCGGCCCACGGTCACGATCTCGATGTACAGCGACATGCCGGCCGGCCGGTACGGCCTGGCGCAGTTCTGGTCGGGCGACGCGATCAACATGCCCTACTACCTGCCGAAGAAGACCGACCCCGGCATTCTCCGCTACTGGGCACCGCCGCATCAGGGCGAGATCGACAACGACCTGGTCGTGTGCCTCGGGCAGGGAGACAACCCGGTGGCCGCCCACTACTTCATGAACGCGATCCTGGACGAGACCTCGGCGGGACAGAACTTCGGCTTCACCGGCTACCAGCCGCCGCTCAACCAGTTCACCCCGGACGAGCTCGTCAAGCAGGGCCTCGTGCCGCAGAACCTCGCCACCGCCGTGGTCCAGCAGCAGGACTTCCAGACCGGTCAGCCGATGCTCGAGCTGCCCATCACCGCCGACACCGAGTACCACCAGATCTGGCAGGAGTTCAAGGCCGGTGGCTGACCACGGACCCGTCGCGACCCTGGAGCCGATCGAGCCCCCCGAGGACCCGGATCGGAAGCCCGTCTCCGCGGTGCCACAGCGCGGGGTCGGCAACCCGTGGATCTGGAAGCTGCTGACCCTCCCGGGCATCGTCTGGCTCTGCTTGTTCTTCATCGCGCCCATGTACGTCGTGGCGGCGATCCTGTTCGGTGGCGTCGACCCGATCCTCCGACAGCCCGTCCCCGTGTGGAATCCGCTGAACTGGGACTTCTCGCAGTTCAACTACGTGATGGGTCGCAGCTTCGGGCCCGACCACTACTTCCAGCCCGCGCTGATCCGCACGGTCCTCTACGTCGCCCTGGCCAGCTTCATCTGCCTGCTGATCGCCTACCCGGTCGCGTACTTCACCGCGCGCCTGTCGGGCCGCTGGAAGGGTCTCCTGCTGGCCGCCCTGATCGCGCCGTTCTGGATCAGCTACATGATGCGGATGCTGGCCTGGATCAACCTGCTCCAGCCCGACGGCCTGCTGAACAAGACCCTCAGCGTGGGCGGGCTCTTCGACGTCCACTACGCGTGGCTCCAGGGCCACAGCCTGACGGTGGTGCTGGGTCTGGTCTACGGCTACGTGCCCTACATGATCCTGCCGTTGTACGCCGGGCTCGACCGGGCGCCGGCGTCCATCCTCGAAGCAGCACGTGATCTCGGCGCCAACCGGTGGGAGACCTTCCGGCGGGTGACCTGGCCGCTCAGCCAGTCCGCCGTCCTGGTCAGCCTGCTGGTGACGACCCTGCCGATGCTCGGCGACTACTTCACCAGCGACCTGCTGTCCAGCTCGCCGTCGACCTCGATGCTCGGGAACCTGATGGACAACGCCGCGCTCACGCCGGGACAGACCGGTCAGGCGGGCGCATTCGTGCTGATCATCCTGGTGGTGTCGATCCTGCCGATGGTGCTCTACGTGCGCAGCACCCGCAGCGGCGAGGACGTCATGTCATGACCAATCCCATCAGGTGGTGGCGCAACCCGTGGCGCAAGCCGTGGATCCTCGGTCTGATCACCGGCGGCTACCTCGCGTGGTCGTTGCTGCCGGTCATCGTGGCGGTCCTGTTCTCCTTCAACGACAGTCGGTCCCGGGTGTCCTGGCAGGGCTTCTCGATGCGCTGGTACTACGGCGATCCCGCTGCGCTCGGTGTGGCACGACGGCAGCCTGCACACGGCCCTGACCTACACGCTGTGGCTCGGGGTCCTGACGACGATCGTGACCGTGCCGCTCGGCGTGATGATGGCGCTCGGCCTCGACCGGTGGCGCGGGCGCATCCCGGCGGGGGCCAATCTCGCGGTCCTGGTCTCGTTCGTGCTTCCCGAGATCCTGATCGCGATCTCGCTGCTGTTCGTCGCGACCGTCTTCATCTCTCCGCTCAACCTGGGCACCACGGGGCAGGTGGTGGGCCTGGTCACCTTCCAGCTGTCCTACCCGGTCGTGATCGTGCGCGCCCGCCTGCTCACGATCGGTCGCGACTACGAGGAGGCGGCGGTCGACCTCGGAGCCTCACCGGTCGGTGCCGTGTGGCGGGTGCTTCTCAAGATGCTGTTCCCCGCGATCTTCGCCAGCACGGTGCTGGTCTTCGCCGACGTCATCGACGACTTCGTGATCGTGCGCTACCTCTCGGGCGACTCCAGCACCGAGCCGGCGTCGGTGAAGATGTTCAACACCGCCCGGGCGGCGCCCACACCGGCCCTCAACGCCCTGGCCACCCTGCTGCTGGTGATGTCTCTCCTGGCGGTGACGATCGGGTTCCTGGTGTACCGGTGGTTCACGCGGGGCGAGAAGGGCCAGGCTCTCGACCTGGTGGCGTGAGCGACCGCAGCGGTCGTCGTACCGCGCTTGCGCTCCGGACGAGACCACGCGTGCCCTAGAATTTCTCTGAATCCCCGTTCAGTGACCGGCGCATGCCCGCGCCCGCACCCGAATCGCCGGAGGAGGCGAAATGACGACGATCCCACCCGCACCCCTCGACCCCACGCAGGTCGCCCTGGCCCTGGCACCGTTCGGCGAGAGCCGACTGCTGCCGCGCGACGCGTATGTGTCGGACGAGGTCCTGGAGTGGGAACGTCGATATCTGTTCGACGACTGGATGTGCGTCGGCCGCTCCTCCGACGTCCCGGCCACCGGGCTGCGGGCCGAGTCGGTGGGTGGATACGGCGTACTCCTCGTGCGCGACCAGGAGGGTGAGCTCCGCGCGTTCGAGAACGTCTGCCGGCACCGCGGCCACGAGCTGCTGCCGTGCGGCGGGTCGTCGCAGGGCACGCGCGCCATCGTCTGTCCGTACCACGCCTGGTCCTACCGGCACGACGGCAGCCTGATCGGAGCGCCCCACTTCAAGGACCTCGACGAGCACTACGACCGGTCCACGCTCGGCCTGTCGCCGATCCGGGTCGCGGAGTGGCACGGGTGGATGTTCATCGACCGCACCGGGGTGTCGAAGGACTTCGTCGAGCACATCGGTGGGTTCGAGGACGTCGTGTCGCGGTACGACGCGGAGTCCCTGGTGACCGCCGAGACCCACACGTACGACGTGGAGGCCAACTGGAAGGTCATCGTCGAGAACTACCAGGAGTGCTACCACTGCTCGATGATCCACCCCGAGCTGTGCCGGGTCTCCCCGCCGACCAGCGGCGACAACGTCCGCGAGCGCACCGGCAACTGGGTGGGCGGCTGGATGGACCTGCGCAACGGCATGGAGACGATGTCGCTCGACGGCCGCAGCGGTGGCCTGAAGATGGCGCGGCTCGACGAGCACGAGCAGTCGCACGTCATGTACGCCGCCGTCCTGCCCAACCTGCTGATCTCGCTGCACCCCGACTACGTGATGACGCACCTGCTGGTGCCGGTGTCGCCGGGCAAGACCCGGATCACCTGCTCGTGGGCCTTCCCACCGCACGTCGTGGAGGCCGACGGGTTCAGCCCGGCGTACGCGGTGGACTTCTGGGACCTCACCAACCGCCAGGACTGGGCGGCGTGCGAGTCCGTCCAGCGCGGCCTGGTGGCACCGTCGTACGTCGCCGGCCCGCTGGCCCCCGACGAGACCGGCGTGTACGACTTCACCTCCACCATCGCGAGGGCCTACCAAGGCCGACCCTGACGGCTGGGTGGGTGCCTGCCGGCTCTCGGCTTGTAACGCTCCGTTATCTACACGTGTGCGCCCTTCTGGGGGCGCCCATCCACGAATAACGGAGCGTTACAAGCGACTCAACGCCGGCGAGTGACGAGGTACGGCGTGAGATCGGTGATGTCGGTGCCGAAACGGGCCACCGTGTCGGCGTATTCGCGACGGAGCCGCTCGACCGCGCGAGCCCGACCCGAGCCGAGATCGCGGTAGGTGACGTGGGAGATGCCGAGCTTGAAGCCGGCGATGAAGTCGTCGCGCTCTCGGAGGGCCCAGGCGACCTCGATCGGCTCGACCTCGGCGACTCCTCCCTCGGCGACGGGGATGAACTTCACCTTGCCCTCCATCTCGAACACGTGACGGTCGACGCGAACGTCGCAGTAGACAGTCCGGCCTTCTGCCCTCAGGCCGAACTGCGTGGTCGGCCAGCCGATCCCCAGCGAGTGGACGAGCTCGCGCATCGCGGACTCTGCGAAGTTTTCTGCGCCCGGGTCCGACAGCTCCAGGGACAGCTGAACGGCCTTCACACCACGCCAGTACTGCATCTGACTTCGTACGGCGGCGAGCTCCTCGATCGTGACGCCGTGTCGCCGCACGTGGTCGCAGGCCGCGATGCCGGCGGTCAGCCCGCTTCCACGGGCCAGGTCGCAGGCCGTTCGTGCGAGATCAAGCACGGGAAGACCCTCGACGCTGGTCGCCTGGCGAGGCAGGAACACGGCCTTGTGGTGAACGATCCCGGCTTTGGAGCGGTCACCGAGGACCCGTGGTCGCGTGAGGTGGACACGTGCCGAGCGTGGATCGGCCAGCGGGATGCCGTGGATGAGAGCGGCTGACTCGTGGCTGAACCAGTGTGCCCGCTGGACGACGAGATCGGCAGCGCGGACGCGGAGCAGAGGTTGCCCCCGGTAGGGATCGAGGGCCTGCCACCGGTCTCGTTCGGCGAAGACACCTCGTCGGATGCGGACCCACTCACCTCGCCGTACCAACCGCGAGATCTCGTGGTCGTCGAAGCCGAGATCCCGCGCTTGGGCGTAGGTGATGAGACCGTGCTGATCCGCCATCAGGCCGAGTGCTCGTGGATCCACGACGACCACGCTCGCGAATGCGCATCCGTCTCGATTGGTCCTCGGGGCGAGCTGTGAGCGGGACCGGCAGCGGATCGGGCTGTGGAGATCTCGGGGCTCACATGCCGTTGTAACGCTCCGTTATCCGCTCATCGGCGCCCCCATGACGGAGCATCCGTGCAGATAACGGAGCGTTACAACGGGAGTCGGGCGTGTCAGCTGGTCCACGCGCGCCAGAGGGCGGCGTACTCGCCGTCCTGGGCGACCAGCTCGTGGTGGGAGCCGAGCTCGACGATCTCGCCGTCGATGACGACCGCGATCCGGTCGGCGTCGTGGGCGGTGTGGAGGCGATGGGCGATCGCGACGACGGTGCGGCCGTCGAGGAGGGCGTTCATCGATCCCTCGAGGGTGCGCGCGGTTCTCGGGTCGATCAGTGAGGTCGCCTCGTCGAGCACGAGCGTGTGCGGGTCGGCGATGATCAGCCGCGCGAGCGCGATCTGCTGAGCCTGTGCCGGCGTCAGAGACTGGTTGCCGGACCCGATCACGGTGTCCAGGCCCGTGGGCAGCCGCTCCACCCAGTCGCGTGAGCCTACGGCGGACAGGGCGGCCCAGACCGCCTCGTCGTCGGAGTCCTCGCGCGCGAGGACGATGTTGTCGCGGACGGTCCCGACGAAGACGTGGTGCTCCTGGGTCACCAGGGCGACCTCGGTCCGCAGCAGCTCGAGCGGCAGGGCCACCAGGTCGACGCCGCCGACCTTCACCGATCCCGTCCGCGGACCGTTGATGCCCGACAGCAGCCGCCCCAACGTCGACTTGCCCGACCCCGACGGGCCGACGATGGCGAGGCGCTCGCCGACCGCGAGATCGAGCGAGACACCGTGGAGTACGTCGTGCCCCTCGCGGTAGGCGAACCGGAGGTCCTCACCGACCAGGTGCGGTCCGTCGGGTCGATCGTCGCCGGCGACCCGGTCCTCGGGCACCTCGGCGATGCCGAGCAGCCGGCTCGTGGACGCCACCCCGACCTGGAGCCGGTCCATCTCGCCGACCAGTCGGTCGAGCGGGCCGCTCAGCGACTCGACGTACAGCAGCGCCGTGGTGATCTGCCCGAGCGAGACCCAGCCGCGCGAGAAGCCCCACGCACCCACCAGCAGGGTGACCACACGGGGACTGTTGAAGCAGATGTCGATCACGCAGAACAGCAGGTTGCGCAACGTCATCGTGTAGCGCTCGGCCTGGGCCGACACCGCGATGTCGTCGTCACCGGCGCCGACCCGTAGGTCGAGCAGCGCGAGTGCCTCGACGGTGCGCGCACCCTCGACGGTCTCGGTCAGCGTCGTGTTGATCCGGGAGTACGTCGAGCCCTCGGTGATGTAGCCCTTCGGCGCCCGCTGGAGATAGCGCCGCACCTGGAACCCCGACGCTCCGATGAGCAGCAGGCAGGGGATCGCCAGGAGGATGCTGTTGAGCAGCATCGCGATCACCGAGAGGCCCACGGTGAGCCCGGAGATGATGGCCTGAGGCAGACCGAACTGCACCGACCGGCTCATCGTGCCGACGTCGCGCGTCACCCGGGTGACCAGGTCGCCGGTCGACGCCCCCTCGACGCGACCCAGCGGCAGCCGGAGCACGGTCCGGACGATGTACTGACGGGCCGACGACAACAGGTCCTGGCCGAAGATCGTCGAGATCCGCTGAGCCAGGAAGGTCAGGAGCGCCTGCGCGCACACCAC
Organism: uncultured Actinomycetota bacterium; assembly: GCA_963759515.1. Lineage (GTDB taxonomy): Bacteria > Actinomycetota > Actinomycetes > Propionibacteriales > Nocardioidaceae > Nocardioides. The sequence continues at coordinate 193,531 of CAVWZR010000022.1, read as the reverse complement.
GCCGACAATGACCAGGGCCAGCCGGTCGAGGCCGTCGGCGACTCCGGGTCCGCCGGCGCGCACCCGGTCCACCAGGGTGCCGAGCAGGCGCGGCACGACGAGGGCCGCACCCGCGGCGAGGGCGTTGAGGGCGACCAGCCAGCAGAACTCCGCCTTCCGATCGCGGAGCAGTCCGCGAAGGAACGCCAGCACGACCTGGTTGTCGGCCACCGGCCAGCCGCGCTCCGGGCTGCGGGACGCGGCGTACGTGTCACGAGCACGCTGCTCGCGCAGCAGGTGACGCTTGCGGAGCGCGGACATGCGCTCGCGCCACCCCGCGTCAGCAGGCGGGATCAGCTCGGCCGGGACCGCCGGTTCGTGGGTGTCTCGGTCGCGCCAGGTCTCGGCGGAGGTGGCCAGCGGGTCAGACGCGAGTGTGCTCATGGCCCGACACCTCCTCCACGGGTGCGTCCAGCGCGCGCGCGACGACGCGGCGGTACGCCGGGCTGTCGCTGAGCAGCTCCTCGTGGGTGCCGTCGACGGTCGCCTTCCCGTCCTCGAACAGCACCACTCGGTCGGCGTGGTGCAGCCACAGCGGCGACACCGTCGTCACCACGGTCGTCCGGCCGCGGCGCACGGCCGCGACCCGCTCGGCGATCCGCGCCTCGGTGTGCGCGTCGACGGCGGACGTCGGCTCGACCAGCACCATGATCGGCGCGTCGACGGCGAGTGCCCGCGCGAGCACGACGCGCTGCCGCTGCCCGCCCGAGAGGCCCCGACCACGCTCGTCGAGCATGCCTTGCCACCCGCCCGGAAGTGCGTCGTACACGTCCTCGGCGTTCGCCACGCGGACGGCGTTCTCGGCCTGCTCGCGGGTCAACCGGCCGTGCGGGTCGATCGCGTCCTGGAGCGTCCCGGCGAAGAGCTGGCTGCCGGTGTCGCTGACCAGGATGTGGCGGCGTACGTCGTCCAGCGAGGCGGCGCCGAGGTCGACGCTGCCGAGACGGACGCCCCAGTCGCGGTTCGCGAGCTCCTCGTCGAGGGCGGTCAGGCGAGCCCGCTCCGCAAGCCGCTGCGCACGGGCACGACGGGCGGCCCGACCCTTGAGTCCTTCCTCGAGCTCCTGGCTGACCGGCTCGGTGTCGGCCGGCAGGTAGCGACCCAGGCGGTCGGCGAGGGCCGACGTGTCCTCGGGTACGGCGGACACGATGATCGTCAGCTGGCCGTCGTGGGCGGTGAAGCCGCTGAGCTCGTCGTACAGGTCGGCGTCATCCGGCAGCGGCGTGCTCGTCTCGCGGTCGGGCCACGGCGGCTGGTGCTCGAAGATCGCGATCGCCTTACGGGCCGAGACCATCGCGCGGGTGACCTTCTGAGCGAGCTCGAAGAAGGTCTGGATCGGGTAGATCATGAACAGCGCGTAGCCGAGGAAGCTGATCAGCTGCCCGATCGTGAGGTCGCCGTCGATGACCTGGTGGGTGCCGAGCCAGACGAGCAGCACGATGAAGACGCCGGAGAAGAGCACGCCGACGGCCTCGATCGCGGCCTGCCAGATGCCGGCCGAGACCCCCGCCTGGCGGGCGAGCTGCGACTGCGTGTCGTAGTTGCGGCCGAAGGTCCGCTCGCCGCCGATGCCGCGGAGGATCCGCAGACCCGCCACGATGTCGGTCGCCATCGACGTGAGGTCGGAGTTGCGCGAGCGCTCGATCTGCTGCCGCCGGTGCAACGGCTTGAGCAGGGGCATCGCCGCCGTGACCAGCACGGGCGCGGCGAGAAGGATGAGGATGCCGAGCTTGGGGGAGATGCTCAGCACGATGAACGCGACCACGAGGTAGGCCACCACCTGCGACGCCGCGCGGGAGATGATCTCCGTCAGGGCTCCGAACTCGTCGGAGTCGCTCGACGCGACGCTCAGCACCTCACCGGTCGGCGTACGCCGCGGCAGGACGTGACCCATCTGCACGACCTTGCGGGTCACCATCTTCATCGTCCCGTAGAGGCCGATCAGCCAGGTCCGGACCACGAGGGTGTGCTGGGCGATGCCGGCAACTGCGCCGACGACCGTGACGAGAAAGAGCAGCCCCGCCCAGTAGAGGGTGCCGCCGGCCGAGTGCGCCTCGACGCCGTGGTCGATCGCCTTGCCGAACAGCAGAGGGCCGACCGTCAACGGCAGCTGCCATCCCACGGCGAACACCGTGGACAGCGCGATGACCTGCCACTGGTACCTCATGAACCACCGGAGGAACGCCGCCGGAGTGCGCGTGTCCGGCGCGGGACCCGGCTTCCGTCCGGCCGCGCTGTAGAAGGTGGTGATCTCCGGTGGGAAGTCGCGCATGGCGCCTCGAGCCTACGGTCGCGCGCCCCCTCCGAGCGACTCGTTTGATCCCTTTCCGAGCAGTCTCCCGACGGTTCTGCGGGGCCTGGGGCGACGTTCTAGTGTGGCGCCATGTCCTTCTACCGGAGTGTCGGGTCCGTTCCCCCCAAACGCCACACCCAGCACCGCGATCCGGAAGGCCGGCTCTACCACGAGGAGCTGATGGGGGAGGAGGGGTTCTCCTCGGACTCCTCGCTGCTGTACCACGTGGGCGTCCCGTCGGGCATCGTCGACTCCCAGGTGTGGGACCTGCCCGACCAGAGCCGTACGCCGAACCATCCGCTCAAGCCGCGTCACCTCAAGCTGCACACCCTGTTCCCCGAGCCCGGTGACGGGCCAGGGGCGTGCCCGGTCGAGGGACGCCGGATGGTCCTCGGCAACAACGACGTGCGCCTCAACTACGTCGTCACCGGCACCGACCCCTCACCCCTGTACCGCAACGCGATCGGCGACGAGTGCGTGTACGTCGAGTCCGGGAGCGGCGTGGTCGAGACGGTGTTCGGCGTCGTCCCCTATCGCACCCAGGACTACGTGCTCATCCCGCGCGCGACGACGCACCGCTGGGTGCCCAGCGAGCCGAGCCGGCTCTACCCCGTCGAGGCGAACTCCCACATCGCGCCGCCGAAGCGCTACCTGTCGCGGTTCGGCCAGCTGCTCGAGCACGCGCCGTACTGCGAGCGTGATCTGCACGGTCCGGGCGAGACCTTCCTGGTGGAGGGCAGCGACGTCGAGGTGCTGGTCAAGCACCGGGTCGGCGGGCAGGTCGTCGGCACGCGGATGACCTACGACACCCACCCGTTCGACGTGGTCGGGTGGGACGGCTGCCTGTACCCCTACACGTTCAACCTCGAGGACTACATGCCGATCACCGGCAAGATCCACCAGCCGCCGCCGGTGCACCAGGTCTTCGAGGGCTGGAACTTCGTCATCTGCAACTTCCTGCCGCGCAAGGTGGACTACCACCCGCTGTCGATCCCGGTGCCCTACTACCACTCGAACGTCGACAGCGACGAGATCATGTTCTACGTCGGCGGCGACTACGAGGCGCGCAAGGGCTCGGGGATCGGTCTCGGCTCGATCTCGGTGCACCCCGGTGGCTTCGCCCACGGGCCTCAGCCGAGCGCGATCGAGGCGTCGCTCGGCGCCGAGACGTTCGAGGAGACGGCGGTCATGATCGACACCTTCCAGCCGCTCGATCTCGGCGAAGCCGCGATCGCGTCCGAGGACTCGTCGTACGCCTGGAGCTGGGCCGGCCGGCACAGCGACGAAGGCGGCACTGGCGAGGACGGCGGACCCGCGGTGTACTCGAACTCCTGAGACCGATGCCCTGCAGACCCCAACCCCCACACTGAGTGATGACGGAGATCCTGGAACCCCGCGAGGTGCCGCTCGGCGGCCTGCGCGCGATGAACGTGCGGCGCACGCTGCCCCAGCGTCGGCGCTCGCTGATCGGCGCCTGGTGCTTCCTCGACCACTACGGGCCGGACCGCGTCGACGACACCGGCGGCATGGTCGTGGCTCCCCATCCGCACATCGGGCTGCAGACGGTCAGCTGGCTGTTCGGCGGCGCCATCGAGCACCGCGACAGCTCCGGCAGCCATGCCCTGGTCAAGCCCGGCGAGCTGAACCTGATGACCGCCGGCCGCGGCATCTCACACTCGGAGGTGTCGACCGACGACGTGGCGGTGCTGCACGGCGTCCAGCTGTGGGTGGCCCTGCCGTCGGCGTACCGCGAGACGGAGCCCGGGTTCGTCCACTACGCCCCGCCGGTCGTGCACGGCTCCGGTTGGGACGCCCAGGTGTTCCTCGGCTCGATGTTCGGCAGTCGGTCGCCGGTCGAGACGTACACGCCGTTGGTCGGTGCCGAGCTGATCCTCGACGGCGGCACCCGGCTCACCCCGGAGACCGAGGGGACCTTCGAGTACGGCGTCCTCGTCGACTTCGGTCTGGTCCGTGTGAACGGCGAGGAGGTCAAGCAGAACCAGCTGGCGTACGTCGCGCCCGGCGAGCCGCTCGAGATCGAGGCGGCGGACCTCTCCCACCTCCTGGTGATCGGTGGCCGGCCACTGGGAGAGCAGATCGTCATGTGGTGGAACTTCGTCGGCCGCGACCACGACGAGGTCGTGCAGGCTCGTGCGGACTGGATGGCGCAGATCTCCGACAACGACGGGCTCGTCCAGGACAGCTCGGAGATCTACGACGGCCGATTCGGCATCGTCGAGGGTGACCACCTCCCGCCGATCCCGGCCCCGGCCCTGCCCCACGCCACGCTCAAGGCGCGCGGCTAGCCCGCCGAGTCGGCGCGAAGTGACACCGAAATCACGCCGAGTCGTCCTATGCCGACTCAGCGTGGTCGGTGGTCTCTGCCAGGATCGCGGGCATGGGACCGGTGGTCGGCGAAGACGGGCTGGCGCGCTGTCCGTGGGGCGACGGTGACCCGGTGATGCGGGCCTACCACGACGACGAGTGGGGCCGACCCGTCGAGGGTGAGTCGGCGTACCTCGAGCGGTTGACCCTCGAGGCGTTCCAGTCCGGTCTCTCGTGGCGCACGATCCTGATGAAGCGGCCCGCCTTCCGGACCGCCTTCCACGACTTCGACGCCGACCGCATCGCGGCGTACGACGATGCCGACGTCGAGCGCCTGATGAACGACGCGGAGATCGTCCGCAACCGGATGAAGGTCAACGCCGCTGTCACCAACGCTCGCGCGACCGTCGGGCTGCGCGAGCACGGTGGACTCGCGGGCCTCATCGAAGGCCACCGCCCCGAGTCCTGGACGCCGCCGGCCACGACCGACGACATCGTGCCCAAGACGGATGCGTCGTCGGCCATGTCGAAAGCCCTCAAGAAGGCCGGGTTCGCGTTCGTCGGGCCGACGACCATGCACGCGTTGATGGAGGCGATCGGGCTCGTCGACGACCACCTCGTCGGATGCCACGCCAGCCGCAGCTCCTGAGCCGATGTATCAGCATCACGGCGCCTTGCTCCTCATGGGGGAGTGAGCCGGGTCGACGGGGGCTCGGCACATCCCTAGTGGAGCGCGTTGCGCGCGCACCACACGACGGCCGCCGGCCCCACACCGGCGGCCGTCGTTCGGTCCTGCCCTCGTCCGACCGGCGTCTCCGATCCCGATAGCCTCCGCTGCATGGCCCGCGTCCACGCCTACGGTGACGACGCTCTCGGAGACCTGGACGCCGTCGGGCTCGCCGAGGCGATCCGTGATCGCCGGTGCTCGATCCCGGAGGTCGTCGACGCCGCCATCGCCCGCACCGAGCGGGTGTCCACCGAGCTGAACGCCCTGGCCGCCGAGTGCTTCGAACCGGCACGCGCCGAGGCGGTGGCGCCGCGTGGCGGTTACTTCGCGGGCGTCCCGACCTTCGTGAAGGACAACTCGGACCTGGCGGGGCTGCCGACCATGCAGGGCACGGACGCCTTCGCACCCGTGCCTGCCAAGCAGAACGGCGACTTCGCCCGGATGCTCCTGGCGACCGGAGTGGTCCCGCTCGGCAAGACCCGCCTGTCGGAGTACGGCTTCAGCGCCTCTGCCGAGCACCCCCGGCTCGGGCCGGTGCGCTCACCGTGGTCGACCGAGCACACCGCGGGCGCCTCGTCGTCCGGATCGGCAGCGCTGGTGGCCGCGGGGGTCGTGCCCCTCGCGCACGCCAACGACGGCGGCGGCTCGATCCGCATCCCGGCTGCGGTCAACGGCCTCGTCGGCCTCAAGCCGACGCGCGGACGACTCGCGCAGGACCGGGTCTTCCGTCGGATGCCCGTCCGGCTCGTGGCCGACGGCGTCGTGACGCGCTCGGTGCGCGACACGGCGGCGTTCCTGCGCGAGGCCGAGCGCGTCTACCGCGACCTCCGGCTCGCGCCCGTCGGCGACGTCACCCACGCCACGCGGGCTCGACGGAGGGTCGCGGTGTTCACCGACGGCATCGACATGGTGGCGACGCCCGAGGTCGAGCAGCTGACGCGGACGACGGCCGAGCTCCTCGAGTCCCTCGGGCACACCGTCGAGTGGATCGACCTGCCGGTGCCGTCGTCCTTCAAGGACGACTTCCTCCTCTACTGGGGATTCCTCGCGGCCGCGATCGTCCGGTCGGGGCGACTCGAGCACGGTCGGTCCTGGGACGCGTCACGACTCGACGCGATGACGCTCGGCCTCGACCGCCACTGCCGCCGGCACCTCCACCGCCTTCCCGGAGCACTCACCCGGCTCCGGCGGTGTGCGCGGCTGTCCGACGAGCTCCATGCGTCGTACGACGTGGTCCTGACGCCCACGCTCGCGTGCGAGACCCCGCGCATCGGCTGGCTCGACCCGATGCAGGACTACGAGACCGTGATGGACCGGCTCCTCCAGTGGGTCGCCTACACGCCGTGGCACAACGCGACCGGTGCTCCGGCGATCTCACTCCCGCTCGCCACCACCGCGGCGGGACTTCCCCAGGGGATGATGCTCGCCGCTGGGCATGGTCAGGAGGCGATGCTCCTCGAGCTGGCCTACGAGCTCGAGGAGGCGCGACCGTGGCCGTTGCTGCGGGACGCATGACCTCCACCCCATGTGGGTAGCGTCGAGACATGCGCACTGTCGTCTACTCCACGCTCGGTGACTCCTCCGTCCTCCAGCTGGTCGAGCGCGACCTGCCGGCGCCCCACTGGGGAGAGGTCCGGGTCAAGGTGGCGGTGGCGGGCGTGAACCCCACCGATTGGAAGTTCCGTTCCGGCGCCACCGCCGCCGAGATGCCGTTCGACGAGATCTCGCCCGGGCAGGACGGTGCCGGGATCGTCGACGAGGTCGGCAACGGGGTGTACGACGTGAAGGTCGGCGACCGCGTGTGGATCTTCCTCGCCCAACATGATCGGCCGCTCGGCACCGCCACCGAGTACACCGTCGTCCCGGCGGACCGGGTGGTCCGACTCGGCGACGCGTCGTACGACGTGGGCGCGAGCCTCGGCGTACCCGCGATGACCGCCCACCGCGCCCTGACCGTCCACGAGGACGGACCCACCCGCCTGTCGCCCGGCGCCCTCGACGAACGAGTCGTCCTCGTGTCGGGTGGTGCGGGCGCGGTCGGTCACGCCGCCATCCAGCTCGCGGCCTGGGCGGGCGCGACGGTGATCACCACCGTGAGCAGTGACGAGAAGGCCGCGCTCGCGACGGCCGCGGGGGCGCACCACGTCGTCAACTACCGCACGGGTGACGCGGCGGCGGAGATCAAGGCGATCGCGCCGAACGGCGTCGACCTCGTGGTCGAGGTGGCGATCATCGCGAACGCCGACCTGGTCGGGCAGGTGCTCAAGCCCCGTGGGGCCGTCTCGATCTACGCGAACACCGGTGGGACCGAGGTGGCCCTTCCCGTGCGGCCCTTCATGGCGCTCAACGCCCGGCTGCAGTTCATCTTGCTCTACACCGTCGGCGAGGAGGCCCTGCGAGCGGCCGCCGAGGACGTCGCCGCGGCCGTCGCGGACGGCGTGCTCGAGGTCGGCGACGAGCACGGGCTGCCCCTCGTCCGCCATCCGCTCGACGACACGGCCGGGGCCCACGATGCCGTCGAGAACGGCGCCGTCGGCAAGGTCCTCATCGACGTCGCTGACCTGGACTGACAGGCCGTCGAACAGACCCGTCCGGAGGCGTCTCAGACGATTTCGGGATCGCCTCAGCCGCTGTGTATCCTTCTCGACCGTCCGCCCCTTTAGCTCAGACGGCAGAGCGACTCCATGGTAAGGAGTAGGTCTACGGTTCGATTCCGTAAAGGGGCTCTGAGGTGGGGCGCCCTGCCCCTCCTGGTGGGGTAGCTCAGTCGGTTAGAGCACACGGCTCATAATCGTGGTGTCGCGGGTTCGAGTCCCGCCCCCACTACCGCGGCGCCCGGCAGACCCGGCGCCGAGCCAGTACGACACAGAGGAAGTCCCGTGGCCAGCAAGAGCAGTGACGTTCGCCCGAAGATCACGCTCGCCTGCACCGTGTGCAAGGAGCGCAACTACATCACCAAGAAGAACCGGCGGAACGACCCCGACCGCATGGAGCTCTCGAAGTTCTGCCCGCGCTGCCGCAACCACACGCCGCACCGCGAGACCCGCTGACTCTTCCACGCACGCACGCGCCCGTCCGGTTCGCCGGGCGGGCGTCGTCGTCTTCGGTGCTCGATCGGTAGATTCGGGCGCATGGCAGTCGACGCGTCCCTGGCCGGCCGCACGTTCCCCCCGACCGATCCGTACGACGTCACGGAGCAGGCGGTGGCCGACTTCGCGGCTGCGACCGGTACGCCGCACTCGCCGGGAGGCCCGGCGCCGGCGACCTTCCCGATCGTGGTCGCGTTCGGGGCGATGCAGGAGCTGATGCGCGATCCGGAGGTCGGCATCGAGCTGCACCACGTCGTCCACGGCCAGCAGAAGTTCGTGCACGAGCGACCGGTCGCGGTCGGCGACCGGCTCAGTGCCACCCTGACCGTGAGTGGTCTGCGGCAGATCGCGGGCACCGACATCATCACCACGTCGAGTGCGATCACCGACGACTCGGGCGCGCTGGTGTGTACGGCGGACGCGACGCTCGTGCACAAGGCTGGTGCCTGATGAGCGAGCAGCCCTCCGCGACGCTGAGCCCGACGACGTACGCCGTCACCCGCGAGGCGCTGGTCGCCTACGCCGCGGCGAGCGGTGACCCCAACCCGATCCACCAGGACCCCGAGGTCGCACGCAGCGTCGGCCTGCCCGACGTGATCGCGCACGGCATGTTCACGCTCGCCCTCGCCGCCCGGTACGTCGACGAGCAGCTGGGTGAGCCCGGCCGGATCGTCGAGCTCGGTGCCAAGTTCACGAAGCCGGTCGTGGTCCCCGAGGACGGCACCCAGGTCGAGGTCTCCGGCAGCTGGCGCGACGAGCACACGATCTCCCTGAAGGTCACGTGTGCCGGCGAGACCGTCCTCGGCAATCCGGTGGCGGTCGTGCGTGCCTGAGCTGCTCGCCGACCACACGACCCTGCGACTCGGTGGCCCCGCACGGTCGTGGGTGCGCGCCGAGACCGAGCAGGACCTGGTCGACGCCGTCCGCACCTGCGACGAGGCGGGCGAGCCGGTGCTCGTGCTCGCAGGAGGCAGCAACGTCGTCGTCGCCGACGAGGGGTTCGCCGGCACGGTCGTCGAGGTCGCGACGCGGGGCATCAGCGCCGACCACGACGACGACGACCCCACGTGTGGCGGAGTCGTGGTCACGGTCGCGGCGGGCGAGTCCTGGGAGCCCTTCGTGGAGCATGCCGTCGGTGGCGGCTGGGTGGGCATCGAGGCACTGTCCGGCATCCCCGGATCGGTGGGTGCGACCCCGATCCAGAACGTCGGCGCCTACGGCCAGGAGATCGCGCAGACGCTGGCCTCGGTCCGGGTCTGGGACCGCACGCTCCGCGGGATGCGGACCTTCGCGGCGGCGGACTGCGGGTTCGGCTACCGCACCAGCAGGTTCAAGGCCGATCCCGGCCGCCACGTCGTCCTCGAGGCGACCTTCCAGTTCCGGCAGGGAGACCTCGGCGCCCCGGTCACCTACGGCGAGCTCGCCGCCGCCCTCGGGATCGAGACGGGCGCACGGGCGCCGATGAGCGACGTACGCCGCGCGGTGCTGGAGCTGCGCGGCCGCAAGGGGATGGTCCTCGACGCCGCTGACCACGACACCTGGAGCGCCGGCTCCTTCTTCACCAACCCGGTGGTCGCGCCCGCGCAGCTCCCAGATGACGCTCCGTCCTGGCCGCAGCCCGACGGCCGGGTGAAGACGAGCGCCGCGTGGTTGATCGAGCACGCCGGCTTCGGGAAGGGATACGGCCACGGAGAGGCTCGGCTGTCGACCAAGCACACCCTTGCGCTCACCAACCGGGGCAGCGCCACCACCGCCGAGCTCCTGGCCCTGGCCCGCGAGATCCGCGACGGCGTGGAGGAGCGGTTCGGAATCCAGCTGGTCAACGAACCCGTGCTCGTCGACGCCGAGCTCTAGGGCGGGTTGGCCCCTCAGAGATTCTGGTTGTAGGTCGGGGTCGGGCCGGTCGGGTCGCTGTTCGCGGCGAGGACGACCACCAGGATGATCGCCAGCACGCCGAGCACCAGCAGCACGCTGCCGATGATCCCCATGATCTTGCCGGCCTGTGCCCGGTCTCGGCCGCTGTACTGCCCCGGTGACGTGTCGATCTCGCGCACCGCCTTGGCGCCCAGCACCCACGCCACCGGCGACACGATCAGCAGGCACCCGGCGCACACGACGATCGAGACCAGGCCGACGATGCCCAAGACCATCGAGGTCGTGGCCGTCGGGTGTGTGGGCATCAGCCCTCCGGCGTATGCCGGCTGGTACGGCGACCCGTAGGGGCTCTGTGGAGCGCCGAACTCGTTCGGGGGGACGTAGGGGTTCTGCGGCGGCACGTAGCCCGACCCGGGACCCGGGTCGCGCGGGTCGACGTACGGGCTCCACCCCGGAGCCTGCTGGCCGGCGGGCTGGCCGGCGGGCTGGTCGGCGGGCCGGCCGAAGGGACTCGCCGGCGGGGGGATCGCGCCGGGACCGGGTGGCGGGTCGTACGCCGGACCGGGCGGCGTGGGCGCGGACCCGACGCCGGAGATCGGCTGCGTCTCGTCGCCGACCTCGGCGGGTGCCGGGGCCTCGTCACCGGACTCGTCCGGAGTGGGCTCGTCGGCCGGCTGCTGGTCCTGCGGGCGGCGCCAGAGGTCGTCGTCGCTCATGGCGTCATCGTTCCAGACGACGGCTCCTGTGCCAGCCACTCCGACACACCCGCCAAGACCGTCCCCTTGGTCTCCTCCGGTGCGCACGACGCGCGCACCGACATCGCCGCCAGCTCGGCCAGCGTCTCGTCGGAGAGCTCGTGGGCGGCCCGCATGGTGGCGTACTGAGCAGCCAGCCGTGACCCGAAGAGCAGCGGGTCGTCGGCGCCGAGGGCCACCGTCGCCCCCGCCGCGAGCAGCTCGGGGAGCGGCACGGAGGTGAGGTCGGAGTAGACCCCGAGGGCGACGTTGGAGACCGGGCAGATCTCCAGGGCGATGCCGCGCTCCACGATCGCGGCCAGCAGCTCCTCGTCCTCCACGGAGCGGACGCCGTGTCCGAGACGGTGGGCGTGCAGGGACTCGACGCAGGTGCGCGCGGACCCCGGGCCGAGCAGCTCGCCGCCGTGCGGCACCAGCCGCAGCCCGGCGCGCTCGGCGATGGCGAAGGCCGGCGCGAAGTCCGTGGTGACCCCACGGCGTTCGTCGTTCGAGAGCCCGAAACCGACGACTCCGCGGCCGGCGTACTGGGCGGCGAGCCTGGCGAGGGTGCGCGCGTCGAGGGGATGGCGGGTGCGGTTCGCGGCGATCACGACGGCCATCCCGAGGCCGGTGTCGGCGGAGGTCGTGCGGACGGCGTCCAGCACCAGGTCGGTGAACTGCGTGATGCCGCCGAAGCGCGCGCCGTACCCCGACGGGTCCACCTGGATCTCGAGCCACCGGCCCCCGTCGCGGAGGTCGTCCTCCGCGGCCTCGCGCACGAGCCGGCGTACGTCGTCCTCCGTCCGCAGCACCGACCGGGCCACGTCGTACAGACGCTGGAACCGGAACCATCCCTTCTCGTCTGCCGCCGAGAGCTGCGGCGGCCACTCGCTCACCAACGAGTCCGGCAGCATGATGCCGTCGCGCTCGGCGAGCTCGAGCAGCGTGCCGTGCCGCATCGAGCCGGTGAAATGCAGATGGAGATGAGCCTTCGGCAAGGTCGAGAGCGACCTTCGCCTCACGCCCACCTCCCTCTCTCGCGCTTCGCGCTCCTCATGGTGGCTGGAGGTCACTTCAGGCGAAGAGCTTCTGGAGCCGCGTGATCCCCTCGACCAGGTCGTCGTCGCCGAGGGCATAGGAGAGCCGGAGATAGCCCGGGCTGCCGAACGCCTCGCCCGGCACGACCGCCACCTCGGCCTGCTCCAGGATGTATTCCGCGAGGTCGGCGGAGGTCTCGATCGACCGGCCGTCGTAGTCGCGCCCCAGGAGTCCCTTGACGGACGGGTAGGCGTAGAACGCGCCCTCGGGCATGGGGCAGACGACGCCCTCGATCTCGCTCAGCATCGACACGATGGTCTTCCGCCGCCGGTCGAACGCGGCCTTCATCTCCGCCACGGCCGAGAGGTCGCCGGTCACCGCGGCCAGCGCCGCGCGCTGGGCGACGTTCGAGACGTTGGAGGTCGCGTGCGACTGCAGGTTGGCTGCGGCCTTGGCGATGTCGGCCGGGGCGATGATCCAGCCGACGCGCCAGCCGGTCATGGCATAGGTCTTGGCGACCCCGTTGACGACGACCGTGTGGTCGGCGAGCTCGGGACACAGCACCGGGAGCGAACCGGTGGCGACGTCGTCGTACACGAGGTGCTCGTAGATCTCGTCGGTCAGCACCCACAGCGCGTGCTCCTCGACCCACTGCCCGATCGCGCGGATCTCGTCGGCGGTGTACACGGCCCCGGTCGGGTTGGACGGCGAGACGAACAGCAGCACCTTGGTGCGCTCGGTGCGGGCCGCCTCGAGCTGGTCGACGGTGACCTTGTACTCCTGCGTCTCGTCGGCCAGCACGGGTACGGCGACCCCGCCGGCCAGCTGGATCGCCTCGGGGTAGGTCGTCCAGTACGGCGCCGGCACGATCACCTCGTCGCCCGGGTCGAGCATGGTCGCGAAGGCCTCGTAGATGGCCTGCTTGCCGCCGTTGGTGACCACGACCTGGTTGGCCGCGACCTCGAGGCCGCTGTCGCGCCGGGTCTTCTCCGCGATCGCCTGCTTGAGCTCCGGCAGGCCGCCCGCGGGGGTGTAGCGGTGGTTCTTCGGGTCGCGGCAGGCCTCCACGGCGGCGTCGACGACGTACGCCGGCGTCGCGAAGTCAGGCTCCCCGGCCCCGAAGCCGATCACCGGCCGGCCCTCGGCCTTGAGCGCCTTGGCCTTGGCATCCACCTTGAGCGTCGCCGACTCCGCGATCGCGCCGATGCGGGCGGAGATGCGCCGCTCGCGGGGGGTGACGGTGGGGGCAGCCTCGGTCATGGGCCCATCGTAGGGGCGCTGGATCGGCCCGGCCGATTCAGGACCGTGCCCCGGTCGCGGCCCGCTCTCCGGCCTATTTGGACTCACCCTCGGTACGCCCCGTAGACTCGGCCACCGGCGGATCTTTCCCCATGCTTTGGCATGCCCGCGCGCAGGGGAGAACCGAAGGGCACTAGCTCAACTGGCAGAGCATCGGTCTCCAAAACCGAAGGTTGGGGGTTCAAGTCCCTCGTGCCCTGCGAGTACGAACAAGCAGTGGACAACCAGCAAGACCGAGTGGTCGGCCAACCGGGTCGGTCGCGTGAGATCAGGAAGAGGTGGCGCAGGTGGCAGGAGGCAACGCCGTCCGGTCGCGTGACCGGCGCACCGAGCGCACCGGACCGGTCCTGTTCTACCGACAGGTGGTCGCCGAGCTGCGGAAGGTGGTGTGGCCGACGCAGGAGCAGCTGGTCACCTACTTCTTCGTGGTGATGGCCTTCGTCGTCTTCATGATGGCGCTGATCGCGAGCCTCGACCTGGGCATCGGCAAGGTCATCTTCTGGGTGTTCAACGGCAATTCCTCAAGCTGAGGTTGGGAGCAGGAAACGTGTCGCAGCAGGACATCGAGCAGGACGACGCCACCGAGGAGGTCTCGGACCGAGCTGGACGGACCGGCCGCCGAGGAGACCCCGGAGGCGTCGGCCGAGCCCGCCCTCGAGGTCGAGGCGGCGACGACGTCGTCGCCGAGACCGAGGAGCCGGAAGCCGTCGAGTCCGCCGAGGAGCCTGCTGAGGAGCAGCCCGTCGACGAGCCTGTCGCCGACGAGCTGGTCGCCGACGAGGCGCCGGCGGACGAGGCGCCCGCGGACGACGACCCCGTCGTCGAGGAGACCTCCGCCGAGGTGGAGGAGCCCGCGATCGAGGCCGACGAGGCCGACGTAGACGCGCCCGAGGTGGCCGACGCGGAGGATGCCGTCGACGCCGAGGACACGGTCGGCGAGACCGACGCGGAGGCTGCCGGCGACGAGGCTGCCACCGAGGACGACGCGGAGAGTGCGCCGGAGGAGGACCCGCTCGAGGAGTTCCGCCGCGAGCTCTGGGCGAAGCCCGGCGAGTGGTACGTCGTCCACACCTACTACGGCATGGAGAACCGCGTCCGGCAGAACCTCGAGAACCGGATCGTCTCCCTCAACATGGAGGACTACATCCACGAGATCGTGGTCCCCACCGAAGAGGTCGCGGAGATCAAGAACGGCCAGCGGAAGATGGTCAAGCGCACCGTCCTCCCGGGCTACGTCCTGGTGCGGATGGACCTCACCGACGAGTCCTGGGCCGCGGTGCGGCACACGCCGTCGGTCACCGGCTTCGTCGGCCAGGCCCACCAGCCGGTGCCGCTGAGCATGACCGAGGTCGAGAACATGCTGGCGCCCACCATCGTCACCCCGGCCGAGACCCCCGCCGGTTCCGCCGGCGGTGGCGGCGCGACGTCGACCAAGAAGCCGGTCGAGGTCGCCGACTTCGGCGAGGGCGACTCGGTGATGGTCGTGGACGGGCCGTTCGCCACGCTCCACGCGACGATCACGGAGATCAACGCCGAGGCCCAGCGGGTCAAGGCCCTGGTCGAGATCTTCGGGCGCGAGACCCCCGTCGAGCTGAGCTTCAGCCAGGTTCAGCGCGTCTGAGTCTCGGGCGAAAGCCCGAGACTCAGAACCGCGCGAGGTCGAGCGAGCACGCGGCTGAGCTCGCGAAGCCGCGACTGCGGGTCGAGACCCGGTGACGGCGCCTGGGGCAGCGACCCTGTGGTCCCGACAAGCTCGCCCGACGGCCGATTTCCGTTCTGGCTCCGAAGCGACCAGAATGGGCGGTTGCACAGCCCAACCCAGAGCACGACCCAGCAACATCCAGTGACACCCAGGTGGCAGGGCCGGTCCGGCTCGCGATGACCACGACGTACGACACGAAGGACACCCAACAGCATGCCTCCGAAGAAGAAGATCGCTGCGCTGGTCAAGGTCCAGCTGCAGGCGGGCGCCGCGACGCCGGCGCCGCCGGTCGGCACCGCGCTCGGTCCGCACGGCGTGAACATCATGGACTTCTGCAAGGCGTACAACGCCCAGACCGAGTCCATGCGCGGCAACGTGATCCCGGTCGAGATCACCATCTACGAAGACCGCTCGTTCACCTTCATCACCAAGACGCCGCCCGCGGCTGAGCTGATCAAGAAGGCCGCCGGCCTGCAGAAGGGCTCCGGCGTGCCGCACAAGGAGAAGGTCGGTCGGATCACCAAGGACCAGGTCCGCGAGATCGCGCAGACCAAGATGCCCGACCTCAACGCCAACGACATCGAGGCCGCGATGAAGATCGTGGAGGGCACCGCCCGCTCGATGGGCGTCACGACCGACTGACCACCCACCCGTGGGAGAGCCGCGCTGGCTCGCCGACCACGTCTTCCGAAAGTAGGAACCACCTCATGCAGCGCAGCAAGACCTACCGCGCCGCGGCCGACACGTTCGACCGTGACGAGCTGTACTCGCCGTACGCCGCGATCAAGATCGCCAAGGACACCAGCAAGAAGAAGTTCGACGAGACCGTCGACGTCGTCATGCGCCTCGGGGTCGACCCCCGCAAGGCCGACCAGATGGTGCGCGGCACCGTCAACCTGCCGCACGGCACGGGCAAGACCGCGCGGGTGCTCGTCTTCGCGAACGCCGAGAAGGCGGACGCCGCCCGCGAGGCCGGCGCCGACATCGTCGGTGGCGACGAGCTCATCGACAAGGTGAACGGTGGCTGGCTCGACTTCGACGCCGTCGTCGCCACGCCCGACATGATGGGCAAGGTCGGCCGCCTCGGCCGGGTGCTCGGCCCGCGTGGGCTGATGCCCAACCCGAAGACCGGCACGGTGACGCCCGACGTCGCCAAGGCCGTCTCGGACATCAAGGGCGGCAAGATCGAGTTCCGCGTCGACCGCCACGCCAACCTGCACTTCATCATCGGCAAGGCGTCCTTCTCCGAGCAGCAGCTGGCCGAGAACTACGCCGCCGCGCTCGAAGAGGTGCTCCGGCTCAAGCCGAGCAGCTCCAAGGGTCGCTACGTGCGCAAGGTGACCGTCTCCACGACCATGGGCCCCGGCGTCCAGGTCGACCCCAACCGCACGCGCAACGTCGCCGAGACAGACGAGAGCTGAGCCTCACTCGTACGTCGAAGGCCCGGTCCCTGGTGGGGCCGGGCCTTTCGTCGGTCTGTGTCAGGGGCCGGTGTCAGGCCGCCTGCGAGCAAGCTCGCTGCGGCGCTCATTCCGGTCGTTCCTCGCGGCTGCGCCGAGAGGACACGTCCTCATTCGACGTAGACGCGCTCGTCGACGAGCTTCTCGGTGACGACGTTGCCGTTCGGGTCGAAGCGGCCCTGGTCGAAGCGCTTCTGGAACTCGATCTCGGCGCCACCGCTGCCGGACCGGTTCTTCTCGACCGTGACGACCGACCAGTCCTTGAAGTGCTCGGCGTTCGCACCGCCGTACATCAGGTGGTGTCGGGCGACGAGGTCGGACTTGGTGCCGAGGATCAGCACGACGTCGGGCTCGTAGGACAGCGCCGTCGAACCGCGCATGTGGCGGGTACGCATCCGGGCGCCGGGCTCGAGGCCCTCGTGGTCCATCGCGGCGACCGCGAAGACCGGGGCGTCGAACTCGATGGCGACGTCCTTCAGCTGCTCGGTGATGCGCGTGATGCGCTCGTCATCGCCGAGCTCGGAGAGCGGCATGGCCACCTTCTGCAGGTAGTCCACGACGATCAGCGGGGACTCGCCGGTGCTGCCCATCACCTTCTTGATCGTGTCGTTGATCTCGGTGATGTCCGTGTGGGTCGCGGTCGAGCGGTGCACGACCAGGCGGTCGGCGTACTCGCTGACGTTGACCAAGGCCTGGGTGCCGATCCCGTTGCGCGTGGATGCCATCCGCTCGAGGAGTCCGCCGGAGCCGCCGTTGGTGCCCTCGAAGATGGCGCGAACCTCGCTGAGGCTGGGCGCGTCGTACGGGTCGATCTCGCCGCCCTCCATGGAGACGAGGCGCTGCGTCAGGGCATCGGCCTCGAGCTCGTAGGAGAAGAACACAGCCGACCGGCCCGTCTTGACCGCGGCACGAGCCGCCTGGAGGGCGAACATCGTCTTGCCCTGGCCTTGGGGGCCCGCAATCAGGTTGAGCGTGCCGGAGCGGAAGCCGCCGCCGATCGCGTCGTCCAGAAGGGGGAATCCGGTGGGCCACAGACGAACGCCGCCCTCGGGGCTGCGGAGGCGGCTGTCGGCGCGTTCGAGGACGGCCGACAGCGACGTCAACTTGTAGTCCATGTGGACGATGGAAGCATGGATCGAGGGGGTGCGTTGAAGAGACCCGAAAAGTCAGCACCTCTGGATCAGACCACCTGGTCCATTTGGTCCAGTGGCGTCATAGGTGTCGAAGAAGTCCGTCTCGATGTGAAGGACCGTACCTCCAGGTCGTCGCGATCGGAGTGCACTTCGGCCCGAATTTACGCATCCCCCGCATCACGTTCCGGCGCTGGACCGTCGCACTGCGACCATGAGCCCACGGCGATTTGATCGGGTACGCCGGTACGCCCTACGCTCGGCGGGTAACCAGAGACCGCTGGTCGTCGTACCTGCCCCGCAGGTGTGATCGAAGGCTCCGCGAAGCGGACGGCCCGCGCAGGTGACAGAGCGGCACCCGGCTTCACGGCTGCGGTGCAGAACACGCCCTGGGCCTGCGCCCGGGGCGTTCGTCTTTCCGGGTCGGAGATCGCGACACCCGGGTCTCGCCCATCGGAAGGAGACCCATGGCGCGGGCAGAGAAGCAAGCCGCCGTCGCGGAGATCGTTGAGTCGTTCAACGGTGCCGCCGGTGCTGTGCTGACCGAGTACCGCGGGCTCACCGTGAAGCAGCTGCAGGAACTGCGGCGCTCCCTCGGTGAGAACGCCAACTACGCCGTGGTCAAGAACACGCTGGCCAAGCTCGCCGCCAAAGACGCGGGGATCGACGGCTTCGACGACCTCCTGACCGGTCCGACCGCGATCGCCTTCATCAAGGGCGATGTCGTGGAGGCCGCGAAGGGTCTGCGTGACTTTGCCAAGGCGAACCCCACCCTGGTCATCAAGGGTGGAGTCCTGGACGGCAAGCCCCTCGACGCCAAGGAGGTCGCCAAGCTGGCCGACCTCGAGTCGCGTGAGGTGCTGTTGGGCAAGCTGGCCGGCGCGATGCTCGCGTCGCTCAGCCAGGCCGTCTACCTGCTCAACGCCCCGATCGCCCAGGCCGCCCGGCTCGCCGGTGCGCTCCAGGCGAAGCGGGCAGAAGAGGAGCAGGACCCCTCGATCCTCGCAGGTGGGGCCACCCAGGAATCAAGCACTGGGCCGGCTGCCGCCGAGGAGGCCGAGGCCGCACCTGTGGCCGACGCCCCCTCTGACGAGGTGACCGAGGCTCCCGCGGACCAGACCACCGAGGCCGAGGCGGATGTTCCCGCCGACGCCGAGGAGGCCCCGGCCGCGGAGGCCACCGCCGCCTCTGACGAGAGCGACACCACGGAGGCCTGACACCGGCCGCCGTACCCACCTGGAAATCCCGGCCCCGCCCCGACCCGGCGGAGCCACAGACTGGAAGGAAACGCCACCATGGCGAAGCTCAGCACCGACGAGCTGCTCGATGCGTTCAAGGAGATGACGCTCATCGAGCTCAGCGAGTTCGTCAAGCAGTTCGAGGACACCTTCGGCGTCACCGCGGCCGCTCCGGTCGCCGTTGCCGCCGCACCCGCCGTCGGCGGTGCCGCGGGCGGCGACGCCGGCGAGGCCGCAGGCGAGCAGGAGGAGTTCGACGTCATCCTCGAGTCGGCCGGCGAGAAGAAGATCAACGTGATCAAGGAGGTGCGCGCCCTGACCTCCCTCGGCCTGAAGGAGGCCAAGGACCTGGTCGAGGCCGCCCCGAAGCCGGTTCTCGAGCACGTCACCAAGGAGGCCGCCGAGAAGGCCAAGGAGGCCCTCGAAGGCGCCGGCGCCAGCGTCACCCTCAAGTGACCTCTGCTTGATCGCACGACCTCAGGGCGGGTGCTCCCACACGGGAGCACCCGCCTTCGTCATGTGGACCGAGCGAGTGAGGCAGCACCACCGAGCGTGACGCACTCATCTGCCGATGAGCGTGCGTCGGTCATGGAGGTCCTGTGGAGACTTCGCGGGACAGTGGTGACTTTGGTGGTGGGTCTTCCTACGCTCCGCACATGCTCAGGATGAGACGCCAGCGGCCGCGCACATGTTGCTTTGTGCGTGAGCCGCGGGGTGAGCCTCGGGCTTCTCTGCGTAGTCGTCACTGGGACTCATCTGGGTCACCGTGACGCAGGTCGTCCGCCAGGTTCGTCCGCGAAGACACGCACATCACCGTCACCGGGTGCGGCTTCGACGCGAAGGCGACCGTACGCCGAAGGTCCGTGTCAACAGCCTGCTCGGGCGGCCCGGGTTCCGCAAGGCACGAAGGGGTCGGGTCCTGACTTCACGTACGACGGACACGCGTACGCCGACGGCGGAAGCAGGATCGAGTTGCCGAGTGTCCGGCAGCACGACGACGTTCGTGCGCGGGACATGGCCGCCGAGGGTGATCAACGTGGACTACGACGGGGGGCCGAAGGGCAAGATCACCGTGCCGGGACGCGTGGCGGGCGGCCACTGGACGCACGTTGACCCTGTGACGCGCGTAGACCCACCAGGGCTGCGCGTCACCCCCCACTTCAAAGCGCTCGTGCAGCCCGACGACAAGGGCCTGCTCGGATGCGAGCTCATCGCACCCACGGACGAGGACTGACAGTGACCCGCAAGAGCGGTTGGCAGTTGACCACGTCCTCCGAAGCTGGGTTGCACATCCGCCAGCGATAGAGCCACCACTCCTCTGCCGCTGTCCCCGCGCGGATCTGCCGATGAGTCGGTGCTGACCACCGGCAGCACGATCGATGGCGCGGTCTCGGGCACACGACTTCGATCAGGCGCCGGGAAGCGCATGGATCTGCCGCCCTTCGTCGTACTCGAGCCCCGACTAGGGTCTGCGCGTGGACGGGTTCGTGGTCGAGCAGGGCGGCGTGGCCGACCTTGAGCTCCTCGAGCCGCTGTGGGTGGCGGTGCACCACCAGCACCAGCACGCGATGCCGCAGCTCCGGCCTTATGTCAGCGACGCGCAGACCTGGCGTGAGAGGCGCGCCCTGTACGCCGAGCTGTTCGCGGAGCACGACCCGGTCCTCCTGCTCGGCCGAGCGGAGGGCCAGCTCGCCGGGTACGCGCTCGGCTACACGATGCCCGCCAGCGGCACCTGGCTGGCCGACACCTGGGCGACCGGGGACCGCATCGGCGAGGTGGAGTCCTTGTCCGTGCTGCCGGCGTACCGAGGGCAGGGGCTGGGGTCCCGGCTCCTGGAGCAGCTCCACGAGAGGTTGCGCGAGCAGGGCGCGAAGGACCTGATCGTCGGTGCCCTGGCGGGGAACGACGACGCCATCCGCCTGTACCGGCGTCACGGCTACCAGCCCACGTGGTTGTACCTGTCCCGCCTCGACGGCCGCGACGCCGACCCTGACCCCGCGTAGGCGTCCCCACGACCCTGAACTCGACGTGACCGGCGCGTAACTTCTCGGCGCCACGTCCGTTGACCCCAGGTAGCACGGCCGCGAGCCCCGCGTGGCCGGCGACACCTTGGGAGGGCTGACACACCCATGGGCGTGGAGATCCAGATCGAGGGTCTGACCAAGTCCTTCGGCAATCAGCTCATCTGGGGGGACGTCACCCTGACGGTCCCCGCCGGTGAGATCTGCGTGATGCTCGGGCCGTCCGGCACGGGCAAGTCCGTCCTGCTCAAGACCCTGATCGGCCTGCTCAAGCCCGACCGGGGGAGCGTCGTCATCGAGGGCGTCGACATCACCACCTGCCCCGAGCGCCAGCTCTACGAGGTGCGCAAGCTGTTCGGCGTGCTGTTCCAGGACGGCGCGATGTTCGGCTCGATGAACCTGTACGACAACGTCGCCTTCCCCTTGCGCGAGCACACCCGCAAGTCCGAGTCGGAGATCCGCTCCATCGTGATGGAGAAGATGGACCTGGTCGGCCTGCTCGGCGCCGAGGACAAGCTGCCCGGTGAGATCTCCGGAGGCATGCGCAAGCGCGCCGGCCTCGCTCGCGCCCTGGTGCTCGACCCCGAGATCGTGCTCTTCGACGAGCCGGACTCCGGCCTCGACCCGGTCCGTACGTCGTTCCTCAACCAGCTCATCGTCGACCTCAACGCGCAGATCGACGCGACCTTCCTGATCGTCACCCACGACATCAACACTGCCCGCACGGTGCCCGACAACATCGGGCTGCTCTACCACCGCCACCTGGCGATGTTCGGGCCACGCGAGATGTTGTTGTCGTCGGAGGAGCCGGTGGTCCGGCAGTTCCTCAACGCCCAGACCATCGGGCCGATCGGCATGTCCGAGGAGAAGGACGCCGACGAGCTCGAGGCGGAGCGGGAGCGCGGTGTGGAGCTTCCTCCCCTCCCGCCCATCCCGCTCCAGCTCGAGCCCTCGAACGGCATCCCCCGACTCAGCCAGCGCGCTCCGGGCGACTGGTGCCGGGAGAACGGCGTGACGCCTCCCCCTGGCTCCTTCGAGGAGAGCCTGACCATGAGCACGGGCGGGTGACGCGTGGCTGACATCACCGCGTCACGCGTGCTCGCCCCCATCGGTACGGCGGGCAAGCTCTTCGCGTTCGCCCTCGACGTGATCCGTGGGATCTTCCGTCGACCGTTCCAGTTCCGCGAGTTCGTCCAGCAGGCCTGGTTCATCGCGTCCGTCACGATCATTCCCACAGCCCTCGTCGCGATCCCGTTCGGCGCCGTGATCGCGCTCCAGGTCGGTGGCCTGATCAAGCAGTTCGGCGCCCAGTCGTTCACCGGCTCGGCGTCCGTCCTCGCCGTGGTCCGCGAGGCCGGCCCGATCGCGACGTCGCTGCTGATCGCGGGCGCCGGCGGGTCGGCGATCGCCGCCGATCTCGGCGCCCGGAAGATCCGCGAGGAGCTCGACGCGATGATGGTGCTGGGCATCGACCCCATCCAGCGCCTGGTCGTGCCGCGCGTGCTCGCCTGCATGCTGGTCGCCGTCTTCCTCAACGGTCTCGTCAGCGTCGTCGGTGTCGCCGGTGGCTATGTCTTCAACGTCGTCCTGCAAGGAGGTACCCCCGGCGCCTACATCGCCAGCTTCACAGCCTTGGCCCAGCTGCCCGATCTCTACCAAGGGATGGCCAAGGCCCTGGTGTTCGGCCTGATCGCGGCCATCGTCGCGTCGTACAAGGGCATGAACGCCGGTGGTGGCCCGAAGGGGGTCGGCGACGCGGTCAACGAGGCGGTCGTCGTCACCTTCATGCTCCTGTTCATCGTCAACTTCGTGATGAGCGCGATCTACTTCCAGCTCGTCCCGCCCAAGACCGGTTAGCGCCATGGCGAACATCAAGGCGGTCTACGAGAAGCCACTGCGCACCCTGGACGACCTGGGCGCGGAGCTGGCCTTCTACCTCCGCGCCCTGGCGTGGACCCCGAAGACCGTCGTCCGCTACAAGAAGGAGATCCTGCGGATCCTGGCCGAGGTCACCCTCGGCTCCGGCGCGCTCGCCGTCATCGGCGGCACCGTCGGCGTCATCACCGCCATGTGCTTCTTCACCGGCACCGAGGTCGGACTCCAGGGGTACGCCGCGCTGAACCAGATCGGCACCGCGGCCTTCTCCGGCTTCGTCTCGGCGTACTTCAACACCCGCGAGATCGCGCCGCTCGTCGCGGGCATCGCCCTGGCCGCCACGGTCGGCTGCGGTTTCACGGCTCAGCTCGGCGCCATGCGCATCTCCGAGGAGGTCGATGCGCTGGAGGTGATGGCGGTCCCGTCGCTGCCGTTCCTGGTCAGCACCCGCATCGTCGGCGGCCTGATCGCGATCATCCCGTTGTACGTCGTAGGGCTGGTGTCGTCGTACTTCGCGACGCGGTTGACGGTCACCCAGTTCTTCGGGCAGAGCACCGGCACCTACGACTACTACTTCCACACGTTCCTCCCGCCCGAGGACGTGCTCTGGTCCTTCGGCAAGGTGCTGGTCTTCGCCGTGACGGTGATCCTCATCCACTGCTACCACGGTTACAACGCGTCCGGCGGGCCCGCCGGAGTCGGTGTGGCCGTCGGCAAGGCGGTCCGCACCAGCATCGTGGCGATCAACGTCATCGACCTCTTCCTGTCCATGGCGATCTGGGGCGCGTCCACGACCGTGAGGCTGGCAGGCTGATGGGCACCGCGCTGAAGTTCAAGGCGCTGGGCATCCTGTTCCTGGCGCTGCTGGTGGCCGGGGTCTGGCTGACGTACGGCGTCTTCACCCAGAAGTTCACCCACTTCGACGAGGTCACCCTCGACGCCTCCAGCATCGGGCTGCAGATGCCCGATCGCGCGGACGTGAAGATCCGGGGCGTGATCGTCGGCGAGGTGCTGGGCTTCAGCGCGAACGACGAGGGCGCCAAGATCAAGCTCGGCATCTTCCCCGGCCAGATGGACTCGATCCCGAGCAACGTGACCGGTGCGATCGTGCCGAAGACGCTCTTCGGTGAGAAGTACGTCTCGCTCGTGGTTCCCGACGCCCCGGCACCCGGCCACCTCCAGCCAGGTCAGACGATCACGCGCACCAACGTGCCGGTCGAGGTGCAGAAGGTGCTCGCCGACCTCTACCCCCTCCTGCGCACGGTCCAGCCGGCCGACGTGAACCTCACCCTCAACGCGATCTCCACGGCACTGGAGGGACGCGGCGAGGCCCTCGGCCGTGACCTGGTGACCGTCGACCGCTACCTCAAGCGGATCAACCCCCAGATCCCGCAGATCGTGCAGGACCTGCGCCTGACCACCAAGGTCTCCAACACCTACGCCGACGTGATGCCGTCGATCGCCCAGATCCTCGACAACACGATCACGACGACCGGGACTCTCGAGGACCGCCACCAGCAGCTACAGGCCCTGTTCACCGACGTGTCGTCGTTCTCCGACACCGCTCATGACTTCCTGCGGCAGAACGGCGACAACATCATCCGGCTCGGCCAGGTCAGCCGGCCGCAGGCCCAGATGCTCGCCCGCTACGCGCCGGAGTACCCCTGCCTGCTCGGCGGGCTCGTCAACGCCAGCAAGCGTGAGGCGCAGGCCTTCCGCGGGTTCACCCTCCACATCGTCCTCGAGACACTGGCGAACCAGCCCCGTGGCTACACCGCCGCAGACCGTCCGGTGTACGCCGACAACAGCGGCCCGAACTGCCTCCACCTGCCGAGCCCACCGTGGAACCAGAGCAACCCGGTGCGACACCAGCCGAACTTCAAGGACGGCATCGACACCCCGACCGGCAAGGGGACCGACCGCGTGGCGCCCTCCTGGGGCACCGGCTACAGCCGCGGCAGCGGGTACGCCGGCGGCCCGGCCGAGGCGGGTCTCCTCAAGTCGCTGCTCGGACCGTCCCTCGGGCTCGCCCCCGACCAGGTGCCCGACCTCGGCGTCCTGCTGGTCGGCCCGATGGCGCGCGGGGCGGAGGTGTCGTTGCGATGAGCATCCCTCTCCTCCGGACCCGCGACCGAGCGACCCGGACCGGCGCTCGCGTGGCCTCGTCGTCGCGTCGTGGCCTCGACGCCAAGACGGTCTCGGCCCTGATCAAGCTGCTGGTCTTCATGGTCGTCACCGCACTGGCCACCAGCGTGCTCGCGATCATCATCGGCAACCTCAGCTTCGGCTCGACCAAGACCTACCGCGCCCAGTTCGTCGACGCGACGGGTCTGGTCAAGGGTGACGACGTCCGGATCGCCGGGGTCAAGGTGGGCTCGGTCAAGGGCATCTCGATCGTCGACCGCACCCAGGCGATGGTGACGTTCGACGTGCAGAGCAACACCGCGCTCATGCAGTCGACCCACGCCGACATCCGCTACCGCAACCTGGTCGGGCAGCGCTACATCGCCCTGACCGACGAGATCGGCGGCACCGGGGTGCTCGACCCCGGCGCGACGATCCCGGTCTCGCGCACCTCGCCGGCGCTCGACCTGACCCTCCTGTTCAACGGGTTCAAGCCGCTGTTCCAGGCGCTGTCGCCGTCCGACGTCAACGAGCTGTCCTACGAGATCATCCAGGTCTTCCAGGGTCAGGGCGGGACGCTCGACGGGATGTTGGCGCACACGGCGTCGATCACCCAGACGCTGGCGAACCGCGACCAGGTGATCGGCCAGCTGATCACCAACCTCAACTCCGTGCTCGACCACGTCGGACGGCGCAACCGTCAGCTCAACGACCTGATCACGACGTTCCAGCAGTTCGTCGGTGGCCTGAAGAAGGACCGCGGTGCGATCCTCGGCTCGCTCAACCAGATCTCCGACCTCTCGGTGCAGACGGCAGACCTCGTCTCCGGCATCCGCGCACCCTTCGTCTCGGACATCCACCACCTGCGTGGCTTCGCCGCGAACCTCGACCGCGGCCGGCCCGAGCTCGACCGCGCACTGCAGGTGCTGCCGATCAAGCTGACGAAGGTGGGGAGGACCGCCATCTACGGCTCGTGGTTCAACTTCTACCTCTGCAAGTTCACCGGCCAGATCCGGATCGGCAAGAACGCGATCCCCGTCACGTACAAGACCGGCTCGAGCAGGTGCAACCTCGGATGAGTACTCCCTTCCGAGAGCGCAACCCGGTCGTGGTCGGGGCGATCAGCCTGGTCGTCGTCCTGGGCCTGATCCTGCTGGCGTTCAACGCCGACAAGCTGCCGATCATCGGTGGAGGCGACACCTACTACGCCGACTTCTCCGAGGCCGGCGGACTGAAGCCCAACGACGAGGTGCGCATCGCCGGCGTCCGGGTCGGCAAGGTCGACTCGGTCTCCCTCGACGGCGGCCACGTCAAGGTCGCGTTCCGCATCGACAGCGGTGCCGACTTCGGCACGGACACCCGGGCAGCCATCAAGGTGAAGACCCTCCTCGGTGCGATGTACCTCGCGCTCGAGCCGGCCGGGGCCGGACAGATGCGCGAGGGGACCGAGATCCCGGTCGCCCGCACCTCGTCGCCGTACGACGTGGTGCAGGCGTTCTCGGGCCTCGCCCGCACCTCGGAGCAGATCGACACCCATCAGCTCGCGCAAAGCCTGACCACGCTCGCCGACCTGACCCGCCACACACCGAAGAACTTCCGCAAGGCGCTCTCCGGGGTGTCGGCACTGTCGAGCAACCTCGCCGCACGCAACGAGCAGATCGGCACCCTGCTGCAGAACCTCCACGGCGTCACCACGACCCTGAACTCCCGCGACCAGGACATCGTCGGGCTGATGCGTGACTCGGCGGTGCTGTTCAAGGCCCTGGTCAAGCGCCGCGACGCGGTCCACGACCTGCTGACCTCCACCTCGCGGCTGTCCCGGGAGCTGACCAAGCTCGTCAAGCAGAGCAAGGCCGACCTCAACCCGGCGCTGACGCACCTGAGCTCGGTCGTCGACGTCCTGCAGAAGAACTCCGACAACATCGACCAGAGCATCCGGCTGATGGGCCCGTTCTACCGGGTCTTCGCCAACACCCTGGGCGGCGGGCCGTGGTTCGACACCTACATCCAGAACATCCCGCCCGTGCCGCAGGTGGGTGGCTGAGATGAACCTCCTCGCCAAGATCCTGGTCCCGGTGATCGTGTTCGCGCTCGCGATCGCCGCGCTGGCCTCGTTCGTGTTCGCTGGGTCGCACCAGCGGACCCTCACGGCCGACTTCCCGCGCACGGTGTCGCTCTACGAGGGAAGCGACGTCCGCGTGCTCGGCGTGCCGGTGGGCAAGGTGGACTCGGTCACCCCGTCGGGCACCCAGGTCATCGTGAAGATGCACTACGACGCCGACGTGCAGCTCCCGGCAGACGCCAAGGCGGTGATCATCTCCCCGTCGATCGTCGGCGACCGGTTCGTCCAGCTGACCCCGGCGTACACCGGAGGCCAGGTCCTCGCCGACGGAGCCACGCTCGACCAGGACCACACCGCGGTCCCCTTGGAGCTCGACCAGATCTACTCGAGTCTCGACGACCTGACCGTGGCGTTGGGTCCGAACGGCGCCAACTCCAAGGGCGCCCTGACCGACCTGCTGGAGACCACGGCGCGGAACTTCGGCGGGCAGGGGAAGAAGTTCCACCAGACCATCGAGGACTTCGGGAAGCTCAGCGGGACCTTGGCCGACAACAAGGACCAGCTGTTCGGGTCGGTCCGTCAGCTCGAGGGCTTCGTCCGCACGCTGGCTCGCAACGACCACACCGTCCGCGACTTCAACAAGACGCTCGCCCAGGTGTCCGGGATGCTCGAGGGTGAGCGGGGAGACCTCGCGTCGTCGCTGCACAACCTCGGCACGGCCATGAAGCAGGTCTCCGGGTTCGTGCGTGACAACCGCGAGATCCTCGGCAAGAACATCGCCGGCCTGGACGACGTGACCCAGATCCTGGTCAAGCAGAGGGCCGCTCTCTCGGAGACGCTGCGCAACGCTCCACTGGCCCTGAACAACCTCGCCCTGACCTACAACCCTCAGGCCGGGACCCTCGACGTGCGCGCCAACCTGGGCGAGATCGGCCACCAGATCACCTCCGATCCGGGCACCTTCCTCTGCGGCATCCTGAACCAGGCCAACCAGGGCGGCCAGAGCTGTGACGTGATCAGGCAGATCCTCGGCAAGAACCGACCCGGGGCCCTGAGCGGCGGCTCCACCCGGCGTACGACGACGGACCGCACGGACCCGACCCTCGGGGGACTCGTGGAGGCCGGCCGATGACCCGTCTGCGTCCCGCCGCCCTCCGGCCGCTTGGCAAGGCCGTCGTCGCCCTCGTCGCCACGGCGCTGGTGCTGACCGGCTGCTCGTTCGACCCCTACAAGCTCCCGCTCCCCGGCGGCACCGACGTCGGCGACAACCCGATCACGATCACCGCGCAGTTCCACGACGTCCTCGACCTCGTGCCCCAGTCGACGGTCAAGGTCAACGACGTGACCGTCGGCAAGATCACCGACGTCCGCCTGCAGGGCTACCACGCGCTGGTCACGATGCAGCTGCGCAACGACACGTCGCTGCCCGACAACACCGTGGCCACCATCCAGCAGACGAGCCTGCTCGGTGAGAAGTTCGTCGAGCTCTCCGCGCCTCCCGAGCCGAGCCCCAACCCGCTCAGAGACGGGCGACGTGATCGACATCGACCGCACCGGGCAGAACCCGGAGGTCGAAGAGGTCCTCGGCGCGCTCAGCCTCCTCCTGAACGGCGGCGGTGTCGGGCAGCTGCAGACGATCACCCGTGAGCTGAACCAGACGCTGCACGGCCGCGAGGGAGACGCGCGGTCCGTGCTCCACCAGATCAGGACGTTCAGCGGGCAGCTCGACCGGCACAAGCACGACATCGTCACCGCGCTCGACGCGCTGAACCGCCTGTCGGGCCAGCTGAACCACCAGCGCGACACCATCGACGCGACCCTCGACGAGCTGCCGAGCGCGTTGCACTCCATCAACACCCAGCGCGACGACCTGGTGCGGATGCTGAAGTCGCTGGCGCACCTGAGTGGAGTCGGGACCCGGGTCATCCGGCTGTCGAAGGACTCGACCATCGAGACGCTGCGGCAGCTGAACCCGGTCCTGAGCCAGCTGCAGGCGTCCGGTCAGAACTTCGTCAACGCCTTCCAGATCGCCTTGACCTACCCGTTCGTCGACGAGGTGGTGGGCCGTGACCCGCAGGTCGCCCGCAGTCTGCAGATGGGCGACTACACCAACCTGTCGATCAAGCTCGACGTCTCGCTCGACCAGGACGGCAGCCTGCCCATCCCCACCGGCCTGCCGACGGGGCTCCCGTCGCTGCCGACCGGTCTCCCGACCAACCTCCCGACCTCGGAGGTCACCAAGATCCTCGGCGACGTGACGAAGTGCCTGCAGAGCGGTGACATCACCAGCAACGCCTGCCAGAAGGTGCTCGGCGACCCGCAGGAGCTGCTCCGCCTGATCGCCTCGTGCAAGAAGAAGAAGCACGACGACAACCCGGTGTGTCAGGTGCTGGACGCCCTGCCGAGCCTTCCGACCAAGGGCCCGCTGCCCTCGCTGAGCATCCCGACCAGCCTGCTGCCGACGATCCTGCGCGGCGGTGGGGTGCTCGGAGTCAACCGGACGGCGTTCGGGGCCCGCGGGCCGACCATGCGCCAGCTGTCGCGGATGTACGACCCTGCCCTGGTCGACCTGCTCGTGCCCGGGATGGTGATGAGCCGATGATCGCCCGTCGTACCAAGGTCCAGCTCGCGATCTTCGCCCTGATCACGATGCTCGGAGTGAGCTTCGTCGGGGCGAGGTACGCCCAGCTGAACCGCTTCTTCTACAGCACGTCGTACACCGTGGTCGCGCACTTCCAGGACTCCGGAGGGATGTACGCCGGCGGGCTGGTGTCGTACCGCGGCGTCCGAGTGGGACAGGTCAAGAAGCTGGTGCTGACCAGCGGAGGTGTCGACGCCTACCTCGACATCGACCACGGCTGGGACGGGAAGATCCCGGCCGACGCGCTCGCCGTGGTCGGCAACCGGTCGGCGGTCGGTGAGCAGTACGTCGACCTCCAGCCGCAGACCGACCACGCCCCCTACCTCCGCGACGGCTCGCAGATCGCCATGGCCGACACCCGCACCCCGCTGCCGACCCAGAAACTGCTCTCCGACATCTCGACCACCGTCGAGTCGGTGAATCAGAAGTCCCTCCGGACGACCGTCCACGAGCTCGGGCAGGCGTTCGGCGGCACCGGCCAGGACCTGCAGCAGATCATCGACACCGGCACGGCGTTCATCCACGAGGCCAACCGCAACTTCGACGTCACCACCGCCCTGATCCGCGACAGCAACACGGTGCTCCACGGCCAGATCGCCTCGGCCGATGCGATCCGCTCCTTCGCGCGCGACCTGCGGCTGTTCTCGGGGACGCTGGCCGGCCACGACCGCGACCTGCGTCGTGTCATCGACAACGGATCGGTCACCGCCACCCAGCTGCGCACCTTCCTCGACGACAACAAGGTGCACCTCGCCAGCCTGATCAACAACCTGGTCACGACCGGCGACATCGTGGTCAAGCACCTCCCCGGCCTGCGCCAGGTGCTGGTGCTCTACCCGTACGTCGTGGAGGGCGGGTTCACGGTGGTCTCCAAGTCGCCCGAGACCGGGCTGTACGACGCGCACTTCGGCATGGTGCTCACCAACGACCCGCAGGTCTGCCACAACGGCTACCAGAGCACCGACACCCGGGCCCCGCAGGACGGCTCGAACCGGCCGATGAACGTGAACGCGCGCTGTGCCGAGCCGGCCACGCAGTCCGACCCGCGGGGAGCCCAGAACGCCCCCTCGAACCGCCCCGGCGCGGCGTACCGCAGCCCGGTGGCCTGGTACGACCCCGCTTCTCGGCACCTGACCTGGGGATCGCGGGTCCCCTCCGCACTGGACAACCCGGGAAGCCCCGCCCCGGATACCCTCGGAGAGGAGTCGTGGAAATGGCTGTTCCTGCAGCCCTTGACGAGCGTCCGGAGGTGACGACGGAGACCGGCGAGACGAGCGCCCCTCGGGCAGCCCTGTTCCGGCTGGTCCTGCTCGCGCTGCTCGTGCTCGCCCTCGTGGCCACGATCGTGTGGATCCCGGTCCTGCTCGCCCATCGACAGGCGACCGTGTTCGGCCAGACCGTCGGCACGGACGATGCCGCCGTGGTGCAGGCCGACCGTGAGGCGGCGATGGCGGCGACCGAGCAGTTCGTGCTGCGCGTCAACACCTACGGTCCGACGCTGCTCGACTCCGACGGCCAGATGCCGGCGTACCGGTCGCGGGTCAAGGAGGTGATCACCGCGAAGTTCGCGGTGTCGTTCGACAAGAGCGTCTCGGTCGCCGAGCAGAGCGTGAAGACGTACGGCCTCGACCGCACGTGCGCGGTGTTCGCCACCGGCGTCGAGGTGATCGACAGCGACTCGGCGCAGGTCCTGGTCGCCGGGTCGATCAGCCAGACGGTGCTCAACAAGCAGGGCAAGCGTGTCTCCACCGGCGAGCCGGCACCGTTCCGGCTCCGGGTGAACCTCGACAAGATCGACGGGAAATGGCTCGTCGACGCCTACCAGCCGGTGACGAGCTCATGAGCGCCGCCAGCTGGTACGACATCCTCGACGTCGAGCCGACCGCTTCCGCAGACCAGATCCGGACGGCGTGGCGTTCCGCCGTCTCCGAACTCGACCCGACCGATCGCCGTTTCCGCGTCTACAACCAGGCCGCCGAGGTCCTGCTCGACCCGGACCGGCGACGGGCGTACGACGAGGAGCTGGCGGCCCAGCTGGACGCCCAGCGGGAAGCGCAGGAGGTAGCGCAGGAGGAACCGTTACCCGACGCAGAGGAGGTCGAGCCCGGTCCGACGGGCGTCGACGCGACGGCGCCGACCGTCGTCCAGCGCCTCCGCGGCTCCGCGCTCCCCGTCGTCCCGGGTTGGGTGCTGGTGGTCGTGGCGACCCTGCTCGCCGGGTCGCTCGTCGTCGCGGGCGTCCTTCTGTCGCACCCGTCGGACACCGCCGTCGCGGACGAGACCCAGGCCGCCCAGGCGGCGGCCGAGCGTGCGATCGTGCCGCTGCTGTCCTACGACGCGCACCGTCTGGACGAGAGCGCGGCGGCCGCCCAGCCGTACATGACGTCGTCGGAGAAGGACCAGTACGACAAGCTGTTCGACGTCATCCGCCAGAACGCCCCGCGGACGGGCACGGTCGTCCAGGCCAAGTACCTCGCCTCCGGCGTCGTGCGCTCCGGCACCGATCGCGTCGACGTCTTCGTCCTGGTCAACCAGGTCACCCGGAACAAGCAGCACCCCAAGGTCCCGGTGGTCTACAAGAACCAGGTCACGGTCTCCATGGCCAAGCAGGGCGACCAGTGGCTCGTCGACGGCCTGACCACCAACGGCGACCACTCCTGAGGAGGCTCGACGCCGACTCGGTGGTCGAGCCGGACGAGCCTTGGTCTGGGTGGTCGAGCCGGACGAGCGTTGTATTCGGTGGTCGAGCCGGACGAGCGTTGGTACTCGGTGGTCGAGCCGGACGAGCGTTGGTCTGGTTGGTCGAGCCGGGCGAGCGGTGTAATCGGTGGTCGAGCCGGACGAGCGCCAGCGAGTCCGTGTCGAGACCCAAGGCGCGCAACGTCACTGACCTGTCCCGGGCTCGACCTTTCCCCACCCGCGTGCGAGCGCGGGGAGGTCGCCGTACCTTCCCTCGATCAGCGCCCGACGCTTGGCCCGTCCCCAGTTCTGGATCTGCTTCTCGCGCGCGAAGGCCGCCCCGATGTGCTCGTGCTCCTCGAACCACACGAGCTTCACCGGGAGGCGGCAGCGCGTGTAGTCGGCTCCGAGGCCGAGCTGGTGCTGCTGGACCCGCGCTTCGAGGTGGGTGGTGCTGCCGACGTAGTAGGACGCGTCCTCGCACTCGAGCATGTAGACGAAGGCCATGGCTGGCAGCCTGTGACGAACCACTGGGGGCCGCAACCGGCTGGGTCGCCGTCTGTGGACGGGCGTCACCACGATGGGTCTCGACACCGCCTCGCTGGCGCTCGGCGGGCTCGACCACCGAACGGGAGCGGGCTCGACCACCGAAGGGAGCGGGCTCGACCACCGAGCCGCATCGGGCTCGCCCGAGGCTGCCGGCTCGCCGACTCGGAAGCCTGCTCGACCCTGAGGTGTCAGGCCACCTCGCGAGCAAGCTCGCATCGGCGCTCGCTCCGGTCGTTTCGTGCCGGCTCCGCCGGCTCGGAACGTCCTCGCTCGGACCTGGAGTTTTACCGTCGACGCGCGGCTCGCCTGTGCAGAAGTGCTTGACCTGGGGCCCTGCCGGGTTCACACTCGTGGAGACGTTCGGCCAGTGGGCCGGATGCCATTTGTGGTGCGCGCCCTTCTGAGGTACGATCTCCCTTTGCGCCTGCCCTCAAATGCTGATCGCCTGCCCGGTGGCTGATTGAAGTGGTCGGTAGGTGTCTCTCCGCCAGCATTCGTCGAAGGACCGATCTTGGCCGCGCGCACCAACGCCGACACCTCTTCTACTACGCCGCAGCGCATCTCGTTCGCGAAGATCAGCGAACCTCTCGAAGTCCCCAAGCTCCTCTCCCTCCAGACCGACAGCTTCAACTGGCTGATCGGCAACGAGGCCTGGCAGGCCGAAGTCACGGCCCGCGAGGCAGCCGGCGAGGACGTCTCACACAAGTCCGGTCTCACCGAGATCTTCGAGGAGATCTCGCCGATCGAGGACTTCTCGGAGACGATGAGCCTCTCCTTCGAGAACCCCGTCTTCTACGACCCCAAGTACACCGTCGAGGAGTGCAAGGAGAAGGACTTCACCTACTCCGCGCCGCTCTACGTCTCCGCCGAGTTCACCAACAACGAGACCGGTGAGATCAAGGGCCAGACGGTCTTCATGGGCGACTTCCCGCTGATGTCGCCCCGCGGCACCTTCATCATCAACGGCACCGAGCGGGTCGTGGTCAGCCAGCTGGTCCGCTCGCCCGGCGTCTACTTCGAGAAGACCGCCGACAAGACCTCGGACAAGGACATCTTCACCGCCAAGGTGATCCCGAGCCGCGGCGCCTGGCTCGAGTTCGAGATCGACAAGCGCGACATGGTCGGCGTCCGCCTCGACCGCAAGCGCAAGCAGAACGTCACCGTGCTGCTCAAGGCCCTCGGCTGGACCAACGAGCAGATCCTCGAGGAGTTCGGCGACTACGAGTCGATCCGCCTCACCCTGGAGAAGGACCACACCGAGACCCAGGACGACGCGCTGCTCGACATCTACCGCAAGCTCCGTCCCGGTGAGCCGCCCACGCGCGAGGCCGCGCAGACGCTGCTGAACAACTACTACTTCAACCCCAAGCGCTACGACCTCGCCAAGGTCGGCCGCTACAAGATCAACAAGAAGCTCGGCCTGCACGAGGCGTTCGACCAGCAGACGCTGACCATCGACGACATCGTGGCCGTCATCCGCTACATCGTCCGCCTGCACAACGGCGACACCGACCTGGTGGACAAGTCCGGTACGACGTACATCGACGCCGACGGCAAGCCGATCGAGGTCCAGCCAGACGACATCGACCACTTCGGCAACCGCCGGATGCGGACGGTCGGCGAGCTCATCCAGAACCAGCTCCGCACGGGCCTCGCCCGGATGGAGCGGGTGGTCCGCGAGCGGATGACGACCCAGGACGTCGAGGCGATCACGCCGCAGTCCTTGATCAACATCCGCCCCGTGGTCGCGGCGCTGAAGGAGTTCTTCGGCACCTCGCAGCTCAGCCAGTTCATGGACCAGACCAACCCGATCTCGGGTCTGACCCACAAGCGCCGCCTCTCAGCGCTGGGCCCCGGCGGTCTGTCCCGTGACCGGGCGGGCATGGAGGTCCGCGACGTCCACCACAGCCACTACGGCCGGATGTGCCCGATCGAGACCCCCGAGGGTCCCAACATCGGTCTGATCGGATCCCTGGCCACCTACGGGCGGATCAACCCGTTCGGCTTCGTCGAGACGCCCTACCGCAAGGTCGTCAAGGGCAAGGTCACCGACAAGATCGACTACCTCACCGCCGACGACGAGGACAAGTACGTCATCGCCCAGGCGAACGCTCCGCTCGACGACAAGAACAAGTTCGTCGAGGAGCGGGTGCTGGTCCGCCAGCGTCACGGCGAGGTCAGCGAGATCCTGCGCGACGAGGTCGACTACATGGACGTCTCGCCGCGCCAGATGGTGTCGGTCGCGACGGCCCTGATCCCGTTCCTCGAGCACGACGACGCCAACCGCGCGCTCATGGGTGCCAACATGCAACGCCAGGCCGTGCCGCTGATCCGCAGCGACGCGCCCCTGGTCGGCACCGGCATGGAGTTCCGGGCTGCGGTCGACGCCGGCGACGTGGTGGTCGCCGACAAGGCCGGCGTGGTGAAAGAGGTGTCCGCCGACGCCATCGAGGTGATGAACGACGACGGCACCTACTCGACGTACAAGCTGGCGAAGTTCCGGCGCTCCAACCAGGGCACCTGCATCAACCAGCGCCCGCTGGTGGCCGAGGGCCACAAGCTCGCCGAGGGTTCGCCGATCGCCGACGGTCCGTGCACCGACGAGGCCGAGATGGCTCTGGGCGCCAACCTGCTGGTGGCGTTCATGCCGTGGCAGGGCAACAACTACGAGGACGCGATCATCCTCAGCCAGCGCCTGGTGCAGGAGGACTACCTCACCTCGATCCACATCGAGGAGCACGAGGTCGACGCCCGCGACACCAAGCTGGGTCCTGAGGAGATCACCCGCGACATCCCCAACGTCTCCGACGAGATGCTGGCCGACCTCGACGAGCGCGGCATCATCCGCATCGGCGCCGAGGTCACCAACGGGGACATCCTGGTCGGCAAGGTCACGCCCAAGGGCGAGACCGAGCTCACCCCGGAGGAGCGGCTGCTTCGCGCGATCTTCGGTGAGAAGGCGCGTGAGGTCCGCGACACCTCGATGAAGGTCCCGCACGGCGAGTCCGGCACCGTCATCGGCGTCCGGGTCTTCGACCGCGAGGAGGGCGACGAGCTCCCGCCGGGCGTCAACCAGCTCGTGCGTGTGTACGTCGCGCAGAAGCGCAAGATCTCGGTGGGCGACAAGCTCGCCGGACGCCACGGCAACAAGGGCGTCATCGCCAAGATCCTGCCGATCGAGGACATGCCGTTCATGGAGGACGGCACGCCGGTCGACGTCGTGCTCAACCCGCTGGGTGTGCCGCGTCGTATGAACATCGGCCAGGTCCTCGAGCTGCACCTCGGCTGGCTGGCCAAGCAGGGCTGGGACGTCAACCTGTCCGACGACCCGAAGACCAGCGACTGGAAGCAGCGGCTGATCAAGATCCATGCCGACAAGGCCGATCCCGACACCAACCTGGCGACGCCGGTCTTCGACGGCGCCAAGGAGGACGAGATCACCGGCCTGCTCGGCGCGACCCTGCCCAACCGTGACGGCCAGCGAGTGGTCGGCAAGGACGGCAAGGCGTCGTTGTTCGACGGTCGCTCCGGTGAGCCGTTCCCCGACCCGGTCTCGGTCGGCTACATGTACATCCTCAAGCTCCACCACCTGGTCGACGACAAGATCCACGCACGGTCGACCGGCCCCTACTCGATGATCACGCAGCAGCCCCTGGGCGGTAAGGCCCAGTTCGGCGGCCAGCGGTTCGGCGAGATGGAGGTGTGGGCGATGGAGGCCTACGGAGCGGCGTACGCCCTCCAGGAGCTCCTGACCATCAAGTCCGACGACGTGCCGGGCCGGGTCAAGGTGTACGAAGCCATCGTCAAGGGCGAGAACATCCCCGACTCGGGCATCCCGGAGTCGTTCAAGGTGCTGGTCAAGGAGATGCAGTCCCTCTGCCTCAACGTCGAGGTGCTGTCGCAGGACGGCTCGGCGATCGAGCTGAAGGACGCCGAGGAGGACGTCTTCCGGGCGGCCGAGGAGCTCGGCATCGACCTGTCCCGTCGCGAGCCCAGCTCTGTCGAAGAAGTCTGAGCATGAGCGGTACGCCGGCCCGCCGGCGTACCGCCTCTCAGTCCACAGCTCTTAGAGAATTCAAAACGAACGAAGGAATGCAGCCACCGTGCTCGATGTGAACTTCTTCGACCAGCTTCGGATCGGCCTGGCCACCGCCGACGACATCCGTCAGTGGAGCCACGGCGAGGTCAAGAAGCCGGAGACGATCAACTACCGCACGCTCAAGCCCGAGCGTGACGGCCTCTTCTGCGAGAAGATCTTCGGTCCCACGCGGGACTGGGAGTGCTACTGCGGCAAGTACAAGCGCGTGCGCTTCAAGGGCATCATCTGCGAGCGCTGCGGCGTCGAGGTGACCCGCAGCAAGGTCCGCCGCGAGCGGATGGGCCACATCGAGCTCGCCGCTCCGGTGACCCACATCTGGTACTTCAAGGGCGTGCCGAGCCGGCTCGGCTACCTGCTCGACCTCGCCCCGAAGGACCTCGAGAAGGTCATCTACTTCGCGGCGTACATGATCACCGCCGTCGACGAGGACGCCCGCCACCGCGACCTGTCCACGCTCGAGAACAAGGTCGGGCTCGAGCGCGAGCGCCTCGAGAAGCGTCGCGACGGCGCGCTCGACGACCGCACCAAGAAGCTCGAGGAGGACCTCGCGACCCTGGAGGCCGAGGGCGCCAAGGCCGACGCGCGCCGCAAGGTCCGCGACGGCGCCGAGCGTGAGATGAAGCAGATCCGCGACCGGGCCCAGCGCGAGCTGGACCGGCTCGAGGAGGTCTGGAGCACCTTCAAGTCGCTGGCCGTCCAGGACCTCATGGGCGACGAGATGCTCTACCGCGAGATGAAGAACTGGTTCGGCAAGTACTTCGAGGGCCACATGGGTGCCACCGCGATCCAGCGGCGTCTCGAGGACTTCGACATCGAGGCCGAGGTGGCCTCGCTGCGCGACACCATCGCCAACGGCAAGGGCCAGCGCAAGGTCCGCGCCCTCAAGCGGCTCAAGGTCGTCGACGCGTTCCGCAAGACCGACAACAAGCCGCAGGGCATGGTGCTCGACGCCGTCCCGGTCATCCCGCCTGACCTGCGCCCGATGGTGCAGCTCGACGGTGGCCGGTTCGCGACGTCCGACCTCAACGACCTCTACCGCCGCGTCATCAACCGGAACAACCGCCTCAAGCGGCTGCTCGACCTCGGTGCGCCCGAGATCATCGTCAACAACGAGAAGCGGATGCTCCAGGAGGCCGTCGACTCGCTGTTCGACAACGGCCGTCGTGGCCGTCCGGTCACCGGCCCGGGCAACCGGCCGCTGAAGTCGCTGTCCGACATGCTCAAGGGCAAGCAGGGCCGCTTCCGGCAGAACCTCCTCGGCAAGCGCGTCGACTACTCCGGCCGTTCGGTCATCGTGTCCGGCCCGCAGCTGAAGCTGCACCAGTGCGGTCTGCCCAAGCAGATGGCGCTGGAGCTGTTCAAGCCGTTCGTGATGAAGCGGCTGGTCGACCTGTCGCACAGCCAGAACATCAAGTCCGCCAAGCGGATGGTGGAGCGCGCGACGTCCGGTCTCTCCCGGTACGCCGTGGTGTGGGACGTCCTCGAAGAGGTCATCACCGAGCACCCCGTGCTGCTCAACCGTGCGCCCACGCTGCACCGACTCGGCATCCAGGCCTTCGAGCCCCAGCTGATCGAGGGCAAGGCGATCCAGATCCACCCGCTCGTCTGCACGGCGTTCAACGCCGACTTCGACGGGGACCAGATGGCGGTGCACCTGCCGCTGTCCGCCGAGGCGCAGGCCGAGGCGCGGATCCTGATGCTGTCGACCAACAACATCCTGAAGCCGTCGGACGGCCGGCCCGTGACCATGCCGACCCTCGACATGGTGATCGGTCTGTTCTTCCTCACCACCGACCGCGATGGTGAGAAGGGCGAGGGCCGGGCGTTCTCGAGCCCGGCCGAGGCGATCATGGCCCTCGACATGGGCGAGATCAGCCTGCAGAGCAAGGTCAAGATCCGGTTCGACGACATCATCCCGCCGCTCGAGCTCGAGCTCGGTGAGGACTGGGAGGAGGGTCAGTCGATCACGCTCGAGACGACCCTCGGCCGTGCCTTGTTCAACGACACCCTGCCGGCCGACTACCCCTTCGTGAACTACGAGGTGGGCAAGAAGGCCATGGGCGCGATCATCAACGACCTCGCCGAGCGCTACACCAAGGTCGAGGTCGCCGCGTCGCTGGACGCCCTGAAGGACACCGGCTTCCACTGGGCAACCCGCTCGGGCGTCACCGTCTCGATCGACGACGTCACCACGCCGCAGAGCAAGGGCAAGATCCTGGCCGAGTACGACGCGCTGGCCAACAAGGTCCAGAAGCAGTTCGAGCGCGGCCTCGTCACCGACGAGGAGCGTCGCCAGGAGCTGGTCGAGATCTGGACCCAGGCCTCGAACGACGTCGCCAAGGAGATGGAGAAGTCCTTCGACCGGACCAACCCGATCTTCATGATGGTCGACTCGGGTGCCTCCGGAAACATGATGCAGATCCGTCAGGTGGCGGCGATGCGTGGCCTCGTGGCCAACCCGCGAGGCGACATCATCCCGCGGCCGATCAAGGCGAACTTCCGCGAGGGTCTGTCCGTGCTGGAGTACTTCATCTCCACGCACGGCGCCCGCAAGGGTCTGGCCGACACCGCGCTGCGTACGGCGGACTCCGGCTACCTGACCCGTCGTCTCGTCGACGTGTCGCAGGACGTCATCATCCGTGAGGACGACTGCGGCACCGAGCGGGGCATGCAGAAGCGGATCGGCGTCCGCGGTGAGGACGGCGTGGTCCGCAAGGACGACAACGTCGAGACCTCGGCGTACGCCCGCAGCACGGCGATCGACATCACCCACCCGGAGTCGGGCGAGGTGCTGGTCGGGGCCGGTGACGACCTCGGCGACATCAAGATCGGCGAGCTGGTCGCGGCCGGCGTCGAGACCGTGCGGGTGCGCTCCGTGCTCACCTGCGAGGCTCGCACCGGTACGTGTGCCAAGTGCTACGGCCGTTCGCTGGCGACGGGCAAGCTCGTCGACATCGGCGAGGCCGTCGGCATCATCGCGGCCCAGTCGATCGGTGAGCCCGGCACCCAGCTGACGATGCGGACGTTCCACACCGGTGGTGTGGCCTCGGCCGACGACATCACGCAGGGTCTGCCGCGTGTCCAGGAGATCTTCGAGGCGCGCATCCCGAAGGGTCGCGCCCCGATCTCCGAGGCGGCCGGCCGGATCGAGATCGAGGAGACCGACAAGGCCCGCAAGGTCATCGTCACTCCCGACGACGGCTCGGAGGTCCTCGAGTACCCCGTCTCGAAGCGTTCGCGCCTGCTGGTCGGCGACGGCGACCACATCGAGGTCGGCGACATGCTGACCATCGGTACGCCGGAGCCGCACGAGGTGCTGCGCATCCTCGGCGTCCGCAAGGCGCAGGAGCACCTCGTGGAAGAGGTGCAGGCCGTGTACCGCAGCCAGGGCGTGTCGATCCACGACAAGCACATCGAGATCATCGTGCGGCAGATGCTGCGCCGCGTCACGGTGATCGAGGCCGGCGACACGAACGTGCTGCCGGGTGACCTGGTCGACCGGGCACTGTTCGAGGAGGAGAACCGTCGGGTGGTCTCCGAGGGCGGCAAGCCGGCCTCGGGTCGTCCGGTGCTGATGGGCATCACCAAGGCGTCGCTCGCCACCGAGTCGTGGCTCTCGGCCGCCTCCTTCCAGGAGACGACCCGGGTGCTCACCGACGCGGCGATCCACGCCCGCTCCGACAGCCTGCGCGGCCTGAAGGAGAACGTCATCATCGGCAAGCTCATCCCGGCCGGCACCGGCCTGGAGCGCTACCGGAACATCCGGGTGGAGCCGACCGAGGAGGCGCGCGCCGCGGCGTACGCCGTCACGGGCTACGACTCGTACGACTACGAGTTCGGCAACACCGCCGGCCAGCCGGTCGCGCTCGACGACTTCGACTTCGGTTCGTACCAGAACTAGGCGGAGCCTAGGTCTGGTGGTGAAGAACCAGATCGAGTAGGTCAAGGCCCTCCCCACGTGTGGGGAGGGCCTTGGCGCATCGAGATCCAGTCGCGTCCCCGGAACACCAGGCCGCGCCGAGTCGGCGCAAAGACGCATCGAAATCACGCCGAGTCGTCATATGACGACTCGGCGTTCCTAGGGTGAGGGCATGCCGTTCCCGGATGAAGCGTTCGCCCATCGGGTCGAGGTGTCGGCGTACCGGGAGGAGTGGGCGGCCGAGGGGGCGGCGTACGTCGAGCTCCTGCGGGAACTCGTGCCGGATGCGGTGGCGGTCGACCACATCGGCTCGACCAGCGTCCCGGGCCTGCCCGCCAAGGACTGCCTCGACCTGATGGTGCAGGTCGAGACGCTGGACGAGGCGGGGATCACCGGGGTGATGGCGGCACGTGGCTTCCGGGTCCGCCCCGAGGCGTGGAACCACGACGAGGTCACCGACGGGGTGAGCCACCCGAAACTGGTCTTCGCCCCATCTGCTGGCGCGAGGTCGGTCAACATCCACGTACGCGTCGCGGGTGGTCGCAACGTCCGCTACGCCCTGTTGTTCCGGGACTTCCTGCGCGCCGACACCGATGCGCGCGACGCGTGGGGTGCGTTCAAGACCAGGCTCGCCGAGACCGTCACCGACATCTACGACTACGGGCAGATCAAGGCCTCGATCCAGCCGCTCCTCATGCAGCGCGCCGAGCGCTGGGCGGCCGAGGTCTCGTGGCGCTCACCTTCGATCGGGGAGACCCCTCCGGTCCTCGGCGTCGACGGATGCCGAGCCGGGTGGGTGGGCGCGCTCCTGCGCGGCACGACGTACGACGTGCTGGTCGCCGACGACATCGCGTCCCTGGTGGCGACCGCACGCCGAGCCGCCCCGGGCCTCGCCGTCGTGGCGGTCGACATGCCGATCGGGCTCCCCGATGTCGGACCTCGCGGAGTCGATGTCCTTGCCCGGCAACTGCTCCCGGTCGGTCGGAAGTCCTCGGTCTTCCCGACCCCGGCCCGGGCGGCCACCCTGGTCGAGACGCTACGTCGAGGCGAACGCGGCCAACCGAGCAGCGGTGGGCAAGGGTCTGAGCCAGCAGGCGTTTCGGCTGATCCCGAAGATCCTCCAGGTCGATCATTACGTCCGGTCCGGGGATCCGGTGCTGGTGCTGGAGGCGCACCCCGAGGTCAGCTTCGCCGAGATCGACCCGGCCTCCGTCGTCCCGTCGAAGAAGACGATCTCAGGGCGCGGCTGCACGCCGCGCCGCACTGCCGGAGCGTCGGGCTGGAGCCGCCGGCGTACGTCCCCGGCCAGGGGTACGCCGCCGACGACCTCCTCGACGCGTGCGTCGTGGCCTGGACGGCCGCGCGGTACGCCGACGGCACGGCGTACTCGCTCCCGGACCCGCCCGAGATCTTCTCCGACGGCATCCCGGCAGCGATCTGGGTGTGACCGCCGATTCCGGGCCGTCGCGCACTGCCTGAGAGAATTGGGGCATGACCGCGCGGGAGGAGACCGACGTCCTCGTCGTCGGTGCCGGTCCGGCGGGGTCGGCGACGGCGGCGTGGCTCGCGCGGCTCGGGGTCGACGTCCTGCTCACCGATGCCGCGGTCTTTCCGCGTGACAAGACCTGCGGTGACGGCCTGACCCCCCGCGCGATCGGTGAGCTCGAGCGGCTGGGCCTCGGTGACTGGCTTCGCGCCCACACGGTCAACCACGGCCTGCGTGCCCATGGGTTCGGCCAGACCCTGCTCCTGCCCTGGCCCGGCGGCACGCTGCCCGGCTGGGGATCCGCGGTCGCCCGCACCGAGCTCGACGACCACCTCCGCACCACCGCGATCAAGGCCGGCGCGCGTGCGCTCGACGGCGTGCGCGCTGTCGACGTACGACGCGACGGCGCGCGGGTCGGCACCGTCGTGTTCGCGCGCGGCGACGAGACGCTCGAGGTCGACTGCCGGCGCCTGATCGTCGCCGACGGGGTCCGCTCGCCGCTGGGCAAGGTGCTCGGCCGTGAGTGGCATCGCGACACCGTGTACGGCGTGGCCGGGCGCTCCTACGTCACCTCGACGATGTGCGACGACCCCTGGATCAGCTCCCACCTCGAGCTCCGCGGCGAGCAGAACGAGGTGCTCTCCGGCTACGGCTGGATCTTCCCCCTCGGCTCCGCGACCGGCGCCGGCGAGGTCAACCTGGGCGTTGGCACGCTCGCGACCGCCAAGCGCCCGGCCGAGCTCCAGGTCCGCCGCCTGATGACGTCGTACGCCGACGGTGTGCGCCAGGCGTTCGGGCTCGGCGACGAGCTGCGCGCCCCCACCAGCGCGCTGCTGCCCATGGGCGGGGCCGTGTCCGGCGTTGCCGGCGCCAACTGGGCGTTGGTGGGTGACGCGGCCGCGTGCGTGAACCCGCTCAACGGCGAGGGCATCGACTACGGACTCGAGGGTGGGCGCCTCGTCGCCGAGCTGATCGCCGACGGCGCCGACCTGGCCACCGCGTGGCCGGCGACCTTGACCGAGCACTACGGAGAGTCGTTCTCGATCGCCCGTCGTCTCGCCGGCCTGGTCACCGTGCCGCGGGTGCTGGCGACCCTGGGCCCGGCCGGGATGCGCTCCGACTGGCTGATGACCCTCGCCCTACGCTGGATGGGCAACCTGGTCACCGACGAGGACCGCGACCGCGCCGCCCGGGTCTGGCGCTGGGCCGGCCGACGCTCCCACACCCGCGACGCGAGGCCACCCTTCTCCTGACAGGATGGTCGGCGCCCTG
The DNA here is from genome assembly GCA_963759515.1 of uncultured Actinomycetota bacterium. Lineage (GTDB taxonomy): Bacteria > Actinomycetota > Actinomycetes > Propionibacteriales > Nocardioidaceae > Nocardioides. The sequence goes on along the minus strand of CAVWZR010000022.1, from coordinate 149,855 downwards.
ACCCAGGAGAGACGCATGCCCAAACCCCTGCCGAAGCTGCAGCGGGTCGCGGCGTACGCCTTGATCCTGCGTGACGACCGCATCCTGCTGACCCGCCTGGCCAGCCGGATCTCCGCCGACGAGAAGTGGCACCTGCCGGGTGGCGGTGTCGACCACGGTGAGAACCCGCGCGACGCGCTGGTCCGCGAGATCCGCGAGGAGACCGGTCTCGACGCCGAGGTCGGCGACACCGCCCGCGTCTACTCGGCCCACCTGCCGTCGATGTGGCGGCAGGGCCGGCGCTGGGACTACCAGGCCCTCCGCATCGTGTACGACGCGTGGGTGCCCACCGACGCTCCCGAGCCGCGCGTGGTCGAGGTGGACGGCTCGACCGTGGACGTCGACTGGCACGCGGTTGCGGACGTGCTGTCCGGAGACCTGGCGGTCACCGACATCGTCACCGAGGCGTTGGCCGACCATCAGCCGTACCGGCTCCAGCGGGTGGCCGTCTACGCGCTGGTACGCCGCGGCCACGACGTCCTGCTCACGCGCATCTCACCCCGCGGTGCCTATCCCGGTGCCTGGACGCTGCCCGGCGGCGGCCTCGACCACGGCGAGACGCCCCGCGACGGACTCGCTCGCGAGGTGCGCGAGGAGTGCGGCGTGGAGTGTGAGGTCGGCGACCTGCTCGACGTCCACGACACGCACTTCGAGGGCACCGCGCCGTCGGGTCGGTTCGAGGACTTCCACGGGGTGCATCTCATCTTCCGCGGCACGGTCCCCGACGCCGCCGAGGCCCGAGTCGTGGAGACCGACGGCACCACCGATGCCGTCGCCTGGGTGTCGGTCGCCGACATCGAGTCCGGTGCGGTCCGCACGCTCGACGTCGTCCGGGCCGCCCTCGAAGCCTCCGTAGACTCAGCCGGGTGAACCCGCGACACCGGCGACTCGTCATCCCCGTCGCCCTCGCGGGGCTCCTCCTGGTCGTCCTCATCGCGTCGCTGGTGAAACGTTGAGCGAACCCCTGCTCCGCGCCCTCACCCGTCTGCGCGGCCTCATCCTCGACGACGAGGCCCTGATACGAGCCGTCGCGTCCGGGCGGCAACGCGGCAGCAAGCCGCCGTGGCGCCGGGTCGAGCTGCGGTACGTCGACCTCAAGGCCGGACGCCACCTCCAGGTCACGGCGTACGACGACGCGCAGGCGCACACGACCAACCACGCGGTCGGCGATCCGGCGCGGGCCGCCCTCGACGACCTGCTGGACGCTCCGTTCGGCAACTGGCACGTCGAGACGACCACGGAGACCCATCAGCTGCGCGTGACCAAGAAGGGCGAGGCGGTCGTGCATGCGCAGGCGCGCGCCGACGAGGCCGAGGTCGACCGCGACCACGACCGCGACAAGGGCCGCCTCCTGCCGGAGGACGACCCGGTGTTCCGCGCCCTCGGGCTGAGCGACCACGAGGGCCGGATGAAGCCCAGTCGCCAGGGCAAGTACCGCCAGGTCGAGGAGTTCCTGCGCATCCTCGACGCCTCGATCACCGACGCGCTCGACAAGGGACATCTCCGTCGGCCCACTGCCGAGGAGCCGTTGCGGGTCGTCGACCTCGGCTGCGGCAATGCCTATCTCACGTTCGTGACCGAGCGTTTCCTCGCCCACGTCCGCGGCCTGCCGGTCCATCTGACGGGGATCGACCAGCGCGAGCAGTCGCGCACCCACAACGAGAAGATCGCCGGCGAGCTCGGCGTGGACGCGACGTTCGTGGCGTCGTCGATCGGCGACGCGCCCCTCGACCTCCGGCCCGACGTCGTGCTCGCCCTCCACGCGTGCGACACGGCCACCGACGATGCTCTCGCCCGGGCGGTCGCCTGGGAGACCCCGCTCGTGCTGGCCGCGCCCTGCTGCCACCACGACATCGCGGCCCAGCTCCGCACGCAGCCGACCCCCGCGCCGTACGCCATGCTCACCCGCCACGGCATCCTCCGGGAGCGGTTCGCCGACACCCTCACCGACGGGCTGCGCGCGTCGTTGATGCGCCTCGAGGGCTACCGGGTCGACGTCATGCAGTTCGTCGGCAGCCAGCACACGCCGCGCAACACGCTGCTCCGTGGTGTCCGCACGGGACGGCCGGTGAGCGGTGGCTCCGCGCAGCGCGAGTACGACGAGCTGGTCGAGGTCTGGGGCGTGCGCCCACGGCTCGGCGAGCTGCTCGAGCGGGCGTGACGGGCCGAGATGCAGCACCTCCTGGCGAGTCTCGCCATCGCCGCGCCCGTGGCGATCGGCATCCTCGCCACGCCGTCCGCACCTCCGGGTCGTGAGGTCCTCGCGTTCGACGACCCGCGGATCACCGAGGCGAGTGCGCTCGTGGTCGACGACGGCCTGTTCATCACGACCAACGACTCGGGGCACACCGGTGACGTCTTCGCCGTCGACCGCACCGGTCGCACGGTGGGCGTGACCCACTGGTCCGACGATCCCGTCGACACGGAGGCGCTCGCGCCGGGCGGACCGGGATTCGTCTGGGTGGCCGACATCGGCGACAACACGGCCGTCCGCTCATCGGTCGAGATCGCCCGGGTGCCGGTCGGTCGCGGGAACCGGACCGTGCACCCCACGACGTACGAGCTGATCTACCCGGACGGCGCCACCGATGCCGAGACCCTGCTGCGTGATCCGTCGTCGGACCGCCTCTACATCGCCTCCAAGAACGTCTTCGGCGGCGTCCTGTACGCCGTACCCGAGCACCTGGACGCATCGGGACCCAATCGGCTGAAGCCGACGGGTCGCGTGCTCCCGGTCGCGACCGACGGGTCGTTCTTCCCCGACGGACAGCACGTGGTGATCCGCGACTACACCTCCGCGGTCGTCTACGACTGGCCGTCGCTGCAACCGGTCGGAAGCTTCCGGCTGCCGAGCCAGCGTCAGGGCGAAGGGATCGCGGTCGCCGCCGACGGGAAGGTGTACGTCTCCTCGGAGGGTCCCCGCGCGCCGGTGCTCGACGTACCTCTGCCGCCGAAGGTCACGTCGGCGATCGGCGGGGCCTCACCCGATCCGGCGCCGCCGTCGACCGGCGCCCACCACCGGGGCCGCGGACCCGTCGTCCGCGGAGCCCGACGTCTCCTCCCACGACGCCTGGCCGTGGTTGGCCGGCGGCGCGCTCGGGCTCGTGGCTCTCGTCGTACTCCTCCGGGCGCTGCGGCCGCACTGAGTCCCCACTGAGTCTGCGGTGCGTCCCACACCTTCGGGTGGGCCCGCACCTCGGGGCGGCCGGGAACATGGGTCCATGGCGCGCTTGCGGAGAAGCTCACCGGACAAGCCCGGCTGGCGACGCCGACGTGCGGGCACCGGCTTCGTCTACCTCGACGAGGCCGGGACGCGGTTGTCGCGAGAGGACGCCGAGCGGGTCAAGGCGCTGGTCATCCCGCCCGCGTGGGAGGACGTCTGGATCTGCCCGTGGCCGAACGGGCACCTGCAGGCGGTCGGCAACGACGACGCCGGCCGGCGGCAGTACCTGTACCACCCCGACTGGCGCCTCCAGCGCGACGCCGCCAAGCACGTCCGGGTGCTGGAGCTCGGCCGGGTGCTCTCGCGGGCGCGTGAGCGAGTCCTCACCGACCTCGGCACCTCGGGGATGACCCTCGACCGCTCCTGCGCGGTCGCGGTGCGACTCCTCGACCTCGGATACTTCCGGATCGGCAACGACGTCTACACCGAGGAGCACGGCAGCTTCGGCCTCACCACGCTGCAACGCCGGCACGTGCGCAAGCGCGGTCGGACGATGGACTTCTGCTTCGTCGGCAAGTCGGGTGTCGAGCACGAGATCACCATCGACGATCCCTCGACGGTCGAGGCGCTCGAGGTGATGCGCCGACGGCGGGCCCCGGCCGAGGCGAAGCTGCTGGCGTGGAAGGACCGGTCGCGCTGGCGCGACCTCGAACCCGACCACGTCAACGACTACGTCCGCGCGGCCACCGGCATGGAGGCGACGGCGAAGGACTTCCGCACCTGGCATGCGACCGTGCTCGCGGCCGCCGCTCTGGCCGCGAGCCAGGAGCCCGGCACCACCTCGGCCTCCCGCAAGCGTGCCGTGGCCGCGGCGATGCGCGAGGTCGCGGAGTACCTCGGGAACTCGCCGGCGCTCGCCCGTTCGGCGTACGTCGACCCGCGCGTCGTGGATGCCTACGAGGAAGGACGCACCATCGCCCACGCCGTACGCCGGAAGGCCGCGACGCCGGCCGAGCGCCAGACGATCCTCGAGCGAGCCGTGCTGCGACTGCTGAAGGACGCCTGATCCGGGGGACGATGGCGACATGGAGCTCACCGTCGTCCAGGGCGACATCACCGAGCAGGACGTCGATGCGGTCGTGAACGCCGCGAACCGAGCGATGCGCGGAGGTGGTGGCGTCGACGGTGCCATCCACCGCGCCGGCGGGCCGGCGGTGCTCGAGGACTGTCGTCGACGGTTCCCCCAGGGACTCGCGACCGGCGACGCGGGCTGGACGACCGCGGGGGAGATGGCCGCCCGCTGGGTGATCCACGTGGTCGGGCCCCACCACCGGGCCGGCGAGACGGACCGCTCGCTGCTGACTTCGTGCTACTCCAGGGCGCTGGCCGTCGCCGACGAGCTCGGCGCGAAGTCCCTGGCCTTTCCGCTCGTCAGCGCCGGCGTCTACGGCTGGCCGAAGGACGACGCGATCGACGTGGCCGTCTCGACCCTCCGGTCGACGTCGACGGGGGTCGATGAGGCGCGGATGGTCGCCTTCGACGCCGAGACGTACGACGCGCTGGTGGCGGCCGTCGATGGCTGACGCCTCCGGCCGGCCGGTCTTCGTGCTCCACGAGCACCGCAAGCCGCAGCCGCACTACGACCTGCGGCTCGAGGAGGACGGTGTGCTGAAGTCGTGGGCCGTGCCCAAGGGGATGCCTCCCGACTCTCGAACCGACCGGCTCGCCGTCGCCGTCGGGGACCACGACCTGGACCACGCGACGTACACCGACGCGGACAAGGACATCGCCGACACGGGCTGGTGGGAGCTCGAGGACCGGACCTCGAAGCGCTTCGTCTTCGTGCTGCACGGCCGCTCCGGGGCCCGGCGCTACGCCCTCATCGACACCGGCTCCGACTGGCTGCTCCACCTGACCAAGCAGCAGCCGTAGAGGTTGGGATCCCCGGTGAGCCGGGGAAACCCACGCTTGTCAGGGTTTGCACCGCCTGACAAGCGTCGCGATACCCGGTCAACCGGGGATCGCAAGCGCACTCACAGCCGCTCGACCACGTAGTCGATGCAGGTGGTGAGGGCCTCGATGTCGGCGGGGTCGATCGCGGGGTACATCGCGATCCGGAGCTGGTTGCGGCCGAGCTTGCGGTACGGCTCGGTGTCGACGATGCCGTTCGCGCGCAGGGTGGCCGCGATCGCGGTGGCATCGATGGTGTCGTCGAAGTCGACGTTGCCGATCACCAGCGAGCGATGGTCGGGATCGAGGACGTACGGCGTGGTGTACGCCGTCTTCTCGGCCCAGCCGTAGAGGGCGTCGGATGAGGCGGTGGTGCGCTCGACCATGCCCGCCAGTGACCCGTTGGCGTTCATCCAGTCCAGCTGCTCGGCCATCAGGATGAAGGTCGCGATCGACGGGGTGTTGTAGGTCTGGTTGAGGCGCGACTGCTCGATCGCGGTCACCAGGTCGAGGAACGCCGGGATGTGGCGGCCGCTCTCCTTGATCTCGATCGCGCGGGCGATCGCCGCCGGCGACATCAAGGCGACGAAGAGCCCCCCGTCGGAGGCGAACGACTTCTGCGGGGCGAGGTAGTAGACGTCGGTCTCCGTCAGGTCGACGGGCAGCCCGCCCCCGCCCGACGTGGCGTCGATCAGCACCAGGGCGTCGTCATCGGCCCCGGCCACGCGGCGTACGGGCGCCATCACCGTCGTCGAGGTCTCGTTGTGCGGCCACGCGTAGACGTCGACGCCCGCCTCGGCCACGGGCTCGGGCCGCGTGCCGGGCTCGCTGGACACGACGGTCGGCTCGTCCAGCCACGGGGCGAGCTCGATGGCCTTGGCGAACTTCGAGGAGAACTCGCCGAACGACAGGTGCTGGCTCTTGCGACGGATCAGTCCGTACGACGCGACGTCCCAGAACGCCGTAGCGCCGCCGTTGCCGAGCACGACCTCGTAGCCGTCGGGCAGGTCGAAGAACGTCGCGAGTCCGTCCTGGACCCGGCGGACCAACCCACGCACGGGCGCCTGCCGGTGCGAGGTGCCCATCAACGACGAGCCGGTGGCGGCGAGTGCGTCGAGATGGCTGGTCTGGATCTTCGAGGGTCCGGCGCCGAAGCGGCCGTCGGCCGGCTTGAGGTCGTCGGGGATCGAGATCACGTCGGGCATGGGCAACCTTCTGTCGCGATTCGGTGGTCTGCCGGACGACGCTGTCGGCACTGTCTATTGTGTCAGGGCCGTAGCTCCGGGCAACACGGGAGGACACCAGATGAGCACCATCCAGCAGCCGCCGGGCGTGCGCGGCCAGCGCGCCGTACGCAACCTCCTACGAGTCGTCGGGGTCGCCGTGCTCGTCGTGGCGGTCCTCTTCCTGGTGGTCGGGCTGAGGGACTTCTTCGGCAGCTCCGACTCCTTCGACGGGCCGCACAAGTTCTGGATGGTCTTCGTGGGCATCCTCGGGCTCCCGATCGCGGGCTGGTGCATCCAGGCCGGGTTCATGGGAGCCGCCGCGCGCTTCGCCGCGGGCGAGACCATGCCGACGGTCAAGGACTCCGCGGCGTACCTCACCGACGGCGAAGGCGTACTCGGCATCGGTCGGACGGTCGACGACGCGTCGGCACCGACCGCCGCGGCCACCGGACCCTTCTGCTCGACGTGCGGCACACGCAACGACGACGACGCCTCGTTCTGCGACCGCTGTGGGGCTGCGCTTGCGCACTGACCTACGGATCGAGCGGGTGCCGATCACCCATCCCGACGCAGAGCTGCTGATCGAGGCGGTCCAGCAGGAGTACGTCGAGCGCTACGGCGGCCCCGACAGCACGCCGATGGAAGCGTCCGCACTCGCGCCGCCGACCGGAGCGTTCTTCGTCGGATACGTCGACGGCCGCCCGGTGATGACGGGGGCGTGGCGCTTCCGCGACGACGTGAGCCGGCTCGGGTCGACCCGACCGGCGGAGGTCAAGCGCATGTACGTCGTTCCCAGCGCTCGTCGGCAGGGTCTCGCGCGCGTCATGCTCGCCCACCTCGAGACGACGGCCCGGGCGGCCGGTGCCGACGTGATGCTCATGGAGACCGGGACCGCCCAGCCCGAGGCGATGGCGCTCTACGAGGCCGCCGGCTACGAACCCGTCGAACCGTTCGGGCACTACGCGTGGTCACCACGCAACCGGTGCTACGGCCGGGTACTGGCGGACCCGACAGCGGTCTAGGCTCCCCGCCATGGGCTTGTTCGGAGGGTCGTCCGACCGCGGCGAGCTCCTGGAGCTGCAGGCACGCGTCAGCCAGCTCGAGGAGCAGGTGGCCCGGCTGAACGCCGCGCTGGCGGCCGTGCAGGGCGTCGGGGCGACGCCGGCTCCCGGGGCGGCTGCACCCGTGAGCGCTGCGCCGGCCGACCAGTACGCCGAGGCCCGTGCAGCCGCCGCGGCCGGCAACAAGATCGAGGCGATCAAGATCGTCCGCGAGCAGTCCGGGCTCGGTCTCAAGGCCGCGAAGGACCTCGTCGAGAGCTGGTGAGGCTCCACCGCTGCTCGGCGCGGTAACCGCGGGCGGCAAGGGCTAGCACGAGGGCGAGCAGCCCGATGTTGCTGGCGAGCTTGGCGGCCAGCGGCACGTCACCGAGCGGGTCGGTCACGAATGCCGGCCCCCCGATCGAGACCAGAACACCGACCAGGGCGCCGACCACGTGTCGGCCGTCCCAGCCGGATCTGATCGACCAACGCGCCATCAGCACCAGCCACCCGGCGATGGCCGCGCCGGCCGCGATCGTCGGCACCCAGCCGGTCGGGACCAGGCTCCGGACCGCGAGCAGGACGGCCGTCACCGCGGCGACCACCCAGGGCGCCGGAACGGTGCCGGAGCCTCGCCGCGGCCGAGGTCGACGCGTGAGGGCGACGGCGACGAGAGTCGCCACGACGACGAGCGTCCCCACCAGCTCCGCCGGCGAGATCCGGAACGAGGTGGAGCCCAGCTGGTCGCCCAGGATGAACGCCGATCCCGCGATCCACAGCGCCGCCACCACGCCGTACCCGAACCGTCCGAGCCACGGCTGCTGCCGCCGCTCCGGCCACCACGACTCGGCCATCGCGATCGGCGCCGCGATGCTGCCGAAGACGTGCCCGCCGACGAACGACAGCACCATGAACGCGCTGGTTCCGCAGCAGGGCAGGAAGGTCGGATCGCGCAGGTCGTCCCAGAAGTCGATGTCGCGGTACGACGGGTCGAACAGGCTCTGGTCCACCAGTCCCGCCTCGATGAGGCCGAACGCCGTTGCCAGCAGCAGCATCGTCGGCCATCCCAGCCCGCGACGGCGTGCCGTCTCCCGGATGAGCACCGCCGGAGCGCCGTACAGCGGGGCGAAGAAGAAGATCCCGAACACCATGGCGGCGACGTTGCCGGTGATGTCGTCATACCCGATCAGGTACTCGGCGGTCACGGGGGCCAGGAGCAGCACCAGCACCACGGGCCCGGGGACCCGCAGCCGTCGGAACATCCTCCGAGGCTAGGGACTTGCTCCCGGTGCGGGATCGGGCGTCGGCACACCACGACCAGACCTTGGTCGCGGTGTCCCGCGACCAAGGTCCGGTCGGATATGCCTCGGCTCAGGCGACGTCCCGCCGGCGTACCAGCCACAGCGAGGCGACGGGCAACACGACGATCCACACGGCCATGGTCACCAGCGACCGGGTCGGCGACAGGGTGTCGAGCAGGCCCGGTGTCGGATCGGGGCCGCCGACACCGACGATGTTGCCGATCAACGAGCCGGCCGCCGTACCCGGGAGGAAGTGGGTGAACACGTCGACGGCGTTCAGGGACGCACCGACTCCGCGCAGCAGGCCCTCGATCACCAGCGCCCAGACCAGGCCCAGCCCGACCGAGACGGCGGGGCCCCGAGCCACAGTCCCCAGGAAGTATCCGGCGAGCGCCCACATCTCCATGACGAGCAGGGAGCCACCGAACGACTGCAGCAGGTCGCCCGCCGCAGGCCACGAGACGGGCTGCGACTCCAGGGCGGCGACGCCCAGGGACATCCCGGCGTCGGCGACGAGGGTCGCGACGACGATCCCGGCGACCAGGACGACCACGGCCGCCATCGAGCCGAGCAGGGTGGCGGCCCGGGACGGGCCCTGGGTGAAGACGGTCTTCCAGGTGCCCCAGCCGTAGCCGTTCCCGGCCACGATGGCGCCGAGCACCATCATGATCGCGCCGCCGAACAGCGGCATCCCCTGCGGCAGGGAGTCGGCCAGGCCGGACGGGACGAGTGTCGCCAGCAGCTCGGCCCGGGTCTGTCCTTCGTTCGAGAAGTTGCTGTCGCCGCTGGTGTAGGTGACGAAGCCGAAGATGTAGCCGAACATCGCGTTCATCAGCAGCCACGCCACGACCGTGACCCAGAAGGCGGGCCACCGCCGGAGCCGGAACAGCTCGGCGCGGACGGTACGGGTCAGGGTGTTCATCGCAGGATCTCCGTTCCGGGCTCGACGAGCCCACGGTGCAAGTCGGGCGGGGTGTCGTTCTGCTCGCGGGTCATCGCGAAGAAGACCTCCTCGAGCGTGCGTTCGGTGACGACCGCCTCGCGCACGTCCAGCCCGTCGCCGACCAGAGCGCGGACGACGTCGGGTGTCTGCTCGTCGGGTACGTCGAGCACGACGGCGTCGCCGTCCAGCGCGGCGCTCTCGGTGAAGCGCATGCCGACCGCCAAGGCGCGGTCGAGCGGGGTCGCGACGATGCGGAGGTACCGTCCGCCCCGGAGGTCCGCGACGGTCGACTCCTCGAGCAGGCGTCCACGCGCGATCACGCCGACGCGGTCGCAGATCTCCTCGACCTCGGCCAGCAGGTGGCTCGAGAGGAGCACCGTCTGACCACCGCGGGCCAGATCGACGATCAACGCGCGCATGTCCGCCATCCCGCCGGGGTCGAGCCCGTTGGTGGGCTCGTCGAGGATGATCAGCTCGGGGTCACCCATCAGGGCCGCCGCGACGCCGAGGCGCTGCTTCATGCCGAGCGAGTAGTTCTTGAACCTGTCGGCTCCCCGGTCGGCGAGCTCCACCCGCTCCAGGGCTCCGTCGACGACGGTGTCGGGAAGCCCGCGGTAGCGCGCCATCACCTGGAGGTTCGCGCGACCGGAGAGGTAGGGGTAGAAGCCCGGGCCCTCGATCAGAGCACCGACGCGGGCGATGGTGTCGGCGTCGCCGGCGGGGCGACCGAGCACCGAGGCCGATCCGGACGTCGAGTGCACGAGCCCGAGGCACATCCGCAGCGTGGTGGTCTTGCCCGCGCCGTTGGGACCGAGGAACCCGTACACCTCCCCCTTCCGGACGGTCATGGACACGGCGTCGACGGCCAGACGGTCGCCGTACCGCTTGGTCAGGTCCTTCGTCTCGAGTACCAGTTCGTTCATGCCGTCGAGACTCGTCGGCATCGGTCGTCACGTCGTCCGACGCGGAGCGATGGCGTCGTACGCAGGTCTGCGTACATCGGATACGCCGTCGTGGGAACGACGACCCGGAGACCCGCACCTAGGGTCGGTGGGGTGACCGAGATCCGCGACTGGCTGCGCGTGCACTGGTGGGTGCTCGTGCTGCTGGTCGTGACCCTGGCGGGGACGTTCGGCCGCTACCACGACGACGTGAAGCCGGGCTCCGGAGTGCTTGCGGCCCTCGCCGTCCTGGTGCTGCTCCTGCGAGTCCGGAGCCCCCACCTGACGTGGATCGGGAACGTCGTGGCGGTCACGCTGTACTTCGCCCTCGGCTACGACAACGGCCCGGTGTACCTGAGTGTCTTCTTCTCCGCTTATGCCTTGACCTCTCGGCTGCCGCTCCGCCGGTGGTGGCCGTACTCGATCGGGGTGATCCCGATCGCGGTGGCCAGCACGAGCCATCGGTCGTCGGGTTCGCTGGCGGGGAACGTCGCGTGGTTCACCTGGTTCGTCGCCGTCGCGTTCGGGGCGGCGGCTGTAGGTGCGGCCATGCGGACGCGCGCGGAGACCCGGCACGAGCAGGCCCGTCGTACGGCGACCGAGGAGCAGCTGCGGATGGCCCATGATCTCCACGACGGCGTCGGGCACGGCCTGGCCGTGATCGCCATGCAGGCCGGGGTGGCGTTGCACGTGCTCGACCGCGACCCGGCCAAGGCCCGGGAGTCGCTGCTCGCCATCCGCGAGACCAGCCGGGAGTCGCTGGATGCTCTCCGGGCCGAGCTCGTCCGACTCGCGCCCGAGCAGGACCGCGGGCAGCGGACGGTCCGCAACGGCCTCGGCGACCTCCCCGGGCTCGTCGGTCGCGTGCGTGCGGGCGGGCTCGACGTGTCCCTGACCAGCACGGATGCGGCCGTGAGCGAGGAAGCCGGCGCCGCGGCGTACCTCGTGGTGCAGGAGGCCCTGACCAACGTGCTGCGTCACAGCGGGGCCTCGGCGGCACGCGTCGAGGTGACGGTCGAGGAGGGGGCGTTGGTCGTGGTCGTCGTCGACGACGGGCAGGGTGGGGACGTGAGCGAGGGCCTGGGCATCGGCAGTATGCGCTCGCGGGTCGAGCGGCTGGGCGGGTCGCTGCGAGTGGGCCCGACGGACCGGGGCTTCGAGGTCCGGGCGGAGATCCCGTCGGTGACCCCGTGATCCGGGTCGCGGTCGTGGACGACCAGGCGCTGGTCCGCACCGGTCTCCGCACGCTGATCGAGTCGGAGGCCGACCTCGAGCTCGTGGGTGAGGCGGGCGACGGCCGGACCGGGCTGGCGCTCATCCGCGCCACCCGACCCGACGTCGTCCTGTGCGACATCCGGATGCCGGTGCTGGACGGCCTCGGTCTGCTGGGGGAGGTCACCGCGGACCCGAGGTTGGCCGGCGTACGCGTGGTGATGCTGACGACGTTCGAGCTCGACGAGTACGTCTTCGAGGCGCTGCGGTCCGGCGCCAGCGGCTTCCTGCTCAAGGACGCGGAGCCGACCTCGCTGCTCGACTCCGTGCGCATCGTCGCGGACGGCGGGTCGCTGCTGGCTCCGTCGGTGACCCGGCGCGTGATCGAGCACTTCGAGTCGGCCTCACCCGCGGCCGAGCCACACCCCCGGCTCGTCGACCTGACCGAGCGCGAGCGCGAGATGGTCGCCTGGGTCGCGACCGGACGCTCGAACGCCGAGATCGCCGACGAGCTGGTCGTCAGTCCTGACACCGTCCGGACCCACGTCAGCCGGGCGATGGTCAAGCTCGGGGCGCGCGACCGGGCTCAGCTGGTGGTGTTCGCGATCCGGTCCGGGCTCGAGCCGCCGCGGCGGGACAGCCCGTAGACCACGTCGCACTGCTGCCAGCCGGCGATGGGGTCGTCCCACTCCTCGACGTGGGTGCGCTCGCGGGCCATGCCGAGCCGGTCCATGACCCGGCGCGACCGGGTGTTCGCGGCCATCGTCTCGTCCCACAACCGGTCGAGTCCGAGGGTGAGGCGGTCGGTGGGCGGTGGGTCTCATTGGTCTCGGTTTCACCATGAGAAGTAGGCGAAACCTCACTTCTCACGATGAACTGACCATGAGAAGCGCTGGTTCACCTCCATCACATGATGAAGCAGGTGCACCCGGCCCGGGACCCTCAGGCACCCCAGGCGGGGTTCCATCCCTCCACCGACTCCGCGGAGCGCGCCGCCGGACCGGTGTAGACGGCCGACGGCCGGATCAGCCGTCCGGTGCGCTTCTGCTCCAGGATGTGCGCCGACCAGCCGCCGGTGCGGGCGCAGGTGAACATCGCCGTGAACATGTTCGCCGGCACCTGGGCGAAGTCGAGCACGATCGCCGCCCAGAACTCGACGTTGGTCTCGAGCACGCGGTCGGGACGCCGGGCGCGGAGCTCGGCGAGGGCGGCCTTCTCCAGCGCCTCGGCGACCTCGTAGCGCGGGGCGTCGAGCTCGCGCGCCGTACGCCGGAGCACGCGGGCGCGCGGGTCCTCGGCGCGGTAGACACGGTGCCCGAATCCCATGAGCCGCTCGCCGTTGTCGAGCAGGGACTTCACGTAGCCCTCGGCGTCGCCGGACTTCTCCACCTGCTCGATCATGCCGAGCACGCGGGAAGGGGCACCGCCGTGGAGAGGGCCGCTCATGGCCCCGATCGCCCCCGAGAACGCCGCGGCCACGTCGGCCCCGGTCGAGGTGATGACCCGGGCGGTGAAGGTCGAGGCGTTCATGCCGTGCTCGGCGGCGGAGCTCCAGTAGGCGTCGATGGCGCGCATGTGGGCGGGGTCGGCCTCGCCCCGCCAGCGGATCAGGAACCTCTCCGCGAGGGTCGAGCCCTGGTCGACCTCGCGCTGCGGCACGACCGGCTTCCCCAGGCCGCGGGCGGACTGGGCGGCGTACGACAGCACCATCACCGCGACCCGGGAGAGGTCGAGGCGGGCTTGCTCGGCGGAGATGTCGTAGGTCTGGCCCATCCCCAGCATCGGCGCGAGCATGGCGACGGATGCCTGGACGTCGGCGCGCACGTCGCCGGTGTGGATCGCGATGTTGTACGGCTCTGCGGGAGGCAGCCCCGGCTCGAACGCGCCGTCGACCAGCAAGCCCCAGATCTTCTCGAACGGCACGCGGCCGACGAGCTCCTCGATGTCGACGCCCCGGTAGCGGAGCGCGGAGCCTTCCTTGTCCGGCTCGGCGATCTCGGTCGCGAACGCCACCACGCCCTCGAGACCCTCGTGTACGACGGGCTGCTCGCTCATGCGACTCCTTCGTGCTCGTGCTCCCTCCTGTCGATTCTGCCTGGCGGGTGTACGCCGGCACACGGCCGGGCTGCCCGGTCCGCTCGGTCTGGTCGATCTCACCCGTAGGGCCGGTGGTTGTATGGAGGGCGTGACCGACCGGTACGCCGACCTCCGCCGCGAGTACGCCCTCGGCGGGCTGGCCGAGAGCGACCTGGCGCCCGAGCCGTTCACGATGTTCCAGCGGTGGTACCACGACGCGATGACCGCCGCTGTCTACGAGCCGAACGCGATGGTCGTCGCGTCCGTGTCGGGGGACGGGCAGCCGTCGGCACGGCTGGTGCTGCTCAAGGGGTTCGGTCCGCAGGGCTGGGTGTTCTTCACCAACCTGGGCTCGCGCAAGGGGGCCGAGCTCGCGGCCAACCCGCACGTCGCACTGCTGTTCCCCTGGCACCCGCTCGAGCGCCAGGTGCGCGTCGACGGGACCGCCGTGGAGATCGACCGAGACGAGGTCGCGACGTACTTCCGGACGCGACCGCGCGGCGCCCAGCTGGGGGCGCACGCGTCGCACCAGTCGCACGAGGTGGGCTCGCGCGAGGAGCTCGACGAGGCCTGGGCCGCAGCGGACGCGGCGTACCCCGACCAGGTGCCGGTGCCCGACGAGTGGGGCGGGTTCCGGGTCGAGCCCGACGCGGTGGAGTTCTGGCAGGGCCGGCCGGGCCGGATGCACGACCGCATCGTCTACCGTCGCGAGGACGACGGCTGGTCGACGCACCGACTCGCGCCGTGACGCCGGAGCTCGCCGTTCTGGACGCAGTCCCGGCGGACGCCGATCACGAGGTCATGGAGCAGGCGCTGCTCGATGCCGGGTGGGTGCGCTGCGGCGTCGGTGACTGGGCGGTCGTGCTCGCCTCACCCTCGGACGACCTCGCGGCTCGGATCAGTCCCTTCGACCCGACGGCGCCGTACACGCGCGAGCTCTTCCGGCGAGCGGCGACGACCGGCCAGGTGCCGGTCCTCCACGCGTACGTCGAGCTCGAGGGCGGAGCGGTGTGCACCGTGATGGAACGGTTGCACCCGGTCGAGCCGGAGGTCGGCGCTGAGTTCTTCCGCGCGCTCGACACAGGCGATCCGCACGTCCGTGAGCTGGTAGCGGCGATCGACGAGGTGCTCGAGGTCGCGCGCCGCGAGCTGCCGTGGTGCGGACCGCTCGACCCGAACCCGTCGAACGTGATGCAACGCCAGGCGGGTGACCTCGTCCTGAGTGATCCGTTCTTCGCCGACGGGCCGCACCTCTACGGCTCGATCCTCACCGATCCGATGCTGGTGGCGCGGCTGATCCCCGCCGAGCGGCGGCGGCACATGCTCGAGCTCCCCCTGGCCGAGAGCGGGCCGTGGGATCCGGTGGAGCGGGAGAGGATGCGGGAAGCTCTGGCCCGGGCCGACGCGGAACTGACGCGAGATCTCTAGGGTGAGGTCGGTGAAGCCCCGCACCCTGGTCGTCCTCAGTGCCTTCGCCACTGCCCTCAGCACTGCACTCACCGCGCCTGGCGCCCTCGGCGCGTCGTACGCCGGATCACCGGCCGCGACCCACGCGGCGAGCGTCGATCAGCGGGGCGTCGAGCGGGGAGTGAAGGACGTGCCGGTGCCGAAGGCGGCGCGCGCCGCAGACATCAGCCACCCGGACCACAGGATCGGAGACGGAACTCCGGCGAGCTGTACGTCGCACCAGGTCGTCCGGGCAGTCGCCCGGGGTGGCGTGATCATCTTCGACTGCGGACCCGACCCGATCGTGATCCAGATGCGACATACCGCCAAGGTGTTCAACAAGCGCGGTGACCGGATCACGCACCGCGTGGTGATCGACGGTGGCGGGCTCGTGACGCTGAGCGGAATGGGCCGGCGGCGGATCCTCTACCAGAACACCTGCCACCCGCAGCGCCAGTGGACGACCAGCCACTGCAACGACCAAGCCTTCCCCCAGCTCGTCGTCCAACACCTCACCCTGGCGGGGGGCAACTCCTCGGGGAAGCACCTCGACGGCGGTGGCGGCGGCGCGATCTTCGCTCGCGGCGGCCAGCTGAAGATCGTCGACACCACGTTCGTCGACAACCGCTGCGACAAGTCGGGCCCGGACCTGGGCGGCGCCGCGGTGCGCGCCCTCTCGCAGTACCACGGCCGTCCCGTGTACGTCGTCAACAGCACGTTCCGCGGAGGCCGCTGCAGCAACGGCTCCGGGCTGAGCAGCATCGGGGTCTCCTGGACGGTGCTCAACAGCGTCTTCCGCAACAACCGAGCCCTCGGTCACGGTGCCAACCCGCAGCGTCCCGGCACGAAGGGCGGTGGCTCAGGTGCGGCGATCTACACCGACGGCAACGACTACACCCTTCGCGTCGGCGGCACCCTGATGAAGGACAACCACGCCAACGAGGGCGGAGGCGCGATCTTCTACGTCAGCAACGACCGCAGCGGGCGCCTCCACATCCACTGGTCGACGTTGGACGACAACGTCAGCGAGCGCTTCGAGACGCGCCCGGGGATCTTCTACCTCGGGCACGGGCCCATCGAGGTGCAGCACTCGATCATCCGCTGACGCACCTCTTCGGCCGCCGAGCCGGGATCTCTACGATGACGACATGGCGTTGCTGGAGCGTGATGCGCCGCTGAGGAACGCCTCGGACTACCTCGCCGCCGCGAGCAAGGGAAACGGTCGCCTCGTCTTCGTGGGAGGCGAGGCGGGAGTCGGCAAGACCACGTTCGTCGACCAGGTGGTGGCGGACGCCGGCTCGGCCGTGCGGGTGGCGACGGGGGCGTGCGACGGCTCGACCACGCCGGTCCCGCTCGGTCCCTTGCGCGAGATGCTCCCCGCGCTGCCGGGCGACGTCTGGCCGGAGGGGGCAGACCGCTCCGACGTGTTCCTCAGGCTGTCCGAGTCGCTGACGCGTCCCGGCACGCCTTACCTGATCGTGATCGAGGACGCCCACTGGGCCGACGACGCGACGCTCGACCTGTTGCGACACCTGGCGAGGCGAGTGCATCGGTTGCGCGCCTTGGTGCTGGTGACCTTCCGATCGGAAGAGGCGGTCGGCACGCATGCACTGCGCATCCTGTTCGGCGACGTGGCCGGCTCCTCCGGCGTACGCCGGATCGACCTGAATCCGCTCACCCCGGACGGTGTGCGGGCGCTGCTCGCGACGGCGGCTCCCGAGGACGAGTCCGGCCCCGACGCAGACGCCCTCTATCGCACGACCGGCGGCAATCCCTTCTTCGTCACGGAGGTGATCGCCGCCGGTGGGGGATCGCTGCCGCGCAGCGTGCGGGACGCCGTGCTGTCGCGGATGGCGCGGCTGTCCGAGTCGGCTCGGGAGGTGCTCGAGCTGGCCGCGGTCGCCGGGCCGCGCTGTGAGGTGAGCCTGGTGGAGGACCTCCTCCCCGACCTCGCGCCGGCGCTGGACGAGGCGCTCGAGCACGGGGTCGTCGTCCTGGCCGGCGACGCCGTGATGTTCCGACACGAGCTGGCGCGGTTGACCGTGCGCGACGAGGTACCGGCGATCCGGCGGCGCGGCCTGCATCGCCGCATCCTGGAGTGGCTGGGCTCCCGCGATGCCGACCCGGCTCGGATGGCCCACCACGCCGAGGCGGCCGGCCAGGACGAGGCCGCGCGGGAACATGCGCTGGTCGCGGCCGAGCGGGCGGCGTCCCTCGGGTCGCATCGTGA
Organism: uncultured Actinomycetota bacterium; assembly: GCA_963759515.1. Lineage (GTDB taxonomy): Bacteria > Actinomycetota > Actinomycetes > Propionibacteriales > Nocardioidaceae > Nocardioides. The sequence continues at coordinate 132,288 of CAVWZR010000022.1, read as the reverse complement.
GGCGGTCGAGCAGTACCAGCGTGCGCTGCGCCACAGCCCCGGCGTACCCGAGCCGAGCCTCGGCGACCTGCATGCGCGAGTGGCCTACGAGCTCTACGTGACCGGCCGGATGGCCGAGGCACTGGAGGCGCAGAGTGAGGCGCTGGCGGTCTGGACACAGCTCGGGGAGTCGGAGCGGATCGGCGACGCGCAACGCCTGATGTCGCGGTTCAGCTGGTTCCAGGGAACCAGCGGGCAGGCCGAGGAGTACGCCGCACTCGCCTGCGCCACCCTGGACGGGACCGGTGGGACAGCAGAGGCGATGGCGGCGAGCAACCGCAGCCAGCTGGCGATGCTCGCCTACGACATCGCAGGCGCGCGGGAGTGGGGTCACCGCGCGCTCGCCCTGGTCGAGGGACGCGACGACGCGGAGGCCGAGCAGGTGCGCGTCCACGCCCTCAACAACATCGGGACCATCGAGGTCGACAGCGGCGACGAGGCGCAGGGCTGGCCGCTGCTCGAGGACAGCCTCCGCCGGTCGCAGGCGGCCGATCTGCACGAGCACGCGGCCCGGGCCTTCACCAACATCGCAGCGCAGGCCGTGCTGCGGCACGACCACCTCCGCGCCGGCGCGCAGCTCGCCCTCGGGCTGAGGTACTGCCTCGAGCGCGACCTCGACGCATGGATCCTCTACATGCGGGGACACCAGGCGCTGAACCACCTCGACCAGGGTGACGCGGCCCAGGCCCTCACCATCGCCGACGGTGTGCTGCGCCATCCGCGGACTGCTCTGGTCAGCCGGATCACTCCCCTGATGGTGCTGGCCCGGGCTCGCGCGCGATCCGGCGCCGGTCGTCACGAGGAAGCGCTCGCGGAGGCCCTCGACCTGGCGTACGGCACGCGTGAGTCCCAGCGCGTCGGACCGGTCGGCGGAGCGGCGGCCGAGATCGCGTGGATCGTCGGCGACGCCGACGCGGGGGAGCGCGAAGCCGCGCGGGCGTGGGAGGTGGTGCGAGAGGTCGACGGGCCCTGGACGCGAGGGATCATCGCGACCTGGCTGCCCGACACCGAGGCCGCGGCGGTCGCGGAGTCACTGGCACCGCCGTTCCGTGCCGAGGCCCTCCGTCGCTGGGAGGAGGCGGCCGACCTGTGGGACGCGATCGGCAGCCGGTTCGCTGCCGGCCTGGCCCGCGCGCGCAGCGGCACCCGGGAGGGACTGACGGAGGCCGCCGTCCGCTTCGACGAGCTCGGCGCCGAGGCCGCCGCCGATCGGGCGCGGAGCCTGGCGCGGCTCCAGGGGTGGTCGGCCCCGCGGGGACGCCGCGCCACCACCAAGGCGCACCCCCAGGGCCTCACCCGGCGTGAGGCCGAGGTCGCCGAGCTGCTCGCCCAGGGCCTGTCCAACGCCGCGATCGCCGAGCGCCTCGTGCTGTCGCCCCGCACCGTCGAGCACCACGTCGCCTCGGTGATGGCCAAGCTCGACGTCTCCTCCCGCCACGCCGTCCGCGACGTCCTGGTGGAGTCCTAGTCACCGGGACTGTCCCGAAAACCTGTTTGTGAGTGAGCGCTCACTCAGTTAGTCTGGCCGGCGATGTCTCCCCGTGCCAGCGCCATGTCACCGGCCGACCGCCGTCAGGCGATCGTGCAGGCGATGCTGCCGTTGCTCGTCGAGCGTGGTGACGAGATCACCACCCGCCAGATCGCCGAGGCGGCGGGGATCGCGGAGGGCACCATCTTCCGGGTCTTCCCGGACAAGAAGGCCCTGATGCTGGCGGCCGCCGAGGAGGCGATCAACCCCGCCGACGGTGCGGCGGCCTGGGAAGAGGCGATGCGCGAGATCGGTCCGCTGCGCGACAAGGTCGTCGTCGCCGCCCAGCGGGTGCTCGACCGGATGCGCCTGACGATGTCGGTGATGTTCGCCGTACGCCGCCATCTCGGCTCGCACGAGGAGCTCCATCGGCACGACAAGAAGCACTTCGGTCCGCCTCAGTTCGTCCTCGACGCGCAGGCGGAGCTGCACCGGCGGCTGACCGAGATCTTCGAGGCCCACCGAGACGAGCTCGCGGTCGAGCCCGAGGTCGCGGCGGTCGCCCTGCGCAGCCTGATCTTCGGGGCCAGCCGCCCCGAGCTCGGCATGACTGCGGCACTCAGTGCCGATCAGATCGCCGACCTCCTCCTCTCGGGGGTCGCCACACGGGGAGAGATGTAACAGATGTTGATCAAGCTCGTCCGCAACTTTCTCGCGGCGTACCGCGGCCCGCTGACCGTGGTCGTCGCCCTCCAGTTCGTCGGCACGGTGATGGCGCTCTACCTGCCCAGCCTGAACGCCGACATCATCGACAAGGGCGTCATCAGCGGCGACACGGGCTACATCGTCCGGATCGGTGCGCTCATGCTCGGGGTGGCACTGGTCCAGATCCTCTGCTCGGTGGGCGCCGTCTGGTACGGATCGCGCACGGCCATGGGCTTCGGGCGTGACGTCCGGGCGGCGATCTTCCACCGCGTCGGCATGTTCAGCCAGCGCGAGGTGCAGCACTTCGGTGCCCCCAGCCTGATCACCCGCGAGACCAACGACGTCCAGCAGGTGCAGATGCTCGTGCTGATGTCGTGCACGCTGATGGTGATGGCGCCGATCATGATGGTCGGCGGCATCGTGATGGCGATCCACGTCGACGTCGGGCTCTCGTGGCTGGTCGCGGTGACCGTGCCGGTCCTGGCGGTCCTCCTGGGCCTGATCATCACCCGGATGGTGCCGAGCTTCCGGCTCATGCAGGGGCGCATCGACGAGGTGAACCGCCTGCTCCGCGAGCAGATCACCGGCGTCCGGGTCGTGCGCGCGTTCGTCCGCGAGCCTCTCGAGACGGAGCGCTTCGAGTCCGCGAACTCCGACCTCACCGCCGTCGCCGTCCGCGCCGGCCGCTACCAGGCCCTGATGTTCCCGACCGTGATGCTGGTGGCGAACGTCGCGTCCGTCGGAGTGCTGTGGTTCGGCGGGCATCGGGTCGACTCCGGTGCCATGCAGGTCGGCGCCCTGACGGCGTACCTCTCCTACCTCATGCAGATCGTGATGTCGGTGATGATGGGCACCTTCATGATGATGATGATCCCGAGGTCGGCGGTCTGCGCCGACCGGGTCATGGAGGTCCTGCAGACCTCGACGTCGGTGCCGAGGCCGGACGAGCCGGTCACCGACCTGCCCCGTCGCGGCACGCTGCTGCTGGACTCCGTCGAGTTCAGCTACCCCGGCGCCGACGCACCGGTCCTGCATGACGTGTCGTTCCGGGCCGAGCCCGGCCAGACGGTGGCGGTCATCGGCTCCACCGGCGCCGGCAAGAGCACGCTGGTGAACCTCGTGCCGCGGCTCTTCGACGTCACCGGCGGAGCGCTCGAGGTCAGTGGCGTCGACGTACGCCGCCTCGAGCCCGAGCTGCTCTGGTCGGTGATCGGGCTGGTGCCGCAGAAGGCCTATCTCTTCTCCGGGACCGTGAGGTCCAACCTGCTCCACGGCAAGCCCGACGCCACCGACGAGGAGCTCTGGGAAGCCTTGCGGATCGCCCAGGCCGACGACTTCGTCCGGGTGATGGCCGAGGGTCTCGACGCGCCCGTTGCGCAGGGGGGCACCAACGTCAGCGGCGGCCAGCGCCAGCGGCTCGCGATCGCCCGCGCCGTCGTACGCCGTCCGGAGATCTACCTGTTCGACGACTCGTTCTCGGCGCTCGACCTGGCCACGGACGCGCGGCTGCGGGCTGCTCTCCGTCCGGTCACGAGGGACGCGACCGTCCTGATCGTGGCGCAGCGCGTGTCCACGATCCGCGACGCCGACCTGATCCTGGTCCTCGAGGACGGCGTGGTCGTCGGCCGCGGCCGCCACCACGACCTGCTCGAGACGTGCGAGACCTACCAGGAGATCGTCGCCTCCCAGCTGAGCGCGGAGGAGGCAGCATGAGCGAGCCCAAGCAACCCGCCCAGCTCAAGGAGACCGAGCGCGTCCAGGCCGGTCCGGGCCCGGGTCGCGGACCGTTCGGCGGCGGCATGGTCGGCCAGAAGGCCAACGACTTCCGGCCGTCGGCCAAGCGCCTCGTCCGCCGGATGGCGCCGGAGCGGAACAAGGCGGTCGCGGTCGTCGCCCTCGCGGTGTGCAGCGTCGCCCTGATGTCGCTCGGCCCGAAGATCCTGGGCCGGGCCACCGACCTGATCTTCGCGGGCATCCTCGGCAAGCAGCTCGAGGGCGACGTGCCCGAAGGCACCCCGAAGAACCAGGTCGTCGAGCACCTGCAGCAGAGCGGGCACGACAAGCAGGCCTCGATGATCGCGTCGATCAAGGACTTCGTGGTGGGCCACGGCGTCGACTTCACCGCCGTCGGCCATGTGCTGATGCTCGTCCTCGCCGTGTACGCCGCGGGCTCGCTGTTGGCGTGGCTCCAGGGCTACCTGCTCAACGACGTCGTCCAGGGCACGATCTTCCGGATGCGCTCGGAGGTCGAGGACAAGGTCAACGCCCTGCCACTGAGCTACTTCGACCAGCAGCCCCGTGGAGAGCTGCTCAGCCGGGTCACCAACGACATCGACAACATCAGCCAGACTCTCCAGCAGACGATGAGCCAGCTGATGACCTCGCTGCTGACCGTGGTGTTCGTCGTGGCGTTCATGTTCTCGATCTCGTGGGAGCTGGCGCTGGTCGCGCTGGTCACGGTGCCGATCACGATGGTCATCACCGGTGCGGTGATGAAGCGCAGCCAGGGCATGTTCATCGACCAGTGGCGACGTACGGGCAAGCTCAACGCCCACATCGAGGAGACCTTCTCGGGCAACGCGCTGGTCAAGGTCTTCGGCCGGCAGGAGGAGGTCGAGCAGACCTTCGCCGACGAGAACGAGCAGCTGTACCAGGCGTCGTTCGGCGCGCAGTTCGTGAGCGGGCTGATCATGCCGACGATGATGTTCATCGGGAACCTGAACTACGTCGTGATCGCCGTCCTCGGCGGGCTCAAGGTGGCCAACGGCTCGATCTCGCTGGGCGACGTGCAGGCGTTCATCCAGTACTCCCGCCAGTTCACCCAGCCGCTGACCCAGGTCGCGTCGATGACCAACCTGCTGCAGTCCGGAGTGGCCAGCGCGGAGCGCGTCTTCGAGCTCCTCGACGCCCCCGAGCAGGAGCCGGACGCCACCGGCATCGCGGCGGTCGAGCGGCACGGCGAGGTGCGCTTCGAGAACGTCTCGTTCTCGTACTCACCCGACACGCCGCTGATCGAGGACCTGTCGCTGGTGGCTCGCCCCGGCCAGACGGTCGCGATCGTCGGCCCGACCGGCGCCGGCAAGACCACCCTCGTCAACCTCGTCATGCGCTTCTACGACGTCACCTCGGGTCGCATCACGCTCGACGGGGTCGATGTCGCCTCGATGCCGCGGTCGGCACTGCGGGGGCAGATCGGGATGGTGCTCCAGGACACCTGGCTGTTCGAGGGCACGATCCACGACAACATCGCCTACGGCCGACCGGGCGCCACGGATGAGGAGATCCTCGAGGCCGCACGCGCGACGTACGTCGACCGCTTCGTGCACTCGCTCCCCGACGGCTACGACACCCACCTCGACGAGGACGGCACCAACCTGTCGGCCGGTGAGCGTCAGCTGGTGACCATCGCCCGGGCGTTCCTGTCGGACCCCGAGCTGCTGATCCTCGACGAGGCCACGTCGTCGGTGGACACCCGCACCGAGCTGCTGCTCCAGCACGCCATGGCCGCCCTGCGCACCGACCGCACGTCGTTCGTCATCGCCCACCGGCTCTCCACCATCCGCGACGCCGACCTGATCCTGGTCATGGAGGACGGCGCGATCGTCGAGCAAGGCACGCACGACTCGCTGCTCGAGGCCGACGGGGCGTACGCGCGTCTGTACAACGCGCAGTTCGTCGCTCCCGAGGAGAGCGCGGTGGCCTAGGGGGTTGCCGGGATACCCGGTGAGCCGGGTATCCCGTCGCTCCTCGACCTTGGCAACCCTGAAAGCGACGGGGGTGCCTGCTCGCTGGAACTCGTGGTGCTGGAGGTACGACACGAGCCAGGCTCGCCGTCGCCTAGCGCGGCGGCACGACCTCGGGCTCGGTCGGAGGAGGTACGTCGGGGTCGGGCCCGGGGTCCGGGCCGGGGCGGTCGGGTGGGACCGGCTCGCCGCTCGGCACGACGTCCGGGTCCTCCTGAGGCTCAAACGGCGGGGTGGTCATGCGGTCCCGGTACCCGAGGCGACCCCGCGCATGCGTGGGTCACCCGGGTCTCAGGCACCCACCGCCGCCAAGGCGCGAACGTCGGCGGCCGCGGAAGGCATCCAGGGCTGGACCAGGCCGGCGGCGTGGGCGAGCGCGGCCGCCTCGGTGCGGGTGGTGGCGTCGAGCTTGGTCAGGATCCGCGACACGTGGACGCTGGCGGTCTTCGGTGAGATGAACAGGCGCTGTCCGACCGCACGGTTGGTGGCTCCGCCGGCGACCAGCTGCAGCACCTCGCGCTCGCGCTCGGTCAGCGCGGTGTGCACCCGGCGGACGCGGGCTCCGAACTCGGGGTCGACGGCCACCTGCGAGACCTCCGCCCGCGGCAGCTCGACCGGAGTGGGCACGGGCGTGGTCGCGGCGTTGGCCGCGAACTGCAGCAGCATCCAGCCCTGACCGTCCTCCTTGACGGCCATCCAGCCGCCGGCGAGCCGGCCGAGCACGGCGGACAGGTCGGGAGCCTGAGCGGACGGGATGGTCGCCTCGACCGGCGTACCCGGTGTCGGCTCGATCGCGCCGGCGACCAGCGTCAGGAGACCGGAGATCGGACCCGAGCCGATGGTGGTGGTGGCGTTGCTGTTCATGCTTCGAGCGTGACCGAGGCTTGCCGTGGAGTCGTCAGGGTCGCCACCCTGAGATTAGGCGGCAGTGGTGAGACGCTGAGGCCTCAGGGTCTCGGGGAGGGCGTCGTTCGCGAGGCATGACGGGGGTGAGTCGTGGGGAGCCGGCTCTACGAGAGGACCGCGGAGACCGCGGCGATCGACGCCGCCCTCGCGGGCCTCGGCGAGGGCCGAGGCAGCTCGCTCCTGCTGGAGGGGCGCGCCGGGCGCGGCAAGAGCGCCTTGCTGGAGTACGCCGCTGAGCGCGGCCGTGAGAGTGGGGCGCGGACGCTCGGCGTCCGGGCCCGGCACCTCTCGTCGTCGGCGCCGTTCGAGGTGCTGCGACGGCTCCTGGGTCCCGCCGTCGAGGACACGGGCGGACCCGAGGCGCTCACCGGTGCGGCCCGCTTCGCGATCCCGCTGTTCACTCCGGGCGCGAACCTCACCAACGGGGTCGACTACGGCTGCCAGTGGCTGGTCGCCTGGCTCGCCGAGCAGTCCCCACTCGTGTTGGTGGTCGACGACGCGCACTGGGCCGACGGGGCGTCGATGCGCGTCCTGCTCGACGTGCAGGCCGAGATCTCGGCGCAGCCGGTGGCGATGTTCATCGGCAGCCGTCCGGTCGAGAACCCGGAGGTCCAGCGCCTCCTCGCGAGCCTGGCCGTCCATCCCGACTGCGAGGTCCTGATCCCGGGTGCCCTCTCGCGCAGCGCCGTCGAGGAGCTGGTCACCGACCGGCTGGGCCGGAGCGTGGACGACTCCTTCGTCGACGAGTGCCTCAAGGCGTCCGGTGGCAACGCCTTCTACCTCGGCGAGCTGTTGCGCCCGTTCGAGTCGGACCCGGACCGCGACCACCACCTGACGATCGACGGCTCCGTGTCGTTGCGGCGCATGGTCTCGATGCGACTGGGCGAGCTGGGCGCCGACGCGACGTCGCTCGCCCAGGCGGCGGCGGTCCTCGGCGACGGCTGCTCCCTCCGCCTCGTGGCCGAGCTCGCCCAGGTCGAGACGAGTGCAGCGGTGCACGAGGCGGTGCGCCTCGAGGTCGCGAGCGTCCTGGCGCACGGTGACCCGGTCGAGTTCCTGCATCCGCTGGTGCGAGCCGCGGTCGACGCCGAGCTGCCCGACGTCGTGTCCGGTGAGCTCCACGCCCGAGCCGCTCGGCTGATCTGGGACGCCGACGGTGACCCGGGATCGGTGGCCCAGCATCTCGTGGCCGCGCCGGGCTCGGGGGACGCGGAGGTGGCCTCCTTCCTGGTCGAGCAGGGCAGGATCGCGCTCGAGGCGGGCTCGGTCGCCGTGTCCAGACGCCTGCTTCAGCGTGCGCTGGACGAGCCGGCCCCACCCGACCAGCGTGACCGGATCCTGCTGTGGCTCGGGCGTGCCGAACACAGGGCGTTGGACCTCGATGCCGCGCGCGAGCATCTCGATCAGGCCTTCGGGTGCTCGGACCGGGAGGTGGCCTTGTCCGCCGCGGGGGACCTCTTCGATGTGCTTGACGACGCCAACCTGTACGCCGACCTCGGTGGCGTCGCCGAACGCGCCATCGGGCTGCGTCCGTTCGGCGACACCGAGGCGGACGTCATCCTGCAGGCCGCGCTGTTCATCGTCGTCATCATGGGGATGGAGATCGGCCTCGACGAGCTTCCGCCCGAGCTGGCCGCGATGGACGCGAGCACCATGCCCACGGACCGTGACGTCGATCGCCATCTGGTCGCGTGGGTGGCGGTCCATCAACGCAGCCGCCCGGAGGGCACGACGGAACGGCTCATGGCCGACCTCCGGCGCGTCGTATCCGCCCTCCCCGGGTCGCCGGACGACTTCACGCTCTGGGACGCGCGCACCGCGTTGGCGGTCGCGCCGTTCCTCGAGGACCACGACTTCGACGAGTCCGAGAACGTCCTCAACCAGGTGGCGCCGGCCGCGGCACGACTGGCCGGTGTGCGGCCTCAGCTCCAGGCGGAGCTCGACCACCGGCGGATCGGGCATGCCATCACCAGAGGGTCGTTCGAGGACGCGCTCGCCCTGATCGAGACCGCAGAGGGGTTCACGTCCCGTCACGGAGTCGAGGGGTTCGCCGGACTGCACCGGTTCTCGCGCGCACGGATCGCCCTGGACCAAGGCGACTTCGCGCTCGCCGCGGATCTCCTTCGGGAGCGGGTCGCCGAGGACCTGGTGTACCCGGCCCTGGGGGCTCTGCTGGCCGGGAACGTCGCGGAAGCTGCTGCCATGCTCGACGAGCTCGAGCTCGCCACCGACCCGGACGCCTCGCTTCGGCAGATCGAGGTCGAGCTCCAACCGCACCTGCTGGCCAGCCACGTCTACGAGGTCATGGGCGACCGCGATCGGGCAGCGGCCGAGGCCCGCCGAGAGGTCGCCATCCGTCGACGCTACGGGCCGGACCGGCCGCTGGCCGAGGCGTTGCGCCGGGCCGCATCCTTCGTGCCGGCACGTGAAGGCGTTCTCCTCCTCGAGGAGGCCGCGGTGCTGGCGGAGTCCCGGCCGTCGCGCCCGGTCCTGGCACGCGTGCTCGCGTCGTACGGCATGGCGCTGCGTCGTGCGGACCGTGCCTCGGAGGGCCGCGACGTGCTCGCGCGCGCGGCGGACCTGGCGAGCGAGATGGGGATGGAGCGGCTGTTCGGGCGCATGCGGGACGAGCTGGTCGTCTCCGGCGGTCGGCCGCGTCGTGCTCGACGCACCGGCCCGACGTCGCTCACCGAGTCCCAACGACAGGTGGCCACGCTGGCGGCCGAGGGTCTCACCAACCGCGAAGTCGCCGAGCGCCTCTTCGTCACCATCAAGACGGTCGAGACGCACCTGATGGCGGTCTATCGCAAGCTCGGCATCAACACCCGCGGCCAGCTCGCCGAGTCCCTCTGAAGCGGCCGGTGGCCTTCACGGGGTGCCGTCTCCCGGAAGACTCTGGGCGAAGCACGGATGCTCGGGAGTTGCTACGTCGGCGGCCACCACCGTGGCCCGAGGGGGAGAACCATGACGGATTCCGAGACATCACCCGACCTGAACGAGTAACCTACCGGCTCAAGGTCGAGCTGCCGGGCGAGCTCGACGAGGACGACCCGTTCAGGCTCCGACAGTGGCTCGAGGCGCTGTCGGCAGACATGCTCAACGGGCACGAAGAGCATCCCATCGATCAGGACCCGGACGACGAGCCTTCCGTGGTACCGAAGGCGCAAGGTCGATCCTGATCGATCCGTCGCCTGCGGCCGCGGATGCATGCCGACGACGAGGCCACGTCGACTGCGACGATGACGACGAGCGACGTCCACGGCCCGCCGATGAGCCGCTCGAGCGCGGCTGACGGTCGGATGCGCCCGTCGCGCTACAACGTCGTACTCGAGCGCGATGAGCGGACCTGGATCCACAACGGCCTGTCGGGCCAGGTCGTCGCGCTGCCCAGGCACGACTGGTCGGACGCGCTGGCGTTCCTCGACGGTGACCACGCCCGGATGCCGGCGGTCGAGACGCTGCGCGACCTGACGGTCGCCCAGATGTTGGTCAACGACGACACGGACGAGCTGGAGACGCTCGAACGGCGCTTCCGCGCTGCCACGGCGAGCCGGGCCACCTTCGAGCTGACCATCGTCACCAGCCTCGGCTGCAACTTCGACTGCCCGTACTGCTTCGAGAACAAGCCGCCCGCCATCCTCGACGACGAGACCGAGCAGCTGCTGCTGGAGGTGCTGGACGCGCAGCTGGAGACGGTCGCGCACGTCCAGGTCACGTGGTACGGCGGGGAGCCGCTGCTCGCGCAGGACCGGATCGACCGGCTGTCCGAGGCCTTCCTCGAGCGCACCGGAGCAGCGGGGGCGACGTACGCCGCGTCGATCATCACCAACGGCTATCTCCTGACACCCGACGTCGCCCGACGGCTGACGGCACTCGAGGTCGAGCACGCGCAGATCACGCTCGACGGACCGGCCGAGACCCACGACCTGATGCGTCCCCTCCGCAACGGACGCGGCACGTTCGACGTGATCCTCGAGAACGTCGTGGCCTGCGCCGACCTGATCCCGATCGGGATCCGGGTGAACCTGGACGCGTCGAACGCCGAGGAGTCCGTGCGGCTGCTCGACCTCCTCGTCGAGCAGGGCCTCGCCGGACGCGTCACCGTGCAACCCGGCCACATCGTCGCCTACCCCGACCAGGCGGGAGCGCCGAGCGAGACCTATCAGGCGCGCTGCTTCACGCTCCCGGAGTTCGCCGAGGTCGAGCGCGACTTCCTGGCGGCGGCATACGAGCGTGGACTCGCCCAGCCCCGCCTCCCGGGACCGATCGCCTCGCCGTGCACAGCCGTGCGCTCGAACGACCTCATCGTCGGAGCGCGGGGCGAGCTCTACAAGTGCTACGACAACGTCGGCGACCCGCGGGAGGTGATCGGGCATCTCCGCTCCTGGAAGGACCCGAACGACCGCGTGCTCAAGTGGCTGCACTACGACCCGTTCGCCGCCGAGGACTGCCGCTCCTGCATCGCCCTTCCGACCTGCATGGGCGGCTGCGCACATCACCAGATGACCGACCCCGGCGACGCCAAGTGCTCGACGTTCCGCCTCACCCACCGCCGCCAGCTCGAGGAGTACGCCGACGCCGCGGAAGCCGGGCGCCCCACGGCAGGCCCGCGCCACCGGTTGCTACCGGTCGTCTCCGTCAGCGGCTGAGCGGCGTCGTTCGCGCAGACGCCGCGGCTGGTTCTCCTCTGGGACGCGGGCGGCATGGGCTTCACGCCGCGGCTCGTTCACCTCTGGGCCGCGGGCGGCATGGGCCAGGTTCGATCGCGACACATCGTGAAACCGGTTGAGCGGGTTGGCCCGACGGGTTAGCGTCGTCGTACACGGGAAAGGAGGTGGTCCAGAGTTGAATACTTATAGGACGCGTGAGGTGGCTGCGGTCTAGCAGCAACCGGCCAGCCCGTAGTACTGCTGGCATTCCAACGCAGACACCCGACCCGCAGGTGATCCGGCCAACGTCCGGCTGGAGGGACCCGGATTCTTCCGTGGTCACACCTGCGGGCCGTCTGCATTTCGGGCAGCGCTCGGACATCTCGGCCCTGGAACATCGGGAAGCGATGGATCGTTGACTAGGGCAACCTTGTGCGGAGGCCGCCGACTCCAGTAGGTTGCGGCCCCATGTCGCGCGCTGACGAGCTGGGCCGGTTGGAGCGGGAGCTCGGGGTCCTGATCCGGCGAGTGAGACGAGTGATCGGTGAGCGGGCACGGGCGGTTCACCCCGACCTGCAGCCGGCGTCGTACCTGATGCTGAGCTTCCTGGCCTCCGACGGCCCGCAGCGGTCCTCGGTCGTCTCGGAGAAGTTCAACGTCGACAAGGGGGCGATCAGTCGGCAGGTCCAGCACCTGTGCGACCTCGGCCTCCTCGTCCGCGAGCCCGACCCGGACGACGGGCGGGCGATGCTGATCTCCGCGAGCCCCGACGCCGTACGCCGGCTCGACACGCTCAACCGTGACCGCCGCCGGTGGCTGGACGAGCAGCTGGCGGAGTGGACCGAGGCCGATCTACGCGACTTCGTGTCCGGTCTGGGGCGCTACAACCACGCGCTCGACCACAACACCTAGGTCGGACGTCCCCGCTCGATCCAGACCGACGTGTCGGGTGGGAGCAGGCCTGCCGTCAGCGGACCGCTGGCGAGTGCGACCTCTCCTGCGGGCAGGCGCACCGGCCGCGCACCGCAGTTGCACAGCACGGTCAGGTCGCCGCGGCGCAGCTCCAGCACCGTCGAGCGCCCCTCGACGATCTCCACGGGCGCCTCGGTGTGGGCCAGGCGTCGCCGGGCCCGCAGCGCGGCCCGGTAGAACGACCACGTCGAGTCGGGGTCGCGACGCTGCGCCGCGACCGTGAGCGGGGCCCAGTCGTCGGGCATCGGCAACCACGGCGTCGCGCGCGCCGGCCCGAAGCCGTACGGCGAGCGCGTCCCGCGCCACGGGATCGGCACCCGCGCTCCGTCGCGTCCGGGTTTGCCGGTGCGGAACCACGACGGGTCCTGCCGCGCCTCCGGTGGTACGTCGACCTCCTCGAGCCCGAGCTCCTCTCCCTGGTAGAGGTACGCCGATCCCGGGAGCGCGAGCATCGTCAGCGTGGCGGCCCTGGCGCGGGCGAGTCCGCGCTCCCCGCCGCCGTATCGCGTGACGTGGCGGACGACGTCGTGGTTGGACAGGACCCAGGTCGGTGCGGCGCCGACGAGGCCGACAGCGTCCAGGGTGCCGCGCACCACGTCGGTGAACGCCGCGGCCGACCACGGAGCGAGCAGCCAGGCGAAGTTGAAAGCCTGGTGCAATTCGTCGGGCCGGATGTAGCGGGCCATCGACTCCGGGCTCCGGGTCCAGGCCTCGGCGACGGCCATCCGGTCGCCGTCGTACGCATCGATGATCCGGCGCCAGGAGCGGTAGACGTCGTGCACCTCGGGCTGGTCCCACATCGGCTCGTCGCGCACCGTCCGCTCGACCATGGCTCGGCCGTCGCGCTCCTCGCGGTCCTCGCGGTCGGCGGGGAGGTCGCGCCGGCCGGGGACGAGACCGCGCTGGTCGCGCAGGGACCTCACCTTGAACAGGCCGTGCGCGACGTCTATCCGGAACCCGTCGACGCCCCGGTCGAGCCAGAACCGGAGCACCCGCTCGAACATCGCCGGCACCTCGGGGTTGCGCCAGTCGAGATCCGGCTGCGACGTGTCGAAGAGGTGGAGGTACCAGTCGCCACGTCGTCCGACCTGCCGAAGGTCGTCCACTGCGTCCACGCGGGGCCGCCGAACACCGACTCCCAGTTGTTGGGAGGTCGGGTGCCTCCGCGGCCGCGGCCCTGGCGGAACAGGTAGCGGGCGCGCTCGGCACTCCCGGGTCCCGCCGCGAGCGCCGCACGGAACCACGCGTGCTCCGACGACGTGTGGTTGGGGACGAGGTCGACGACGATCTTGAGCCCGAGCTGATGGGCGCGGGTCAGCAGCTCGTCGGCGTCACCCAGCCTCCCGAAGCGGGGATCGACGTCGGTGTAGTCCGCCACGTCGTACCCCGCGTCGTGCTGGGGCGAGGGATAGAAGGGCGTGATCCAGACGGCATCGATGCCGAGATCGCGCAGATAGCGCAGCCGCGAGGTGATGCCGGGCAGGTCGCCGAGGCCGTCGCCGTCGGAGTCGGCGAAGCTGCGGACGTAGACCTGGTAGAAGACGGCGTCGCGCCACCAGGGCGCCTTCGCTGCACCCATCTCAACCCATCTCAGTCGAAGGTCGCCGGGTCGACGGCGATCCAGAGGTGCTCGGCACTGCCGACGACGCGGCCGTCGGCGTCGTACATCGTCGACGACGTCCAGGTCTTGCGACCGTCGTTCCCGCGGCCCATGCCGACCAGCACGTGCTCCTCGCCGATCACGGGCAGCGAGTCGAGCCGGGCGGTCATCCGGGCCAGCACCATGAGTCGCTCCTCGAGGTCGCCGGCCCAGCCGCCGACGCAGTCCAGCGCCGCCCAGGTGACCGGCAGGCTCGCGCGCGGCTGCGCGTCGGCGTACGTGTGGAAGTCCTCGGCGACCGTCGCGTCCGGCGTCCACGCAGCCGCGACGCGCGTGCGCGGCCCGTCGTCCGCAGAAACGTCGCTCACCCGCCCGGGGAAGATGCGAAGGCCGTCGCCGGGCTCGCGGCCGGTCCCGCACGAGAAGCAGGTCGGGAACGGGTGGCTCTCGAGCCCGGAGTACGACGTCATCGCCGCGCGTGCCTCCTCGGATCGCGACCGGCTCGACATCGGCGACCTCGTCGTGGCTGCACCGCGCGGCCAGCACCGGCTTCCCGTCGTACGACGCGACGACGCCGCCGTCGTCGCCGGGCGCGATGGTCATCGGCACCTCGAGCGGCGGCGGGGCCAGGAGCGAGACGCTGACCGTGGGCCACGGCTGGGCGTGGTCACGTTGTCCTGAGCCTGTCGAAGGGTCGGGGCACTCGTGCCCGGCGTATGCCGCGATCGCGCCGGAACTGTAGCCACCGTTCCCCGACGACGGCGGACCGCGGAAACGGGAGGGGATGATCAGGTCGGTCAACGGGCTCCTCGGGAGGGGTGGTGACTCACTCTGCCAGCCCTCTGTGACGATGGGTCACAATGGCTCGGTGAGGACCCAGTGAGTGACCTGATCGACACCACGGAGATGTACCTCCGGACCATCTACGAGCTGGTCGAAGAGGGCATCGTGCCGCTGCGTGCCCGGATCGCCGAGCGGCTGCACCAGTCCGGGCCCACGGTGTCGCAGACGGTGGCTCGTATGGAGCGCGACGGGCTGGTCACCGTCGAGGGCGACCGCCATCTCGAGCTGACGGGCGAGGGGCTCCGCCTCGCGACCCGGGTGATGCGCAAGCACCGACTGGCCGAGCGACTCCTCACCGACGTGATCGGGCTGGACTGGGAGCTCGTCCACGCCGAGGCGTGCCGGTGGGAGCACGTGATGTCCGAGACCGTCGAGCGTCGCCTCGTCGACCTGCTCGGCCACCCCACGGAGTCGCCGTACGGCAACCCGATCCCGGGCCTGGCCGAGCTCGGTGAGGACAGCTCCGACGACCCTGTTCCTCGACGGCACCGAGCTGCTGGCGGAGATGGCCGGCGACGAGGTCGCCAGCGTCCGTGTCCGCCGGATCTCCGAGGAGCTCCAGAAGGACGAGCCGCTGATGGGCACGCTGCGCCGCATCGGTGCCCTGCCGGACAAGGTCGTCGGCGTCACCGCCACCGACGCGGGTGTGCTGGTGGGGTCCGGCGGCGAGACCGCGGAGCTCGACCTCGAGGCCGCCGGACACATCTTCGTCTCGCGGGTCTGAGGTGGCCGTCGTATTCCCCGCCTCATGTGCAGTGGGTGAACCGGCATTACTTCGATGGGCTCACCCCCCGAAGCGAGGTTTACCCGCCTAAGCGGGTAATCCGACGACCGGCCGCCGCGACCCCGAGCCGCCACCAGGGCGGTCAGGAACTCCGAGCACCCGGCGTCGAGCTTCACGGTCGCCAGGTCGTCGCCGCGGGTGGTGCCGCGGTTGACGATG
The DNA here is from genome assembly GCA_963759515.1 of uncultured Actinomycetota bacterium. Taxonomy (GTDB): domain Bacteria; phylum Actinomycetota; class Actinomycetes; order Propionibacteriales; family Nocardioidaceae; genus Nocardioides. The sequence goes on along the minus strand of CAVWZR010000022.1, from coordinate 116,420 downwards.
ACGACGGGGACGCCGGCCTTGGCGGCGCGGCGTACGAACCGGAAGCCGCTCATCACGGTCAGCGACGAGCCGACGGCCAGCAGCGCATCGTCGGCAGTCAGGGCGTCGACGGCGTCGTAGCACCGCTGCACGCGCTCGGCCGGGACGTTCTCGCCGAAGAAGACGACGTCCGGCTTGAGCACGCCGCCGCACGCGGAGCAGTCGGGTACGACGAAGCCGGCCGTGTCCGCGAGCTCGACGTCGCCGTCGGGCCGGACCTCGGCGTCGGTGTGGCGCGCGGCGTAGCCGGGGTTGGCCGAGACCATCCGGGTCGCGAGAGCCGCCCGGCTCGACGTACGCCGGCACGACAGGCAGACCACGTCGGCGATCCGGCCGTGCAGGGCGACCAGGCGACGCGACCCGGCGGACTCGTGGAGGCCGTCGACGTTCTGCGTGATCAGCAGGTCGGGGTCGAGGGCCGCGAGCGCCAGGTGCCCGGCGTTCGGGGAGGCCTGCCGCATCCGGCCCCAGCCCAGGTGGCTCCGCGCCCAGTAGCGCTGGCGCGCAGCCGGACCACTCACGAACTCCTGGTAGGTCATCGGCTGCCCCGCCCGCGAGCCCGGCCCGCGGTAGTCGGGGATGCCGGAGTCGGTGGAGAGCCCGGCGCCCGTGAGCACCACGAGACGCCCGTCGCGGAGGATCTCCGGGACGGTGATCTCGGGGGCCTGGGCCGTCATGAGCTCAGCTCGCGTAGCGGGCGCGTGCCTTGACGCGCCGCTTCTCGGCCTCGACCTCGCGGTCCTTGGGCGGCGCTGTCGTCACCAGGTCCTCGAGCAGGTGCTGCGTCACGTGCGCGATCTCGTGGACGGCGCGGTCGAACACCTCCTGGTTGGCGCTCGACGGTCGCGTGGCACCACTGACCTTGCGCACGAACTGCAACGCGGCGTCGTGCACCTCCTGCGAGGTCGCGGGCGGCTCGAAGTTGTTCAGCGGTCGGATGTTGCGGCACATACGTCGAGCCTACGTGGGAGATCCCCCCGCTCACACCGCCAGGAACGAGACCGAGTCGCCGGCCACCAGGACAACCCGGCCGTCGGCCAGCGGGAGGGTTCGGACGCCGGCGGCGTCGGTGGCTTCGGGAACGGCGACCATCCGGTTGTCCAGCGAGTCGTCGCCCACGGTCAGCACCGACACCCAGATGCGAGGTCGCGGCAGGGTGGCGTCGGGGGTGATCTGAGTGGGCGTCGGGTTGGCCGTGACGACGGTGAGGAGGATCTGCCGGTCGGGCAGCCAGGTCACCTGGTGCGGGTCGAGCGCGGCCATCGGCACGCTGCCCTCCGGGTAGGACACGGTGCCGACCTCGCGTGGGTTCGTCAGGTCCGAGATGTCGAACAGCGTCGCCTTCGCGTGCTGCCGGATCAACGGGAACGGCAGGTTCGGCGCCGCGTCGGGAGCGACCGACCCGATCGAGCCGTCCGACTCGTCCTGGCTCTCCGGCAGCGGCGTCGGTGGGATCGACGGCGGCGGCAGGGCGCGCTTGGTCGGCAGCGGCAGCGGAGGATCGACCATCACCTGCCGCGGCGAGGTCTGGCCCAGCCCCAGCACCAGGTGCGGACCGACCGGGTGGAGGTACGACGACCAGCCGGGCAGGTGCAGCGCCCCCAGCACCCGGGGGTCGGTCGGGTCGGCGACATCGACGACGTAGAACGGGTCGACCTGCCGGAACGTCACGAGGACGGCGAGGTCGTCGAACCAGCGCACGGACTTCAGCTGCTGGCCGGTGCCGAGCCCGCCGAGGTGGCCGACATCGAGCAGACGACCCGACTGGGGCCGGAACATCACCAGCGACGTCGAGGAGCCGTCCACCGGGCTGACCGCGACGCGGAGCACGCCGTCGTGCTCGTCCATCGACCAGCTTCCGGTGACCATGCCGTCGACCGTGCCCATGCCGGCGTACCGCGTCGAGGTCCCGGAGAGGTCGAACGCGTAGATCCGGGTCAGCTGGTCGCCGTCCTCCAGGACCGGTCCCCAGCCCTGCGCCAGGTGCGACCACGGTGACATCGCGACGTACAGATGACTCGGAGACATGTACGCCGTGTCGGAGCCGGTCGTGACGGCCGACGAGTCCGTGACCCCGGGCTCGGCCGGGTCGAAGCCGACGATGCTGAGGGTGCCCAGGCCGTTGAACGTCTCGGGCACGGAGACCTCGGAGCAGTCGAGGAGCGGTCGCGTGCTTCCCAGATCCTCGGTGTACGCCGTGACCTGCGGCAGCCAGTCGGACGCAGTCGAGTCGCGCACGACCTCGCGGTTGCGGGCACGTGCCTGGCTCTCGGTGACCTCGGCGGAGGGCTGGGTGAAGGCGAACGACGGCAGCCCGCCGTTCAGCACCAGCCGCACCGTGGAGCCGACCTGTCGCGCCGCGACGAGCGAGCCTTCGTACAGGCGCGAGTCGACCAGCGTCGGGTCGGTGGGGTCACTCAGGTCGTAGGTACGCACCCACGTGCGCGGGGCCGGCTGGACAAGAGGAGCCCCTGCGGTCGGGTCGTCGATCTCGGAGCCGAGGACGACCGCACGGTCGCCCGACAGCAGGAGCTGCGGGTCACCCATGCGGTCGAGAGGTGCGACACCGAGGCGCCTCGGCTCTGCGCCGCTCACGTCGTCGGTCTTGAGCGTGCCGCCGTCGACCCGGACCAGCAGGTCACCGGAGACCTTTGCCAGGTCGGGCTCGTCGACGTCGGCCTCCTGCACGTTCGTGCCCGTGCCGCTACTCGTCGCGGTGTCCAGCGATCCCTTCGCAGCGGGCGCGTTCGGAGCGGCGGCGACATCCCCTCCGGCCAGGGGGATCGCATCTGCATAGATCGGCGAGCTCCAGCCCCACGCGGTCACCCGTTCGAGGGCGTGGTCGACGTACCACTGCCGCAGCCGGTCGCACGACAGCCCGCTGTCCAGACCCGCGGCGCTGAGTCGGTACGCCGGTGGCTCGCCGCTGCGAGCATCCGACACCAGGAACCCGGCCGCGAAGGCGCCGACCATCGCGACGAGCGCGGTGATGCTCGCGACGATCCTGCGCAGCACGGTCGATCCGGTCATGGGTCATCTGACGCGCGCTCTGGTCTCGGGGTTCCACTGCTGCGACGATGCAGTGCATGACCGATGCGTCCCCCGCCGCGTCGTCGGACCGTGAGCTCGACGTGGTGCTGTTCGGTGCCACCGGCTTCACCGGACGACTCACCGCGGAGTATCTCGCCCGTCACGCCCCGAACGGCCTTCGCTGGGGGCTCGCCGGGCGCAACCCGGAGAAGCTCGAGTCGGTGCGTGACCACCTGGCCGCGATCGACGACTCGCTGGGCGAGCTTCCCCTGCTCCACGCCGACGTGACCGACGACGTCTCCCTCAAGGACGTCGCCAACCGCGCCCGGGTGGTGATCACCACGGTCGGCCCCTACCTCCACTACGGCGAGCCGTTGGTCGCGGCCTGCGCCGAGGCCGGCACGGACTACGTCGACCTCACCGGCGAGCCGGAGTTCGTCGACCGCGCGTACGTCGCCCACCACGCCACGGCCCAGCAGACGGGTGCCCGCCTCGTGCACGCCTGCGGCTTCGACTCGATCCCCCACGATCTGGGCGCCTTCTTCACGGTCCAGCAGCTGCCCGACGACGTCCCGCTCACGGTCCGGGGCGTGGTCCGGGCCGGCGCCATGGTGTCGGGAGGCACGTTCCACACCGCGATGAACGGCTTCTCGCGGATCCGGCGGAGCAGGGCGGCCTACGCGGCGCGTCGGGCGATCGAGCCTCGTCCCGAGGGCCGGACGTCGCGCGCCGTCGCCGGCAAGCCGCACCGCGACTCCGCACTGGGTCGCTGGTTGGTGCCTCTGCCCACGATCGACCCGATGATCGTGGCGCGGAGCGGTGCCGCGCTGCCGGCGTACGGGCCCGAGTTCCGCTACTCGCACTACGCCGGCACCAAGACCCTGCGCTACGCCGTGGGCGGTGCGACGACGGTGGCCGCCCTGGGCGTCGCCGCTCAGGTGCCGCCGCTGCGCCGGGCCCTGCTGACCCGCATCCCGCAGGGGGAGGGGCCCGACGCCGCGCGGCGTGCGCGCTCGTGGTTCAAGGTCGACTTCATCGGCGAGGGCGGCGGGCAGACGGTGCACACGCGCGTCTCCGGCGGTGACCCGGGGTACGACGAGACCGCCAAGATGCTGGCCGAGTCCGCGTTGTGCCTCGCCTTCGACTCCAACCCGCCGACCGCCGGCCAGGTCACCACCGCCCACGCGATGGGTGACGCGCTCACCGCCCGGCTCGTCGCGGCCGGCCTGAAGTTCGAGGTCCTGTAGGCGGCTACGAGACGGTGACGGTCACGGTCGTGCGCGTCACCTGCTCCAGCGGACCGCCGCGGTAGACCACGGTCAGCTCGTGCTTCCCGTGCCGCAGCTTGGCCAGCAGCTTGCTGCCGTGCCCGTCGACGACCTGGAAGCGACCGACGACGACCGACCCGCGCCACACCCGCACCGAGCCGTTCGGCGCCGACATCCCGGGCGCGCTCACGAGCAGGCGGAGGAAGACCCGACCCGATCGCAGCGATGTGTGGGCGTGCAGGTGGGGCGTCGTCCTGACGTCGCCGGTGGCCTCCGAACGCCTCGTGCGGGACACCCAGTCGTCAGCATCCAGGGTCACCACGACGTGGATCCGGTGGCCGAGGTCCGCCTCCTGCACGGCGTACGTCGCGTCACGCGCGCCCCGGATCGGCTCGCTGTCGCGGTACCACCGGTAGTGGGCCTTCGCCGCTCCCGGCTCGACCGAGGTGAGGTGGGCTCGGAGCGTGCGTCCCACGACGGCGTGGCCACGGATGGTCGGCTTGTCGAACGCGACGCGCCCGAAGACGACCCGGTCGGTCGAGCCCGAGCTCGCGGACAGCGACGTGTAGCCCTGGTGCTTGGCCGTGACCACCACGTGGATCCGATGGCCGGCCTCGTCCGCGGTGACGACGTACGTCGAGCTCGTGGCGCCGTGGATCTTGTGATGGCCGGCGTACCACTGGTAGCCGAACTCGTCGGGCGTGATCGACCAGCTGCCGTCGGTGGTGCGCAGCTTCCGACCGACCACGGCGTGACCGCTCACGACCGGGTTCTTCCGGCTCTCGATCACTCCGGGGAGCGTCTCGGCGGTCGCCGCGGAGACCACGGAGGAGGTCAGGTAGCCGTCGCGCGACGCCGTCACGACGAGGCTCACCTGTCCGCCGGCGTCCTGCGGGCGGGGGGTGAAGGTGCGTCGGGTGGCGTCGGGCACGACCTGGGAGTCGACGAGCCACTGGTAGGCGATGGTCGCCTTCGGTGACCACACTCCCTTGTGACCGGTCAGCGGCACACCGACCTGCGCGGTGCCCGAGATCGTGGGCGGCTCGCTGTTGAGGAAGTTGCCCGGTGCGACGTCGGCCGTGGGGACGGACGTGGCGACGGCGTCGTCGTACCCGCGCTCCTTGACGGTGACCTGGATCGCGATGGTCTGGTGCAGGTCGGCCGGCTTCGGGGTGTACCCCGTGCCGGTGGCGCCGTGGACCGGCTTGCCGTCGACCAGCCACTGGTAGCTCAGTGAGCCGGCGGGCGTCCAGGTGCCCGGGCTCGCGGTCAGGGGTTGGTCGACCTGAGCGACGCCCGACACCGTCGGTGGGGTGCTCGCCTTGAAGTGACCGGGTGCGACATGGTCGCTGGGATCGGACTTGAGGTGCATGGTCTTGTAGCCGGGCGCCGACAGGGTGACCCGGACCTTCACGCCCTGGCCGAGCTGGTCGGCGGTGGGGGTATAGGTCTCGTCGGTGGCTCCGTCGAGCGGCGTCGCCTCCGGCGTACCACTGGTAGCTGAACGTGCCCTTCGGGCTCCACGTCCCGCGGTCCGCGGCCAACGGGACGCCGACCTGGGGCTTGCCGTCCACGGCCGGCTCATCGGTGTTCACGAAGACGCCCTTGGCGACGCCGTCGGTGGGCTCCGACCGAGCGCTGCCTTCATGTGACCCGGACTGGGTCGCGGTGACCTTGGCGCGGAGGTGCTTGCCGACCTGACCCGCACCCGGGCTGAACGCACGCTTCGTGGCGCCGGCGATCGGCTTGCCGTTGGCCAGCCACTGGTAGCTGAAGGTGAGCTTCTTGCCGCTCCAGGTGCCGTGCGTGGTCCTGAGCTTCTTGCCGACCTGCGGCGTACCCGACACCGTCGGCGCCCCGGTGTTGAGGAGCTGGGAGTCCTTGACGTGGATGAACCCGCTCGGCCACAGCGAGCTGGAGCTGGAGATCGTGCGGGTGTCGTAGCCACCGCGGTGGAGGTAGTTGTACTCCTCGATCGTGATGGCGTCGCTGCCGGCGGTCTGCACCCACGCGACGTGACCACGCGAGGAGCCGGCCGAGCCGGCCGCCCACCACGCCACCGCGCCTCGGGACGCCTTGTTGTCGACCGGGACGCCGGCCGCCACCGCAGCCGCCTTCCAGTGCGACGCGTCGCCCCAGTGCTGTCCCTGCCAGTAGTTGTAGAAGTCGACCTTGTTCTCCGAGTTGAGTCGCCAGGCCACCCACGACGTGCACTCGCGGTTGTAGAACTGCCAGGGGTCGACCAGCGAGTCCTGCGGCGCGTTCTTCAGCCGCGGCGGGTAGTCGTCGACGCCCGACGCCGCGCTCACCGGCTCGGGATGGAGGAGGGGTACGAGCGCCGCCGCCAGCAGTCCCAGGATCGCGGAGACGCCCACGCGACGTGTCATGGAGGCACGCCGATCTGAGCGTCGTCCGATACGCATGGGGCAGACGGTAACTGTGTGAAAGACGTGACGGGAGAGGGTTGAGGGAACTACAAACGTGTAGTTCGCGAGCGCTCGAGGGGCCCGAAGATGACGACGATTCTCGCCCTCCGGACCGCTCGTGTCCGGCGAACGGCTCAAGCGGTGTCGGGCTCTGTTCTCCTGCTTTACTCAGCGGCGGCGTTTCGCCGACTGGACCTGAGTGCCGGGAGAGGCATGGACACGGACAACCGCAGCATCCTGCTGACGAACGGCAGGGTCCACACGCTCGACTCCTCCGACACACAGGGCGAGGCGGTGCTGGTCGAGCACGGCCTCGTCACGTCGGTCGGCACCGATGCGGAGGTGACGAGCAAGGCGCCACCTGGAGTCCGCCGGATCGACCTGGGCGGAAGGACGGTGCTGCCCGGATTGATCGATGCGCACGCCCACATCGAGCTGGCGGCGTACTCGAACGGCTGGTGGCACGACGTCCGCAACGCATCGCGGGAGGAGACGCTGCGACGGGTCGCGGTGGCCGTCGAGAGGTCGGAGCCCGGAGGGTGGGTCGTCTGCCAGGCGACGTTCGGCCAGGACCTGCCCGGTCGCGAGGAGCTCGATCGGGTCGCGCCGGCCAATCCGGTGGCCATCCGCTGGAGCATGCACCTGCTCATGGCCAACTCCACGGCACTTCAACGGGCCGGGATCGATCGGACCTTCGTGCCACCTCCCCACAGTCGGGTCGAGCGCGACGACGACGGCAACGCCACGGGCTTGATCGAGGAGGGATTCGATCTCCTCGGGACGCCGTACCCCGGCATCGAGTGGCTCGAGGAGGCGCTCGCCCGAGACCTGGCCGACTGCTTCACCCGGCATGGCGTGACGACGGTCCACGAGCTGCCCGCCACGACCAACGGCACGCGCGCCTGGCAGCGAGTCAAACGGGCCGGCCGGCTCTCGAGCCGCATCGTGGTGAACCCGATCCTGGCGCCGGGGCACCAGCCCACGGTTCCCGATCTGGACGGCTTCCTCAGTCTGGGACTGCAGACCGGGTTCGGGGATGACGACCTGAGACTCGGGGCTCTCAAGGTCTTCGTCGACGGGGACGACGAGGCGGCCTTCGACCGGAGTCAGCTCGATCGCACACCGGGGCGGTGGGGACTGATGGGCCGCCCCTACAACGACGTGGTCCGCCTCGTCACCCGATGCCTCGAAGCCGATGTCCAGCTCTGGTTGCACGCCATCGGGGACGCCGCCCAGGAGCTGACGCTGGACGCGATCGCCGAGGCCACCCGCGCCGTTCCCGGCAAGGACCATCGCATCCGCGTGGAGCACCTGGCGAACCACATCAAGGATGCGAGCCAGCTCGAGCGGATCAAGGAGCTGGGTGTGATCGCGGTCCCCACCGCGGCGTTCATGTACGCCCACGACCCCAGTGGTGACCCGAGCTACTCGAGGATCGACTTCCCGTACCGCACCATGATCGACGCGGGGCTCCAGCCACCCGGCAACTCCGACTCTGCGGGAACGCAGCCGTTCGCGACCAGCCCGTGGTTCGGCATGGCCTGCATGATGCACCGTCGCAACAAGCACGGCATGGTGCTCGCGCCGGAGGAGCGCGTGGACTTCGCAACGGCGCTGCGCACGTACACGACGTTCTCGGCCTATGCCACGTTCGACGAGGGGAAGCGCGGCGTGATCAGGCCGGGGGCACTGGGAGACCTCGTCGTCGTGCCCGAGGACCCGTTCGCGATGGAGGCCGACGCCATTTCCAGACGTGGAGCCCGACCTGGTCGTGGTCGGCGGCGCCGTCACCCACGGCGAGTAGCGCGAGACATGGACAACCCTTCCGGGAGCGGCGAGGAGCAGACCTGGCTGGCCGGGGCGCGTCCTGTGTCAGCGTCGCCGAGGTGACGGTGACCGCGCAGCGAGCGGTGGGGGCTGGGTGACTTCGTCCAGGAGCTCGGGTCCCACCAGGACCGCAACTTCCTCTTCGAGTCGGCGCGCGGCCGGGTGATCGTCAAGATCGCCAACCCTGCCTGGAAGCCGTCCGCCCTCGAGGCACAGACCGCCGCCCTGCGCGCGGCAGCGGCGTCCGACGTGGTCGTGCCGACCCTCGTGCACGACGTGACGCGAGTGCTCTTCGGAGACCGGGACTACCTGGCGCACGTGGTGACCTTCATCGAGGGCGAGTCCCTCTTCGACCGGTCCTCGACGCTGGGGTCGGCTGACTGCCGAGCCCTGGGCACTGGCAGCAGGCGAGATGGCTCGAACGCTGTCGGGGTTCACGCATCCGGGTGCGGTTCGTGACTCGGAGTGGGATCTCCGGTCGGCAGGAGCAGTGCTCGAGGAGAAGAACCCGTCTCTGCGAGAGGCCGTCGGCTCGTCGCTCGACCGAGTCGCGGCCGTGGGAAGTCGGTTGCCGGTCCAGGTCATCCACGGCGACATCTCCGACAGCAACGTGCTGCTGACCCCGACCGACGAGGTCGCGGTCATCGACTTCGGAGACGTCGGCGTCAGCTGGCGGTGCGGCGAGCTCGCGGTGGCCGCGGCCTGCGTCCTGGGGAAGACCCCCGATGACGTCGCTGCCGTCCTGGCGCTGGTCGAGTCGTTCGTCAGTCGGGTGGCGTTGACCGACGACGAGCTGAGCGCCGTCTGGCCGCTCATCGTGGTGCGCACGGCCGTGCTGTTGGCCACCGGTGACGATGACGAGGGTGAGCCGAACGCCTACACCCGAGACCGTGAGGCCTTCGAGCAGGCCGCCTTCGCCGCGGCGATCGTCGCTCGACGACGACGAGATGTCCAGGCTGATCGGTCAGGCTGGGCGTCGATGACGCCACGGCTCCGATCGCCTGGCGAGCAAGCTCGCTCGGCGCACGCTCCGCTCGTTCCGCCGACGGCTTCGCCGCGGCGGAACGTCCTCGCGTGCCCCAGGCCAGAGTCGAACTCCCGACCTTTCGCTTAGGAGGCGGCTGCTCTATCCACTGAGCTACTGGGGCGTGGGCGCCATCTTCTCAGCCGCGAAACGCCCTCACGCCGGTCAGGGTCGGGACGAAGACGAAGCCACCGTCGACCACCGCGGAAGGGAAGTGGGTGTGAGCGCCGGCCGCGATGCGCTGGACGACGGACCCGTCCGACAGCCGCAGCACGACCAGGTCCCCCGAGTCCCGGTCGGAGACGTACACGCGAGGGCCGGCGATCACCGGGGCGCCGTAGACGTCGGCTGACCATCCCCACTGGAGGCCGGACTTGGTGACCCGGAGCTCTCGCACCTGCCCCTCGCCCAGGCAGGGCATGAGGACCGTTCGTCCGACGCGGGCGGCACCACTGAAGGCGTGGCACCCGGAGAGGTTCGTGATCGCCGAACCGACCCCGTGCATGTGTTCGTGCAACAGGTAGACGACACCGCGTTTGCCCGCGATCACGATCCGCCGGATGGACGGTACGGACATCGGCGACATCGAGCCCAGGTCGAGGTCCCGGATGTTGTCGTCCTTCCACGTCTTCGGCGCGAACACCGAGAGCCGGTGCAGCTTCCGTGGAGTCAGCTCGGTGACCGAGTCGCTCTTGTCCCAACGGCCGTGGAGCTCGGCGCCGTTCCCGCTGGCGACGTAGACGTGACCGTTACGCCCCAGCACCGGACCGGGCGGCGCCCACATGCCGGCCTCGCGCGCCGTCGGGACGGCGTAGTGGAACGTCGTGCCGGTGCCGCGCACCGAGGTCGAGGTCAGGTAGCCGACGTAGTTGTCGCAATCACCCGCGAGCCCGCCGAACGAGACCACCACCCGGCCGTGCTCGACCAGGACCGCCGAACGCTCCTGCTCGGCCATGCGGTTGCGATCGGGCAGGACGTCGAGACTCTCGTGCCACTGCTTGGACCCGGTCTTCGCGTCAAGCGCCCACAGCGTGTGATGACCACCGACGGTCTCCGCGACCGCGAACACCGATCCCGTCTTCGGGTCGTACGCCGGTGTACCGGTGATGCCGAGCGGGTCGATGTTCCCGCAGGGAAGGCCGTTCAGTGGCTGCGGGGATCCCAGACCGGTCTTCCACCGGACATGGCCGGTGCGGGCGTTGAGGCCGAAGACGCGGTTGCCCTCCGTCGCGACGATCAGCGTGCTGCCGACGACGAGTGGCTCGCCGTACACCGCCTGGCCGAGGCCCTTCGTCCAGGCCGGCTCCAGCGGCGTCCCCACCCGGTGGGCGGCATGGCCGGCGCGTGAGGCGGTGCGGTGGTAGGTCCACCACGGCGTGAAGGCGCTGGCGCGGTCCGTCCCGTCCGGGGTGGCCGACGACGAGTCCGGCGACTCCGCCGTGGCACGACTGGTCGTCGCGGACGGCCCGCCTGAGCCCGCGGAAGGGCCCGAGGCCGAGCTCGAGGCGGCCGTCGTGCACGCGGCGACCAGCAGCGACGAGACACACACCAGGGCCGAGATCACGCGACGCATGGGCCCAGTCTGTCCCCGCGGGCCTCGGGAGTCACCCCGATCGGCGCGTCGGTTACGCGTCAGTACGCCGACGAGTTGAGATCACTCCACTTGATCGTCACACTTTGGAAACACCCCGTATGTTCGGGGTGCCCGGCCGCGCCCAGAGGCCGGCACTCTTCTCCGTACCCGAGGTCCATCGCCCATGTCCGCGCTTCCCCCCGACGCCGGTGACGCCGGCGCCGACGAGGGCGGCAAGCGCAAGGGGGACATCAAGGTCCGGCACACGGTGGCCAAGGTCGTCACCGCGACGCTCGTCGTGATCGCCCTGGTCACCGGGCTCACCGTCGTCTTCCTGTACCGCCACTACAACGGCAACCTCGACGCCGAGGACCTCACCAAGGCCATCGGGACCCAGTCCGCCGAGGACAAGCGCAAGTGGCCGGCCCCGTCCGGACCGATCAACATCCTGGTGATGGGCTCGGACAACCGTGACGCGCCCTGGCGACCACGTCGACAACCTGACCGGGATCGGCCAGCGCTCCGACACCACGATCCTGCTCCACCTGTCCGCGGACCGTTCGCGCGCGTACGGCGTGAGCATCCCGCGCGACTCGGTGGTCGACCGCCCCAGCTGCCTGGACAACGCCGGCAAGCCCATCTCCGACGCGGTCACGGGCACGATGTGGAACGAGGCGTTCAACGTCGGGGGCCCGGCCTGCACGATCCGTCAGTTCATCTCGCTGACCCACGTGCCGGTGTCGCACTGGATCGTCGTGGACTTCGCCGGCTTCAAGTCGATGGTCGACGCACTCGGCGGCGTCGAGGTCTGCCTGCCCCACGCGGTCGACGACCCGATCGGTCGGATCACCCTGCCGGCGGGCACCCACAAGTTCAGCGGTGACCAGGCGCTCGACTACGTCCGCGAGCGCCACGACCTCGGCAACGGCTCCGACATCGGCCGGATGAAGCGTCAGCAGGCGTTCATCGCGTCGATGGCCCACCAGGCGATCAACGCCAACATGCTGGCGCGACCGTTCAGCATGCTGAAGTTCCTGGACGCGGCGACGAAGTCGATCCACCTCGACGAAGGGATCGGCAGCCTCGCGAAGATCGCCGGGCTGGGCTACAAGTTCCGCAACATCGGGCTCGACAAGATCCAGTTCGTCACGACGCCGTGGGAGGTCGACCCCTCGGACCCCAACCGCGTCGTCTGGGCACCCGAGGCCACAGACGCTGTGGGACGACATCCGTCTCGACAAGCCCCTGCCGCGCTCGCTGCTCTCCGGGTCGGTCAGTGCTCACCAGATCCCGGGCGTGACCAAGCACCCGAAGAACGGGCAGCAGGAGCAGCAGTCGGCCGGCGACAACCTGGCCAACGGCCTGTGCGCCTGAGGCTCACCCCGATGGACGAGTCCGCGCCCGACCTGCCGCCGCCCGCCGACGAGCCCGTCGTGACCGACGAGACGGTCGAGCCGGACGAGACCGACGAGCCGGTCGAGACCGAGTGGCAGCGCAAGCGCCGCCTCGCGGCGGTGTTCGGCGACGTCCTCCCGGACACGACGTCCGACGAGCAGGACCCCGAGAGCTCGAAGCAGCGTGACGAAGCCCAGGACCGCTGGCTGCGCAGCCAGGTGCCGCCGCACCACGGCTGAGGCACGACGGCCCGGGCTCGGTCAGAGCTCGGTTGCAGCTCGGTCAGGCGGAAGGCGTCGTGCCGCCTCGCTGCGCGGCGAGCAGGTCGCGGATCTCCTGCAGGACGGCGATGTCTGCCGGGGTGCCCTCCGGCTCGGTCGGGAAGAGGCGCTCCTTGGCCTTGGTGTACGGCACGACGATGAAGAAGTACACGACGGCGGCGATGATCAGGAACGTCACCACGGCGGTGATGAACGCACCCACGTGCACGCCGCCCGGCGTGTAGTTGCTGAAGTCCGGCGTCCCGCCGGCCTTGCCGATCAGGTCAAGGATGATGGCGGTGAACGTCGTGACGACCACGGCGAACGCGGTGGCCATGATGAAGGCGACCGCCAGCTCGACGAGGTTGCCACGGAGGATGAAGTTCTTGAACCCGGTCATAGCTCTCCCCTCTGGGCCGCCCGGACGGTGGCCGCGAGACGCTGGCCACGCTAGCGAGAAATCACCACGCTGAGGAGGTCGGTCGCAGAGGCGCCCGCGATCTGGGCCACCTCGTCCGGCAGGACGGCGACGACGACCAGCCGACCACCGAGCGTCTCGGAGCGGTGGTCGTCGGTCGGTGTGGGCAGGGCGAGCACGGGCACGTCGAGCGCGGCGTACGTCGCCGTACCGGCCCGCGGGTCGGCCGCCACGAGGTCGACGTGGTCGCCGACCCTCAGCAGTCCGACCATGTCGGCGTCGGCGATCCGCACCGGCATCGCCACCCGCCCCGGATAGCCCGCGACCAGGGCAGGGGCGACCAGCCGCACGTCGGTGATCGGCTCACCCTGACGGACCGGCGCCGCCAGCGTCCGGCCGGCCGGGTGGGTCTCGAGGCCACCGGGGGCGGACCCCACCGGGAGCCTGCTGACCTCCAGGTCGCCGGACGTCAGCACCGTGCCGGACACCAGGTCGTGGGCGGCCACCGTCACCGCGACCGTGTCGTCTCCCGGTGGTCGCGCGGCCGCCACGCCGGCCAGGACGGCGACGGCAGCCGCCAGGGCCGCGAGCGGGCGGCGCCGCGCCAGCACCGTCCGGCGTACGGCGCGGCGCAGGCGGGTACGCCGGTCGGCCAGGGCTGACGGCTCGCGCGGGGACGGCATGCCCCGACGGTAGGTGTCACGAGGACCCGCCCGCGGAGTCTCTCCACAGGCCGCGGCCCCGACTAGCTCCCGGCCGCGGATCCCGCGGTCGTCGACGAGGGCGAGGAGCCGGACGACGAGGAGCTGGAGGACGAGCTGGAGGACGAGCTGGACGACGAGTCGGACGAGCCGGACGACGTCGACGAGTCCGAGGTGGTCGTCGACGACTCCTTCGAGCCCGACCCCTCACCGCCCGACGAGGACGACGAGGACGCCGGGGACGACGAAGAGGAGGAGGACGGCTCCTTGGTCCGGCTGTCGGTGCGGTAGAACCCGGAGCCCTTGAAGACGACGCCGACGGCGTTGAAGACCTTCCGCAGCCGCCCACCACACACGGGGCACACGCTCAGCGCGTCGTCGGTGAAGCTCTGGAACTCCTCGAACGCGTGGTCGCACTCGGTGCAGCGGTACTGGTAGGTGGGCAACGCAGCGGTCCTCGGGTCGTTCGGCGCACGAACGCCGTTGGCACTCGCCACCGGCGACTGCCAATTCTACGTCATCGGTTCAGCGGAGGTGGATCCAGCGCTCGGGGGTGGCCGCATCGGTCACGAGCTGGTCGAAGTCGTCGACCGGGACGTCGCGCCCGACCTCGTCGTCGTACACCAGACAGACGACCGGCGTGCCGACCGGCACCCGGGTCAGCGCCCGGTCGTAGCAGCCACCGCCCTGCCCCAGGCGCGCTCCTGAGGACGACACGGCATGACCCGGGACCAGCACGACGTCGGCCGTCGCGATCGCCTCGAGCCCGAGCCGGTCGGTCGGCTCGAGCAGTCCGTACCTCGCGGGCACCAGCGAGGTCGACCCGTGCCAGGTGCCCCAGTCGAGGTCCATGTCGCGTTGCACGACCGGGAGGATCACGCGTTTCCCCAGTGCGGTCAGAGCCTCGAGCAGAGCACCGGTGGGCGGCTCCGTCCCGACCGAGACGTACGCCGTGACGGTCGCCGCGCGGCGTACGTCGGGATGGGCGGTCACGACCTCGGCCAGGCCCCGACCCAGCGAGCCGAGCTCGGCCACGCTCAACCGGTTGCGTGCGGTGCGGATCTGGTCCCGGAGGGCGATCTTGGCCCCAGCAGCCTCAGAGATCGGCAGGTCGTCCGGTTGGGATTGCGAGGGCGGCACTCGCCCAGCCTACGATCGCAGCGTGAGCAGTGGAGGTCTCGACCGCGCGCGGGCGAAGATGGCGGAGGCGGGCCTCGACCCCGTCGCCATCGAGACCTTCGCCCACTACTACCGGCTGCTCGAGCACGGCGAGACCGGGATGATCGCCGAGGACTCCATCGAGCCGCTCGACAGCGAGAGCCTCGACGACGTCGAGGTCGACGACGCCGCGGCGTCGGAAGCGCTGCGCACGACGGCGGTGATCAAGCTCAACGGCGGGCTGGGCACCTCGATGGGGATGGAGCGTGCCAAGAGCCTGCTCTGTGTCCGCAAGGGGATGTCCTTCCTCGACGTCATCGCCCGACAGGTGCTGCACCTGCGACGCGAGCACGACGCCCCGCTGCCCTTGCTGTTCATGAACAGCTTCCGCACGTCCACCGACACCATGGACGCACTGGCGC
The DNA here is from genome assembly GCA_963759515.1 of uncultured Actinomycetota bacterium. Classification (GTDB taxonomy): domain Bacteria; phylum Actinomycetota; class Actinomycetes; order Propionibacteriales; family Nocardioidaceae; genus Nocardioides. The sequence goes on along the minus strand of CAVWZR010000022.1, from coordinate 100,879 downwards.
GGTACGCCGACCTCCCCGTCGAGGGCCTGCCGCTGGAGTTCCTGCAGAACCGTGAGCCGAAGCTGCGCACGGACGACCTGACCCCGGTGAGCTGGGCGCGCGACCGCGACCTCGAGTGGTGCCCACCGGGTCACGGCGACCTGTACACCGCGCTGAGGGGCACCGGCCTCCTCCAACGACTCCTCGACCAGGGCTTCACCCGGGCATTCGTCTCGAACAGCGACAACCTGGGCGCCGTCGCCGACGCGCGCATCGCGGGATGGTTCGCCGAGTCGGGTGCGCCGTTCGCCATCGAGGCGGTCCGGCGTACGCCGTCCGACCGCAAGGGCGGCCACTTCGCGCGTCGCAAGTCGGACGGGCGGATCGTGCTGCGCGAGACGGCTCAGACGTCCAAGAAGGACCAGGCGCGTTCTGGCCGACCTCGATCGCCACCGATTCTGCTCCACCAACAACCTCTGGTTCGACCTGCGTGCGATGAACGACGCGCTCGACGCGCGGCACGGCATCCTCGGGCTCCCGATGATCCGCAACGTCAAGACGGTCGACCCGACGGACCCGTCGAGCCCCGAGGTGATCCAGATCGAGACCGCGATGGGCGCGGCGATCGAGGTGTTCGAGGGCGCGCGCACGATCGAGGTCGGCCGCGACCGGTTCGTGCCGGTGAAGACCACCAACGACCTGCTCGTGCTCCGCTCGGACGTGTACGACGTCGGCAGCGACTTCGTGCTCGACCCGGCCGGCGACGTGCCGTTCGTGGACCTCGACTCGTCCTACTACAAGCTGGTGCCGGAGTTCGAGCGCCGCTTCCCCGACGGTGCCCCCAGCCTGCGCGAGGCCTCGTCGCTGAAGGTCAACGGCGACTGGACGTTCGGGGCTCGGGTGAAGGTGGTCGGCGACGTCACGCTGGAGACGGCGGCGGCCGAGCACATCGCGGCGGGTAGCGTCTTGGAGCATGACTGACGAGCTCGTCTCGGTCGAGGACCACCTCGACCGGATCCTCGCCGCGATCGACCCGCTCCCGGCCTTCGACCAGCCGTTGATGGAGGCGTTCGGCCTCGCGGCAGCCGAGGACGTCCACGCGTCCGTCCCCCTGCCGGGCTTCGACAACTCCGCGATGGACGGGTACGCCGTGGCGCACGCCGACGTCGCATCGGCGTCCGACGACTCGCCGGTCCATCTCCCGGTGGTCGGCGAGATCGGGGCAGGCCAGGCCACGTTGCTCGCGGTCTCGCCCGGCACGGCGGCCAAGATCATGACGGGCGCACCGGTGCCGGCCGGCGCCGACTCGGTGGTGCCCTACGAATGGACCGACCGCGGCGTCGCCCAGGTCCTCATCTCACGGGCGCCGCAGCCCGGTCAGCACGTGCGCCCCCAGGGCCAGGACGTCCAGGAGGGCGATCTGCTGGTCGAGGTGGGCACGGTGCTCGGGGCCCGGCAGATCGGGCTCCTGGCGGCCGTGGGCAGGGCGTCCGTGCGGTCGCGCCCGCGTCCTCGCGTCGTCGTCCTCTCGACGGGCTCCGAGCTCCGCGAGCCGGGCTCGTCGCTCGGGCACGACTCGGTGTACGACGGCAACTCGTTCCTGCTGGCCGCGGCCGCCCGTCAGGCCGGCGCGATCGCGTACCGGGTCGGGATCGTGCCCGACGACCCTCGCACGTTCCTGGGCTCGCTGAACGACCAGCTGGTCCGGGCCGACCTCGTGATCACGAGCGGTGGCGTCTCGATGGGCGACTACGACGTCGTGAAGGAGGCGCTGTCACCGCTCGGCACCGTCTGGTTCGGAGGGGTCGCGATGCAGCCGGGCAAGCCGCAGGGCTTCGGCACGGTGGGCGAGGACTCCGTCCCGATCATCACGCTGCCCGGCAACCCGGTGTCGGCGTACATCTCGTTCGAGCAGTTCGCGCTGCCGGCGATCCGCCGGCTGATGGGTCGTACGCCGTACGTCCGGCCGTCGGCGGACGCCGTCATCACCCACGACCTCCGCTCGCCGGCCGGGCGTCGTCAGTTCGCCCGCGGCACGCTCTCGGTGGTCGACGGGCGCCTCGCCGTCACGCCGGTCGGGCCGCAGGGGTCGCACCTGATCGGCGACCTCGCGGAGTCCGACGCGCTGATCGTGGTGCCCGAGTCCGTGACCTCCGTCGAGGCTGGTGAGACAGTGACCGTGCTGCCGCTCGACGAGGCGTTCTAGACCCACGCAGGAGATCCCCATGGCCGACCGCCTGACCCACGTCGACGAGTCCGGCGCGGCCCGCATGGTCGACGTGTCCGGCAAGGACGTCACGGCGCGGGAGGCTGTCGCGGCCGGCCGGGTCCTCGTCTCCGCCGAGGTCGTCGGCCTGCTCCGGGGCGCCGGCGTACCCAAGGGAGACACGCTCGCCGTCGCGCGGCTCGCCGGCATCATGGGGGCGAAGCAGACGCCGTCCTTGATCCCGCTCTGCCACCCGCTCGCACTCTCGTCGGTGACCGTCGACCTCGAGGTCACCGACGACGCCGTCGAGATCACCGCCACCGTGCGCACGACCGACCGCACCGGGGTCGAGATGGAGGCGCTGACCGCGGTGGCCGTGGCCGGGCTGACGGTCGTCGACATGGTCAAGGCCGTGGACAAGCGCGCCGTGATCAGCGACGTCCGCGTCCTGACCAAGTCCGGCGGCAAGTCCGGCGACTTCGTACGGTGACCGCATGGCGATGAGAGGTGCCGTGGTGGTCGCGTCCAACCGTGCCGCGGCGGGTGTGTACGACGACACGACCGGGCCGCTGCTCGTCGACCTGCTCGTCTCGCTGGGGTTCCTGTGCGCCGAGCCGATCGTCGTCCCCGACGGTGATCCGGTCGGCGCGGCCATCGCCGCGGAGGTCGCCGGCGGTGCCCGGGTGGTCCTCACGACGGGTGGCACCGGCCTGACCCCGACCGATCGCACTCCCGAGGCCACTCGTCCGCTGCTCGACCGCGAGGTACCCGGCATCGCCGAGGCCGTCCGCGCGTACGGCGTGAGCAAGGGTGTGCCGACGGCAGCGCTGTCGCGCGGCCTGGCCGGAGTCGCCGGTGACTGCCTCGTGGTCAACCTGCCCGGGTCGCGCGGTGGCGTGAAGGACGCCATCGCCGTCCTCGAGCCCCTGCTGGTCCACGCCGTCGAGCAGATCGTCGGGAGCGACCACGGAGGCAACGGATGACCGCGGGGTGGCCCGCCACCCTGCAGTACGGCGCCGTGACCCTCCGTCCCCTGCGCTACCGGGACGCCCGGGCCTGGCGCGCCGTACGCCGGCGCAACGCGGCCTGGCTGCAGCCGTGGGAAGCCACCGTGCCACCCGGAGGCTCCGAGCGCCCCGCGACGTTCCGGGCCCTGGTCACGCGCATGCACCGCAGTGCTCGGGAAGGCCTCGGCATGCCGTTCGCGATCGAGGTCGACGGACGGTTCGCCGGCCAGGTCACGGTCAACAACATCGTCCGGGGCTCCGCGCAGTTCGCCTCGGTCGGCTACTGGCTCGATCACGACGCGGCCGGTCGTGGGGTGATGCCGACGGCCGTGGCCCTGGTCATCGACCACTGCTTCCGCTCGGCCGGGCTCCACCGGATCGAGGTGGCGATCCGTCCGGAGAACTCCAACTCGCTGCGCGTGGTCGAGAAGCTCGGCATCCGCGAGGTCGGATACGCCCCCCGGTTCCTGCACATCGACGGAGCCTGGCGCGACCACCGGATCTACGCGATCACCGTCGAGGAGTGCCCCGACGGGATGCTCGCGCGACTGGCGGCGTCCCAACAGTCACAGGAGTGATTTCGCGACACACCTGTTGACATCCGTCCCCGGTTGTGCGGCCGAACCTAGGGTCGGGTCGTGACAACGGACCTGAGCGGACTCATCTTCGTGGCCCTCGCCGTCGCCTGGGCCGCCTACCTGATCCCCAAGGCGCTCCGCCACCACGACGACGTCGTCCGAGGTCGCTCGGTCGACCGGTTCTCGCAGAGCATGCGGGTGCTCGCGCGACGCGAGCCCGTGAGCGCTCGGTCGGCGCGACTGGTGGTCACGCCTCCCCGCGACGAGGTCCGACCCGTCACGCCGCCCTCGGCCGATGAGCAGTACGCCGCCCGCCGCGCCACGACCCAGCGGGCCACCCGGCGTCGTCGCCGCGTGCTCGGGCTGCTGCTGCTCGCGATCACCGCCACCGTCACCGCGGCCGCCCTGCATCGGCTCGGGTGGACCTACGCCGCGATCCCGGCTGGCCTGCTCCTGGCCTGGCTCGTCGCCTGCCGGCTGATGGTCCGCAAGGAACGCTCCTGGCACCCGGTCGATCTCGCCGATGCGGACCTGACCGGCGAGATCGCGCCCGTGCCACCCGACGGCAAGGATGCGGACGAGACCCCTCCGGAGGCACGCGACCCAAAACTCTGGGACCCGGTGCCGGTGACGCTTCCGACGTACGTGTCGAAGCCGCCGGCCCGGCGGACGGTGCGCACGATCGACCTGGACTCGACGGGCGTGTGGACCTCCGGACGCACCGAGGCCGACTCGGCGCTGGCCCGTGAGGCCGAGGCCGCAGACCGCGTCCGTCGTCGCGTCTCACGCAAGGACGAGGCCGGCGACGAGGCCGTCGGAACCTGACCTGAGAACACCCGTCAGGGGCGCCCGAGCCGATTCGGGACCGGCCGATCCGCGGTGCTAGCCTTGCGCTCCGCGTCGCCCGAACGGCGACGTCCTGGGGCTGTGGCGCAGCTGGTAGCGCATCTCGTTCGCAATGAGAGGGTCAGGGGTTCGAGTCCCCTCAGCTCCACTGGAAACGCGTGAGTGGGCCCGGCTTCGTCCGGGCCTTCTGCGTCTTCGTGGCAGGACGACCGAGACGAGAGTGACCCTCAGGACAAGGGTTTTCGCGGCCTCGATCGCCTGCGCTGGTCAGCCTGCGAGGCGACGACCGGAGCGCGATCCGATGCGTCGCGCACGCTGTCGACGTAGCCGGCGCACGAGCACCGGCGCGTAGTCCAGGGCCGCGGCATCGTCGATGAGCCGGCCGAGGCGGCGGTAGTACGTCGCCGGATCCTCGGCGAACCGGTCGCGGATCGCGGCGTCCTTGGTGCCGGCGTACCGCCACCAGCTGGCCTCGAGGTCGAGCGTGCGTCGGGCGGCGTCGTCGAGCATGATCGCGAGCCTGTCACACGCCGTTCGCACGCCTCGAAGGTGGTCCCCCTGCGGGATCGGAGGACGACGTACGACGGGTGCGTCCTCGGATTGGTGTCCTTGGACCCGTCGTTCGCGGGCCCAACGGACCCCTCGACACCGGCCATGGTCCCCGCTCCGACGGGCACATCAGGCCCCTCCGGCACAGCCGAACGGCCCGGTCTTGACCAACTGGTCTAGTCCAGCTCTCAGCGTGGTTAGCAACGCAAATAGGGGGCGTTTATCGGGGAGCCTTGTCAAAAGGTAAAGAACCCGCAAATGTAAGAGCCCCCCGCACGGATGCGGGGGGCCTGTTCGCGAGTGGAAGAGATCCAGTCGCGGTCTCGCATTTGGCCTGGGGGGCTGGCGTCTGCGAGCTCTCCACCTGATGGCTGGGGGGTTGCCATCCGATGTTGTGGCATCTGATGGCTGGGGGGTTGCCATCTGATGTTGACTCAAGTTTACACGTCGCACGTTCTTGGGATGCAGATTCTGCAAATTCCCGGGGTTTTTACCTAACACCTAGAAAAACACGCTGGACCACGCTCAGAGGGGAAGTTGGGAGCGTTCTGGTAGAAGTCACAGACGCCACACACGACACGTGGGTGCAAGTCAAGACTTCCAAATGTGCCAGGACGTGGACCAGACTGCTCCCCGGAGCTCGGGACCTAGCACGACACAGGGAGAACACTCACATGGCACGTCACACTCGCATCAAGCTCGCAGCGATCGCTACCACGTTCGTTGCTGCACTCGGCATCGTCGCCGTCTCGCCCGCCACGGGCGCGGACGCCGGCCGCAGTCTGAACCGCGGCGACACCGGTCGCTCCGTCTGCTGCTGACCCTTACAACGTCACGCTGACGCGGGACTTCGAACGGGACCGTAGGCCAGTGCTCGCCGCCGCACTCCGGTAGGCATCACGGGCCGCGTCGAGATCACCCACGTCTTCAAGCAGGTCAGCCAAGTCGAACCACAGCTGTGCTGCGTCTTGGTCAGCGCCTGCCCCGGTCAGGAAGAACACGGCCTGGCGGTAGGTCACCTTGGCCTCTTCCACGTCGCCGCGCGCGTACTGGATCTGACCGAGGACTGCTCGGGCGTGCGCCGCAGTGCTGGGCGCCTCGGACGTGGCGACCTCGAAGGTCTGCCGGCAGGTCTCCTCGGCGAGATCGAGCTCACCGTCGAGCATGAACGCGCGGGCTCGAGCGAGCTCGTTCGTCGCGATCTCGAGCGGGCTCGCGCTGCACCACGGCAGCTCTTCGGCCGCCTTGTCCAGCTGCACGTGCGCGGCCGCCACGTCGGGCGGGTCGAGCTCGAGCTGCATGATGCCGACCTGGGTGCGCAGGCGCGCGAGGTTGCGCGAGTCCTGCCCTTCGGCCATCAGGGCGAGGGCGCGCTCGGCCATCGCCACGGCGTTCGACACCGAGCCGCGCTCGGACTCGAAGACACTCGCGTTCCAGTACGCCGCGGCACGCGCGCCCGGGGACGCGATCGCCTCTGCCTTGGTGATCGCCTTGCGACAGATCCGTACGGCCTGGCCGGTGTCGCCGCGGAAGTAGTACGCCGCCGCGAGGGTGACAGCCATCTGCACGCTCTCGTCGCTGGCGTCCAGCGGTGAGTTGCTGAGCTGGGCGAGCACGCGCTCGCCGACCTCGATGGCCTGGCTGAAGTCGCCGGACTGGCGGTAGCACCGGCACAGCGCGATCGCGGCCTGGATGCGGAGCACGCCGCCCTGGCGCGAGCGCACGAGGGGCTCGAGCTCCAGGATCGCGTCGTCGATGTTGCCCTGGCCCTCCAGGGCGCGGGCGACGATGAACCGCCCACGGAAGGCGAGCTCGTCCTGCGAGGCGACGGTCGAGCGCTCGACGGCATCGCGCGCCTGACGCTCCGCCTCGATGTGCTGGCCGGTCTCGAGCGAGAGCTCGGCGAAGTCCATGGTCAGCTTGATCTCGTCGTACTCGCGCGCGGTCACCCCACGAAGCAGGTGCTCGGTGGGTACGCCGAGTCGCGTGGCGAGGTCGTCCAGCGTCTGGCTGTTCGGCCGACGCTGGCCTGACTCGATGCGGGAGACGTAGCCCACGGAGATGTCATCTCCCGCGAGCTGCGTCTGGGTCCACCCCTTCGCGACGCGGGCAGCGCGGATCCGCTGCCCCAGTTCGGTGGGGTCGAGCTCCTTGAGCAGGTCGGCATCCCGGACGTCCATGGGGGGATTGTGGCGGAGGTTGGGCCCCTCTGGGCATGAAATGTGACAACTCGTGGATCTTTGGAGGCAAATTTGGCCGAACTGGCCCGAAAGGACTAGCCGACACGAGCCGAAAGACTAGATTCTCCTCCGTCGGCAACCGATCCGCTCGCGGATAGGATGCCGGTGTTTGGCCGGGGGGCTAGGCGTCACGCGTGCGTCGTTTCCGACGCACGCGTGACGTGTCTCCGGCCCCGTCTCGAGCGTCTCTCACGCTCCGCCGCGGTCCTCGGGCGACTCCGCCAGCGCGGCATCGAGGATCGCCTCCGCCGTCCGCAGCGTCACCGCGCGGGCTCGATCAGGCGTGAGGCCACGGACGTCCAGCAGCACGATGAAGGCCTCCCAGCCGATCACGAGCGCGAGCGACGAGACCAGGTCGTCGTACGCCGCCTCGCTCAGCCGGTCGCGGACCGGTGCCACGGCCCACTCGATCCATCCGATCCGCCGGTGTCCGCGTCTGGGAGCGCCGTCGGTGGGGGGCGCGGCGTCGACGGTGAGCTTGATCAGCCTCCTGCCGAGGGGCAGCGAGGTCTCCATCGTCGCGAACGTCTCGGTGACCAAGGTGAGCAGCCGCCGGCGCGGGTCGGACGACGTCTGCGCGCCGAGCGCCGCGTCGACGTCGACGTTGAGGGTGCCGATGGTCGCGTCGAGGACGAGCTGGTCGAGCGTGGGGTAGTAGAGGTAGACCGTGCGCCGCGAGACGTCCGCGGCGGCGGCGATGGCGTTGACCGACGGCTCGGTCCCGGCCTGGAGGAGACCGGTGGTCGCCTCCAGGATCGCTCGCCGGGTGCGCCGGCGTTGTGCGACCCGGCCGGTCCCCGCCTGCTCGGTCTGCTCCACCACCTCATGCGCCTTCCGTCTTGACAGGATCGTCCGTCGCGGTTCACTATACCGCTGTGCATTCATTGCACACAAGTGCAACAAAGATCGAGACCCGAAGGATTCTCTGCCATGACCGACTGCGCACTCGCAGCTCCCGCTCCGCAGCCCACGCGGCTGCTCACGACCACGCGTCGCGCCCGGCGTACCCGCCCTGCGGGCGTGCCACGGTGGGCCTGGCTGCTCGGCGTGACCGTCGTCCCGCTGGCCCCCGCAGACCCCGACGCCCCGCAGACGTGGGTCCTCTCGGCCGGCGCCGGCACCACGCACGCGTCCACCTTGCTCCACGACGCCCCGGACGCCCCGGATGCCGGAGCGGACCCGGCATCGAGAGGAGACCGATCATGACCGGTGACCCGGTGATCGACGCCGACGAGCGGGTCGCCGCGACCGGGACAGCGACGAGCGGCCCGGTGACGCTGATGAACAGCTTCCAGGTGCCGGCCGAGCGCGACGAGGACTTCCACGCGCTCTGGGAGCAGACGAGCCACTACTTCACCCGCCAGCCGGGTTTCCGGTCGCTACGGCTGCACCGTGCCGTCAGCGACGACGCGGCGTACCGCTGGGTGAACGTCGCCACCTGGGACAGCGAGCAACACTTCCGGACCGCGCACGCCACGGCGGAGTTCCGCGAGGTCGTGACGGCGCCGGGCTGGGCCGACTTCCCGAGCTCGCCGGTCCTCTTCCAGGTGGTCACCGAGGTGGGCTGAGCGGTCGGCTGAGGGGTCGGCGGGAGGCCGGCGGGAGGCCGGCTGGGCGGCTCACCGGAGCCGTGCCAGGGTGGAGACATGGAGTACACCAGGCTCGGCGCCAGCGGACTTCAGGTCTCGCGCATCACGATCGGCTGCATGAGCTGGGGCGACGGCGGCAACGACCGGCCCTGGCTGAAGGACGAGGCCTTCGCGGGCGAGACCATCAAGTCCGCCCTCGACGCCGGCATCAACTTCTTCGACACCGCCAACGTGTACGCCGCGGGCACGAGCGAGGAGTACACCGGCCGCTCGCTGTGGAAGTACGCCGACCGTGAGGACGTCGTCCTCGCCACCAAGGTGTTCAACCGGATGAGGCCCGGGCCCAACGGGGCCGGACTGTCACGCAAGGCGATCCTGCAGGAGATCGACGCCAGCCTGGCGCGGCTCGGGACCGACTATGTCGACCTGTACCAGATCCATCGCTTCGACCCCGAGACCCCGGTCGAGGAGACGATGGAGGCCCTGCACGACGTCGTCCGCGCGGGCAAGGCTCGCTACCTCGGTGCGTCGTCGATGTATGCCTGGCAGTTCGCGAAGATGCAGCACGCGGCCGAGCGCAACGGCTGGACGCCGTTCGTCTCCATGCAGAACCACTACAACCTGATCTACCGCGAGGAGGAGCGCGAGATGCTCCCCCTCTGCCTGGACCAAGGCGTGGGCGTCATCCCGTGGAGCCCGCTCGCGCGGGGCCGGCTCACGCGGCCGTGGGACACCCGGACGGCGCGCTCGGACACCGACGAGTTCGGCAAGTCGCTCTACCGCGACGAGGACCAGGCCGTGGTGGAGAAGGTGATCGAGCTGGCCGAGCGGCGCGGGGTCTCACCCGCACAGGTCGGCCTCGCCTGGCTGCTCGCCCAGCCGGCCGTCACGTCGCCGATCGTGGGTGTCACCAACCCGCAGCACCTCACCGACGCGATCGCGGCGGTCGACCTCGAGCTCGACGCGGACGAGGTCGCCTCCCTCGGTGCCGGCTACGAGCCCCACGCCATCGCGGGGCATCGGTAGCAGGCCTGTCGCGACCACCTTCGCAAGCGTTTCTGCGGCTTCGTGGGGGTTGTACACCCCTCGAAGCGGAGGATTACCCGGCTAGGCGGGTCATCCGACAGACGCCCCGCTAGATCCAGCGGGAGAACCAGATCCGCTGGATCCACTCGGCGTGCGTGAGCATCACGTCGGTGTAGATCGGCCAGAACCACGCGAAGTTCAAGAGCACGAGCACGACGTACGAGCCGGAGATGACCACGCCGAGGGTACGGCGCGGGGTCGGCAGGGTGGACGACCCGAGGAGCTTGCCGATCACGAGCGTCAGGGCGAGCACCAGGAACGGCAGCGTGATGATCGCGTAGAAGCTGAAGATCGGTCTGCCGTCGTACAGGAACCACGGCAGCCAGGTCGACGCGGCCCCGACCACCGCGATGCCGAAGCGCCAGTCGCGCGCGCCTATCCAGAAGAAGAGGGCGGCGATCAGGGCCAGGACCCCCGCCCACCACACGGCCGGTGAGCCGAGCAGGATCACCTGCTTCAGGCAGTCGCTGCCCTGGGGTGCGTCACACCCGTCGACACCGGGCTTGATGCCGGTCTGGGCGTCGACCCCGACCGGCCGGTTGAGCAGGAGCCACCCGCGCGGCATCGAGGCGTAGGTGTGGGTGCACCCGTTCAGGAAGTGGGTGTGGAAGACGTAGACGTCGCGGTGGTAGTACCACAGCGACTCCAGGCCCTGGACCAGTCCGGGGATCCCGTGCTTGACCGGCTGGTCGGCCGTCGGCCAGTGCCGGTCGTTGTCGAAGGTGATGTTCTTGCCGCAGTCGGTGCCCCCGGACACGTAGTGGGTGTACTGCGTGTCCGACAGGTACTCGACGTACTGCGAGGAGTGCATGAGCCAGCCGGTCCAGGTGGCGATGTAGACGACGACCCCGACCATCACGAGGTGGACGAAGGCAGGTACGCCGTCGGCGAGCAGCGACTTCGGGATCGCGAACGTGACGCCGAACGACCGGCGTGCCCCGGCGCACCAGGCGACGACCAGGATCCCGAACGCCGCGAGCGGGTAGACCGCCTCCCACTTGCTGCCGCACGCCAGGCCCCAGCAGACGCCGGAGACCAGCAGCCACGGCCGGAAGAGGAGGGCGCGGACCGGCCCCCATCCGTTGCCGCGGACCTGTTCCGGCACCTGCTGCGCCATGCGCGCGCGGTACCAGTCGCGATCGAGGATCAGGCAGTGCACGGCGGCGAGCAGGAAGAACGCCACGAAGATGTCGAGCAGGGCCAGCCGCGACAGCACGAACTCCATGCCGTCGAAGCTCAGGATCAGTCCGGCTACGCACCCGAGCAGGGTCGATCCGGTGAGCCGGCGTACGAACCGGATCATCAGCAGGATCATCAGCGTGCCGACCACCGCCGGCACCACGCGCCAGCCCAGCGGCGTGAACCCGAACAGCTTCTCGCCGAGACCGATCAACCACTTGCCGACCTCGGGGTGCACCGCCATCGAGGCGTCCGGCTTCCAGAGGCCGGTCGTCTGACCGGCCAGGATGTGCTTGTTGGCGACGCCGCCGTCGTTCTCGAGGTAGTCCCGCGCGTAGCCGAAGTGCCACAGCGACCAGGCGTCCTTGGCGTAGTAGGTCTCGTCGAACTCGAAGGAGTGCGGCGTGCCCAGCTTCCACAGGCGGAGGAACAGCGACAGCAAGGTGATCGAGATGGTCGCGGTCCACCCGATGAAAGGGTCCTCGAACCTGCCGCGTGGGTGCGCCCGCTCCTGGGCGAGCGGGATCGGCTCGCCCCCGGCGCCGTGCGACAGACCGGTCATCCGGCGACCCTCGGGGGGCGCGGCTGCTCCGGTCGTCACGGTGAGGAACTGTAGTTGTGGGGCTGACATGATCGGGGACGTGACCTCCCAGCCCGAGCGCACCGGGGTGCTGGTGCTCGCCGCGACGCCGATCGGGCAGGCCGCGGACGCCCCGCCCCGCCTGGTCACCGAGCTCGCCGAGGCCGACGTGATCGCCGCGGAGGACACCCGCCGGCTCGGCCGCCTGGCCGGTGAGCTCGGCGTCGAGGTGAAGGGACGCGTGACGTCGTACTTCGAGGGCAACGAGGCGGCGCGGACGCCCGCCCTGGTCGAGCGGCTCGTGGGCGGTGCCCGCGTCGTCCTGGTGACCGACGCCGGCATGCCCAGCGTGTCCGACCCGGGCTACCGGCTCGTAGCGGCGGCGGTCGAGGCCGGAGTCCGCGTCACCGCCGTCCCCGGCCCGTCGGCCGTGCTCACGGCGTTGGCTGTCAGCGGTCTCCCGGTCGACCGCTTCTGCTTCGAAGGGTTCCTGCCGCGCAAGGCGGGTGAGCGCGCGCGCCGGCTCGCCGGCCTGGCGGACGAGGAGCGGACGATGGTGTTCTTCGAGGCGCCGCACCGCACGGCTGCCGCCTTGGCGGCGCTCGCCGAGGCGTTCGGCGACGCACGGCAAGCGGCGGTGTGCCGTGAGCTGACCAAGACGCACGAGGAGGTACGCCGCGACGGGCTCGGTGACCTGGTCACCTGGGCCGCCGAGGGGGTTCGCGGCGAGGTGACGATCGTGGTCGCGGGGTCCGATCCGACGGCGTCGGTCGCGACAGACCCGGACTCGCTGCGAGCCGCCGTCGCGGAGGCCGAGGATGCCGGGGCCAGTCGGAAGGACGCGATCCGCACCGTCGCCGATCGGGCCGGAGTACCGAAGCGGACGGTGTACGACGCGGTGCACGGTGTCGTGCCACGGTGCCGTGCCCGGCGTCGGGGAGGACCGATGACCGCGTCGGACGGCCCGATGCGGAGCCGCTCCGCCGACAGCGAGCAGGGCGGGCGGCGTGACCGGGAGCGGCCACCGGCGCCCGAGCCCCTCCCGCACCCGGTCGTCGACAACCACTGCCACCTCGACATCTCCGACGGCGACTGGCTCGAGACCGGCGAGGCGATCGCCCGCGCGGCTGCCGTCGGCGTACGCCGGATCGTGCAGATCGGGTGCGACCTCCCGGGAGCCGCGTGGGCGGTCGGGGCGGCGCTGGAGCACCCGGCCCTGGTCGCGGGTGTCGCGCTGCACCCCAACGAGGCCCCGCGGCTCGAGGCCGCGGGCGGTCTCGAGGAGGCGCTGGCCGAGATCGAGACGTTGGCGCGGTCGCACGAGAAGGTCCGGGCCGTCGGCGAGACCGGGCTCGACTTCTTCCGTACCGGGCCGGAAGGCCGGGAGGCCCAGGTCGCGTCGTTCGCTCGGCACCTCGATCTCGCGAAACGGCTCGACAAGACGCTGGTGATCCACGACCGCGACGCGCACGACGCGGTGCTCGACGTCATCGACGGGGAGGGCGCTCCGGATCGCTGGGTGATGCACTGCTTCTCCGGCAACCCGCGGTTCGCCCGGGCCTGCCTCGACCGCGGCGCGTACCTGTCCTTCGCCGGCACGGTCACGTTCAAGAACGCCCAACCGCTGCGCGACGCCCTGGCCGTGACGCCGCAGGACCGGATCCTGGTGGAGACCGACGCGCCGTACCTGACGCCGACCCCCTACCGCGGGCGCCCCAACGCGTCGTACCTCGTACCGATCACGATGCGGGCCATGGCCGAGGTGCGCGGGGACGATCTGACGGCGTTGTGCGAGGCGGTCGACGCCAACACCGAGGCGGCCTTCGGTGGTCCGTGGTGAGCCTGGCCGCCTCCCCTAACTGAGCGTTAACTGGCGAGTTTCGGACAGGGAGAGCCTGGTCACATCGAGGGGCCTCGAGTTGGCGGGCCACGACGACCCCCGTAACGTCTCGTGACTGTTGGCCGGGATCGGGTGAGTCAGGCGAGACCGGCGTCGGGGCTGCGTACCAGTTGCGCAGCCTTTGTCATGACCGGCCCGCGCCGGTGATGGACCGCCCCGAGCGGTACGCCCCCGAGGCCCGGGAAGTACGACGTCTGGAGAGCAGTGCGCCAGAAGCTCGCACACCTCAGCAAGAGCAAGGCCGCCCTCGTGGTGGCCGTGGCGGTCGCCCTGGCGGCCGTCGTCGGGACCACCGTCGGGTACGCCGCGATGGGGAAGGACGTGACCCTCAACGTCGACGGCCGGATCGAGCACGTGCGCGCTACCGGTGACACGGTGGGCGACGTGCTCAGCGCCCAGGGGATCTCCGTGGGCACGCACGACGAAGTCGCGCCGGCGGTCGACCAGGCCGTCAACGACGGAACCACGATCGCCGTCCGCTACGGCAAGCCGCTGCAGCTGGTCGTCGACGGTGACAGCACGAAGTACTGGGTCACCGCCACCGACGTGCGCGGCGCCTTGGACCAGATCGACCGGAGCTTCGACCGCGCCAACCTCTCGGTGAGTCGAGGCGCGGGCATCACCCGCGACGGCCTCCGGATCTCGGTCGCGACGCCGAAGCGCCTCACGTTCGTGATCGGCGGCAAGAAGGCCACGCACCGCACCGTGCCGGCGTACACCGTCGGTCAGGCGTTGCAGGCGATGCACCTCGAGCTCGGCAAGCACGACGTGGTGAAACCGGGTCTGCATCACACGCTGCAGCCGGGTGATCGCGTCGTGCTGAACCGCATCCGGATCGTTCGCAAGCACGTCGACGGTGAGTCGATGCCGTTCACGACGGTCACGCGGGACGACTCGTCCATGGCGTCCGGCGCCAGCAGCGTCGTCCGCGGTGGACGGGCCGGTCTGCGCGACGTGACCTATCGGGTCACCTTCCGCAACGGTCACCTGGTCGCCCGCAGGGTCCTCTCGCAGGACGTCCTCCGCCGAGCCGGTCGCGCAGATCGAGCGCGTGGGCACCAAGACCGTGTCACCCGACTTCGCCGGCGGGAGCACGGTCTGGGACCGCCTCGCACAGTGCGAGGCCGGCGGCAACTGGGCCACCAACACCGGCAACGGCTACTACGGCGGCCTGCAGTTCTCGCTCGGCACGTGGCATGCGTACGGCGGGTCCGGCCTGCCGAGCAGCGCCTCGCGCGAGACGCAGATCGCCATCGCCACCAAGGTCCGCAACGCCAGCGGCGGGTACGGCGCCTGGCCGGCCTGCGCCGCCTCGCTCGGCCTGCCCCGCTGACCCACGCCTAGGCTGACCGCCATGTCGTCCGCCGGTCCGAGACTGCTCGGGCCGGCGGACGTACGTGCGCTGGCCGATCGTCTCGGGATCCGCCCCACCAAGCAGCGCGGGCAGAACTTCGTCATCGACGCCAACACGGTCCGGCGGATCGTCCGCACCGCCGATCTGGGATCCGACGACGTGGTCGTGGAGGTGGGACCCGGGCTCGGGTCGCTGACCCTCGCCCTGCTCGCCGACGTACGCCGCGTGGTCGCCATCGAGGTGGACCCGGTGCTGGCGGCCGCGCTGCCCGAGACGCTGGCGGCGTACGCCCCTGACGTGGCCGACCGCTGCGAGGTGCTGTCCGCCGATGCGCTCCGGGTCGAGAGCATCCCGGGCCCACCGCCGACGGCTCTGGTCGCCAACCTGCCCTACAACGTCTCGGTGCCGGTGCTCCTCCACCTGCTCGCCCTGCTGCCGTCGCTGGAGCGTGGGCTCGTGATGGTGCAGGCCGAGGTCGCCGACCGCCTCGCCGCGCCTCCCGGCTCCAAGGTGTACGGCGTTCCGAGCGTCAAGGCGGCCTGGTACGCCGACGTCCGCCGGAAGGGCGCGGTCGGGCGCACCGTCTTCTGGCCGGCGCCCAACGTCGACTCGGGTCTGGTGGCCTGGACGCGACGCGACCCGCCGGCGACCTCGGCCACCCGACAGGAGGTGTTCGCCGTGGTCGACGCGGCCTTCGCCCACCGCCGCAAGGCGCTCCGTGGCGCGCTCCGCGAGCTCGCTGGATCCGGTGAAGCCGCGGTGGCTGCGTTGACGAAGGCCGGGATCGACCCGATGGCCCGGGGCGAGTCGCTCACGGTCACGGAGTTCGCCCGCATCGCCGAGGGGCTGCCATGAGCCTCACCGTGCGAGCCGCGGCCAAGATCAACCTCCTGCTGGGGGTCGGCGCCCCACGACCGGACGGGTTCCACGCCCTGGTGACCGTCTACCAGGCGATCAGCCTGTACGACGACGTCAGCGTCGTCGCCTCCGACGAGCTCACCGTGGCGACCGACGTGGCGTCGTACATCGACGCGAGCCACCTGCCGGGTCCGGGGCTCAACATCGTCGACCGCGCGGCCGCGGCGCTGGCGGCGCACCACGGGCGACCCGTGGGCGCCACCGTGCGCGTGGAGAAGACCATCCCGATCGCAGGGGGGCTCGCGGGCGGGTCGGCCGACGGGGCCGCCGCGCTGCTCGCGCTGGACCGTCTGCACGTGCTGGGGACGAGCGACGACGACCTCCTCACGCTCGCCGCCGGGTTGGGCAGCGACGTCCCGTTCGCGCTGGTCGGTGGTTCGGCGCTCGGGGAGGGTCACGGCGAGATCGTCACCCCGGTCGACGACCGCGGTGGGTGGTGGTGGGTCGTCGTGCCGTCGGAGCACGGGATGTCGACGCCGGCGGTCTACGGCCACTACGACCAGCTCCGGCCGGACGCACCGGTCGTGCCCGGGCCGCCCGACGCGATCGTCGGTGCGCTCGCGAGCGGCGACGTACGCCGGCTCGCTGCGGCCCTGCACAACGACCTCGAGCCGGCCGCGTGCGAGCTCCGTCCGGAGCTGGCCCGGCTGATCGTCGAGGGCGTCGACGCGGGGGCTCTCCGCGGGCTCGTGTCGGGGTCGGGCCCGACCTGCGTGTTCCTCTGCGAGTCCGCCGAGCATGCCCGGACCGTCGCCGGCGTCCTGCAGGAGGCGGACGGCCGGCGAGTCGTCCTGGTGGCGCACGGGCCCGTTGCCGGTGCGCACGTGGTGGTGCGGGAGTGACCGGTGCCTAACCTGGTCAACCTCGAGCGGGTCTCGAAGGCCTACGACGTCCGCCCCCTGCTGACCGACGTGTCGCTGGGGGTCGGCGGTGGAGAGCGGATCGGCATCGTCGGTCGCAACGGCGACGGCAAGACCACGTTGTTGCAGGTGCTCACCGGGCAGGAGCCGCCGGACTCCGGCCGGGTCTCGATGACCCGCGGCATCGTGATCGGCTACCTCCATCAGGGCGACACCCTCGACGACACCCACTCGGTGCGCGACGCCGTGCTCGGGGGCCGGCCCGACCACGTCTGGGCGGCCGAGCCGGACACGAGAGAGGTCGTCGAGGAGCTGCTGTCCGGTGTCGAGCTCGACCGGGCGGTCGTCGGCCTGTCCGGTGGAGAGCGGCGGCGCTGTGCGCTCGCCGAGCTGCTGCTCCGACAGCACGACCTGCTGGTGCTCGACGAGCCGACCAACCACCTCGACGTGGAAGCGGTCTCGTGGCTGGCGGCCCACCTCGCGTCGCTGGCGTCGGCCCTGGTGGTCGTGACGCACGACCGGTGGTTCCTGGACGCCGTCTGCGAGCGCACCTGGGAGGTGCACGACGGCGCGGTGGACGCCTACGACGGCGGCTACGCGGCGTACGTCCTGGCGAAGGCGGAGCGTGACCGTCAGGCGGCGGCCACCGAGGTACGTCGGCGCAACCTCGCGCGCAAGGAGCTCGCGTGGCTGCGCCGCGGGCCGCCGGCGCGCACGTCGAAGCCGAAGTTCCGGATCGACGCGGCCGAGAGCCTGATCGCCGACGAGCCGCCGGCACGTGACCGGCTCGAGCTCCAGCGGTTCGCGACCCAACGACTCGGCAAGGACGTGATCGACGTCGAGGACGTCGACCTGGTGCGCGGCGACCGGACCCTTCTCTCGCACGCGACGTGGCGACTCGGTCCCGGTGACCGGGTCGGGCTCGTCGGGGTGAACGGCGCCGGCAAGTCGTCGGTGCTGTCCCTCCTGGACGGCAGCCTCAACCCGACCGCCGGCCGCGTGAAGCACGGGCGCACGGTCTCGATGGAGCACCTCACCCAGGCCCTGGACGTGCTCGACCCGGAGTCGCGGGTGCTGCCCGAGATCGAGTCGATCCGACGGGTGACCCGGACGGCAACCGGGGACGTGACGGCGACCTCGATGCTGGAGCGCTTCGGCTTCACCGGCGACAAGCTGACCGCCCGGATCGGCGACCTGTCCGGCGGCGAGCGGCGCCGCTTCCAGCTGTTGCGTCTCCTGCTGTCCGAGCCGAACGTCCTCCTGCTCGACGAGCCCACCAACGACCTCGACATCGAGACGCTGAACGTGGTCGAGGACTTCCTCGACGGCTGGCCCGGGACGCTCGTCGTCGTCTCCCACGACCGCTACTTCCTCGAACGCGTCACCGACGTCGTCTACGGCCTCCTCGACGACGGGCAGCTCTCCCTCCTCCCGGGAGGCGTCGACGAGTACCTCCAACGCCGAGTCGTCGCAAAGAGACGGTCAGAAGACGCCGAGTCGGCGCAAAGAGACAGCCCAAACGCGCCGAGTCGTCACGTGCCGACTCGGCGACCTGGTAGTGCCGAGGAGCGGGCGGCGCGGAAGACGCTCGCCCGGGTCGAGAAACGGCTGACGCAGCTGACGACCCGGGAGACCGAGCTGAACGACGAGGTGCTGGCGCACGTGTCCGACCACGAACGGCTCACCGAGCTCGGCTCCCAGCTCTCGGCGCTGGCCGAGGAGCGCGAGGGGCTCGAGACCGAGTGGCTGGAGGCCGCGGAGACCCTGGAGTGACCGTCAGAGCTTCTCGCCGATGACCTGCACGATGCGAGGGTTGGCGACGTAGGTGTGCGGGTCGCGCGCCAGGGCGTAGAGCTCGTCGACCAGCGCGTCGATCTCCTCCTCGGCGGCGACGCCGTGGCGGCTCGCGATCGCCTTGATGTTCTCCAGCGTGAGGGCCGGCATGAGCTTGCTCTCGCCCTCCAGGTCGGCCGGCTGTACGACGTTCGGCTGGACGTGCGTGAAGCCGGCGGCGGCGAGCATGGCCGGCAGCCGCACGCCGATCCACGGGTCGCCGCCGTTGCGCCGCGCGGACTCCTCGTAGATCTCCTCGTAGCGCTCGAAGGCCGGGCTCTCGGGCTCGCAGAACGACGCGCGGAAGTCGATGTCCTCGACGATCAGCCGACCGCCGCGCCGCAGCGCACGGCGCATCAGGTCGACCGCCGCCTCGGGGTCGCGGAGGTGGGTGAGCACGAAACGCGCATAGATGGCGTCGTACTCGTCCTCGCCGAGCCCCTGGGTGACATCGCCGACGCGGAACTCGAGGTTGGTGACCCCGACCTGCTCGGCGTCCGCGCGGGCGAGCTCGATCTTGGTGGCGTCGAGATCGATGCCGGTCGCGGCGCCGGTCAGCCCGACGAGCGAGGCCAGGTCGAAGGTCACGTCACCTCCGCCGCAGCCGACATCCAGGACGCGCATGCCCGCGGTCACCCCGGCCCGCTCGAGGAGCGGGAGGGTCGTCGGACGCATCACGCGGCCCAGGACGCGCAGCCGCTCGCGACCCTCGAGTCCGCCGCGGATCAGGTAGTGGTGGTCGTCCATGGCATCCCCAGCGTGACGGCTAGGAGGCGCCCAGCCGGGACAGCAGGGTGCGGAGCAGGGAGGCGAGCCGGGTGCGGTCCCGCTCGGGAAGCTCTTCGAGCAAGGCATGCTCGGCGTCGAGGAGAGCGGCGAACGCCGCGTCCACCGCGGACCGACCCTCGGCGGTCAGCCGCACGATGACGCCGCGGCGGTCGTCGGGATCGGGGTAGCGCTCGACGAAGCCGCGCGCGCTGAGCCGGTCGATGCGGTTGGTCATCGTCCCGCTCGTCACGAGCGTCTCGCGCAGGAGGCGCCCGGGGGACAGCTCGTACGGCGCACCCGCGCGTCGCAGTGCGGCGAGGACGTCGAACTCCCACTGCTCGATGCCGTGCTCGGCGAACGCCTCGCGGCGCGCGAGCTCGAGTCGCCGGGCGAGCCGGCTCACCCGGCTGAAGACGGCGACGGGGGTCAGGTCGAGGTCGCCGCGCTCGCGGCCCCAGGCCTCGAGCAGCTCGTCCACCTCGTCGCGCACGTCCACAGTCTAGTGCCTGTCGAGAATCTTGACATCAAGATGAATCACGAGCGACACTGAAGATATCTTGATGTCAAGAGATCGGAGCTGACGTGCCGCACACCTGGGACCCGGAGCGCTACCTCACCTACGCCGACGAGCGCGGGAGACCGTTCGTGGAGCTGGTGGCACGGGTCGGTGCCCAGGCGCCCTGGTTCGGTCGTCGACCTCGGCTGTGGGCCGGGCAACCTCACCACCCTGCTCCGCGAGCGTTGGCCCGACGCGGACATCCGTGGGCTCGACTCCAGCCCCGAGATGATCGAGCGCGCACACTCGACCGATCCGACGATCACGTTCGAGGTCGCCGACCTCCGCACCTGGGCGGCCGAGGCCGACCCGGTCGACGTCCTCGTCTCGAACGCCACGCTCCAGTGGGTGCCCGGACACCTCGACCTGCTCCCGGGCCTGGTGAGCCGCGTACGCCCGGGCGGCTGGCTCGCGTTCCAGGTGCCCGGGAACTTCGGCGAGCCGAGCCACACGATCCGTCGCGACCTCGCCGCGGAGTTGCCGTACGCCGAGCACACGCGGGAGGTGGCGGTGCCGAGCAGCCACGACCCGGCCGTCTACCTCGAGGCGCTGACCGCCGTGGGCTGTCGTGTCGACGCCTGGGAGACGACGTACCTCCACGAGCTCGGCGGCAACGACCCGGTGTTCACCTGGGTGTCCGGCACCGGCGCGCGGCCGACGCTCCAGGCCCTCCCCGACGACCTCCGGCCCGGGTTCGAGGACGAGTTCAGGCGCCGGCTCCGGGCGGCGTACCCGGAGAACGCCGGGCGGGTGGTCCTGCCGTTCCGCCGCATCTTCGTCGTGGCCCAGATCTCGTGATCGCGCTGCATCACGTCCAGGTCGCCTGCCCGTCCGGAGGCGAGGACGCCGCTCGTCGGTTCTACGAAGACGGGCTCGGTCTGACCGAGGTGGGCAAGCCCACGGCGCTGCAGGGTCGCGGCGGCGCCTGGTTCCGTGGGTACGACGTGCGGGGCGCGGTGAGCGCAGAGGTCCACGTCGGTGTCGAGGAGCCGTTCGCCGCGGCCCGCAAGGCGCACCCGGCGTTCGTCGTCGAGGACCTGTACGCCGTCGCCGGCTCGCTGGCTGCGGCCGGCTTCCAGGTCGACGAGCGCGAACGCGACACGTTGGCCGGCTACCGCCGCTTCCACACCCACGACGGTGCGGGCAACCGCGTCGAGGTCCTCCAGGCGTGTCCGCCCGTCCACTGACCGGCGTGGGGATCAGCGGACGTCGAAGGTCCAGCAGACGGCCGTGCCGTCGATGACGACCTCTCCGTCGCCGCGGACGACCCGGGTCACCAGCGTGGTGATCGGCTTGTCGTCGCGGACCGACGTCACCTCGACCTCGCCGGTGATGACGTCGCCGGGTCGGGTCGGGGCGAGGAACTTCCAGTGCGTCTCGAGGAAGACGGTGCCGGGACCCGGCAGCCGTTCGGCCACGACGGCGTTGAGGATCGCGGTGGTGACGCCCCCCTGGACGACGATCCCACCGAGGCGGGTGCGCGCAGCCGCGTCGGCGTCGTAGTGCACGGGGTTGCGGTCGCCGCTCATCGCGGTGAAGCGGACGATGTCCTCGGTCTCGATCGTGCGCGTCATCGACGCTCGCTCACCCACCCGTGGAGCGCCGTGCGGCCAGGCGGTCACGACGCGTCCTGCCTGGCCGGGGCGGTCCGCCGGCCGTACGTGACGGCCTCGTCCAGCTCTTCCGGAATCCGGTCGAGCAGCTCCGGATCCGGGGTGGCACCGAGCGCGTCGTTCACGGTCGAGAAGGCTACGCGCAGCGCGACGAAGAAGGTCAGGCCGAAGATCTGTCGGTCGTCGAAGCCGCCCTCCCGGAGAGCCCGGACCTGCTCGGTGGTCGTGCCGTTCGGGTCGTCGGCCACCTGCCCCCCGCCCCCCGCTCTCCGCCTCTCGCCGTGCCGATCGCGCGGTGATGTCGCCCCGACGCTGCGGCGAGCTTCGAGCCGAACGCGAACGAGCGTAGGCGTCGCCGAGGGCGGAGGCGCGCCGTCACGACGAGGTTGCGCTCGACGGGGTCGAGCCCGCTCAGGTCGTGGCCAGCGAGGGCGTGGGAGAGGACGCCGAGGTCTCGGGGGAGTGTGCCCAGACGCGGGTGAGGTTGGCGACGTACCCCTGCCCTCGAGGTCGTAGGCGTACATCGGTCGACCTGTCGTCGACGGGTGGGTCGGTCAGGAACCGGCAGGCGTGGTGAAGGTGTTCACGGGGCTCCTCGTCGTCAGACGCGAGACGGCGCGGCTCGTGAGGTCGGGGAGGGCGGCCAGGGCCAGGCCTCCTCGTCGAGGGCGTGGGCGAGCTCGGTCTCCAGCTCGACGAAGCGGTCCAGCGCCGGGAAGGCCGCCAGCTCGCGGGTCAGGGCGAACGTGCGCGCGAGCGCCGCGTCGCGCTGCCGCTCGTACGTCGCCAGCGCCTCCGCCTCGAGCGACGGCTCGAGCAGAGCCTGGTGCGCCGCGGTGGCCAGCAGCTCCGCGTCGCGGAACGCGTCGGTGATCCCGTGGCCGGTGATGGGGTCACGGTGGTAGCCGGCATCGCCGACGAGGGCCCAGCCCGGGCCGCCGGCTCGACGAACCTGGTTGGGGCAGGGCGATCGTCCCGCGCAGGGGGGAGCGGATCGATCCGGCCTCCACGCGCTCGGCGAGATGAGGGCGCCGGCGCGCAGGAAGTCCAGCCACACCGAGCCGCGGCGGTTGCCTGCGTGCAGCAGCCGGCCGGCCTCGTCGACAGGCAGCATCAACCAGACGGCGGCGTCACCGCCGTGGGTCGGGAAGGCCCCGGCCAGGCGACGCTCGCTGTGGTGCAGCTCGAAGCCGTCCCACGCGACGTCGCCGACGTAGGTGTAGAGACACACGCCGCCGGGAGCGTGTCGCTCCGTGATCGGCGCGGCGACGTGGCGAGCGACCTTCGACCGCATGCCGTCGGCGCCGATCACGAGCCGAGCGTGGACGTCGAGCAGCTCGCCGTCCTCCGTCACGGCCCGGACACCGGTGGCGCGTCCGCGGACGTCCTGGACGACCGCTCGGACGGTGGTCCCGTCCAGCAGGCGGGCGCCCGCGTTGATGGCGGCCTCGGCGAGGACTCGGTCGAGCTCGTGCCGGCGCGGGGCGAGGACGAGATCGACACCCGCCTTGTCCTTGATCACGTGGCGCGCCACCTGGTGGCCGTGCACGTCGTACCGGTGGAAGTCGACGGTGTGGATCGGTGGGGCCCCACTGTCGAGGACGGCGTCGAGGAGACCCCAGCGGGACAGCTGGACGACGGCTCCACGGCTCAGCGAGTGCGTGGACGTGGTGTCGCTCGGCAGCGCCGCGCGGTCGATCATGACGACGTCGTGACCGGCTCGCGCGAGCAGCAGGGCCGTCGCGGCGCCGGCACAGCGGGCACCGACGATCACGACGTCGGTGGTGATGCTGGACATGAGGGGCTCCTTGGATGACTCGGTATCCCGACCGTAGGAGCGCGAGCCCGTCGACCGCGTCGGCAGAACACCCCACTTTTGGGGCGGTGACTACCGAGATCAGACCTGGGTGCCGCGGGCGAGCACGGGGGAGAGCCGGAGCATCGCGACCGAGCCGAGCAGGGGTCCGATCCCGAGCAGGGCCACGGCGGTGGGCCAGCTCGTGGCCTCCTGCACCACGGGCAGACCCTGGATCGTGATCACGGTGATCAGGAAGCCGACGGCGGTCTGGAACGTCAGCGCGGTGCCCGTCCACTGGGGATCGACCACGCGGGTCGTCGCGGCGGAGAACAGGGCCGAGTCGGCGATGACCGCGGCTCCCCAGACGCCCAGCAGGGGGAGGAGCAACCAGAGAGGTCCGCCGTACAGGGCGGCGGCGAGCAGGCAGCAGGACCCGCTGGCGATCATCGCCGCGGCGGCGGCGCGGCCGAGTCCCCAGCGATCACCGGCGCGCCCGCCGAGCACGCAGCCGAGCACGCCGCACACGCCCAGCGCGACGAAGGCGACCAGCCCGCGTGCGCTGTCGGTGAGCGGATGGCCGTCCGCCGCCGCGGACGCCGTGAGGTACGCCGGAAGCCAGGTCCACACGGCGTACAGCTCCCACATGTGACCGAAGTAGCCCAGGTGGGCGAGGCGGGGCCCGCGCTGCCGGAGCAGGGACACCGCGACCCCGGGTCGGAAGGCGCTGGGTGAGGCGACGTAGGGACCGATCCGGGTGCGGGACGCGAGCAGGGCCGCGACCAGCGCCAGGCCGGCGGCCACGCCGAGGCCGGGACGCCAGGCGTCGCCGAAGGACCCGCCGACCAGCTGGGGGAGCGTCGAACCCAGCGTCAGGGCGCCCACCAGGACGCCGAGGGCCAGGCCGCGACGTTCGAGGAACCAGCTGCTCGCCAGCTTGAGCCCGACCGGGTAGACCAGGGCCAGACAGGTGCCGGTGAGCAGCCGCAGCCCGGCCGCGACCCACACGTCGTGAGCCACGAGGGCGAACAGGGCGGTGCAGATCGCGGCGCCGAGGGCCCCGCACGTCATCACCCGCGGCGCCGGGTAGCGATCGGGCAGGTTCATCAGCGCCGACGTCAGGGCTCCGACCACGAACCCGATCTGGACGGCGGTCGTCAGCAGCGGGACCTCGGCCCCGCTGAGGTGCCACTCGGCCTTGATCGCCGGAGCCGCCGCCGACGCGGCGAACCACGTCGTCAGGGCCAGCACCTGAGCGGCCGCGATGACCGCGAGCTCGCGCCCGGGCCCCCGCGTGATCTCGCTCATGGGCTGCCCCTGTTCGGAATGCTGTGATGGCGTCGCGTGTTGGCATGGTCGGACTCCGGGACAGATCGTCCCAGAATGGTGTGCAGCGGTTGCTCCGCCGGAAAGGTATGTGATGGCCACCCTCTCCCTGACCGAGGAGACCTTCGAGAAGACGGTCACGCAGGACGGCATCGTGCTCGTGGACTTCTGGGCGTCCT
This sequence comes from uncultured Actinomycetota bacterium, assembly GCA_963759515.1. Classification (GTDB taxonomy): domain Bacteria; phylum Actinomycetota; class Actinomycetes; order Propionibacteriales; family Nocardioidaceae; genus Nocardioides. Next base: position 75,938 of record CAVWZR010000022.1, on the reverse strand, counting down.
GGTGCGGTCCGTGCCGGATGTTCGCCCCCGTCTACGAGAAGTCGTCCGAGACGCACGACGACATCACCTTCGCCAGCATCGACACCGAGGCCGAGCAGATGCTCTCCGGGGCACTGCAGATCAGCTCGATCCCGACGCTGATGGCGTTCCGCGACGGGATCATGGTGTTCCGGCAGGCCGGCGCGCTCCCCGCTCCGGCCCTGGAGGAGCTGATCACCGCGGTCCGCGGCCTCGACATGGACGACGTACGTCAGAAGGTCGCGGAGGACGAGTCGAAGCAGGCGTGACTCTCCGCTAATCCGCTCGCACATCCGTCGGGTGGTCGGTCACCCTGTTCCGCATGCTGCTGTTCGTGTTCGGGCCGCCCGCCGTCGGCAAGATGGCCGTGGGCCGCGCCATCGCGGAGGCGAGCGACTTCCGGCTGTTCCACAACCACGCGACGATCGAGCCGCTGCTCGATGTGTTCGACTACGGCACTCCCGCCTTCGTCCGGCTCAACGCCGAGATGCGGCGGCGCATTCTCGAGGAGGCCGCCATGGCCGATGTGAACCTCGTGCAGACCTTCGGCTGGGCCTTGGAGCAGGCCGAGGACGCCGCCGTGGTCGAGGGCTATCTCCAGATCTTCCTCGACGCCGGCCGTGAGGTGCGGATCGTCGAGCTGTACGCCGATCTGCGACACGCGGCTGGCGCGCAACGGCACGTCGTACCGCCTGTCGGAGAAGAAGTCGAAGCGCGACCTGGCCTGGTCGGACGACAACGTCCGCGAGCTCGAGCGGTACCAGCTCAACACCGGCCGCCCTTCCGCCGGTGACGCCGTGATCGCGCGTCATCCGCACCTGCGGATCGACAACACCGACCGATCTCCCGAGGACGTCGCGACCGAGGTGCTGGCCTGGATCGGGACGCCGTCTAGCCTGCCCGTCGTGACCTCTTCCTCGGACTCCGCGAACCTCTTCCGCCTGCTCCTCGACACCCGCAGCTGGCTCGCCCTCGACATCGATGTCGACGGCCGCGTGCTGGCCGGCTATGACGACCTCGGCAGTCTCCAGCTGGTCGAGATCGCGGCGGACGGGGTGCGCACGCCCCTGACGAACCTGCCGTCCAAGTGCCGCGGTCGCTACGTGCCCGGCCGACGACAGGTGGTGGTCGAGCACGACCAGGGCGGCGACGAGAACTACCAGCTCTCGCTGCTCGACGTGTCCGCGCTGCCCACGACGCCGGTCGGGCTCGACGAGCTCGAGCCGCTGGTCCGCGACGAGGGGCACATGAACACGCTGCTCGACGTCACCGAGACCTCGGTCGTCTACTCCACGAACCGGCGCAACGAGGTCGACATGGACGTCGTCGTCCGCGACCTGGCCACCGGTGAGGAGCGGGTCGTGTACGACGGCGGCGGGTACGTCGCGGGCTCCCAGGTCTCGCACGACGAGAAGGCCGTCGCGGTGACCATGATCAGCCTGCAGCCGAGCTCCACCGCAGATCGTGCTGGCCGACGGCACCGGTTCGTGGGCGGCGACCGACGCCGACGAGCGGGCCGACCATCACGTCGCCGGTTGGACCTCCGATGACCTGGCGTTGGTCCTGATGTCCGACCACGAGCGCGAGTTCCACGCCGTTCTGCGGCTCGACCGGGACGGCACGTGGACGTCTCTGGTCGAGGAGTCCGGCCACGACCTCGGCGCGAGCCTGTCGCCCGACGGCACGGTGATGGTGGTCAGCCACCATCGCGACGGCCTCGACCGCCTGACCGTGCACCGGGCCGACGGCACCCACGTGGCAGACGTCGACCTCGACGCCCGTCGTTCCGATGAGTCTGGTCTGGGCGCCGGACTCGTCGGCGTTCGCGGTGACCGCCATGACGCCGACCGATCCCGGTTCGATCGTGCGGGTCGACGCGCGAACGGGTGTCGCCACCGTCGTCGTCGACGGGCGAGACGGGGTGCCGGCCGACGTGCGAGACCGCCTGATCACCCCGAGCGTGCACCGCATCCCCACGCCCGACGGCGAGGAGGTCCCGTGCTTCCGGTACGCCGCGCCCGGCAACGTCGCCGGGTCGTCCGTGGTGCACGTCCACGGCGGACCCGAGGCCGAGGCCAACCGCCTCTTCAGCCCGGTCCTGCAGGCTCTGGCCCTGTGCGGGTTCGACGTGATGGTGCCGAACGTCCGCGGCTCGGCCGGCTACGGCAAGCGATGGGTCTCGCTGGACGACGTCGACCTGCGGCTCGACTCGGTCGCCGACCTGGCCGCGATCCACGCCTGGCTCCCGACGGTCGGACTCGACCCGGACCGCTCGGCCCTCTGGGGAGGTTCGTACGGCGGCTACATGGTGCTCGCCGGTGTCTCGATGCAGCCCGACCTCTGGGCCGCCGGCGTCGACATCGTGGGCATCTCGTCACTGGTGACGTTCCTGGAGAACACCTCGGACTATCGCCGCGCCGTCCGCGAGCGTGAGTACGGCTCGCTCGCCGACGACCGGGAGTTCCTCGTGCGCGCCTCGCCGATCACCTACCTCGACGACATCGTGGCGCCGCTGTTCGTGATCCACGGTGCCAACGACCCGCGCGTGCCGTTGTCCGAGGCCGAGCAGATCAAGGCGGCCCTCGACGACAAGGGTGTGCCCTGCGAGCTGCGCGTCTACCACGACGAAGGGCACGGTCTCGCGAAGCGTGCGAACCGGCTCGACGCCTATCCGGCAGCCCTGGAGTTCCTCGAGACCCACCTGCTCACCTGATTCGCCGGTCGTCGCCCTTGACAGCGGGACGAGCGAGGCGGCGTACGGTGTGGTCTAGCCCACAGTGGTATAGACCTTTGCTCTCGGAAGCGAGTCCCCGGCATGACAGTCCGCCACCTGCGCATCGACAACCGGCTGATCCACGGCCAGGTCACCGTGGCCTGGGCCGGCAACCTCGGGGCGAACCGGCTCATCGTCAGCAACGACGAGGTCGCGGCCGACGACATGCAGCGGATGATCCTTCCGCAGGCGGCGCGGGGGGTGGCGACGTCGGTGCTCGGCATCCAGGAGACGCTCGACTACTGCGCCGGTGAGTCGGCTCAGGGCGAGACGATCTTCGTGATCGCCAAGCTCCCGTCCGATGCGCTCGCGCTGGTCAAGGGTGGCCTGAAGCCCGAGGAGATCAACGTCGGCAACCAGGCGCCGCGGCCCGGGACGAAGTTCACGATGGTGACCCGCAGCATCGCGGTCACCGCGGAGGACGCCGAGACCTACCGAGCGATCGCCGCCGAGGGCTTCACGCTGCAGCAGCGGATGATGCCCAACGACAAGAAGGCGGACTTCCTCCAGGTCCTCGGCAACAAGAAGCTCTGACGCACGTGGCTCACGACCTCGTGCTCCATGGAGCACGCCTGCTCACCGGGGAGGACCCACCGGCGCCGTCCTCGGACGGGTGGGTCGCCGTGGCCGGTGGTCGGATCGCGGGCTTGGGGCACGGCGTACCCCCGGAGGCCGCGGAGCGGCTGGACGTCGGGGGTGACTGGCTGGCCCCTGGGTACGTCGACGTGCACGTGCACGGAGGCGCCGGGGGAGACGTGATGGCGACCGATCGCGAGCACCGTCACGCCGTACGCCGGCTCCACGCCCGGCACGGGACGACCGCGATGCTCGCCTCGACCGTGAGCCGTCCCGTGGGCGAGCTGCACGAGGCCGTGGCGAGGCTGGCCGAGGACGTCGAGGCGCCGGCCTCCGGGCCCATGGCCCGGCTGGTCGGCATCCACCTCGAGGGACCCTTCCTGTCCCGCGTACGACGCGGGGCGCACCAGGAGACGGCGCTCCGGCCGCCCGACCCCGCCGAGACCGACTCCTTGCTCGCGGCCGGACGCGGGCACGTCCGCACGGTCACGGTCGCGCCGGAGCTGCCCGGTGGGCTCGACCTCGTGGCCCGGCTGGTCGCGGAGGGAGTGACGGTGGCGGTCGGACACACCGATGCGGACGCGTCGACCGTCGCCGCCGCCGTCGACGCGGGCGCCCGTGCGGTCACCCACACGTTCAACGGCATGCAGCCGCTCCACCACCGTCGCCCCGGCCCGGTCGGGATGGCGATGGACCTGTCCCAGCTCACCTGCGAGCTGATCCTCGACCTGGTGCACGTCGACCCGGTCGCGGCGCGCGCGCTGGTCCACGCGGCCGGTGCCGATCGCATCTGCCTGATCACCGATGCCATGGCGGCGACCGGCATGAACGACGGCACCTACGAGCTCGGGGGACAGACCGTCGAGGTCCTCGACGGCCGGGTACGAGTGAAGGGCACGACCACGTTGGCCGGCAGCACCCTGACCATGGCGACCGCGGTCGAGAACGCGGTCGCCCATCTCGGGATCGACGTACCCACCGCGGTGGCGATGGCGACGACGATCCCCGCGGCGCTCCTCCCCGGCGTGGACGTCGGCACGCTCCACGCCGACGGACCCGCCGACCTGGTTCGGCTCGACGACGCCGCGCACCTGCGCGGGGTCTGGATCTCGGGGCACCCCGTCGACTCCGTCGACCCGAGCTCGCAGGAGGTGACCGTCGGCTGAAGGCCCGGCCCCGCGTCGGGTGGCATCAGATTTCCCCCAACCCGTTCTCCTCATCTCAGGGAGGTAGCCCGTGTTCCAGGCACTGATCCTGGCCCTGTGGGCGACGTTCTGTATCTACGACACCCTCGGACCCACGTTCATCTACGCCGGCAGGCCCCTCATCGCCGGCACCGTCGCCGGCATGATCGTCGGAGACGTGAATCTCGGTCTCGCCATCGGCGGCACGCTCGAGCTCACCGCGCTCGGCGTCTACACCTACGGCGGGGCCACCATCCCCGACTACCCGACCGGCGCCATCGTCGGTACGGCGCTCGCGGCTGAGGCATCGGGAGGCTTCAGCGCGCAGCTCGCCATCGGGCTCACCATCGGCATCCCCGCCGCGGTGCTCCTCTCGGCGCTGGACCCGGTCGGCCGGTTCCTGCCGACGTTCTGGATCCATGCGGCCGACCGGGCAGCCGCGGAAGGAGACTCCAGACGCCTGACCCTGCTCCACTGGTCGGCGTTCATACCGTGGGGCCTGGTGCGCTTCATCCCGACGTTCGTCGCGGTGCAAGCGGGCCGGAGCGCGGTCAGCAACATCCAGGACGCGATCCCCGACGGGTTCACGCAAGGGATGACGCTGGTCGGCGGGATGCTGCCGGCGGTCGGCTTCGCGATGTTGCTCCGGATCATGCCGGTGAGCCGCTACTGGTACATGCTCACCATCGGCTTCGTCCTCTTCGCCTATCTCCAGGTGCCTCTGCAGGGCATCGCGATCTTCGGCGTCGGCATCGCCGCGATCTTCATGGCGCTGCGTTACGGCAACCGACCAGGCACCCCGGGATCCCAGGAGGCAGCTCATGTCTGACACCGAGACGATCGACCGTCCGGCGGAGTCGCCGGAGCCGGTGCTCACCAAGCGCGACCTCAACAAGTCGTTCTGGCGGATGTTCTTCTCCCTGCAGATCTCGTGGAACTACGAGCGGATGCAGGCGCTGGGCTTCTGCTGGGCGATGCAGCCGGCGCTGCGGAGGATCTATCCGGACAAGGACGAGTACGCCGAGGGTCTGCAACGACACCTCTCCTTCTTCAACACCAGCCCGATCATCGGAGCACCGCTCATCGTCGGGTCGGCCATCGCGATGGAGGAGGCGAAGGCCAAGTCCAGCGCCGAGGGCGTCAAGGTCGGCCTGATGGGCCCGATGGCCGGCGTCGGCGACTCGCTGACGTTCGCGCTGTACAACAGCATCATCTTCACGATCGCCGCGAACTGGGCGATCGAGGGGAAGCTGCTCGGGTTCTGGTTCGCCTGCGTGATGGTGCTCATCCCCTACTTCCTGGTCCGGCGCTGGCAGTTCTTCTTCGCCTACCAGCAGGGGAAGAACCTCGCCTCGCAGATGGCCGGCGGTGCGCTGGAACGCCTCAGCGAGGCGGCGACGATCCTGGGCTTGATCGTGCTCGGCGGGTTCATCCCGTCGATCGTGAAGATCTGGACGACGCTCACCTACCACCAGACGGTCGACGTCCAGGGCAAGAACGTCGAGCAGAAGGTGCCGGTCCAGGACCAGCTCGACCAGGTCGTGCCCTATCTGATGCCGGTCGTGCTGACGGCCCTCATCTACTGGCTGATGAAGAAGTTCAACCTGCACCCGCTGTGGGCGATCGTGATCGTCTTCGCGCTCGGGTTGGCGCTCGGCTGGAAGGGCTGGTTCACCAACGTCGCTCCCGTTCCGGCGGGATCGTGAGCGAAACCGACGACACGCTGGCGCTCGTGGTCCTGGTCGGCCACGGCGGCTTCCCGCAGGGCGTCCTCGACGGGGCCGAGCTGATCCTCGGCCCCCAAGAGGCCATGCATGCGGTGGGGCTGGCACCCGACCAGGAGCCCGAGGCTGTCGTCGACGAGGTCCGCGGGCTGCGCGAAGGGCTTTCGGGGAGCCCGATGCTGCTGCTCGCGGACCTCTTCGGCGGCAGTCCCGCCAACGCCGTGGCCGCGGCGTTCCTGCGCGACGACGACGTCGAGATGGTGACCGGGCTGAGCCTGCCGATGGTGCTCGAGGTGAGCAACCGCCGGAAGAAGGCGGGCCGTGACCTCGGTGCCCTCAAGAGGTACGCCGTGTCCGCGGCCACCGCGGGTGTCGTCGACGTGGGCGAGAAGCTCGGTCTATGAGCACCACCCCACGACGTTCTTCGGCTCCCCCGCAACGCTTCACCCCACGAGCTTCCGACCTCCCCCGCTTCGCTCCTCCGGTCACAACCCCGCGGGGACCCCGAAGCCGCTCCTCCGCCGAACAACGCCGCGGGGACCCCGATGTCGCGTGGCGATCAGCCAGGATCCCTGCGCGCGTGCATGAGCACCTCGTAGCGGTCGCCTCGGTAGACCGACGACGCGAACTCGATCACCGCGCCGTCGGCGTCGCGCGTGGTGCGTTCGATCCGGAACGCCGGCCGACCCGGCTCGGTCTCGAGGAGGGCGGCCTCCTCGAGGCTGAGGTCGGTGACCGTGACGCGTTGCACCGCCTCCGCGACCCGCACGTCGTACCGGTGCTCGAAGAGGTCGTAGAGGCTGCCGTGGTCGAGGTCCTCGCCGACGAGCCCCGGGAATCTCCGAGCGGGCACGTGGGTCGACTCGGCCGCCATCGGCTCGGCATCCGCGGTGCGGACCCGGCGGATGCGGACGACCCGCGAGCTGGCGGAGATCTCGAGTCGCGCGGCCAGGCCGGCTCCCGCCCGGATCTCCTCGATGCCGAGCAGGCGCGAGCCGGGCTCGTGGCCGCGGGCCCGCATGTCCTCGGTGAACGACGTGAGGTGCTCGGTGTGCGCGACCCGGGGCTCGGCGACGAACGTGCCGCGTCCGCGGTGGCGGTAGAGCAGCCCGCGCTGGGCGAGCCGGTCGAGCTGGAGACGCACCGTCATCCGGGCGACGCCGAAGTGCTCGGCCAGGTCGCGCTCGCTCGGGATGGGGCTGCCGGCCGGCAGCTCGGCCACCCAGGCCTCGAAGATCTCCTGGAGCACGGCACCCTTGGCACCGGTAGGTGGCATCTCGACGACGGGGGCCAGGTCACCGGGTTCCCGCGGTCCGCTGCTCACGAAACGAGCCTAACGACACATCCACCTCGAAGGAGACGACCGACATGACCCAGGCCCACGACAGCGCTCGGCTCGCCGGGCTCGGCACGGAAGCCGTGCGGCCCGACCTCCGCGACCTCGACGAGCGTGCGACGAGCGATCTGGTGAGGCTGGCGATCGACGAGCACCACGCCGTCGACGCAGCGCTGGACCGAGCCACTCCCGCGATCGCCGAGGCCGTCGACGCGGTGGCCTCGCGGATGCGCCGCGGTGGGCGCCTGATCTACCTCGGGGCCGGGACGCCGGGACGTCTCGCCGCACTCGATGCGGCGGAGTGCCCACCGACGTACGGCACCGACCCCGACCTCGTGGTCGCGGTCGTGGCCGGGGGAGCGGTGGGTGTCGTCCGATCGACGGAGCACTCCGAGGACGAGGGCGACGCGGCGGTCGCGGCCCTCGACGAGCTGAAGGTCAGCGAGGTCGACTCCGTCGTCGGGATCACCGCGAGCGGGCGGACGCCGTACGTCGTCGAGGGGCTGCGCGCCGCCCGGGCGCTCGGCGCGCTGACGGTGTCGATCGCGAACAACGAGGACGCCGAGTCATCCGCGGTGGCCGAGATCGCGATCGAGACGCCGACGGGGCCGGAGCTCGTGGCCGGCAGCACGCGGCTCAAGGCCGGGACTGCCCAGAAGATCGTGCTCAACGCACTCTCGACGCTGGTGATGGTGCGGCTGGGCAAGACGTTCGGGAACCTCATGGTCGACGTGGCGCCGGGCAACGAGAAGCTGCGCGACCGTGGCCGCCGGATCGTCGAGGCCGCGACCGGTGCGTCGTCCGACGCCGCGTCCACGGCGCTCGAGGCGGCGGACGGCTCGGTGAAGGTGGCGGTGGTCATGCTGCTGGCGGACGTCTCGGCCCACGACGCGAGCCGGCGGCTCGCCGAGGGGCGGAGCGTGCGCGAGGCACTCGCGGCGTCGTGACGGTGTCGTGACTGGTCTCCGCGTCGGACGCGCGGCGTACCCGCTCGAGGTGGCTCGGGGATCCTCGATGGGCGGGTACGCCGCGCGTTCCGGCGCGGTCTCGGGTGAGCTGCACCCGCTCGAGGTGGGCGCGGTCGCCCTCGTGGGGTCGGCGCGCTCGGCCGTGATCTGCGTGGCCGACCTGCTCCAGGTGGACGACGACGTGGCGCTGGAGGCGCGCACGGCCGTGGCGGCCGAGGTGGGGACCGATCCCGACCTGGTCTGGCTGTGCGCGACCCACACCCACTCCGGACCGCTGCCGAGGGAGGTCGCGGACCAGCTCGTCACGGCGGCGGTGAGAGCGGCCCGCTCGGCCGTCGCCGACGCCCGCCCGGCGTCCGTGTCGCTGCACCGCGCGGAGCTCGACGGAGTCGGCGGTCAGCGCACGGGCTCCGACCGCCGTGCCACCGTGCCGGTCGACGTCCTGCGCGTCGCCGACCCCTCGGGGTCGCTCGTCGGACTCCTCGGCGGCGTGCCCGTGCATCCCACCGTCCTCGGCGCCACCAACACCCTGGTCTCGCCCGATCTGCCAGGGGCTGTCCGGCGGTCGTTGTCGGCGGCCGGCGTCTGGTCCCTGGTCGCGACCGGGGCGGCCGGCGACGTGAGCACGCGGGCGCACCGCCGGGAGCAGACCCCGGCCGAGGTCGACCGGCTCGGTGAGCTCACGGCGCGCGCGCTGCTGGACGCGGCCGCGTCCCCGGCGCTCGGAGAGGCGGCGGACGTCGTCGGCGGGCGCGTGTGGTCGGACGTGCTCGACCCCGTGGACCCGAGCGCGGCCTTCCGGCTCGGGGCTCTCGACGCGGCTCGGAGCACGTTGACCGCGGCCCGGGCCGCCGGCGATGCCGGGCTCATCCGCGACGCGACGGTCGGGCTGGAAGGAGCCGAGCTGGCGGCGGTCGCCAGCGACACCTCGCCCGTCCCGCTGGCCACGGCGTACCTCGATCTCGGTGGCATCCGCCTGATCGGTCTCGGCGGCGAGCCCTTCCTCGACCTCGCACCCGGCGGGTCGACCGTGTTGCTCGGCTACGCCAACGGGTACGCCGGCTACCTCCCGACCCGTGCCGCCTTCGCCTCGGCCACCGCTCACCCCGACCACCCGGCGTACGAGGTGTTGATCTCCCGGGTCGCTCCCGGTGAGCCCGAGCGCGCCCTCGCGGCGGTCCTGCGGACCACCCCGTCAAGACGGGTCGGTGGTGGTGACCTTGGAGAGACCGCGGGGGGCGTCGGGGTCGAGGCCGAGGCGCCGCGCGAGTGACTCGACCACCAGCTGGGCGGGGACGATCAGGCCGATCGGGGCGATCGGCTCGGGCAGGTCCGGGCCGGGCACGTGGTACGCCGATGCAGCGGCCAGCGCGGCATCTCCACCGATGGCGAGCACCTGCGCCCCGCGGCTCGTGAGGTCGCTCGCGAGCTCGACCAGCGGGGTCGCCATCGGCCCGTCGGGCGCGGCCACGACGACCGCGGTCAGCCCGGGACCGACGATCGCGATCGGCCCGTGCCGCAGGTCGGCGTACGACAGGCCACGCACGGGTTGCAGACAGGTCTCCTCGAGCTTGAGCCCGACCTCCAGCGCCGTTCCGAACGCCAGGCCACGCCCCGTCACCAGCACGTCGTCCGACCCGGCCAGCAGGTCGACGGCGCCGGCGATGCCCTCCTCCGCCTGCTCCAGCCGCGTCACCTCGGCTGGCGCGCGATCCAGCATCGTCCAGAGGTCGGCACCACCCTCCAGCGTCGCCGCCATCCCGGCCAGTGCCGCGAGCTGCGACGTGTAGGACTTGGTCGCCGGGACGGCCCGCTCGGCACCCGCCTGCGTCGTCAGGGGTACGTCGGCCTCCGTCGCCAGGGGGCTCTCGGCGTCGTTGCTGATCGCGATCGTGGCCGCTCCGTGGGAGGTGGCCCAACGCTGGACGTCGACGATCTCCTCGGTCCGACCGGACTGCGAGATCGAGACGACCAACGTGTCCGACAGGTCGAGGCGTGCGTGGTAGTGCGTGGCGACGCTCGGGGCGGCCAGCGCGGCAGAGACTCCCAGGTGCGTCTCCACCAGGTAGCGGCCGTACACCGCGGCGTTGTCGGAGGAGCCACGGGCGACGAAGAGGATCCGCCGTCGGCCGGACACGGCCGCCGTGACCTGCTCGGCTCGTCGGCGTACCTCCTCCAGGGTGGCCGCCACGGCCTCGCCCTGCTCGGCGATCTCGCGTCGCATCCAGGTACGCTCCACGATTGGACTATACCAATCACCCGGCCGATCAGCGGGCCAGGATGACGGTCATGCCCGACGTCGTGCGTCTGTGGAAGCTGACCGGCCGGCTGCCCCGGGGCGAGCGGCTGTTCTCACGGGCCTTCGCGCTCCGGGCGCCGTACTTCGGATCCGTCCGCCCGCGCTTCACCGTGATCGAGCCGAACCACGCCGAGCTGGTGATCCGCGACCGGCGTCGCGTGCACAACCACATCGGGACGGTTCACGCCATTGCGCTCTGCAACGGGCTCGAGGCCGCGATGGGTGCGCTGGCCGAGGCCAGCATCCCGAAGGGGCGGCGCTGGATCCCCCAGGGCATGGAGGTCACCTATCCCGCCAAGGCGAACTCCGACATCACCTGCATCGCGGAGACCGATCCGGACGTGTGGACCGGTGCCGGACCGGACGTTCCGGTGCGCGTCCGCGGCATCCGTGGCGACGGCACGGTCGTGATCGAGGGCGTGATCCGGCTGTGGGTGACGGAGAAGAAGTAGAAACGGTGGTGCGAGACATCCACCGGGACGCCTTCCCCCACCACGCGGCTACGCGTCGCAACCTCGTCCATCCGCTCGATGCCTGCGGCCGGTGGAGGACGCCGTACGCTGGGCGACTGTCATGAGCACCACCGCCGAGCACCTGCCGCGCACCTACGAGGTCAAGACCTACGGGTGCCAGATGAACGTGCACGACTCCGAGCGGCTCACGGGTCTGTTGGAGGAGGCGGGATACGTCGCCGCGCCCGACGGGGAGCACGCCGACGTGGTCGTGTTCAACACCTGCGCCGTGCGCGAGAACGCCGACAACAAGCTGTACGGCAACCTCGGGCACCTCGCGCCGGTCAAGGCGAAGCGCCCCGGGATGCAGATCGCGGTCGGCGGGTGCCTGGCGCAGAAGGACCGCGCCACCATCACGAAGAAGGCGCCGTGGGTCGACGTCGTCTTCGGCACGCACAACATCGGCTCGCTTCCGGTGCTCCTCGAGCGCGCGCGCGTGCAGGAGGAGGCACAGGTCGAGATCCTCGAGTCGCTCGAGGTGTTCCCCTCGACGCTGCCGACGCGGCGCGAGTCGGCGTACGCCGCGTGGGTGAGTGTGAGCGTCGGGTGCAACAACACCTGCACGTTCTGCATCGTCCCGAGCCTGCGCGGCACGGAGAAGGACCGCCGGCCGGGCGACATCCTGGCCGAGGTGCGCGCCCTGGTCGACGAGGGCGTCGGCGAGGTCACGCTGCTCGGGCAGAACGTCAACGCGTACGGCGTGGAGTTCGGCGACCGTCAGGCCTTCGGCAAGCTGCTCCGTGCCTGCGGCGAGATCGAGGGGCTCGAGCGGGTGCGCTTCACCAGCCCGCACCCCGCGGAGTTCCGCGACGACGTGATCGCGGCGATGGCCGAGACGCCCAACGTGATGCACCAGCTGCACATGCCGCTGCAGTCCGGGTCCGACCGCGTGTTGCGCGCGATGCGGCGGTCCTACCGTCGCGAGAAGTACCTCGACATCATCGATCGCGTTCGCACCGCGATGCCCGATGCCGCCCTGTCGACCGACATCATCGTCGGCTTCCCCGGTGAGACGGAGGAGGACTTCGGGCAGACCCTCGAGGTCGTGCGCGAGGCGAGGTTCGCGGCAGCGTTCACCTTCCAGTACTCCATCCGCCCGGGCACCCCCGCGGCCACGATGCCGGACCAGGTGCCGCCCGAGGTCGTCCGCGAGCGGTACCAGCGCCTCGTCGACCTGGTCACCGAGATCGCGTGGGAAGAGAACAAGCGGCTCCTCGGCTCACGCGTCGAGCTGCTCGTCGCCGAGGGCGAGGGTCGCAAGGACGCCGCCACCCATCGCCTGACGGGCCGGGCTCGTGACAACCGCCTGGTGCACTTCACAGCCAACTCCTCGGTGGTCGAGGAGCGAGGTACGAGCGTCTCGAGACCACGACCAGGCGACATCGTCGAGGTGGAGGTCACCTACGCCGCCCCACACCACCTGGTCGCAGACGGCCCGGTGCTCGCCCATCGGCGTACCCGGTCCGGCGACGCGTGGGAGGCGCGCACGGCCGCGCCCACGAGCGCGGTGGGCCTGGGCATGCCGACGATCGGCGCCCCGGCCTGATCCTCTCCCGTCACTGCTTCATCATGAGAAGGGGCTGAGGCAACGCTTCTCATGGTGAACTCACCGGGAGAAGGGTCGTTTCACCACGAGAACATGGTGAAACAGTGAGCAGAGCAGTCCCCCGCCATCACTCCGCATCCTTGTACGGCGCCTTGGCACTTCGCGGATCCTTCGACGGGTAGCCCGCCTTCGGGGTGATGCCCTCGGGGTTCTCCTCGGGCGCCCTGGTCGGACTCGGCGTCCGAGCCGATCAGGTCTCCGGCCTCGTCGACGTGCGCCGGCTCGGTGGTGTCCTTCTCGCCGTCGGTGCCCACCCCGCCTCCACCGGTGGGTCCGACCCGCTCGCTGCTGACACCCATCCCGCCGGCGGCGCGATCGGGGCCGGCGGCACTCGGGTTCGAGTCCTTCAGCTCGGTCGGCTGCTCGTTCGCGGTCCTTTCGTGCGGCTGCGTCACGCCTGTGTCTCCTTCTCGGGCTCGCTGGCACCATCGCCGGCGGCACCCTGGTCGGTCTCGTCGGGCTCGGTGATCGCGTCGGGCACCTCGTCCGCCGCTATGTTGCCGACGCCACTGATGTCCGGCACGACCGGTGCCGGCTTGTACTCGGTCTCCTCGACGGCGTCCACCCCTCCAGGGGGCGGCTCCGCGGGCTCGACCTCCGGAGTCGGCTGCTCGCCCAAGTCGGTCACCATGTCTTCTTCCCCCTCCTTCGCGCCGTCGGGTCGGCGCGCTACCTCAGAAGCCGAACGTGGTGTAGCTCGCCACTCCCGTACCCAGCCGTTCGAGAACGAAAAGTTCGTGCGGCACGACGGGCTCCGGCAGGGCGTCGAGGGGGAACCACTGCATGGCGGCGGCCTTCTCGGGCTCCACGACGCGGGGCTCGCCTCGCCAGGACCGGCAGGTGAAGAAGAAGTCGATGCGTTCGTCGATCGGGTCGGCGTGCTGCGTGCGCTGCATCGAGGTGACGAAGGTCAGGTCGCCGAGCTCGACACCGATCTCCTCGATCGCCTCACGGATCGCGGCGTCGTACGCCGTCTCGCCCCGCTCGACGTGCCCGGCCGCTGCCGCGGCCCAGTGCTCGTCCATGTAGCCGGTGTTCTGCCGTCGCTGCAGCAGCACCTCGTCACGTCCCGGCGAGGCCCCGTCGCGTAGCAGGAAGACGTAGGCCGCCGGGACGACACAAAAACGCTCGATCACTCGGGAGGAGACAGATCAGTCGGCGGTGTCGCCGTCGCCGGTCTTCTCCTGGGCCGCGTCCTGAGCCTTGTCGATCTTGTCGGCGTACTTGCCGTCGGTCTTGTCGTCGACCAGGTCACCGGCCTTCTCGATGGCCTGGTCGACCTTGTCGTCGTTCTCGTCGATGAACTTCTTGGCGTCGTCGAGGAATCCCATGAGGTGAGGCTAGACCTGTCCTGGTGGTTGAGGAGCGAGCGCAGCGAGCGTCTCGAAACCACCGGGAGTGGACTCACTGCACGAGGTCCTCCACCAGCCGGATCACGTAGAAGATCACCGGCAGCCCGAAGACGACGAGCATCGCCCAGGCCACCGCCCGGTGGAACGGCCGGGTGGAGTCGAGGTGGCCGGCGAAGTCGAGCAGCGCTCCGTCGGGCACGTGGTGGGTGAGGCCGATCCGGCGGGCCTCGTCCGGCATCCGCGTGCCGGGGAACCAGTACGGCGGCGTGTCGTCGTCGGGACCGTAGTCCTCGTCGAACTCGTCCTCGCGAACGCCGTACATGCGCACACCCTAGTCCGGTGGCAGTCCTGGGAGACTGGCGTCCGTGCCCGAACCCGCCTCGCCGCCGATCGTGGCGGTCGTCGGAGCGACGGCGGCGGGCAAGACCGGCCTCTCGCTCGACCTCGCCGAGCGCCTCGACGGCGAGATCGTCAACACCGACGCGATGCAGGTCTACCGGGGCATGGACATCGGCACCGCCAAGCTGCCCGAGTCCGAGCGTCGTGGCATCAGCCACCACCTGCTCGACCTGCTCGACGTCACCGAGCCCTTGACGGTCGCGGAGTTCCAACGTTGGGCGCGCGCGGCGGTGGCCGAGATCCGGTCGCGGGGTCGCACGCCGGTGCTCGTCGGCGGGTCCGCGCTCTACACGCGCGCGGTGCTCGACCGGTTCGAGTTCCCCGGCACCGACCCAGAGGTACGCCGCGCGCTCGAGGCCGAGCTGGCCGAGGTCGGGCCGCACGCGCTCCACCGTCGTCTCGCCGAGGTGGACGCCGCCGCGGCCGAGCAGATCCTCCCGGACAACGGCCGCCGCGTCGTCCGCGCGTTGGAGGTCGTCGAGATCACCGGTCGACACTTCAGTGCGACCCTTCCGGAACGGAACTATTCCGATCCGCACAGTCTCCAGATCGGGATCGACATCGACCGGCCGACCCTCGACCCACGGATCGAGCAACGCGTGCGGGAGATGTTCGACGCCGGCTTCGTCGACGAGGTACGTCGCCTCCTCGACCACGGGCTCGCCGAGGGACGCACCGCCCGCACCGCGATCGGCTACCGGGAGGTGGCGGCGTACCTCGGCGGCGAGACGAGTCTGGAGGCCGCGACCGAGGCGACCATCACCGCGACCCGACGCTTCTCGCGTCGCCAGGACAGCTGGTTCCGCAAGGATCCGCGCATCGTCTGGGTGGGCTGGGACGATCCGGACCGGCTCGACCGGGCGGTCGCGGCGGCACGGACGGCGTTCCCGGCCTGATCAGGCGCTGGCCGCAGCCCTCGACATCGGGTCGCGCTCCAGGAGACGGGGCAGCAGCGCGGCGGTGCGCTCGTCGGCCGGCGTGTAGACCATCGTCCAGCCGTCACCCTCGGAGTGGAGCAGCCGCTGCGGCAGCACGCGCAGTCGACCGACCGAGGACGGGAAGACCTTGTAGCCGGGCTCGTTGCGGCCGACGTCGTGCTGCGACCAGATCTCGGCGAAGAACGGCGACGCGGCGAGCAGCCGGCTGACCAGCTCCTGACCGAGGGGGTCGCCGAGGTGGGAGGCCAGGTGGGTGCGCAGCCGCGCGACCGCGTGGCGGGCGCCGTTGTCGCGGTCCTCGACGAAGTCGACGTAGTCGGGGTGGGTGAAGAAGAGCCAGAGGAAGTTCCGCTCCTCGGGCGGGATCTGCACGAGGTCGGTCCGGAGGAACCGGTACGCCGTGTTGAACGCCAGGATGTCGTAGCGCCAGGAGAGCGCGACCGCGGGGAACGGGTCGAGCTGGTCGAGGAACCGCTGGTAGCCGGGTGCGAGCGCCATGCAGCGCTGGGCCTCGGACTCCAGGTCGACGGTCGCGCTCAGCGTGAAGAGGTGGGCCCGCTCCCGCTGGTCGAGGCGCAGCGCCCGCGCGATCGCATCCAGGACCGGCGCCGAGACGTTGATGTCGCGGGCCTGCTCGAGCCAGGTGTACCAGGTGACACCGACGTCGGCGAGCTGGGCCACCTCTTCGCGCCGGAGGCCCGGCGTACGCCGGCGTCCCGTGACGGGCAGTCCCACGGACTCGGGGGAGATGCGCTCGCGCCGAGCTCGTAGGAACAGCCCGAGCTCGACGCGGCGCTCACGGTCGGAGCTGTTCATGCCTTCACGTTAGGTCGTCGCGACCCGGTGAGCCAGGTGGGGCTGATACCTGGATAACCGGACTCTGGATACCCCCCTTGTGGCGAGCGATTCTCGAACCATGAGTACGTCTGTGATCCCGGGGACAGCGGCCGGCCTCGATCCGACCGATGGTGGTCCGGCCGAGCTGGGAGGACTCGGTCTGGCCGCCGTGCTGACCTCCTACGGCCTCCAGGTCTTCAACTTCTTCGTCGTCACCGTGGCGCTCGGTTCCCTGGAACGCGAGCTGCACGCCAGCCCGAGTGTGCTCGAGCTCGTGGTCGCCGCGTTCGGCGTGGCCTACGCCAGCACCGTCGTCCTCGGCGGGCGGCTCGGTGACAACCTCGGCCGCCGCCGGGTGCTGCGGATCGGGCTGGTGTGGTTCGGCGCCGCGTCGGTGTGGTGCGCACTCGCTCCCTCTGCGGGTCTGCTGGTGACGGCTCGGGTCGCGCAAGGGTTGGGCGCCGCACTGGTCGCGCCCCAGGTGCTCTCGACCATCCAGGCCCGGACCCACGGGGCCGGCCGGGCCCGCGCCATGGCGTGGTTCGGTGCGATGGCGGGGATCGCGACCTGCGTCGCGTTCATCATCGGTGGAGTGCTGGTCACGGCCGACCCGGCCGGCCTCGGGTGGCGCGCGGCGTTCTGGCTCGACGTACCGCTCGTCGCTGCTGCTCTGCTCGCCCTGCGGTGGGTGCCGGAGTCGCGGGCGGAGCACCCCCACCGGGTGGACTCGGTCGGGACGGTGCTGCTGTCGGTGGCCGTCGTCCTGGTCGTCCTGCCGCTGACCGAGGGACGCGCCGCCGGCTGGCCGTGGTGGACCTGGGCGATGCTGGCGGCGTGCCTGCCGGTGCTCGCGGCGTTCGCGTGGTGGGAGGCGAGCATGGAGCGCGGTGGCCGCGACGCGCTGGTCCCGCCCAGCCTGGTCCGGACCCGCTCGATGACCAACGGCCTGATCATGGGTGCACTCTTCTTCGCGGTCTTCGGCGGCTTCATGTTCGTGTTCTCGCTGACCGCCGAGGTCGCGGCCGGGATGGATCCGCTGGGCATCGGGTGGACCCTGACGCCGTTCGCCCTGACCTTCCTCGCCTCGTCGCTGGTCGGGAGCCGAGCGGCGCAGCGCGACCCGGTCCGCTTGATGCAGCGCGGTGCCGTGATCGCCGCACTCGGCTTGGCCTCTCTGGCCGTCGTGCTGCACGAGACCTGGCCGGACTTCTCGTCCTGGCAGCTGGCGCTGCCCTTGCTGGTCCTCGGGGCCGGGCAGGGCATGCTCGTGGTGCCGCTGTACGGCACGATCCTCGGCGGGGTCCCGGTCCACCATGCCGGGATGGGTGGGGGCGTCTTGATCACCACCACGCAGATGGCGCTCGGGGTCGGATCTGCCCTGGTCGGCACGGTGTTCCTGGAGCTGGGCGGTGCCACCGGCGGCCCGTCGCCCGTGGAGACGGTGCTGGCGGCGTCCGTGGTGCTGCTGTTGGTCACCGGGCTGGTGGCCGGGCGACTGCGTCCCCATTCCTCCGACCGACGGTAGAGCTCTCGACATCCGGGTACGGGCGGGACGAAGGTGGAGAAGTCGTCAGCTCTCGGGAGGTTCCATGACGCCCCTGTCCCGTCGTACGCCGATCGCCGCTCCGGGCGCCGCACTCGCCCTGACCGCCGCGCTGCTCGTCACCGCGACGAACGCGCAGGGCAGTCCGGCGGGCCATCAGCGCCACACCACGAAGGTGCCGACCAGCATCGGCTACGGCGGCGCCGTCACCAGCGTCGATCCCGAAGCGTCGGCGGCCGGACTCCAGGTGCTGAAGGACGGCGGCAACGCGGTCGACGCCGCGATCGCGACGGCGGCGACGCTCGGTGTCACCGAGCCGTACTCGACCGGGATCGGCGGTGGTGGCTTCTTCGTCTACTACGACGCCAGGTCGGGGCAGGTGCACACGATCGACGGGCGTGAGACAGCGCCCGAGTCGATGCCGCACGACGCCTTCATCGACCCCGCGACGGGCATGCCCTACAGGTTCACCCCGGAGCTGGTGACCAGCGGCGTGTCCGTCGGAGTGCCCGGCTCGCTGGCGACCTGGCAGAGCGCGCTCGACCAGTGGGGCACGACCTCGCTGCGCCAGGCGTTGCGCCCGGCGATCGGCGTCGCTCGACGCGGCTTCGTCGTCGACCCGACGTTCCGCCAGCAGACCGAGGAGAACAAGGTCCGGTTCGACGCGTTCACCTCGACGCGCAAGCTCTACCTCCCGCACGGCGACGCCCCGCAGGTCGGCTCGATCTTCCGCAACCCCGACCTCGCCCGCACCTATCGGCTGCTCGCCCGGCGCGGTCTGCGGCCGTTCTACCGAGGCCCGATCGGCTCCGAGATCGTGCACACGGTGCACCACCCGCCGAAGACGTCGACCACCACCTTGCCGATCCCGACCGGCTTCATGGAACGCAGCGACCTCGCGGCGTACCGCACGATCGACCGGGCGCCGACGCACGTGAACTACCGCGGGTACGACGTCTACGGAATGCCGCCGTCGTCCTCCGGCGGCTCGACCGTGGGCGAGGCGCTGAACATCCTGGGGCAGTACGACCTCTCCTCGATGTCGACTGCCGAGCAGCTCCATCACTATCTCGAGGCCTCGGCGCTCGCCTTCGCCGACCGCGGCAAATATGTCGGCGACCCGGCGTACGTCGACGTCCCGATGTCCGACCTGCTCTCTCCGACGTACGCCGCCGAGCGGGCCTGCCGGATCGACCCGGACCACGCATTCACCGAGCCGGTGGCGGCGGGTGACGTCTCGTCGTACGACGGCGACTGCAGCACGCCCAACCCCGCCCAGGCCACGCGCGACGACCACGAGGGTCTGTCGACGTCCAACCTGACGGTGGCCGACAAGTGGGGCAACGTCGTCGAGTACACGCTGACGATCGAGCAGACCGGGGGCTCCGGGATCGTGCTGCCGCATCGCGGCTTCCTGCTCAACAACGAGCTGACCGACTTCGACCCGGTCTACGTCGCCGACGATCCCAACAACATCCAGGGCGGCAAGCGCCCGCGGTCGTCGATCTCGCCGACGATCGTGCTCCGCGACGGCCGGCCCTGGCTCGCCCTGGGATCGCCGGGCGGCTCGACGATCATCACGACCGTCCTGCAGATGCTGGTCGACCGGATCGACCGCGGCATGACGATCGAGCAGGCCATCGCCGACCCGCGGGGCTCGCAACGCAACACGGAGACGGTGACCGCCGAGCAGTCCTTCATCGACACCTACGGGCCGCTGCTCACGCCGCTGGGTCACACGCTCACCCCGGCCGGCGATCCGGGCACCACGGCCGCCGAGATCGGTGCGGCGACCGCGATCGAGCTCGGCCCCGCCGGCCTGATGACGGCGGTCTCCGAGCCGACCCGTCGAGGAGGCGGTTCGGCGCTCGTCGTGCATCCGTCGCACTGAGCTCGTCGCGGACCGTCCCGGTGCCTGAACCGGGGCCCATACTGGGCGCAGACGACGGGAGGCGCCCATGCCGGACGACGGTTTCGGATCCGACCTGTGGAAGAACCTGCAGGGGATCAAGCTCGGTCATGACGGCGGGATCGAGGTGCCGGTGCGCGCCAACGACCGCGACGGCGTCGTCGTGGGACTGAACGCGGTCGCGGCGGCCGACGCGGCCGCCGCGAGGGACGACGCCACAGGGGTGCCCGAGTCGCGGCCCAAGCGGCGTTGGTGGGAACGGCTCCTGCGACACTGAAGGCGTGAGCTACCCGTACCTCGTCGGCCACGGCACGGAGAACGACTTCGTGCTGCTGCCCGACCACGACGGCTCGGTCCACGGCGACCTGTCCGCGGAGCGGGTCCGGGCGCTGTGCGACCGCCGCGCCGGCATCGGCGGCGACGGTGTGCTGCGGGTGATCCGCATCGGTGCCCACGCGTCCGTCGAGGCGGGCGACTCCACGGACGCCGAGTGGTTCATGGACTACCGCAACGCCGACGGGACCACCGCCGAGATGTGCGGCAACGGCTCGCGCGTCTTCGCCCGGCACCTGTACGACGAGGGGCTGGTGCCGGCCGACGAGCCGGTGCGGATCGCGACCCGCGACGGCGTGAAGACCCTGACCCGGGTGAGTGACGACCTCTTCACCGTCGACCTCGGTGTCGCGAGCGTCCTCGGAGAGACCAAGGTGTCGGTCGGCGACCGTTCGTGGCCCGCCACCCACGTCGTCATGTGCAACCCCCACGCGGTCGTCGTGCTCGACGACCTCGCCGAGGCCGGACTGCTGTACGACGAGCCGACGTACGACCCGGGGGTCTATCCCGACGGCGTCAACATCGAGTTCGTCGTACGCCGCGGGCCCGACCACATCGCGATGCGTGTCCACGAGCGCGGGGTCGGCGAGACGCGGTCGTGCGGCACCGGATCCTGTGCCGCGGCGATCGCGACGGCTCCCGACGGCCCGGGCCGCTGGCGAGTCGACGTCCCCGGTGGTCGCCTCGACGTCTCGCGTGACGACGCGGGTCGCGTCTCCCTCACCGGGCCGGCCGTCATCGTCGCCCGCGGCGAGACCGACCTGTAGCGCACTGCCGCCGAGGTCCCACTGCGCCGATCGCTAGGCTCCGCGCCATGGAGATCTCTGGTTCCGTCGCGGTCGTCACCGGCGCCGCGTCGGGCATCGGCGCGGGGGTGGCCCGCCACCTCGCGAAGGCCGGGGCGACGGTCGTGGTCGCCGACGTACAGGACGACAAGGGCACGGCGCTCGCCGACGAGATCGGCGGTGCGTTCGCGCACGTCGACGTCACCGACACGGCGCAGATCCAGGCCGCCGTCGACCAGGCCGCCGAGCTCGGGGACCTACGTGTCCTCGTGAACTCCGCCGGCATCGGACCGGCTGCGCGCACCGTCGGCCGGGACGGGACCTACGACTCCGCGCACGACCTCGATCTCTACAAGCGGGTCATCGCGATCAACCTGATCGGCACCTTCGACATGATCCGCATCGCCGGTACGGCGATGTCTCGGCTCGAGCCGACGACCACCGGTGAGCGCGGGGTGATCGTCAACATGGCGAGCGTCGCGGCGTTCGACGGGCAGATCGGCCAGGCGGCGTACTCCTCCTCCAAGGGCGGCATCGTCGGGCTGACCCTCCCGGTCGCGCGCGACCTGTCCGCGATCGCGGTGCGCGTCAACACGATCGCGCCGGGGTTGGTCGACACCCCGATCTACGGCGAGGGCGAGCAGGCCGAGGAGTTCAAGGAGAAGCTCGGCGAGTCGGTGCTCTTCCCGAAGCGACTCGGGACGCCGGACGAGCTCGCGTCGATGGTGCTCGAGTGCGTGCGGAACACCTACCTGAACGGCTCCGTCATCCGGGTCGACGGCGGCATCCGAATGCCTCCGAAATGAGGGCCTGACGTGCGCGCGGTCGTCGTCGCGCATCCGGGCGGTCCCGAAGCGCTCACCCTGGTCGATGTTCCCGAGCCGGTCGTCGGGCCGGACGACGTGCTGGTCGAGGTCGAGGCCGTCGGCGTGAACCCCGTCGATGCCGGCAACCGCAGCGACCCGTCGTGGGCCGGGATCAGCCCGCCGTACGTCGTGGGCTACGACCTCGCGGGCCTCGCCGTCGAGACCGGGGAGCTGGTGTGGGCCGTGCTGCCCGTGCAGGGCACGACCAACGGAGCACTCGCCGAGCGGGTCGCGGTGCCGCGGCACCTGGTGGCGCCGCGGCCGCCGGAGCTCGACCCGATCGTCGTGGCGGCCCTGCCGATGGCCGGCTGTACGGCGCTCCAGGTGCTGCAGCGCATGCCGCTCGAGGCCGGCTCGTGGGTGCTCGTGCACGGCGCCGCGGGAGGGGTCGGGCATCTGCTGGTGCAGATGGCCCGGGGTCTCGGCCTGCACGTCGCAGCCGCCGGGAGGTTCGAGGAGCGGCAGCGGCTGGAGGAGCTGGGTGTCGACGTCTGGCTCGACCGCTCCGCGACCGACCCGGCCCGGGCGGCGGTCGACGTACTCGGCCACGAGCTGGACGCGGTCGTCGACCTGGTCGGTGGTCAGCTCGAGGCGTCACTGCCCCATGTCCGGGTCGGTGGCCACGCCGCCACGATCGTCGACCTCACCGGCGACCTCGAGCTCGCCATCGACCGCAACATCGACCTCCACGGCGTCCTGATGCGGGCCGGCCGCGACCGCCTCTACGAGCTCGCCGCCGAGGTCGCCGCCGGCGTACGCCCCCACGTCACCGACACGTACCCGCTCGAGCGCGTGGCCGACGCCCACCGCCGCCTCGAGGCCGGCCGCGTCGGCGGCAAGCTGGTGATCACTCTCTGACCTGCCGGTGCCCAGGAGGTCCAGTCGCCGACCGGCCCGATCGGGTCCAGTTCTGCCGTCCCGCCAGTCCCACGCGAAGACGAACAGGCCGGCTCGACTCCTGCGGGAGCGGGACGCCGATGATCGGGCGGTCGCCATCCCAACCCAGCAGCTCAGCCGCGTCAGCGCGCTTCGTGCCGCCGAGTGGAAGGTAGGCCAGCACCTTCCCCGTCGACCCGTCGACCACGATGATCCCGGTCGTGCTGAGCCGGGCAGCTCGCGACCGCCGTGAGTAGCACCCCGCCCACACCGACAACCACGTCGTTCCGGACCAGCGGCGGCTGCGGGAAGAAGCCCGCCGCGTTGTGTGCCTGGCGTGCGGACCGACGGGCCGTCGCCCCAGCGCAGTCGCGCTGTGCAGCTCGTAGGCCGTGCGGACGGTCGCCCCAGGTCAGCGTGGTCGTTCCGGCAGGAATCTCGTCGACGGGCCGTACGGCGACGGCGACAGCGAGCCGTCGCGGAGGTCGACCATCGTGCCGTGCTGAGCTGCTGCTCCTGCGCCGACGAGCACGTGAGATGCATCCGCCCAGATTGCGTAGGTGTTGCCGGGACCCGGCACGTCGTAACGTGCGACTCGTCCCGTCGCTCAGGTCCACCACGACGAGCGCGTTCGGCTGAGGCAGCGCCAGTTGCGTCGCGTCCGGTGAGAGCGACGTCGGTCGCACGATCGGCGGACGTGTACCCGGCTCCGTCGTGCACCGGGACCAGTCCCGGTACGTCGACGCGACGCCACTCGGCCGTCTTCCCCGAGCACGAATGCGCCGGCCTCGTCGTCGGCGTCGTCGCCATCGCCAGGGCCGCGCGGTCGACCGGGTCCGTCGACAGCGGCGGCGCGCGGTCGAGGTCGCCGTCGAAGGCGTCGGTAGTCCATGTCCGCCAGCTCGGCCCGCCAGCGCCCGTGGATGAGCAGCTGCTGCACGAGCGGCGCGGTGCGCGGCTCGGTGGTGCTCGTGGGCGACGGGGCCGGGGTCGGCGCGGTCGCGCGGTCCGGGCCGTTCGCCATGATCACGGCGACGACGCACGCGGTCGCGAGAGCGGCCGCGCCCGCGGCCATCGCGCCCCGGCGCCGGCGTACGCGGCGTCGCCCGTCCTCCCAGGCGCGCTCGGCGACCTGGGTCTGCGGGAGGTCGAGCGACTCGACCAGCTCGGCGATCTTCATGCCTGCTCCTCCAACAGGTCGTGCAGCTCCGGGCGGTCTCGCGCAGCCGGGCCAGGGCGACCGACGTCTGCTTCTTGACCGTGCCCTCGGTGACCCCCAGCGTCGCGGCCGTGTCGGCGACGCTGAGGTCGGCGACGAACCGCAGCACGAGGACGGCGCGCTGCGCCCGGGTCAGCCGGGCCAGGGCGGCGTGCAGCACGAGCGGCGGCCTCGCTGTCGCTGCTCCGGTGGCGCTGCGCCGCCGAACGGCTCCTCGGTGAGCCGCTCGCGTCGGTGGCGCCGCCACCACGAGACGTTGTCGCGGAAGACCACCGTGCGCACCCACGCGTCCGGGTTGCCGTCTTGCAACGTGTCCCATCGGACCGCTGCCCGGACGAGCGCCTCCTGCACGAGGTCCTCGGCGCGCTGGAAGTCGCCGGTGACGACGTACGCCCAGCGCACCAGCGTCTGCTGGCGAGCGCGCGCCCACGTCTCGAACGACTCCCTATCCTCTTCGCGCATCGGGCCTCCACCGATCTAACGCTCGGGGGTGCGCCGGAGGTTGAAGCTTAGCGCGCACTCGTGCTGACGTCGGGTCGTACATCGGCCGCAGTGAGACCTCAGCGGCGTACCGCTCACCCGCGATGTCGACCTCCCACGTGCCGGCGTCGAGCCAGTCCTTGGTCACCTTCTCGTCGCCACCCGACGACACGACGAAGGCCAGTCCGACGGAGGCGCCGAGCGTCCAGCCGTACGACGCGGCACGGACGTAGCCGACGACGTCGCCGTCGCGGAGCACCGGCTCGGCGTGGTACAGCAGCGGCTCCGGGTCCTGCAGCCGGATCTGCACCAGCCGTTGGTTCGTCGGGAAGTCCGACCGGCGCTTCTCGAGCTTGGCCTTGCCGCGGAAGTCGGTGTCCCAGGCGACCGCGAAGCCGAGCCCGACATCCAGCGGGCAGTCGGTGTTGTCGATGTCGTGGCCGTAGTCGCGGTAGGCCTTCTCCATGCGCAAGGAGGCCAGCGCCTTGAGCCCCACCGGTTGTACGCCGTCACCCGCCGCGAGCGCGTCGTACAGCTCGAGCGCGCGGTCGGCCGCGACGTACAGCTCGTAGCCGAGCTCGCCGAGATACGTGATGCGGGCACAGGTGACCGGCACGCCGCCGACCTCGATCTCGCGGACGCCGCGGAACGGCCACGCCTCGGTCGACAGGTCGGCGTCGGTCAGCGTCGCGAGGACGTCGCGCGACAGCGGGCCCTGCAGGTTGAGCTGGGCGTACGCCGAGGTCACGTCCTCGACGATCACCTCGCGTCCGCGGGCTGCGCGCTCGAGCATGCCGCGCACGTGACCGTGGGCGGTGTCGGAGGCGACCACCCAGAAGCGGTCGACGTCCAGCTTGGCGACGGTGAGGTCAGCCTCGATCCGCGCGTCGTCGTTGAGCCACTGGGTGTAGGTGATCCAGCCGGGGTCGCCGTTCACGTCGCCGACGGAGAGGTAGTCGAGCATCGCGCCGGCCTCGGGCCCGGTGACCGAGAACTTCGCCATGAACGACATGTCCATCAACCCGGCGCCCTCGCGCACGGCGCGGTGCTCGGTCTCCCACTGCTCGAACCACGGGGCGCGACCCCACGTCGGCTCGGCCTCGGCGGTGTTGCCCGCGCCGGCGAACCAGTCGGCGCCCTCCCAGCCGGAGACCTCGCGGAGAAGGCCACCGTTGCTCACCAGCCGGTCGTGGACGGGGGAGAGCCGCCGGTCGCGCATGGTGTGCAGCTGCTTGCCCGGCGTGTGCGCGGCGTACACCGTGCCGAGGATCTCGGTGGTGCGCTCGCGGCGGTACGCCGGGTCGAGCTGGTCCTTGCGGAAGCGTGCGACGTCCCACGCGGTGACGTCGACGTCCGGAAGGCCGCCGATGATCCAGTGCGCCAGCACCCGGCCGAGTCCGCCCGCGGACAGCACGCCGACCGAGTTCATGCCCGCGGCGACGAAGTAGTTCCGGATGCCGGGTGCCTCGCCGACCGCCGGCATCAGGTCGGGCGTGAACGACTCGGGCCCGCAGAAGAACGTGCGTACGCCGGCCTCGAGGGTCACCGGCACCCGCGCCATCGCCTTCTCCAGGAACGGGCCCATCCGGTCCCAGTCGGGCTTCAGCGTCGTGAACGTCGCGTCGCGCGGGATGCCGTCGACCGACCACGCCGCGGCGTGCGGCTCGAAGAGGCCGACCATCATGCCGCCGCCCTCTTCGCGGTAGTAGCCGTACGACGCCGGGTCCTCGAAGATCGGCCCGTCCGGGTCGATGCCCTCGATGGTGTCGGTGATCAGGTAGTAGTGCTCGGCCGCCTGGTTGGGGATCACCACCCCGCTCTTCTCCCCGAGCTCGCGGGCCCACATGCCGGTGCTGTTCACGACGTACTCGCACTCGATCTGCAGCTCGTCGGTCGAGCCTGTCGAGACCCTGACCCCCTTCACCTCGCCGTCCTCGACGAGCACGTCGTCGACGCGGACGCCCTCGACCACGCGGACGCCGAGGTTCTTCGCGCCGCGGGCCAACGACTGGGTGAGGTCGACCGGGTTGACCCGTCCGTCGCCGGGCACGTGGAAGCCGGCGAGCAGGTCGTCGGTCTCGGCCCAGGGGAAGAGGTCCTTCATCTCGCGCGGGCCGATCTCCTCGATCTCGAGCCCGAAGTGGCGTTGGAACGCCGCGACGCGGCGGTACTCGTGCAGCCGGTCCTCGTCCGCGGCCGCCTCGATCAGCCCCACCGGCTTGAACCCGGTCGAGACCCCGGTCTCCGCCTCGAGCCGGGCGTAGAGGTCGCGGCTGTACAGCCGGACGCCCGTGCTCGTCTCCGACGTCGACCCGAAGCACGTCATCAGCCCTGCCGCGTGCCACGTCGTCCCGCTGGTCAGCCGATCTCGCTCCAGCACGACGACATCGGTCCAGCCCTCATGAGCGAGGTGGTACGCGATCGAGCACCCGATCACCCCACCCCCGATGACGACGACACGGGCACGGTCAGGCAGTGCGGATGACGGTGCGCTCGGGCTCACCGGCACAACCTAGCGGGGGCCGGTCATCGGTTGTAACGCCCCGTTACCTGCACCAAGGCGCCCGCATGTCGGCGCACTCGCGCCGATAACGGAGCGTTACAAGCGGATCGCCTCCGTACGCCGTGAGCAAACGGGTTCGCACTGGGTGGCCGGCGGACCTACCCTGGTGAGTCGTATGACGAATGCACGCGACTTCTCCCTCGACACGGAGCTGGCGGCCACCCAGGAGTGGGCCGACGACGACGCTGTCGACTTGCAGGACCCGGCCGACGACGCGGATGACGCAGGCGGCTGGGAGTCCGGCTATGCCGACGACGACCCCGAGCTGACGACCGGTGAGCAGGACCTCGCCGAGCGCTATGCGCTGCGACGCGTGGCGGGGCTCAGCACCGAGCTCGAGGACATCACCGAGGTCGAGTACCGCCAGCTACGGCTCGAGCGGGTCGTCCTGGTGGGGGTGTGGACCGACGGCAGCGTCGCGGACGCCGAGAACTCCATGGCCGAGCTCGCCGCGCTGGCCGAGACGGCCGGCTCCGAGGTGCTCGACGCGATCTACCAGCGCCGCGACAAGCCCGACCCCGCGACGTACATCGGGCGAGGCAAGGTCGAGGGTCTCGCCGAGATCGTCCGCCACACCGGCGCCGACACGGTGATCTTCGACGGCGACCTGGCGCCCAGCCAGCTGCGCAACCTCGAGGACAAGCTCAAGGTCAAGACCGTCGACCGCACGGCGCTGATCCTCGACATCTTCGCCCAGCATGCGAAGAGCAAGGAGGGCCAGGCCCAGGTCGAGCTCGCCCAGCTCAACTACATGAAGCAGCGTCTCCGCGGCTGGGGCGGCAACCTCTCCCGCCAGGTCGGCGGCCGGGCGGCCGGCGGCGAGGGCATCGGTGGCCGTGGCCCCGGTGAGACCAAGATCGAGACCGACCGCCGCCGCATCAACAACAAGATCGCCAAGCTCCGCCGCGAGCTCGCGCACATGAAGGGCACCCGCGACACCAAGCGCCAGGAGCGCCGTCGGCGCCACATCCCGAGCGTCGCGATCGCGGGCTACACGAACGCCGGCAAGTCCAGCCTCCTCAACCGGCTCACCGGTGCGGGCGTGCTCGTCGAGGACGCGCTGTTCGCCACCCTCGACCCCACGACCCGGCGTACGACGACCAGCGACGGCCGCGTCTACACGATGTCCGACACCGTCGGCTTCGTGCGCCACCTGCCCCACCAGCTGGTCGAGGCGTTCCGCTCCACGCTCGAGGAGGTGGCCGACTCCGACCTCGTCCTCCACGTCGTCGACGGCTCCCACCCCGACCCCGAGGGGCAGATCGCTGCCGTGCGCGAGGTGTTCGCCGAGATCGGCGCCGACAAGGTGCCCGAGATCATCGTCGTGAACAAGGCCGACGCCGCCGACCCGCTCGTCCTCGCCCGCCTGAAGCAGCGTGAGCCTCACGTGGTCGTCGTCAGCGCCAAGACCGGCGAGGGCATCGACGACGTCCTGGCCGTGGTCGAGGACGACCTGCCGCGACCCGGCGTCGAGTTCGAGGCGCTGCTGCCCTACGCGCGCGGCGACCTCCTCGACCGGCTCCACCAGCACGGCGAGATCGAGTCGATCGAGCACACCGGTGACGGCACGGTCGTCCGAGGTCGCGCCCATGCCGACCTGGCGGGCGAGCTCGCGGCGTACCCCGTCTGACGCTCCCCGTGTACGCCGGGGGCCTACGCTCGGCTGGTGTTCACCACTCTCACCCTGCGTGACGGCCGCACGCTGGAGTACGCCGACCTCGGCGACCCGGCCGGTCGACCCGTCCTCTACTTCCATGGGACGCCCGGCACCGCCGGAGCGGGCGCCGTCGTCGCCGACGCGGCGCGTGCGAACCACATCCGGCTCGTCGCGCTGAGCAGGCCCGGGTACGGCGCCTCCACGTCGACTCCCCCCGGGCTGACGTCCGTCGCCACCGACGCCGCCGAGCTGGCGGATCAGCTGGGTCTCGACGCGGTCGTCGCGATGGGGACGTCCGGCGGAGGTCCCTACGCCTTGGCCCTGGCCGCCCATGCGCCCGAGCGGGTCGCGAGCGTCGCGGTCCTCGGTGGTTCCGGAAGCCATGTCGAGGTGGTGCCCGAGGAGCTCGACGAGTCCGATCACCGGGCCATCGAGCTGCTGGCCGCGGGCGACGTCGCCGGCGCTACGGCGATCGTGACGGAGTGGTCCGAGGGGTTCTTCGGGCCGATGCAACAGATGTCGTCGGAGGAGTTCCACGCCGCCCTCCAGAAGACCCGGCCGCCGGGCGAGAACTGGTTCGAGGACAAGCCGCAGCTGCTCCCGGCGTTCGAGGCCGACTTCCAACGAGCGCTCGCGACCTTCGACGGCTTCGTCCGCGACAACCTGTCCTGGCTGGGTGCGTGGGACTTCGACCTGTCAGCGGTCACCAGGCACGTCCGGCTGGTCCACGGCGAGAGCGACCGGATGGTGCCGGTCGCGCACGGCGAGTGGTTGCACGAGCGGCTCCCGGACAGCGAGCGGACCGTCGTACCCGGCGGGCACGGTCACGCGACCTTCGGCGCAGCGATCGCGACGTTCGAGACGCTCGGTGCCGGCTGAGACGTCAGGACGACTTGCGGTCGCGCTGTCCGGTCGGGTCCACCAGGCGTACGCCGACCCCGCGCACGCTCTCGAGATAGCGCGGCTCGGCCGCGGTCTCGCCGAGCTTGCGGCGTAGCCACGACAGGTGCACGTCGACGGTCCGGTCGGATCCACCGTCCGGCTGTTGCCACACCTCGACCAGCAGGGTGCGCTTGCTGATGACCTCTCCGGAGCGCTGCGCGAGCGCCAGCAGCAGGTCGAACTCACGCCGGGCCAGCTCGAGCTGCTCGCCCGCCAGGGTGGCCGTGCGGGTCGGCTCGTGGATCAGGAGCTCACCGACCCGGATCGGCTCGGCCGGCGAGCGGCCGCTGGAGCGTCGCATCACGGCCCGGATGCGGGCGGTGACCTGGTCGAGCCGGAACGGCTTCACGACGTAGTCGTCGGCGCCCGCGTCGAGCGCCCGCACCATCGTGGGGTCGTCGTCGACGGCGGTGATGACGATGATCGGCACGGCGCTGGCCGCCCGGATCATGCCGATGATGGTGAGCCCGTCGACGTCGGGCAGCCCGAGGTCGAGCAGGACGAGGTCGGGACGGTCGCCGAGCACGGCCTCGAGCCCGGCGATCCCGGTGGAGGCCGTGTGGACGGTCAGGCCGCGTTCGGCCAGCCCGCGCTCGAGCGCAGCACGGATCGAGGCGTCGTCCTCGATCGCGAGGATGCTGGTCATGCGCTGGAGCCCTTCCGGGTCGGTCGCGGGTCAGGGCAACCCGACGCCCGGACGGGATGTCGCCACCCCACGCGCGCACGCATGGGCTCTCCCTCAGCGCGATTCCCGACGGAAACCGTTGTCCCCCGTCGCGGATAGGGTGCCCCAGTGTCCGCCGTCCGTCCACCCGCAAAAGGGGTATTGAGCACCGCGGTCGCGGCGCTGGGTGGGCAGGAGCGCTCGGGGCAGGTGGCCATGACCGAGGCCGTGGTCGACGCTTTCGAGCGGTCGCGCCACCTCGTCGTCCAGGCCGGCACCGGCACCGGCAAGTCGCTCGCCTACCTCGTGCCGGCGCTGCTCCACGACCAGCGCGTGGTCGTCGCGACGGCCACGCTGGCCCTCCAGCACCAGCTCGTCGAGCGCGACATCCCCCGGCTCGTCGAGGCCGTGGCCGAGGCCCACCCCGAGGTGGACACGTCGTACGCCGTGCTGAAGGGGCGGTCCAACTACGCCTGCCTCCACCGCATCCGTGAGGGCGTCCCCGACGAGGAGCAGGCCGCCCTCGTCGACGTCCCGCAGAGCACGCTCGGGAAGAAGGTGCTCGAGCTCCGGGCCTGGGCCGAGAAGGAGGCCGACAGCGGCGGCAGCGGCGAGCGCGATCGGGCGCCACGCCACACCGACCGCGAGTGGCGGCAGGTCAGCGTCAGTCATCGTGACTGTCTCGGTGCGTCCCGGTGCCCGTTCGGCGAGGAGTGCTTCGTCGAGGTGGCGCGCGAGGAGGCCCACCGCTCCCATCTCATCGTCACCAACCACTCGCTGCTGGCCATCGACGCCATCGAGGGCGTGCCGATGATCCCCGACTACGACGTCGTCGTGATCGACGAGGCCCACGAGGTCGTCGCCCGGGTCACCCAGGCCGCCACC
Source organism: uncultured Actinomycetota bacterium (assembly GCA_963759515.1). Classification (GTDB taxonomy): domain Bacteria; phylum Actinomycetota; class Actinomycetes; order Propionibacteriales; family Nocardioidaceae; genus Nocardioides. Next base: position 44,694 of record CAVWZR010000022.1, on the reverse strand, counting down.
GACGAGCTGCTCGCCTCCGACGTCGACCGCGCGGCCCGTCGCTCCCGGCGGTACGTCGACTCCGATGAGCGCGACTCGTCCGCGGCCGACGACCTCGCCGACGCCGGCGACGCCCTGGGGGCAGCCATCACCGAATGCCGGCCGGGTCGCTTCGACGAGGTCCCCGAGATGCTCGCCGACGCCTTGGTGCTCGTGCGCGATGCTGCGCGGGCCTGCCTCTCGGCGTACCCCAAGGAGACGGACGCCGGCCCCGGCGAGGCCGATGCCGGGCGCACCCAGGCTCGCGGCTCGGTGCAGGAGGTGTTCGTGACCGCCGAGCGGATGGCCGCGGGGTCCGAGAAGGATGTCCTCTGGCTGAGCGAGGGAACTGACCGGATCCCGCCACGGCTGTGCGTGGCACCCCTGGAGGTGTGGGGTCCGATGCGCGAGAAGCTGCTCAGCGACAAGACCGTGGTGATGACGTCGGCGACGCTGATGTTGGGTGGCGACTTCAACGCCCTCGCCACCTCCGTCGGTCTGCGGCCCACCGAGCGCATCGACACCACGACCGGCGACCCGGCCGCGCCGGGCGGAGACGAGGACGACGCCCTGCCCTGGGTGGGGCTCGACGTCGGCTCACCCTTCGACTACGGCCAGCAGGCGATCCTCTACATCGCGCGCCACCTTCCCCCTCCCGGCCGCGACGGGCTGGGGGAGGCGCAGCTGGCCGAGATCGCCTCGCTGGTCGATGCCGCCGAAGGCCGGACGCTCGGGCTGTTCAGCTCACGCCGGGGCGCCGAGACAGCCGCCGAGGCGATGCGTGAGCGGCTGCCCCACCTGACCACGCTCGCGCAGGGCGAGGCGCAGCTGCCCGAGCTCGCCCGTCAGTTCGTGGGTGATCCCCACACGTGTCTTTTCGGCACGCTCAGTCTGTGGCAGGGCCTCGACGTACCGGGCGAGACCTGTCAGCTGGTGATCATCGACCGCATCCCGTTCCCACGACCCGACGATCCCTTGATGAGCGCCCGCCAGCGCGCGGCCGACCGTGAGGGTCACAACGGCTTCATGCAGGTCGCCGCCACCCACGCCGCGCTGCTCCTGGCCCAGGGCACGGGCCGGCTGATCCGCACCACCAGCGACCGCGGCGTCGTCGCCGTGCTCGACCCACGGCTGGCGACGGCCCGCTACGGATCGTTCCTGCGCGCCAGCCTGCCGCCGATGTGGACGACGTACGACGGCGACCTGGTGCGCAAGGCCCTCCATCGGCTCGCGCATGCCGAAGTCGCCGTCAGCTGACCCCGCGGCTGGGCGCGTGGCAACGATGCTCCGCTCCGACGCCGATGGTCCCCCGACCACTACGTCAAGGGGGGCACCTGCCCCTTTGACGTAGTGCTCCGACATCGGCTCGTTCGCCGACCCACCCGCCCACTCCCGAGGCCGGCCGAACCGGTCGACGTCAAACGCACCGCGCCATCGACGTCAGACGACCGCGCCCCGGCTGAGCTCAGCGGCGCTAACAGTCGAAGCGGCGTTGAGGGGGAGGTGGCTCGACCCAGGGTTCGAGCGCCTCGGTGGTGAGCGTCTCGCTGGTCATCGTCTCGTCGACCGGAGTTGCGGGGGGGGGAGCGGAGTTGCGGGGAGCGACTCGATCACCGGAACGGAGGTGCCGGCGACCCGGCGGTGGAACTCGATGCGCCGCGCCTTGACCAGCTGTCGCGAGTCGGCGAACCACGGGTCGACCAGCCACATCGCCACGATCACCAGGGCCCAGCCGGCGGCCACGTCGAGGATCCAGTGGTTGCCGGTGCCGACCACCACGACGGCGGTGATCAGGGCGTGTGCCCAGGCCAGGCCGCGGGCCCAGTACTTACGGGTGGAGCGGCGTACGACGAGGGCCACCCACAGCGCCCAGCCGGCGTGCAGGCTCGGGAACGCGGCGAGCTCGTTGGTCAGCCCGCCCATGCCCTTGGGTGCGGATGCGTCGGTGCTCCACCAGCCGTCGGCGGCGTGGATGCTGAGGACGTCGGTGTAGCCGCTCAGCATCCGCGGCGGCGCGGTCGGCAGGAGCAGGTAGCAGGCCAGGCCCAGCACGCAGGAGACGACCAGCGCCCAGCGGGCGGGCGTGTAGTGGGCGGGACCCTTGCGGTAGAGCCAGACCAGCACGAACAGCGTGACGGCGTAGTGCGCGGCGGCGTACCAGTAGCAGGCCGGGATCGCGGCCCAGGCGTGGCCGACGAACCAGTTGTTGATGGGGTGCTCCCAGTCGAGGTGGAGCACCCGCTCGAGTGTCTTGAGGTCACCCGCGCGGTCCTGGGCAGGACCGAGGTCGCCGTCGGCGAAGGTGCGGGTGAAGCAGTAGAAGACGTAGAGGGCGCCGATCAGGATGATCTCGCGCACGCCTCGTCGCCCGAGGAAGCTCCCCCGGGCGATCGTCGTCTGCACGCTCGATCGAACGCTCACCGCCACATCCTCTCAGGTGTGGTGAAGGAATTGCATCATCCTTATGACGCACCAAAAGCGCGTCGTGTGACGCATCCTTCCTACAAGAGAGCACCGACGGCCACCAGATACTTCCCTGGCGACTACCTCAGATTTCCCCGAGGGGACCCCGGGAGGGGTCAGATGCGACGAAGGACGGTGGTGACCTTGCCGAGGATGGTGGCGTGGGTGCCGTCGATCGGCTCGTACGCCGCGTTGTGCGGCATCAGCCAGACGTGGCCGTCCTTGCGCTGGAACGTCTTCACGGTCGCCTCGCCGTCGATCAGCGCGGCGACGATCTCGCCGTTCTCGGCGGTCTGCTCCTGGCGCACCACGACGTAGTCGCCGTCGCAGATCGCGGCCTCGACCATCGAGTCGCCACGCACCTCGAGCAGGAAGAGCGTTCCCTCGCCGACGAGCTGCCTCGGCAGCGGGAACACGTCCTCGAGCGTCTCCTCGGCCAGGATCGGGCCGCCGGCCGCGATCCGGCCGACCACCGGGACGTAGGCCGCCTCCGGGCGGGCGTCGCCCACATCGGTCTCGTCGTACGTCGACTCGTCCGCGGCGCTGATGGAGCGTCGAGCCGCCATCAGCTCGGGCAGGAACACCTCGAGGGCGCGCGGCCGGTTGGGGTCGCGCTTGAGGAAGCCCTTCTCCTCCAGCACGCGCAGCTGGTGGGCGACGCTGGAGCTGCTGGTGAGCCCGACCGCCTGGCCGATCTCACGCATGCTCGGCGGGTAGCCGCGCTTCTCGATCGCTTCCTTGATCGTGGCGAGCACCCGCTGCTGGCGCGGGGTCAGCCCGGTGGCGTCCGGTGGCCCGTCCGGCAGCTCGCTGACCCGGGACCCGGCACCCACTCTGCTCTTCGCCATGGCCGACACCGTACGGCGACGACCGCCCGCGAATCAAACATCTGTTCGAACGGGCGTGTCGTTCGTCCCTCTCCCTTGCTCAGCGGAACGCGACGGGCGTGCGCGCCGGCCCGACCTCGGCGAGGTCGCCCGGACTGACCTTCGTGACCGGGGTGAGCACGACGTAGTTCTGGGAGCCGAGGAAGTTGATCATCGTGTCGCCCTCGTCGCAGGAGACCCGGGCGTCGCCGGTCCGCTCGACGTGGACGAGCCCGCTCGCGACGCTGTGCGAGACGCCGTCGCTGACGGTCCCGAAGCCGCGGACCGCGAACGGTGTCCGGGAGTCGCCGATGGTGCACAGGGGCGGCTCCTCGACCGACGTGTTGATCGCGATGTCGTACGACGCCAGGTAGTTGCCCGCCGGCAGGGCCTTCAGCCGGAAGGCGAACGGGACCGTGGTGTCCTTCGGGATCACGTACTTGAAGGCCTGGCCGACCCGTCGCGCGTCGGGCGGCCTGCGTTCGCTGGCGGACTTGGTCGTGGTGTTCGCGGTGGCGTGGGAGTCTCCGGCGTACGCCGTGAGATCGAGGCCGCCGACGATGACGGCGGCGCCCGCGAGTGCGGGCAGGAGGCTGCGGGTGATGATGGTCATGGCGGTCACCCTGGCAGCGAAACCGGCGGTCGTCGGCGCGTCTCGGAGGTGTCGATCCTCACCCGTTCCGAGGTGAGCCGACCGGCGTCCTGGCTCGTATCAACGGCAGGGACAGGCACGTGCTCAGTGCGTACTCAGTGCGATCTCAGTGCGAGCTGAGTGCGATCTCAGTGCGATGGCGACACACCCATGAGCGGGCGTGTCGCCACCGTCACCGGGTCAGCGTCCGAACTGCGGGTGGCCGTTGCGCATGGGCGACTGCAACCTGCCTTTCACGTCTGCCACGTGGTGGAGCGGCGTCAGGACCAGGACGTTCTTCGAGTGTTGATCCTGGTACGTCTCGTCGGCGTCCTGGCAGGCGAGCCCGACCTGGCCCTTGTGGGCGAGCTTGACGGTGCCACTGGCGCTGTTGATCGCGATGTCGTCGGTCAGGTCGCCGTGGTCCTGGCCGTAGGAGGTGATCGCGAACGGCGACGTCGAATCGGGGACGTAGCAGAACGGGGTGACCGGCCCGTTCAGCGAGGTGGTCGCCACGTCGAACGACGCGGCGTACCTGCCCTTGGGCACGGACTTGAGCTGGAAGAAGAACGGCACCGTGGTGTGGTTCGGGACCTTGAAGACGTACGCCCCGTGGCTGGCCTTGGCGGACACCGGGGTGCCGCGGTCCGGAGCTGCCCAGTGCACCGTGGACCGGTGCGTGGGTGCCTTGTCGTGCCCGCCGACGGCGTACGACGCGACGTTCAGGCCGCCCACGACGACGGCAGCACCCGCCATCACCGCCACGACGTTGTTCTTGAGTGCGTGCATCTGTTTCTCCTCGAGAGGTGCGGCACTCCGTTGGTGCCGTTCGAGGACAGGCCTACTGGGCCGACCGCGCTCGATGCAACGGCCGACCGGTCAGCGGCAGCCGGGTGTGGTGGTGGGCTCGTGCCGCGGGTCAGTCCGCGTGGTGGACTCTGATCGACTCGATGACCGCGTGCAGCTCGTCGCGCGCCGCAGGGGGCGCGTTCGGAGTCCAGGCCTCCTGGACGTAGATCGGGGTCCCGTCGACGTCGAGGATCCAGACGTCCATCACCGTCCCGACGTAGGGGTACTGGATGAACCCGTCTGCAGTGCCGTGGAGGGCGGAGAGGTCCGCCTCGCCGCACTCCTGCAAGGCCTTCGTGACCCGGAGGCGCAACTTGGTTGCCGGATAGCCGAACCGATGGACCGACTCCCCGGGCCTGATCACCTCGGTGGAGAACGTGTGACCCAGTGCCCGGACGACGTCCTTCGCGGTCTCGAGGCTGTTCCCCGGGTTCCCGCAGCCGTGTGTGTTGACCGCGTCCACCTCGAGGACGAGGGCGCCGACGTACCACGTGAGGTGCCCGAGTGCCTGCTCGTTGGAGCGGCCGGGCGCGTGTCCGTCGAACTTGTTGGGCCCGATCCAGGAGTTCCAGCCGCTCGGGAGGGTCAGCTCCGCGGTGACGTCGGTGTCGCTCGACGGGTGCAGCCGATAGGCGCCCTCGTCCAGGGTCTTCATGGTCCCACCCACGTAGGTCTGCGCCCCGATCGAGGGCGGCGGCTTGACGGGGCGCGTGTCCGTGTCGTCCCGACGGATCTGGGTCACGGTGACCCCGACCACGGCCACGACCGCGGCGAGCGTCGCGGCGACGCTCACCTGACGACGGGCTCGCAGATTGCGACCCCTCGCGTCGATGGCGGCGAAGTCGGGGAGCTCGACGAGCGTCTCGGCGTGGGCGCCGAAGTCCTTCAGCTGCTGCTCACTCATCACTCACTCCTCGCTTCCGAGCTGCGCGGCCAGGGCCTCGCGGCCGCGCATCAACCGTGACTTCACCGTGCCTTCGGGCACTCCCAGCGTGGTGGCGATCTCCGCCACCGGCAGGTCCGCGAGGTAGTGCATCGCCAGCACCTCGCGATGTGCCTCGGAGAGGCGCCGCATGGCGTCGACGACCTCCAGGTGCTCGTCGAGACCGGGGAGGTCGACCGAGGTCTCCAGGTGGTGCCGGATCCTGGAGAAGTTGCGGAGCTTGCGCCACCGGTTGCGGTAGAGGTTGACCGCCGTCCGCCGCAGCCACGCCTCGGGGTTCTCTACTCCGAGGAACCTCCGCCCGCTGGCCGAGGCGCGGACGAAGGCCTCCTGGACCAGGTCCTCGGCCTCACTCGCATTGCCGACCACGCCGTACATCTGGACGACGAGGCGCCGGTACGACGCGTCGAAGACCTCCTGCAGGGTCCAGCTGCTGGCTGGGGGCTCGTGCCCCAGCGTCAGCGTCTCCTTCTGACCCATCGCGGACCTCCTCCGTCGCGGTCTGGAACGACGACCCGCGACGACTACGGCCGGTTCCATCGTCCTCCACCTGGGGCCGGATGGGGCGTTCGAAATCGTTCGAACATCTGTTCGTGTCGCTGCTTGAATCGTTCGAACACCTGCTCTACCGTCGTACACATGTTCGATCGAACGTCTGATCGGACCACCACTGTCGGTGGGTCCGGTTAGACATCAGATCAAGCACTTCCCCAGGAGGATTCGATGAGCAGCTCGATCGCCACCCGTACGCCGCGGTTCACGCCGCCGGCCGAGCCGACGCGCACCGCGACCCCGCGCCGCCGCACGGTCGGTCAGGGAGCATCGATCGTGGCGCGCGCCGAGCGGCCCGTGCTGCGGATCGTCGCCGACGACGAGCAGTCGCCCGTCGTCACCCGCGTCGTGACGGCGCCGTGCGAGGCGCCGATCCGTCGGGTCGCCCTCGACGACTTCTTCGAGTCCGAGTGGGAGGGCGACGAGGTCTCGGTCGAGTTCACCCGGCCGCCCTCGAGTGCCCTGAGGCTGACTCGCCGCGGACGCCTGGTCGTGTTCGGTGCCGGCCTGGCCGTCGCGCTGGGCCTCGGCTTCGTGGCCGCCTCGGGATCCCTGGCCAACGACAAGCCCGAGCCGACCCGCGTGGTCACCGTCCAGCCCGGCCAGACGCTGTGGGACATCGCCGCGAGCGTCAACGGTGGCGGTGACGTCCGCAGCACCATGTCCCACCTCGAGGACCTCAACCATCTCGACTCGGCCACCCTCCAGGTCGGCCAGACGCTCCGCGTGCCTCGGTGATCGAGCTTGTCGAGATCCAAGGCGCATCACCGATAAGAACTTCCGCCGGTCGCTTCGACCCCGACCGGCGTGGAGAGCCGGGGAAGGCGGAGGGCGGCGCGCCCCATGCGCGCCGCCCTCTGTTGGTTGTCCGAGACGCGGCGAGCGAGCGCTAGCGAGGTCTGCCGATGGTGGAGCGAGGGCATCTGCGAGCGTTCGGTCGGGTGAGGACGAGCGCCGCGACGCGTCTCGAAACCACCAGTGGCAAACAGGCCAGCGGTCCTTGACCCGCCGCACGAACTTCTGACCCGACCACACCTCGTCGATGGCGGCGACCTTGACGTCGACCCACCCGAGGTACAGACCGGCGGCGCGGACGACGTTGTCGTTCAGGTCCGAGTCGATCCCGAGTCGCTTGATCGCGGCTTGCTTGGGCCACGCCACCCAGACCATGCCGGCGGTGACCGTGTGCTCGAACAGCACCGGCAGCCGCGACTCGAGCGTCGCGAGCTTGGTGTGGAACGTGACGGTGAGGTCGAGCCCGGCCCGGACGCGGCGTACGACGGTCACCTCGGGCGGCAGGCCGAGATCGACGTCGCGGGGGAGCCGGTCGAGGAGGACGACGTTCCCCTCCTTGACCCCGAGCTTCTTCGGGAGCGGAGTGCCGGAGTAGCCGGCCGTGGTCGTCATCGCGCCGCTCGGCGACCGCCGGGCGTCGAGGGGGGACCGGGCGGGGTGGAGCTCGCGCGGTAGCGGGTGACCAGGCGCGATCCGAGGCTCAGCGCCACGAACAGGCACGCGATGGCGCCGAGGGTGGCCAGCGCGAGGAAGACCCAGCCGCGACCGTCGCCGTCGCGGGCGGCGGTGCCGAAGTCGATGGCGAGATAGACCAGGTAGCCCCAGGCCACGACGGACGCCGTGATGCCGAGCGCGAGGCCGAGCATCGCGGGCTTGTCGGACCCCTTCGTGGCCGAGGGCTCCTCGAGGCGGGCAGGTCCGGCGTGCTTCCCGGCCGCTGCCCGCTTCCCCGATGTCACCTGGCCATTGTGACGGAGTGTCCCGAGGCCTGCGACACGCCGCGCTCGGACCCGATTCACGGCGATGCTGTGCCTCTGACCTGTGCTTTTGGCGGAGTCACGGATTTGGTCGTCCGAACCTCTTGCCATCGCCAACACGCCGACCTAAGGTTCCCTACATCTTGTGTTACACGGATGTAGTTTATCCACATCTAGTTCCACAGGACCGGGAAGATACCCACAGTGAGTGGCCGCAACTCCACAATCTGGGGCCGATCATCCACAGGAAGACACCCCCGTCACGGGGGACTTTGGCGTGCCCGTTGGTTGTTCTACCAGTACACGTTCTGTCAGACGTTCGAGCATGGAGAGGAGGACCACGATGCACTGTCCGTACTGCCGGCACAGCGACACCAAGGTCCTCGACTCGCGCGTCTCCGAGGACGGTACGGCGATCCGCCGGCGGCGTCGTTGCGACGAGTGCGGCCGACGGTTCACCACCGTCGAGCTCATGCAGCTGACCGTGCTCAAGCGCTCCGGCGCGACCGAGCCGTTCAACCGCGAGAAGGCGATCTCCGGTGTCCGGAAGGCCTCCAAGGGCCGCCCGGTCTCCGAGGACGACCTGGCCTGCCTGGGCCAGACCGTCGAGGACACGCTGCGCAACGAGGGTGCCGCCGAGATCCCGGCCCACGAGGTCGGGATGGCGATCCTCGGGCCGCTGCGGGCGCTCGACCCGGTCGCCTACCTGCGGTTCGCCAGCGTCTACAAGGCGTTCACGTCCGCGGACGACTTCGAGGACGAGATCGCGCTGCTCCGCATGGAGCAGGACGCCGCGGCCGTCGACGAGCCTTCGGTGGTCGAGGAGCGAGCTCCGGCCAGCCTTCGGTGGTCGAGGACGAGCCGGGACGCCGTCGGTGGTCGAGCCGGGCGAGCGCCAGCGAGCCTGTCGAGACCCAAGCGCGCACGCCGTCGTCCGAACTGGATGACCCACAGACCACCCGGCGCGTAGTGGGGAAGCTGCGCGCCGGGTGCACCACTTTCGCCATAACTGAATGTCGGTGGTCCGAGAGACCATGGAGCCGGTGGTTGAGGAGGCGCGCTAGCGCCGTCTCGAAACCACCGGTGCCGCAGAAGAGCAGATGAAGCAGCACCGAACGGGAACCGAGGAGATGGAATGACCGAGACGGCGCGTCCGGAGAAGACCGGAGTCAAGGGGTCGAAGCAGGCAGGAAGTATAGCGGCCTGACGATCGAGCGTGTCTTCAGCACGCCCGGCGCACACCCCTACGACGAGGTCACCTGGGAGCGTCGCGACGTCGTCCAGCAGAACTGGAAGACCGGCGAGACCGTCTTCGAGCAGCGCGGCGTGGAGTTCCCCGACTTCTGGTCGGTCAACGCCAGCACGATCGTCACCACCAAGTACTTCCGCGGCGCGGTCGGCACCGAGCAGCGTGAGTGGAGCCTCAAGCAGCTGGTCAGCCGCGTGGTGTCGACGTACACCAAGGCGGGCGTCGACCACGGCTACTTCGCGACGCCGGAGGACGCCGAGACCTTCGAGCACGAGCTCACCTGGCTGCTGGTCCACCAGTACTTCTCGTTCAACTCCCCGGTCTGGTTCAACGTCGGTACGCCGTCGCCTCAGCAGGTGAGTGCGTGCTTCATCCTGTCGGTCGACGACTCGATGGACTCGATCCTGAACTGGTACAAGGAAGAGGGCTTCATCTTCAAGGGCGGCTCGGGTGCCGGCCTCAACCTCTCCCGCATCCGGTCGTCGAAGGAGCTGCTCTCCAGCGGCGGGACGGCGTCCGGCCCGGTCTCCTTCATGCGCGGCGCCGACGCGAGCGCCGGCACCATCAAGTCGGGTGGCGCGACGCGTCGTGCGGCGAAGATGGTCGTGCTCGACGTCGACCACCCCGACATCGAGGAGTTCGTCCAGACCAAGGCGCGCGAGGAGGACAAGATCCGCGCGCTGCGTGACGCCGGCTTCGACATGGACCTCGGCGGTCACGACATCACGTCGGTTCAGTACCAGAACGCCAACAACTCCGTCCGCGTCAGCGACGAGTTCATGCGCGCGGTCGAGGACGGCACGTCGTTCGGGCTGAAGGGCCGCAAGACCGGCGAGGTCATCGAGACCGTCGACGCCCGCGAGCTGTTCACCAAGATCAGCAAGGCGGCGTGGGAGTGCGCCGACCCGGGCCTGCAGTACGACGACACCATCAACGACTGGCACACCAACCCCGAGACCGGCCGGATCACCGCGTCCAACCCGTGCTCGGAATACATGTCGCTCGACAACTCGTCGTGCAACCTCGCGTCGCTGAACCTGCTGAAGTTCCTCAAGGACGACGACACCTTCGACGCGGCGCTGTTCCAGAAGGCCGTCGAGATCATCATCACCGCGATGGACATCTCGATCTGCTTCGCCGACTTCCCGACCGAGGCGATCGGCAAGACCACCCGCGACTACCGCCAGCTCGGCATCGGCTACGCCAACCTCGGCGCGCTGCTGATGGCGATGGGTCTGGGCTACGACTCCGACGGCGGCCGCTCGATGGCCGGCGCGCTGACGTCGCTGATGACCGGCGCGTCGTACCAGCGGAGTGCGGAGCTGGCCGCGATCGTCGGCCCCTACGCCGGCTACGCCCGCAACGCCGAGGCGCACAACCGGGTGATGCGCAAGCACCAGGCGGCCAACGACGCCGTCCGCACGATGTCCATCGAGGACGCCCGCGTGCACAAGCTGGCCACCGCAGGCGTGGGCCGGTGTCGTCGAGCTCGGCAAGGAGAACGGCTTCCGCAACGCGCAGGCCTCGGTGCTCGCCCCGACCGGGACCATCGGCTTCATGATGGACTGCGACACCACCGGCATCGAGCCCGACTTCTCGCTGGTGAAGTTCAAGAAGCTGGTCGGCGGCGGCTCGATGCAGATCGTCAACCAGACCATCCCGCGGGCCCTGGAGAAGCTGGGGTACGACGAGGAGAAGATCGAGGCGATCGTCGCCTACATCGCCGAGCACGGCCACGTGATCGACGCGCCCGGTCTGAAGACCGAGCACTACGAGGTCTTCGACACCGCGATGGGCGCCCGCGCCCTGGCCCCGATGGGCCACGTCCGGATGATGGCGGCCGCCCAGCCGTTCCTGTCCGGCGCGATCAGCAAGACGGTGAACCTCCCCGAGACCGCCACGGTCGAGGAGATCGAGGACATCTACCTCCAGTCGTGGAAGCTCGGCCTCAAGGCCACCGCGGTCTACCGCGACAACTGCAAGGTCGGCCAGCCCCTGGCCGACGGCAAGTCGGAGTCGTCGAAGAAGGACCAGGCCCGCGCGGTTCGGTGGTCGAGCCCGCGAGCGCAGCGAGCGGTGTCGAGACCCCAGGCGTCAAGGAAGTCATCGTCTACAAGCCGACCCGCCAGCGCCTGCCGAAGTCCCGCCAGGCCCTGACCACGTCGTTCACCGTGGGCGGTGCCGAGGGGTACCTCACCTCCGGCGCCCACGACGACGGCCAGCTCGGCGAGATCTTCCTCAAGCTCGGCAAGCAGGGCTCCACCCTCGCCGGCGTGATGGACGCCTTCTCGATCGCGGTGTCCATCGGCCTGCAGTACGGCGTCCCGCTGGAGACCTACGTCTCGAAGTTCACCAACCTGTCCTTCGAGCCCAACGGCCTCACCGACGACGCCGGAGCCGGTGGCGCCGACGAGGGCGACGGTGGTGCCGGGTTCGACGGTGAAGGTGACCTCGTGGAGGGCTTCGTGGCCGTCGGGGTAGGCGTAGGCGACGGCGTCGAAGGCGAGTGCGGCGGGGGCGGTGGTGGCGGGGAGGTCCTTGTCGCCGTAGTCCATGTCGCCGGTGGCGGTGAGGACGTGGTCGACGCGGCGGCGGCCCACGACGGAGCCGGGGAGGTCGCCGAGGACCCAGCCGATGGCGCGGACGGGGAAGGCCAGCACGGAGAACATGAAGGAGACGGTGACGAGCTGCCCGAGGTCGATGGCGCCGGCTTCGAAGCGGGCGAGGCCGACGAGGAGGGCGATGAGCACGCCGATCTCGGGGAGTCCGGCGATGGCCGGTTCGAAGGCGGCGCGGAGGCGCCCGACGCCGATCATGGCGTCGCGCAGTTCCTCGGCGGAGGCGCTGAAGCGTTCGGTCTCGGCGGCTTCGCGGCCCATGGCCTTGACGACGAGGGCGCCGTCGAAGGACTCGTGGCCGACCGCGGAGACTTCGGCGCGCAGTTCCTGCGCGCGTTTGGCGCGGGGGGCCATCTTGGTGGCGAAGAGGGCGTTGAGGGCGAACAGCGTGGGGAACATGGCGAGGGCGACGAGGGCGACGGCCCAGTCGATCCAGAAGAACGCGGCCATGGCGATGACGACCATGAAGAGGGTGCCGCAGGCGAAGGGCAGCGGGGCGAGGGGGCGGGTGGCGGCCTCGACGTCGGCGTTCGCGTTGGAGAGCAGGGTGCCGGTGGGGTGCTTCTGGTGCCAGGAGACGGGGAGCGCGAGGTAGCGGCGGGTGATGCGGCGGCGCCAGTGGGCCTGGACGCCGAACATCATGACGCCGGCGCCGATGCGGCGGGCGCACATGGTGGAGAAGCGGACGATCGAGGTGCCGAGGAGGGCGGCGACGCCGAGCACGACGGTGCCGATCACGACCTCGCCGTTCTCGTAGGCGGGGACGGCTATAGCGGAGACGACCCAGCCGACGATGAAGGAGAGGAAGAGGTCAGGGCCGTGTTGGCCATGGCCCCGGCTGCGGCGGCCGCGAACGGTTTGGGCTCGAGCCGGATCATGTCGCCGATGTTGCGCAGTCCTTGGCGGAGGATGCGGTCGTCAACGGGTTGATCGTCGAGTGACGCTGTTTGCGGCGTCCGGTGGGCAGCGTCATTGGGTCTCCGGTCCGGTGGGTGCGGGCGTTTCCAGTCCGTGCGGGGCACTGGCTAGCCGGTCGGCAAGCAACCGCTAGCAATCATGCCTCGGACCTACGACAGACGCCAACCGCATTCGGTGGGTCGATGCCATCCCCAGCTCCACCCACCGGGGACCGTAGCCGCGATCCGCCCGCGCGGGTACGACGAGAACGGCCGCATACAGCGACCTTGTCACCCGAAAGTGTCACGCGGCGACGCGCGGCCAGGTTCGCGCGCATCGCCGTTCGCAGCGAAAATCCTCGCCGCTGGCGTGCATCGACAGGCTCAGTCTTCAGGCCTCAGCGCACGGGTGACCGGCGTTCTTGAGTTCCTGCTTGACCTCACCGATGCTGACCTCGCCGAAGTGGAAGATCGAGGCCGCGAGCACCGCGTCCGCGCCGGCGTCGACCGCGGGCGGGAAGTCGGCGGCCCTGCCCGCGCCGCCCGAGGCGATCAGCGGGATGTCGACGGCCGCGCGCACGGCCGCGATCAATTCGAGGTCGAAGCCGTGCTTCATGCCGTCGGCGTCGATCGAGTTGAGCAGGATCTCCCCCGCGCCCAGTTCGGCGGCGCGGGCGCACCATTCGACGGCGTCGAGGCCGGTGGACCGCTTCTGGCCGCCGTGGGTGGTGACCTCCCAGCCCGAGGCGGTGTCGCGGCCGCGAGGCGACGTCGGCGGACAGCACGAGGACCTGGTTGCCGAACCGGTCCGCGATCTCGGAGATCACTTCGGGCCGGGCGATCGCGGCGGTGTTGATGCCGACCTTGTCGGCTCCGGCGCGCAGCAGCCGGTCGACGTCCTCGGGGGTGCGGACCCCGCCGCCGACGGTGAGCGGGATGAACACCTGCTCGGCGGTGCGGGCGACGACGTCGTACATGGTCGCGCGTCCGTCCGCTGAGGCGGAGACGTCGAGGAACGTCAGCTCGTCGGCCCCGGCCGCGTCGTAGGCGGCGGCGAGCTCGACGGGGTCGCCCGCGTCGCGCATGTTCTCGAAGTTCACGCCCTTGACGACCCGTCCCGCGTCCACGTCCAGGCAGGGGATCACACGCACCGCAACAGTCACGCGGCAAGACTACCGGCAGCCTTCGTGTCGTCCGCCATATTTCCGCACCCGAACTTGAACATGTTCAAGACCCGGTAGGTTCATCTCAGAAGTCGAACACGTTGAACTTCAAACCCTCCCCACAAGAACGGAGCAGCTGTCATGGACCTGGCAGTCATCGGCTACATCGCCTGACCTCCCGTCAGTGGCGGCGTCCCCCTCACCGTCTGGGTCGCCCGCACCCTGCGGCGCCAACGGCTTCCACTTCATCGAGGACGTCTTCGCCGGCGACGAGCGCTCGCCCACGCCGTCAACGACTCCTCCAGGTCGGCTTCTACCTCCTGAACTTCGGGTTCGTCGGCACTGTGGCCGCGCACCGCCGACCCGATCGCCGAGCCCGCGGCGTCTTCGAGACCGTCGCCGTCAAGATCGGCGCGGTGCTCCTCGTCATCGGGTCCTTGCGTCGTCATACAGCGTCATCGCTCCTGCTCAACGGCTTCCGCAAGCGGGCCCACGTCGACGCCGCGCACCCTCGCCACCCTGGAACCGCCGCGGCGGCCCCAGGCGCACGGCGCCTGACCCACAGTAGGATCGCCTGCGTGACGCACCGGAACCCGAATCTCCCGACGCGTCCGCCCGCCCTTCCTCCAAAGGCGAGCGGACGCGGCAGCGCATCATCGACACCGCGCTCGACATGTTCGCCGAGCGCGGCTACGACAAGACCACGATGCGCGCGATCGCCGCCGAAGCCGGTGTCTCCGTTGGCAACGCGTACTACTACTTCAAGTCCAAAGAGCACCTCATCCAGGGCTTCTACGAGCAGGCCACCGTGCGTCACGCCGAGTTGGCCCCAGCGCCTGTGGACGGCAAGGAGACCCTCGCCGAGCGGATCGAGGCGGCCCTGCTCGCCTGGCTCGACATCGCCGGGCCCTACCACGCGTTCGCGGGCCAGTTCTTCAGCAACGCGGCCGACCCGTCCAGCCCGCTGAGCCCCTTCTCCGGCGGACTCCGCCGAGAGCCGCGACCGGGACATCGCCCTCTACCGGGAGGTCCTGGAGGGCTCGAAGACCAAGGTGCCGAGGGACATGGAGGACATCCTCCCCGAGATGCTGTGGCTGCACCAGATGGTGGTGGTCCTGTACTGGGTCTACGACGCCTCGCCCGGCCAGGAGCGGTCCCGCGAACTGGCCCGGCGCACCGCGCCGCTCGCGGCCCGCGTCGTCGCGCTCTCGCGCCTGAAGATCCTGCGGCCCTTGGTGAAGCAGGGCGAGGAGCTCGTCGCGACTTCCTCATCACCCGCAAGCCCGAATCCGAGGCGGAGGGACGACCGATCCCGCAGGCCGTAGCCCGAAGCGGCGGGGACGACTCTCGGGCCCGAGTGCCCGAGACCAGAAGCGACCGCGTCCCGTGCACCGGAAGGGCCGGCGGGACGAGTGTCCCGCCGGCCCTTCCGTCGGTTCTACGCGGGCCGTCAGCAGTCGCGCAGCTCCGGCGACTGGTTGAGCAGCTGCCCGCGCGGGGAGATGAACTTGCGGTAGGTGTCCGAGTCGACCTCCGCCAGCGGGAACGCCGCGATCCGGTGGCAGTTCTGGAAGGCGAGCTTCACGCCGTAGTGGCGCTCCAGCGCGCCGCGCATCGAG
Source organism: uncultured Actinomycetota bacterium (assembly GCA_963759515.1). Lineage (GTDB taxonomy): Bacteria > Actinomycetota > Actinomycetes > Propionibacteriales > Nocardioidaceae > Nocardioides. Next base: position 29,055 of record CAVWZR010000022.1, on the reverse strand, counting down.
TCCGAGGCCAGCACCCGCAGCAGTTGCCCGCGGGCCTGCTCGTCCGGCGGCGGCGTGGTGTTGTCGGCGAACTGCGTGGAGCCGCTCGACGAGACCACCCCGTTCTTGAGGTCGTTCACGACCTTCGCGATGAGCTCCCACGCGAACGGCAGGGACTGCCTCGACGCAGTCGATGAAGTCGGGGTCGCCGACCTCCCCGGCCTCGGCCTTGGCGAGCAGGTCTTCAGAGACGTCAAGGGACATGCGTTCTCCTCTCGGTTCGAATCGGTTCATTGTGCTCGGCTCCGGTGACCCTCCGCTGTCGGGAAATCGACGCAGAGGAGTCCCCGATCAGGACCGTCCAGACGGGCCGCACGGCGCTGTGCGGCGCCCGGCTAGTGCCGGACGGTCTGCGCTCGGAGCAGGTGCGCTCCGAGGACGTAGTCCGGCGCGATCTGGTCGGCCAGGTCCACCCCGGCGCGGTCGTTGCCCCAGGCCAGCGCGGCCTTGCGGTGGAAGTCGTGGGCTTGGCGGGTGAATTTGGCCCAGTCCTTGCCGGTATCGACGGCCCGTTCGCGGGCGGCGTCGAGGACGGCGAGGTTCTCGGGTTCGAGGGCGTCGACGGGGCCGACGCGGCCGCGTTCGGCGGCCTTGACGTACTTGGAGCGCCGAGCACCAGCCGATGAGCGCGTCGCCGACGTGCTCGCGCAGGAACGCGACGTCGTCCTCGTCGTCGATCTTGTTGCCGATCACGGCGATCCTCACGTCGTAGTCCTCGGCGTAGCCGATGTACTGCTTGTAGACGCCGACGCTGCGCAGGGTCGGTTCGCACACCAGGAAGGTGTGGTCGAAGCGGGTGAACATGCCGGAGGCGAAGGCTTCGGCGCCGGCGACCATGTCGACGACCGACGTATTCGTCGGTGCCGTCGATGAGGTGGTTGAGCAGGAGTTCGACCGCTCCGACTTTCGAGTGGTAGCAGGCGACGCCGAGGTCGTCGTCGACGAAGCCGCCGGTGGCCGCGAAGCGGATGCCGCTCGTGCGCGGTGAAGAGCGCGTCGAAGATCGGGTTCGGACTCCCCGACGGTGAGCAGGCGCGAGCCGGGCCCGGGCGGCGTGGTCTTGAGCATGCGGTCGGCGGACGGGATGAGCGGGTTGCTCCCGCGCAGGTAGTCCTTGATGTCGGCCAGGTGCTCGCCGAGGACGGGCATCGCGGCGGCTTCGGCGTCGGCGCGCCGAGTGCGGCGGCCAGGTGCTGGTTGATGTCGGCGTCGACGGCCATGACCGGGTGGCCGAGCGCGGCGGCGCGGCGCGCGAACAGCGAGGCCATGCGTGGTCTTGCCGGAGCCGCCCTTGCCGACGAAGGCGAGTTTCATTGCTGTGGTCCCCCACCAATTGAAAATGGTTGCTGATTTCAATTGGAGGTTAGCAGGTACCGGAAGTGACTGTGTCTCAGATGGAGTCGCTTCGAGCGGTCGGCAGCGCGAGGGGCCCTCGCGGTTGCACGCGAGAGGGGTTGGTGGTAGGCCACTGGCCATTCGGTGACCTCCGACCTCGATCTGCTCGACCGCCTTGGGCGCGGCGCGTCTTCTTCGCGCAGCCGACGCTCGGCCACGACCACCAGCTTCGAGAGGGCGTACGCCAGCACGAAGTAGATGAACGCGGCGATGATGAGCGCCTGCAGATAGGAGTTGCCGTAGTCGCGGCCGACGAGGTTGGCCGAGTGCAGCAGCTCCGGGTAGGTGATCACGTAGCCCAGTGAGGTGTCCTTGAGGAGGATCACCAGCTGCGCGAGCACCGCCGGAAGCATGTTCGCGCAGCACCTGCGGCAGGACGATGAAGCGTTGGACCTGCCCGTGGCGCAGGCCCACCGCGTACCCGGCCATCGCCTGGCCCGGCGGCAGGGCCGCCACGCCCGCGCGCAGGATCTCGGCCAGGATCGCGGCGTTGTAGATCGCCAGGCCCGCACCAGGAACGTCAGGCGCCGCGCCTCGTTGGTCCACCCGAGGTCATCGGTGGTGAAGCCGAAGTGCCCGTCGATGGTGAAGGAGATCCAGATGAGGAGCACCAGCGGCAGGGAGCGGAAGAACTGCACGTACCCGGTGGACGCCCAGCGGGTCAGGGCGAATCGGGAGATCCGGCCGAACCCGAAGACGACGCCCAGGAAGATCGCGCCGATCGCGCCGAGCACGAACGCCAGGAGGGTGTCGAGGATCGCGGGGATCCAGGTGGTCTCGATGACGAGCGCGTCGAGCGGGTTGGCCCAGCTTGGAGCCCCGAAGAACTTCTCGGATGCCAGTTGAACGGTCGCGAAGGCCAGCAGGCCCAGGATCACCACCGCGGAGATGATGGAGGCGATGTTCGAGTTGCGCTGGCCATTGGGGCCGAGCGCGTCGAACAGGACCGTGCTCTCGTAGCTGTCTGCTCACTGGTCACCTGCTCTCATCGGACGAAGGCGGCGCGTTTTTCGACCAACCGCACCAGGTAGCTGAGGATGAAGGCGATCAGCAGGTAGCTGACGGTCACGCCGATGATGACCCCCCACAGGTCGAAGCGGCTCTCGTTGTCCTCGATGAGCCGCCGCGACTGGGCGGTCAGCTCGGTCACGCCGATGGCGAGCACGAGGGCGCTGTTCTTGACCAGGGCGATCAGGAGCGAGCCGAGAGGCGGGATGACGACCCGCACCGACTGCGGGAGGATCACGGTGGCAAGGGACTGGCCGAAGGTGAGGCCGATCGAGCGGGCGGCCTCGGCCTGGCCCAGCGGGATCGAGTTGATGCCCGAGCGCAGTGTCTCGCCGACGAGGGCGCCGGTGTACATGCCCAGGCCGATCAGGGCCCAGACCCAGCTGTCGGCGACGATGCCCACCGAGGGCAGGCCGAAGTACATGATGAGCAGGACGGCCAGGAGCGGCACGTTGCGGAACAGCTGCGTGTAGGCGTTCGCGGCCCAGCGTGCGGGCCAGAGCGGGGCTGACGTGCATGACCACGAGGATCATGCCGATGACGAGGGCGATGGTGAAACTGACGAGCGTGACCCACACGGTGGTCCACGCGCCAGCGCCCAGTGCCGCGATCATCAGATCGAAATTGTCGAACAAGCGGACTCCTCCATCAGGCGGGCGGTGGCGGCCGCACTAGGCGGCCGCCACCGTCGCACCGAACGGTAGTGGGCTACCGGTTACTTGGCTTCGTAGCGGTCCGGGACCGGCAGCGTCTCCGGGACCGGCATGCCGGCCCCGCCGAAGGTCAGGTCGAAGGCCTTCTGCCAGTCGCCGTTGGCGGTGATCTCATCGATCATGTCGTCGACGAAGAGGCGGGCGTCGGTCTGCCCGAGGGGCATCGCGATGCCGTAGGGCTCCTCGGTGAAGATGTTCGCCGAGTCGAGGACCCGGTAGGCGTCCGGCTTGTCGACGGTGAATCCGTAGAGGATGGTCTCGTCGGTGCTGACCGCATCGACCTGGCCGTTCTCCAGGGCCTGCGCGCAGCCGGCGTAGTCGGCGAGCGTCGTGATCTCGGCCTCGGGGTTCTCGGCGGCGAGGTTGTCGATCGAGCCCGAGCCCTCGGCGATGCAGACGGTCTTGCCCGCGAGGTCGGCCACCGAGTTGATGTCGGTGTTGGCGGCCTGGACCATGACGTTCTGGCCGGTCTCGAAGTACGGTCCCGCGAAGTCGAACTGGTTCAGGCGCTCGGGGTACATCGAGTAGGACGCGATGACCACGTCGACGGTACCGTCGTTGATGTAGGTCTCGCGGTTCTGGGAGGTGGTCTCCACGAACTTCAGGTTCGCGTCGTCGCCCTCCTCGTCCACGGAGCCGAAGATGTATTGCGTCAGCAGACGGGCCATCTCGGCGTCGAAGCCCTCGATCTTGTCGGTGGCGGTGTTCTTCTGGCCGATGAGCGGCTGGTCGAACTTGACGCCGACAGTGAGGAAGCCCTGGTCCTTGACGTCCTTGATCAGGCCGTCGGGAATCTCGGAGGCCTGCGCCAGCGAGTACTCGCCGACCGACTCCTCGAGCTCGTCCTGCTCCTCCTGGTCCTGACTCGCTTCACCGGAACAAGCGGCCAGGGACATGGCGACTGCGGCCATAGCGGCCACTGCCGTTCTGCGGAACAAACGCATTGGATGTTTCCTCTCCTCAAGGGTGCGAACAGTGTGGTGGGTGGTGCTGTTGCTCAGTGGGTCATGACCTTGGACAGGAAGTCCTGCGCGCGCTCGGTCTGCGGGTTGTCGAAGAACTCGTCAGGCGTCGCGGTCTCGACGATCTGGCCCTCGGCCATGAACACGACCCGGTTGGCCGCACGGCGGGCGAAGCCCATCTCGTGGGTGACGACGACCATCGTCATGCCCTCGTGGGCGAGGTTCTGCATGACGTCGAGGACCTCGTTGATCATCTCGGGGTCCAGCGCGGAGGTCGGCTCGTCGAACATCATCAGCTTCGGGTCCATCGCCAGGCCGCGGGCGATCGCCACACGCTGCTGCTGGCCGCCGGAGAGCTGCGAGGGGTAGACGTTGGCGCTTGTCCGCCAGGCCCACGCGCTCCAGGAGCTGGCGGGCGCGGGCGTCGGCCTTGGCTCGGGGGTGCGGCGGACCTTGATCGGGCCGAGCGTGATGTTCTGCTGCACCGTGAGGTGCGCGAAGAGGTTGAAGTGCTGGAAGACCATGCCGACGTCGGCGCGCAGGTTCGCGAGCGCCCGGCCCTCGGCGGGGAGGGGCTTGCCGTTGACCGTGATCTCACCGGAGTCGACGGTCTCGAGCCGGTTGATCGTGCGGCACAGGGTGGACTTGCCCGAGCCGGAGGGTCCAATGAGGACCACCACCTCGCCGTCCTCCACGGTCAGGTCGATGTCCTTGAGCGCGTGCAGGTCTCCGAAGTGCTTGTTGACGCCGGAGATGCTGACCATCGGTGCCTTCGGCTCCGTTGCTTCCATTCGTGTCCCTGTTGTCGTGCAACCCTCGACTGGCGCGGGGCGAGCGGATTGGCTTGAGTACCTGGAAATAGTAGTGTGACAGCTCACCCGCGGCCATCGGGGCGGCCAGAGCCGCAACTAGTCGGCAATTAAGTAACAGCATCATAAAGAACGAGCTGGGCATAACGGGTAGGACGTCTCGCTGGAACAAAGGTGACACTCGCGGCGTGCGGTGGCCGCCGGGGCCCGCCGCGGATTAGTGTCGATCCATGAGCGACGTGAAGATCGGTGACGTGGAGACCGACGACCTGAAGTTCGCCGATTCGAGGATCACCGTCGAGAAGCGCGGCCTGGTCGACTACCAGGAGGCCTGGGACTACCAGAAGGAGCTCCAGCAGCGGCGCATCGACGACGAGATCGGCGACACCGTCCTGTTGCTGCAGCATCCGAGCGTGTACACCGCCGGGCGGCGGACGGAGACGTGGGCGCTGCCGCAGGACGGCACCCCGGTCGTCACGGTCGACCGCGGCGGCCAGATCACCTGGCACGGCCCGGGCCAGATCGTGGGCTATCCGATCATGAAGATGCGCAACAAGGTCGACGTGGTCGGCTATGTGCGGCGGGTCGAGGACACGATCGCGGCGGTCTGCCACGAGTTCGGGGTGACCTCGGCGCGGGGGCGGATGCACGACCGCACGGGCGTGTGGCTGCCGGAGGACGACAAGGGGCCGGAGCGGAAGATCTGCGCGATCGGCGTGCGGGTGCGCTGGGCGACGACCATGCACGGCTTCGCGTTGAACTGCAATCCGGACATGAGCCATTGGGAGCGGATCGCGCCGTGCGCGATCTCGGATGCGGACGTCACCAGCCTGTCGCAGGAGCTGGGCCGCGAAGTCACCGTGGAGGAGGTCCTGCCGGTGGTCGAGAAGCACCTCGGGCTGCTGCTCGAACAGGACTAGGGCGTTGTGAAGGGCGCGGTCTCGGCCGCGCCCTTTCGCGTGCCCGGGCCTTGGGTCAGGAGCAGGCTTCGTAGGCGACGGGCTGCTCGTCGGCGAGTTCGGGCGTCTCGTTGAGCAGGACCTTGAAGATGTTGTTCCAGGCGTCGGAGTGGGGGTAGAAGACCTCGGAGTGCGAGTGGACGCCTTCGACGGTCTTGCCGGAGATGCCCTGGTCGGCGAGGCTCAGGCCGTAGTCGTCGACGGCGCCCGGGTCGTCGGAGAGGTTGCCGGTGACGAGGTTCTGGTTGCCGGGGAAGTCGTCGGGGTCGGCGCCGTGGCCGAGGAGCGGCACATACGGCATGCCCTGGACGTAGGAGATCGGGTCGCCGGGGCCGGTGATCGAGTAGCGGGGGCGGCAGGGCTCGGTGTAGTCGGCGGGGCTGTAGACGTCGTTGCCCATGCCTGCGGAGGCGATGTGGAGGACCTGGTCGGCCTCGACGTCGTAGGTCTCGGCGTAGCCGATGACCGCGCCGCCGTACGAGTGTCCGGCGAGGGTGAGCGGGGTGTCCTCGCCGATCTGATTGCGCAGGTCGAAGGTGAAGGAGGCGAGGCTTTCGGCGGCGACCTGCGACCACGACGCCCAGGACTCCTCGACCCAGCCGGAGGGCCAGGAGGCAGCGGCCCAGACGACGATCGCGAGCTCGCCGTCGGCGGCGTCGACGAAGGACTTGGCGCGGTTGTAGTAGAGGTCGAAGTTCTCGCTGGAGAGCACGGCGGACCCGCCGGGGACGAGGACGGCGACGTTGTCGGCGGTGTCGAGGTCGCCGACGACCTCGATCCAGGAGCCGTCGCCGTTGTTGTTGTACGGGTCGAGGTACAGGAACTGGCGGTCGGTGCCGACCAGCGCTTCGAGCTCTTCGCGGGCGGGGCGCTCGGCCTCGTCGGACCAGGGCCGCTCGGGGCTGTCGTAGGTGGTGGAGGCCGCGGTGGTGGCTTCGAGGATGATCTGGTTGGCGCTGATGCGGGCGTTGAAGGGGCGCCGGGCATCTCGGCGACGACCGAGGGGTAGAGGACGGCGAGCCAGGCGGTGGCCTCGTCGCCGAGGTCGGTGAAGAAGGCGTTGACGTCGAGCGGGTCGAGGTCGCCGCCGGCGTCGTAGAGGGCGGCGAGGGCAGCGCCGAGCTCGCCGGAGTCGGCGGTGGGTTCGGCGGCGGCGAGGCCGGCGGCGGTCGCTGGGTCGGCGACGGCCATCTCGAGCGCGGCGGCGGGGTCGTCGCCGGGGACGGGGGCAGCGGCGCGCAGCGCCGCGAGCTCGTCGGTGGGCGCGGCGGCGAGCACGGGGACCGCGTGGAGCTGGTCGGCCTCGGCCTCGCCGAGGCGGGTCAGGCCGGCGAGGTAGACGACCGCGAAAACGGCGACGGCCGTCAGGACCGTCGCTCGCCACCACCGGAATCTCACCGAGTCAGCCTAACCGAGGACGCCAAGGACCTGCGAACCCTGCACGTGTGAGCGCAACCTCCGGCGGGAGAAAACGCGGGCAGCGGCCGAGCCGCCGAGGGCCGTGTTCGGGCCCCTGACAACGACCCTGACATGGGGGTACGACATTCCGGCAGGACTCGAACCGTGTTCGTGTTCTGGGCGGTTTCGCGGGCAGGGTTCGAGCCGCTGGCGGCCGTGTTTCGGGCCCCCGGGCAAAACCCTGGCAGGCGGGTACGACGTTTCGGGGCGCGTGAGGCGGGGGCCGTGGCGCGATTCACGTCGGTCAGGTCGCGGTGGCGGTGAAGCGGCTGCCGTTGGCCGTGAGGGTGAGCGGGAGGCCGAAGGCCTTGGAGAGGGTCGCCGACGTGAGGGCCTCTTCGATCGGGCCCGCAGCGACCACGCTGCCGCCCGAGAGGACCAGCGCGTGCGTGAAGCCCGGCGGGATCTCCTCCACGTGGTGGGTCACCAGCACCAGCGCCGGAGCGCCCTCGTCTTTCGCGAGTCCGCCGAGCGTCGCCACCAAGCCCTCGCGCGCACCCAGGTCGAGCCCGGCCGCCGGCTCGTCGAGCAGCAGCAGTTCCGGGTCGGTCATGAGCGCCCGGGCGATGAGCACGCGCTTGCGCTCGCCTTCCGAAAGCGTCCCGAACAGCCGGTCCGCGAGCTGGGCGACGCCGAGCCAGCGCAGCAGCGAGGCGGCGCGCTCGTCGTCCTGCGGGTCGTAGTGCTCGCGCCAGCGGCCCATCATCCCCCACGCGGCGGTGCGCACCACGTCGAAAGCCTTCTCGTCGTTGGGGATCGCGTCGGCCACGGCCGTCGTGGTCAGGCCGATGCGCGGGCGCAGTTCGAACACGTCGACGCGGCCGAGGCGCTCGCCGAGGATCTCCACCACGCCGGAGGTGGGGTGGTTGCGGGCGGCCGCTAGGTTGAGCAGCGTCGTCTTCCCGGCGCCGTTGGGGCCGAGGACGACCCACCGCTGGTCGGCGTCGACTTGCCAGTCGACGCCGTCGAGGAGCTGGTTGCCGCCGCGCCGGACGGTGACGCCGGACAGGTCGAGGACGCGTTCAGACTGAGCCACGGGTCAATGAAACCACGAGACTCGGACACCCGGACGCGGGCGGGCAGCACCGGCGGGAGTACGACACACGAACGAAGCGGTAGGCCCGTGCCCGGCGCGGCGCCCCGGATCGTGCAACGCCACAGCGCCCGGCGGCGTCTGAACTACAGGCGCCGAACGGTTCCCTTCCCGGGAAACGCCTCGGCGCCGCCGCTCGCGCGGCCGGACACCCAGACCATGTCCCTGCGAACTGGAACGAGTACATGCCCCCCATCATCGAGATATCGGGGTTGAGGAAGACCTATTCGAGGGCCTTCCGTCAGCCGCACAACGCATTGGACGGCCTCGACATGGAGGTCGCCGCGGGCCAGGTGCACGGTTTCCTGGGCCCCAACGGATCCGGCAAGACCACGACCCTGCGGGCCCTGCTCGGTCTCATCCGCGTCGACGGCGGGTCCATGCGGATCTTCGGCGAGGAGGTGCCGCGCCGGCTGCCTGACGTGGTCTCGCGGATCGGCGCCGTGGTGGAGTCCCCGCAGTTCTTCAAGCACTTCTCGGGGCGCCTGACGCTCCAGCTGCTCGCCGAGAGCTCGGGCGTCTCGAAGGCCCGGGTCGAGGAGGTACTCGAACAGGTGGGCCTGCGCGATGCGGCCAAGGCCTCCGTGAAGGGCTACTCGCTGGGCATGCGCCAGCGCCTCGCCGTGGCGCAGGCGCTGCTGAAGCAGCCGCAGCTGCTGATCCTGGACGAGCCCGCGAACGGCCTGGACCCGGCCGGGATCCACCACATGAGGGAGCTCCTGCAGTGGCTCGCGCAGTCGCAGGGCGTGACCGTGGTGGTCAGCTCGCACCTGCTCTCCGAGGTGCAGCAGTTGTGCGACTCTATGACGATCGTCTCTAGAGGACGGCGCATTGTGGACGGTAAGGTCGCCGACATCATTGCCGGGCACGGCGAGTCGAGCCTGAGCGTCCGCTTCCCGGACGCGGCCTCGCTACCGGAGGCGGCCGAGGCGCTCAAGGCGGCGGAGCAGCCCGATGCGGCCAAGGCGGGCGTGGTGGCCTCGGTCGACCGCGACCGGCTCGTGGTCACGGGCGCGCCGGAGCCCGCGTGGGTCACGAAGACCCTCGCGGACGCCGGGATCTACTTGTCCGAGTTGCGGACCGAGACGAAAAACCTGGAATCGGTGTTCCTGGAGCTGACCGGCACCGCGCCGGTCCCGGGCCAGACCGTCCAGATCGGGCAGTCGGTCGAGGTGCCGTCGGCGCCGGCCGTGCCGGTGCCCGCCGGCGACGCAACGATCGAGGTCCAGCCGGAAGGGGCCGAGCGGTGAACCTGTTCAAAGCCGAACTGCGGCGCGTCGCGCGCCGTCGCCTGTCGCTGATCTTCGGCATCCTGGCCCTCGTCGGGGTGTTCGTCGTGGCGGGCGTCTACTGGTTCAGTTCCAGCCAGGGCCCCACCGAGGACGAGCTGGCCGAGGCGCAGGCGCAGGCCGACGCGATGAACGGCGAGTACACCGAGTGCATCAGCGACGAGGACTTCTTCGAGTCCTCCGACTGGGAGTGGGTGCAGGAGGACCCGGGGTTCGAGGAGATGAGCCAGGAGGACCGCTGCGAGATGTACGTCGGCAGCACCGGCGACTACACCGCGCAGGACTTCCTGTGGACGTACACGTTCAACTTCGCCGACGAGAGCGGGCTCATGCTCGTGGGCGTCGCGATCGTCGCGGGCCTGATCATGATGATGCTGGCCTCGTCGGGGATCGGCGCCGAGTGGTCGAGCGGCGGCATGGCGAACCTGCTGCTGTGGCACCCGAACCGGATGCGGGTGTGGGGCGCGAAGCTCGGCGCCTCGTGCGCGGTGTGCGCCGGGGCGGTGCTGACGCTGCTGCTGCTCGCGTTCGGGCTGCTGTACCTGACGGCGACCGTGCGCGGCGAGGTCGGGACGCTGAACGCGGCCTGGTGGGACGACACCCTGGAGACGTTGGGGCGCACCGGGTTGCTGGCGCTGGGCATGACCGTGCTCGGCGCATCCCTGGCGATGCTGGGGCGGCACACGGCGATCGCCGGCGGCATCATCGCCGGGTACCTCGTCATCGGGGACATGCTCGTGCGGGTCGCGGGCATGGCGCTGCGGATGACCTTTCCGGAGCGCTTGTCGCTGTACACGTGGGTGACGGCGTGGATCGAGGGGAAGATCGAGCTGTACGACTGGGGCAGCGACATGAACGCGATGCAGCCGGACGTCATGGTCATCACCGCGACCGAGGCCGGGATGCTCCTGGGCGGGGTCGTGCTGGCCTTCGCGCTGCTGGCGACCTGGGCGTTCCAGCGCCGCGACGTGGCGTAGCCGGCGGTGCGCGGTAGCGCGTCACGTGTGACATTTCGTCGCGGACCAGCGCAGCTGCCCGTAGGAGATGGCAGGTGACGCGTGCCGCGTGACATACCACTGTGAAAGTGAAAAGGGCCGCCCGCGGAAATCCGCGGGCGGCCCTTCACGTTGGACGAGAGGCGGATGCGCCGTCCTCGGTTCAGTCGAAGAGGCTCTCTCGCACGGCGTCGAGGCCGTGGAGGATCGCGCCGCGCATGACGGGCTCTTCCATGACCGAGCCCGCGACGACCGAGGGGTTGACCGGGGCGAGCTGCGAGGTCTGGGCGGCCACGCGACCGGCGAGTTCGAGCCCGCCCGCGTAGCCGACCGGGCCGCCGAGGACGACCACGGTGGGGTCGAGGAGGACGCAGACGGCGACGATGCCGAGGGCGATGCCGCGCGCGATCTCGTCGAGGCAGGCCGCGCCGGCCGGGCCCGCCGCGATGGCCTCGGTGAGGACGTCTTCGGGTTCGTCGGTCTCGAAGCCGTGCTTCGCGCCGATGTCGAGCACCGCGTCGCCGCCGATGACCCGCTGGTAGGAGCCCTTGGAGAGGCGGGTGACGACGCCGCCGGTGGGCAGGTCGCCGCCGGGCACCGGGAGGAAGCCGATCTCGCCGGCCGCGCCGCTGGCGCCGCGGTAGAGCTGCCCGTTGAGGATAACGCCGAGGCCGAGGCCGCCGCCGAACCACGCGTACACGAAGTCCGTGGCCCCGCCCGCGCCGCCGGAGCGCTGCTCGGCGAGGCAGGCGAGGTTGACGTCGTTCTCAATGGCCACAGCGGGAGTGAACTCCTCGTCCAGCGCGGTGCGCAGGCCGCGGTGCCACGCCGGGAGGTTCCAGGAGAAGCCGATGTCGCCGCTGGCGGGATCGATGACGCCGGGGGTGCCGAGGACGATCCGCTGCACCTTCGCCATCTCGACGCCGGCGTCGGTCACGGAGTCGGTGACGACGCGGCGGACCACGGCCACCGGGTCGGTCGAGTTCTCCACGTCGATCTCGGCGCGCCCGATGATGCGGCCGGTGAAGTCGGCGCACGCGGCCTTGGTGGTCAACGGCCCGACCTCCACGCCGACAACGTAGGTGAACGTCGGCACGGCCGCGTACAGCGACGCGTTGGGGCCGCGCCCGCCGGACTTGGAGCCGACGACCTCGACGAGGCCGCGGGTCTGCAGGCGCTCCATCATCTGCGAGGCGGTGACCTTGGACATCGAGGTGCGCTCGGCGAGCTGGGCGCGGGTCTGGGGTCCGTCCTCAAGTAGGAGTTTCAGCGCAGCCTGGTCGTTGAGGACGCGCAACAGTTTGGGCACCCCGGGGGTGTGGCTCTTCGGCATTCGCACTTCCTTCTCCTCCGAGCCCACATTATCCACGGGGCCCCACAGGGCACTGCTTCACCTAGCGCGCGAAAGCCGAACGAGTGATCGGTAAACGCCCAGCAGACCGCGCGATTCATCCCACAGCGTTCGAAAACCCGCCCCGAACTGTCAGACCCCCATGCCAGGGTTTGACCCGGGGGCCCGAGATACGGTGCCAGTTGGCACTAGGCGTGCCCGCGAATCCGCCCTCGGCGAAATCCCGGGCCGCCCGCCCGGAAATGTCGGACCCCCATGCCAGGGTTTGACCCGGGGGCCTGCGATACGGCGCCCGATGCCTCGGCCGCTGCTCGCGAAACCCTGCCCGCGAAACCCTGCCCTGCGAAACCCTGCCCGCGAAACCCCCGGTCCCGTTCAGTCGCCGTCGGTCTCGACCAGGCTCCTGATCTGGCGCAGCGAGACCGACAGGACCGCGAGCTTCTCGTCCGAGCGCTCCGCCTCGGCCGTGGCCTCGTGGATCCGCTCGATCTCGGCGGCGTTCCGCTCCGCCCACGAATCGACCGCCTCGGCCGGGTCCGTGCCCGGCTTCGCCTGCAGCACACTGGCGGTCAAGCCCGCCATCGCGCCGTACAGGTCGTAGCGCAGCGCCGACCGCGCGAGCGTCTGCCACCGGTTCGTGCGCGGCAGCGCCGAGATCTGGTTGAGGATCTCGTCGAGGTGCACGCGCGCCGCGATCCCGTAGTAGACCTCGGCCGTCTGCCCGAGATCGGTCTCGTACACCCGCGCGCACTCGACCACGTCGACCAGGCCGAACCCGAAGATCGGCGCCGAAGCGTCCCTGGCGATCTCGGCGGGCATGCCCTGCTCTTCGAGCTGGTCGCAGAACTGCTCGAACCCGACCGCCTCGGAATCGGTGAGCAGCTCCGGCAGCCGCGGCTGCAGCACCGCCAGGCCCGGGCGCAGCCGCTCGGTCTCGGCCGACACGTCCAGGCTCCCCCTCCGGTGCTGCACGAGCCAGCGCACGCCCCGGTCCAGCAGCCTGCGGATCACGAGCATGCTCGCGACCTGCGCGGCCTGCGGCACCTGGTTGTCGAGGGTCTCGATGCGCCGCCACAGGCCCGGCAGGCCGAAGGCGTCGCGGATGATCACGTACGCGCGCACCACGTCCACGACGTCGGCGCCGGTCTCGTCGGCGATGCGGAACAGGAACGTCGTGCCGGCCCGGTTCACGGCCTCGCCCACCACCGCAGTGGTGATGATCTCGCGGCGCAGCGGGTGCTCGGCCATCAGATCGGCGTACGGCTCGCGCAACGGCGCCGGGAAGTACTCGCGCAGCACCGGCGCGGTCCAGTCCTCGTCAGGGAGCCCGGAGTCGAGCACCGCGCGCTTGGCCCAGATCTTCACGTACGACAGCAGCACGCACAGTTCGGGTTCGGTGAGCGCCGTCCCGGCGGCCACGCGCTCCTTGAGCTGCTTGTCGGAAGGCAGGCCCTCGATCTCGCGGTCGAGGCCGACGGTCTTCTCCAAGTGCTTCATGAGCCGGATGTGGACGGGCAGGAGCCGCACGCCGAGGCGCCGGGCGTTCGACAGGGCCATGTTCTGGCCGTAGTTGTCGGCGAGCACCGCGTCGGCCACGTCGTCGGCCATCTCCATGAACAGCTTGTCGCGGTTGCCGGGGTCGACGCGTCCGGTGAGCGCGGCTGAGCGCAGCAGGATCTTGATGTTCACTTCATGGTCCGAAGTGTCCACTCCGGCCGAGTTGTCGATGAAGTCGGTGTTGCAGTGCCCGCCGAGACCCTCGGGCCCGCCGGCCTGCGCGTACTCGATGCGGCCGAGCTGGGTGAAGCCGAGGTTGCCGCCCTCGCCCACGACCCGGCAGCGCAGCTGCTCGCCGTTGACGCGGACCGCGTCGTTGGCCTTGTCCCCCGCGTGCACGTCGGACTCCGCCGCGGACTTGACGTAGGTGCCGATGCCGCCGTTCCACAGCAGATCCACAGGGGCGGTGAGGATCGCGCGGATGAGCTCGGGCGGGGTGAGGTCCTTGACGTCGGCGTCGATGCCGAGCGCGGTGCGCACCTCATCGGAGACCGGGATCGACTTGGCCGAGCGTTCCCACACGCCGCCGCCGGCGGAGAGGAGCGTCGCGTCGTAGTCGGCCCAGGTCGAGCGCGGCATGTCGAACAGGCGGCGCCGCTCCGCGAAGGACGCGGCGGCGACCGGGTTCGGGTCGATGAAGATGTGCATGTGGTTGAACGCGGCCACGAGCCGGATGTGCTCGGAGAGCAGCATGCCGTTGCCGAAGACGTCGCCGCCCATGTCGCCGATGCCGACCGCCGTGAACTCCTGCGTCTGCGTGTCCAGGCCCTCGGCGCGGAAGTGGCGCTTCACCGATTCCCAAGCGCCTTTTGCGGTGATGCCCATCTTCTTGTGGTCGTAGCCGACCGAGCCGCCCGAGGCGAAGGCGTCGCCGAGCCAGAAGCCGTACTCGGCGGCCACGGCGTTGGCGATGTCGGAGAACGTGGCGGTGCCCTTGTCTGCGGCGACCACCAGGTACGGGTCGTCACCGTCGTGGCGGACCACGTCCGGCGGCGGCACCACGGTGTTGTCGGCGTCGCGGTTGTCGGTGATGTCGAGCAGCGCCGAGATGAACTCCCGGTAGCGGGCCACGCCCTCGGCCTGGTAGTCGGCCCGGGAGGTGAAGTCGGTGCGTTTGAGCACGAACCCGCCCTTGGCGCCCACGGGCGTGATGACGGTGTTCTTGACCTCCTGGGCCTTGACGAGCCCGAGGATCTCGGTGCGGAAGTCCTCCTTGCGGTCCGACCAGCGCAGGCCGCCGCGCGCGACCCGCCCGTACCGCATGTGCACGCCCTCGAAGTTCGGGGAGTACACGAACACCTCGAACATCGGGCGGGGCTTGGGCAGGAAGTCGATGGCCCGGGCGTCGAACTTGAACGCCACGTACTCCTTGGGCCTCCCTGAGTTCGCGCGCTGGAAGTAGGAGGTCCGCAGGGTCGAGCGGATCAGGGTGAGGAACGCGCGGAGGATCCGGTCGGCGTCGAGGTTCGGCACGGCGGCGAGGCCCTCGGCGAGCGAGTCGTCGATGCGGGCGACGGCGGCCTCCCGGTCGGCCCCCACGCGCGGGTCGAAGCGGGCCTCGAACAGCCGCACCAGGTTCGCCGCGATCGCCGGGTAGGCGCCCAGCGTGGACGCGATGAACGCCTGGGAGAACACGAACCCGCACTGGCGCAGGTACTTCGCGAGCGCGCGGAGCACCACGACCTGCCGCCAGGTGAGCCCGGCCGCGATCACCAGCTCGTTGAACCGGTCCGATTCGGCCTCGCCGGTCCAGGCGGCGCGGAATGCGTTCTCGAAGCGGATGCGCAGCTGCGGCACCGATTCGGCGGCCCGGCCGGGCAGTTGGAGCCCGAAGTCGTGCAGGTAGATCATGCCGTCGGCGCGTTTGATGTGGTACGGGCGCTCCTCGGCGACGCGCACGCCGAGATGGCGCAGCACCGGCAGCGCCTCGGAGAGCCCCACGGGCTGGTCGAACGAGTAGATCTTGAAGTGCACGTCGGCGTCGTCGCCGCCGCGGCGGAACAACTGGAGCTCCATCTCGCCCGGTTCGCGCAGCATCTCCAGCTTCGCGATGTCCTTCGCGGCGTCGATCGGTGAATGCTCGGCCTTGTACGCGGGCGGGTAGGCGCCCGCGTAGGCCTTCGCGAGCGTGCGGGCCTGGCCCTCGCCGATGTGGTGGTCGAGTTGGAGGACGAGGTCGCCGTCCCAGGAGCGGGTGGCGTCGGCGAGCTCGGCCTGGATCGACTCGACGTCGACCGGGGGGTGCTCGGCGAACGGGTCGATGCGGACGACGAAGTGGAGGCGCGCGAGCACCGACTCGGTGACGCGGGCGTCGTAGCTGAGGTCCACGCCGTAGAGGCGGGCCTTCAAGATCGCCTCGATCTTCTCCCGGTTCTCCGTGTTGTACCGGTCCCGGGGCAGGTAGACCAGGCAGGAGTAGAAGCGGCCGTACACGTCCCGGCGCGCGAACAGGCGCAGGCGGCGGCGCCCGGCCAGGCGCAGCACGCCCATCGCGGTCGTGTACAGGTCGTCGGTGCGGGCCTGGAACAGCTCGTCCCGCGGGTACGTCTCCAGGGCGGTGACCAGGTCCTTCCCGGAGTGGGAGGAGAGCGTCACGCCCGAGCGCGCGAGCACGTCCTGCACCTTGCGCCTGACCACGGGCAGCTTGGTGACGCTCGAGAGGTAGGCCGTGGAGGTGAACAGGCCGAGGAAGCGCAGCTCGCCGTCGGGTTCCCCGTCCGCGTCGAAGGTCTTCACCCCGATGTAGTCCATGAAGGAGGTGCGGTGCACGGTGGAGCGCGCGTTCGACTTGGTGATGACCAGCAGGCGCCGCTCGCCGATCTGCGCGCGGGCGTCGGCGTTGAACGACGGGATCGGGCGCGGCGCGGCCGGGGCGTTGCGCAGCAGGCCCAGCCCGGTCTCGGCCATGGGGGCGAGGACCTGGTCCTCGCCTTCGCCGGTGAGCTTGTACTGGCGGAACCCGAGGAACGTGAACTTGTCGTCGGCGAGCCAGCGCAGGAGCTCCACTGTGTCGTCGATGTCCTTGGGCGGCACCGGCAGCGGCGTCCCGTCGAGGTCTTCGGCGATCTCGAGGGCCTTGGCGCGCATGGCCTGCCAGTCGGCGACGCACGCGCTCACGTCGGAGAGGACGTCGAGGATCTCCGCTTCGAGTTTCGCGAGGAAGTCGGCGTCGGCGACCCGCTGCGTCTCGATGTGCATCCAGGATTCGGCGCGGCCGGCCTCGGCGGGCGCTTCGAGGAGGGTGCCGTCCTCGTCGCGGCGGACCGGGACGATCGGGTGGACGAACACGGAGATGTCGATGCCGTGCTTGTTGAACAGGCCGGTGAGGGTGTCCACCAGGAACGGGGAGTCGTCGCAGACGATGTCGACCCGGGTCGAGGAGGCCGCGTCGGGGCCTTCGGCGTCCTCGGGGCAGTCGAGTTCGAGGGCGACTTCGCCCGGGGTGCGCACCTCGGCCATGCGGCGGTGGTGGGCGGTGGTCTCGAGGAGCTGCTGGGCGCTGCGTCCGACGAGGTCGTCGTCGGCCACGAGGCTCCAGTAGAGCTCTACGAGCCTCGCCAGTGATTCGTCGGATCCGGCCAGCGAGGCCGCCTCGGTCAGGAGTTCCTCCCGGTCGGGGAGGGTCTCGCGGAACTCTTCGTCGCCGATGAACGCCAACACGTCTCGATCTCCAGTCCGAATCGACTCGGCTCACCTCATCGTGAGCCGTGTACAGGCTAGATCTTAGGGTTCGAAGGGGACATCTTAGGGTTCGCAGGCGAAGCTGCGGTTACACCGCTGTTGCCATCTTGGCGGTACAGTGACGTCAGGGAACCATCCCGTATCCGTCCCCGAACACGAAGGCACCGCCATGACCCTGGTCGTCCTGCTCCTCATCGTCGCAGCCGCGGTCCTCGCGTGGTGGCTGTGGCGCAAGAACAACCGCCAGAACGAGACGGCGCCGAAGCCCGCCCCGGTCGACCCGTTCGCCGACGCCGACACGGACGTCCTGCGCGGCGACCCCAAGCGGCTCAAGGCGGCCGACCTCGTCGAGCTGTACGGCAAGACCCTCGCCGTGCGCGGCACCCTGCGCCTCTCCGAGGGCGACTACCACTGGGCGGAGCACTTCCTCGACACCGGCACCGGTGTCAAGCGCTGGCTGTCGGTCGAGGCCGACCCCGACGTCGAGATGGTGCTGTGGGAAGAGGTCACCGACACCGACCTCAAACCGGGGCCGCGTGAACTCAGTCACGAAGGGGTGTCGTTCAAGTCGGACGAGAAGGGCACCGCGAGGTACGTCAGCGAGGCCACGACCGGCCTGGCGCCCACCGGGACGCTGCGCTACCACGACTACGCCGGGGCCGACGGCCAGAAACTGTCGTTCGAGGCCTACGGCGACGACGCCAAGTGGGAGGTGGCGAAGGGGCTTACCCTGGACCGCAACCAGGTCACGATCTACCACCAGAGCGAGTCCTGAAGTCCGCCCCCGTCCCCCGATCCCACGGAGCACACGCTGATAGCGCATATCGAGGTGCCGTTCGTCGACGTCTCGGCCGCCTCGCTCACCTTCCGTCCCGACGCCCCGTCGATGCCGGTCCTCGACCGGATGGAGCGCGACGCCGGGCCGCTGCGGCTCTCGCTGCGCCTGCTCGGCGCCAGCCACCAGGCTGTCGTCGCCACTCCCGACGGGCTCATCGCCGAGACCCTCGCCTACCGCTCCGACTTCGCCCCGGACCTGCCCGAGGCGTTCAGCCAGCGCGTCGGGTCGTGGCGGCACCGCTACGAGTGCAACGTCACGACGCTCACGGTCCCCGAGCTGCGCCGGCAGGTGCGGTCGCTGCGCGACCGCGGGGTCATGCGCACCGGTGAACCGGACCTGCTGGTCGGCGTGTTCGGGGAGGACCCGGACGCGCTCACGGCCTTGGAGGTCACGGGGACCGCGCCGCTGTCGTGGCGAACCGTCCACACGTACCCGCAGTACGGCGAGGTCGTGACGACCGTCAGCACCGTCGTATCCACCGGCACCGCCGTACCCGTGTAGCGGCAGTGCGACCGTAAGCTGACACCGAACCCCCCGAGACGACCCGAGGACACCGATGACCCACGAGCAGCAGCCCTCGCCGCAGCCCGCGTCGCGCGGACTGAACTGGAAGCACTGGACGGCCATCATTGTGGTCCTCGCGCTGTGCTGCGGCGGCGTGTTCCTGATGAACACGAACTTCTCGAGCCCGAGCGAGACGATCCGCGACCACTACACGAGGGCCGCGAACCTCGACGAGGGCGGCGGCAGGGCGTACACGTCCTCCCAGTCCCCCGCGACGGTGGCCGACGCGATCGACGACGACGCCGAGGCCCGCTCCGAGCGGTCCGACAACGGCGTCTACTACCTGCAGTACTCCAAGCACATCGTCGCCGTCTCGCCGTACAACGGCGGGTCGAAGATCCTGCTGCACGACTACCGCAGCGGCTACAACCACTACTCCTCCGTGTTCATCCTGTGGGGCTGGTCGTCCTCGCCCCCTTCGCCGTTCCGCGGCGGCGGACCCGGCTCCGGCAAGTAGCGTCCCCGCGATTGATCCAGGCCCGTTTCCTGAAAGGCTCAGCTAGATGATCGAAGACTTCACCGGCGCCGTGATCGGCGCCGTCGCCTACAGCGTCGTCGGGATCGCCCTCATGGTGCTCGGCTACCTCGTGACCGACTGGCTCACGCCGGGCAGGCTCGGCGAGTTGATCTGGACGCACAAGAACAAGAACGCGGCGATCCTGCTGACCTCCAACGTGATCGGCGTCGGCCTGATCGTGGTCGGCGCGATCTGGGCCTCTGAGGGCGGGGTCGTGCGCGGGGTGATCTCGACGTTCGTGTTCGGCGTGATCGGCTTGGGCGCCATGGCGTTCGCGTTCCTCATCGTCGATCTGCTCACGCCCGGGAAGCTCGGCGAGACCATGGTCTCGGAGGAGCCGCAGCCGGCCGTGTGGGTCAACGCCGCGATGCACCTCGCCTTGGGCGGGGTCATCGCGATGGCGCTGTCTTGACCACTGAGGTCACCCCTCACGCTGCGCCCCTGAATAAGACGATGTCGGCGCGCCGGGTCCGCCTGGCGCGCTTCGGCCTGCTCGCCACCGCGTTCGCGGTCTCGGCGTGCGGCCTCGTGTACGAACTGGCGCTCATCACCTTGGGCGCCTACCTGGTCGGGAACACCGCCAAGCAGGCGTCGATCGTGCTGGCGATCATGGTGTTCGCGATGGGTCTGGGGGCGCTCGCGGCGAAGCCGCTGCGGCGCTGGCCGGCACTGTCGTTCGCGGCCGTGGAGTTGGCGCTGGCGCTGCTGGGCGGGTTCAGTGTGCTGCTGCTGTATGCGGCGTTCGCGTGGACGGACCTGTACAGCCTGCCGCTGGTGCTCGTGGCGGCGGCGATCGGTCTCTTGATCGGCGCCGAGATCCCGCTGCTCATGGAACTGCTGCAGCGGATCCGGGAGCAGGCGGCGGGTGCGGCGGTGGCCGATTTGAACGCCGCGGACTATCTGGGCGGGCTCATCGGGGGCCTGGCGTTCCCGTTCGTGCTGCTGCCGTTCTTCGGGCAGATCCAGGGTGCGCTGCTGGTGGGCGCGGTGAACGCGGTGGCCGGGGTGCTGCTGGTGTGGGTCCTGTTCAAGGACGACCTGTCGAAGATCGCGAAGCAGCTGCTCACGCTGGTGGCCGCTTTGACGGCGGTGCTGCTGTTGGCGGCGTTCGTGTACACCGACCGGTTCGAGACGGCCGCTCGGCAGGCACTGTACGCGGCGCCGATCGTCTACAGCGAGGACAGCCAGTACCAGCAGATCGTGATGACCGAGGCGGCGTCGCCGTTCGGCGATCAGGACCTGCGGCTGTATCTGAACGGCGACCTGCAGTTCTCCTCAGTGGACGAGTACCGGTACCACGAGGCGCTCGTGCATCCGGCCATGGACGGCCCGCACGAGAACGTGCTGGTCCTGGGCGGCGGCGACGGGCTGGCGGTGCGGGAGATCCTGCGCTACCCCGACGTGGCGTCGGTGACGCTGGTCGATCTCGACGGCGCGGTGACGGACCTGGCGCGCGGGTTCGACGACCTGGTGGCGCTCAACGAGGGCGCGATGAACGACCCGAAGGTCGAGGTGGTCAACGCGGACGCGTTCACGTGGCTGCGGGAGCAGACCGGGACGTGGGACACGATCATCGTCGACATGCCCGACCCTGACGCGACGGAGACCGCGAAGCTCTATTCGGTCGAGTTCTACGCTCTGGCCACCGATCACCTGAACGCGACGGGCCGGATGGTGGTGCAGAGCGGGTCGCCGTACTTCGCGCCCAAGACGTTCTGGACGATCGCGTCGACGCTCGAGGCGGCGGGCTACGAGCCGAGCCCGTACTGGGTGAGCGTGCCGAGCTTCGGCGACTGGGGATTCCTGCTCGCGCAGGCCGGCGGTGCGGCCCCGGATCTGGGATTGGACACCTCGGTCGGCCCGTTCCGTTCGCTCACACCGGAACTGATCGAGGCGGCCCAGGTCTTCCCCCCGGATCGGGCGCGCATGGACATGGAGCCTTCGACGCTCATGCACCCGGTGATTTTGGACCGGGTCGAATCCGAGTGGCGCAACTATTGACCGGCTGGGTTATTCTGGCGCTCCCCATTCCCCTTTACCGCTAGGAACACAAGTGAGCACACAACAGAACCCCCACCTCGTCACCGTCCGGCTCGGCACCGGACTCCTGGTCCTGTACATCGTCGCGGGATCGATCTTCCTCTTGCTCGGGCTGCTCGCGCTCGCCTTGGGCGCCATCAGCTTCTACATCATTCTCGGGCCGCTCTTCCTGCTCATGGGCATCCTCTCGCTCAAGAACCCGTACTGCCGCTATGACAGTGCGACCGGTGCGCTCTACCTGCACTCCCCGCTCGGGTTCCAGTTGCGCGCCTACGGCTCGCCGAAGGGCGAACGCATCTACTACGACCAGGCCCAGTCCAAGGTCATGCGGGCCGGCCAGGACGGCAAGCAGCGCAAGGTGAGCATGTTCGGCACCAATCGCGACGAACTCGCCCGTCTCATCGCGGCCCTTCCCCAGGGCTGAATGGATCTTGGCACGAAATGTGCCAAATTCGAGAGGCGCGGTCGAGGATCTGCAAAATGCCATTTCGCGGCCCGCGATCACTCGCTGAAACCGATACGGACGCATCCGAATCACGATCAATCCCCGAACAAAGGTGATCATGGTATGAAGCAGATCCTCTTCGCAATGGCCTAGGGCCGAGGCTTGCACTGCGACGGCGGGCGCCGACCGATTCGGCACCCGCCGTTCGCTATGCGGCCAGCGCGGGTTCCCCGCCCGCCGGGGCCTCGGCGAGGTCCACGGTCTCGCGCAGTTCCACCGGAGTGAGGAACAGCGCGGCGATGAACCCGGCCGCCGCGATGCAGGCGGAGATCAGGAACAGGTGGCCGGTCGCGTCCCCGTAGGAGGCGCGGACGATCTCGGCGACCGGGCCCGGCATCGAATCCAGGTCCAGGGTGGATCCTCCGAGGCTGCCGCTCGCATCGATGCCCAGGGCCTTGAGGCCCGAGGCGATCTTGTCGGCGACCTGGTTGGCGAGGACCGCGCCCAGGACCGAGACGCCGATGGTGCCGCCCAGGGACCGGAAGAACGCGATCGCGCCCGAGGCGGCCCCGAGTTCGCGCAGCGGGACCGAGTTCTGGACCACGAGCACGAGGTTCTGCATGGCCATGCCCACGCCGGTGCCCACGAGGAACATGCCGACGCCCATGAACACCAGGGAGGTCGTGTGGTCGATGGTCGCGAGCATCGCGAAGCCGCCGGTCAGGACCAGTGCCCCGGTGACGATGTACGGCTTGACCTTCCCGGACCGGGACACCAGTCGCCCGGCCACGGCGGAGGAGAGCATGACGCCGAACATCATCGGAATGGTCAGCAGGCCCGCCTCGGTCGGCGAGAAGCCGCGGGCGATCTGGAAGTACTGGCCGAGGAACACCGCGCCGCCGAACATGGCCATGCCGACCGCGAGGCTGGCGACGACCGCCAGCGCGGGGTCGCGGCGCTTGATGACGTGCAGCGGCACGACCGGTTCCTTGACCTTGGTCTCGACGAGGGTGGCCGCGCCGAGCAGGACGACCGACCCGGCGACCATCACGGCGGTCTGCCAGGAGATCCAGTCGAAGTCGTTGCCCACGAAGGTGACCCACAGCAGCAGCAGGCTGACGCCGGCGGCGATGAGGGTCGCGCCGAGGTAGTCGATCTTGGTGTCGGCCTTCTTGGCCTCGGCCAGGTGCAGGGTCCGCTGGAGCATGAGGAAGGCCACGACCGTGATCGGGACGGCGAGGAAGAAGCACCACTGCCAGCCGAGCCAGTCGGTGTCGGTGATGGCGCCGCCGAGCAGCGGACCGCCGACGGTCGAGACCGCCATGACCGCGCCGAGGTAGCCGTTGTAGCGGCCGCGTTCCTTGGGGCTCACCATCGCGCCGATGATGACCTGGACGAGCACCTGGAGGGCGCCCATGCCGAGGCCCTGGACGGCGCGCAGGGCGATGAGCTGCCCGGTGTTCTCCACGAGCCCGCACGCGAGCGAGGCGGCCGCGAAGATGACGATGGCGATCTGGAGCAGCCGCTTCTTGTCGAACAGGTCGGCGAGCTTGCCCCAGATGGGCGTGGAGGCGGTGCTCGCCAGGAGCGTCGCGGTCACGACCCAGGTGTACTGGGACTGGGTGCCGCCGAGGTCGCCCACGATCTGCGGGAGCGCGACGGAGACGACGGTGGACGAGACCATCGCCGCGAACAGGACCATGAGCAGGCCCGACAGGGCGCGCAGGACTTCGCGGTGGGTCATGGGCGCCGGCGGGGCGTCAGGTGCGGCGGTCAAGAGACGGCCTCCTAGGGTGTTGCAGAACGGAAGCCTCGCGGTGCGCAGGTCCGCAAGGCGGGAAGTGTCGGTTTCCGGGGAGGCGGCTTAGTGAACGTTCCGTCTCTTATTACACGCTAGCATTTAGTGAACGCAACGTTCACTATTGAGAGGATGGTCGGTGACCGATTCCACAGCCAGCCGCAGACGCGGCGACGACCTCGAACGCGCGATCTTCGAGGCCGCCCTGGAGGAGTTGGCCGAGGTCGGCTACGCGAACCTCCGCATGGAGGCCGTCGCGGCCCGCGCCAAGGCGGGCAAGGCGTCGCTCTACAAGCGCTGGCCCGACCGGGCCCATCTGATCCGGGCCGCGGCCCGCTACAAGGCCACTGCGGTCGACACCGAGTTCGAGCCCAGCGGCGACGTGCGGGCGGACATGGCGCGGGTCATGCGCCGCATCACGGAGAACCAGGGCGGCCCCGGCGGCGAGGCGATGCGCGGATGGGTCGGCGAACTGCGCGCCGCCGTCAGGCGAGGAGGACGGGGAGGTCGAGGAGATCCGCGAGGCGATCGAGCAGCCCCGCATCCGCGTCTTCGCCAAGATCCTGGAGGCCGGCATCGCGAACGGCACGGTGCGGCCCGAGGCGCTCCACCCCCGCATCGTGAACCTGGCGCCGAGCCTGCTGACCCAGCATTTCCTCATGAAGGGCCGACCGGCCCCCGAAGCGGTCATCGGCGAGATCCTGGACGAGATCGTGATGCCGCTGATCGCCCCGCGCCGCTGACCGGAGGTCCGCGCCGACGCCGACGACGCCTAGAGGCCGGACCGGAACGGCGTCCCGTCCGGCCCGGCCTCCTGGAGCTCAGCCCTTGACGCACACGACCTGGCGCAGGCGGGCCACGATCTCGACGAGATCGGACTGCGCGGCCATGACCTCGTCGATGTCCTTGTAGGCGCCCGGGATCTCGTCGATGACGCCCGGGTCCTTACGGCACTCGACGCCTTCGGTCTGGGCTATGAGGTCCTCGGCGGTGAAGCGCTTGCGCGCCGCGCTGCGGCTCATCTTCCGGCCCGCGCCATGGGAAGCCGACTCGTAGGCCGCCCCGTTGCCGAGGCCGCGCACGATGAAGCTCGAAGCGCCCATCGAGCCCGGGATGATCCCCATGTCCCCCAACCCGGCCCGGATCGCGCCCTTGCGGGTGACCAAGAGGTCCTGGTCGTCATGACGCTCTTCAGCCACGTAGTTGTGGTGAACAGAGATCTCGGAGTCGAAGCGCGACCTGGGGGAAACGCTTCTCGACCACTTGCCGCAGCAGCGCCATCATGACGGCCCGGTTGCGGCGTGCGTACTCCTGCGCCCAGAACAGGTCGCGCCGGTAGGCCTCATCTGCGGCGTGTCAGCGATGAACACCGCCAGATCGGGATCCGGAAGGTTCACGTTGTGCGGCAGTCCTTCGCCTTCTCGATGTGGTGCTGGCGAGCGCGTTGCCGACGTATCCGGACCCGGAGTGAGCATCAACCAGACCTGACCATCTTCAGATGAGGCATACTTCGATGAAATGCTTGCCCGTTCCGAGCGTGCCGACCTCTCCATCGCCTTCGCCTCGGTCCGGCGCACCGCCTGAGGCGCCAGTCGCCGAGCCCGACCGACTCGTGCCAGCCGTGCCAGGCCGACTTCGCATGGCCAACTCGACGGTTCTTGTGCCTGGACTGCCCGACCGGGATCGCCTTTCGATAGCCGATCGCGGCGGCACGAGGTATCGGGCAGGTCCTCCGCGGTGAGCGGAGGTCCGCTGCGCCGTCATGCCGCAGCCGATGTCGACGCCGACCGCGGCAGCGAGACCGCGTCGCGCATGCGATGCCGAGCCAACCGTCGCGCCGATACCGTAGTGGACGTGGGCATGACGCGACGCCGTACCCACGGCAGCTTCGCGATGTTGTGAAGCTGCCCGAGCGCCTGGGTTCCGACCATGCGACGTCGCCCCACAGGCGGATTCGGAGCCGCCTTGGACTAAGATGGTGAAGGACGTCTTGAGGACTCCCTCCCAGGCGGGAACATTGTGGACAACCGGCCGAGTTGCGTTGTCCATTTCCTTCGAAGGTGGCGATAATCAACGCATTTACCGAACCCGCTATCGACTATCTCTGTGGGGCAGTCGGTTACTGAAGGGCTTCGACGAGAGGTCGGTTTGAGGGTTGTCTTTCGAGTATTTGCGCTCGGGGAGGCAGTCGCGGTTGAGGAACGGCAGCGACAACGGGGTAAGCGAGGGGCTGGGCGGGGTCCTCCGGCTGTCTGGTGTGGAGATGGTTGGGGTTCGGGCGGCAGCGACAAAGAGGTAGCCAGAGGCCGGGTGGGCTATGCGACTGCCTGGTGCGGAGATGGTTGCGGTTCGGGCGGGCGGCGACGAAGAGGTTCCATTGCTGTGGGGGTGGGATCAGTGGCTGTCCGTTTCGTGTTGGTTGTTGTTGCCGGGCATGGGGATGGGCCCGAACCCGGGAGGGTTCGAGCTGGGAGGCGTGGCCCCATAGGAGGGCTGGTGGTGCGCCTTTCCCTCCCCGCCCCGGTCGCCACCGAGGCGGGCACCTTAAGAAGGGCGGATCGCCGAGATCCGAGGGCCCTATGTGTGTGGGTTGTTTGGGCTGCTCTGGGTTCGGGTGCCTTCTCGCTGGGCTCGGCTGGGTTCGCTTCGGTCTTTGCTGGCGTGCGAACTTCTCGGCATTTGGCTCTCGCGGCTCTCATAGCTGCGAGGAGCGGGCCTGTTCGGCGGCTTCGGCTCTCGCGTCGAGATCGGGCTTCATGTTCTCGGACCACTCCAACCGGTAGAGCCCGGTCGGGAAGTAGTCGAAGTCGTCCGCCCGGTGTTCGGCGTCCATGTCGGCATCGGGAGCTTCCCCCTTTGAGAGGGACACCTGGATGGCTGGGCCGGTAGGCTCGGTGGCGAGGAGATCAAGGTGCCGAAGAAGTATTCCGATGAGCTCAAGTCCGACGCGGTGGCGATGTATCTGGATCACCCGGGGGCGACTCCCAAGGAGATCGCTGCTGACCTGGGGTTGAACTCGGAGACGCTGCGTGGCTGGGTGCAGGCTGCGCGGAAGACGCTGGTCACAAGCGACGGCGGTGCCTCGGTGGGGGCCGGTCGGGCTCCTCTAGCCTCGCGAACCGTGCGAGATGAAGAGATCAGGCAGCTCAAGGCGCAGCTGCGCAAGGTCACCGAGGAACGCGACATCCTGCGGAAAGCGGCCGCGGTTTTTCTCCGAGCGACGGACTGAGCAAGCGGTACCAGTTCGTCGCGGAGGCGACCGAGTCCGAGGGTTGGCCGGTCACTCGCTTGTGCGAGGTCTTGGGCCTGACCCGCTCGAAGTACTACCTGTGGCGAGAAACCAGGGCGGCGCGGCTGGCGCCGCAAGGAAGCCGATGCCGAGCTGTTCGATCTCCCTTTTTGGCGCCGCGTCGAAGCAGGCCTACGGGTCGCCGAGGATCACCGTCGAGCTGCGCGAGTGCCATGGCCGGTGCGTCAACGAGAAACGGGTGGCGCGTCTGATGAGCGAGGCCGGCATCGAGGGCCGGTCCTGGAGACCGAAACGACCGGTCACCACCGTCGCTGACCCCGAGGCCGCCAAGGTGCCCGATCGGCTCGGCCGGAACTTCACCGCCGATCGCCTGGGCGAGAAGTATGTCGGGGACCTGACCTACCTGCCGATCGGCGACGGCTCGTTCCTCTACCTGACCAGTGTCATCGACCTGTGTTCGCGTCGGGTGGTCGGTTGGACGATCACCGACCACATACAGGCCCAAGGCCATGGTCGAGGCCCTCGCCGATGCCCGGCGCACCCGCGGCTCGCTCGATGGCGCTGTGTTCCACAGCGACAACGGGTCACAGTACACGTCGCTCCTTTTCAGACAGTACTGCGACAGTCAGGGCGTGCTCCGCTCTCGCGGGAAGGTCGGCACCAGCGCCGACAACGCGCTCGCCGAATCCTTCCACGCCTCCCTGAAACGAGAAGTGCTGGGCAGCAACGGAAAGTTCGCCGACAAGGCCACCGCCCGAGCCGAGCCGCTCGAAAATCTCGGCGCCGACTATGACGTCGACGACCTGCTGCCGCCGATCCGCGCCGGCCTGACCTACGAGGGCAAGCTCTACGCCGCGCCGTTCTACGGCGAGAGCTCGATGATCATGTACCGCAAGGACCTGTTCGAGGCGGCCGGCATCACCATGCCGGACAGCCCGACCTGGGACTCAGGTCGCCGACGCTGCGCGAAAGCTCACCGACAAGAGCAAGGAAATCTACGGCATCTGCCTGCGCGGCAAGGCCGGCTGGGGCGAGAACATGGCCTTCCTGACCGCCATGTCGAACTCCTTCGGCGCGCGCTGGTTCGACGAGAGCTGGAAGCCGCAATTCGACCAGCAGGCCGTGGAAGGACACGCTGACCTTCTACGTCAACCTGATGAACGACGCCGGCCCTCCGGGCGCCTCCTCGAACGGCTTCAACGAGAACCTCGCGCTCTTCAACTCCGGCAAGTGCGCCATGTGGATCGACGCCACGGTCGCCGCGTCCTTCGTCACCAACCCGAAGGAATCCTCGGTCGCCGACAAGGTCGGCTTCGCGCTCGCGCCGAACACCGGCAAGGGCAAGAACGCCAACTGGCTGTGGGCCTGGTCGCTCGCCATTCCGGCCGGCTCGCAGAAGGTCGAGGCCGCCGAAAAGTTCATCGGCTGGGCGACCTCGCAAGCACTACACGGAGCTCGTCGCTTCGAAGGAAGGCTGGGCCAACGTTCCTCCGGGCACGCGCACCTCGCTCTACAGCAACCCGGAATACGCAGAAGGTGCCCGTTCGCCAAGATGACGATCGACTCGATCAACTCGGCCGACCCGACCAAGCCGACCGTCGATCCGGTGCCCTATACCGGCGTGCAGTTCGTCGCGATCCCCGAGTTCCAGGGGCTCGGCACGACGGTCGGTCAGATCTTCTCGGCGGCGCTCGCCGGCTCGAGCACGGTCGACGACGCGCTGGCGCAGGCGCAGCAGGCCGCGACCGACGAGATGACGCAGGCCGGCTACATCCAGTAGCTCCTCCCAAGGACGGGCGGGCGCGACGGTAACTTTGCCGCCGCGCCCGTCCGAAGGACTCCCGCATAGGCGGGCCGAAGAGCCGACGCCGAGACAGCCCTCGACGAGAGCGGCAGCGCGGCGCGGCCAAGGCGGGGAACATACAATGGCGACGAAGAGGTCACAGTCGATCGGTCGGATCGCGGTCGCTCCCTCGGTCATCCTCCTGTTCATCTGGATGATCGTGCCGCTGGCGCTGACGCTCTATTTCTCCACGCAGCGCTACAACCTCCTCTACCCCGAGCGCTCCGGCTTCATCGGCTTCACCAACTACACCTATTTCGTCACCAACCCGGCCTTTGCCACGGCGATCGTGAACACGCTGATCCTGGTCGGATCGGTGCTCGTCATCACCGTGGTGCTCGGCACGCTGCTGGCGCTCCTCCTCGACCAGCCGATCTTCGGACAGGGCATCGTGCGGCTGATGGTCATCGCGCCGTTCTTCATCATGCCGACCGTCTCGGCAGCAATTGGT
>CAVWZR010000021.1:0-28251 GCA_963759515.1 uncultured Actinomycetota bacterium | reverse complement strand
CTACCGCGCCACCAGCATCAAGATCATGCAGGACGGAGTCTGTGAGAACTTCACGGCCGCGATGCTGTCGCCGTACCTCGACGGCCACGGCCGTGCGACCGACAACGCCGGCCACTCGTTCGTCGAGGCCGACGAGCTCAAGGAGGCGGTGGTCGCACTCGCGGCCGAGGGCTTCCAGGTGCACGTGCACTGCATCGGCGACCGGGGCACGCGGGAAGCGCTCGACGCCTTCGCCGCCGCTCGGGATGCGGGGCACTCCGCCGACCTGCGCCACCACATTGCCCACCTCCAGGTGATCCACCCCGACGATGTCCCGCGTTTCGCCGAGCTCGGCGTCGCCGCCAACGCGCAAGCGTTGTGGGCGGCCCACGAGCCGCAGATGGACGAGCTCACCATCCCGTTCCTCGGCGAGGAGCGGTCGACCTCGGGCAGTACCCGTTCGGCGGGCTCCACCGCGCGGGCGCGCGGCTGGTCATGGGCAGCGATGCGCCGGTCACCTCACCCGACCCCATCGCCGCCATCCACACCGCCGTCACCCGGACGGCGTACGACGACCCGCGCGACCCGTTCCTGCCGGAGCAGGCGATCGACCTGACGACCGCCTTCGCGGCGTACACCTCCGGCTCCGCGTGGGTCAACGGGCGTGACCACACCGACGGTGCCGGCGTCCTGGCACCGGGCCACGCGGCGGACCTCGCGGTCCTCGACCGCGATCCCTTCGCCGGCCCGGCCGACGAGATCGGCGCGGCCCGGGTCGTGTCGTCCTGGGTAGGCGGCGCCCGGGTCTTCGGCGAAACCGAGCGGCTCAGGCCGGCGGTAGCACCACCGTCCAGGAGATCGCCTTGGCCGAGGAGGTCCCGGCGTTCGCGGTGACGCCCTGCCAGGTCCCGGCCGGCTGGCCCGCCGCGTCACCCGACGTCGCGGTCACCAGCCCGGACCCGGTCCCTGCCGTCGCCGACCGTGCGGTCAACGTGCGCGGCGGGAGTCCAGCCGTGCGGGCTCGAGCAACTGCTCGCCCAGTAGGTCACCACCGTCGAGCCGGCCGTGGCGACCGCCGCCGAGGCTGAGCCGTGCTGGCCGTCGTCCCGGGCTCCGCCCGACCGACCGCGGCGCTCGGGTCGCCGGCACCGGAGTAGGCGAGCAGGCTGACATCCGCCTTGGAGATGGCGTCGAACGAGACCTGGACGGTCGACCCGGGCGTACCGGCAACGGCGGCCCGGGTGAACACCCAGGAGCGCACGTCGCTGTCGGTGACGGTCCCCCGGAGGGTCCAGCCTGCCGGCGTGGCGGTGGTCGCGGTCCGGGCTGTCGACACGAACATCACCAGCTCGTCGCCGGGCACGACCGAGGTCGGCACCTGCACGCTGGCGCGGGTGACGTTGCCGTTGAAGGTCCGCACGGCACGGAAGGCGATCTGGGGTGGTGGCGCATCCGAGACGGTCACCGACGCCGTCGTGGTCCCGGTGTCGCCGTCGTCGTCGGTCACCGTCAACCGGACCTGGTAGGTGCCGTTGGCGAACTCGTGGTCGATGGTCTCGCCGGAGCCCGTCGCGCCGTCGCCGAGGTCCCAGTCGTACGCCGTGATGGTGCCGTCGGTGTCCGTCGACGAGCTCCCGACGAAGTGGCACATGGCTGCTGGCAGCTGACCGTGAACCTCGCGGTGGGCGGCTTGTTCGGAGCGGGCCCCGAGCTCACGAGCACGGCCGAGTACGCCGACCCACCGCCGCCGGCCGCGATCGCGCCGGTCACGCCGGGCACGGTGACCGCTCGGGTGCGGCTGGTGGTCGTCCCGTCGCCCAGCTGGCCGAACTCGTTATGGCCCCACGTCATGACGGAGCCGTCAGCCAGGACCGCGATGCCGTGGTCGCGACCCGACGCGATGGACACGGCGTCGGCAACACCGATCACGGAGACGGGACGCGTACGCGTCGTCGTGGTCCCGTCACCGAGCTCGTCGCGGTAGTTGCGGCCCCAGGACCGCACCTGGCCGGTGGTGGTGAGGGCGTAGGAGTGGTGAGCTCCGGCGGTGACCTGCTGCACGCCGGTCAGTACCTGGACCGGGGTCAGCCGGTCGGTCGTCGTCCCGTCTCCGAGCTGGCCGTAGAGGTTCCAGCCGAAGGCCCACACGGAGCCGTCGGCGCGCAGCGCCAAGCCGTGATCGCGCCCACCCGCCACGCTGGTGACCTGGGTGAGGCCGGTGACGGGCACCGGGGTCAGCCGATCGGTGCGCGTGCCGTCGCCGATCTCCCCGAAGGCGTTGTCACCCCAGGCGAGCACCGTGCCGTTGGCCCGGATGGCATAGCTCATGTCACGACCGGAGGCGACGTCCACGGCGTCGGTGACTCCCTGGACCTGGACCGGCGTCCGGCGCACGGTCCGGGTGCCGTCGCCGAGCTGGCCGTCGCTGTTCAGGCCCCACGAGAAGACCCGGCCGTCGGCGCATCGCGCGAGGCTGTTGTTGTGCCCGGCCGCGACCTGGCTCACGCCTCCGGCCCCGCACGGCACGCTCAGCTGGGTGGGCACACTCCGGTTCGCAGTGCCTCCGACTCCCAGCTGGCCGTTCTCGTTGCTGCCCCACACGTAGACCTGGCCGGAAGCGGTCAGGGCGACGATGTGCTCGCGACCGCCCTCCATCTCCACGACGTCCGAGACGCCGGCCACGGCGGCCGGCCCGGACGGAGAGGCCGAGACCGTCCCGTTGCCGAGCTGGCCGAAGTCGTTGGACCCCCAGGTCCAGACCGTGCTGGGAGCCACCGCCGCCGCCGCGGGTGACGGTACCCACGCCAGCGGGACCGCCAGCCCCCAGGCCACCCCGATGGCCACTCGTCGTCCGTTGATGCGCGCTCGAGCACTCATGTTGCTTCCCCCTTGCGACGACCATAAGGAATCGTGCGGGCCCGCGACACCCTCATGTGGGTCATTTCAACCTGGGGGATCGAGCGGGGACCTCGCCTTCGGCCGGCCCTGATCCCAGGCCTGAGCACGACGAAATCCGTCGAATCGGCCCCCTGACACTGTCGAATCCGCAGCCGGTTTCGTTAGGCTCCCGCCCATGGCGGACCAGACGTTCAAGAACGTGATCAACGGCGAGCTCGTCGACAGTGCGTCGGGCGAGGCCTACGACATCGTCGACCCGACCACGGGCGAGGTCTACGCACAGGCCCCGATGTCGGGGACCGAGGACGTCGATCGGGCGTACGCCGCGGCGGACGCGGCGTTCGACGGTTGGAGCGAGCTCACCCCCAAGGACCGCGGGAACGCCCTGCTCGACATCGCCCGGGCGATCGAGAGCCGGATCGACGAGATCAACGCCGTCGAGTGCAAGGACACGGGCAAGCCGCTCGGGCTGACGATGTCCGAGGAGATGCCGTACGCCTCGGACCACTTCAAGTTCTTCGCCGGAGCTGCCCGGCTGCTCGAGGGCAGGTCCGCGGGGGAGTACATGGCCGATCACACGTCGTGGGTCCGGCGCGAGCCGGTCGGCGTCGTCGGCCAGGTCACGCCATGGAACTACCCGCTGATGATGATGATCTGGAAGATCGCTCCCGCACTGGCGGGGGGCAACACGATCGTCCTCAAGCCCAGTGACACCACTCCCGCGAGCTCGACCCTGCTCGCCGAGATCTGCAACGAGTTCCTGCCGCCGGGCGTGCTGAACGTGGTGTGCGGCGACCGCGACACCGGTCGCGCCCTCGTCGAGCACAAGACCCCGCAGATGGTCGCCATCACCGGGTCGGTCCGCGCCGGGATGGAGGTCGCCGGCTCCGCGGCCAAGGACCTCAAACGCGTGCACCTCGAGCTGGGTGGCAAGGCCCCGGTGATCGTCTTCGACGACGCCGACATCGAGAAGGCGGCCGAGGGGATCGCCGTCGCGGGCTACTTCAACGCCGGCCAGGACTGCACCGCGGCGACCCGCGTGCTCGCTGGACCTGGTGTCCACGACGAGTTCGTCTCCGCCCTCACCGAGCAGGCCAAGGGCACCAGGACCGGGCTGCCCGACGACGAGGACGTGCTGTACGGCGCGCTCAACAACGCCGACCAGCTGGAGCGGGTCGCCGGCATGGTCGACCGGCTCCCCGACCACGCGACCCTCGAGAGCGGTGGCCAGCGGCAGGGGAGCGTCGGCTACTTCTACGAGCCCACGGTGCTGGCGGGGCTGCAGCAGGACGACGAGCAGATCCAGAACGAGATCTTCGGCCCGGTGATCACCGTCCAGAAGTTCGGCGACGAGGCCGAGGCGCTGCGCTGGGCCAACGGCGTCGAGTACGGCCTCGCCTCCAGTGTCTGGACCAAGGACCACGGCCGGGCCATGCGGATGTCGAAGCGTCTCGACTTCGGGGTCGTGTGGATCAACACCCATATCCCGTTCATCTCCGAGATGCCCCACGGAGGTTTCAAGCACTCGGGCTACGGCAAGGACCTGTCGATGTACGGGCTCGAGGACTACACCCGGATCAAGCACGTCATGAGCTACATCGGCGACTGAGCAGCGAGCCGCGAGGAACGAGCGGATCGTGTCGCGAAGGAGGGTCGAGCAAGCGCCACGACCGAGGGACGAGGTCGTGACGTGCGCGTCGAGACCAAGTCACGCGAGAGCACCCAGGGACAAGGAGAAGAGGCCATGGCGACCGTTGACGTCCTCATCGCCGGCCATGTCGAGGACACCGACGCCGGCAAGTCCGTCCACCCCAGCGTGAGCCTGGTCCGCGACCAGGACCTCGTGATCGTGGTGGACCCGGGCATCCTGTCCGGGCAGGCGCTGCTCACCGATGCCCTGGCCGACCACGGCGTCACGGCGGGCGACGTGACGCACGTCTTCGTCACGCACCACCATCTCGACCACACCCGCAACGTCGGGATGTTCCCGACCGCACGGGTCGTGGACGTCGACTCCGTGTACGACGGGTCCCTCTGGCTCGGCCACGACGGCGACGGCCACCACCTCAGCGCCGATGTCTCCGTGATCGAGACACCCGGGCACGCACAGGAGTGCGCGGCCCTCGTCGTCCGCACCGATGACGGTACGGTCGTGCTCACCCACGCCTGGTGGTTCGCGGACATGACACCCGTCCAGGACCCCCTCGCCTGGGACCAGGACGCGTTGGACCGGAGCCGCGAGCGCATCCTCGGGATCGCCGACATCGTCGTCCCTGGACACGGACCGGCCTTCCGGCCGGCGAGCAGGGAGACCGAGTCACACGGGCCACAAGGAGGCAACGTCGGATGAGGATCCTGCTGGTCGGCGCGGGAGGCGTGGGAGCGGCGTTCGCCTCGATCGCGGCCCGGCGTGACTTCTTCGAGACGATCGTCGTTGCCGACTACGACGTGACCCGTGCCGAGCAGGCCGCCGCGAGCGACGACCGCTACGTCGCCGCCCGGATCGACGCGTCCGACGCGGCGTCGGTGACGGCGCTGTGCCGCGAGCACGGCATCACCCACGTGATGAACGCGGTCGACCCGGTGTTCAACATGTCGATCTTCGAGGGCGCGTTCGACGCCGGCGCGGACTACCTCGACATGGCCATGTCGCTGTCGAAGCCGCATCCCGACGCGCCGTACGAGAAGCCGGGAGTGAAGCTGGGCGACGAGCAGTTCGCGGTGGCCGACCGGTGGGAGTCGGCCGGCCGGCTGGCCCTGGTCGGCATCGGCGTCGAGCCCGGACTGTCCGACGTCTTCGCGCGGTACGCCGCCGACCACGACTTCTCCGAGATCGACGAGCTCGGCACCCGCGACGGCGCCAACCTCGTGGTCACCGACGACGACGGCAACGAGATCTTCGCGCCGTCGTTCTCGATGTGGACGACGATCGAGGAGTGTCTCAACCCGCCGATCGTGTGGCAGGACGGTCAGTGGCACACCACGGCCCCGTTCAGCGAGCCCGAGGTCTTCGACTTCCCCGAGGGAATCGGCCCCGTCGAGTGCGTGAACGTCGAGCACGAGGAGGTGCTCCTCATGCCGCGCTGGGTCGACTGCAAGCGGGCGACGTTCAAGTACGGCCTCGGTGACGAGTTCATCACGATCTTGAAGGTGCTCCACACCCTCGGCCTCGACCGCACCGAGAAGGTCCGGGTCAAGGGCGTCGAGGTGAGCCCGCGTGACGTGGTCGCGGCGGTGCTGCCCGACCCGGCGACGGTCGGTCCGCGGATGAAGGGAAAGACCTGCGCCGGACTCTGGGTCACGGGCACGGGGAAGGACGGTCAGCCCAGGTCGACGTACTACTACCACGTGGTCGACAACGAGACGACCATGCGGGAGTACGGACACCAGTGCGTCGTGTGGCAGACGGCGATCAACCCCGTGGTGGCGATGGAGCTGCTGGCGCGTGGCACCTGGTCGGGTGCCGGCGTACTCGGCCCCGAGGCCTTCGACAGCGTGCCCTTCCTCGACCTGCTGACCGAGTACGGCTCGCCCTGGGGTCGACGCGAGATGAGCGTCTGAGATGTCAGCCGTCACGACGCAGGGCCTCAGCAAGCACTTCGGCGAGGTGCGGGCCGTCGACGAGCTGGACCTCGAGATCACCGACGGCGAGTTCTTCTCGATGCTCGGTCCGTCGGGCTCGGGCAAGACGACGGTGCTCCGTCTGGTCGCGGGCTTCGAGCGCCCCACTGCCGGCCGGATCCTCCTCGGCGACGAGGACGTCACCGCCCTGCCGCCCCATCGTCGCGACGTGAACACGGTCTTCCAGGACTACGCGATCTTCCCCCACATGGACGTGATCACGAACGTCGAGTACGGCCTCCGCGTGAAGAGGGTCGACCGGAAGCAGCGTCGCCAGAGAGCGCAGGAGGCCCTCGCCGCGGTCCGCCTGGAAGACCTCGCCAAGCGGCGCCCCACCCAGCTGTCCGGTGGCCAGCGCCAACGGGTCGCGCTGGCGCGGGCCCTGGTCAACCGGCCCAAGGTGCTGTTGCTCGACGAGCCGCTGGGCGCGCTCGACCTCAAGCTCCGCCGGGAGATGCAGCTCGAGCTGAAGCAGATCCAGCGCGACGTCGGCATCACGTTCGTCTTCGTCACCCACGACCAGGAGGAAGCGCTCTCGATGAGCGACCGGGTCGCCGTCTTCAACAACGGTCGCGTCGAGCAGGTCGCAACCCCGGTCGAGCTCTACGAGTCGCCCGCCAGCTCGTTCGTCGCGGGCTTCGTCGGGACGTCGAACCGGATCGGTGGCAGCGCCGCGCAGAAGCTGCTCGGCACGCC
Organism: uncultured Actinomycetota bacterium; assembly: GCA_963759515.1. Lineage (GTDB taxonomy): Bacteria > Actinomycetota > Actinomycetes > Propionibacteriales > Nocardioidaceae > Nocardioides. The sequence goes on along the minus strand of CAVWZR010000021.1, from coordinate 21,057 downwards.
GGGGGAGTTCGCCGTACGCCCGGAGCGACTGCGCGTCGTACCGGCCGGCGCCTCGGTCGAGGACGGCGAGCTCACCATGCCGGGCCGGGTGCGCGAGGTGGTCTACCTCGGCCCGACCACCCACGCGATCGTCGAGCTCGACGGCGGGACCACCCTGACCGTCGCTCGGCCCAACACCGGAGGATCCGCCGAGCCACCGCTCGAGGCATCCGACCGACCCGTCGCGGTGGCACTCCACCGTGACTCATTGATCGCTCTCTCGGGAGGGACCGAGGAAACCGAGGAGACAGCATGACCACACATCGCAGGAAGATCCGAGCGCTCGGGGCGTTCGTCGGGGTCGCGGCGCTCGCCCTGGTGGCGGGCTGCGGCTCGTCGGATTCGGAGAAGACCGCTTCGCCTGGCCAGCAGGGCTTCCCCGTGCCGGACGTCCCGATGCAGCAGTCGATGGGCCAGATGGAGGGCTCGGTGAACATCCTCGCCTGGCCCGGATACGCCGAGAAGGGCGATACCAAGGGCGTCGACTGGGTGACGCCGTTCGAGCAGAAGACCGGTTGCCAGGCCAACGTCAAGTACTTCCCGACGTCCGACGACGCCGTGAGCCTGATGAAGACCGGCGACTACGACGTGGTCTCGGCCTCCGGCGACGCCTCGCTCCGGTTGATCGCCTCCGGCGACGTCGCACCGGTGAACACCGATCTGATCAAGGACTACGCGGACATCGAGTCGTTCCTGAAGGACCGACCCTGGAACAGCGTCAACGGACAGATGTACGGCGTTCCGCACGGGTGGGGCGCGAACCTCCTGATGTACCGGACCGACCAGGTCAAGCCGGCGCCGACCAGCTGGAGCGCCGTCTTCGAGGACGCGTCGACGTACCAGGGGAAGGTCACGTCGTACGACTCGCCGATCTACATCGCCGATGCCGCGTTGTACCTGATGAAGACGCAGCCCGACCTGGGCATCACCGATCCCTACGCGCTCGACCAGGACCAGCTCGACGCTGCCGTGTCGCTGCTCAAGGACCAAAGGCAGAACGTCGGGGAGTACTGGTCGGACTACCTCAAGGAGGCGCAGGCGTTCGAGTCCGGTGACTCCGTGATCGGCACGACCTGGAAGATCATCGAGCAGACGGCCGCCGCCGAGAAGGCTCCGGTGAAGGCGATCCTGCCGAGTGAAGGGGCCACCGGCTGGTCCGACACGTGGATGGTCGCGGCGAAGGCGCAGCACCCCAACTGCGCGTACGCCTGGATGTCCTACATCACCGAGCCGAAGCCGCAGTCCGAGGTGGCGCAGTGGTTCGGCGAGGCACCGGCGAACGGGCAGGCCTGCAAGCTCACCGGCAAGGCGTTCTGCAACGACTACCACGTGACCGACAAGGCCTTCGCGGACAAGATCTGGTACTGGACCACGCCCATCAGCCAGTGCCTGGACGGCCGCACGGACACCACGTGCACCGACTACGGCGACTGGACGCAGGCCTGGACCGAGATCAAGGGCTGACCGTCACTCGTGTCGGCACCCACAGCGCAGGCGGCTCCCGCCGGGGCGAAGACGCCCCGGCGTGGGTCGCTGCTCGGCCGCTCGGCCGGGCTGCGCACCACGCTGCTCCTCCTGCCACCCATGCTGTGGCTCGGCGTCGCGTACCTCGCGGCCCTGGGGGCGCTGTTCATCACCTCGCTGTGGGGGCAGAACGACTTCACCGGTGACATCGAGCGCATCTGGTCGATCGACAACTACCGGACGTTGTGGGACCGCCCCGTCTACAAGACGATCGCGTTCCGGACGATCGGGATCGCCGCGCTGGTCACGGTCGTGGACGCCGTCCTGGCCTTCCCGATCGCGCTCTACATGGCCAAGGTCGCCTCCCCACGCGTACGCCGCCTCCTCGTGATCGCGGTGCTGATGCCGCTGTGGGCGTCGTACCTGGTGAAGGCGTACGCATGGCGGGGCATGTTCTCCCAGGGCGGGCTCATCGACTGGCTCGGCGGACCCATCGGTGTGGGCTCGCCGGGCTTCGGCCTGCTCGCCACCACGATCACGCTGGCCTACCTCTGGCTGCCCTACATGATCCTGCCGATCTACGCCGGCCTCGAGCGCGTGCCCGACTCGCTCTTCGAGGCCTCCGGTGACCTGGGTGCGGGCGCCCTCACCACGCTCCGGCGCGTCGTCCTGCCGATGGCGTTTCCCGCCGTCGTGGCGGGGTCGATCTTCACGTTCTCGCTGACGATGGGCGACTACATCGCGGTGACCATCGTCGGCGGCACGGGTCAGCTGATCGGCAACGTCGTCTACGCCAACGTCGGCGCCGCCAACAACCTGCCGTTCGCGGCGGCGTTCGCCACGGTCCCGGTCGTGGTGATGCTGGTCTACCTCGCCGCCGTACGTCGCACGGGAGCTCTGGAGAACCTATGAGCGCTCCCATGATCATCGACACCCGGCTCAGGTTGGTGCTGCGGGTGATGACGGCCGTCGTGCTGACGGTCGTCTACGTGCCGCTCGCGTTGGTGATGGTGAACTCGTTCAACACCGATCGCACGTTCGCCTGGCCACCCAAGGGCCTCACGTTCAAGTGGTGGGACGCCGCCTGGCACAGCTCGGGTGCCAAGGACGCACTGCTGGTCAGCATCGAGGTGGCGCTGCTCGCGACCGCGATCGCGCTGGTGCTCGGCACCCTCGCCGGGCTGGCGCTCCGGCGTACCCGGTTCTTCGGCCGCAACGTCGTCTCCCTGCTGATCATCCTGCCGATCGCGCTGCCCGGCATCGTCACCGGAATCGCGCTCAACAACGCGTTCCGGACGATGCTCGGCATCCCGCTCGGGTTCCTGACCATCGTGGTGGCACACGCGACGTTCTGCATCGTCACGGTGTTCAACAACGTGCAGGCCCGGCTCCAGCGGCTAGGTCCCTCGCTGGAGCAGGCGTCGGCCGACCTCGGTGCGGGGCCGTTCACGACGTTCCGGCTGGTCACGTTCCCGATGCTGCGGTCGGCCCTCCTCGCCGGTGGCCTGCTGGCGTTCGGGCTGTCCTTCGACGAGATCGTGGTGACCACGTTCACCGCGGGCCCCGTGGAGCAGACGCTGCCGATCTGGATCTTCCAGAACCTCTTCCGGCCCAACCAGGCGCCCGTCGTCAACGTGGTCGCGGCGGTGCTCGTCCTGCTGTCGGCGATCCCGATCTACCTCGCGCAGCGACTCTCCGGCGACGTCACCTCCGGCGCCTCCGGCGCCCACTGACGCGGTTCTCCACCGAACCGAAGGCCACCGGCGTGCATCAGACCGAGTGAGCTGGTCGCATGACCGGCCGAGGGAGGCTGTGACATGCAGATCCGAAATCTCGGTATGACAGTGGCCTGCTCGCTGGCCGTGGCCTGGAGCCTGCCGGCGATCGACGGCTCGGCACAGGCGTCACCGGCCCGCGCGGTGACCTGTGGCGGCCACGTGGCCACGATGGTCGGGACCGACCACGCCGACGCTCTGCAGGGGACGCCGGGTCGCGACGTGATCGCCGCACTCGGTGGCAACGACGCCGTGAGCGGGATGGGCGGGGACGACCTCCTGTGCGGGGGCCTGGGGGTCGACCGTCTCACCGGCGGACCGGGTGACGACGTCCTGCTCGGAGGAAGGGACTGGTGGCACGTCAACGAGGAGGGCAGCACGGAGCGCGTGGGCGACCGCCTGTCCGGGGGCTCCGGTGACGATCGACTCGTGCCCGGCCGTGACCCGCGACCCGCAGACGAAGTCATCCCCGAGAACATCACGTGGGAGACCGCGGCGGCTGCGGTGCACGTCGACGCGGCGCGGGGTGTGGCGACGGGGGAAGGTCGCGATCGCTTCGACTCGCGTGGCACCTGGTTGATCGGGTCCACCCACGCCGACACCATGGAGGGCTCGCGAGGTCGCGACCTGCTGAGCGGGGGACCGGGTGGCGACCAGATCATGGGACGGGGCGGCAACGACCGGATCGTGACCGATCCCGGCGTCGGCGGTCATGCCGCGGACGTGGCCATCGGCGGGCTCGGCGACGACACGATCAGCGCCGGTGGTGGCGAGGACCTGCTGCGCGGGGGACCGGGCAACGACCTCCTCGACGACTTCGGACCCGCTGCCGATCGACTGTACGGCGGGCCGGGCAACGACCATCTCTTCACCCAGCTCACAGACGTGCCGGACCGCGACCAGGTCGTCGACGGCGGCGCCGGCTCGCGGGACTTCGTCGACCTGCACACCCAGACGATCAACCCGACCACGGAGCCGTCGTCCGCCGAGTGGTCGATGAGTACCGGCCGGCTCGTCTACACCCTCGACCACCCGGTGAGTCTCACCGTGGCCCACGTGGAGCGGGTGGACCTGTCCGCCTGGGGCACGTCCTGGACCATCACCGGCACCGCGGGACCGGACTACCTGTCCGCATCGGGATCCTGGGGCACCGTCTTCCACGGCCGCGGAGGCGACGACACCTTCCTGGGGTCGGCGTACGACGATGTGTTCCGCGGGGGTGCCGGCACCGACCACTCGCTCGGCATGGGCGTCGGCACGGACACCTGCGCGAGCGTCGAGGTGGTCGACGAGACCGACTGCGAGAACACGACTCCTTAGGGAGGCTCGGCGCGTGTTCAGACTCGGCCGAGCGCCTCGGCCAGGAGCCGCAGGGTCTCCTCTCGGTACGGCGCGCGGTCGAGCGGGGTGTCGCCGGATGCACCCGCGACCGGGTTCACCATCACCTCGTCGACGGCGTACGTCGCCGCCAGCTCCTCGACCTGCTTCGCGGCGTCGTCCGGCGTGCCCACGATCCAGCGCTGGGTCATCTGCTCGGCGAGGGCCTGGTGCTCCTCGGGGAGCCCGCGTGCCTCGGCCTCGTCGATCGTCGGCTGCGCGAAGAGAGGCTGGCCGGTGCGGAGCGCCACCATCGTCAGCAGGTTGGGGAGTGCGCGCCTGTCCGCCTCGTCCTGGGACTCGGCGACGACCGCGTTGACGGTCAGGAAGGTGCGCGGCTCGGGGTAGCGCTCGGACGGCTGATAGGAGGACCGGTAGAGCTCGAGTGCCTCGGCGGTCCCGCGGCCCGAGAAGTGGTGGGCGAACACGTAGGGCAGTCCCCGCGCCGCCGCGAGGGACGCGGAGAAGTCCGAGGAGCCGAGCAGCCACAGGTCCGGCGACGACTCCGCGTGCGGCGTGGCGCGGAGCGCCTGTACCCGTCCCGCCACCTGCATGGCCACACCGTCCGGCGACATCATCGCGACGACGTCCTCGACGTACTGCGGGAAGTGGTTCACCGCGTCGTCGCTGACGCCGCCCGCCCCGTGTCGGAGGGCGACGCTGGTGAGCGGGTCGGTGCCGGGGGCGCGACCGATGCCGAGGTCGATGCGGCCGGGGTACGCCGCCTCGAGCAGGGCGAACTGCTCCGCCACGACCAGGGGCGCGTGGTTGGGCAGCATCACCCCGCCGGACCCGACCCGGATGCGTGTGGTCGCGGCGGCGACCATGGCCACGAGCACCGGTGGGTTGGTCGCGGCGACGGCCGGCATGTTGTGGTGCTCGGCCAGCCAGTAGCGCCGGTAGCCGAGGTCGTCGGCGAGTCCGGCGAGGGAGCGGGTCGCGGCCAGCGCCTGACCGGTGGTCTGGCCGGTGCGGACCGGGACGAGGTCGAGTACGGAGAGTGCGGTGGAGGTCACCTGGGGCCAACGTCGGCGGCTGCGGATGCCATTCCGTCCGCGCCGGGCGCGTTGCGGAGGTGGTGCCGGCCGCGCCATTGCGTGGGAGCGGCGCCACTGTGCCGCTTGAAGGCGCGGCTGAAGGCCTCCTCGGCGTCGTACCCCACGCGTCGTGCCACCGCCGCCACGCCCAGGTCGGTGGACGCCAGCAGGTCGCGCGCGAGGTGCATGCGCCACTCGGTCAGGTAGCGGATCGGGGAGATACCCAGGACCCGTCGGAAGTGGGCGTCCAGCGCGGACCGCGAGACGGCTGCGCGCCGCGCCAGCGTGGTGACGCTCCACCTCTCGTCCGGCGCGGTGTGGATCGCCGAGAGCGCCGGTTGCAGGACCGGGTCGTGGAGCGCCGCGAGCCAGCCGTGGTCGAGCGCCGGTGCCGTGGCCAGATGCTGCCGGAGGATCTCGACCAGCAGGAGCTCCGGCAGCCTCGTCGGTACGGCGTCCGGCCCGAGCGGTGAGCCGTCGGCCTGGGTCAGCGCGTACTCGACGTTCGCGCTCACCCAGCCGGCTGCGGCGTCGTTGCGCGGACGCACGACGAACACGGGAGGGAAGACCCGGAGGGTCGGCTCGAACAACACGTCGTCGCTGTGCAGGAACCCACAGACGACGTTCGTCAGCTCTCCGTCGGGTTCGCCGTGCCGGATGATCGGCATCCGGGTCCACGGCGGAGACTCCATGATCGAGCTCAGGGGGACCGAGGTGGCGTCGCCCACCCCGCCCATGCGGTGCTGGTCGCCGTACGGCAGCACGATCACGTCGCCGGCCGACGCCCAGTGCCGGACCTCGCCGTCCACCTCGACCCAGCAGGTGCCGGCAGCGACGAGGTGGAAGAGCACCACGCGGTCGGTACCGGGCCGGAGGATGGCGGCGGTCTCGGGGCCGGACAAGGAGAGGTAGGACCACGGGTCGCGGTACTCCGCGCGCAGGAAGATCGCACCCTCCAGCCGCAGACGCTCCAGGGCGACCGAGAAGGCGGCCGGCAGGGGGGCGGCCTCGTCGCTGGTCATCTGGTCAACCTCGTCGGGCGCTGGGTCATGGCCCGAGAGACCGCGTCGCGCGACGCTCATGGTGACACAAGGACGGTCCTTGTCGCGGATGGGAAAGGAGCCAGCAATGGCCCTGTTCATGGATGTCCACACCCTGCCCGGCCCGGTCGGAATGACCGACGCCGAGCAGGCTCACGCAGCCGACCTGCGCACGCAGGAGCGGTACGGCGTGAACTACCTGCGGTACTGGGTGGACGAGTCGGAGGGCAAGATCTTCTGCCTCGTGGAAGCACCCGACGCGGAGGCCGCTGTCAGCGTCCACCGCGAGGCCCACGGTCTCGTCGCCGACGCCATCTTCCCGGTGGCCGAGGGCGTATGACCCTCGACGGAGGGCCGGGTACGTCGGCGTACCCGGCCCGTCCGAATCAGGCCTGCGGTCCCTTGGTGCGGACGTCGGCCACCTGGCTCATCGCCTCACGCAGCTCGGTCAGCCAGTCGTCCTCGTGCTGCGCGACCAGCCGGACGCACCACGCGAGCGCGTCGGCACGTGAGCGGGCCACGCCGGCGTCGACGAGGGTGTCGAGCACCTGCCGCTGCGGCTGACGCAGCCGGGTCATGGTCGGCGCAGCGAGGTGTGTGAACAGCTCCTGGTGGTCGCCGATCCGTACCCCCCAGCTCACCGTCCGCTCGTAGCGGCGCTGCGCTTCCTGGGCGATGGCCATCCGCTGCTCGCGCGTCTCCTCGCGGAACGCGCTGGCGCGGCCCGCCCGCGCTTCCGCGGTCTCCGCCTCGCTCTCGCCCGCCGTCACGTCCGCGAGCTGCAAGGTCACCACGATCTCGTCGCGGTCGATGCCGATGTCGGCAGGGGAGTCCTGCCACTCCGCGGGTAGCCGGCCGGAGAACCAGCCCCGCACCCGCTCTCGTGCCTCTTCTGTAATCATGTAATTGAGATTACACGAGTCGCCAAACCGGATAGTCACGGACTACCCGGTCAGGGCTCAGGCGGTGGCGGCGAAGGCCTCACCTACGACGTCGAACGCCTCCTCGAGGAGCTCGTCGCCGATCGAGAGCGGTGGCAGGAAGCGGAAGACGTTGCCCCAGGTCCCGCAGGTGAGGACGACGACGCCGTTGCGGTGGCAGTACGCCGCGACAGCGCCCGCGCGAGCCGCGTCGGGCTCGAGGGTGCCGGGCTTGACCAGCTCGATCGCCATCATCGCGCCCCGGCCACGGATGTCGCCGACCGTCGGATGGTCTGCCGCGAGCGCCTCGAGTCGGCGGCGGATGGTCGCCTCGATCGCCCGGGCTCGGGCGGCGAGGTCGTGCGTGCGCATCTCCTCGATCGCCCCCAGGGCCGCGGCGCAGGCGATCGGGTTTCCGCCGTACGTGCCGCCGAGGCCGCCGGCATGGACGGCGTCCATGACCTCGGCGCGCCCGGTGACAGCCGCGAGCGGGAGCCCGCCGGCGATGCCCTTGGCCGTGGTGATCAGGTCGGGGACGACGCCTTCGTGGTCACACGCGAACCAGTCGCCGGTGCGACAGAAACCGGACTGGATCTCGTCGGCGACGAACAGCACGTCGTTGTCGCGGCACCACGCGGCGAGGGCCGGCAGGAACCCGTCGGCCGGTACGACGAAACCACCCTCGCCGAGGATCGGCTCGATGACGACGCAGGCGAGGTTCTCGGCGCCGACCTGCTTCTCGATCTGGTCGATCGCCCGGGTGGCGGCGTCGGCGCCCTTGATGCCCTCGGTCTCGCGGAACGGGTAGGACATCGGCACCCGGTAGACCTCGCCGGCGAACGGGCCGAAGCCGTTCTTGTAGGGCATGTTCTTCGCCGTCATCGCCATCGTCAGGTTGGTACGGCCGTGGTAGGCGTGGTCGAAGACCACCACCGCGTCCTTGCCGGTCGCGACGCGGGCGATCTTGACGGCGTTCTCCACGGCCTCCGCGCCGGAGTTGAAGAGCGCCGACTTCTTCGCGTGGTCGCCGGGCGTCAGCTCGGCGAGCGCGACCGCCACGTCCACGTAGCCGTCGTACGGCGTGATCATGAAGCAGGTGTGGGTGAACGCGGCGACCTGCTCCTGCACACGCGAGACGACGGAGGACGCCGCGTTGCCCACGGTCGTGACCGCGATGCCCGACCCGAGGTCGATCAGGGAGTTGCCGTCGGTGTCGAGGATGACACCGCCCCCGGCCGCCTCGACGAAGACCGGGAGCGTGTTACCCACCCCGTCCGCGACGTACTGCTTCTTGCGCGCCAGCTTCTCCTGCGACCGTGGACCGGGGATCTCGGTGACCAGGTTGCGCTGCTGGGTGAGGGACGTGCCGCCGACGACCGTGGTACTCATACGCCGCAGCCTACGGCGGTCCCAACAGCGGATTCCACCGGTCCGCAGGCCCCGGATCCACGGATTCCGTGGCGTACGCCGAATGTCCGGACCGGCTGCCAGACTCTCGCTCATGGCACTGGCGCGCTACAAGGACCTCTGCATCGACGTCGCAGACGCCCGGGTGTCCGGCGCGTACTGGTCGACGATGCTCGGCTGGACACTCGAGCTGCACGACGACGGCGACGGGCACCTCCGCGACGACGCGGGGAAGATCCAGGTCTGGCTGAACGTCGTACCCGAGCCGAAGTCGGTGAAGAACCGCGTCCACATCGACGTGAACGCCGAGTCCGTGCAGCGGGCACTCGACGCGGGGGCCACGATGTTCGCGGCGTACGAGCGGTGGACGACGCTGCTCGACCCCGACGGTCAGGAGCATTGCGTGTTCCCGCGTGAGCAGGGCTTCGACAAGCGCGCTTACGAGCTGGTCTGGGACTGTGCCGAGGGGGAGGCGGCCAGCCACGACATCGCGCGCTGGTGGTGCGACGTCGTGGGCGGTGCCGTCGACGGCGACGGCGACACTTCGTGGGTGCAGGACATCCCCGAGTGTCCGTGGGACTCCTTCGACTTCGGCGGCGTCCCCGAGCCGAAGACGACGAAGAACCGCCTCCACATCGACGTCACCACGGACGACGTCGACGCGCTCGTCGCGCACGGCGCGACCGTGCTGAGGGCCAAGGGCGACGGCGGTCTCGGCTGGACCGTGCTGGCCGACCCCGACGGCAACGAGTTCTGCGCCTTCACCGACTAACGCGTTCCGGCGGTGGTTGACGAGCTCGCGCTGGTCGTCGGTGGTGGAGGAGCAAGCTCTGCTGGTCGGTGGTTGAGGAGCGAGCTCTGTTCGCCCGGTGGTTGAGGAGCGAGCTCTGCGAGCGTCTCGAAACCACCCTGACCGGAACGTCGGCACCGTCACGGGCCGTGGGTGGTTGCGGTCCTTGGCTAGATAGAGGGACCGCCGGTTTTGTTCCCGGCCGCCGACGCCGGGTTCCGGTGTGCCTGTGGAGAATAAGTGGCCCCGATATTCTCATGTTCTTTTCAGAAAAGAATGCTCGATATTGCTGTGGATAACCGGTCTGAGTGTCGGTGGGCTCTGATTCGATATACCTATGTCGATCTCGGACCTCCACCCCCAACCCAGCCCCGCGGCGGTGCTGGCCGACGTGGTCGCCACGGTCCGGGATCTGGACGCCGTCTGGTGGACGCACCAGACCGACGACGACCTGGTCGCGACCGTGGAGCTGGTCGAGCAAGCCCGTTCTGCGTTGGCCGCGGTCCAGGCCGGGGCGGTCGCCGAGGCCGACACCCGCGACCTGGGCAAGACCAAGCTGGCCTACGGGTCGACCGGTGACTGGCTCACCCACCTCGGCGGCCTCCGCAAGGGCGAGGGCCGCCGGATCGTGGCCCGTGCCCACGCCCTGACCGGACCACTCGCAGCGACCCGCGACGCCATGACCGCAGGGACCGTGTCACCGGAGCAGGCCGACGTCATCGTGCGCTCGATCGACCTGCTGCCCTCGGGCACCGCGGTCCGCGCCCGGGGTGAGGCCACGCTGGTCGAACACGCCGGAACGTTCGACGCCACCGACCTGGCCCGCACCGGACGGCACCTGGTCCACGTCGTCGACCCCGACGCCACCGACCGCAAGCTCGAACGCCTCCTGGACCGGGCCGAACGCGCCTCCCACCACGCCCGCTACCTGTCCATCGTGGGTGACGGTGCCGGCGGAGTCCGACTCAAGGGCCGCGGCTCCGCCGAAGACGGCGCACTCTTGAAGGCCGCGCTGATGCCACTGACCGCACCCGCCCCCGCCGTCGACGACCACCACGGGCACGACGGGCGAGACGAGCTGCTGCAGGACCCGCGCGATGCCGGTGCCCGACTGTGGGACGCCCTCGTGCAGACCGCCCAACACGGGTTGGACAGCGACCTGCCACCCGACTCCCACGGCGCACCCACCCGCCTCCTGGTCACCACCACCCTCGACGCCCTGCGCGACGGCCTCGGGTCCAGCCTGGCCCACGACGCTCTGAACGAGCTGTCGGTCGCGACCATCCGGCGGCTGGCGTGTGACGCCGAGATCATCCCCGCCGTCCTCGGCACCCACGGCGAACCCCTCGACGTCGGCCGCGCCAAACGACTCGTCACCCCAGCGATCTGGGTCGCCCTGGTCCTCCGCGACCAACACTGTGGCTTCCCCGGCTGCGACCGACCACCCCTGATGTGCCACGCCCACCACATCCGGCACTGGATATCCGGCGGAACAACCAAACTCGACAACCTCGTCTTGCTGTGCGGCCACCACCACCGCACCCTCCACCACACACCCTGGGAAGTCCGCCTCAACCCCCACGACCACCACCCCGAATTCAGACCACCACCCAAACCCGGCGTCGAAAGACACTGGATCAGATATCGGCCACGTCGCACATAGAGACTGAGGCCGGCCGGTGGTTCAAGGTGTGTGCCGGAGCCTGACCGACAGGCAGGTCACGCATCCCTCGAGCTTGATGAACTCGCTGATGTCGACGTCGATCACGCGGAGTCCGCGGTCCTCGAAGAGCTTCTTGCTCGCCGGAGCGTCCGCGCTCATCAGGATCGTGTCACCGCCGAGGAGGACGACGTGCGAACCCGACATCTCGGGTACGTCGAGGAACGAGTCCCACACGTCGGGGTCGTCGACGAGGGGCTCGTAGCCGACCACCGTGCCGTCGGGGAGAGCAGTGACCGCTGACTTGAGGTGGAGCACCTTCTCGATCGGGACGGGCACCACGCGCGCGCCGTACGGCTCGAGGTACGCCGTCAGCTGGTCGAGGCCGGCCTGGTTGGTCCGACCGCCGAGGCCTACCCAGACCGTGCCGTCGTGCTTGAGGACATCACCGCCGTCGAGCGTGCCGGGCGCCTCGATCGACACGACGTCGTACCCGAGCGCGCCCAGGAGGTCCGCGATCGCAGCCGTCTCGGGCTTCCGCTCGTCGGCGCCCGGGCGTGCCACGACCGCGCGTTCGCCGTACATGACGACGTCGTCCTCGATGAAGACGCCGTCCGGGCACTCCTCCATCGGCGGCACCTGGATGACTTCCCACCCGGCGCCCTCGAGTGCCGCGACGTAGTCCTCCCACTGCCGCATCGCCAGGTCGACGTCGACCTCCTGCCGCTCGATGTGGGTCACGAGGCCCTCGGCAAGACGAGAGGAGGGACGGCGGACGAGCACCCGGCGGTCGAGCATGCGCGGAGTCTAGGGGTGCCGGGAGAGTGGAGAATGGCGACATGACCCAGGCCGAGAACCAGCGCCGCGACGTCGTCGTCCTCGGCTCGACCGGCTCGATCGGCACCCAGGCGCTCGAGATCGTGCGGTCCCACCCGGACCGGTTCCGGGTCGTCGGGCTCACGGCGGGTGGGGCCAACCCCGCCCTGTTCGACGCCCAGGTCGCGGAGTTCCAGCCGGCCTTCAACGGCTTGGGTGCGGATGCGTCGGCCGAGGCCGCTTCCCAAGCCTGTGACGTCGTGCTCAACGGCATCACCGGTGCGGTCGGGCTGAGCGCGACGCTGGCCGCGCTGGACGCCGGCAACACCCTGGCGTTGGCCAACAAGGAGTCGCTGATCATGGGCGGTCCGCTGGTGCTCGAGCGCGCGAAGCCCGGCCAGATCGTCCCGGTCGACTCCGAGCACTCGGCACTCGCGCAGTGCTTGCGCGGCGGCAGCGCGGAGGAGGTACGCCGGCTCGTGCTGACGGCGTCCGGGGGGCCGTTCCGCGGGCGCAGCCGCGACGACCTGCTCCAGGTGACGGTGGACGAGGCGCTGGCCCACCCGACCTGGGACATGGGTCCCGTGGTGACGATCAACTCGGCCAACCTGGTCAACAAGGGCCTCGAGGTGATCGAGGCCCACCTCCTCTTCGGCATCCCGTACGACCGCATCGAGGTGGTCGTCCACCCGACCAGCGTCGTGCACTCCATGGTGGAGTTCGTCGACGGCTCGACCCTCGCCCAGGCGAGCCCGCCGACGATGCTGATCCCGATCGCGCTCGGCCTGGCCTGGCCCGACCGGGTGCCCGGCATGGCGCCCGCGGTCGACTGGACCCAGGTCAACACGTGGGAGTTCTTCCCGCTCGACGACGAGGCATTCCCTGCCGTCGCGCTCGCCCGCCAGGCGGGCACGACCGGGGCGACCGCGCCCGCGGTCTACAACGCGGCGAACGAGGTCGCGGTCGAGGCCTTCCGGCAGGGGCGGCTCGGGTTCGTGGAGATCATCGACACGGTTTCCCACGTGCTGGGGGCGCACGACGTACCCTCGAGTCCAGCACTGACCCTCGACGACGTCCTGGCTGCCGACGCCTGGGCCCGCGGCGAGGCCGCCCGCGTGATCGACTCCGCCTGACCGAATCGAAAGAAGCTCGATGACCGCCCTGCTGTACCTCCTGGGAGTCGTGGCCTTCGTTCTGGCGATCCTGGTCTCGATCGGGCTCCACGAGCTCGGCCACATGATCCCGGCCAAGGCGTTCGGCGGGAAGGTCACGCAGTACTTCATCGGCTTCGGCCCGACTGTGTGGAGCCGTCGGAAGGGCGAGACCGAGTACGGCATCAAGGCGATCCCCCTCGGCGGCTACGTCAAGATCGTCGGCATGCTCCCGCCCGACGCGGAGCACGCCGGCAAGGTCGAGTACGACGCCGACGGCAACCGCGTCGTCACGGTCCGCAAGTCCAACACCGGGCTCTTCGCCCAGCTCATCTCCGACGCACGCGCGGCGGAGTGGGAGACGATCACCGCCGCGGACGAGCACCGGCTCTTCTACCGGATGAAGTGGTGGAAGAAGGTCGTCGTGATGGCGGGTGGCCCCACGGTCAACCTGCTGATCGCGTTCTTCATCTTCGCCGGCCTGTTCGCGACCTACGGCAACCCGCGCGACGAGGTCATCCACCGCACCGTCGACAGGGTCGAGGCGTGCGTCGTGCCGGCGGCCCAGGACGGTCGGGTGTGCAGGCCCACCGACCCCGTGAGCCCGGCGTTCAAGGCGGGCCTGAAGCCCGGCGACCGCTTCGTCTCCTTCAACGGCACGCCGGTGAACGACTGGACCGACATGCAGGACCTGATCCGGAGCAACCGCAACGGCGCCGCCACGATCGTCGTCGTTCGTGAGGGCCGCCAGGTCACCCTGCACACCGACACGATGGTCACACCGCGGCCCACCGACGTGAACGACCCGACCAAGCTCACGCCCGTCGGGTTCCTCGGCGTCTCTCCCACGGTCACCATCAACACCGGCGGTCCGCTCTACACGGTCGTGCAGATGGGCGGTCTCGCCAAGGAGTCAGGGCAGGCGCTGGTCACCCTGCCGGTCAAGGTGTGGGGGGTCGCCGAGGCGATCGCCGGCGTCAAGCCACGAGACACGAACAGTCCGGTGAGCGTGGTGGGTGGCGGCCGGCTGGCGGGGGAGACGGCGTCCGCCAAGGACTTCCCGCTCCAGGACAAGCTGGTCAGCCTGCTCGGCCTGGTCGCCGGCTTCAACTTCTTCATCGGGCTCTTCAACTTCGTCCCGCTGCTGCCGCTCGACGGCGGCCACATCGCCGGCGCTCTCTGGGAGGCCGTCCGGCGCGGCATGGCCCGGCTCCGTCGCCGCCCCGACCCCGGGTACGTCGACGTCGCCAAGCTCCTCCCGGTCGCGTACGTCGTCGCCAGCTTCCTGCTGGTGATGGGCGTGGTGCTGATCGTCGGCGACCTGGTCGTTCCGGTCCAGGTGTCGTGACCTCACCGACTCGGGAGAAGCCCACCCGAACGCCTACCCTGAACACATGAGCACCGTCAGTCTCGGCATGCCCGAGGCACCCCCGCCCGTGCTCGCGCCTCGTCGCAAGACCCGCCAGATCCAGGTGGGCAAGGTCGGCGTCGGCAGCGACCACCCGATCTCGGTCCAGTCGATGACCACGACCCTGACCTCCGACGTGAACACCACGCTGCAGCAGATCGCCGAGCTCACGGCGTCGGGGTGCGACATCGTCCGGGTCGCCTGCCCCAGTCAGGACGACGCCGACGCGCTTCCCGAGATCGCCCAGCACTCCCAGATCCCGGTGATCGCCGACATCCACTTCCAGCCGAAGTACGTCTTCGCGGCCATCGAGGCCGGATGCGCCGCGGTCCGCGTCAACCCGGGCAACATCCGCAAGTTCGACGACCAGGTCAAGGAGATCGCCCAGGCGGCCAAGGACCACGGCACTGCGATCCGGATCGGTGTGAACGCCGGCAGTCTCGACAAGCGAGTCCTCGAGAAGTACGGCAAGGCCACACCCGAGGCGCTCGTCGAGAGCGCGGTGTGGGAGGCGAGCCTGTTCGAGGAGCACGACTTCCACGACTTCAAGATCTCGGTCAAGCACAACGACCCTGTCGTGATGGTCCGCGCCTACGAGCTGCTCGCCGAGAGCGGAGACTGGCCCCTCCACCTCGGTGTCACCGAGGCCGGCCCGGCGTTCCAGGGCACGATCAAG
The DNA here is from genome assembly GCA_963759515.1 of uncultured Actinomycetota bacterium. GTDB lineage: Bacteria > Actinomycetota > Actinomycetes > Propionibacteriales > Nocardioidaceae > Nocardioides. The sequence continues at coordinate 5,497 of CAVWZR010000021.1, read as the reverse complement.
TCCTCGGTCGCCTTCGGGCACCTGCTCAGCCAGGGGATCGGCGACACGATCCGGGTCTCTCTGTCGGCGCCGCCGGTCGAGGAGGTCAAGGTCGGCATCCAGATCCTGGAGTCCCTCAACCTCAAGCCGCGCCGGCTCGAGATCGTCTCGTGTCCCTCGTGCGGACGAGCCCAGGTCGACGTCTACACGCTCGCCGACGAGGTCACGGCGGGCCTCGAGGGCCTCGAGGTCCCGCTTCGCGTGGCCGTGATGGGCTGCGTCGTCAACGGCCCGGGGGAGGCCCGCGAGGCCGACCTCGGAGTCGCGTCCGGCAACGGCAAGGGACAGATCTTCGTCAAGGGCGAGGTCATCAAGACCGTGCCGGAGTCGAAGATCGTCGAGACCCTGATCGAGGAGGCCATGCGCATCGCCGAGGGCATGGAGCCCGTCGACGGGGCAGAGGCCAGCGTCACGGTCAGCTGACCCGCGATGACCCGGCCGACACCGCGCGGATCCGCGTAGGCTTCCGCGTGTGACCTTGTCCCGGTTCCGCGCGCGGCAGGGCGTGGCCGTGCTCGGTCCGGCGGACCTGCCCGACTTCCTGGAGCTCACCGGCCGCAACCCGGTGGTGAACGCCTTCGCGGAGTACCGCGCGCGCAGCACGAATCTCGAGGGCCGCCTGCTGTCCGGCGAGATCTGGGGACGGTACGACGGGGGCCGACTCGTCGCCGGCTGTCACGTCGGAGCCAATCTCGTGCCCGTCGAGTGCACGCGCGACGACGCCCATGCCTTCGCCGAGCGCGCCCTGACCCGACCGCGGTCGGTGGTGACCATCGTCGGGTTGCAGGACCAGGTGTGGCCGTTGTGGGACAACGTGTCCGAGTCCTGGGGCCCGGCTCGGGAGACGCGTTGGGACCAGCCGCACCTCGAGCTCGCCGACGATCCGCGCCTCGGCCCGGACCCCGCCGTACGCCGGACGACGCCGGACGACTTCGACCTGCTGTATCCCGCCTGCGTCGCGATGTACACCGAAGAGGTCGGCGTCGACCCGGAGTCGGACGGGGGAGCCCCCATCTACCGGTCGCGAGTGCGCCAGCTGATCGGGCTCGGGTGGTCGTTCGTCCGGATCGAGGACGGCCGGGTGGTCTTCAAGGCTGAGGTCGCCCATGCCACGCCCTACGCCGCCCAGATCCAGGGCGTCTGGGTCGCGCCCGACCGGCGTGGCGAGGGGCTCGCGGCCGCCGGGGTCGCCGCGGTCGTCGAGGCCTGCCGGCGTGACGTCGCCCCGGTGGTGTCGCTCTACGCCAACATCTGGAACGAGCCCGCCCGCCGGGCCTACAACGGGTCGGGTTCCGCCAGACCGCCACCTTTGCCACCGTGATGTTTTGAGACGAGCAGCGGCGCGTGAGGAACGAACGCGTCGCGTGGGCTCGGCCAGGTCGAGCAAGTCCCACGGCTGAGCCCGGGAAGCCGTGACGGACGCGTCGAGACCCGGTGACGGTGCCTGGGGCCTGGCCCGAGAGGCCCTGTGGTTCCGAGACGATCCCCTCAACCAGCGGGGGGTGGGCGACCTCTCAACCACCCGGATGCAGGACGTTCAGTCTTCAGTCAGGTTGGACGGCGCAGGATGGACGGGTGCATGACGCCGTCTCCCTGATCGCCCAGGCCGGGCTGTACGTCGTGGCACTGCTGGCCGTCTGCGTCTGGCTGACCGTGACCCGCCCCGAGAAGGTCGCGATGGCCGTCGAGATGGTCGTGGGCATGGTGGCGGTCGCGATCCTGGTGAAGCTTGCCGGAGCCCTGCACACCGATCCGCGGCCGTTCGTCGAGAACCCGTCCCTCCACCCGTGGTTCTCACACTCGGCCGACAACGGATTCCCCTCCGACCACACGGCGGTCGCCGCGGTCACCTCGTTCGTCGTCGCCGGCCGGCGACTCAAGGCCGGTACGGCCCTCCTGGTCGTCACCGTGCTGCTGGCCGTCGCCCGCGTGCTCGCGCACGTGCACCACGTGGAGGATGTCGTCGCCGGCGGTGTCATCGGGCTGGCTGCGGCGATCGTCGGGGCCCTGGCGTGGCGAGCGGTCCGCGATGTGGCGTGGGTCCGCCGGGTCAGCCGGGAAACCACTTCGCGGGGGTCTCCCGCAGCCCCGTAGCCTTGCGCCCATGAGCGCCATCCTCCGCATGTCCAGCCTCTTCGTGCGCACGCTGCGCGACGACCCGGCGGACGCGGAGGTGCCGAGCCACAAGGTCCTGGTCCGTGCGGGCTACATCCGCCGCAACGCGCCCGGCATCTACACGTGGCTGCCGCTCGGTCTGCGCGTGCTGCGCCGCATCGAGAACGTCATCCGCGACGAGATGGACGCCATCGGCGCCCACGAGCTGCTGTTCCCCGCGCTCCTGCCCCGCGAGCCTTATGAGGCCAGCGGGCGCTGGACCGAGTACGGCGACAGCATCTTCCGGCTCCAGGACCGCAAGGGCGCCGACTACCTGCTCGGGCCCACCCACGAGGAGATGTTCACGCTCGTCGTCAAGGACCTGTACTCGTCGTACAAGGACCTGCCGCTGGCGATCTACCAGATCCAGAACAAGTACCGCGACGAGGCGCGGCCGCGCGCCGGGATTCTGCGCGGACGCGAGTTCGTGATGAAGGACTCCTACTCCTTCGACATCGACGACGCCGGTCTCGACGCGTCGTACCAACGCCACCGCGACGCCTACATCCGGATCTTCGACAAGCTCGGCTTCGAGTACGTCATCGTCAAGGCCCACGCCGGCGCCATGGGTGGGTCGAAGTCCGAGGAGTTCCTGGCCAAGGCCGAGGTCGGCGAGGACACCTACGTCCGGTGCCCGGTGTGCGACTACGCCGCGAACGTCGAGGCTGTCCACATCGCCGCGCCCGCACCAGTCTCGTACGACGACGCCCCTGCGTCGCACGCCGAGGACACACCGGATACACCCACCATCGAGTCCCTGGTGACCATGCTCAACGAGCGGTTCCCCCGAGACGACCGGCCATGGGTCGCCAGCGACACGCTCAAGAGCGTGCTCATGGTGCTCACTCACCCGGACGGCACCACCGAGGACCTCGCCATCGGCGTGCCCGGCGACCGCGAGGTCGACCAGAAGCGCCTCGAGGCATCGGTCTACCCCGCCGAGTTCCACCCGTTCGGCGACGACGACTTCGCCCGACACCCCGAGCTGGCCAAGGGCTACATGGGTCCCGGAGTCCTCGGCGAGAAGAACGCGTCGAAGATCCGCTTCCTGGTCGACCCCCGCATCGTCCAGGGCTCGAGCTGGGTGGCTGGCGCCGACGTGCACAACAGCCACGTGCTCGATCTGGTGGCGGGCCGTGACTTCACGCCGGACGGCGAGATCGAGGCCGCGGACGTCCGCGCCGGAGACCCCTGCCCCGTCTGCGTGGCCGAGGGTCGCGACGGGGTGCTGGAGGCGGCGCGCGGCATCGAGATGGGTCACATCTTCCAGCTCGGCCGGAAGTTCGCCGACGCGCTCGGACTGCAGGTCCTCGATGAGAACGGCAAGCTGGTCACGGTCACCATGGGTTCCTACGGCATCGGGCCTTCGCGCGCGGTCGCCGCGATCGCCGAGAACACGCTCGACGAGCTCGGTCTCTGCTGGCCGCGCAACGTCGCCCCGGCCGACGTCCACCTGGTCGCCACGGGCAAGGACGACAGCGTGTTCGCCGCGGCCGACCGGGTCGCCACCGAGCTCGCCGGCGCCGGTGTCACGGTGCTCTACGACGACCGCGTGAAGGTCAGCCCCGGTGTGAAGTTCAAGGACGCCGAGCTGATCGGCGTGCCCACGATCGTGGTGGTCGGCCGTAGCCTCGCCGACGGCACGATCGAGGTCCGCGACCGGCGATCCGGGGAACGCGAGGACGTTCCGGCCGACGAGGTCGTCAACCACCTCGTCCACCTGGTCAGGGCGTAAGGCTCGCGAGCCGTCAGATCATCCGCGGAAGCAGACCTCGCCGGAGCACGAGTCCGACGTGGGCGGCCAGCGCCACGAAGAACACGATGTGGGCGGTGACGTGGAGCGGTAGCCAGCCGTCGTCCCCGAGCACCAGCGCCAGGCCGGTGAGCGGGATGACGAACAGCAGCCCGAGTAGCACGCGCTCGGTCAGCACCACGAGCCGCTGGTCGCGAGCCGACAAGGTCGCCGACCACGGCGGAAGCCCCGACGCCCGTCGCCAGGCGACCCGGAGCACGGCCAGCAGGAGGATCAGCAGGCCGAGCGCGACGTGGGTGGTGACCAGGTTCCAGCCGTTCCCGAGCAGCGAGTCGTCATCGCCGCCGTGACCGCGGCCCCGTCCGTGGCCCCGTCCGTGGCCGGAGCCCTCTCCTCGGCCTCGACCTCTCCCGCGTCCGTGGCCGGAGTCGTCGGCGTTCATGACGTAGCCGATCGTGAACTGCGTGCCGAGGGCCAGGACGGTGAGCCAGTGCAGCCAGCGTGCTGTCGCGCCGTACGCCCGAGCCTCGTTCGCCACGCCGTCATCCTGTCATCCGGCGGAGCCCCCGGGCTGCGCGCTGACACGCCGCCACGATGACCGAAGGCGAGGCCGAACGTCGCTAGTCTCCTTCGGCCAGGAGTCTCGGGGCACGCACTGAACAAGAGGGGAACGGATGCTCACCACGGGAAAGAGGCTCGGGATCGGCTTCGCGATCATCGGCGCGCTCGTAGGCGCCTCGCTCGTCGCACCGACGGCGGCCTACGCTGCGCAGCCGCAGTGCGGAGACGTGGTCAAGAAGGACGTGAAGCTGACGCATGACCTGAACTGCACGGCCAGCGGCACCGACGGGTTGGTGATCGGCAAGGACGGCGTCGACATCAACCTCAACGGCCACAAGCTCATCGGGCCCGCCGGCAGCTACAACGCGATCAACGACAGCAACGGCTTCAACTCCTTGACGGTCCGCAACGGCACCATCAGGGGTTTCGCGTACGGCGTCTACGCCTACTACGCGTCGAAGCTGAACCTCTCCGACCCTCTGGACATCATGCTCAAGGGCACCAACGACGGCTATGGGGTCTATGCCGAGTACGGCGTGAGCCCCCACTTCGACCGGGTCACGGTCGACAACGCCTACTACGGCTTCTACCTGTACTCCAACGACGACCTGCGCCTCACCCACAGCAAGGTGACGGGCGGCGACTCGACCCAGGGCTACGGCCTCTACGACGGCTACTCCGTCGGCAGGGTGTCCACCACTTTGACGGGCGTCGGGGGTGTACTACGGCGCCTACGTCTACAGCAACACCAACGGCTACACGATCAGCAACAGCACCTTCAACAACGCGGGCTTTGCCGGGGTCTACGTCTCGAACTCCACCCCGTCGTGGCAGTACCGCTACACGCTGAGCAAGAACACCGCGAACAACGCCGACAGCTACGGGTTCTACGCGAGCTACGACGTCAGGGGCTCGGGGAACAAGGCGAAGGGCGCCGGGACGGCGAACTTCTACAACGTGCCTCACTGAGGCGATTCGGGGGCCGCCGTC
>CAVWZR010000020.1:0-17877 GCA_963759515.1 uncultured Actinomycetota bacterium | reverse complement strand
GGCGAACCCGGGGATCGTCAGGCCGGGCAGGGGGGTGGGGTCGGCGGGATACCCGGTGAGCCGGGGATCCCGTCCCATCTCAGCCTTGGCAACACCCGAGAAGCGATGGGAGTCCCCCATCGGTGTGACGGAAGTGAACAGGCCGTTCTCGATCTCCACCAGCACGTCGTCCCGGACGGCACCGTCGATCCACGCCCGCTCGAGGAGGTACGCCGTGGGGTCGCTCATGACGCGAGCCGCGCCAACGTCTCGACCAAGGCGTCGACGCCCGCCAGGCAGTCCGGGATCTCGGCGTGCTCCGCCGGCGAGTGGGACACGCCCGTGGGGTTGCGGACGAACAGCATCGCGCTCGGGATGCCCTGCGCCGACAGGATCCCCGCGTCGTGCCCGGCCTGCGTCGGCAGGATCGGCCAGTCCCCGGCCTCGTGGTCGGTCGCGATGCGTTGCGCCAGCGACGAGTCGAAGTCGACGGCCCCGGACACCGACTCGGCGGTGACCGTCAGCGACGTCCCGTCCCGCTCCGCCCGCTCCGACGCCTGGCGCGTGATGGCCGAGACCAGCTCGGCCAGCGCCTCGTCGGTCTCGCACCGCGCGTCCATCCACGCGGTCACCGCCGACGGCACCGAGTTGGTGGAGTTCGGCGCGGTGTCGACCCGCCCGAACGTCGCGCGCTGACCGGCCACTCGAGCCTGCTTGTTCGCCGCGAGCGCGGTCATCGCGTAGGTGAGCATCGGGTCCTGCCGGTCCTCCATCCGGGTCGTCCCGGCGTGGTTCGGCGATCCGGAGATGTCGAACCGATAGCGACCGTGCGGCCAGATCCGGCTGGCCACACCGATCGCCGCACCCCGGTCGACGAGGTCCCGACCCTGCTCGACGTGGAGCTCGACGAAGCACGCGAGCTGCTCAGATCCCAGCCAGGCTTGAGGATTCTCGGCTTCGAGGCCGGCGGTGGCCATCGCCTCGTCCAGTCGTACGCCGTCCCGGTCGCGCAACCCGCGGGCCCTCTCCCAGGAGACGGCCCCGGACGCGAGCCGTGACCCGAGGCAGGCGAGCCCGAAGCGGGAGCCCTCCTCCTCCACGAACACCGACACCCCGATCGGCCGCGCCGGCCGGAAGCCCCGGTCACGCAGCACCTCGACGGCCGCGAGCGCCGTGACGACGCCGAGCGGCCCGTCGTACGCACCCCCGTCGAGCACCGAGTCGAGGTGCGACCCGGTGACCACACCCGGGCCGGTGCCGGAGTCCCACCAGGCGATCCGGTTTCCGAAGGCATCGGTCTCGAGCCGCAGCCCACGCGAGGCGGCCTGCTCGACGAACCACGCGTCCAGCTCGCGCTCGGCCGAGGCGAACGGCTGCCGGAAGTAGCCGCCGCTGCGCTCGGCCAGACCGAGTGGCTCGATCGCGCGCCACATCTCCTCGAAGTGGTCAGGCACACTCGCCCCCATGGAGTTCCAGGACGTCGTGCGCCGCCGCCGCATGATCCGTGAGTACGCCGACACCCCCGTCGACCCGGCCTTCATCGACCGGGCGCTCGCCAACGCCGTCCGCGCGCCCAGCGCCGGCTTCAGCCAGGGCTGGGCGTTCCTGGTGCTCGACCGGGCCGTGGACGTCGAGAGGTTCTGGGACGTCGACCACGACTCCCGGCGAGCTCCCGGACAGCTGGCTCCGCGGCATGAGGACCGCGCCGGTGGTGATCATCCCGTGCAGCAGCAAGTCGGCGTACCTCGACCGCTACGCCGAGCCCGACAAGGGCTGGACCGACCTCGACGAGGCGCGCTGGCCCGTGCCGTTCTGGCACATGGACGCGGCGATGGCGAGCCTGCTGGTCCTGCTGACGGCGGTGGACGAGGGGCTCGGCGCCTGCTTCTTCGGCATCCCTCCGGAGCACGACCGCGCGACCCGCGACGCGTTCGGCATCCCCGACGACTACGACCCCGTCGGCGCGATCACATTGGGTCACCGGCTGCCCGACGAGGCGCCGTCCGGCTCGCCGACCAAGCGTCGGCGCAAGGAGCAGGAGGACGTCGTACACCGGGGCCACTGGACGTCCTGACACATCGCCAGTCCACCGGTACGACGGCTCCGGGTCAACGCGCCGCTCCACGGCACACGTCTCGGGTCCGAGACCGCTGCTCGGGACGACTAGGTTGGCGGCCATGACCGACCGGGCCGTCGCGAAGCTGCAGGCCCTGGTCCGGATCCCGACCGTGTCCGACCGCGACCCGTCGCGGGTCGACGCGGCTGTCTTCGACCGACTGCTGGACGAGCTCCGCACGCAGTTCCCGATGCTCCACGAGCGACTCGAGCTGACCAGGGTCGGGACGCACGGCCTGCTCTTCCGCTGGCCCGGGCAGGGCGACCGGAAGCCGATCGTCCTGATGGCTCACCTCGACGTCGTCCCCGTGGACGAGTCGGCGCCCTGGCAGCATCCGGCGTTCTCCGCCGATCTCGTCGACGGCGCGATCTGGGGTCGCGGCACGCTCGACGACAAGGGCTGCGTGGCGGCGATCTGCGAGGCCGTCGAGCGTCTCCTCGAAGCCGGCCACGAGCCGGCGCAGGACGTGTGGCTGTCCTTCGGCTGCGACGAGGAGGTGTCCGGGCACGCGGCCGTCGCCGCGGTCGACGAGCTGGAACGCCGCGGCGTGCGACCGTGGCTGGTCCTCGACGAAGGTGGTGCCGTCGCGCACGAGGCCTTCCCGGGCGTGAAGGGTCCGGTCGCGGCGATCGGCGTCGCCGAGAAGGGCACGACGAGTGTCGAGCTGCGCGTCGACGGAGCCGGCGGACACGCCTCGACGCCCGCCCGCAACGGCCCGACGGTGCGGGTGGCGCGCGCCGTGCTCAGGATCGACCGCTCGCCGATGCCACCCCGCGTCCCGGCGACCACCGTCGACATGATGCGTCGCCTCGCCCCTCATCTGCCGCTCCCCCTTCGTCCGATCGTGAGCCGCGCCGACCGTGTGCCAGGCCTGCTCGCGCGGGCGCTCACAGCGGCCGGCGCCGAGGCCGCGGCCATGGCCCGGACGACGTTCGCGGTCACGACGTTGGAGGGAAGCCCGGCGCTCAACGTCCTGGCGACCCACGCGACCGCCGGCGTCAACATCCGGGTGATGCCGGGCGACACCGTCGACGACGTGGTCCGCCACCTGCGCGCCGTCGTCGACGACGCGGAGGTCCGGATCAGCGTCGTCGAGCGCGGCGAGGCGAGTCCGGTCTCTCCCGTCGACGAGGTCTTCCACCACCTCGGCGACCTGGTGACCGCACACTTCCCCGACGCCGTCGTCACGCCGTACGTCCAGACCGGCGCCACCGACTCGCGGCACTTCACTCGCATCAGTGACCACGTCTACCGCTTCGCACCGTTCCGGATGACGGCCGCGCAGCGCCGAGCGGTGCACTCGTACGACGAGCACCTCGATGTCGACGCGTTCGTCGCCGGCATCGACTGGTACCAAGCGCTCATCGAGGGGCTCCCACACACGCGATAGTCCGTGACGATTCGGTCCCTTCTGCTCCCGATCCTGGGCCGAAACGTCACGGACTACCTGGAGTCGGGACGATCACCTCCACATGGGAGAATGGCGCATGGGCACCTCGGAATCGCCCGGCCGTCCGGGCACACCTGACCGATCACCGGAGCGCGACGAGCGCACGGGTCGCGCGGCTGCTGCAGAGCGGATGCGGCGCCAGCACGAGTACGTCGACCTGCAGATCAAGCAGGCGATGGAGCGCGGTGACTTCGACGACCTTCCCGGCGCAGGCAAGCCGATCAAGAACCTCGGCACCCAGCACGACCCGAACTGGTGGATCAAACAGCTGATCGAGCGCGAGAAGATCACCGGCGTCCTGCCACCGGCACTCCAGCTCCGCAAGGACGACGCCGAGCTCGACGCCAAGCTCGACCGACACACCGCCGAGTCCGAGGTACGCCGCGAGCTCGAGGAGTTCAACGCCCGGGTCATGAAGGCGCGCTACACCCCCGTCGACGGTCCGCCGTTGATCACGATGCCGCGCGATCTCGAGGCCGAGGTCGAGGCCTGGCGCGCACGCCGGCTCGAGCGTCGACGAGCAGCCGCTGCCGCGCCGACCGCGTCATCCACCCCCGTCCCGGGCACCCCGGCCCCGGCCAACCCCGCTCGGGCCACACGCCGTCGCCGCTGGTTCAAGCGCCGCGAGGGCTGAGCCCGCCCCTCGCCGAGTCGGCACATGACGACTCGCTAGCGCCGACTCGGCGATTTCGACGTCACTTTGCGCCGACTCGGCGAGTTTCAGGGTTGGTACGGCGGCGCGACGCCCCAGCCCCACCGCGGCACGGGTGCGTGCTCGACGATGTCGTCCGCATCCGAGGAGTTGTGCATCGCCAGCCGGGTGCCCCACTCGACGTACCCGACGAACGCGGCCCGGAACTCCGGATCCGCCGGCAGGTCCGCGTCGTCGGCGGCGAGGCTGTACAGCGACGCGAACCGGAAGCGCTGGTCGCCGGTGATGTGCAGACCGCGGTGATGCTCGAGCATCGCCTCGTAGCCACCCCGGTCGCGCGTGTAGTCGGCCGGACCTCCGAACACCTCCGCCCACCACGCGGTCACGTGCGACCGATGAGACTCGGGCACCCCCTGCGGGAACAGGGGCGACAGCAGCTCGTCCCTCTCGACCCGGTCGTAGAAGGCGTCGACCAGTCTCCGGAACGCCGGCTCGCCACCGGCCCACTCGAACAACGACGGCACCACGGCATCTGACACAGCACAAACCCTAGGCGTGTCGACCCGGCCACACCGCTTGGATTCCGCGGTCGTCTCCTTACGATGACCGACATGTACGCCGTTCAGCTGACCTTCTCCGACGACAACGCACGGCTCGGGCTCCGACCGGGACACCGCGAGCGTCTCGCCGAGCTGGCAGCCGACCGTCGCCTCCTGGCGGCCGGGCCGTGGTCGGACGACAGCGGCGCGCTGCTGGTGTTCCTGGTCGACACCCGTGCGGAGCTCGACGCGATCCTGGCCGACGACCCGTACTACTCCAGCTCCGGCGTCACGATCAGCTCCGTCGAGGAGTGGAACCCGGTCACGCGTCACCACGCGCTCGACGGCCTCTGACGAGATCCGGCGGGGTCGCGCCCGACTGGTTTCAACGGGACGGCACCGGGGTACGTCACCCCAGAGTTCGACGGGGGTACGTCCATCTCGGAGGTTCGCATGTCTCGGGAGTCAGCCGCGCCGCCCGTGTCCCGCCGCTCCACCGGCCTGTGGGTCGCCATCGGGGTGATCCTCGCGCCCGCCGTCGTCATCCCGCTCTGGGTCCCGCTCTACGACAAGACCGACCCGACCTTGTGGGGCTTCCCGTTCTTCTACTGGTTCCAGTTCGCGATGATCCTGATGTCGGCCGTGCTGACCGTCATCGCCTACGCGATCTCCCAGGTCGCCGAGCGACGCCGCCGGGGTGAGGACCGATGAGTGCCGTCGCGGTCAGCGTCTTCGTCTTCCTGTTCCTCGTCGTCACCGTCCTCGGTTTCGCCGCGGCCCGCTGGCGCCGCGCCGACCTGAACAGCCTCGACGAGTGGGGTCTCGGCGGCCGGGGCTTCGGCACGTTCGTCAGCTGGTTCCTGATCGGCGGCGACCTCTACACGGCGTACACCTTCGTGGCCGTCCCGGCGACGTTGTACGCCGGCAGCGTCGTGGGCTTCTTCGCCGTGCCCTACACGATCGTGGCCTACCCGATCATCTTCGTCTTCCTGCCCCGGCTCTGGTCGGTCTCGCACCGGCACGGCTACGTGACCCCGGCCGACTTCGTCGAGGGCCGCTACGGCTCGCGCACGCTCGGTCTGGCAGTGGCCCTCACCGGGATCCTCGCCACCGCGCCGTACATCGCCTTGCAGCTCGTCGGCATCCAGTCCGTGCTCCAGGTCGCGGGCTTCGGCGGCAACGACAACTGGTTCGTCAAGGACCTGCCGTTGTTCATCGCCTTCGCCGTGCTGGCGGCGTACACCTACTCGTCGGGTCTGCGCGCCCCGGCTCTGATCGCGTTCGTCAAGGACACCCTGATCTACGTCGTCATCATCGTCGCGATCATCTACCTGCCCCACAAGCTCGGCGGCTGGGACCACATCTTCACCGCCGCGCAGGCGTCGTTCGACTCGTTCAACAAGGACAACGCCGACGCGATCGCGAAGGGCGACGCGGCCGGCAAGGGGAGCATCCCGCCGGGCGTCGCCCAGTGGGCCTACGCGTCGCTGGCGCTCGGCTCCGCCCTGGCTCTGTTCATGTATCCGCACTCGGTGACCGGCGTGCTGTCCACCCGCGACCGTGGGGTCATCCGTCGCAACGCCGCCCTGTTGCCGGCGTACTCCTTCCTGCTCGGGCTGCTCGCTCTGCTCGGGTTCGTCGCGATCGCCGCCGGCGTCACCGTGGCGGGCGACCCGCCCAACCCGCAGCTGGCGGTGCCTCAGCTCTTCGAGAACGAGTTCCCGTCGTGGTTCGCCGGCGTCGGGTACGCCGCGATCGCGATCGGGGCTCTCGTGCCGGCCGCGATCATGTCGATCGCCGCCGCCAACCTGTTCACGCGCAACATCTACCGTGCCTACTTCCGTCCCGACGCGACCCCGCGCGAGGAGGCACAGGTCAGCAAGATCGTCTCCTTGGTGGTCAAGGTCGGAGCACTGGTCTTCGTGCTCGCCCTGTCGCGCTCGTTCGCGATCAACCTGCAGCTCCTGGGTGGAGTGTGGATCCTGCAGACGTTCCCCGCGATCGTCGTCGGGCTGTACACGCGATGGTTCCACCGCTGGGCGCTGCTGATCGGCTGGGCCGTCGCCATGGTCTACGGCACCTGGCTCGCCTACGACGTCGCGTCGCCGACCCAGGCACACTTCGGTGGTCCTCTGACCAACTTCCCCGGCACGGACACCAAGGTCTACATCGCTGCGATCGCCTTCATCGCCAACCTGGTCGTGACCATCGTGCTGACGGTCGTGTTCCGGGCCATGAAGCTCGACCCGGGGGTCGACCAGACCCGGGCGGACGACTTCCTCGCAGATCTCGGCGACGAGAGCGTGGAGGAGGAGGTGGACCCGCACCGGCCGGCGCACGCCTGACCCGCGGAGTGCAGTGCGTCATACCGGCGCACGCCGCACGGCGATAGCGTCCGCCCATGTCCAGAAACGCGAAGGACTTCTTCCGGCCGCTCGCGATCGGGGCTCCCGAGCCCCTCCGTGAGATCCCGGCCCGACCGAGTCGGGCGATCCACTTCTTCGACCCGTCCAACGAGAAGATGGCCGCCAAGGTCCCCCAGCTGGCCGGCACCGTCGACGTGCTCCTCGGCAACCTCGAGGACGCCGTCAAGGCCGATCGCAAGGAGGCCGCTCGAGCCGGCCTGGTGCAGATCGCGCGCGACACGGAGTTCAAGACCTCTCAGCTGTGGACCCGCGTCAACGCACTCGACAGCCCGTGGGTGCTCGACGATCTGACCACGCTCGTCGGCGAGATCGGCGACAAGCTCGACGTCGTGATGATCCCCAAGGTGCAGGGCGCCGAGGACATCGCGTACGTCGACCGCCTGTTGGCGCAGCTCGAGGCCCGGGCCGGACTGACGAAGCCGTTGCTCGTGCACGCGATCCTCGAGACCGCGCGCGGGGTCACGAACGTGGAGGAGATCTGCGGCGCCAGCCCGCGGATGCAGGGGCTCAGCCTCGGCCCCGCCGACCTGGCCGCCGACCGGCGGATGAAGACGACGCGGGTCGGCGGCGGTCACCCCGGATACCTCGTGCGGGCCGACTCGCGGCGTACCTCGGACGGCGTCGACGTCGAGGGCGAGCGCGCGACGTACCAGCAGGACCTCTGGCACTACACGATCGCGCGCATGGTCGACGCCTGCGCGGCGCACGGCATCTATCCCTACTACGGGCCGTTCGGCGACATCGCCGACCCGGTCGCCTGCGAGGACCAGTTCCGCAATGCGTACCTGCTCGGCTGCGTGGGCGCGTGGAGCCTGCATCCGTCACAGATCGAGATCGCGAACCGCGTGTTCTCGCCGAGCGTCGACGACATCACCCACGCGCGCCACGTCGTCGCCGCGATGGGCGACGGCACCGGAGCGGTGATGCTCGACGGGAAGATGGAGGACGACGCCTCGCTCAAGCAGTGCCTCGTGCTCGTGCAGCTCGCCGAGCAGCTGGCCGAGCGCGACCCGGAGCTGAAGGCGCTGTACGACGGGATCCCGGCGTGAGCGACGCCGCGACGTTCCGGCCGCGTCGGTCGGTGCTCTACATGCCCGCCGCCAACGAGCGGGCGCTGGAGAAGGCGAAGTCGATCCCCTGCGACGGGCTGATCCTCGACCTCGAGGACGCCGTCGCGCCCGACGCCAAGCCGGCCGCCCGCGACGCAGCCTGTGCCGCCGCCTCGAGCGGCGACTACGGCCTCCGCGAGGTGACGATCCGGGTCAACGGCGCCGAGACCGAGTGGCACGGTGCCGACCTCGAGGCCGCCTGCGCGGCAGGGCCCGACGCGATCGTGGTGCCGAAGGTCGGCAGCGCGGACGCGGTGCGCGAGCTGGTCGCGGCGATGGCCGGCTTCGGCGCCCCTGACCGCACGAAGCTGTGGGCGATGGTCGAGACCCCGGTCGCCATGCTGCACGCCGAGGAGATCGCGGCTGCCAGCGACCGGCTGACGGTGCTGGTGATGGGCACCAACGACCTTGCCAAGGAGCTGACCGCCGAGCACGTCCCGGGCCGTCAGCCACTGCTGGCCGGCCTCGGGCTGGCCGTGCTGGCGGCACGTGCGACGGGCACCGCGATCCTGGACGGCGTCTTCAACGACGTCCAGGACACCGACGGCTTTCTGGCGGAGTGCCGTCAGGGCCGGGAGCTGGGGTTCGACGGGAAGACACTGATCCACCCCTCGCAGGTCGACGGCGCCAACGCGGCGTTCGCGCCGAGCCAGCAGGCCGTCGAGGACGCCCGTGGCGTTCTCCAGGCATGGGAGGACGGAGCCGGATCAGGAGTGGTGACCTACCGGGGTCGGATGGTCGAGAACCTCCACGTGGAGCAGCGCCCGACGCACCCTGGCGATGCACGACTCCATCGTGAGGCTCACGAACCGATCCGGTTGATCACGCGGGACGCTCCGGGCTACGACGCGTCTTCCTCACCGCCGTCGCCGCCATTGGTCGTCGAGCCAGGTCTTGGCGCTGCCGAGCCACCCGGCAGCGTCGTGCATCATCCGGCCGAGGGAGTCCTGCGTCTCGCGCAACGCGTCGGTGTAGCTGGCGGCAGCCTCCTGAGCCGCCTCGCTGAGCTTCGCGTCGTCGTCGGTGTCGCGCGTGGGGTACTCGCCGGAGAGGACCGCCGTGTAGGCCCCGCTGTCGACCCACTTCCGCAGCTCGCTGGCCCGTGACACCGTCATCGGGTGGCTGCGCCCCTCGAGCAGCTGGATCTTCATCACCGAGTCGCGCAGGTCGGTGTCGTCGTACTCGGCCCCCTGCTCGAAGAACGACGTCTGGTCGAGGTCGTCGAGATGGCCACCGCTGGCGAGCTTCATCAGCGCGCGGTACGCCGCGGCCGGGTCCTGCGTGGCGAGCAATCCAGCGCGGTCGGCGGACAGCTCCGACTTGCGCTGCCACTCCATCAGCCCGGCCAGGATGACGCGAGCGCCGATGCCGGCGATCGGGATCGCCCCGAGGGTCCGGGTCAGCTTCAGCAGTCGGTCGAGGATCGTGCGGTACAGCGCGTGCCCGCTCACCGCGTGGCCGAGCTCGTGGGCCAGGATCCACCGCAGCTCGTCCTCGTCCATCAGGTCGACGACCCCGGAGCTGATCAGGATGAACGGCTTGTCCATCCCGACGCACCAGGCGTTGAACGACGGCTCGCCGATGACGAACAGCTCGGGGACCCGCTCGGCGTCGAGGATGCCGGCGGCATCGTTCAAGGCCCGATGGAGCACCGGGAACTGCCGTTCGTCGACCCGGACGGCGCCGCCCAGGTAGAGCAGCCGCCACTTGCGCTCGCGGAACAGGCCGCTGACGAGCTTCACGACGCTGTCGAAGCCCTTGAGCTTGCGCAGCGCCACCAGCGCGCCGCGGTCAGCGGGGTGCTCCCACGCACGGGAGCTGATGTTGCGCAGGACGACCCGGGATCGCGCGGGCCGGGACTCGCTCGACGAGCCGTTGGAGGACTCCGACATGAGGGAAGTATGCGTCACCCCCGGTGATCCCGCGGCGTGTCGGGGCTGGGTCAGTCGGTGACCGTGTACGGCGTGGGCTCGCGCCGCAGGGTGAGGACCAGCGCGACGACGGTCAGGATCACCGACAGCGCGGCAACGGCCTTGACCCAGGCGTCGATCTCGACGAAGAACGCGGGCACCGAGAGCAGCGCGTTGATGATCAGCACGGCCGCGTTGATCCGGATGGCCAGTCGGTTGCCCGACCTCCAGGCGATCACGGCGCACCCGACCTGGATCAACCCGAGCAGGGCACTGAGGACGATGACGATGACGGGCGGCGACTCCTGGCCGTCCGTCGGAACGCCGAGGAACGCGACGCCGAGCAGACCGAGGACGGCCGAGAGCGCGAGGCCCGCGCGCAGGCGGCTGGTCGTGGTGGTGGCTGACGCGGTGGACATGGTGGTCATGGTGGCTCCTCAAGGTGGACGTTGTCTGCACGCTCCTCGGCGGCGAGCATCCGCGGCAGGGGCGCTCCTCCCGTGCATCTCCTCGCCGGCTTCCCCGAACCAGGGAGCTTCTTCCCGGGTCAGGCGGCCCGCGGCGCCGTCATCATGTGGGTATGGAGGAGTCGCCGATCAGGATCCTCGTCGCCGATGACCACCCGGTGGTCCGAGGCGGCCTGGTGGCACTCCTGCGCACCATCGCCGGCTTCGAGGTCGTCGGCGAGGCGGCCGACGGGGAAGCCGCCGTGCGCGAGGCGCAGCTCACCCGACCGGACGTGGTGTTGATGGACGTGCGCATGCCGGAGCTCGACGGCGTCGAGGCCACCCGGCGGATCCGGGTCGCGGTGCCGTCCACGCGCGTCCTGATGCTGACGATGTACGACGACGACGCCACCGTCTTCACCGCCATGCAGGCCGGAGCCCAGGGCTACCTGCTCAAGGAGGCCGAGCAGGACGAGATCGTGCGTGCAGTGCGCGCGGTCGTCGCGGGCGAGGCGATCTTCGGCCCGGGGGTGGCCGAGCGCGTGCTGGGCTACTTCTCCGGTCCGCCCGCGACGGTCTCACCGGAGTACCCGTTCCCCGAGCTGACCGAGCGCGAGCGCGTCGTGCTCGAGCTGCTTGCGCGGGGCCGGCGTACGACGGAGATCGCGGCCGAGCTGTTCCTGTCGCCCAAGACGGTGGCCAACAACATGACCAACATCTTCGCCAAGCTCCAGGTGGCAGGCCGGGCCGAGGCGATCGTGCGCGCCCACGAAGGTGGGCTCGGAAACCAAGGGAGCCCCGGGTGACCCACACCCCGGCACTCTTCGCGGGCCTTCTGCCCGTGCTGACTCTGGTGGGCGGTGGAGCGGCTCTCCTGCACACGCGTGCCCGAGTGGCGGGCTTCTGTGCGGTGGTGTGTGCCCTGGGCCTCGTTCTGGCCATCGCGTCGTGGGCCGGCTCGCACGACACGGTCGCGGTCGCGGCGATGACGGCGTCCCTGATGCTGCCCGGCGCACTCACGGTGCTCACCTACCCCGTGCTCCGATGGCGACACGCGGCGGACTACTGCGCGCTGGTGCTGGTACTCGCGGCGGGGTCGATCGGCACGCTCTTCTACGACGACGGATCCGTCGTGTCGGCGATGGTGACGGCCACCCTGTTGGGGCTGGTGGCCCATGTGTGGTGGCGATACGAGAACTCTGACGAAGACGATCGACTCGCGATCCTGTGGCTCAGCCTCGCGGTCGTCACGGCCACCCTGATCGCCGGACACGCGCTGTTCCTGACGACGGAGGTCGCCAGCGGGGTCATCACAGCGGTCGTCTTCGCCACGCTGGGGCCGGCGATGGCCGTCGGCGTGGGCCGTCCGCGCGTGGTGGATGTCCGGGCCCTGATCGTCCAGGTACTCGTGCTCCTGGTCGTCGTGATGGTCTACATCGCGATCTTCGTGGAGCTGGTCGCCCTGCTGGAGATCCTGGGCCAGCCCGACCCCTCGACCGGCGTCCTCGCACTGGTCGGGGCAGCGGCCGCGATCTCCTTCCATCCGCTACGGGTCATGCTGCGCGGGGTCATCGACCAGCTGCTCTTCGGCGACCGGCCGGACCCCCTCGACGCGGCCGCCCGCGTGGTGGGCCGGGTGGGCGACGACCCCGTGCTCGCGCTCCGGGCCATCCGCGAGGCGTTGGTACTGCCCTACGCGAGCCTGACGGCCGGAGGTGTCGAGCTCGCGGCGTCCGGCACCGCCGTCACGCACGTACGCCGGCTCTCCCTGCAGCTCGGTGACGACGAGGTCGGCGAGATCGTCGTCGGCCTGCGACCCGGCGACCTCACCCTGTCCGCCGGGGACGAACGGGTCCTGCGGATCGTGGCGCCGCTGCTGGCCCAGACCCTGCGCGCCCGGACCCTCGCCGCCGACCTGCAGACCTCGCGGGGTCAGGCGATCGCCGCGATCGAGGAGGAGCGCCGGCGGCTGCGCCGCGACCTCCACGACGGACTCGGGCCGACCCTGTCGGGCATCGCGTTCACGGCCGACGCGGCCCGCAACACGCTCCGGGACGAGCCGGAGTCCGCCGACGAGCTGTTGCGTCGTCTCCGGGCCGAGGCGGTGAACGCGGTCGGCGAGATCCGGCGGCTCGTCTACGACATGCGGCCGCCGGCCCTGGACGAGCTCGGCCTCGTGCCGGCGCTCCGGCAGCGGGCTGCCTCCATGCGGACCGAGGACGGGCGGGCGATGCGGGTGTCGGTCGAGGCACCCGAGGCCCTTCCCGAGCTGCCGGCGGCGGTCGAGGCCGCGGCGTACCGGATCGCGACGGAGGCGCTCACGAACTCCGCGCGCCACAGCGGCTCCGACGAGGCGGCACTGCGGATCGGCATGGATGCCGGCAGCCTCTCCGTGGCCGTGCGCGACGGCGGGCGGAACGGACAGACGTGGACCCCCGGCGTCGGGCTGGCCTCGATGCGCGAACGGGCGGCCGAGGTCGGCGGGACCGTCAGCGTCGACGCGGGTACCGACGGCGCCACCGTCCACGCCCTCCTCCCGCTCGGCTGAGGCGCCCAGGGCATGTAACACGCCGTTCATCGTTGTTCCACGTCGTTCCAACAGCGTGCAACCAGCACGAACAACGTGTTACATGCGAGGGAGCGGCTCAGCGCATCGGGACCCGGACGCCGCGCTCCTCGGCCACCTCGACGGCGCGGTCGTAGCCGGCGTCGACGTGCCGGATGACTCCCATGCCCGGGTCGTTGGTGAGGACCCGCTCGATCTTCTCGGCCGCCAACGAGTGCCGTCGGCGACACAGACCTGACCGGCGTGCAGCGACCGGCCCATGCCGACGCCGCCACCGTGGTGGAACGACACCCAGGACGCACCCGAGGCGGTGTTCACGAGCGCGTTCAGGATGGCCCAGTCGGCGATGGCGTCCGAGCCGTCCACCATCGCCTCGGTCTCGCGGTACGGCGACGCGACCGACCCGCAGTCCAGGTGGTCGCGGCCGATCACGATCGGCGCCTTCAGCTCGCCCGAGGCGACCATCTCGTTGAACTTCAGCCCGGCCACGTGCCGCTCGCCGTAGCCGAGCCAGCAGATGCGGGCCGGCAGCCCCTGGTAGTGCACCCGCTCCTGGGCCATGGTGATCCACTTGTGCAGCCGCGCGTTGTCGGGGAACAGCTCGAGGATCGCGCGGTCGGTCGCCGCGATGTCGGCGGGATCCCCCGACAGCGCCGCCCAGCGGAACGGGCCCTTGCCCTCGCAGAACAGTGGTCGGATGTACGCCGGCACGAAGCCGGGGAACTCGAACGCCCGGTCGTAGCCACCCTTGCGCGCCTCGTCACGGATCGAGTTGCCGTAGTCGAACACCTCGGCACCGGCGTCCTGGAACTCCACCATCGCGCGCACGTGCGCGGCCATCGACGCCTGGGCGTCCTTGGTGAAGCCCTGCGGGTCCTTGTCCGCCGCGTCGTGCCAGTCGTCGTACGAGACCCCGACCGGCAGGTAGGACAGTGGGTCGTGGGCCGAGGTCTGGTCGGTGACCACGTCGATCGGTGCCTTCATCTCCAGCAGCTGCGGCAGCAGCTCGGCGGCGTTGCCGAGGACCCCGATCGAGAGCGGCCGCCGCTCGTCGCGGGCCGCCACGGCCCGCGTGACGGCGTCCTCGAGCGAGTCGGCCTGCTCGTCGAGGTAGCGGTGCTCGATCCGCCTGGTGATGCGCGACTGGTCGACGTCGATGCAGATCGCGACCCCGTCGTTCATGGTGACGGCCAGCGGCTGGGCGCCACCCATCCCGCCCAGCCCGGCAGTGACGGTGATGGTGCCGGCCAGCGTCCCGCCGAACCTCTTGTCGGCGACGGCGGCGAAGGTCTCGAAGGTGCCCTGGAGGATTCCCTGGGTGCCGATGTAGATCCACGACCCGGCCGTCATCTGGCCGTACATGATCAGGCCCATCTCGTCGAGCTTGCGGAACTCCTCCCAGTTGGCCCAGTCGCCGACCAGGTTGGAGTTCGCGATCAGCACGCGTGGCGCCCACGCGTGAGTGCGCATCACGCCGACCGGCTTGCCCGACTGCACGAGCAGCGTCTCGTCGTCCTCGAGGTCGCGCAGGCTGGCCAGGATCGCGTCGTACGCCGGCCAGGTGCGCGCCGCCTTGCCGGTGCCGCCGTACACGACCAGGTCCTCGGGTCGCTCCGCGACCTCCGGATCGAGGTTGTTCATCAGCATCCGCAGCGGGGCCTCGGTCTGCCACGACTTCGCGGACAGCTCGGTGCCGTGGGGGGCGTGGATGGGGAGACGCGGGTTGGCGGTCTCGGTCATGCGAGTTCTCCGATCTCGGCTTCGACGGCGGACAGGACGGCTCCCGAGGCGACCAGCTCCACGGCGGTCTCGATCTCGGGTGAGAGGAAGCGGTCGGGGCCGGGTGCGCCGACGCCGTGCTCACGCAGGAGGCGTACGGCGGCGCCGGTGGCGGGTGCGGCGGTGGTGCCCGCGGTGTCGCCGGTGGTGGTGCGCAGCTCGAGTCCGCGCGACGCTGTCATCAGCTCGATCGCGACGACCCGGGTCAGTCCGTCGACCGAGCGGCGCAGCTTGCGCGCGGCGCTCCACCCCATCGAGACGTGGTCCTCCTGCATCGCGCTCGACGGGATCGAGTCGACGCTGGCGGGCACCGCGAGCCGCTTGAGCTCGGAGACGATCGCCGCCTGGGTGTACTGCGCGATCATCAGCCCGCTGTCGACGCCGGGGTCGTCGGCGAGGAACGGCGGCAGGTCGTGGTTGCGCGCCCGGTCCAGGAAGCGGTCGCTGCGCCGCTCCGAGATCGACGCGACGTCGGCGGCGACGATGGCGAGGAAGTCGAGGACGTAGGCGACCGGAGCTCCGTGGAAGTTGCCGTTCGACTCCACCCGACCCTCCTCGACGAGCACCACCGGGTTGTCGACCGCAGCGGCGAGCTCGCGATCGGCGACGGTCGCCGCGTGGTCGACGGTGTCGCGCGCAGCGCCGTGCACCTGGGGCGAGCAGCGCAGGGAGTAGGCGTCCTGCACGCGGTGGAAGCGGTCCTCGCGGTGATGCGCCATCACCCCCGAGCCGGCCAGCATCCGAGTGAGGTTGGCCGCCGACAGCGCCTGCCCGACCTGGGGGCGCAGGGCCTGGAGCTCGGCGGCGAACACCCGGTCGGTGCCCATCTGCGCCTCGACGCTCATCGCCGCCGAGATGTCGGCGGTGCGCAGCAGCCGGCGCAGGTCGGTGACGGCCATGACCAGCATGGCGAGCATGCCGTCGGTGCCGTTGATGAGGGCAAGTCCCTCCTTGGCGCCGAGCTGCACGGGCGCGAGCCCGGCCGCGGACAGGGCGTCGCCGGCCGGCATCAAGGTCCCGTTCGCGTCGCGGACGTCGCCCTCTCCCATCAGCACGAGCGCGCAGTGGGCCAGGGGTGCCAGGTCGCCGGAGCAGCCGAGCGAGCCGTACTCGCGGACGACCGGGGTGATCCCCGCGCTCAACAGCGACGCCATCAGCTGCGCCGTCTCCCGTCGTACGCCGGTGTGACCGGTCGCGAGGGTCGAGAGGCGCAGCAGCATCA
The DNA here is from genome assembly GCA_963759515.1 of uncultured Actinomycetota bacterium. Taxonomy (GTDB): domain Bacteria; phylum Actinomycetota; class Actinomycetes; order Propionibacteriales; family Nocardioidaceae; genus Nocardioides. The sequence goes on along the minus strand of CAVWZR010000020.1, from coordinate 1,683 downwards.
GCCCGCGGACCACCTCGCGCTCGACCTCCGGGCCGGACCCCGCGGCGTGCGACCGGATCAGGGAGCGCTGCAGCTGGTCGCGCAGCTCGGTCGGGATGTGCCGCGTCGCCAGGGCGCCGAACCCCGTCGAGATCCCGTACGCCGGCGTCGGGGCCGCCGCGAGCTCCTCGACCACCGCGCGCGCACGGTCGATCGCCAGGAGCGCCTCCTCGGTCAGCGACACCGCCGCCCCGCCTCGGGCCACGGCCAGCACGTCGTCCACGGACACGGGGCCGACGCCCACCCGCACGCTCTCCATACCGTCATCCAACTCCCGAGGCTGAAGCCGGCGCCACCGCCCTCCCTGGCCGGCTGTCTGGGATCTGAGACATACCTGAACCTCAGGCCCGCGCACACTCCGCACCCGGCTCCCCTGCGGAGACCCGAAAGTAAAACCTCGGCCCCACCGCGTGACCAGCCTGCCGAGATTCCGTTAAGGGAGCGTCAAACATCGGCAGAGGAGCCCCCCAATGAAACCTCGTACCCTCCTGGCGATCGCCACCGTCCCGTTGTCCGTCGGCCTGGTTCTCGGAACCGTGCCGACGTTCGCCGGGACGGCTCCCATCACCGGCAAGACCACCGGCAAGTCCGCGAGCAAGACCACCACGTACGCCTTCAAGGGATCCGGATTCGGCACCCGCGAGATCGGCGGTCAGGTGCCGGCCGGGTCCGACACCACCGCCTACCAGGCCATCGGCTGCACCAACCAGGCCGGGAAGCAGAAGGAGAACGACGTCGTCCAGTCCAGCGTGCCGGGCCTCGGCACGATCTCCCACTCGAGGACCCGCGTCTGGACCACGTCGAAGCACGGTGTCGTCGCCTCGCACTCGACCCACTCCATCTCCAAGATCGTGCTCGCCGAGACCGGCGTGGGCGAGCTGGCGATCCACGGCATCACGTCGACGTCCACGGCGTCGCACGACGGCACGGGCTTCCACCCGGTGACCTCCACGCAGATCGGGAGCCTCGCGTTCACGCCTCCGGTCGGCCCGGCCCAGTCCTTCCCCCTGCCGACGCCGGACCAGCCGGTCACCATCCCCGGTCTCGCCACCCTCTACGCGGGCAAGAGCCGGACCACTCACTCCGGCAACGGAGCCCGGGCCGAGGCCGTTGCCCTCCGCATCGACGTCGTCCCCTCCGGCACGTCGATCCGGGTCGCGCACTCGCGTGCCGAGCTGAACTCGGGCGTGACCGGCGGTGTCTTCGCCGGCCACTCGGCAGCGACCCACGTGGTCACGGCTGCGGGCGGCATCCTCAAGGGCGGACGCACCCCGCTGAACCTGATGCCCTGCCAGGGCACGTACGGGGAGGTGCACAAGAAGCGCCTCTCGACCCTCGACCTGGGCGGCCAGCTGCTCACGTCGAACGTCTCGACGCGGGAGATGTCGGTACAGGGCGCCCGCCGGGCCCACGGCTACGAGCGCGCCCACATCGGCCGTCTCAGCCTCGGCGGCCAGCTGTTGATCCAGGACATCGTGGCCAAGGCGACCGTCACGCGCACCGCCCACGGTGTCGTGAGGTCCGCCAAGGGGACCCACCTCGGCACGGTCACCGCGAACGGCCAGAAGCAGACCTTCCCGAAGACCGGCGTCCTGGAGATCCCCGGTGTGGCCAAGCTCGAACGCGCCGTGGTGACCCGGTCGC
>CAVWZR010000019.1:0-13923 GCA_963759515.1 uncultured Actinomycetota bacterium | reverse complement strand
GGTCGCACGCGACCAGCGGTCCCGAGCAGGGGCTCAGGCCCGCGGTAGGCCGTTGTCCGGGGTGTCGTCCGGGCGTGCGGAAGTGTCGAGCCAGACGTGGAAGAGGTGGGTGAGTTCCTGCCCCGTCTCGGCCTTCGCGAGGCGGATGAACTGCCGTGTGGTCGCGTGCCCGTGCCGGTGCTCGCGCACCCAGGTCCGCAGGAGTTGCTGGAAGGCCGGCGCCCCGATGACGTTGCGCAGGGCCTGGGCGGTCATCGCGCCGCGGGTGTACACCGGCGGCCAGAGGTCGTCCGGCCCCGGGTCACCCGTGCGGTGGTCCCAGAATCCGTCGTCGGCCGGATGCAGGTCGTACGCCGTCCCGAACTGCTCGTTGAGCGACGGTCCGCCGTGCCGCGCGGTGTAGAGCCACTCGGTCCAGACGGCGAGACCCTCGTTGAGCCAGAGGTCGCGATACCGCCGGATCGACACGCTGTCGCCGAACCATTGGTGCGCCAGCTCGTGGGTCATCAGCAGCGTGGCGTTCTCGCCGAACGCGAGCGTGGCGGTGTTGTAGACGGGTCCACCCTGGGACTCGATCGTCGACACGTTCAGCTCGGCCGGGGGTACGACGCCGCCGATGCGGCGGAACGGGTAGCGGCCGTACTGACGCGAGAGCCAGTCGACCCGGCGTGGCGTCTGTCGCAGTGCGTGCCGCAGCTTGTCCGCTCGATGCGGCCCGAGCCGGGTCGACCAGGCATAGGTGAACGGACGGCCGTCGACCCGGCCCTGCTGGATCGCGTAGTGCCCGACGCCCAGGAACGCCAGGTAGCTGACGATCGGTGTCGGCTGCCGCCAGTGCCAGACCGAGCCCGACGGCGTGGGGTGATGCGACATCAGCCGACCGTTGGCCACGGCCTGCCACGACCGCGGCGCCCGCGACGGTGATGTCGTAGGCGGCCTTGTCGACCGGGTGGTCGTTGACCGGGAACCACAGTGCGGCGCCCTCCGGGCAGCCGTTCACGAACACGTCGTCGCCCGAGCGCTGCCAGGGATGGTAGGGCGGTACGCCGGACACGTGATACGGGACCTTGATGCGGCCGGGCCGCCCGGCGTACCAGACCTTGACGGTCATCGCGCTGCGCTTCGAGACGGTGCGGGACGGGACGACCACAGCTCATGGCGTGACGGCTTGTGGAAGCGAGCCGGCCGGCCGTTCACCTCGACCCGCGTCGCGTGGAGCATCAGGTCCAGGTGGAAGGAGGTGAGCCGCTGGGTGCTGCGCGCGGATGGTGGTGACCCCGCTCAGGCGGTGGGAGTCCGGCCGGTAGCGCACGTCGACCCCGTAGTGGACGACCTGGTAGCCGCCGTTGCCGTAGGTCGGGAAGTACGGGTCGCCGACGCCCGCGGCTCCCGCGGATCCGGGCGCGGCCGACGCCGGCCCGGTGGCGGCGATCGCACAGGTCGCCGCGACCGCGGTCAGCCATCGGGCCCGAGTCACTCCAACAGGCTCACTCCGACGGACGATCGTGTCCAGCACGGCGAGGTCACGACCCGATCCGTCACCAGTCCGAGACGATCGTGGTGCCGAGTCCGCCCGGCGCCCCGAAGGAGAAGGGGTCGTTCCGTGGATGGTAGGCGCCGAGCTTGCCGGTCGCCCTCAGCACCTCTCCTTGGCGCTGCACGATCTGGCCACGATGACGCGGATCGCCGTAGCGCAGATAGGTGCGTTGGTGGTGGTTCGCGTCGCTCGACCAGAGCCCCGCCTCGTCGCCCGCCTCAGCGACGAGCGCCTCGTGCAGGTCGAGCACGAGCCGGCCGTCCTCGTAGAGCCGTCCCACCAGGAACGGGAAGGCATCTTGGAAGATGCAGCCGTGGCTGATCTGCAAGGGCGCGCGTCGTCCGTGCTGGACCGCCGTCGAGTCGTGCACCTCACCACACAGGAAGAGGTCGACACCCTCGCGGTCGAGGGTCCGGTAGAACGTCGACCTTCGGCCCTCGGGAAGATGGAGCCGGCCCGAGTTGAAGTGCCGCGTCGGCAGCATCATCGGGATGTGGCCCTGCACCACGACCACGTGTCCGCGGCGCTTGGCCCGGCGGATCTCCTCGGTCAGCCAGCGGAGCTGTCCGTGGAAGACACCCAACCGGACCCCGCGTCGTGAAGCATGAACATGTCGACGGTGATCAGCGTCACCGCGTCGGCGAAGGACACGGCGTACGCCGTCCACTCGGACGCCGTACCCACGGGCCGGCGGTCGTACGTCGCGACGCCGTTCGGCCGGGTGAAGCGGTCCGCCCAGACGCTCTTGCAATGGTCGACCAGGTAGTACCGGTTGTCCGGGACACCCTGGTGGAAGCCACTCGGGCTCCAGCGGTCGTTGAGCTCGCCGGAGCGGTCGTCGAGCAGCTCGTGGTCGCCGATCGCCGGGTAGAGGGTCAGCCCGCGCGACGAGAACAGGTCGGCATAGAAGTCGTAGTGGACGCCGCCCGCGGACGTGACCGCCGAGCGGCACATCTCCAGGCTCTCCGAGTCGATGCCGGGGCTGACCGGTCCGAACAGCTCTCGACCCTCGCTGTCGATGTTCCAGTGGGCCTCGACAGCGTCGCCGGCGACGAACACGGCGTCCGGCTCGATGCGCTGCCACCGCGCCGAGGCAGTGGTCGATGGCGTCCAACCAATACGAGTTGACGGAGTTGGCACCGCCGTCCCAGGTCGGCAGGACGCTGAGGTCGGCGACGTCTCCGTTGAAGAAGTCGGGCAGGGAGGCGAACGTGAAGACCGGGTCCTTCGATCCTCCACCGAGGGCGACGACGGACGACGCCGGGACGCCGGAGACAGCGGCGGCCAGACCTGCTCCACCGAGCCCACGGAGCACTGCGCGCCGAGTCGGCATGGTTCCTCTTTCCCCCGTGGCCGTCCCGAACGCGGCCCTGGCGACTGGAATGTCAACATCGTGCCAGGCGGATGGTCGGCGTTCGCCAGAAACGCCGAACCCCTCCTCAGACCAGGGTGGTCCCGAGATCCGCGACGAGCGCGTAGGGGTCGGAGAAGGGGTCGTACTTCCCGAGCTTGGCCGTGCGCTGGTGGATGCGGCGGTCGTGCATCGTGAGCATGCCGCGATGGATGGGATCGCCGTACTGGATGTAGGTGCGCTGGCGCTTCTTCACGTCGGAGCACCACAGCTCCTCCTCGACACTGGCCTCGGTGACCGGCACCTCGAAGAGGTCCAGGCGCGTCTTCCCGCTCGCGTACACGCGGCCGACCAGGTAGCTGAACGCCAGCCGGAAGACACACCCGTGACTGATCTGTACCGGCGCGTGCCGGCCGTGCTGGATCACGGTCGAGTCGTGCACCTCACCGCACAGGAAGAGGTCGGCGCCCTCGCGATCGAGGACACGGTAGAACGCCGAGGACCGTCCCTCGGGAACATGGAGGCGCCCGGAGGCGATCCAGCGCGTGGGCGTCATGACGGGGATGTGGCCCTGGACGATCACCACGTGTCCTCGGCGCTTGGCCCTCCGGATCTCGTGCTTGAGCCAGTGGAGCTGACCCTCGAACACACCGAGCCGCACCCCACTCGGCCGTTTCGTGAACATGTCGACGGTGATCAACGTGACCTGGTCCGCGAACGAGACGGCGTACGACGTCGACTCGGCCGCCGACCCGATCGGCCGGCGCGCGAACCGCGGGACCCCGCCCGGCATCGTGAAGTGGTCGGCCCACACCTGCTTGGCCTGCGGCACCAGGTGATAGCGGTTGTCCGGCCGGCCGCCGGTCCGGCCACCCGGCTTCCAGCGCTGGTTGAGCGGGCCGGCGCGGTCGTCGAGGATCTCGTGGTCGCCGATGGCCGGGTAGAGAGTCAGCCCACGGCTGGCGAACTGGTCGGCGGCGAAGGAGTAGTGCACGTCCCCGGCGGTCCGGATCGCGGACTCGCACAGGGCGATGCTCTCGGCATCGGTGCCTTGGCTGACCGGCCCGAACAGCTGGCGGTGGTCCGAGTCGATGTTCCAGCGCCCCTCCACCAGGTCACCGGCCAGGAAGACGGCATCGGGTCGGTGGTCGCCGACGAACCCGAGGCACCGGTCGATGGCCCGTCGCCAGTAGTCGTTCACCGAGTTGGGGCCGTGGTCCCAGTTCGGGAGGACCGAGAGGTCGGCCACGTCACCGTTGATGAAGTCCGGCATCGACACGAAGGTGAACACCGGATCGCTGCCGGAGGACACCCCTGCGCCCAGCGCAGCCAACGCGTGAGGGGACGGCGCGCCCGCCAGGGCGGCGAGGCCGATCCCGCCTGCGGACTGCAACAGACCGCGTCTCGACACCGTCGACATGCGAGAACCCCTCTCTCCGGAACGTCACCTGGGTCGCATGGTCGGATGCGCGGACGAAGCCGCCAGTTCGATGACTTGCACAACTTTTTCCGACGGTGGGAGCTCGCGACGACCGCGGCGGTCAGCAGATCCGGCGCATCCAGCCGAAGATGTCGTCGGCGCGGCCGTACTGGATGTCGACCAGCGCCTGCCGGACCGCCATCGTGACCTCGCCCGCCTGGGCGACCTCAGGCGTCTCGCCACCGTCCCACTTGAGGGACCCCACGGGGGTCACGACGGCGGCGGTGCCGCAGGCGAAGACCTCGGTGATCTCACCGCTGATGACACCGTCGCGCCACTCGTCGATCGAGATCCGCCGCTCCTCGACCTGGTGTCCCATCTTCCCCGCGAGCTCGATGATGCTGTCGCGGGTGATGCCCTCGAGGATCGTGCCGAGCTCCGGCGTGACGATCTGGCCGTCGGCGTACACGAAGTACATGTTCATGCCGCCGAGCTCCTCGACGTAGGTGAGCTCCTGGCTGTCGAGGAAGACGACCTGGTCGCACCCGTGCGAGGTGGCCTCCTGCTGCGCCACGAGCGACGAGGCGTAGTTGCCGCCGGTCTTGGCCGCTCCCATGCCGCCGCGACCGGCCCGCGTGTAGTCGGTGGTGAGCCACAGGGTGACGGGCATCGGGCCGCGCTTGAAGTAGGCGCCGGCCGGGCTCGCGATCACCAGGAAGGTGACGTGCTCGGCGGGCCGCACGCCCAGGAACCGGTCGGTGGCGATCATGAACGGACGCAGGTAGAGGCTCTTCTCCCCGGCGCTCTCCGGCACCCAGCGCCGATCGACGCGCACCAGCTCCTCGACGGCCTGCACGAAGTCGCCGACGGGCAGCCGGGAAGAGCCAGCCGTCGGCTCGAGCGTTGCATCCGCTCGGCGTTCGCGTCGGGGCGGAAGGCCCAGATGCTGCCGTCGTCGTGACGGTAGGCCTTGAGGCCCTCGAAGATCTCCTGGGCGTAGTGGAAGACCGCGGTCGCCGGGTCGAGGGTCAGCGGTCCGTACGGCGTGATCTCGGCGTCGTGCCAGCCGTCACCGGGGTTCCACCGGACCGCGTACATGTGGTCGGTGAAGAAGGAGCCGAAGCCCGGGCTCGCCAGGATCTCTGCCAGGCGCTCGTCGGCGACGGGCTCCGTTGTGAGGGTGGTGCTGATCTCCATGGGTCGCACGTTAGTCCACCTCTCGAAAGTCATCTGGGGCACTGGGTTTCGCCCGCTCAGGCGGGGGAACCCGATGAGACGTCTGCGAGCTAGGCCACGTGCCCGGCGATCGCGTCGCCGATCTCCGACGTACGCCGGGTGGCCCCGGGTACTCGGTCGGCGAGGTCGGCGACGGCCGCGACATCGACAGCGGCGGCCGCGGCGTGATGGCCGAGGTGGTCGAGCAGCAGACCCGCGGAGAGGATCGCGGCCGTGGGGTCGGCGACGCCCTGGCCGGCGATGTCGGGCGCCGAGCCGTGCACCGGCTCGAACATCGAGGGGGCGGTGCGCTCGGGGTTGATGTTGCCCGACGCGGCGAGGCCGATCCCGCCGGTCACGGCGGCGGCGAGGTCGGTGAGGATGTCGCCGAAGAGGTTGTCGGTCACGATCACGTCGAAGCGGGCGGGGTCGGTGGCCAGGAAGATGGTGGCGGCGTCCACGTGCAGGTAGTCCACGGTCACCTCGGGGAACTCCTGCCCCACGGCATCCACGATGCGTGACCACAGGGTTCCCGCGTGGACCAGCACGTTCGTCTTGTGCACGAGCGTGAGCGTGCGACGCGGCCGTCGCGCGGCGCGCCCGAACGCGTCACGCACCACCCGCTCCACGCCGTACGCCGTGTTGAGGCTGACCTCGGTCGCGACCTCGTGCGGGGTGTCGGCACGGAGGCGGCCGCCGTTGCCCGTGTAGGGGCCCTCGGTGCCTTCGCGGACGACGACGAAGTCGACCTCACCGGGGTCGGCGAGCGGCGAGGGCACACCCGGATACAGCCGAGACGGACGCAGGTTGACGTAGTGGTCGAGCTCGAAGCGGAGCCGCAGCAGGAGTCCACGCTCGAGAACGCCCGCCGGAAGCCGGGCATCGCCCGGCTTCCCACCGACCGCCCCCAACAAGATGGCGTCGTGCTCGCGGATCTCGCCCAGCACCGAGTCGGGCAGTACCTCTCCCGTGGCGAGGTAGCGCTGCGCTCCGAGGTCGTAGCGTGTCTGCTCGACCTTCACCGGTGCCGCGGCCTCGAGCACCTTGAGTGCCTCCGCGGTCACCTCCGGACCGATCCCGTCGCCACCGATCACGGCCACCCGGATCGAGGTGGTCGTGTCAGCAGGCGTGGCGGCGGAGCTCATGGCGGCAGGTTAGTTGTCGTCGGGGAACCGGCCACCGTTGTCCCGCAGGTCGAGTGAGGCCTGGATCGCCTGCTGGTTGTGCGGGTTCTCGGGCTGGTGGTTCGCGGGACCCCAGTCGTCGGGGTACATGTCGTACACGGAACTGCTCCTCGTCTTCCTGTGTGGTGCTCGGTGTGCCGGTGGATGAAGAAGACGAGCCGCCGCGAGGCGGAGCCGGCGCATCCGGTCGTGGGTCGCACGAACGAGATCAGAGAGCTCGGGTCGCGGATCACGCGGTGAGAGAGATCTTGTGCGGATCCGCCGCGGAGCGGCTCATCGGGTGACAGGACCTGGGGCGCAACGCCGAACACCGCGGCGAGTCGGTCCCGTCTGTCAGGACCCGCCGCGGCGCACGATGAGTACGAACACGCTCCGCATGATGTGACCACGGTACGACGGCGCGCGCTGGGACGCAGCCGGATAGGCGTCGGAGTTCACGATGCGAGACGGCGATACCGAGATGAGAGACTCGACGTCGTGAGGAAAGCCGTCAGGAAACCATCCAGGACCCACGGATGAGCGCACCCCCGGAGCTGCCAGAGATCGTCACCCGCGCGTTCGATGTCTCGCGCCGGGCGGGCTACGCCGCGTTCTGTCGCAACGAGACCGGGCGACTGCTCGCGACCCTCGCCGCGACGCGTGAGGGGACGATGGCGGAGTTCGGCACCGGCTGCGGCGTCGGCACCGCCTGGCTGCGGTCCGGCGTCCGCGGGTCCGGCACGCGGATCCTGACCGCGGAGCTCGACCCCGCCCTCGCCGAGGCTGCCGCCGAGATCTTCGACGACGACGACCAGGTCGAGGTGCTGGCCGCCGACTGGTCGACCATGCTCGACCGCGGGCCGTTCTCCCTGCTCTTCCTCGACTCGGGCAAGCCGTCGGCGTCGAGCCCCGACAAGGTGGTCGAACTGATGGACGACGGCGGCATCGTCGTCCTCGACGACTTCACGCCGTGCCAGGTGTGGCCGCCGGTCTTCGCCGGACGGGTCGACACGCTGCGCGAGGAGTGGCTCAGCGACGACCGGTTCGCCGCCGTCGAGGTGCTGGTAGCGCCCGATGCCTCGGCACTGATCGCGACCAAGCGCTAGCGACTCGCACGCGAGGCGTTTCCCTCGTATCCCGATCAGTGGGCAGGTGCGCCCATCCCCTCCTCCTCGGGGAGCACGACCTCCTCCATCATCTGCTCGATCTTCTCCTGCGGCAGGCAGACCTGGATGGCCCAGTAGAAGATCGCGAAGCTGAACAGCATGGTCACCAACATGTCCCAGAGGAACGGCAGGATCGGATCGTCCATCGGCCCGAACGAGCTGATGTAGACGATGACCCCCATCCCGAGGAGGTACGCCGGCAGCCAGGACGCCGCCCGCCAGTCGAGCATTGGCTGGTGCTCCTGGTTCAGGTTCAGCAATCGATTGCCGACCAGGATCACGTAGCCGATCAGGATCGAGACCCCGAGCTTCCAGTCGGTGTCCCAGGTCGTCCACAAGATGATCAGGCTGGAGATCGCGAAGGCGACCGGCGACAGGACCCCGGCCGCCGGCAGGCGGAATGGACGCTCCTGGTCGGGGAGCCGCTTCCGGAACGCCCGACAGCGAGAGCGGGGCACCGGCGTACATCAACACCGATGCACTCGTGATCAACCCGACCAGCGACTGCCAGGACGGGAACGGAAGGAAGCAGATGCAGCCGGTGATGAACGCCGCGACCAGCCCGACCCACGGGACGGAGCGCGTGTTCGTCCATTCGAAGATCGAGGGCACGTAGCCGTTGCGCGACAGGCCGTAGGCCACGCGGGACGAGCCGGTGGTGTAGATGACACCGGTGCCTGCCGGGCTGATCACCGCGTCCGCCTTGATCACCCAGGCGAGCCAGCCCAGGCTCAGCAGGGTCGCGACGTTGGCGAACGGCCCGGTGAACGTGGTGTACAGACCGTTGCCCACGGTGTCCCACTTCTCGCCGATGGCGCTGTCCGGCAAGGCGAAAAGAAGGCGATCTGCAGAAGGACGTAGATGACCGTGCCGATGGCCATCGAGCCGATGATGGCCAGCGGGATGTCGCGCTTGGGGTTCTTGGCCTCACCGGCCAGCTGGTCGGCCTGCTCGAACCCGAGGTAGCTGAAGATGATGCCGCCGGTCGAGACGGCCTCCAGCACGCCCTTCAGCCCGCGGGGCGCGAAGCCGTCCGCAGCGTGGAGGTTCCCGGTGTCGAAGTTGTTGAACGCCAGCACCAGGATGACCAGCAACGGGATGGCCACCTTCCACCACGTCATGGCGCTATTGGTGGTCGCCAGAAGCCGCACGCCGAGGAAGTTGATGGCCACAAAGACGGCCATCAGGATGACGGCCACGATGATGCCCGTGGTCGACAGGACGCCGGTCTCGGGCTTCACCCAGCTGTGGGCGAAGTCCCACTCCTGAGCGTAGGTGATCATCGCCGAGACCTCGATCGGCGCCACGGTCGCGGCCTGGAGCCACGAGAACCAGCCGAACGACGCGCCAACGGCGCCGCCGAAGGCGTAGTGCGGGAATCGCGCGGTGCCACCGGAGACGGGGAACATCGCGCCGAGCTCGGCGTGCACGAGAGCGAGCACCAGCATGCAGACCGCGCCGATCAGCCAGGCGAAGATCACGGCCGGGCCGGCTGCAATCAGTCCCTCCTGCGCCCCGAAGAGCCACCCGGAGCCGATGATGGACCCCATCGATGCCCACATGAGGCCGATCAGTCCGACCTCGCGCTTCAGCGCGAAGTCGCGCCGCTTGCGTTCCGGTTGACTCGGAGCGGTGTCGACGGACATGCGCGAACCTCTCTCACCGAGGCCCCCCGGACCGGACCGTTCCAGCACCCCGCCCGGTTACGTCCCCAGGTTCGGTCGATCCGAAACGTCCGGCCTGGCGGGCGACACCAGGAACGCCGGCAACAACGCCTGGCTCAGCGGACCGATCGACACGGCGTACACGATCGTGCCCAGGCCGGCGACACCGCCGAGCAGCAGACCGATCACCACGAGCGCGAGCTCCATGATCGTCCGCACGAGCCTCAGGGATCGGCCGCTGCGCCGCGACAGTCCGGTCATCAGTCCATCGCGGGGTCCGCGACCGAACTGAGCGCCGATGTACGCCGCCGTGGCGACGCCCTGCAGGACGATGCCGGCCACGAGCAACACGATGCGTACGGACATCGCGTCGGGACGCGACAGGACCACCAGGAACAAGTCGGTCGAGACGCCGATCACGATCGCGTTGGAGATCGTGCCGAGCCCCGGCATCTCGCGCAGCGGGATCCAGGCGATCATCACCACGAAGCTGACGATCACCAGCGCTTGTCCGATGTCGATCGGGAAGTGCTTGGTCAGTCCGGAGTGGAGCACGTCCCACGGCGCCAGGCCGAGGTGGGACCGCACCATCAGGGCGATCGAGAACCCGTAGAGCACCAGGCCGGCGTACAGCTGCACGAGGCGTCGACCCAGCCGACCCGCGCGCAGCTGCGCGATGGGCCGAGCTCGCTCAACACGAGGGGCGGCGTGGCGGTCGTGGTGGTCACCCCATGAGCGTGCGTCAGATTGGCCTCCTCATCAAGAGCCAATTGTGAGAGAGTGGACTGCATGACGGGATCCATTGCCGCCGCGCGCCTGGCGTCGCTGGCGGGCGAGTTCGACCGCAACCCGGCGTACGCCGGCCTCGCCGACGAGCTGCGACTGCTGATCGGCGACGGGCGCGTCGATGCCGACCTGCGACTGCCGAGCGAACGCGACCTGAGCGTCGCCCTGAAGGTCTCCCGGACCACGGTCACCCGCGCCTATGCGTCGTTGGTCGAGACGGGGTATGCCGTCGCGCGACAGGGATCGGGCACCTATACCCGCGTGCCGGGCGGACGCCGGCAGGCCCTCGACCGGACCCTCACCCCCCACGCCACCGGGGACGACGTCGTCGACCTCAGCTGCGCCGCGCCGTCCGCGCCCCCGGGCATCGCGGCCGCGTACGCCGAGGCCGCCACCGACCTCCCGCTCTATCTCGGCGGCCACGGCTACTTCCCCACCGGGCTCCCGGCCCTCCAGGAGGCGATCGCGGCGACGTACGACGACCGCGGACTGTCCACGGATCCCGCGCAGATCCTCGTCGTCCCGGGGGCCCTCTCGGCGCTGATGATCGTCGCGCAGGCACTCGTCGGCGCGCGCGACCGCGTGCTCGTCGAGTCACCCGGCTACCCGAACGCTCACGCCGCCCTCACCCGCGCCGGCGCCCGTCGCGTGGCGGTGCCGATGGACGTCGACGGCTGGGATCTCGACGCAGTGGGTCGGATCGCGAAGCAGGCGGGTCCCCGTCTCGCCTACCTGATCCCGGACTTCCAGAACCCCACCGGCAACCTGATGGGCAACGCACAGCGCGAGCAGTACGCCGCCCTGCTGCGGCGTACTGACACGGTGCCGGTCGTCGACGAGTCGCACGCGCAGCTGGACCTCGAGGCGGGGCGCATGCCGCGCCCGTTCGCCTCCTTCGCTCCCGACACGATCAGCCTCGGCAGTGCCAGCAAGAGTCTCTGGGGCGGGCTGAGGGTGGGTTGGATCCGCTCGCCGCTCCGACTGGTCGAGCGACTCGTGGCGGCGCGTGTGGCACTGGACCTCGGTTCACCGGTGTACGAGCAACTCGTCACGGCGCGCCTGCTCGAGCACCGTGAGGAGCACTGGACCGTCAACCGCGCCCGCCTGCGCGACCAGCGCGACGCCCTGGTCGAGGCGACCGCCGAGAAGCTCCCGCAGTGGCGCTTCCTGCTCCCCCGTGGCGGGTTGTCACTGTGGTGCGAGCTGCCGGCCGGCGTACGACGCGGAGGCGCGTCGGCGCTGGCGAGCGAGGCGGAGCGCCGCGGTGTCGTCGTGTCACCCGGTCCGCTGTTCGGGGTCGACGGCGGGTTCGACTCCTTCGTCCGGATCCCCTACACCCGGCCGGCGGCCGAGCTACGCGACGCCGTCGACCGACTCGCCGAGGCGTGGGAGGCCGTCAGCACCACGACCGGTGAGGCACCGGAGCGGCGTACGCGGGTGATGGTCGCGTAGATGGCTCAGACGAGGTCGACCGCGCGCAGCGACGTGGCGTCGATGGCCTGCTCGATCTCGGCGAGGGCGTCGCTGGGGATCGCCGAGTCGACCGAGAGCGCCACCAGTGCGTGGCCGCCCTTGCCGTCGCGGGAGACCTGCATGCCGGCGATGTTGATCTTGCACTCGCCGAGGATCCGCCCGACGGTGCCGACCATGCCCGGGCGGTCGGCGTAGGTGAGGAACGCCAGGTGATCGGTGGGCTCGAGGTCGACCGGGAAGTCGTTGACCGCGACCAGCCGCTCGCGCTGCGCGATGCCGATGAGGGTGCCACTGACCGATATCTGTGATCCGTCGGCGAGGGTGCCTCGGATCGTGATCAGGTTGCGGTGATCGGGGCTCTCCGACTCGGCCACGAGGCGGACCGCGGTGCCACGCTCGGCGGCGAGCAAGGGCGCGTTGACGTAGGTCACCGGATCCTCCACGACGTCGGTGAAGACGCCCTTGAGCGCGGCCAGCTCGAGCACCTTCACGTCGTACGCGGTGATCTCGCCGCGGACCTCGACGTCGATCTGCTGGGCGACCTCGCCGGCCAGCGCGGTGAAGATGCGGCCCAGCTTCTCGGTGAGGGGGATGCCGGGTCGGACGTCCTCGGCGATCACGCCGCCCTGGACGTTGACGGCGTCGGGGACGAGCTCACCACTCAACGCGAGCGCCACCGACTTCGCGACGGCGATCCCGGCCTTCTCCTGTGCCTCGTCGGTCGAGGCACCGAGGTGCGGCGTCGCGACGACGTTGTCGAGCTCAAAGAGCGGGCTGTCGGTGCAGGGCTCCTGGCTGTAGACGTCGATGCCGGCGGCGGCGATGCGGCCCTCCTTGAGGGCGGCGTACAGCGCGGCCTCGTCGACGATCCCGCCTCGGGCCGCGTTGACGAGGACCATGGTCGGCTTGGCCTTCGCCAGCTTGGTCGGCGCCGATCAGCCCGATCGTCTCGGGTGTCTTCGGGGAGGTGGACGCTGACGAAGTCGGACTCCTCGAGCAGCGTGTCGAGGTCGACGAGACGCACGCCCATCTGGGCCGCGCGGCCGGCCTGGACGTAGGGGTCGTAGGCGATGACGTTCATCCCGAGGCGGTCAGGCGCTGTGCGACCAGGACGCCGATCCGGCCGAGACCGACGATGCCGAGGGTGTCTTCTCGAACAGCTCGATGCCGGTGAACCCGCCCCGCGCTTCCACTCGCCCCGGCGTAGGGATGCGTGGGCGACGCTGATCTGGCGGGCGGCGGCCAGGAAGAGGGCGATCGCCAGCTCGGCGGCGCTGACGATGTTGGAGGTCGGAGCGTTGACGACCATCACGCCGGACATGGCTGGCGGCGCAGGACGTCGACGTTGTCGAGGCCGACACCTGCCCGCGCCACGACCTTGAGGTGCTTGGCGGCCCCCAGCGCCTCGGCGTCCACCTTGGTCGCCGACCGCACCAGGATCGCGTCGACATCGGCGATCGCGGACAGGAGCTCGGCGCGGTCGGCGCCGTTGCAGTGCCGGATCTCGAAGTCGGGGCCGATCGCCTCCACCGTGGCGGGGCTGAGCTCCTCGGCGATCAGTACGACGGGCTTGCTCACAGCAGCGTGTCCTCGGGATGCGAAGGGAGAGGGGAGCACGACGCTGTGCCCGCTCGACTCTACCCGACAGGCAGCAGCGTCCCGAGCCCGTCCGGATACAGAGGCAGCGTGTCGGCGTCGCCCTCGACCGGGGCACCGATCGGACGCCACTCGACCCACATCGGGATCGCCCACGTCGTCGTACCAGCCGCCCTCGGGAGGGACGACGTCGCCCTCGGCCAGCCGTCCGGCGTACACGAAGACGACCTCGTGTCCCACCTCGCCGTCGTAGGTGAAGACGTTCTCGAGCGACGCCGAGCAGCTCGCGGCTCGACCAAGCGTCGCCTTCAGCTCCTCCGCGATCTCGCGCACGATCGCCGTCCACCGACGCGCTCCCCCAGCTCGACGCCGCCGCCGAGCAGCCGGTGGAAGACCCGGTCACCCGTCGGGTCGGTGGCCGCGCAGGACGGCGTGGTGCGTCCCGGCGGCGTTCGGCAGGTAGGCCATCGCCTTGACCCGGATGTAGCGAGCGGTCGACCATGCCGACGATTCTTCCCCGGCCCGCCTCGCACGCGCCCGCCGCACCCCCGA